>DPJA01000020.1 GCA_003543235.1 Lachnospiraceae bacterium
TTCCCGGTTGGGTCACTTTTGTAACTTAATATGGCGCCATCGCCAAGTGGTAAGGCACGGGTCTGCAACACCCTTACCCCCGGTTCAAATCCGGGTGGCGCCTCTTTTTAAGAACTATCTGTGAAGGTGGTTTTTTTTTGTTGTCTTACAATAAAAGTTTCTATAGATTAGATACTTTTTATGGAAAACAAGTGCTTGAGAATTAAATTTGTTTCTTGAAGAAAAGCATATTATGTATTATTATTATACGAAAGGAGTGATAATATGGAAAGCATTAAGCTTTATAGAAAAAGGTTTATACCTGATGAAATTATTTTTTTAAAGGATGATATTATACTTCAGGCTGATGAAGATAAAATAATAACAAAATGGAATGTTCTTAAACCACGTGGCGATTTTGTATGTGGATTTTCTTACTATTATCTTAAAAAAGGTTACAAAATAAGTAAATTTATGGACAAAAATGGAAATCTAGTGTATTACTATTGTGACATAATTGATATTTATTTTGATAAAAATGAAAAAAGTTACATATTTGCAGACCTTCTTGCAGATGTTATCGTATATAAAAATGGAAGTGTTAAGGTTGTTGATTTGGCAGAGATTGCTGAAGCCCTTGACAAAAACCTCATAACTCAGGAACTTGCCAAAAAAGCTCTAAGAATATTGGACGAGTTGTTAAATACCATATACGACAGTGGTATAGAAAACTTGCTGTGCAGTGAAATGAGGGCTGGTGAGTGAGAGGGTGCGTTAATGAAAAGAGCATACATACGGGGCATAGGCAACGAATGCGTGACAGACTGAAAAAATCCAGTGCACAAGGATTAGAAACCCACGAGTTGTTGGAAATGCTTTTATATTACACTAACCCAAGAAAAAATACAAATGAGTTAGCACACAAGCTTATTAATGAATATGGAAGCCTTGAAATGCTGTTTGATGCAGAGATTGCTGATTTAGAACGAAGAAGTGAGGTTAGTGAGAGTACAGCAGTGTTTTTTGCACTGGTAAGCGAGTTTATTAGACGATACAACGGAGAAAAGTGGAAGCCTCGAAAAGTTATAGACAGCTCAGATATTGCAGGGGAATATTGCAAGTTTTTGCTTAGCTATGAAAAGAGAGAATGTTTTTATGTAATTTGTCTTGACTCTCAATGTAAACTTATAAGTTCTGCATTAATAAGCATTGGAACTGTGAATGAAACTCATGTATACACAAGGAATGTGGTTGAGTCGGCACTTAAATTTAATGCTAGAAGTATTATACTGGCACACAACCATCCTGGTGGCAGTCTTGTGCCGACAACCAGTGATGTTGAAACTACAATTAACATAATTAAAGTGCTTAACATGATAGACATTTTGGTTGCTGACCACATAATTGTTGCTGGTAACGGGTATATTAGTATGTCTGATAAGGGTTTGATTAGAAATTTAGACGATGTCTAAATAAAAGAAATATCAGCTATGTTAAGTTTTTCATACGGTGTTCTTTATAAAATTACCGTAAATTTATTATATGAGGAATGATTTAGATGAATAAAAAGCTTTATAGAATTGAAGATGGTAAAAAAATGTCAGGTGTATGTGCTGGCATTGCAGAGTATTTTGATATTGATGTAACTCTTATAAGGCTGCTATGGGTAGTGCTTACATTTTTTACAGCTGCTTTTCCTGGTATTATTCTATACATCGCTTGTGTGTTTATAATTCCAGAAGTACCTAACTATATCGATGCTGAATACAAGGAAAAATAAAAAACCAATAGTAAAAGACGGCTTAGGGAATAAATTTCTAAAACCGTCTTTTATTTCAGTATTTATTTAAAATTCAACCTCGGTGCCGTAGTAGATACAGGTGAAGAGTTTTTCCATTGTTGCAGTGTCAATAGCTCTTGGGTTGGAACCTGTGCAAGCATCTGCAATTGCATTTTTGGAGATTTCAGCAATTTTTGCTTTAAACTCATCTTCAACAATACCAAATTCTTTAAGTGTATTAGGTATATTCATGTAATTGTTAAATTCTACAATCTTACTACACAAGACGTTAACAGCTTCTTCGGTTGTTCCATTAATACCTATAGATGCAGCAATTTCAGCATATCTTACAGCAGTTTCTGGTTCTTTTGCATTGTATTTAATTACATATGGAAGGTACATTGCATTTGCAAGTCCGTGTGTAATGTGTCCTGTTGAGAAAGCAGCACCTGTTTTATGTGCCATTGAATGAACAATACCCAAAAGTGCGTTAGAAAATGCCATTCCTGCAAGGCACTGACCATAGTGCATAAGCTCTCTGGATTCCATATTACCATCAAAAGACTTAACCAAATCACTATTTACAATTTGTATTGCTTTAATAGCCAATGGGTCTGTAAATGGAGAGTGCAGGGTTGAAACGTAAGCTTCAATTGCGTGTGTTAAGGCATCCATGCCTGTGTAAGCTGTTAAATGTTTAGGCATTGTTTCTGCAAGCGAAGGGTCTACAACAGCAATGTCAGGTGTTATGTTAAAGTCTGCCATTGGATATTTAATGCCTTTAGCGTAATCGGTTATAACGGCAAAAGCTGTAACCTCGGTAGCTGTACCTGACGTTGATGGAATGGCAAGAAATTTTGCTTTTGTTCTTAAATTCGGGAAGTTGAAAGGAATGATTAAATCATTGAATGTAACCTCGGGATATTCATAGAAAGCCCACATAGCTTTTGCGGCATCAATAGGCGAACCACCGCCCATCGCTATAATCCAGTCAGGCTGAAATTCTATCATTGCCTGAGCACCTTTCATAACTGTTTCTACAGATGGGTCTGGCTCAACATTCTCAAACAACTTTGTTTCAATATTGGCCTCTTCTAAGTATTTTAACACCTTATCAACAAACCCAAATCTTTTCATTGAACCGCCACCAATAACGATAATAGCTTTTTTACCTTTTAATGTTTTTAAAACCTCAAGTGAATCTTTTCCGTAATAAATATCTCTTGGTAAAGTAAATCTACGCATTATTAACTCCCCCTGTTCAAATTTATAATACTAGCAACTAAAGCTTATACTCTAGTTACTGATATTATAACACATATTCAAAATTTTCCAATATAGTTTGATAAAAAAATATCATAATTTGCAAAAAAATGCAGACATTAGTCTGCATCATTAATTTTATACGTGTTCTGCCATATAAAGCAATAAATTTTCAGTATCATTCCATCCCAAACAAGCATCTGTAATGGATTTTCCGTAAATAGTGCCGTTTGTGTTTTGACTGCCTTCTTCAATAAAGCTTTCAATCATAACTCCACGAACAAGATTATTCAGAGTGCTGTTAAGGTTACGGCTGTGAAGAACTTCTTTAATAATTCTTGGCTGTTCTGAAAATACCTTTTGAGAGTTTGCATGGTTAACATCAACAATAACAAATGGGTTTTCAAGTCCCTTTTTAAGGTACATTTCTGCTAAAAACACCATGTCCTCGTAGTGATAGTTAGGCAGGCTTTGACCATGTTTATTTACTGAACCACGTAAAATGGCATGTGCAAGGGGATTGCCATGGGTTGTAACTTCTTCATTTCTATAAAGAAATGTATGGCTTGACTGTGCTGCATAAATTGCGTTAAGCATAACAGAAAAATCTCCGCTTGTTGGATTTTTCATGCCTACTGGAAAATCTATACCGCTGGAAACAAGGCGATGCTGTTGGTTTTCCACTGAACGTGCACCTATTGAAACATATGTTAAAATATCATCTAAAAAAGCGTAGTTTTCAGGGTAAAGCATTTCGTCCGCAGCGGTAAGGTGCGTTTCATTAATGGCACGAATGTGCATTTTTCTTAAAGCACGAATACCTGCAAGGATATTTGGACCTTTGGTTGGGTCTGGCTGATGAAGCATACCTTTATAGCCCTCACCAGTTGTGCGAGGTTTGTTGGTGTAAATTCGTGGAATTATAAACAGTTTGTCTTTAACTTTTTCATTAAGCTTGGCTAGGCGGTAGGTGTAGTCGCAAACTGCTTCCTCATCACTAGCAGAGCAGGGACCAACGATAACAACAAATTTATCGCTTTTACCCTCTATAATGCGTTTTAATTCAGAATCCCTTTCTGATTTTATTGCTTTAAGCTCTGCCGACATAGGAATTTCATCCATAAACTGGGCAGGTGATAAAATAGGTTTAATATTTGTGAAACTCATTTATAACAAATCCTCTCATCATTATATAAATTTATATTAATTTATATAAATTACTTTTTTTATGTTGATTATTTTTTGTCTACAAAGTATACTATAAACGATATTTTTAACAAATGCAATAAATTGAGGAGCGATATTATGTCAGATGACAAAAAAATAATTTTTAGTGGAATGCAACCATCGGGTTTAATTACATTAGGAAACTATCTCGGGGCACTTAATAACTGGACTAAGCTTCAAGATGAATACAACTGCTTGTATTGTATAGTAGATATGCACGCAATAACTGTAAGGCAGAATCCAGCACAGCTTAGGAAAGCATCAAGAGATGTGCTTATGCAGTACATTGCCTCAGGTCTTGACCCTGAAAAAAATATAATTTATTATCAGAGCCACGTTTCTGCTCATGCAGAGCTTAGCTGGGTGCTTAACTGTTACACATATATGGGCGAACTTAGTAGGATGACACAGTTTAAAGAAAAAAGTCAGAAGCACGCTGACAATATAAACTCGGGTTTATTCACCTACCCTGTTCTTATGGCATCAGATATTTTGCTTTATCAAACTGACCTTGTACCTGTTGGTGAGGACCAGCGACAGCACCTTGAAATAACAAGGGATATTGCTATGCGTTTTAATGGCATTTATGGCGATGTCTTTAAGGTGCCAGAGGCATACATCAGCAAGGTTGGTGCAAAAGTAATGGCTCTTCAGCAGCCTGAAAAGAAGATGAGTAAGTCTGACGAAAATAAAAACAACACCATTGCTCTTATGGATGAGCCATCGATTATTATGAGCAAGTTTAAAAAAGCTGTTACAGACTCTGACAACGAAGTTCGTTTTAGTGACGATAAACCAGGGGTTAGCAACCTTTTAAGCATATATTCTGCTGTTACAGGCATAACTATACCAGAAGCTGAAAAAGAATTTGCAAATGTAGGCTACGGCAATTTTAAAACTTCTGTTGGCGAGGCTGTTGTGGCAAGACTTGAGCCATTGCAAAAAAGAGTTGCAGACCTTGAAAAAAACAAAGATTATCTTGACAGTATTATAAAAATAAATGGTGAAAAGGCAAATCACCTTGCAAACAAAACTTTAAGAAAAGTACACAAAAAAATTGGTTTCCCACCAAGGGTATAGCCTTTATATATATAATTAAAAGAGAAAAGAGATGTGCCTGAATACCATCTCTAAGAGGCAGCTTATTCACTGCACCTAAAACAAAACAGGAGGATTAAAAAATGAATAATGAAGTAACAGGAACAATTAAACCATCAAAAGAAACAAATTCAAAAGGTCACTTTTCGGTAAGAATGATTGCCATTACAGGAATAACGGCGGCAGTGTACATGGCGGCAACTCTTGCAATTGCACCACTTAGCTACGGTGCAATTCAGCTTAGGTTTTCAGAAATAATGGTATTGCTGGCATTTATAGACCCCGCATATGCAGCAGGTTTGATACTTGGCTGTGCAATGTCTAATCTTTTTAGCACAGTTGGAATGATTGACGTTATTTTTGGAACACTTGGTACAGTAGTTGCGGTTATTGGTATTATTAAGAGCAAAAAACTTTTTGTGGCTACACTTTGGCCTACAGTAAGTATGTTGGTAGTAACGGTTGGCATTTGTATTGGCACGGGCTTACCTTATGTTCCTACACTTATAACGGTTATGCTAGGTGAATTTGCAGTTGTTACTTGCCTGGGATACCCAATATTTAAGACCATTATGAAAAATGAAAAATTGGTTGAAACATTAAAAATTAAGAAATAGATACTAAAGGACGCTTAGCGTCCTTTTTTTGTTGCTTTTTGCATATATTCCCTAAGAGGGGGAGATATAATTGGAAAAAAAGAAATTGATACTAGCTGCAATTTTCATTGTAATGCTATTTGGTACTGCTGTAATGACATACGCTAATGCAAAACGGATAACTGCAAAGGATTTGAAAAATTTGGATGACCCTACAACGAAGATTAAGGTTTCCCAAATACTTGTGGAGGATATGAAAAAAAATGAAATTGCTAACCCTAATGAGATAAAAAGCATAACAGCAACGCATGGAAGTGTAATCAACCAGCGAGATGATGATGTAGTTATTGTTGGTAAGTATGGTCCAGAGCTTGCATTGGTTGGAGTTTACAAAAAAGCCAACGGAGTTTACAATTTTATGGGTGAGTTAGGTGTATTTTTTGATGTGCGTGAGGTTAACAGTCTTAACCTAAAAAATTTGAACAAAGATGCTGTGTTTTTAAAGGAGTATACAGACCAAAATATAGGCGTGTTTGAGAGAACAACTTTTTTGAGAGGATATATATGGGAAGATGGTGGATTTAAACTGGTTTATAGTGAATCCGAACAAATAATTGCAGACTGGAATAAAAATTTAAACAGTGACAAAGATGGAGGCGAAAGCCTATGGAACAGAGTTACACAAACTAGCAAAACCAAGTTGGAAAATGGAAACTATCCTATTATTAAAGCTGAAAGAACACAAAACTACTTAAAAAGCAGTGATACTACGGCAAAGAATATACCTGATGATTCTACCTTTAGTGAGGTTTCCAAAAGAGAGGTATGTGAACGCTACTACTGGAGTGAACCATGGGAACGGTTTATATTAAGTGAAAAGATTGATAAAACCACAGGTGAAAAAATTGCAGTTATAGAAGATTGGCAAAACCTGACCTTTAGCATAGTGCCAAACTCAGAGGCTTATAGTAATAAGGTGCGGATAATGCGTAAGGATTGTTCAATGGATATTGTAGATAGAGATGCACTAATGGATGTAAAAGAAAACAAAAATACTATTGATGAAACCTAAAAAAATAAAACCTTATTGTATGAATATCAAGTTGAAATGGTATTCATATAATAAGGTATTCATTTTATTCTTGATAAGGGTTTATATGCACCATACAGTGCTTTACACCCAAAATTTCGTTTTCTATTTGATGATGTACATTTTCCGCTATTTTATGCCCATCGCTTACAGAAAGGTTGCCATCTACTGAAATTTCTGCATCTACATACATAACACAACCGTGCATTCTGGTTTTTACATCGTCTATTCGTATTACTCCTGGTACGTTTGTTATTGTTTCGTATATTTTTGCTATTACATCAAGAGGTGCAGCACGGTCTACTAGCTGATTAAAGGATGCAATGTAAATTTCTACGCTTACTTTAATTACAAGTACAGAAACCACAAGGGAGGCAATAGGGTCTAAAATTTGAAAGCCCATCATTGCACCGCCAATGCCCAAAAGTGTGCCAATAGACGAAAGAGCATCGGAACGATGGTGCCAAGCATCTGCTTTAAGGGCAGCACTATTAATCTGTTTTGCCGCACGTACTGTGTAATGATACATCCACTCTTTGGAAACAATGGAGATTAAGGCGGCAACAAGGGCAATTGGTGCTGGTGTTGAAAATTCACCTGAAAGGATGGTTTTAATTCCGCTTACGCCAATGCTAAGAGCAGTTGCCAAAAGTGCAAGGGACAGCATTTTTGCAACTACAGATTCTATTTTTTCATGACCATAAGGATGGTCAGCATCGGCAGGTTTGGATGAAAAACGCATTCCTATTACAACGGCAACGGTTGTTACAACGTCGGATATAGTATGTACTCCATCAGCAATCATAGCACTGCTTCGTCCTATTATACCAGCTGCAAGCTTAAGAACGGAAAGAACTACATTTACAACAATTGTGGTAAAGCTGACCTTATTTGCTATTTGTAACCGTTGGTCTTCGTTTATTTGTTTGTCCATATTTATTACCTCCTAGTATGGATAAAACTGGTTTAACTTTAATTTATCTGCAGTTACTCTATAATATGCCTAATAATATGTATGAGTCAATGCTAACATATTGTTACTTTTGCATAACATTTTGCATATTGATAAAAATTAATATCGACAATTTTTTTTAGCGAAAAACAGAAAAGAAGGTTTTAAGAAATACTTTGGTTGAACTATTTTAGGTTTGGTACTATAATTACAAAAACAATAAAATAAAAGGAGTTGGTTATATGTCTAAAATAGCTGAAAATTTAATTGAATTAATTGGGAATACTCCGTTGGTTTCACTTGGTGGATACTGCAAAGAAAATGGACTTAAAGGCAATGTTATTGCTAAGGTAGAATATTTTAATCCTCTTGGTTCGGTAAAGGATAGAGCTGCGTTATATATGATAGATGATGCTAAAAAGCGTGGATTATTAAAAAGTGACAGTGTTATAATTGAACCAACAAGTGGAAACACAGGGGTTGGTCTTGCATATATTGCGGCAATAAGGGGCTATAAGCTTATACTTATCATGCCTGAAAGCATGAGCATTGAGCGAAGAAAACTTTTAAAAATGCTAGGTGCAGAAATTGTTCTTACACCAGCGGAGCAGGGAATGGGGGGAGCGATAAGTAAGGCAAATGAGCTTGTCAATGAATATCCTAATTCTTTTATACCAAACCAGTTTGAGAACCCAGCCAATGCACTTGCACATAAAATGACAACTGCCAAGGAAATTATTGCAGATACAGACGGAAAAATTGACTATTTTGTAGCAGGTGTCGGTTCAGGCGGAACGATTACAGGCGTAGGTAAAGCACTTAAAGACTTTGATAAAAATATAAAAATAGTGGCGGTAGAGCCATTTAGCAGTGCTGTAATAAGTGGTGAAAACAAGGGTTCACATGGATTACAGGGTATAGGAGCAGGGTTTATTCCAAAGCTGTTAGACGTTGATATAATTGACGAGGTAATAAAAGTAAAGGATAATGAAGCAATGGAAGCAGGGCGTCAAATTGCAAAAACGGATGGTTTGTTGGTGGGTATTTCATCTGGAGCTGCAATTTATGCGGCGTCAGTATTGGCTAACAGACCAGAAAATGCAGGAAAAAATATTGTTGTTTTATTGCCAGATACGGGAGAGCGATACCTTTCTACCGCATTATTTGAGTAAGATATGATAAAGTTAAAAAAAATTTATGTAGAAATAACAAATATATGTAACCTTAGCTGTAGTTTTTGCCCTAGAACAAAGCGAGAGCCTATGGAAATGTCACCAGAGTTTTTTGATAATGTATTGTGCAGCATAAAGCCACATACAAATTATATATATATGCACGTAATGGGAGAGCCGCTAAGGCACAGCAATATTGAAAAGCTTTTAGATTGCTGTGCTAAAAGAGAAATTTTTGCCAATATAACAACAAACGGAACGCTTATAGGAACAGTGGGCAAAAAGATAAAGGACAAGGTTGCTTTAAGGCAGATTAACATTTCACTGCATAGCTTTGAAGGCGAAAAGGAGGAGTATTTTCAGCAATACATGGAGAATATTTTTTCTTTCATAAGGGAAGTACAAAAAGATGGAAGAATTATTATTTGCCTTAGGCTATGGAATTTAAATTCAGAGGGAAGTGTTTTATCAAATAAAATAGTAACAGAAATGATTGAAAATGAATTTAAGCCACAAAAAAATATAGCGGACGGTGTTACCGATAGAAATGGAATTAAGCTTGCCAACAACATCTACCTTCAACAGGAGGAAAGGTTTATTTGGCCTAAAAATGGAGGTAAAGAAATTTTTACATCCGGAAAATGTTTTGGACTTAAAACACATATAGGTATTTTGTGCGATGGAAGCGTTGTACCCTGCTGTATTGACAGTGATGGAAGTATGATTTTAGGAAATATAAAGGAAAATAGTATTGAGGAAATATTAAACACCAATCGTGCTGAAAGAATGAGGGACGGGTTTAGACAGAACAAAGTGGTTGAGGATTTTTGCAAAACGTGTGGGTTTAGACATAATGTATAATTTTTTACTTTCGAAATTAAATAAAGCTTTGCTTATCTTTAAAAATGACTAAAAAGTAAAAAAAAAGAAAAAAAAAGAGGAATTTTAAATTTATCATAGAATAATAAGATTATAAGAGATAACTTAATAAATAGTTTGAATAAAGTTTCTTGAGTTACTTCTGTTACTGTAGTATAATTTAGTAACATCAAAAACAAATCATATCCAAATTAAAGGGGGAGATTGTAATGATACAGATTATTGCAGGAGAAAAAGGCGAAGGTAAGACAAAAAAACTTATTGAGATGGCTAATGAATCCGGTAAAACAGCAAACGGTCATGTGGTTTTTATTGACGATGACAACAGACATATGTATGATTTACACTACAATATCCGTTTCGTGAAAACGAACTACAAAATGGAGGACCAGAAAATTTTCTTTGGCTTTATATGTGGTATTATGAGCCAGGACAGTGATATTGAACATATTTATATTGATGGTTTAAACAACATTGTTAAAGGTATGTCAACAGAAGAGTTTGGCGGGTTTATTAAAGAAGTTGAGATTTTATCGGTAAACGAAAATGTTGACTTTACTATGATTGTTAGTGCAAATGCTGAAACGCTCCCAGCAAATGTACGAAAATATATTATTTAACTGAATATATGAATATTTGCGGAGATGTTTACAACCGTTACTCGCAGTATCTTAAAAATAGATATGGCGAAAAGGTTTATAAACTGCCGCTAAACATACCAGTTTCCTGTCCTAACAGAGTGGATGGAAAAGGTGGATGTACTTATTGCGATGATAAGGGTGCCGGATTTGAAAATTTATCCGGCACTCTTTTGATTAGGGAGCAGCTTAAAGCAAACATGGAGTACATTGGCGGCAGATATAAGGCTAATAAGTTTATTGCATATTTTCAGAACTTTACCAATACATTTTTGCCATTGCCAGAGTTTGAAAGCTATATGAAGCAGGCGGCAGAAGAGAATATTGTTGAAATTGCTGTTTCAACAAGACCAGATTGTATTCGGAAAGAATATTTAGATGTTCTGAAAGCAATTGAGGAAGAAAAGGGAATAGACATAACTGTGGAGCTTGGACTGCAAAGTACCAATTGCCATACCCTTGAAAAAATTAACCGTGGGCATAGCCTTGCAGAGTATATTGAAGCCATGATTTTGATAAGGCAATATGGGTTTAAAACCTGCACCCACCTAATAGTTAATCTTCCATGGGATGACATGGATGATGTAATTGAGGCATCAAAGGTGGTATCTGTGCTTAAAACTGATTTTATAAAGCTTCATGCACTATATATTGTTGACGGTACAGAAATGGCACTTCAATACAAAAACAATGAATTTACTGTGTGTACTGTGAATGAATATAAGAAACGGGTAATTACTTTTTTAAGGTATTTATCACCTGAGGTTTACGTTCAAAGAATTATTGGACGAGCACCTAAGGAAAACACTCTATTTGCAAACTGGAATGAAAGCTGGTGGAAAATAAGAGATGAAATAGAGGCAGAAATGGCTGAAAATGGATACGTACAGGGTGATTTATACAACTACATAGGTGGAAGTGCAGTAAAAAGGTTTTTTTGATTTTAATGACAGATCGATGATTTGGTAAACTTATCCAAATTATTGGTCTGTTTTATATTGTATTTTTGGTATTATTTTTCTTAAGTTACAATTTTATTAAAAATTGGTTAAAAAGCAGAAAAAAATACAAAATTATGCTATCATAATTTGGGTACAAAATATGCTTTGACCTATAGGTATATGGCATTTTGCTGTTGGAGGTTAATTTACGCTAAGGGGGATTAATATAATGGGTATAAATAAAAAGATAGCTGTTTTTGGTACAGTTACATCGTTAATAGTTGGTGGTACAATTTATTCAGTTTTTGCGGCATCCAGTGTTGACCCTGGCTCTAGTTCAGACCCAATAGTTACTAAAAGCTATGTTGACGAGTCTATAGCAAATCTACTTGGCATACTTAACACAAGTGTTGGTACAACAAATACAGCCATTAGTGAGCAGGATATAATAGATAACGTAATGACTCAGATTGAGGACCTTGTAAATGATAATACAAGTGCTACGCTTGCTTTTGAGCCAGTGCAGGTAACACAGGGGCAAACAATTATTGGTAAGGAAGGGTCAGAAATTATTTTAAGAAGCGGAACTGCTATAAGCTATTGTTCCGGTGAAGACGGAATTATTGATACATCTACGGGTGCTGAATATTTCAATGGTACAGAGATAGAAAAAAATCACCTTGTTATTATACCTAGAGCTGACGGAAGAGGTGCAGTTGTTACAAGCACAGAGGCATGGTTTATAGTTAAAGGTGGTTATGAAATAAAATAGCTGTAGAAAAAAGCTACAGGGTGAATTTAAGGAGAAAAAAGAAATGAAAATAAATATGTTTAGAAAAATTATTGTGGTTACGGTGTTGGCGGGAACCATTTTTGCTTGCAGTACAGTTGCCTTCGGTGCAACTACTCTTTATGAGCAGATTACAGCCGAAACAGTTGCCAAGGGAGTTACTTACGAAAAAAAGCACAGACTTACAGAAGATGGCTGGCTTGATATACATATGATTACAGTGGATTTAACTAACAGCAATATATCGGTTGAGCCAATTGAATCCAAAACGGCTGGGCTTAGGGAAAAGGTTGGCAAGCTTTTAACTGATGCAAATGCAATAGCAGGTGCAAATTCTGCATATTTCGGTATGACAGGTAGTTATTCTGCTGGTTTTGGAACTAACATTGCCAATGGTGAAATTATATCCATGGACTCAGACAAGAATTTAAACGGAAATCAGTTTGGTACATATTTTGAGGACATAAACGGTCAAGGATATTTTGACTATTTTAAAAACCATATGGAGTTTTATGCCAATGGCAGCTCTTACTTTGAATTTTCTGGTATAAATACTATAACTCAGATGATTTATCCTGTTTACCTGGACAGAAATATTGGTGTAGATACTAAAGCCATTGATTCAAGATTTAGTGATATTACCAAAATAGTTGTTGAGGATGGCAAGATTGTGAAAATTTCGGGAAAAGGAGAAACTGTTGCCATACCTGAAAATGGTTATATTGTTGCTTTAAGCAGTAAATTTGCAGAGGTTTATTTAAGCAAATTTGCAGTTGGGCAAAGTGCAGAATTTAAAATAACCTCTACATTTGACGTGGACAAGATAAACACAGCTATTAGTGGTGGTGGTGTTATACTTAAAAATGGTGTAAAGCCTGAAAACTATGGTGAAATGGCTACAGGCAGACAGCCAAGAACTTTGCTTGGTTTATCTCAAGACCAAAAAAGACTTAAGATAATTGTGGCAGACGGGCAGCGAAGCAATGGTAACAATGTAAGTATAGGTTTAACGGTTGATGAGGCTATTTGGCTTTTAAAAAGTGAAGGAATGTACAATGGACTTAACCTTGATGGAGGCGGTTCATCTTTAATGGCGGTTAAAACTGTAGATGAAAGCGGTGTTTCAACTGTATCTAGTCCGGCAGAAGGCAGTGAAAGACCAGTTATGACAGCAGTTGGTGTTTTTGACAATAGTCCAGTGGGAGAAATTGCTGAACTGCGTATTAAGCCTTCAGCACAAACCATTGTTGAGGGTGGAGAGGCAACACTTGAGGTTTATGGCTATGATGAAAATTATCATAGAATTGCAGTTTCTGCAAAGGACGTTGAGTTTGCTTGCGACAGTAATATGGGAGCAATTAATGGCAATACATTTACGGCAGTAAATACGGGAAGTGCGTTTATTTCAGCAACTTACAATAATATGGTTGCAACCACCGCTGTTGAGGTGTCTAAAATTGCTGCAATAGAGGCAAATAAAACGCAAATTAATCTGAATGTGGGCGAATCTATAAATCTTAATTTTAAAGGAATTACCGCAGATGGGCATACAAAGGAGCTTACAAAAGGAGTTGAGCTTTCATCAGATTTTGGCGAAATAAGTGGAACTACATTTAAAGCAACTAAAATGGGTGCAGGATATATTACGTGTAGTTTTGGTGACATAAAATGCTATGTAAAGGTAGTTGTGGGAACAGAAGAAAAGGCAGTTTCAAGTTTTGAAAATGTAAAATATCTTGATTATATTTCATATCCAGCTGGGTTGAAGGGCATTGCGGGAATATCTACAGCAAATATAAGTGATGGCAGTAAGGCACTTGGATTAAGTTATAATTTCAAAGAGTCTACAAATACCCAAGCGGCATATGTTAGTTTTCCAACGGCTATTAGTGTAAGTGGACAGCCAAGCAGACTTAAGCTTGACATAAAAGGCAATGGCACAGGACAGTGGGTGCGTGCAAAGATTATTTATGCCAACGGGGCAGAAAGTGTTATTGATTTTTCACGTAATGTAAATTGGACAGATTGGCAGACAATGACAGCAGATATACCTTCAAATGTTAAATACCCAATAGCTGTTAAAACTATTTATGTTGCAGCACTTACAAACACAATTACAGCACAGCAGGCAATGTATTTTGATAATCTGCGTGGAGAAATTCCAATTAGTGCCGATGTCGTTGTTCCAACTGCACAGAGCATAAAGGACAAGTTTGAGGGAGATACAACAGGCAAGGAAAGTGGTTATACATATGTAAGTATGGCTGGTTCGGTAACAAGTGGTGTGGCAAATGCAAATACATACACATCAGAAAGAGCCAAAGTTAATACAACCCTTGGTAATGGCGATATAGCTGTGTTTGCAGGGAAAAGTGATATTTCTGCTGAAAATGGGGCAGAGGTAATTAAATGGACTGAAGACTACAAGGTATACAATAAAAATAATGTTACACTTGTTAATATGTTTGCAAAGTACGGTGGTTTTGCTAAAACAAAAAAGACACAGTGGTCATCATTTAAAAACGATGTTCTTAGTACAAATAATAAAAATGTTATTTTCTTTATGGATGTGGCACCATCTGATTTTTACGATGCAGATGAGGAAGCGTTGTTCCAAAGTGCATTAAAGAATATTGCAGATACAGGAAAGAATGTTTTTGTAATTTCAAATAGCCAAAGCAATTATTCGCTTAAAGTTAATGATGGGGTGAGATATATTTCATTGCCACAGCTTTGGAAAGCAAACGGTGAAATTAATAAGAATTTTGTTACACTAAGGTTTAAGCTTAATGGTGAAACGGCAGTTTTTGAAACGATAAAATTATATTAAATTATTAAGGGTAGGGGAAAACCTCTACCCTTAATTCCGTAATTTTTAAATTTTTAAAATTAAATGAAAAAAGCTACCTTTTTTGTAGAAAAAGAGTTATAATGATATGCTATATAATAAGGTGTATTGTGAGGATATGTGATGAGTAAAGAAAAAAATAATGCGGTAAAAGCTGTCGGCTCTATGATGATGATAACTCTATTGGGAAAGTTATTAGGGTTGGCACGAGAGCAATTTTTGGCATGGAATTATTCTATAGGGCCACAGGCTAATGCGTTTTCAACGGCAAGTTTAATACCACGTATATTTTTTGACGTAGTTTTTGCATCGGCTATTTCCGCAAGTTTTATACCAGTATTTAATGAGTATATGCAAAAAAAAGGCAAAGAAGAGGCGTTTAAACTTTCTAGCAACTTTATTACAATGGTTGGTATGCTTTCAACGCTGCTTACAGTTTTTGGTATTATATTTGCACCGCAGCTTACGGCTTGGTTTGCAGATGGGTTTGATGCACAAACGGCGGCACTTTGTGTAAATTTACTACGAATACTGTTTCCAGCTACAATTTTTACAGGCTTGGCATTCTCCTTCGTTGGCATTTTGCAGTCAATGGACGAATTTAACATACCTGCGGCAATGAGTATTATCTCAAATGCAATTATAATTATTTACTATTTCTTTTTGAATGACCGTTTTGGTATTTATGGTCTTACGGTTGCTTTCCTTATTGGCTGGGCAATGCAGGCGTTCATACAGATTCCTGCACTTTTGAAAAGAGGCTACAAGTACAAGCCGTTTTTGGATTTTAATGACAAAGGGCTAAAAAAAATAATTAGACTTATGCTTCCTGTTATGGTAAGCACATGGATACAGCCTATTAACTTGGCTATCAACACTAAATTTGCATCACGACTTTTAGATGGTGCAGGTGTTTCAGCCATAGGCTATGCAAATACAGTATATTCAATTATTGTTGGTGTATTTGTACTTTCGGTTGCCAACGTAATTTTTCCGCAGCTTTCCCGCATGACAATGGATGACGACAAGAAGCGGTTTGGCGAAACAGTAAGTATAACTATGGAGGTTATGGCATTTTTGCTTATCCCTATGACGGTGGGAATGATGTGCCTTAGTGAGCCTATAATAATGCTTATTTATCAGCGTGGTGAATTTACACAATATGCCACTGGGTTGACGTCAAATGCACTGTTCTTCTTCTCTATAGGAATGATTGGCTTTGGAATACAGGCAATATTAAGCCGTGCTTTTTATGCTGAACAAAATGGGCGTATACCTCTTTTAAGCGGTATTATTTCCATAGGAGTTAATGTTGCACTTTGTAAAGCTCTTGCACCAAGAATGGGAATTGGCGGATTAGCTCTTGCGTCTGCGGTTTCATCAACAGTATCGGCGATTGTTTTGTTTATTCCTATGCAAAAAAGGAACAGAATAATAAGTAAAACTTTGGTAATACAAATAATAAAGATGATAATATCGGCGGGCATTATGGCTGTTGTGGTTATAATTGGAAAAAATACAATTGCTTCTGCCTTTGAGCCGTCTTTTATGACAAGCCTTGTGGAGGTTGGAGTACCTACTATAAGTGGAATTATTGTTTATATGGTTTTAACAAGAATTTTAGTTGTTCCATATGCAAAGATGGTGTTTGACTATGGAACAAAATTTGTGAAAGGAAAGATTAAAAGATGATAGAAAACAGTGTTGTTTATTCATTCCTTGCTCGTGGTGGCAATGCCTTTATGCGTGTTTTGCAAAGCAGTTGGCTCGTTGGCATTTTTTTAACACAAAATGACAATAAGGCAACAGTTGTTGGAAGTGCTGCTTTTAAGCTGTACAGCTTTGTAAGAAATATTTTTGTCAAGCTTTTTGAACTTTTACATCTTAATAGACTTTTGGAGGGCAGCATATTTAAGCTGGCATATATTTGGGCTGGATTGACTGTGGTTTTAGCACCGTTTGTGCCTACTATGTTGGTACTTTTAATGAGTATTTCAGGCTTTTTATCCATTACTCTAAAGCTATTATGTGAAAAGAATTTTCAGCTTAAATATAATGGCATAAACAAGTATATTTACATTTATGCAGGAGTTTATCTTTTCGCAACATTTGCTTCTGTAACGGTTAGGGGAAGCCTTTTTGGTGGACTGCTTACAATTTGTTTTGTTCTGTTTTCAATTGTTACTATAAATGCTATTGAAAGCAAAAGACAGGTAAAAGTGTTGCTGCTTTTGATGGTTTGCGGTGGCGTTTTAGTTGCACTTTACGGTTTTTATCAATATATGTTTCAAGATAAATTTGGTGGTGTGTGGGTTGATACCGATATGTTCGAGGGAATGTTTAGGGTATATTCTACATTTGCAAACCCAAATGTACTTGGCGAATATCTTCTTTTAATTATTCCACTTAGCGTGGCTTGCTTTTTTATAACAAAGCATTTAATTATGAAGCTGTTTTACATTGGTGCAACGGGCATTATGATGCTGTGTCTTATACTTACGTATTCAAGAGGATGCTACATAGGCATTCTTGTGGCGGCAGCAGTGTTTTTGGTGCTTTTGGACAAACGATTTATTTTTCTTGGTATATTGGGATTGCTGATGTTGCCTTTTGTTCTTCCGGAAACTATACTTAATAGATTTATGAGCATTGGCAATATGGAGGATTCATCTACGAGTTACAGAGTGTACATTTGGATGGGAACAATTGCAATGCTTAAAGACTATTGGTTCAGTGGAGTTGGTCCAGGAGAAACGGCATTTAATATTGTATATCCTGTTTATGGGTACAACGGAATAAGTGCACCTCATGCACATAATACATATCTTCAGATTATGTGTGACTCTGGAATAATTGGCATACTTGCGTTTGTTATGATAATTTATCAATATTTTAAGGCACTTTTCTGTGCTTATTTAAAAGAAACAGACAAAACGGCAAGGGTACTTACTATATCGGCAATGTCTGCAGTTGCAGGATTTTTGGTGCAGAGTCTTTTTGACTATACTTTTTATAATTACAGAGTAATGCTGTTGTTTTGGGCAGTTGTTGGTATGGGTATAGTATTTAGCAAATACTCAGAACTTAAGGAGGCATAGCAAGTGATTAGAGTTTTAAATATTATCAGTGACAGCAACATTGGCGGGGCAGGACGTTGTGTGCTTAACTTCCTTAAATACTATAATCGTGAAAAATTTCAGATTAAAGTGGTAGTTCCCAGAGGAAGCCTTTTGATACCAGAAATAGAAAAATTAGATACGGATATTATTGAAGCGGATGGAATTGCAGAAAAGTCTTTTGATAAATCTGCAGTTATAAACCTGAGAAAAATTATAAAAAGAGAAAATCCAGATATTGTACATACACATGGCAATTTAAGCGGCCGTGTTGCGGCAAAGCTTTGCGGTAAAAAGGTTGTGTACACAAGGCACTCGGTTTTTCCTGTAAGCCCAAAAATAAGTAGGGGAATAGGAAAATTTGTTAACAAAACCGTAAATGAATATTTATCTGATGATATTATGGCGGTTGCACAGGCGGCTAAAGATAATCTTACAGAGGGTGGAATTTCTCCCAATAAAATAAAGGTTATCCTTAACGGGGTAGAAAAAGTTAAGGAATGCACGGCAGAGGAAAATGCTGAAACAAGAGAAAAATATGGAATTAAAGAAAATGATTTTGTTGTGGGAATTATGGCACGTATGGAACCTTACAAAGGGCACAAATATCTTGTTGAGGCGGCAGAAATACTTAAAAAAAAGCATAAAAACATAAAGGTACTAATAATTGGTACTGGTGTAAGCGAAGGTGAACTTAAATCCCTTGTTAAAGAAAAGGGTATGGAAGAAACAGTTGTGTTTACCGGTTTTATAAGCGACATAAGACGAATGCTAGGCGTTATGGATTTACAAGCTAATGCCTCGTACGGCACAGAGGCAACAAGCCTTGCGTTGCTAGAGGGAATGAGCCTTGGCATACCTGCTGTTGTAAGTAACTATGGAGGCAATCCAGGGGTTATTACTCACGGTGAAAACGGTTACATATTTAACCTTAAAGACAGTGCAGACATGGCTAAGTATATAGAAATAATCATGGAAGACAATGAACAATATGAATATATGAAAACAAGGTCTGTACAAATTTTCAATGAAAAATTTACAGCTGAGATATATGCGAGAAATATTGAAAAGGTTTATTCAGGTGTTTTAGGGAACTGCTGATTATTTGTTCAGTGCTTCCGTTAGAGAGGAGATGCAGATTAAGTGGAAAAGAAGAAGTTTAAAATTAATCTATTTGATATTGTGATAATAGCAGTAGTGCTTGTGCTTGCAATATTCGTGTATAAATATGCACACAAAGAGGCGGCAGTGGACACAAAGCCAATACGTTATACATTTGAACTTACTGATAATCAAGTTGGTTTTACTGACAATATTCATGTGGGTGATGATATAACTGATAATGTTAAAAACTATTATATGGGTAAGGTTGTGGCAGTGGAGAAAGCACCTCACAAGGAACTTACAGATGATGTGGAAAATGGCAAAATACTTGAAGCAGAAACGCCAGGCAAGGAAACTGCCATTGTAACTGTTGAAGTAAATGCAGCTGAAAGTGTAAGGGATTTAAAGGTTAATGGAGATTTTATAGTTAAAGCAGGTCTTGCCATTGCAGCCAAAGGCCCTGGTTACGCTGGCCGTGGATATATACTGAGCATTGAGCGATAGGAGGAGATAAGTAATGAAGCTGATTGACGAAAAAGGAAAATTATTTGGCAAGATAAATGCCATCGACTGCTGTGTCCTTGTGCTTATTATTGCCTTAGGTATTGGTGCATATGTTAAATTTGGCATGGATAAAACAAACAATTCAGCAACTATGCAGCCTATAACCTACAGTGTGAAAGTTGAAAAGGTAAGAAAAATTGCCCTTGACAATGTGAAGGTTGGGGATACTCTTTTTGACAAAATATCAGGAAATGCAATTGGAACTATTGTTGCCGTGGATAGCGAGCAGGCAACTGAAAGAATAAAGATGCCTAACGGAACCATAGTGAGAGGCGATGTTGAAAATAGAATTAATTTAATACTTACTGTTGATGCAGAGGGCATTGTGGATGACAGTGGCTGGTTTGTAAACAAAACCTATGAACTGCTTGTTGGGTCTAAAACGATATTCATTACAAAATACTTTGAATGCGAAGGCAGTGTTAACGAAATTTTTTAGCATTGGAATATAGGTGATATTATGCATAGAAAATATACTATACTTATGGCTTTAATGGGACTTGACATAGGTGGTGCAGAAACTCATGTTGTAGAATTGGCAAAGCAACTGAATAAAGAAGGACATCGCATTGTTGTAGCCTCAAACGGTGGTGTATACGTTAAAGAGCTTGAGGATGTTGGGATAAAGCATTATAAAGTACCTATGAACAAACGCAGTTTGGGAAGCATTAGAAAATCCTATTATGTACTTAAGGATATTATAAAAAAAGAAAACCCAGACATTGTACATTCTCATGCAAGAATACCAGGATTTATTTGTGGACTGATTAAACGAAGAATAAATTTTACTTTTATAACTACGGCACACTGGGTGTTTTATACAGGAATGGGACTTAAATATATCACAAACTGGGGGCAGAAAGTAGTTGCCGTTAGTGATGATATAAAAGACTATCTTATTAAAAACTATGGAATTGACAAAAACGATATTTTTGTAACCATAAACGGTATTGATACCGATAAGTTCTCGCCTAAAATTAAGGGCAAGAGTGTTATGAAAGAATTTAATCTTACTGAACAGGACAATACACTGGTTTATGTTAGCCGAATGGATGAGGATAGAGCTCTTGTAGCAAAGCAACTTATTGAATTAGTTCCAGAGCTTAACAAAAGAATAAGAAGGTTCCGCATACTTATTGTTGGTGGCGGTAATGTTTTTGACAAGCTTAAAGCAAGGTCGAAAGAAGTGAATGCTTCCATTGGCAGAGAGTGTATAACAATGGTTGGAGCAAGAACTGACATAAACGAGTTAGTTGCTGTGGGCAAGGTGTTTGTTGGTGTAAGCCGTGCGGCACTGGAGGCTATGGCAGCGGCGAAGCCTGTTATTATTGCGGGCAACGAGGGATACATTGGTTTGTTCAAAAAGGACAAGCTTGAAATAGCACAGGAAAACAATTTTTGCTGCCGTGGATGTGAACAATCTACTGAACTGCTTTTGGAGCAGGATATAATTTATACAATGACTTCTATTGGCGACGTACAGCGAGGAGAGCTTGGCGATTATGGCAGAAGAGTTATTTTTGAGAATTATTCTGTAAACAAAATGGCTTCGGACTGTTTAATGGCATATGATGCAGGATGGTATGAAAATAAGGGGCGTACCCATAAGGTGCTTATGTCAGGCTATTATGGTTTTAACAACGCTGGTGATGATGCTATATTTTTATCAATATGTGCAAATATGCGTAAACTTAATCAAAAGATTAAACTAACTGTCCTTGCAAATAATCCTGCACAGACAAAGCAAAAGTATGGTGTTGATGTTGTTTACAGGTACAATGTTTTTAGCGTTATTAAGGCTATAAAAGACTGTGATGTACTGTTAAGTGGTGGTGGGAGCCTTTTACAGGACAGAACAAGTACACGTTCTATTGTATACTATCTTTCTATAATAAAAGGTGCAAAACTGTTCGGTAAAAAGGTTATGTTATATGCCAACGGTATTGGTCCAGTTACAAAGCCTAAAAACAGGTGGCTAGTTAAAAATGTTGTTAACAAGGTAGATATTATTACATTGCGTGAGGAAAATTCGCTGGAGGAGCTTAGAAGCATGGGTGTTGAAAACCTTGACGCATATGTTACGGCAGACCCAGTGTTTACCCTTGATGGAATTACAAAGGAGAAAGCTGAAAAAATTCTTTGCGAGCAGGGAATACCGATGGATAAGCCTATTGTTGGTGTATCCGTAAGGAACTGGAAGGATTTGGACAAGTTTATTATAGATTTTGCTCAGCTTTGCGACAGGGTACACGATGAACTTGACAGAACCATTGTATTTATACCAATGCAGGTGCCAAATGACATAAATATAAGTCGTGTAGTACAAAGCAAAATGAAAAGTAAGTCTTTTATTTTACAAGAGGATGCAACTCCGTTTGAAACAATGGGTATAATAGGTCTTATGGATTTTGTAATGAGCATGAGACTGCATACACTTATTTTTGCGGCAAGGCAAAGAATTCCGCTTATTGGTTTTAGCTACGACCCCAAGATAGATTACTATTTGAACGAATTTAGTATGCCAAGCGGAGGAGATGTAGACAATTACAATACAGAAGACGCTTTCAGAAAAATTAAGGCATTGATTGAAAATAGAGAAGCTTATGTAGAAAAACTTGATAAGACTGTGTGCGGCCTTGAAAGGTTGGCAGAAAAAAATGAAGATTATTTAGTTGAGCTGTTGGAGGAATAGGGGCTTGGTTATGAGGATTATGACTGAAATACTTGGGGTGCCATTTGATGTACTTACAATGGAGGGTGCTGTTGAAAAAGCAATACATTTTTTTGAGGATGGTGGCAGACATATTATTTGCACACCAAACCCAGAAATAGTTATGGAAGCACAAAATGACGAACAGCTTATGAATATACTTAAGGCGGCAGATTTAGTTGTACCAGACGGTGTGGGAATTGTTTGGGCATCAAAGCATTCATCTGAAAAAATAAGTGAAAGAGTAGCTGGATATGATTTGGTTCAAAATATAATGAAAAGAATGTCTGAAACTGGGAAAAGTGTATATTTTTTTGGAGGTTCACCAGGGGTTGCTGCAGCAGCCGCAAAAAGAATGATTAAAGAATATCCAGGTCTTAAAATTTTGGGTACAAGAAATGGATTTTTTAATTCAAAAGATGAAAAAGAAATTATAAGTGAAATTAAAGCTCTTAAACCAGACCTGTTACTGGTGGGACTTGGAGCACCTAAACAAGAAAAATGGATTTATGAAAACCTACGCTTTACAGGTGCCAAGGTGGCTATTGGTGTTGGAGGAAGCTTTGATGTTATGGCGGGCAACCTTAAAAGAGCACCTAAAATATACCAGAAACTTGGGTTGGAATGGTTTCATAGACTTATAAGTCAGCCAACAAGAATAAAGCGAATGATGAGATTACCTAAATTTGTTATTAAAGTGATGATAGGAAAAAGATAATTTTTCTATTGAGCGGAGGGTGAACATTTATGCAAAAAGGAGATATAGCTTCAAAGGTTATGAATGTTATATTTATGATTGTTGGAACGATGTTTATTGCAACCGCAATAACTGTATTTTTTTCGCCTAATCAAGTAGTCGTTGGAGGTTTTTCGGGCATTGGTATTATTGTGAAAAACCTGACTGTTAGCTATGTTGATGGTGGAGTACCATTATCAGTAACAAACCTTGTGCTTAATATACCACTTTTTGTAATAGCATATTTTGTTCTTGGTAAGTCTTACTTGGGAAAAACTATTTTTGCAACTATATTTTTGTCAGCTGCATTGGAAATGACATCATTTTTGCCGGTTTTTAAAGGAGATTTGGCGCTTATTTCTATTTATGGTGGAATTGTAGATGGTATTGGACTGGGATTTGTGCTTAGAGCTATGGCATCTACAGGTGGTGTTGACCTTTTGGCAACCATTATTCACAATAAGATGAAGCATATTTCCATTTCTTCAATTATGTTTGTAATTAATTCGTTGGTTATAGCCTTTGGCTTATTTGTGTTTGGTGCAGAAAAGGCAATGTATGCCGTAATATCTATTTTTGTATCCTCTAAATGTATAACGGTGGTGTTGGAGGGACTTTCATTTTCTAAGATGGCATTTATTATATCTGAACAAAGTGAGAAGATTGCACGGGAAATTATGAAACAACACAACCGTGGTGTTACTGCGTTAAATGGACGAGGAATGTATACAGGCAAAAACAAAGAAGTTCTGCTTTGTGTGTTTAAACAAAAAGAGATAACAGGAATAAAGGAAATTGTGCGTAATGCTGACCCAAATGCTTTTATTATACTTACTGACATTAAAGAGGTAATGGGCGAGGGATTTAAGAAGTTGGATAGCGTGGATTAGCTAAATAAAATTGTTAATTGGATATATTTCATAAGGGCATATTTAGTGTGTAATAGTTATTGAGTACTATTTAATATACAAATTATACCAGATTTTTATATAAAAAACATATTTATAAAATAAAAAATAAAAAAATGTCATTTTTTTATAGATTTTTATTTGATTTTTTGGTATTATCCTATAAAGTGGCTTTTTTGTATAGTAAAAATTTATATATACATTTTTTATGTAAATAATAAATGGTTATTGTGAATTTTATCCAAAAGCCGATAACTGTTGAGCAAAAGTATTATTTAGGGGTGAGTTCATGATTTCTAATCAAATTTTACAAAGCACCATAGACGGACTTAAAAATATTACAAGAAAAGAACTTAGTGTAATTGAAAAAGAAGGCAAAGTTATTGCAACAACTGAAGATTCAATGATTGGCAAGCAGGTTGATGACATTGAAAACTTTATACAATCTCCTGCCGAAAGCCAGCTTGTGCTTGGGTATCAATATTTTAAGGTGTATGACAACAGCTTGCCAGAATATGTGGTACAGGTTAAGGGAGAGGACGAGGAAGGATACAGAATAGGTAAAATTACTGCTTTCCAAATCCAAAGTCTTTTGATTGCTTATAAGGAAAGATATGACAAAGACAATTTTGTTAAAAATCTTCTTCTTGATAATTTACTTCTGGTGGATATCTACAGCCGTGCAAAAAAGTTGCACATTGAAAATAATGTTAAACGAATTGTTTATCTTATTGAAATAAATATCGACAAGGATATGAATATTGTTGAAATTGTAAGAAATGTTTTCCCTTCAAAAACTAAGGATTTTGTAACTGCTGTTGATGAGCATTGCATTATACTTGTGAAGGAACTGCATGAAAAAGAAACAATGGAAGATGTTGAAAAATTTGCAAAGCAGATTGCAGATACAATTAACAATGAAACAAACAGCAAGGCCTTTATTTCTATAGGTACTTCTGTGACTGACCTTAAAGATGTTTCACGTTCTTACAAAGAAGCAAAAATGGCTCTTGAAGTTGGACGTATTTTTGACGTGGAAAAAATTATTGTTAATTACGAGCAGCTTGGTATAGGCCGTCTTATTTATCAGCTGCCATTACCACTTTGCAGAATGTTTATTAAAGAGGTTCTCCACGGACTTACAATTGACGATTTTGACGAAGAAACCCTTGCAACTGTTGGGAAGTTCTTTGAAAATAATCTTAATGTATCCGAAACCTCAAGGCAGCTTTACATTCATAGAAATACCCTTGTTTACAGACTTGATAAGTTGCAGAAGATGACAGGTCTTGACCTTAGAAATTTCGATGATGCTATTATTTTTAAAATAACTCTTATGGTTAGTAAGTATATGCTTTACATGGAAAAAATGACCTACTAAATTGGAAAAATATCTTTTGGTGGCATTTTAATTAATGTATAAGTTTAAGGTTTAAAGCAATGCGAACTACCAAAGAAAGGAAGCTTTCTGATGATTAAAGTAGAAAACGTAACAAAGGTATATCCCAATGGAGCAGAAGGAGTTAAGGATGTATCTATTCATATTGAAAAAGGTGAATTTGTATTTTTCATCGGCTCCAGCGGTTCGGGTAAATCTACCCTCATAAAGCTGTTGATGAAAGAACTTAATCCAACCGATGGGCAGATAGTTATTAACAACATTAACACAACAAGAATGAAAAGAAGCAAGATACCGTTCCTGAGAAGAAATTTGGGTATAGTTTTTCAAGATTTCAGGCTTTTGGCTACAAAAACCGTTTATGAAAATGTGGCTTTTGCCATGCAGGTTATAGAGTCACCATCTAGCCAAATAAGAAGAAATATCCCTACGGTTCTTTCGCTTGTTGGGCTTCAGGATAAGGCTAAAGCGTATCCAAATCAGCTTTCTGGTGGAGAACAGCAGAGAACTGCCCTTGCCAGAGCTATTGTAAACAATCCACCAATACTTATTGCTGATGAGCCAACAGGAAATCTTGACCCAGATACAGCATGGGATATTATGTGTCTTCTTGAGGAAATAAACAAGCGTGGTACAACAGTTGTTGTTGCAACACACGCAAAGAATATTGTGGATGCAATGCAAAAAAGAGTGGTTACCCTTAAGGACGGACACATTATAAGGGATGTAAGAAAGGGTGGTTACAGCGATGAGGCCTAGTTCAATCAGATACTATTTTAAAGAAGGCTTTACAGGGCTTTTAAAAAACAGACTGATGGCCGTTGCATCTATTGCTACTGTTGCAGCCTGTATATTTATAATTTCTTTATCCTGCTGTATTATTGGAAATTTATCTTCAGTATTGAAACAAATTGAGGATACAATTGGTATTGCGGTGTTTTTGGATGACAACTTGGATTCTGAAAAGATTAATACCATAAGTGATGAATTAAAAGCAATACCACACGTAACAATGGTTACATACATATCTCCAGAAGAGGCTCTTGACAGCCTTAAAGAGGAATGGCAAGCAGATGATATTTTAGATGGATTTGATGGAGAGAATAATCCCCTTTCTCATTCATTTGAGGTGTCGCTTGAGGGCATAGAGTACCAAAGTGATGTACTTAAAGGCATTGAAGGAATATCGGGTATCCGAAATGTGCGTCATGCTCAATCCGAAACTCAAATACTTCTTAAGCTTAACAAGGTACTTAGCATTGTTGGTATAGCCATTGTTGCAATTCTTTCTATTATTTCTGTTGTCATTATTATGAATACAATTAAGATTTCGGTATATACAAGGCGTACAGAAATTAATATTATGAAATTTGTTGGTGCAACAGATTGGTTTATAAGATGGCCGTTTATTATAGAGGGTGTGCTTATAGGCTTGCTGGGTGCATCTATACCTATGGCTGTTTCTTGGCCGCTGTATACAAAAATAGTAGAGCTTATATATCAATACTTCCCTGTTATAAAGGGTATTGCAACCTTGCTTGATGGTTATGTTATATTCTCTAAGCTTATACCAGTTTCACTTATTTTTGGCGTTTTACTTGGTGTGTTTGGAAGTGTGTCTTCTATACATAAGCATTTAAGAGTGTAGGGGGAAATAAAATGAAAAAATTAACGGGGATTATTTTGACATTTTTAATTGCGTTTTCTTCTTTTACATTTGTTATGCCAGAAAGCATTGCCTATGGTAAAACTCTTTCACAGCTGCAGACAGAGCAAAAAGAATTGAAAAAAAAGCAAGAAGTTGCTAAAGCAGCATTGGCAACTGCAAAAGACAACAAAGAAAAAATGAACGCCGAAATTGAAGAATTAGACTCTCAGCTTGAGATTGCTCAAAATGATTTTGAACTTGTTCAAGCACAGCTGGAAGAGGCTGAAGCAAAGCTTAAAGAGGCTAAGGTTGAACTTGCGGCGGCAAGTGAGGCAAGTGAAACGCAGCTAAACATTTTTAGCAAAAGAGTTAAATATATTTATGAAAATGGGTCAGTAGGATACCTTAAAGTTTTGTTAAACAGCCAAAATATAGGTGATTTTCTTACAAGAATGCAGTATGTTAATGATATAATGACATATGATAATGAAACATTAGACAGACTTAAAAAGTATGAGGCTATAAAGAAAACAAAGACAGAAGAGATTACAGAAGAAAAAGCATCTATTGAAATTTTGGTGGAAGACCAGAAGGTGAAAAATGCGGCACTTTCAAGCAAGATAAGTGAAAAAGAAGCTTTATTTAATAAGTATCAAGAAGATGAGTCCGATTACAAGAGTGTTTTGGAAAGTACGGAAGAAGCCAGCAACGAGGTGCAGAAGCTTATTAATGCGGCTGTTTCAGCACAAAGCAGCAGCAGCAGCGGTTCATCATCGTATAAGGCAAATTACACAGGTGGTCAGTTACAATGGCCTGTACCAGGAAGAAATTACATATCTAGCGGTTATGGTAACCGTCCAAGGCCTATAGGCAGTGGTTACGAATTTCATACTGGGTATGACATACCTGCTCCTTATGGTTCAAATATTGTTGCAGCAGAGGCGGGTACAGTTATTACAGCGGGCTATGTGCGAGGATATGGATATACAGTAATTATTAACCATGGAAACGGTCTTACAACGCTTTATGGGCATAATTCCAGCCTTGTGGTAAGTATGGGACAGACGGTAACACGTGGGCAAGTCATTGCCAAGGCAGGCAGTACTGGTAACTCAACAGGAAATCACTGCCATTTTGAAGTAAGATTAAATGGTGCACACGTTAGCCCTAAGTCATATTTGGGAGTTTAAATGTAAGCTTAAAGACCTTGAGAATGAAGTTGAATTGCCAAGAAGAAGAGGCACAATTTATCTCAAGGTCTTTATTGTTCACAAAAACTTAAACAAATTTGTAGATTATCATGTATACTAATTTGATGATAAAGTTAATAGAATTATATTATCATCATTTAAGGAGCGGTAACAATGAATAGAAAAACTTTTTTTAGCGGTGTTGCCACAGGGGTTGCAGCTTCAGTTATGTCATTTGCAATACTCAATATGGCAGCAGTGGCAATAGATGCAAAAGACCCACAGAATTTTTCAATGGATGAAAAAATTAATTACATATCGCAATTGCTTAATAAGCATTATGTTGACAATGTAGACAATGATGCACTTATGGATGGAATATATTATGGTATGGTGGACAGCATTGGTGACCCATACACTACCTATCTTTCATCAGAACAAGTTAAAAGTTTTATGGAAAGCACAGAGGGGTCGTTTTGTGGCATTGGTGTAAATATAATTTCTGATGAAAAAACAGGAACAATTACAGTTATTTCACCTATTGCAGGCACACCGGCAGAAACGGCGGGAATACTTCCAGGGGACGTTATAAGAAAGGTTAATGGAACATCTATAATTGGTATGGACAGCAGTGAAGCTATTTCAATGATAAAAGGTGCTGAAGGCACTGAGGTTAAAATAACTGTGTATCGACAAAGCCAGGACAAGGAAATTGATTTAAACATCACTAGAAGTGCTATTGAGGTGCCATCCGTTGCTGGTGAGATGTTGGCGGATGATATAGCGTATATAAAATTAAGTGGGTTTAAAAATAACACATATGATCAGTTTATTGAAGAATACAACAAGATGATGAGCAGTGGTGCAAAAGGGCTTGTTTTGGATGTGCGAAATAACCCAGGTGGTGTACTTAGTATTGTAGAAAAGATAGCTGACAAGCTTGTTCCAGAGGGTACGTTGGTTTACACCATAGATAAAAATGGTGAGAGGGTAGATTATACTTCTGATTCTGAATGTGTAAAAGTTCCCCTTTGCATACTGGTTAACGGTAATAGTGCCAGTGCATCGGAAATTTTGGCAGGTGCCGTACAGGATACAGGAACAGGTACTCTTGTGGGAACTCAAACCTTTGGCAAGGGATTGGTACAAAATATTTATCCTGTGCCAGACGGTTCGGCGGTGAAGGTGACTATACAAAAATACTATACGCCACGTGGTGTCTGTATACAGGGCGAAGGAATTACACCTGACTATGTTGTTAACCTTCCTGAAGAGCTTGAAAAAACATTGGTAATTAAACATGAAGATGATACTCAGTTACAAAAAGCAATTGATATAGTAAAGAGCGAAAAATAGTTTATAAATAAAGGCAGAGGATATAGTAAACCTCTGCTTTTTATTTACGTATGTTTTAAAGGAAAAAGAAAAACTAATAGACACTTAATTATAGACTTGCATTTGAAAATTTGGTATTATAATGTAGGTATAGTTTTATTAACATAAAAAATCCAATTCTGAAAGGAAAGACTTTATGAATACAATACTAATTTTACTTCTTCAGGTACCATGCGTACTTTTTACTACAACACTGCACGAATTTGTGCGTGCAGCCGTATCCACTTTACTGGGTGACAAAAAACCTAAGAACGAAGGGAAATTGACAATTAATCCTATAAAGCATTTTGAGCCAATAGGTTTTATACTTGCACTTACAACAGGCTTTGGCTGGGGTCAACCTGTGCAGACAAATGCACTTTTTTACAAAAACCGAAAGAGAGATACATTAATTACAGCAATTTCACCTTCTGTTGCAAACCTTATTGCAGCAGCATTGTTTGCTATTGCACTAAGGGCTACAGGTAATGATTCCACAATTCTTTACATTATTTTGTCCAACCTTATAAGGCTTAATGTATCGCTGATGGTTTATAACATTCTTCCAATTACGCCTATGGACGGTCTTAAAGTGCTTAGTGCGGTTATGCCTGCAAACAGCTATTTCAGCTACATTCAGTATGAAAAAATAGTACAAATGTTATTTCTTCTGCTTTTGTTTATGGGATATACAAATATTATTTTTTCACCTATAATTAAGATAGTAATGGGTCTGTTGGGTTTATAAATGCGAAAGGAACGATTTTAATGGAAATCACCTTGCAGTTGGAAAATTTCCAAGGGCCCATGAGCCTTTTGTACCATTTAATAGAAAGAAATAAAATTGATATTTACGACATACCTATATTTGAAATTACAAACCAGTACCTTGCTATAGTTGAAGAAGCTCAAAAGCGAAGTATGGATGTAATGAGCGAATTTTTGCTTATGGCAGCAACGTTGCTAGAGATAAAATCTCGTATGCTGTTGCCAAAGGCTAAAAGTGAAGAGGGCGAGGCTGAAATTGACCCTCGTGCTGAGTTGGTTGCCAAGCTTATTGAGTACAAGCGATTTAAAAATGTTACAGAGGAGTTTAAGGAGAGAGAGGAAACTGCATCTCAAATTTTTTACAAGGAAGCTGACCCATCATTGCATATTTTTAAGCAGGAAGAGATGGTTGAACTTGAAAATTTTTTGGACGGAGTTACTTTCGATGATATATATATGGCGTTTCAAGAGGTTTTGAAGCGTAGAGAAAAAAAAGTGGACAAAGTTCGAAGTAGTTTCAAATCTATTGAGAGAGATTTATATACAGTAGAAGAAAAAATAACCTATATTAAGGATTTGCTTATAATATCTCCTAAGGTTAGTTTTTGGGAAATATTTAGAGAAAACGTAAGGAAAACAGAGGTAGTTGTTACATTTATGGCATTGTTGGAGTGCATAAAAATGAAGATGGTGAGTATTAGTCAAGCTGGTACATTTAACGAAATAGTGATTACAAAATACATTGGAAGTGAATTGAATGAAGCTTAATGAACTGGAAGCTGTAATTGAAGCAATATTATTTGTATCTGGAGAGGCCGTAAGTTTGGCAGTTATTGCTGATGCTATAAGCATGGATAAGGCGACAACAAAGGCGATTATTAAAACCCTTGCGGACAAGTATAGAGATGAAAAGAGAGGAATACATATTGTTGAATTAGACGGTGCATACCAAATGTGTACGGCGGCACATTGCTTTGACTACATAAGAAGTATTTATAAATCTACAAAACGTCAAGGGCTTACCCAAAGTCTGCTTGAAACACTTGCTATTATTGCCTACAAGCAGCCTGTAACAAAGGGACAAATAGAGGAGGTTAGAGGTGTAAATGCTGACCATGCTGTAAACAAGCTTGTCGAAAGAGGACTTGCTTGTGAGGTAGGGCGAGATGATTCACCTGGGCGTCCTATACTGTTTGGCACAACAAAGGAATTTTTACGATATTTTGGTTTTACATCCACCAAGGAATTACCTCAACTGGATGAAAACATTGTACTTAATAGTCTTGAGCTGGCAGAAATAGAAGAATAGATTTAAGGGCAGAATCGAATTTCGGTTCTGCCCTTAAATAAAACCAGAAATTGTCTGGTTTTTAATTTATTCTGTTACTTCTTTCATTGAATAGAAGCCTGCTGGTTTATCTGCCAAGTATTTTGCCGCTTTAACAGCACCTACAGCGAATATTTCCTTACTCATTGCAAGGTGGCTTATGGTAATAATCTCATCTTGACCTGCAAATACAACATCATGTTCGCCTACAATTGTGCCGCCACGAAGAGCATGAATACCAATCTCGTATTTGTCACGTTTTTCCATTACCTCTGAGCGGTCGTAAACGTAGTGCATTTTGTTGTCAAGAGCCTCATTAATTGAGTCTGCAATGGCAAGAGCAGTACCGCTAGGAGCATCTATTTTTTGGTTATGGTGTTTTTCTACTATCTCAATATCGAAGCCAGAGTCAAAAAGGACATCAGCTGCTTTTTGAACAAGGGAAAGAATTAAGTTAACACCAACAGACATATTTGCACTTTTAAGTACAGCAACTTCTGTTGAGGTGTCCTTAACTTCTTTATCAAGTTCATCTGAAAAGCCTGTTGTGCAAAGAACTACAGGAATTTGTTTTGACTTGGAAAACGCCAAAAGATTGGGAATTGCTGTTGCAGTTGAAAAATCTATAATCACATCTGCATCAACATTGCACTGATTAGGCGTTGCAAATACAGGATAATCTGCTTTTGGCGTGCGAGCATCTATGCCAGCCACTATCTGACAATTTTCGTCTGCGGCTACTATGCTTTCAACTACTTTGCCCATTTTACCTCCACATCCATGAAGAATAATATTTATCATAAGTGTTTACACCTTTCTTTTTGTACATAGCATCAAGGATAGCACTGTTTCTAATGCCATGTTTTTAAGGCTAGTTGGCATAGGCACAGTGCATTATTGTATCTTATTTAATTAAATTGTGCTTTCTCATTGCTGTTTTAAGTTTTTCAAGGTTTGCGTCCTCCATTGGGAAAAGAGGTGCAACTGTTGGCCCTGCATTATAGCCTATAAGATTAACTGCCGTCTTAACAGGTATAGGGTTAACCTCGATGAAAAGAGTGTTTGCAAGTGCAAGTGTGTCAAGGAAAAGTTCACGGCTGCCAGCAATATCTCCGTCAAAGAATTTCTGACAAATATCATGTGTTGTCTTTGGCATTATGTTTGCAAGTACAGATATAACGCCTTTTGCACCTATGGCGAGCATAGGCAGTGTTTGGTCATCATTGCCAGAATAAATATCAAAGTTAGGTCCGCAAAGTTCTGCTATTTCGGCAACTTGTGAAAGATTACCACTTGCTTCCTTAACAGCAACAATATTTTTAACCTTTGAAAGTGCAAAAACGGTGCTAGGAGCAATATTAACGCCTGTACGTCCGGCAACGCTGTAAAGGATGATAGGAATATTTACGCTTTCAGCAATGGCGGTGTAGTGCTGTATAAGACCTTTTTGAGTGGTCTTATTGTAGTATGGCGTAACAATAAGAAGTCCATCGGCACCTTGAGCCTGAGCTCCTTGTGCAAGTTCAATTGCGTGGCTTGTTACGTTACTTCCTGCCCCTGCAATTACAGGAACACGCTTATTTACTGTATCAACAGTGAATTTGATTACCTTAAACTGGTCTTCATCACTAAGCACTGAAACCTCACCGGTTGTACCTGCTACAACAATAGCATCGGTTCCGTTTGCAATATGAAACTCGATAAGCTTTTCTAATGTATTATAGTTTATTGTTTTGTCGTCGTTAAATGGTGTTATAATAGCTACTGCTGAACCTTTGAAAATAGACATATTAAGCCCCCTTCTGATTATAAACCTTTAACTTATTACTGCATTGCGGAGATAAGTAATTCGGCAATCTGAACAGCGTTTGTTGCTGCACCTTTGCGGATGTTGTCGGCTACAACCCAGATATTAACACCATTGTCAACGCTTTCGTCACGGCGAATTCTGCCAATAAATACTTCGTCTTTACCTGCGGCATTAAGTGCAAGAGGGTATACATTATTCTTCACATCATCTTGAATTACAACGCCTGGAGCCTCTGTCAAAGTTGATACAAGCTCTTTCATGTCAAAGTTATTTTCAAACTCAACATTAATAGATTCGCTATGGCTGTCAAAAACAGGTACACGAACAGTAGTTGCTGTAACCTTCATTTCGTCGTTGTGCAAAATTTTTCTTGTTTCCCAAATCATTTTCATTTCTTCTTTTGTATAACCGTTGTCCATAAATACATCTATGTGTGGAAGACAGTTATTGGCAATTTGGTGAGGAAATTTCTTTGGTGCTTCACCTTTTAAGCCGTCTTCAAGGTCTTTCCATCCAGCAACACCTGCTCCTGAAACAGCTTGATAAGTAGAGTATACAACTCTTTTAATTTTGAATTTTTCATCAAGAGGCTTTAATGCAACCATAGCTTGAATTGTGGAACAGTTTGGATTAGCAATAATTCCTTTATTCCATTTAATGTCTTCAGGGTTAACCTCTGGAACTACAAGAGGGACAGTAGGGTCCATTCTCCACTGTGCAGAGTTATCTACAACTACACAGCCGTGTGCTGCTGCAATAGGTGCAAATTTTGCACTTGTACTACCACCTGCAGAGAAAAGTGCAATGTCAATAGGTTTATCAAATGAATTTTCTGTAAGTTCTTCTACTGTGTATTCTTTGCCCATAAATGTAAGCTTTTGACCTGCTGAACGAGCAGACGCCATTACATAAAAGTTTTCAATAGGAAGATTTCTTTCTTCAAGAACTTTAAGGAAGGTTCTACCAACCATTCCTGTTGCACCAACTACAGCTAAATTTACTTTTTTCATAAATGAATCACTCCTGTTTAAAATAAAATATATTGTTTATACTATTAATAATTTTGATGGTACAAAAAAACCGGTGCAAGCACCGGCTAAATTTAACAAAATACGAATAACCACCAAATGCAATAGGGGCAGTTATTTATGATGATAAACTTAGTAGCGCTCCATCAAAAAACATTGATGACAGTCATTAGGATATTAACCATAACAACCAGACCGAAAGCTTCAGGGACATTTCGAATCTTCGGCATCGTTCCCTTTTAATATATGTCTATTGCACCTGATTGCATCCATATATTTACTGATGAAAAATGCACCTCTACCTATTTCAAAATAATTTTATCACTAATACTATTCAGTGTCAAACCCTTTGGCAAATAATTTGTATATTTATCAAAAAAAGGCATAAAAATATTAAAATAAGGAATTTTACATATATAAAGTGTAATATAGGTGATGTACAATTAAGGAGGAATTTGCTGTGGATAAAGACGATGGCGTATTAAATATTCTTACTGAAGAAGATAGGGCAAAATATGAAATTGCCGAGGAATTGGGGCTTTTAGATAAGGTTAGGGAAGGCGGATGGAAAAGTCTTACTGCTAAAGAGAGTGGGAAAATAGGCGGTTTAATAGCATCAAGAAAAAAAAATAAAAGAAAAATTGAAAAAGTTGTTGACAAATAAAGCAAGACGGTGTATTATATTAAATGTTCGCAGCGCAAAGTCGCTGTGTGGCGGAAATGTGGAGAGGTGTCCGAGTGGTTTAAGGAGCTGGTCTTGAAAACCAGTGACTCCGCAAGGGGCCGTGGGTTCGAATCCCACCCTCTCCGCCACTTTTTTTATTCGGTAGAGCCTTGAGGAGAAGTACCCAAGTGGTTGAAGGGGTTCGCCTGGAAAGCGGATAGGTCGTTAATAGCGGCGCATGGGTTCAAATCCCATCTTCTCCGTTTATTCATTTAAACGGCGTACCTAATTACATAGTGTACTAAATGTTGGGTTCAATAGTTTTTATAAATAGTTCGGATGTAAAGCAACGGGCTGTTACTTTAGTGGTTATTGGTTCCAATTTTATTTGTTAAGTCATTTAATTTAATATTGTAGGGGTATAGTTCAGTTGGTAGAACGTTGGTCTCCAAAACCAAATGTCGAGGGTTCGAGTCCTTCTGCCCCTGTTAGTTGAAAAGTCGCAAAAATCCAGTGTTTACAAGGGTTTGCGGCTTTTTTCTTTGGTTTTGGGAGAGGGAAAAAGCGATAAAAAATGGTAAAAAAATACTCCTCCTTAAAGCAAACAGTTTTATTATTTTAACTGTCTACCATAAGGGGGAGCATATCAAATCCTCGGGATTTGTTTTGTTACTGTTTGGCTGCTTAAAGAAATTTAGGATGTATTTCTTTAAGCAGCTATTTGTAGCTATACTAAACTTTATAACTTAATTATACATTCCGTTTTGGGACATATAATTATATATTTGTTCTCCGTGCTGTTGTTCTTCTTTCTGGATGTGGTTAAGAACGTTTCTAACATTAGTATCTTTAAATTCAAAAATACAAGTATTGTAAGTCGAAGATACATGTTTTTCTGTGGAAAGTACATCAGAACAAAGATATTTGTCCTTTTGTTTGTCTTCCTCGTTGAGCTGAGAATTTAAATCAGCTTGCATAGAGTTAGCTTGATTACCGCCAACGCCCATTTGTGGGACAGTTCCTCCAAGAATTTGATTAATTGTGTCAAGGTGCTGCTTTTCTGATTGACCAATTTGTGAAAATAAGTTCTTAAGATTTCCGTCACAGGCATCGGAAGAATATTTTGCATATTTTTCTACACATAATTGTTCTTGCGATTTTAGGTCCTGTAAAAGAGTAGTTTCTTTCTGTGTTAATGTCATTAAAATCACCTCCAGATTTATTATGAACTATAAGAGGTAATTTATTCAATTATTTTTATAAAAATGTCGTTGGATTAGTTTCTCCAAAACCAAATGTTGAGGGTTCAAGTGTTTCTGTCCATTTTAGTTGAAAGCCTTGCAAACATAGTGTTTGCAAGGCTTTTTTCTTTTGCCATAATTAATAATTCATGATATCTGTTAGAAACACCTGTAAAAGAAAATGCTGTTTAAATTTATACTATTGAAAATCCAGCGATTTCTATACCAAATGAAGCCGTCAACTGACCGCCGTCTAATATTAATTGGGTAGAACCAAAAGGACCTGCCATACCACATCCAAACAAAAGTAAAACGGTTTAGACAAGACCTAAATTGACGGTCTAAATTATAAGAGTTATTAAAATTGTCGTATTGTAAATTAAATTCCGCTGTGCCAGGATTTGGGAGAGCCATGCCTCTTGGCAACTGAGGTGTACTGGAAGGCGGTGGCGTTCTTGGCGGCTGATTAATGAAAGATGGTGTTGTTGTTGGTGGCTGCCTATAGGAAGGAGGAGCAGGTGCGTTAGGCAGTGCAGGTTGACCTGGACGTAAAATCTGCCAAGGAAGTATTGATGGAATTTGAGAAATAAGCATATTTTCAGAATCTACTTCTTCAGTATTTAATAATTCTACTTCTTCGTATTCTAAATTGTCAGAATCATTTAAATCACTATTATACATATTATACTCCTTTCAAATGACAATACATATTTTAATGTATGTATTGTAAAAGAAAAGGTGCCATCACAATGTTGGGGCGAATATTGCATATTGTGTTTGGATAAGGTAATAGAGTGCTCACTGGCTATCTTATATAATCGGCTTTATGTATATGGTTAATACTATGTGATATTGTTACAGACAATAATTTTAATTTCTTTACAATAAAGGACATAAATATATTAAGAATAATTTAAATGACAAAATATTATAAAATAAACATAGGAGGAATATATCATGGGAATTAAGATATTGATTATTGGTGGAGTTGCTGGAGGAGCGTCAGCAGCGGCCAGACTTAGAAGAAATAGTGAAGAAGACCAAATAGTTATGTTTGAAAAAGGACCTCATGTTTCATTTTCAAATTGTTCGCTACCTTACCATTTAAGTGGAGTTATAAAGGAAGCCGAAGAGTTGGTTTTAGTAAATCCTAAAATGTTTTTAAAACAATATAACATAGATGCAAGGGTAAACAGCGAAGTTATTTCAATTGATAGAAATAACAAATCAGTAACAGTTAAAAGAACTGATTCTGGTGAAGAGTATACTGAAACGTACGATAAATTGATATTATCACCTGGAGCAGCACCAGTTTTGCCAAACATTCCAGGAATTGAAAACGTCAACCTGTTTACAGTTAGAAATGTTGTGGATATTGATAAACTGAACCAATTTGTAAAACAAATTGATACAAAGGACGTAGCAGTTATTGGCGGTGGATATGTTGGTGTGGAGGTTGTGGAAAATTTAAGCCAGTTCGGATACAATGTTTCGCTTATAGAAGCCACAAATCAGATATTAAGACCATTTGATTATGATATGGTTCAAATATTTCACAAAGTGTTAGTTGACCATAACGTGAATTTGATTGTTGAAGATAAAGTAGAAAGATTTGAAAAAAACAGTGTGGTATTAGCTTCAGGGAAGAAAGTTAGTGCAAGTGCAGTAGTTATGGCAATAGGAGTATCGCCTGAAACACATCTTGCAAAAGAAGTTGGTTTGGAAATAGGTGAAACAGGTGCAATCAAAGTAGACAAAAACTATCAAACAAATGATGCTGATATTTATGCAGTAGGTGATGCAATAGAAGTTTATCACGAATTAACTCATTCCATGACTAAACTGTCATTGGCAGGTCCAGCTTTAAAGCAGGCAAGGTCGGTTGCAGACCATATTAACAAAAAAACCACAGTAAATAAAGGCTATATTGGTTCATCGGCAATAAAAGTATTTGAATTTAATGGAGCGTCTACAGGATTAAATGAAGCACTTATTAAAGCAAATAATTTAAAAATCAATTATAATATTGTCAGGTTGATTCTTATTGATAGAGTTAAAATCATGCCAGAATCATCTATGATGCATTTTAAACTTTTGTTCGAAGTTCCAACGGGGAAAATTTTAGGAGCTCAGGCAATCGGTAAGGGTGATGTAACAAAAAGAATTGATGTCATTGCAACAGCAATAAAGTTTGGAGCAACGGTGGACGATTTAAAGGATTTGGAACTGTGTTATGCACCTCCATTTTCAACGGCAAAGGAAATTGCAAATTATGCCGGATATGTTGGTTCTAATCTTTTAAATGGTGACTACAAACAGGTAAATGTAGATAAGGTAAGGGAACTGGTAGAAAATAATAACACTATTATAGATGTTAGAGAATACGACGAATATGAAATGGGTCATATTAAAGGAGCAAAAAATATTCCGTTAAGTGAATTTAGAGAAAGGATGAATGAAATTCCAAAAGATAAACCAGTATATATCAATTGCAAAACAGGAATGAAAAGCTACAATGCTGTTATGGCTCTTCAAAATGCGGGGTATACAGACGTATATAACATAACAGGAAGTTTTCTGGGATTATCTTTTTACGAGTATTATAATGACAAATTTATGAACAAAGAAAGCATTGTAACAGATTATAATTTCATGTAATAGAAATATTTCGTAGTTAAGCACTATGTGTGATATTATCACAGACTAGATTATAAAAATGGATATAATATAAACATAGAAACAAATTAAAAGTACAATTAATATTTAAACATTGAAAGGGGAATATATTATGAGCGTATTAAAAATAACAAAGGATAATTTTGAAAAAGAGGTTATGAATTCAGACAAACCAGTACTATTAGACTTTTGGGCAACATGGTGTGGACCTTGCAGAATGGTAGGGCCAACTGTTGAACAGGTTGCAGAAGAAACATTAAATATAGCTAAAGTTGGAAAAATTAATGTTGACGAAGAACCTGAGCTTGCACAGACTTTTAATGTTATGAGTATCCCAACTCTTGTGGTTATGAAAAATGGTAAAATTGTTGAAAATTCAGTAGGCGTTAAGTCAAAACAGGCTATTCTATCAATGATTAAATAAATAATTAAGAGGACAGAGTCTCCCCCCCGACTCTGTCCTTTTAATTTGCAGTTTAATCATCAAGAGCCGAGTTTCAATGATTTATCATAAAGAGTAAAGAATTAAACTGAAATATAAAATTATTGACTTCTAAGATAAATTGATATACTATTAATTTAGTAATTTACTAAATTAGTAAATCAATAAATTGATGAGGTGAGATTCACAATGGATAGAAAAAAGGAATTAAAAGCAATTTACAAAGAAATGAAGCCTGATATGGGTATTTATATGTACAAATGCAATCCAACGGGTAAGATATATATAGGTGCGTCCCAACGTCTTAAAGCCATAATGAATAGAATAAATTTTCAGTTGGAATTGGGTACATTTTTGAACAAAACGGTACAAAATGACTGGAACCAATATGGAAAAGAAAACTTTACAGTGAAGATATTGGATATTTTGGAGTATAACAAGGATGATAACGCTAAAACAGACTATGCCGAAGATTTAAAGGTACTTTTAGCAGAGTGGATGGAAAAATTTGAAGAAGTAGAGGTGATAATGTGAAAATACCAACAACATTAAAGCACAAACCGGTAATAACAGTTGAAAACTATGAAAATGTAGACGGAAGAAATGCCTATGATAGCGATGCAAAAGGTTTATCCCTTGGTTTGGCACAATGGAATGACCGTGGTAATGTGAATATATCTGCCAAGGTGTGGCGGCATACAGGCGGAAAATGGTCACGCCTAAGCGAGGAACTACCTATGCACAGAGTGCTTGACTTAGCCATACTTGTGTGTAAGGCAAATCTATATTTTAGAGATGCTTACAGATACCCTAAGTTTTATGACGAGGAAAATACTGTTATAGACCGTGTTGGATTACAAGGTGATGCAATGACAGTTGAAGTGTGTACCGATAACGAAAAAATTGATGAAGACATTAAGCTTTTTAACGATGCCCTTAACAAAGATGGTGAACTTTTGGGAGAAAGATTTGCTACTCTTGCAAAAATGTTGAATGAAATGGGTTATAAATAATCAAAATTTTCATAATATTCTTACAATAAGAGTGGATTTCTGATATAATAAAAAAATGGATAATTTAGGTCTAATTACTAACTTGTCACATAAAAGAAGGGAGTGTTTGACATGAGCGAAATTATAATTACAATAGGAAGGCAATATGGCAGTGGCGGTAAAGAAATTGGAGAAAAGCTTGCTAAGGAATTTGGAATTCCGTTTTACGATAAAGAGTTACTTACAGAAGCTGCAAAAAATAGCGGTATCAGTGAGGAAGTATTTGAAATGAATGACGAAAAGCCAGCCAACAGTTTTTTATATTCATTGGTAGCTGGTGGATATGGAAGTGAAACAACTCCTATTAACCACAAGCTATTTTTGGCACAGTTTGAAGCAATTAAGGGAATTGCCCAAAAAGGCAGTTGTGTTATTTTAGGACGTTGTGCAGACTATGCCTTAGAAGAAAATCCAAACACAGTTAATGTGTTTATACATTCAGATATGAAATCACGTATTGCCAGAGGTATTAAGTATTATGAATTGGATGCCAATAAGGCAGAAAATATAATTGCCAAAACAGACAAAAAAAGAAGCAGTTACTACTATTACTACACTGGAAAAAGATGGGGTCAGTCAGATAGTTATGATTTATCTGTTAACAGTGGTAAGATTGGCATAGATAATTCAGTTAAACTTATAAAACATTTTGTTGAAATGAGGCTCAAATAGTAATATAATTCAAACATAAAAAGGCAAAGAAAGCAGAAAAAAATCTGCAAAAATTAATTGTCCATAAAAAAAGCAGCTTTCTATGATAATATAAAAAATCATAGAAAGCTGTTTTATAATAGAAGAAAGAAAAATTGAAAATTAATTTAACAATAGAAAAGGAGAATTTTATATGGCAAATTTATTTTTAACACCGCAAAAAATAGTAACAGGTGAGGAAGCACTTTCTTTTAGCAAGGATATAATAAAGACCTTCGGTAATAAAGCTCTTATTGTTACAGATGATATAATGGTGAAACTTGGAAATGTAAAAAGGCTTACAGACAGTCTTAATGAAATAGGTATTTCATATGTAGTATATTCAGACATTAACAGTGAGCCATGCGATTATATGATTGAAAAAGGTGCAGAGCTTTATAATACAAGTGATTGTGACTTTCTTATTGCAATAGGTGGAGGAAGCCCAATGGATGCAATGAAGGCTGTAGCAGTAGTTACAGCAATTGGTGGAAATATTAATGATTATATGGGTAAAATAATTACCACTGAACTTCCACCAATGTGTGCTATACCAACAACGGCAGGGACAGGCAGTGAAGCAACACAGTTTACAATTATAAATAATACAACTGAAAATATAAAAATGCTTTTAAAAGGTCCTTCACTTATGGTAAATCTTGCAGTAATTGACCCAATATTTACAATTACCGCACCAGCTGCTGTTACTGCTGCTACAGGTTTAGATGCACTTTGTCATGCAGTTGAAGCATACACTTCGGTTAAGTCCTTTTCGATGTCAGATACAATGGCTGTTTCAGCCATTAAAAGAATTTTTGATAGCAAATTAGGTCTTTATGAGTGCTATTCAAATGGTAAAAATACAGAGGCAAGAGCAAATATGGCAACAGCCGCTATTGAGGCTGGTATGGCTTTTAATAACTCATCAGTAACAATTATCCATGGAATGAGCCGTCCTATTGGTGCCTTATATCATGTACCACATGGTTTATCAAATGCAATGCTTCTTGATAAATGCCTACGTTTCGCAGTGAGTGGCTGTCCTGAAAAATTCTGCCAGCTTGCTAAGGAAATTGGTGTATACAAAGAAGGTATGTCTATTGAGGAAGGTGCAGATAGATTTATTGAATCAGTTTCGTTACTTTGCAAGAAATTGGAAATTCAGACACCAGCTGAATTTGGAATTGACAAAGATGATTTTATATCAAAAACAGTTAAAATGGCTACAGATGCAATATCAAGCGGAAGTCCTGCTAATACAAGAAGAAATCCATCAAAAGAAGACATTATAGAAATTTATAAAGCTCTTTTTGAAAACAACTAAAGTTCTAATTAGCCATTGTTACCTGTATAATTCAAAAGCATATAGAAAGGAAGTTTTCAATATGGATTTAAAAGAAATAATGGAACAGAGTAATTTTGCTGTTGTTGGTGATACACTTAATGAAGATAAATATGCCTTCAAAATAAAGGAAGGTTTGCTTAACAACGGGTATGAAGTTTATCCTGTTGGAAAAGAAATTTCATCATTAAACAAAATTGCTGAGGATGTGGATGTTATTGACCTTTGCATAAATCCTGCAAAAGGTCTTTCGTTGATTAAGGAATGTAATAAACCATTTAAGTGCATTGTTATTCAACCAGGTGCAGAGAGTGAAGAACTTTTATCATACCTTAACGAAAATAAACTACCTTATGTAGAGAGTTGCTTGTTGGTAGGATTATCATTGTATGGTAAAAAGAGCTAAATATTTTTTGATTTTATATCAAATAAACCCCAATAAAGGGGTTTATTTTTTTGCTTATTTTAGTATTAAAACCCTAAGTTAGAATGAATATGACTAATTAGTTTGTAACAGTAATGAGGGAATTGAATATTATAATGCAATGATAATTGAAAGGGGAATTAATTTGCCAATTAAAATATTTATAGATCAAGGGCATAACCCAACAGGATTTAATGCAGGAGCTGAAGGTTTTGGACTTAGGGAGCAGGATATCACTTATCAGGTGGGAATATATTTAGCAGATATTTTAAACAATGATTCAAGATTTGAAGCACGTACATCTAGGAAAGAACCAGAAGAATATTTGGGATATAGTAAAATCTCAAGCCTTTCTGAACGAGTGTACATGGCTAACTCATGGCCAGCTGATTACTTTATCAGCATTCACTGCAATTCAAATGATAATCCAACAATTAATGGAACAGAAGTTTATGTATATAAAACAAATTCTCAAGCATATTGGTTGGGAGAGCAGGTTCTGGCATCTATTGTAAACAGCGTTGGAACAAGAGATAATGGTGTAAGAGTACGGCCATCTCTATATGTACTTCGAACAACAAATATGCCATCTATTTTAATAGAATTAGGGTATTTAAGCAATGAGTCAGATGCACAAAAACTTAGGGACAGTCAATATGAATTTGCGTATGCTATTTATGTAGGTTTATTAAATTATTTAGGTTTAGCAATTTAAAATTATGCAATTCGAATGGGCAGAAACTAAAAAATCATTCTGCCCAAAAATAACTATACTTTTTTTATTGTGTAGAAAGAAGATTGACATAGTTTTACTTGTAATTCCCAATAGGTCCAAAGTCATGGATTTTGTCATATTCGGGATTACTCGAGATGAAATGTATTAGTACTGGTGTGTTATCCAGATATGGGTTTTTGTCAAATAGGAACCTATCAGCTTGGCGTAATGCCTGAAGTGCAGTTGGCATTTCATTGTAGAATATTGTGTTGCGAATCTTTGGAGGACCAATTATATTTTTACCAGCTATAATTACAGACCCCATTAAAGCAAGTTTATTATTGTTTTGTTCCCAAGCAATTCTTACTTCGTCACGCATTCGGTTAATCTGATCTTCGGCGAATTTACAGGATATAAATACAAATAGTTCTGCAGTTACATCAGAATGGGTTATGGTGTATTTTCGTTCAGCAAGAGGCTCATAAGGGGCCATGGTATCTCTGTATTGGGCGAATACTTTTTTTGGGCTTAGTTTTTTCATTTTCACACCTACTTATTTTAACTTTGTGTATTCTATGCGGTGAGTATTTACTGTAATACCAAATTCAAATAAAATGTATATATAGGAGCTGCTGGTAGATTTGCCAGCAGCACTATATGCTAGTTGTTGTTCTAATACCTTTATTTTAGCTTCAGGTGTCATAAAGCCATTCATGGTACCTTGATATGTTTCAAGACCCCTAATGCCATTTCTGGATTTCTCCAATGCACTTGATATAATTTACTTCATATCAGGACTTATGACAAACACAATTGTTTGGAGAAGAGGGATTTAAAAATCCACTTGTAAAATACAAGGATTTCAGAAAATTGGGGTGTCCAAGTATAGGGTTAAAAAAATCCTAACTGTCCAGTCTATAGGGTACATTTTAGTCTACAAAGAGTGAATTTGTATAATCCTTGAATTTACGCATTTTTGGGAGTTTTTCAATTTACTAGAAACTCAGAAAAGGGGCGAAAAAAAAGAGACTTTTAACAACATAAAAGTCTCGATAGTTATGGAACAGGTACGAGTGACAAATATTAAATTGATTGTTCCCACCAGCCAAATGCAATGATTATTTTATCAGGTATAGAACTTGATGATTTTATAACTATTGTATAGTTTCCACCTGGTGGTTCTATAAACTTTCCATCTTCTTCACTTACTAATGTTGTATTTGGCGGTACTATTCTCTTGTATATATTAACCCCATTGCGAGGAAATACAGGGGAGGTATTTAGAAATTTAATATCTACCTCATTATGGGGAAATGGGCATAAAGCAGTATTTGATGGAGAAACCATATGGGATATATTTGAATCTTCGGGAAAATCAGTATTGATCCATATTTCAGCAGTTAAATAGTCCTCGGAGAAATTTGAGATAGTAAATATATTTGCAAATAAAATTACTCCTGAATTACACGGGTTTACTAAACCAGCCCATGCTATTTCTTTATCACATACAAACAAAGGTTTTGTTTGACCTACAAAGTATTTTCCTTGAATGGATTTAGATAATGAAACTGGAATACTAACTATCTCTTGTGACTTAATATTCTTGATATTATCTAAATTATTTATGATATATTGTGACATGAAGTTCATCTCCAGATGATTATTAATATTATACATTATTACAGTTATCTTCCATTACATAATATTCAGGAAACATTAAAATGTTATTACAAAATAAAGAAAGACTTGATTACTTGAATGTGTTCTAATTGGCAGGACGAGTTTATGTTGAAGAAGAGAAGAAATATAAGAAAAGACAATTAAAGGAAAGGAAAGGCAGAGGAAAAATAAATGGGCAATATGTGAAAACTGGGCAAGAAAAATAAAAAAAGATATGGATAATGGTAATATTAGTTTTGCCACAGATATAAGTGCCGTTAGTTATGATTCTATTTCAGTCCAAATTCCATTATACAGGTCATAAAAAAATATTGACACAGGTTATAGAAAACTAGAAAACAAATATTTGCGTATTCAAGAAAAGATAACCGATACTGAGGCGGAAATACGTTTTATTGAAGAGAACACCGCCCACCTTGGGTATATAATAAGTTTGCTAAATGAAAATGCAGGGACTTACAGATATTCAAAGGGCGGCAAATAGCACTAATGGTAAGAAGTTTTCGGAGGTTATTATAAGGAATTATTAGAGTATATTGTTATTTAATTTAATACATATTTTTATTAACAAATTTTCTTACATAATCATAGTGAAAATACATTTACTGAGATATAATTTGAAATTAAATGGAACTTAATAAAGTAGCAAATTGAATAGCGTATTCTTCAAGTAAGGGTAACGATGGAATTTAGAGGAGATATGGGTTTGATGAAAAAGTTATATATTATTGGAAATGGATTTGACGTTGCACATGGAATACATACTGACTATTGGAAGTTTAGAACATATCTTGAGCAGAATTACCCCGAATTTTTAGGGAAGTTTGAAAAATTGTATGGTATTCAGCAGTTAGACGACACAGAGCCTTGGTATACAATAGAAGCTCAAGAAAGATGGAACACAGCTACGAATAAAGACCTTTGGAGTGAATTTGAAGAGTCTATGGGACACCCTGATACTACAGATATGCTTAATTTTTCTTCCTGTATTCTTGATGATATGGATTTGGAAGGAGGAAATATTGGCATTCAGGATACAATGGATGTTTATTGGCGGGAACAGTTTGGTTTTATAAATTTATTACAGGACTATGTGAAAGAATGGATTGAGCAGATTGATACTAGTGGTATTTTTCCAAGAAAGAAAGAGTTAATAGGTAACAATGGAGACTATTTTTTGAATTTTAATTATACTGATGTGCTAGAGCAAGTATATCAGATTGAAGAGGTTACACATATTCATGGTAGCATTGAGAGTCTTTCGGACATCTCACCAATTATGGGACATTGCAATAAAGCTGAAAGTGATAAACATCGTCAGTGGGCTAAGGAAGCAGATGAAGAATATGATGAAGGTGAGTCAAGCATTCAGAATGCAATAGCTGATTATCTGGAGGCAATATTCAAAGATACTAATTCAATAATTGATGATAATAGTAGATTTTTTGGTGATTTACATAACATAGAACATGTTATAATAATTGGTTGGTCAGCTGGAAACGTTGATATTCCATATTTGTTAAAAATTAAAGAATGTGTTAATAGAAATACAAAATGGGCAGTACATTGGTATAATGATGAAGCATATGCTAGTCTTAGGCGTGCACTTGATGAAGTCAAAATAAATGAAAATTACGAAGTAGAGTATGTACAAACCGAAGAGTTTTGGGATAATGTACCGTAGTCAAGAAAACTATTTGTAAGTGTATTCTCTAATTAAACATTAGATAGGTAATTATTGCTTAATTATTCAATTCTTTATAACCATTTGTTTGGCACAATCGTGGCATCAGTCGTCTCGCTTATAGAGTAGAAGAAATGAGAAACTCCGATTTTTATTCTGGGTTATGAGAATAACCTCAGCACCCATTATGTTTATAATGACAAATCTTAATACCATTATCTTTATAATTATTTTTTACAATGTAGGAGGAATAAGATGGCCAATAAAACAGGTTCTCAACCAGAGGTTAAATTTTGCCCTTCTTGCAAGGGTGAGTTGCGTAATATACCTAGAAGCGAAATGAGATCAAAAAGGGGAGCATATCAAATTTTAGGGGCAATGGATTATATATAGACCGTTCAATTTACTACAATTTTACTACGACACTACTACCACACTTTGCACCTATTCTACGCAATTTATAACTTTTGCGACTTTAAAAAATGATTAAAAAACCCTTGAAAACTTCGGGAACACCGTGTTTTCAAGGGTTTTAGCTTTACTGCGGGCAGTGGGACTTGAACCCACACATAGTCACCTACGGCAGATTTTGAGTCTGCTGCGTCTGCCATTCCGCCATGCCCGCACAACAAAAATAATGCTCCACTATATTAACACAGGTTTTTATAAATTGCAATATAAAATTAAAAAAAATTAAAATTCGGAACAATATATTTCTATTTACGTATAAAACAATACAGTATATTATGAATACATGGCGAGTATTTGAATATTACATAAGTACACTGAAAACTATTGGGGAGGGAGTGAGAAAATGGCAGACCATACAGAGGTTTCAAAATTGGTGAAAATGGCACAACAAGGCGATTCCATGGCATTTAGCGGGCTAATCCAAAACCACGAAAGATTTGTATACAATGTAGTTTATCGGATATTGTCAAATCATGAGGATGCAAAGGATGTTTCGCAAGAAGTGTTTTTAAAGGCATACCGATACTTGGGAAAATTTGATGGCAGGGCATCATTTTCTACATGGCTATATCGCATTGCTGTTAATACAAGCATAGACGAGCTTAGAAAACGAAAGAGCAATGAAATAATTTCTATAGGCAGGGAAAGATACTGCGATACGGGCGTAATAAAAAAGGAATATCCCGACAATAGTGTAGGGGTTGAGGAAAGCATAATAGCTAGAGAAAGCATGGCGGAAATTAAACAGGTTATGGAAAATCTCAATAATGAGCATCGAGTTATTATAACATTAAGAGATTTGGAGGGTCTAAGCTATGCAGAAATTTCAGAAATTACAGAAACATCACTTGGAACTGTAAAATCTCGATTAGCAAGGGCAAGGAAAGCTCTTAAAGATTTAATATTGGAGTGTCGTGAAGAAAATACAAAGACCTTCATCAAATAGAATGAGGAAAGGAGGAAAAACAAATGGATTGTGACAAAGCATTGGAAATGATGAGTTTATATATTGATTTAGAGCTTAACAAGGAAGAACAGGAAAAGCTTTTTGAACATATTGATTGCTGTGAGCAATGCAGGCAAGAATTTGAAATGCTTAAAGATATTGTTGGCACGCTTAATAAAGAGGAGTTTTTGCCATTGCCATGTGATTACCATGAAGAACTAATGGCTAAAGTAAATGATATGAAAATTGAAAATGTGAACTTTGGTAAAAATGGCAAAGACAATAGGAAAAAATGGAAAAAATATGGTTCTATTGCGGCGGCTGCTGTACTGGTTATTTCAGTTAGTGCAGTTGTAAGGAACATGAATTTTAGTGCATATACTCAAAATGAAACTACAGAATTAACAGAGGCACAGTCGTCAGAATATAATGATAAAGACCAAAGGTCAATGTCAGTGTCTGAAGAAGGTGAAAGCAATGAATATACTATGGACGAAGAAAAAATTATGCCAATGGATTTTGGGACAGCCGCTGGAGATGTTTCAAATGATGAGGTTGACCTCAAAGAGGTTAATTCTAATGTGGAGGAAAGAAAAAAAATAAAAACTTCATATATTGCTCTTAGTGTGGGAAATTTTGAAGAGGCGGTTGGCAACATACGGGAAAAAACGGAATCAAACAACGGTTATGTTGAAAACTATAACAGTTATGTTTATCAGCAAAACGATTATGAGTCCCTTAAAGCAGGAAATATTACACTGCGTATTGACAAAAATAACTACGAGCAGGTGAAGGTTTACATTAAAAGTTTGGGTGAAGTAACTCTTGAGGACGAGAGCATAAACGACATTACAAGTCAATATATAGACACTCAGGGGCGGCTTAAAGCTAAAAGAGTTGAGGAAGAAAGATTATTGGAGCTTTTAGGCAGTGCCAAAAATATTCAGGATATTATTGCTATAGAGGACCGTATTGGTTATATACGAAGTGAAATCGAAAGCTATCAGACCATTGTAGACAACTGGGATAAGCAGATTGGTTTATCAACAATAAATGTTGAATTGAGAGAGGAAAGGACAGCTAAGGTTGGTTCTATTTCTTCTGATTTTGGAACAAAGATAAAGGAGAATTTTATTGGTTCGGTTAATATGTTTGTAAACGGTATTCAGAACATAGTGCTTATGATTGCATCTATATCATTGCAATTAGTTGTTATTGCGGTGGTGGTTGCGATTGTGACATTTATAATTATAAAAACAAGAAAAAAGCATAGAAACGCAAAGGGTCATTAGGAACAATGTAAAAAAATTAGACAACAATAGCTATTAGAGCGTTCAAAGGTTTGTGTAACCACCAAAATAGATATTTTTTAGTTGGTATACATAAAATTTGAAGGCTCTCTAGCTTTTGTACAATGTTTTGTTGTAGATAATGTTAAATTTATACAATATACATTGATGAATCCCTTGTAAAACTAAGATTATATGTATATAATTAATAAAAATAAGTGGAAACATTAAAACATCAGGGAGATGCGGTTATGGAATCGTATGAATTTTTACTTATAATTGCTATTATACTTTTATCTACAAAAACATTCGGAGTATTATCTAGCCATGTGCATATGCCACAGGTTGTTGGAGCACTTATGGCAGGTATTATACTTGGACCAAGTTGCTTAGGAGTTGTTAAGGAGACAGACTTTCTTTTAAAAACATCTGAGCTGGGTGTAATTATTCTTATGTTTATTGCTGGCCTTGATACAGACATAAAGGAGCTTAAAGAAACAGGATTAACATCACTGGTTGTTGCAGTTTTAGGTGTCATATTTCCACTTATAGGTGGTTTCGCAGCATATATGGCGTTTTTTGCAGACTCTTTTGATAAAATAACGGTGCTTAAGGGTGTATTTATAGGCGTTGTACTTACGGCAACATCGGTTAGCATTACCGTGGAAACTCTTATGGAAATGAAAAAGCTTAACGGTAAGGTTGGTACTGTGATTTTGGGTGCGGCAATTATTGATGATATTTTGGGAATTGTTAGTCTTTCTTTTCTTTCTGGCTTTACAGATGTAAATGCAAACCCATACATGATATTTACAAAAATAGGTGGATTTTTTGTTTTTATGGTAGTTGTTGGTTTTGCAATTCACTACATTTTTCGGAAGATGGAAGATGCTGTTGGTACAAAAAGAAGAGTTGCAATATACGGCTTTGCATTTTGTCTTATACTTTCGTATATATCTGAAAAATTTTTTGGCATTGCGGATATTACTGGTGCATATTTTGCAGGCATCATACTTTGCAACATTGCAAAAACAAGACAGTATATAGCCAAAAAAATGACGGTTTCAGCATATCTTCTTTTTTCACCTATTTTTTTTGCAGGCATTGGTATAAAAACAGACTTACACGGACTTAACTCTCGGTTTATGTTGTTCGCACTGGTTTTACTTATTATTGCGGTAACAACAAAAATTTTGGGTTGTGGGTTAGGTGCAAAGCTATGTGGTATATCTACATTGGATTCTTTAAGAATTGGTGTTGGCATGGTTTCACGTTGTGAGGTAGCACTTATTGTCGCTGAAAAGGGTATGCAGGCAGGTCTTATTGATAGGGCTGTTTCTCCGGCTATTGTGCTTGTGGTTATAATGACAACATTGTTTACACCAGTGATGCTTAGCTTTGTAATGAAAGAAAATGAAAGTGAAAAGGTGACACCTAATAATATAAAATATACTAATTAATAAATGTTTTTGGAGGAAAAAATGGGCAGAGTAAAAGGAATAATTAGACAGACAAATAACAAATTTTTAAATTTATATGAGCTTGAAGCCCAAAGAAGAAACGGAAAAGTTTATCCATATTATATGGCTTCCAGAACAGAAGAAATTAAAAAGCTTAAAGCAAACACCCGAAAAAATAATGCAGATAGTGTTGCTATATATGGTATTTATGATGACAAAGTAGTGCTTGTAAGGCAATACAGATATCCAATTGACGACTATATTTACGAGTTCCCAGCTGGGTTGATAGAAAATGGTGAGGATATTATTGGGGCAGCGGTTAGAGAAATAAAAGAGGAAACAGGGCTTACGCTTAAACCTGTAGAGGGAGGAAGCTATAGCCGACCTTTTTTTACAAGCATAGGCATGACGGATGAAACCTGTGGAACAGTTTATGGGTATCTAACAGGTAATCCAACAAATATTAATCAAGAGGACTCAGAGGATATTGAGGTTATCCTTGCCGACCGTGATGAGTGCAAAAGAATACTAAAAGAAGAAAAAGTTGCTATTATGTGTGCTTATATGCTTATGCATTTTGTAAATAGTAATGATAGTCCTTTCAAATTTTTAGAGTCATGTTAATTAAACAGAATAAAATGCACATAATAAAAAACAGAGCATATCACCTTTAAAATTTAGTGAATGCTCTATTTTTTATATTTCACTTGCTACAAAGCCACCCTTAACACCCCAGTTTTCTGCTGGTTGCTCGTTAAGAAAGATAAAAACATTTTCTCTTTTGAAAAGCGTTTTTTCTTCTATGGCAGTAGTTATAGATTTATAAAGGTCACGCTTAAACTCTGATTCTCTACCTTTTATGAGCTGAATTTCTATAAAAACCTCATATGGGTCGTTAAGTTCAAATAAATCTTGATCATAGCGGATAACTTTTATGTTACGATCTGTAGATTTAAGGTTAAAAGCGTTTTTAACTTCCTCCATAACTATGTTTTTTATTGTAACAGCAGTTTCGATTTTCCATTTGTTTCCCATTTCTATTGTAATTACAGGCATACAAAAGCACCTCCTCTTATAATTTATTCTATAGCAAATTTTCTGATTTGTCCACAGTTTGACAAAATTGTCAGCTACTTTTAACATTTAACATTCCTGAAAAAAGGATTTGACAATAAAATGTAGTATTATATATATATAAGTTATTTGTTTGCAGAAGGGAGGTTTTTACTATGGAATTAAGAACTGAACAGGAAGAACAGGAGTTTATGATTCTTGGGGAGTTTGCGGCAAAAAGCAGTCTTTCAAAGGGAAGAGAGCGTGAGGAGGAAAAATGCGACATACGAACTGATTTTCAACGTGACCGAGATAGAATTATTCATTGTAAAGCCTTCAGACGGCTTAAGCACAAAACACAGGTATTTATTTCACCAGAGGGTGACCACTATAGAACACGCCTTACTCACACCCTTGAAGTTTCTCAGATTGCACGAACTATTGCACGTGCACTTCATCTTAACGAGGATTTAACAGAGGCAATAGCGTTAGGCCATGATTTGGGACATACTCCTTTTGGACACGCAGGCGAAAGTGCATTGGACAGACTTTGCTCTAAAGGATTTGAACATTGCAACCAAAGCCTTAGAGTTGTTGACAGGCTTGAAAAAGATGGAAATGGCCTTAATCTTACATGGGAGGTTCGTGATGGGATACTTAATCACCGAACAAAAGGCAGCCCATCAACCATGGAGGGCAAGGTTGTTCAACTTTCCGATAAAATTGCGTACATAAACCATGATATTGATGATGCTATAAGGGCAGGAGTTTTAGAAGAAAATGCCATACCAAAGGAAATTGTGGAAGTTATAGGCGGTACCAGCAGCGAAAGAATTAATACCATGATTAGAGATACTTTAATAAATAGTTTTGGCATAAATGATATTAAAATGAGTGACAAAATGAAAAAAAGTATGGGAAAATTAAGAAGCTTTATGTTTACCCATGTATATACCGACCAACGTGCAACCCGTGAAGGGGAAAAAGTGGACGGTATGCTGACTGACCTTTTTAAATACTACATGGAAAATCCATATAAAACTGAAAGGGAATTTGTGGAGCTTATAAAAAGTGGTGAAGATGTAGAAACTGTTGTATGTGATTACATTGCGTGTATGACCGACAGATATGCAATTGCAGTTTACACAAAGCTTTTTATACCCACTTCTTGGAATATTTACTAAAAAAGTTGCTGTTTTTTTATAAAAATAGCAGAAAAATAAAGGATTTAGGACTTTTTTGTAGAAATTATATAAGTAAGGAGAGACCGATATGTTTTATTCCCAGGAACTAGTTGAAGAAGTACGTACACAAAATGATATAGTGGAAGTTATTTCCTCATACATTCCTCTTAAGCAAAAGGGAGGCTCATACTTCGGTCTATGTCCGTTCCATAATGAGGGAACACCATCATTTTCTGTAAGTGCTGAAAAGCAGCTTTACTACTGTTTTGGATGTGGTGCGGCAGGCAATGTTATCAGCTTTATTATGCAGATGGAAAATTGTGATTTTGTTGAAGCTATAAAACGCCTTGCTGATAGAGCTAATATAGCCATTGCTGAAACAGAATATACAAAGGAAACGGCAGAAGAAGAAAAACTTAGAGCAGACCTATTTGAAATACATAATGTGGCAGGACGGTTTTACTACGAGGTTTTACAGGCAGAGGAGGGAAAGAACGCTCTTGACTACCTTGAAAAAAGACAAGTAAGCCTAGCGACCCAAAGAAAATTTGGTCTTGGTTATGCACCGTTGGGCAAGGACAGGCTGTATAATGTGCTGAAAGAAAAAGGCTTTAGTGTTAAGGCCATGATAAAAAGCGGACTTGTAATGGAAAATAAATATGGGAAAGACTATCACGATAGGTTCTATGGACGACTGATGTTTCCTATTTTTGACGTGCAGGGCAGGGTTATTGGTTTTGGCGGAAGAATTATGGAAAAAGGTGAACCTAAATATCTAAATTCTCCTGAAACGCCTCTTTTTAACAAAAAGCGTACCCTATATGGGCTTAATTTTGCAAGAAGCAGCAAGAAAAAAGAGATTATACTTGTTGAAGGCTACATGGACATGATTACTATTTATCAAGCTGGTTTTCACAATGTAGCGGCATCACTTGGCACTGCATTTAATGCTGAGCATGCTAAACTTCTGAAGAAATTTGTTACGGATATTATACTTATTTTTGATAGTGATACGGCAGGGGAAACTGCGGCTTTGCGTGCTATACCAATTTTGGTTAGTGCTGGCTTCAGAGTTAGGGTGCTACAGGTGCCAAACGGAAAAGACCCAGATGAATTTATTAAGCAAAAAGGTTTTCTGGAATTTAGTAAGTTGTTGGTTAATGCAAAAAGCTATATGGCTTTTCAGATAGATTGCAGTAAAAAGAAGTACAATATGGAAAATATTGAGCAAAAAATGCTTTTTACCAAGGAATCGGCACAAATGCTTGCAAAGCTAGATTCACCTATAGAGCGTGATGTGTATACAAAGGAAATATCTGCGGAAACAGGTATTGCAGAAGACGCAATTATTGATGAAATAATAAAAATAAAAGGAAATGATGATGCACAGTTTGTAAAGGAAGCAGAAAAGAAACGTGTGCGGATGTATGCAGACAAAACTGTGGGGGAACAAATCAAAAAATCTAAAGGCTTATATGAGGCACAGAGGAATATAATATATATCTGTGCAACGAAGAAAGAAATATACGACAAAATTAAGTTGCACCTTAAAGCAGATGACTTTATTGATGAGGAGTATAAAAGGTTAGCAGAAATTGTGTTTGATGCTGCCGAAAAAGGCGTAACTATTTTTCCAGCAGAGGCAGTAAATTATTTTCACACACCTGAGGCACAAAAAAAGGTGGCAGAGGTTTTTGCTATTAAATTTAAATATGATGGATTAAACGAGTTAGAAAAAGCAGTTAATGAGGAAATAAGATTGATTAAAAGAACAAAGGCAGATGCACTGGCGGCTACGGCTACATCAATTGAAGACTTGAATACACTTATGGAGGTAAAAAAACAGTTGGATAAACTTTATATTACTCTTTAAGCGTGGCATTTGTATAAACAACCGTCAGTTAGGATAGAATTTATGATAATTGGAAAGGAAGGATTATATTGAAATCCCCGGAGGAAAACACTTTATTAATACGCTTAAAAGAACTTGTTTCAATCGGCAAAAAGAAAAAAGGCGTACTTGAATACAAAGAAATTATGGACTATTTGGGAGAGATAGAGCTTGAGGCAGACCAGATAGACAAGATATATGAATATTTTGAGGGACAGGGCATTGACATACTTGGTGCAATTGAGCTTGAGGAAGAGGTTGAAAAGGAAATTGACCTCTCATTACCTGAAGGGATAAATATTGATGACCCTGTTCGTATGTATCTTAAAGAAATTGGTAAGGTACCATTGCTTAGTGCAGAAGAGGAAATTAGTCTTGCCAAAAGAATGGAAGATGGCGACGAAATTGCAAAGAAAAAACTTGCTGAAGCCAATCTTCGTTTGGTTGTTAGTATCGCAAAAAGATATGTGGGCAGAGGTATGCTTTTTCTTGACCTTATTCAAGAGGGAAACCTTGGTCTTATTAAAGCAGTAGAAAAATTCGACTATACTAAGGGTTACAAATTTAGCACCTACGCAACATGGTGGATTAGACAGGCTATTACCAGAGCCATTGCCGACCAAGCCAGAACTATACGTATACCTGTGCATATGGTTGAAACTATAAATAAGCTTATACGAATTTCTCGTCAGCTTATACAAGAACTTGGACGTGAACCAAGTGCAGATGAGCTAGCTGTTGAAATGGATATGCCTGTTGACAAGGTACGTGAAATAATGAAAATTGCACAGGAGCCAGTATCTCTTGAAACACCTATTGGCGAGGAAGAAGACAGCCACTTGGGTGATTTTATACCTGATGACGACATACCAGCACCGGCTGAAGCTGCAGCGTTTACACTTCTTAAAGAACAGCTTATAGAAGTATTGGATACGTTGACCGATAGAGAAGAAAAAGTTCTTAGGTTACGTTTTGGTCTTGATGATGGCAGAGCACGAACCCTTGAAGAGGTTGGCAAGGAATTTAACGTAACTAGAGAGCGAATAAGGCAGATTGAAGCCAAAGCACTTAGGAAGTTAAGGCATCCTAGCCGAAGCAAGAAGCTTAAGGATTATTTAGAGTAAAAAAGAGAGAGCCGTGTGCAGTTGAATTGCATACGGCTTTTATGTTGTATTTTTTGGATATAGGGGTTAAAATGGAACTTTAAAGTAAATAACAAACTAAGAGGTATGATATGGAAATTTCAAAAAGACTTAAAACGGTGGCAGGTGAGGTTAGATACAGAACTGTCGCAGATATAGGCACAGACCATGGCTATGTGCCTATTTATCTTGTAAAAAATAAACTTGCAGATATGGCTATAGCGTGTGATATAAACAAAGGACCAATTTTAAAAGCGAAACAAAACATCGAGGGAAACTGCCTTAATAGTCAAATAGAAACACGCCTTGGCAGTGGACTTATTCCTATAGCGGTTGGTGAAGTTGAAACAGCAGTTATTGCGGGCATGGGCGGTATGCTTACTACAGAGATACTTAAAGCAAGTAGTGATGTTGTACAAAGCCTTAAACAGCTGGTTTTACAGCCCCAGCTGGATATTGATAGTGTTCGTAAATATATCCATAGCATAGGGTTTAAAATAGAAAATGAGGAAATGCTTATTGACGAAGGAAAGTATTATACCGTTATTAATGCAGTACATGGTGAAGACAAGCATTATAATAAATGTCAATATATGTTTGGCAAAATTAATCTTGATAAAAAGTGTAGTACATTGAAAAAATATTTGATACATAGGCTTGGCAAGCTTACAAAAATTAAAGTTGGGCTTGAAAAGGCAGGCACTGAGAATTCTATAAAAAAACTAAGTGAAATAGAAAAGGACATACTGGTTTTTGAGGAGGCATTAAAAACATATGAAATGCAGTGACTTGATAAACGAACTGGAAAATTTTGCACCTATGTACCTTGCAGAAAATTGGGACAACATAGGATTAATTTTGGGCGATACTGAGAATGATATAAAAAAAATACTTGTGGCATTGGATGCTACTGAAGAAGTTATCAATGAAGCAATAGCTGTTGGGGCGGATATAATAATAACTCACCATCCAATGATTTTTAGTGGTGTAAAAAAGATTACAAACCAAACGGCAATGGGTGTTAAGATTAGAAAGCTTATAAAAAACAATATTGCACATTTTGCAATGCACACAAATCTGGATATTGCCTTTGGTGGCACAAATGATGAACTAGCACGTATTGCAGGGCTTAATGATATTGAAGTTTTAAGAAAAAGTTGCCAGCAAGATGGTAAGGATAATGGTCTTGGGCGTATAGGGAATTTGAAAAAAGAAACAAATTTTCGCAACTTTGCACGTATACTTAAAAAGGAACTTAACCTTGATACCTTGCGTGTGGTTGGTGACACAGAAAAAATTGTAAAACGTGTGGGGCTATGCACGGGCAGCGGCTTTGAATTTATGGAGGATGCCATAGAAAAAGGTGCAGATGTATACATTACTGGTGACCTTAGATACCATGAAAGTCAAAAAGCACAAGATGCTGGAATTTGCGTTATAGATGTAACACACTATGCCGGCGAAAATATAATTGTTCCAGTAATTTGCAGATATTTGAATGGATTGGAAAAAGGCATAGAAGTTATACAGACATCAGTTGACGGACAGGTGTTTACAGAACTTTAGTAAGGAGGAGAATCATGGCAAAGAATATTAAAGCTAGAGTAATGGGAGAGAACATTACAATTGAACAGGGAACAACATTTGAAGAATTGAGCAAAATATATGCAGATAGATATGAAGCTCCGATTATGTTAGCCCAAAGCGGAAATATACTTTATGAACTTGCAGATTCTGTTAAGGATGGAATGGAAATTGAGTTTTTAGAACTTACAAATCCCGATGGAATAAAGGTTTATGGAAGAAGCATTTCATTTCTTATGATTAAAGCGGTGAAGGACTTGTTTGGCATGGATACGCCAGTGGTTATTGAACATTCCATAAACAGTAATTATTATTGTGAAATACGTAAGGCTGAAATCAAAATTAATGATGATTGTTTGAACAAAATTAAAACACGGATGAGAGAGATTGTTTTAGAAAACATCCCTATTGAAAAAGTGACAATGTCACGAGATGAATCAATTGAAATGTCGCTTAAATTTGGAATGGATGACAAAGCAAGGCTTTTTAGGTATAGACGTGCATCCAATGTAAATATGTATAATATGAATGGGTTTTATGATTATTTTTATGGGTACATGGTTCCTAGTACAGGGTATTTGGACAAATTTGATATTGTTGCATATGAAAGAGGATTCTTAATTTTGTTTCCTGATGTTAAAAATCTTGATAAATTAGAAGAATATCAAAGATTTGATAAAATATCTAAGGTATTTATGGAACAAATGGAATGGTGCAAACTTATGGATGTTGAAAATGTAGCAGATTTAAACGACCTTATTGTTAATGGCGGGTTTGGTGAACTTGTACTTATTAATGAGGCCTTACATGAAAAGAAAATAGCACATATAGCAGATATTATTACCGAAAGAAAAGGCAAAATAAAGCTGGTTGTTATTGCTGGACCATCATCATCGGGTAAAACAACTTTTGCACAAAGGCTATGTGTTCAGCTTAGAGTAAATGGAATTATACCTCACACCATTAGTCTTGATGATTATTTTATTGAAAGAGAAAAAACGCCGTTGGATGAGGATGGAAAGCCTGATTTCGAAAATATAAATGCACTGGACCTTGACCTGTTTAATAAAAATTTGAATGGGCTTGTAAAGGGTGAGCGAGTTGAAATACCAAGCTACAACTTTGTGCTGGGCAAGCGTGAATACAAGGGAAGATATTTGCAACTGCAAAAGGATGAAATTATTGTTATTGAAGGTATACATGGACTTAATGACCAGCTTACAAAGGCTATTGAAAGTAAAAATAAATTTCGCATTTTTATAAGTGCTATGACACAGTTAAATATAGATGACCATAACCGAATTTCAACATCAGATAGTAGACTTATAAGGCGAATAGTACGTGACCATCAGTTCAGAGGCAACGATGCAGCAACAACTATAGATAGCTGGGCAAGCGTTAAACGTGGTGAGGAAAATAATATTTTTCCATATCAGGAAAATGCTGACGTTATGTTTAATTCTGCAACTATTTATGAGCTTAGTGTGCTTAAAGCGTATATTGAGCCACTGTTGTTTAAAATTGACAGAAGTATGCCACAGTATATTATGGCAAAGCGAATTATAAAGTTTTTGGATTATTTTTTACCTGTAAATAGTGGATGTATACCTAATAATTCTATAATTAAAGAGTTTGTGGGCGGGAGCGTTTTCAGGGTCTGACAGTGAAGTGTGTGGTTAAAACACATTGACAGTAAAAAATAAATATGATATATTCTTTTAAGTGAGTAAGCCAGACGGTCGCCTGTAACAGGGAGGAAAGTCCGGGCTTCGTAGAGCAATGGTGCCGGCTAACGACCGGTGGAGGCGACTCTAAGGACAGTGCAACAGAAATAAACCGCCATATCTTTTGGTATGGTAAGGATGGAAAGGTGAGGTAAGAGCTCACCGCTTTGCCGGTAACGGCATTGGCTCTGTAAACCCCACCTGAAGCAAGACCTATTAAAGCGTTTTGGAGCTGCTCGTTCCGCTTTGGCATGGTCGCATGATGACATCGGTAACGATGTACCAAGATAGATGACCGTTTAACACAGAACCCGGCTTATAGACTTGCTCACGATTCATGAAGTTTAAAATCTCTTGTTCACAAGGGGTTGCAAGTATTTAGCCTCCATTCTAAGAACTAGGCATAGTATAGTTGTTTTTACTAGGTTTGTTCTTATAATTGGAGGTTTTTTCATGCAAAAAATTAGGATTTCAAGCAAAAAAAATGAAGTAAAAAGTATTCAAGAAGGAATTTTAGAGTTCCAAAAAAACTGTAATGCAAGGAATTTAAGCCCGTACACAATGAAATATTATTCTGGATTGTTTCATATCATGGAATTATTTACATCACTAGATGAAACAGCTATAAATGATATTGATGAGGATTATGTGTATGATTTTATTAATTTCTTAAAGGATAGTAGAAATGTAGCTGATACAACAGTGGTCAGCTATCTAAAGGGATTAAAGACACTTTTATATTTCTTTATGAGAAAAGAGTATGTAGATAAATTTCATATTTATATTCCATCGGCAGATAAGCCATTAAAAGATGTTTACACTTTGGCAGAACTACAATTATTACTCAAAAAACCCAACACTAAGAAATGTAGTTTTCCTACGTATAGAAGTTGGGCTATGATAGTTTATTTTATTGGTACAGGGCAACGTCTAAGGACAGTATTAAATATTAAATTAAAGGATGTTGATTTAGAAAACAATCTTGTAAAACTTACAGCAGTTAAAAATAGAAAACAAACAATATTACCACTTTCATCACAGGTTGTTGAAGCCATAAACGAATATCTTAAATTTAGAGATGGAAAAGAAGATGATTATTTATTCTGTAAATGGGATGGTTTACAGCTTACTAAAAGAGGGGCAGAAGAAGGAATTACAAGATATAATATATCTAGGGGAGTTGAAAAGACCAGTATTCATGCGTTTAGGCATACATTTGCAAAGAATTATCTTATGTCAGGTGGTGACGTATTCAGGCTACAAAAGTTAATGTGCCATAGTGACATAGCAGTAACTAAAGAGTATCTTAATTTGACAGTAGATGATTTATCAGTAAACTTGGATTCTCTTACCCCTTTAAAGGATATATCAAATAAAAAAATTAAATTAAAGAAATAAACACATAGGACGGTAGGCAAAAATGCTTATTGTCCTATTTTTTTATTTAGAAAGAAGGTATCATATGGAAATTAAGCAATATTTAACAACAGTAAATTACACTCCATCAACCAACAAACAGAATAAATACATAGTAATTCACTATACAGCCAACAACGGAGATACAGCACAAGGTAATGCTAATTACTTCCACTCTATCAATAGGAACGCTTCAGCTAATTACTTTGTAGATGAAAATGAGATTGTACAAGTAGTACCAGATAATTACATAGCTTGGCATTGTGGAGCAAAAACATATAAGCACCCTTATTGCAGAAATAACAATAGTATTGGAATAGAAATGTGCAGTAGGAAAGATAAAAAGGGTAATTACTACTTTAAGGATGGAACTGTAAATAATTCTATCCAGTTAGTTTGTGACTTAATGAATAAATATAATATTCCAATAGAGAATGTAATCCGTCATTATGATGTAACAAAAAAACTTTGCCCATTACCATATATAGATGATGCAGAATGGAATAAATACAAGTCACTACTTAGGACAGCTTTAAAGGGGTCTAATTTAGAAGATAAGAAGGGGGAAGATAAAATGTATCAGAATATTAATGAAGTACCAGAATGGGCGAGAAATACTATTAACAAGTTAATAAATAAGGGATGCTTTCCTGATGTTAATAAGTTAGCATTAACCAATGAAATGGTGAGAATATTTGTTATTATGGATAGGTGGATAGGATTGAAAGTTTAAAGGCAAAAGAGAGGATGTCTTTAGGCGGACAAGGTAAGGAAAATTTTCCTAACCTTCAAACTCGTGATATAATTGCCGATAAATTATCTATTGGTTCTGGTAAACAGTATGAGAAAGAGAAAAAACAAATTAAAGATTTAATTGAGTCAAACTTAAAACAACGTGTAGTTGGCAATCCTAACCCTATTAAACTGGGTAGATGTTTTGATTTTTTGAGAAATTATTATGAAATTAAGAATGGAGGCAACAGAGGAAATCAATATGTGGAGGCAGAGCCGAATACTTCGGATGTGGCAAACACTCAACAACTCGCTAATACTTATAACGTATCAGTTGATACAATGGAAAACTATATTAAATTATCTAAAGCTATACCCGAACTTTCAGACATGGTTATTACTGGTACAGTAAGTAAAACAAAAAAACCACTCGTACATTTTGCACGAATGGAATAATAGTACCCTCAGAGCCTATCTATTTGCTTAATTTTCTTATTAATTAATAAGGATTTGAAATTGTATTATTACTGGTGAACAATTTATCGGATATAAAGTTTAATTTTAAATTTGTTATTATATTATAAGAATTTAAGGAGGAGTATATCTCCTATTATTAACTATACACCTGCTTATGTTTTTACATATCAAAAGTATAGTATGTGTAGTAGTTTGATATGTTTTTACATAATACTAATACTAATAAGCTTATGTTTTAACATATCAAACTACAGTGATAAAAGAGAAGAAATAAAAAGAGAATAAATATTAAAAGAGAAGCTAAGAGAAATAAATTTTCACATTCGTTCAATTTATTTCTCTTCAACCACATGAAAGGTTATTTTTTAGAAAGTAAATTAATTTAACTTTATTTTTCTGCCTAAATATGGCTATGTATAAGGGCATTATCCAGCAAAAGGATATTGTAGGTTGTTAAAATATGTAAATAGTTTAACTTTATTTTTCTGTAGTTTTTTTAATATCTTCATGGTTTTCCTCAGTGTACTTTAGCAAGAGTTCGTTCATTGAATCTCTCAAAAGTTTAAAATCATTTGAATCAAGTTCCTTGTGACCAATATACACGGATATCATATTTTGATTAACCAATTTTGTATGTTCCAGAAGAGCAAAGGCTTCTACTTTTAGCCCATCATTGTTATCTAACATAATATATTTTGATTTATTCATCTTAACCTTTCTAGTGGTTATAGGTGATACCATAAGATTTGAACTGTACAAAAACTTTTCATTTATTCCAGTTACCAGTGCAGGGCGTACACCAGATAAAAACCCTTCAGTCGTTTCGCCAAAATCAACTAAAATAATATCTCCAACGCTATATTTTTTTTCCTTTTTATCATCATAGTAATAATCAATAATTTCATTTGGTGTACAGTGTAAACAATCGCATATTTTATCTATTACATCTAAATGAACATTATTATTTTTTCCCATATTTGCAATTGTAGTTTGCGAAACTCCTATCATAATACGTAAATCCGTTTTAGTCAAATTTCTATCATTCAATATATCCCATAATTTATTGTATCTAAATGGCAATGTAAATCCCTCCCTCTTTATACAATGATATTAACACAATTTCTTTAAAAAAACAATACTGTTTAGAAATAATAATGCTAAAATAGTATTGACATATCTAAAACTGAGTGGTATCATTAAGAAATAAAAATACCGTTTGGGTATGCAATCACACACCGATAGTTAAAGATGGACAACCATCTTTTCTATATAGATACTCGTTACTATTATTATTTTAAAAATTCAAAGGAGGCGATAATGAATGGATGAATAGAAATGCAAATGTTACCAGTTGGAAATCTAACACATACTAAAAGGAGAAAATACTTATGAAAAATCCAATGCAAGAAGCTTACGGAAATACAATTACTATTTGGTATAAAAAGGAAGATTCATTACTCACTAATGAAGGTATAAGTAAATCAGACATGAAAAAAGAATTAATAGATTTATTACACTACGGAAACTATGAGGAATTATGGAATTGGTTAAACGCTCCATATAATCCAGAAGAAAGATATTTTACAGCAGTACTTACAGCCAATGAGTATTTCAATAAGAAGTTTGATAAAGAAAAGTTAGTACATTTTATAGAAACTGATTGTCAATTAAAAAAGGAAACCACAAGGAGTATGAAAAGGAATTAAGCCATCAATATGTAAAGACACATTGACAGCTTAGCCACTTCACCACAAGGATGAATAATATGTATGTAATAACCCTGAGCAAGTGTATTATAACATATCTGTTCATTCTTGTGGAAGTAAAAAATAGGATTATTACAATACGAAGGAGGAAAAGCATTATGAAAAAAAATATTATGGACAAAAGTGGTTTTTCAAAGGTAACAGAGGAACATATTAAAGAGATGTGCGACATACATAAGGTAAAATACAACGATTTAGACAAAGCTTTATTAAGCGACATACTTATGGAAACTTTAGATATGTGGGCGATAGCTCCAGAGTACATAGAAGAGTGTATTTTAATAGAGATAGAAAATAAGTTAAAGGAATTAAAAACTAAAGCGAGTTAAAATTATTTGCCAGTAAACCATAGGTTACTAAGATTATATAAAAGGGGAAATGCCAATGAAAAAACAGGGTACATACATTATTAATATTGACGGAAGTGACATTTTTAAAGAAACTGGGGATTATTATTTTGATAAGACAAAAGCGTTAAAATTAAAGGATGGCGATAAAGTTGTTGAAAAAGTTGTTGATATGAATTTCAAAGAACTTTATACCGCTACTTTACCATATAACCTTGATTTAGTTTATTTGTCTGAGATTAAACCAGAAGAAATTACGATAAAAAAAATTAATGGCATAGAAAAACAATTTACGGATGCAATAATTAATGTAACTTTTAACAGGTGTTATAAAAGTGGCAAACAAAAAAAGCAAAAAAGAAATGGAGAATTTGTTTTAGATTCTAATGGGGGATTTGTTTTTGAGCCTGAGTATGTGCGTAAAACCAAATTTATTAGAAAAGAGTTGTACATCAAAGGGTTTTATGTTGACGGCATAAAGTATGTTAATTATAAGCGGTCAACCAGTAAATCCAGAGAGGGCAAAACCTTGTTTATTAAAGAAAGTTTGTTTTCTGATATGATGAGTTGGTCGCATCTAGGTATAAAATTTAATGAAGATGAAGAAATGGATTTAGCCAGCTTAAAAGCATATGAAAGTTTAACTTGTAGCGGTCTTGAGGATTTAGTCACAATTCAACCTCACCAGATTTTATTAATTGATACTATAAAGGGTAAATTTACCACAAAAGCAAGTGTAACAAGGTTGATTGGTAAAGAAGTTGTAACACAGGATGAAACTGTAGAATTGGAAAATGATATATTTGACGGTCAGTGCTTATTGGATGAAACTATATTTAATAAAGCTAAACGCAAGGACAATGGTATGATTTTGCTTAGGAATAATTTCTTTAAAGGATGTGCATTTAATACAAAAATAGGAGCATTCCTACACAATAGGAAGCCTAAAAATATTAGTGCTGCAAACTTTAAAATTAAAGATATGTTTGGTAATGAAATTTTAGCAAGTGATATTAAGCTGATTATTACTCCATCATGTTTGAAATTAGATAAGTTTAAGTATAAGTTTGATAGCCAAGAAGAAATGTATAAGCACTGGTTATCAAATATTAGTTCTAGTTTTGGCATATGTAAATCAGAACATTCATCACATTTTGGGGATACTAACCAACTAGCCTATCAGCATATTAACACATTAGCATTATCTTGTGATGAGGTTAAAAAACTAGCTGGACTGGAAATTGAATATGTTAATGACTTGAAAAATAATATTGAGGTTTTTAAAGAACATATTTCCCTAAATGATGAAAGTTCTACTCGTCAAATGATGTTGGATTTTATTAATAAAAATCCAGATATAGAAAAGACGAAATTTTTTAATGAGTTTAGAAAAGATACTATTGACAGTTATATCACTCGTTTAAAGCGTGGAAAAATTAAAATTAAAGATACCGATTACACTGTATTAGTATCTAATCCATGGGAAATGTTGTTATCTGTAATTGGAAAGTTTGACGGTTCTACACTTCATAAAGGAAAAGAGGTTTATTGTTCAAAGTATGAAGATGGAGCAGTATTAACAGCATTTAGAAACCCACATATAGCAAGTGGGAATGTATTATCTTGTAAAAATGTATACCACGATGAATTTGTAAAATATTTTAATTTTACTGATAATATATGTGTCATAAATTCTTATGATAATGATATTATGGACAGGCTTCAAGGTGCAGATTTTGACAGTGATACAATTCTTTTATCGAGTAACCCTATTTTAGTTAAGAAGGGCAAGAAGTGTAAGAAACATTTAACACCTATAAATAAAATTGAGATAGAAGCTACTAAGAGAAAATATAACAATGAAGAAATGGCTGAAATTGATATTGCTATTGTAGATAATAAGGTGGGTCAAATCGTTAATCTATCCCAGCAATATAATAGTTACTATTTCCATGAGTTGAACAGCGGAAACGCAAATCCAGAAAAGCTTAAAGAAATGTATGATATTATAAGCAAGTTATCTTCACTATCACAGGTGGAAATTGATAAGCCTAAAAAATATTATGAAAAAGAAGTTTTAAATATGTTGAACGAACTCACAATGTTAAGGAAATCGGAACTTGTACCAAAAGAGGATAATGGGAAAACACTGAAACCTATTAAACCTTTGTTTTTCAAACTTATAGACGATAATAAAAAAAGTGTCTTTCAGCATTTCAATTGTCCTATGGATTATTTACAAAGTGCTTTAAAGGATATTGATAGGATGGAGCATGAAACAACCACCACAATATTAGATTTTTTAAATTTTCCTAAAAACTATGATAGCCACAAGGCAAATAAAACACAAATACATTTATTAAAAGAAATAGTAGAAGATTTGGATAAAAAAACGAACGAGATTTGGGCAGATAAAAATCAAAAAAGCGAAGCCAGAAAATCATTAAACGCTATTAAAGATTATAAAATTCATACAATAAGACAAATGAAGATGGGTAAAAACACTATTTTAAATATATTTAATAGGATGTACTCAATAAATTCCAAAGATGTCCACATACAAAAATATAAATTAATGCTCTTAGGGGTAATATATGAGGTCAATAAAGAAAGATTATTGTCATGCTTGCACGAAAAAAAGGCATAAAATATGCACAATTTTACACCCAAAATTTTGTTTAAACTTCTGAAAAGCAATCATATTAAGGTTTTCTGCACGCACAGAAATACCCCTAATATGGAATAAGAATATTAATACTATAACACACATTTTAATGAAATACAATAGTAATAATATAAAAATTTTAACTGACTCCCTTGGATAATTTTATTCAAGGGAACAGTATCTTTATAAATTCCAAAAATACAAATACAAAGGAGCAGATGCAAAATGAACGAAGTAACAGTAAGAAATTTAGAGGTAATTGAAAATGAGATTATCCAACTGAAAGAACAAACAGCACGTAATATTATTATGATTGGACAAGCGTTAATTGAAGCAAAGAACCAGTTAAATCATGGTGAATGGGGTACTTGGTTAGAGGAAAAGTTTGATTTTACGCAAAGAACAGCTAATAAATTTATGCAATTGGCAACCACATTTAATGTGTCAAATTCGAATTCGCTTTCCAATTTGGGGCAGACGAAGTTATTTTTACTCATGGATATTGCAGATGAAAACAGAGATATATTCTTAGAAGAAAATGACGTTGAAACTATGACAACGAGAGAATTAAAGCAAAAAATCAATAACTTTAAAAATGTAAGCAACGAATTAGAACGAGATTATAATGTGTATGATGTAAATATTTCAGAGTTAAAAGAATTTCCTAATCACGAAAAATATTTTCCTAACATTGTAGGGCAAGAATACATTAAGTTTTTAAGAAGTATTGAAGATGTGGGCGTAGTTGAGCCAATTGTAATTACACAGGATAAAATTATTGTTAGTGGACATCAAAGAGTTAGAGCGTGTAAAGACTTGGGAATTGAAATTATACCAGCATATTATTTTTACTATGATAAAACAAAAAATGATTCATATGAAAAAGAGTTGTTTTCTTGGTTTTGTAGTGGTAATTGTATGCGTGGTCAAATGGAGTATTACAGAGAAGCTAAAAAACATTTAGATAAGATGAAATAAGGAGAAATGATACCATGAAACAGAAAATTAAAGTAGTACATAGTTTGGCATTAATGATGCACTTAGTCCGTAATGGATTTAACGTATTTAAAGTAGAAGATGCTTATGCTAAAAATGGTGAGGATAAATCACCTTACAAGGTATTTCTATTTTACGATACGCCAGAGTTAGAAAAATGTTGGTTTTTATATAAGAAATGTACTTCAGAAAGAGTTGGTTAATGGTTTATGAGCAAAAAGAAAATAAATGGGTGTAATGTAATGCACATTAATAAAGATACAGGAGAGATTATATGTGAAACAACAGGGTGTACAGAAATAATAGACAGTAGTAAAACTGAATCGGAAAAAAAGAGGTTAGAATATATTGAATCTCATGTAATGTTGTTTAATAAGGGAGAGAAATTTGTGAAACTATATGATGAAACAATTAAGATATTAAGAAAAAATCTTACGCCTAGTGAGTTTATGGTTGCTATATCATTGGCAGAATATACTAGCTATGAAGATTGTATTATTAAACAAGGTGGACACGGTAATGGTCACGATATGAACATGAATGATTTATCAGAGGAACTGGGAATTGATTACACAAGAATAAGTAAAATTATAAAAGCACTTATCCAAAAAGGTGTATTAGGTAGGTTTGAAACAGGAAATACATATGATAATAAACTTAGAAAAGTGTATATTGCTAATCCTTACATATATTTTAGGGGTAACAACGTAAATAAATCAGTAGCAAATTATTTTAGTAATAGTGGATGGAAAGAATTGTTAGGGTAAATTTGATATTTGAAATTATGCACATTCTTTTACCTTTTTTTCCACCAACTTGTAAGAGAATTAGTATTAGTACGGCTCGTAAACTTCGCCGTATACTACTAATTTCTTACAACCTAGCCGAAAAAAGGTAAGCCATGTGGGGCAAACCAAAAACGGCTATTATACTTTTGCTCTATTATTTTTAACTTTTAACACTTATAAAACTATGATTTATAATTATATTATCTGTATTAGTGGGGTAATCATACTAACTGGGAAGAGCTAGGATAAGATATAAGAGGTTTAAAATTGAAAAAACAGGCGAAAAAGCCTTATATTACAAGGAAAATTAACATTTTAAGAGTTGCTAAAAGAGCAACTTTTTGGCTAATTAGTTGCTAAATCAGCAACTTTTTACATTACAAATACTGTGGTTGTGCTTAATATGCACAGCTTTTTTTAATGCAGAAAATAAATAATTTAAAAAACTAAGGTTAAGGTGATATATAAATGAAAGATTATTCAACAACAAAAACACTTATTTTGGGAGATAAGGGCGAACAATGGTTTGCTGATTGGTGCAGATGTAATAATAAAAATGCTATAAATTGTGGCAAGGATGAGTTTCTAGGATTTGATTGTGGCATTGATTTTATTGTATTAAATTTTACTAATGGAAAGTTAAGTAAATGGGATGCAAAAACAGATAGTTTAATCCATTCTACAGGGAATATGTTTATTGAAATGTATTCAGATTTACATAATAAGGAGCATGGATGGTATTTTAAATCAAAGGCTGATTGTATTTGTTACATAGATGAGTATAACGAGATATTGTATTTGTTTGGTAAGAAATCATTACAGCTTTACATGGAAGAACACGAGTTGAAATCTGCTAATTGCACTGATTATTTTACCAGCTTTACGAAAGTAAGACAAGGTAAACTTGTAAGTATATCTAAATTTGAGCAATGGTGTTTAGAAAATAAAAAGCATTTTGCCAAAGAAAATAGATGTATTATTGATGATACTAATTATGGTGAAGATATGGATATAAAAGGAGTTGCTTAATATGAATATATTGGATATAATTTTGACAGTTGTAAGTGTACAATTATTGGAACTAGTTATATTTTTTGTAATTATTGGCATATTGGAGAGGAAGAATAAGAAGGGGCTAAGTAATGGAAATAAGAGTTAAGAAAAAATATGATTATAATGAAATGGAAAAAGATATTGAAAGACAATTATTTTCATATTTTAATAATGAAAAAGAATTACCCCAATTAATGCTTTTGGGTAAACAAGAAATAGAATCGGAGGAGTATATTTTTGTTGTTAATTTAGTTTATCACAATAAACGCAATGGGAATTTTGATGAATTAAAAGCACAAGAAAAAAGGATTATAGATGAAATAATTTTGCAGATAAAAAAAGATATTGAAAGACATAATAATCTTGCTAGAAAGGCATGGGAAAAATTGGAATATATTATTAATGATGATGATAATGTCAACCAACTTGAAGCAATTAAGTTTGTACTAAAAAGTGAATTTAAAAAATAAAGGTTAAAAAGGGTAGCTGATTAAGTTTAGTTACTCTTATTTTATTAGAAGGGAAGTAGAATAAATGGCAAATGATGAAAGAGATTGTAGGGGTAGATTTAAGATTAATGAGAAATTAACACCTATTCAGTTAGAAATGATTACTGAATTATTAAAAAATGGTGGTAATAAAACGGAAGCTTGTAGGACATTAGGAGTTCCACGTGCAACAGTGTACACATGGATTGACAATGAAATTTGGCAGGAAGAATATAGAAGAGCATGTGAAAGGGTATATAAGATGAGTTTGAGTAAATACATTACAAAGCTTGATAAAATGCTTGATAGTAAAGATAGCAGAACAGTAATGAAGGCTATTGAGAATGGATTAAAGCTGAATGGATACTTAAGCACCAACATAGACGTATCACAGAATACCACAGAAAACATAACAATTCGTATAGTTTCAGACGATAATGAGGAAGAATAAGAACGTATAATACCAGATAATATTCATTAAGTATACATAAAACTATTGAGAAAAATTTTCTTTAACGAATAGTTCGGATATTATTAATCAATACATTAATCATGGGTAAGCCTTGATATATAAGGGTTTGTTGATGATTGTGTTATTGGTTATTTAGATTGAACAAAATGTATAGTATACATATGGTGTTATTCCATGAGTGGTAAACAAACATAGAGTGATTGAATAGAATTGTATGTATAAAAGTACAAGGGAATAGGGGAATGAAATTAAGCTTTTATGTGTAGGTAGGGGGACACCCTTTTAGATAGAGGGGTATGGGGGTGTTTGTGTCTTAAAATAATACGCACACTATTTTATTACCAGAAGATTGTAATTTCCAATCCAAAGTGAATATAATCTAATGTTGTCAATGAGAAATATAACAAAAGTATAAAAAACTATTGAAATAAACGAAAACTTTCGTTATAATACAGATAAACGTAAGCAAACAGATGTAAACGTAGGAAATGAGAAGAAACTAAAACAAACAGAAACCGTTAGACGGTTGAGCCATAGATTTGAAACTAAGCTAATTTAATAAAACTAACAAAAGTAACCGTGTCTTTGGTCGGAGGCGGTTATTTTTGTGTTCTTTTATCTATGTAACGAATAATATAAGTAGCAATCATACTACCAATTATTCCGTAAATAATTGAAACAAAAATTGTCACTTCACATCATCCTTTTCTTATGTATTTCCATAAAGGATTTCTATGTATAAATAAGGTATCACTACCTTAACGTGACTCAACCGCCTAACCGTCTTATCTAGCTAAAATAAAACGTTGGTTTCTGTTCGTAATACTCATTATAATATAAAAGAACTGTTTTCGCAACATCTTAAATTGAATAAAAATACTTGATAATATTAAAAAGGCTTCCCTAGTTGGAGAGGTCTTTTTTGTTGTGCAAAAATATATCAAAAAGGAAGGTGATAACAATTAATATAGATATAACAGAAGGAATGTTTAACAAAATTTATTTACCGTATGTAACAGATTATTCCCACAGATATAACGTCTATTATGGGGGCAGAAGTTCAGGCAAGTCTTACTTTATATGTGATAAACTTGTGATTAAGGCATTATCAAGTAAACGTAAAATGTTATTTATGATGAAGCAAGATAATAAAGTTGAGGAAACAGTTTGGAGAATGTTATTAGATACCTTGGTAAAATTCAAGCTATATGATTCAATCTCAAATAAGAAGGGCATTAATAAATCTAATCACACAGTTACCTTTAATAATGGTAGTTGGATAAAATGTGTTGGTTTACAAGAGCCAGAACGTATTAAGGGCTATGTAAATATTGATACAGTTTGGATGGAAGAATGTACCAACTTTACATCAGAAGATGTTGAACTAGTAGACGGTACTATTAGAGGTAAAGCAAAAGATAAAGAAATATATTTCTCATTCAATCCTGTAAGTAAACAGAATTGGGTATATAAATATTTTGGCTTTGATACTGGTACAATTCAAGAAGATACGTTTATTTTAAAGAGTGTATATAAAGATAATAAATGGTGTGATGATGCTACTATTAAACGTCTTGAACGATTAAAAGAACGTAACCCAGCTAGATATAAGATTGAAGCTGAAGGTGATTTTGCCACATTAGATAAGTTGGTTATTCCTTATTACACAGTAGATTATTTTAACTGGAAAGAAAAATTAACTGAGGATAATGGAGATAGGCGTTTTCTTGCTATCGGCGGAGATTTTGGCTTCCAGGATCCTACAGCAGTAACATGTAGCGTGGTTAATGATAAAAATAAAAAACTATATATCTTTGATGAACATTATCAGAGGGCAATGTTAAATCCAGATATAGCTAGAATGATTATGGCAAAAGGATTTCAAAAGGAAAAAATATTCTTCGATTCTGCTGAACCTAAAAGTATTCAAGAGATTAGAAAACTTGGTATCACAAGAATTATGCCTTGTAAAAAAGGGAAAGGTTCTATTTCAAATGGATTAAAGAAAATTCTTGAATATGAAATTATTGTTCATCCATCATGCGTACATATACGAGATGAGTTTGATAATTACTGTTATAAAAAGGATAAACAAACAGGTGAATATACTTCAGAGCCTTTAGACAATGGATATTGTCATTTAGTGGATGCTTTACGTTATAGCCTACAGATTGTAAGGAAAAAAGCTAACATATTAACCGTAAAATTATAGTAAGGAGGTAATAAATGTATTACATAGACAAACAAGAAACATTAACTTTAGAAAAGATAGAAAAATATATTGAGGATTACAAGTATAAATATTTACCACGATTACAAAAGAACAAGCGTTACTATGATTGTAAAAATGATGCTATTATGAATAGAGTATTTACTGATATTACGAAACCGAATACAAAAATTTGTTCGCCTTGGGCAAAATACATATCAACTTTAATTGCAGGCTACTTTTCTGGTAAGCCGATTACATATGATACCCAACAAGAGGAATTAAAAGATATTATAACTGGATTTACAACAAAAGAAATAGCACACAATCAGTCAGTAGAAAAGGATTGTTCCATTTTTGGTATTGGTGCAGAGTTACTATTCATAAATGAAAATAAACAAGTACAGTTTGAAAAGTTAGACCCGACAACGGTCATACCTATTTACAGCACAGCTATTACTAAGGAATTACTTTATTGTATTAGGTTTTGGGATACAAGGGATATTCTTTCCAACGATATTACAACAAACATTGAAATTTATTCTGCTACTGACATTAGATATTACAGGAAATCTATTAATGGCACTGTATTAACAGGCACAGAGGATAATTATTTTAAGCAAGTGCCTATAAATATTTTCTACAACAATGAGGATATAACAGGGGATGCAGAGCCAGTATTAAAGCTTATAGATGGTTATGACATTTCACTATCAGACACAGCAAATTTCAGAGAAGAATTGAACGATTCATATTTAATTTTCCGCAATTCTAACCTTCCGCAAGAAGATATAATCACCATGAAACAAAATAGAATCATTTCTATTGAAGATTCACAAGAGGGTATGCAATCATCTGTTAGTTGGTTAAATAAAGATTCCAACGATGTTGAGAATGAGAATTACAAAAATCGTTTAGCAGATGATATTAAGCGTTTTTCATTTGTGGCAGATATTGAAACTGCTAAGTCGCATACAACTGCTACCAGTGCAAAAATAGGTTTAATGGGTATAGAGCAAATATGTGCCAGTAAAGAAGTATATTTTAGACAAGCATTGTTAAGACGTTTAAATTTAATCTGTAATTTTTACAATCTCTTAGGCAGTAATATGAATACAGATGATGTTAAGATTTCATTTGTAAGAAATATTCCAGTTGATTTATCACTCATAGGAGATACCATTGCTAAACTAGCACCATTTGTTAGTAAGCGTACTCTATTAACTCAAATTCCATTCATAAATGATATAGATGGAGAGTTAAAACAGATTGATGAAGAAACAAGCCTTGATGCTTATGCCTTAGAAGGTGATGTTGATGGCGAATAGTAACTACTGGTTAGACAGAATGGAGAATGTTCAAAAGCTAACAAATAAGCAAGTTACACAAAGGTTAAAAAAGCTATATCAACAAGCTAATAAGCGTATCAATAAGGAAGTAAATAATATCTGGATGCAGATGTTAGAAGATGGGGAAATTTCAACTGCTAATTTATATAAAGGTATGAGGTTTTCTAATCTTCAAAACTTACTGCAAAAAGAGTTATATTCTTTAGGTATGGAGAATGAAAAGCATCTTACATCCGCATTATTAAAGGTGGCAGAACAGGCTTATAATGATATGAGTAAATATATTGGCAAGCCTACAGATTTTACCATTATGAATACTCAGACAGCTAAACAGATTATAGCACAACAATATAAGGGTGCTGTATTTAGTGAGCGTATATGGGATAATACGACTAAATTAAAAGGGATTATTGAGAATAAAATAATTGATACTGCTATACTTGGTAAAGATGTAAGAAAAGCCAGTAAGGAATTAAATCAACTTATGGGCGGTGGATTTAGCCAAAGTAAAAGGATTTGTATAACGGAAACGTCAAGGGTATATAACGAGTCTACAAGACAGAAAGCACAGGATAACGGATATAAAACATATCATTTGTTACTTGAGCCAGATGCTTGTGAGGAATGTGTGGCAATGGAACATGAGCACTTTGATATTAGCGAGAGTGTAATTCCAGTTCATCCCAATTGTAAGTGTTGTATAATAATTGATATTGATTAAATACTATTAATTTGGAAATGTATGGAAATTAATCTTTAATTATGGTATAATATGAAAAACATTTGTGGAAGAAGGGTGAAGTATGGCATTAATAAAATGTCCAGAATGTGGTAAAGAAATATCAGATAAAGCTCCTAATTGTATTAATTGTGGGTATCCTATTCAAAAAGAAAGTTTAACATTTATTGATACTGAGTCCAAAAAGGACAATGAACTTAATAATCCAGAAAAGCAAGATATAGAAAATAATTTAAAAGATATGGAATATGTTCCAAACGAAAAAATACAAGAAAAACTTGAAGCAGCAAAAGAACGACAAAAACGTATTATAGATGAAATTAACAAAAGTAGAATAAAAGAAATAAATACTAAGATAGGTGTAGCAGTGTGGTCAATTGTTTGGACAATGATTACTATAGCCCTATTAGGTGATAGTGGAGGTTTTATTGGAATTTCTTTTGTTGCAGCAGTTGGTGGATGGGTATTATTGTTACTTACATTTGGTTCAGTATCACAAATGGATGGGGATTTAAAAATAGCAAAAGAAGATGTTGAAAAATATGAAAAACAAATGGAAATCAGATTGCAGGAAGCGGTAAAACAAATTGTGAGAGAAGCAGAACGTGAACATCCAATCTGTCCTAACTGTGGAAGTAATAATACAAATAGAATAAGTGATTTTAACAGAGTTGCAAGTGTTACTATGTTAGGTATTGCTAGTAGTAAGATAGGAAAACAGTTCGAATGTAAAAATTGTAAGTTTAAATGGTAATATAAATAATCATAGTTATATAAATTAAACTATAACACCCTTTTGAGGGTGTTATTTTTATGCCTTGTTTGGGGTTTAAGGCTTTAAAGATAAAACGTCATGTAACTATTACAGGGTGCAACTATATGGTTGTACGTTGACTAAGTAAAGGGGATTTTAAACATGGAAGAAAACGAAAACATTAATGTTAATGAGGAAACAACAGAAACACAGGTACAGGAAACTAAAACTTTTACACAAGCTGATTTGGATTCAATGATTTCTAAAATGGCTGATAAGTTTGAAAAGAGATATGAAAAGAAATATAAGCAACAGGTATCTTTAGCTGGACTTGATGAAAAAGAACGTGCCATTGCTGAGAAAGATTTAGCTTTAAATGAAATGGAAGAACGCTTGAAAAATTATGAACTTAATCAATCACGAATGGAACTTACAAAAGTTTTAGGTGCAAGAGGTTTGTCCACAGAGTTAATTGACATTATGAATGTTACTGGTGATGTGGAAACAGACCAGAAAATGATTGATAAACTTGATAAGGTGTTTAAAGCAATGGTAGCAAAAGAAGTACAGGCTAGAATTGGTAGTAGTACACCAAAAACAAGCACAATTGATTTGGAAACAGGAATGACGAAAGAAAGATTTTCACAGTTAAATGACGATGAAAAGATTGCTTTTTTAGTTGGCAATCCAGATTTTTTAAAATAATAAAAACAACAACGAGAAGGGAAGTAGATAATTATGGCAACAATTAATGGAAACGTAACAACAACACAAGCAACAACACAGGGGTATATTGAGGCATTAGTAGTTAAAGATGCCTTTGAAACAGCAATTAAAAGTTTAGTAAATGCTAAAAATTTATTCACTACAAAAAATACATTACAAGGTGTTGATGGTGATTTAATCAGAAAAATCACTTATACATATGAGGGTGGAGTAGTAGATGCTGATACAGGTGCAGTAGTACCTTCAGAACAGAGAGGAAAACTTTCTTATAAAACACAGGAAATTAGAATTAAACCTTTTAAACAAGCTTTTGATGTTACTGATAAAGAAAAACGTCAGAATAGTAATGTTCTTTCCATGAACGCACAGGGCAATGCAGAGGTTACATATAACTTTATTAATGATAGTTTTTACACAGCGTTGAGAACTATTACAAAGGCACAGGAATACACTACATTTAATTGGGATGCGGTAGAAGATGCACTTGCAACCTTAAACCTTGAATCAAGGGAAGGCATGTTCCTTTTAGTATCTCCTAAAATGTACTCACAGTTAAAGAAATCCACAGAAGTTAAAAGTGCTAACAATGGCGAGATTATATTTAGTGGTCAGGTTAAAACTGTAGACGGTTTGAGTATTGTTATTTCTAATAAATTAGCAGATGATGAAGCAATTATTGCATCTAAAGACACAGTTGTTTATGAATGCAAGAAAGATGCTACTGTTACAACAGATGTTTATAACGAGTTAGAGAAGGAAACTTTTGTAACTAAATTTGCAGGTATTGTATATCTTGACAACGAAAAGAAAGCAATTAAACTTACTAAAACAGTGTAATTAAACTAAATTAAAAAAGGGTGCTTGGAATTTCAATCACCCTTTTTTATTTTTAAAGAAGGTGAGGATATGGAAGAATATATTGAAACTTGCAAAACTATCTTTGAAACCTATACAAGTATTTCCTATGATAGTACAAATAATGCTCATGTGGTTTGTGTATCTGAAATGGCAAAATGCCACAAGAACAGAGAAAACAATGAGGGATTAACTTCATTTAGTGGTAGTGGAATTTCTGAAAGTTATGAAAGTTCATATCCAAAATACATTATAATGATGTTAGAAAAGTTTAGAAAAAAGGTGAGGTTGCTATGACAACACAACCTTTTAATCTTTATCAGATTATAACTGTTAATGGAAGATATGGAGAAACCACAGAGGAAGTATTAATTGATACTATTGACGTTTCTATTTCTGAACAACACATGAAGTCATATACCAATGAAATTCAATATTATATTAAGGTTGAAACTGGTTTAACTCAGTATAAAGGCTTTGATGTAAAGGGGAAATATTTTCTTTCCAATGATAATTGTAAATATGACTTACAATCTTTTATTATTGGCAGATGGACACAGCTACAGTTAAAGCAGGTGATAGTATGAGTGAAATAACAGTTAATCTGAATAACTTTATTGAAAATATTTTACCAGAGAAAATAGCACAAGGGTTAGAATTAGCTGGGCAATATGTGGAAAATACGGCAAAAGAAAATATTACTGATATGGGTGCAGTTGATACAGGTGCTTTGAAAAATTCTATTACTCATGTTTTAGGTGATAAATCTGTAGAAATAGGTACATCGGTAGAGTACGCACCATATGTTCACGATGGCACAAGTAAAATGGAAGGTAGACCCTTTTTACAAAATGTAGTTGATGAACACATGACGGAGATAGTTGAGTATTTAAAAAGGGGGGCAGAATTTTGATTTTAGATGATATTTTACAAAGGTTAGAAGATGATACAGAGTTAAAATCATTATTAAATTCTACCTCAAATAACACTGGTATTTACCTTAATAAAACCGACAAATCAGATAGTATTACATATAGGTTTATTAATTTATCCAGTGATGGAATTAAAGAACAGAATAGGCTTGAAATTAACTGTTTAAGCCTAAATTATATTAAAGCTAATCAAATATTAGATAGAGTAAAAGCAATTTTACTTACTTTTGGGGATGAGCAATTTAATAATGATGTATTAGAAATTGCCTTAAATGGTGGAGGGTATTTGTTTGATGATGATACCAAAAACCATATTGTTAAGGCTTTTTTTATTGTAAAGAACAAATTTAGGAGGTAATAAAATTATGGAAAAAATAGTATTAGGTAGTGGAAAGATTTATATTTCTGAATATGCGGATTCAATCCCAGCAGATGCAACTATTGAAGTAGAGGGTAATTTATTAGGATACATTCAGGGCGGTGCTACAATCAGCTATAAGCCTACATTTTCTGAGGCTAAAGATGATTTAGGATTGGTAAGTAAGAAGTTTATTACAGATGAAGAAGCAGTTTTGAAATCTGGTGTAATGACTTGGAATGGTGACACCTTGAAAAAATTATGTTCTACAGCAAGGGTTACGGAGGATGTAGGCACAAAAACCAGAACTGTAAAAATAGGTGGTGTTGGTAATTATGATGGCAAAAAGTACGTTATTCATTTTGTACATACAGATGCAGTAGACGGTGACATTAGAGTTACTATTGTTGGAAGTAATGAAGCAGGTTTTGAGTTAGCATTTGCCAAAGATAAGGAAAGTGTTATAAATGCAGAGTTTAAAGCACAGCCACACGACAGTGAAGGAACTCTTATTATCTACAAAGAAGAAGATAGTACAATTACAGCATAGGTTTAGGGGTGTCTTTTATGAAGATGCCCTTTTATTAATTTTGGAGGAGAAATTACATGATTGATTTAGGCAAGCTACAACAGGAATTATATAAGATAAAGTTAGCTGATGGAACTATTTTAAAGTTAAAGAAACCAACACAGGCAATGCTTTTAACTATTATGAGTATGGCTGACAGCGACAAAGAGGAAATAGAGATTATTGAGGAATTAAACGCCCTTATGCTTAGAATTTTTAACCGTAATACCAATGGACTTGAGTTTTCAAAAGATGATATTGAGGAAATATTGGATATTGAAAATGCAATGATGGTTTTACAGGATTATGCTAAATTCAGCTTTAAACAGTTGGGGGAATAATTATCCCTACTATGCCTACTGGTAGTGGGGAAGAAGAAAAGCCGTATTTATATGCGGATACAGAGGATATTAAAATGGTGGCTGATTATAGCAGATTAAGCTTTAGTGAGTGCTTAGAATTAGATTGTTATACATTTAAGTCACTTGTAAGGGATGCTTTTATTTATAAAATGCGACAATCTGAAAATGGTAAAGAATACCTTGAGGATTGTTATTTGCTACAGCAGACACAGCCGAATAGAAAGAAATTAAAGGAAATGTTTGGAGGTGAGAATGAATGATAGATTTAGGCAGTTTAGTAGCTAAAATAGTTGTTGATAGTGGTGATAGCACACAGCAGTTAGAGAATTTTGGTACACAAACGCAGACACTAGAGCAAAAAAGCTTTAGCTTGAAAGATAGTTTAAAAGGTATGGTTGGTGGTTTAGCCATTGGTGCAGCAGTTGCAGGAGTTGCAAAAGGTGTGGTTGAATGTGTTAAAAAAGCAGATGAATTGCAAAAATCATACAATACCCTCCAAACTCAAACGGGTGCGACAGATGAGGAAATGGGAGAGTTAGAACAAACTCTAAAAAATATCTATGCCAATAATTATGGAGAAGATTTTGAAGATATTGCTTTAGCTATGTCAGAGGTTGAAAAGCAAACTGGGCTAACAGGTGAAGCCTTACAAACTACAACAGAAAATGCACTTGCCTTGCGTGATACTTTTGGTTATGAGGTACAAGAGAGTACACGTGCAGCCGATATGATGATGAAACAGTTTGGCATAACAAGTGATGAAGCCTTTAATTTAATTGCACAAGGTAGCCAAAATGGATTAGATAAAAACGGCAATTTGCTGGATAGCATCAATGAGTATTCCGTACATTTTAATCAGTTGGGGCTTGATAGTGAGGATATGTTTAATATGTTTGCTAACGGTGCTAAGGCGGGCGTATTTGATATAGATAAGCTTGGTGATGCTGTAAAAGAATTTGGTATCAGAGCAAAAGACGGTAGTGACACAACCATTGAAGCTTATGAATCATTAGGATTAAATGCTGATGAGTTGCAAGAGAAGTTTTCAGCGGGGGGCGAAACTGCAAACGATGCCTTTAAGGAAGTAACAAATGCTTTAAACAATTGTGATGATGAAGTTGTAAAAAATACAGCTGGTGTTAATCTTTTTGGTACGATGTGGGAAGATATGGGAGCAGATGCCATAAAGGCTTTATCTGACACCGACGGTTCAATTTCTACCACAGCTGACAGCTTGAATAAAATAAAAGAAATAAAATATGATGATTTAGGTAGTGCATTTGAGGGTATAGGTAGACAGATTGAAGTTGGTCTTGCAATTCCTATTGGAGAAAAGATACTGCCTTTAGTTAATGAATTTGCAAACTGGATTAATGACCATATGCCAGAAATAAAGGCGGTTATAGAGGGTACAATGGGTGCTATAGGTGCATTGATAGAAAGTTTAATAACTACTATTTCTGCATTAGTTACAGCAGCACAAACAGAGGGTACATATTTTAATGCAGTTTGGCATGAAATTAAGATTGTATTTGAAACAGTATTTAAAGCTATACAAGATATTTTTGCAATATTTACGGCAGCATTTAAAGGAGATTGGAAAGCTGTATGGGAAGGAGTAAAAACCCTTATTTCTGATGTTTGGAATGGTATAAAGGCATTAGTTGATAATAACCTAAAAGCAATTGTTACTCTTTTAAATGGCATACAGCAAGCTTTAAAAAATGCAGCAAAAGCTTTATTTAACAAGATTAAAGATGGCTTTTCAGAGGTTTGGAATAATATTAAAACGTGGGTAACAACTTCATTAACCAATCTTGTAAGTACAATTACAGGTGTAGGAAGCAGAATGTATAGTGCTGGAAAAGCTATACTCACAAGTATGTGGAATGGTTTAAAAGATGTGTGGAGTAGTATTTCAAGGTGGGTATCTGAAAAAGTTTCATGGATTGCTGATAAAGTAACCTTTTGGAATAATAGTAATTCTAGTATGAAAAAAGATGGTAGCCATAGAACAGGATTAAGCACTGTACCTTTTGATGGTTATTCTGCAATCTTGCATAAAGGGGAAATGGTATTAACACAGCCAGAGGCAGACAGATATAGGGAAGGTAATAATACAAGCACCACAAGTAATGTAACTATTGCACCCGTTATTAATGTTGGTAGCGTTAGAAATGACAACGATATTAATAAAATTTCAAGGGAATTACAGACAGTTATAAAAATGAATAACAGAGCATTGGGGGTGGTATAAATGGCAGTTTTTAGCAGGGTAAAAGGTTTTACCTTCAATGGTACAGTTGTGGATAATAGCCTTGATAATGGTATTTATCTTCTTGATGTTAATAAAGATGCAACAGCAGAATTATTATACACAAGCTTTGAAATACCTAACAGGGATGGCACATTAACCATATCAAATAGATATGAAAATAAACTCATTACTGTGACAATTGGCATTTATGCAACTACAGTACAAGAAAGAAGAAATATTGAAAGAGAATTAATTAAAAATATGGTGGGTGTTGAAGGTAAGCTTATTTTCTTAGATGAGCCTACCTTTTTTTATAAGGCTAAAATATTTGGGGCAATTGGCAGAACAGAGGGAGATGTATTTACAGAAATACAGATACCTTTTCTATGTAGCCCGTTCTTATACGAACTCTATGACGATAGCCGAGATTATACAATCAATCAGCTTGCAAACACCACCATTGACGAACTAGACGGTTTACTGGTGAACAAAGCAGCATGGCAGAACATAACAGCTAGGACAGTTAAAACAATTGTTAATACAGGTAATTACAAGGCTTTACCAACTATCTTAATTAGTGGCACTGCTGACCTTGTAACTATCAGAATTGAGGACACAGCCTTTAGCGTTGCTAACGTAAACGGTATTGTTTATGTGGATTGCGACAAGATGATTTGTTATACAATTTCAGGAAGTACAAAAACAAGCAAACTAACGGATTTTACAGGCTTATTTCCAACGGTTAAAGTAGGTTCAAACGCTATAATAATTGATGGTACAAGCGTTGATTTGCAAGAAGTAACAATTAATTATCCAAACACATACATAGTTTAAGGAGGTGCGGAATGGATTTACAATGGATAAATGGAACAGATGCAGTTCCAGAAATGGCAACGAAAACAAATTTAAACTTTAATGAACTTTCCGAGGGTGTGAGCGAGGACATAACAGAGGTGAAAACTTATGCCGACACAGTATCGGCTACAGCCAAAAACGAAGCAATAGCAGAAACTCAAACATGGGTGAAGGGTACGTTTAGTAATTCTAACTTGCTTATTAATGGTGATTTTCAGGTTTGGCAAAGAGGTACGAGCTTTACAAATGTTGGTGGTGTATATACTGCTGATAGATGGAGGATGGCTAACTCGTCTTACCAATTGGTTGAAAAAGTTGCAGACGGTACACATATAATAGGTTCGGCAAATACATCTGCCTATGCTTATTTCCAATACAACTTTGAAAGCTCTTTAAATTTCCCTGTAACAATATCTTTTAAAGTTAACAGTACGTATTATTCAAAAACATTTACTGCAATATCAACATCAGGAATAACAACTGATGACGGCTTAATACTTGCTTATTTTGCTACTTCGACACAATTTAATTTCAGGATAAAAGGTGGATTTGATGGTGTAATTAATTGGGTTAAGGGAGAATTAGGTTCTGTTGCTACTCCTTTTGTACCTAGACCATATGGGGAAGAATTAGCAATGTGTCAGAGATATGGTGTAAATATATCAACTTATGTTAGATTACGTGCTGTTTATTATACATCAGATTATTTAGAATTTTATATGCCATTTCCAACACTAAGAGCAAATCCTACCGTTGATACATCAGCTTTTATTACTAGAGCATATGGTTCATCAACACCAATAACAGGGTTTTCCTACTCTTTTGTTGCGGTTTCTGGAGGTTTAAGGATACAAGCAACTAAATCAGCCCACGGATTGACAGATGGAAATCTTGTTTTACCATCAGCAGGTACATTTTTTGATGCAGAAATATAAGAGAGGTGATTATATTGGACGAATTTTGTAACAGGCATTACATAAGACTTGATTTAGAAGGGCGTATAATCAAAGGGTTTTCAGATGCCTTTGAACAACCTATTGAGGGTGATATTTGCATTAACGAGCAAAGTGGCAGACATTTTGAATTGTTTGGTGTTGTTAATCCACCCTTGATGGATGTGCAAGGGATTTATCAATACAAGTATGTTGATGGGGTTGTGTCAGAACGTACAACAGAGGAAATACAAGCAGATATTGCAAATATTCCAACTGTATTATCAGAACAGGAGCAAACGAACATGGCAATAGCTGAACTGACAATGATGGTAGCAAGTCTATTATAAAGGAGGATTTTATGGTATTTACAAAAAACAGCGGGTTAGTAATGGTGTGGGTTGGATTGGTTTTAAACGGTACATATACAGTTGACCAAGTTCCAAACATATTTAATTTAAAAGAAGCAGTTACAGCAGTTGTAAACGGCACAGCAGAGTAAAAATACTAAGAACGATTCAATTAATTTTGAGCCGTTCTTTTTTAGGAAGGGGTGATTATATCAGTTATCCAATTATAGTAAATAAAAATGCTTTATCCGTACCTTTAGCGTATTTAAACAATATTGAAGAAGGTACGTGTGTTATAAGGGAAACAATCAACGGTGAATACACACTATCATTTACAGCTATTATTGAGGAGTTTAAAACAGAATTTCTCTATGATGAAAACAATTTAATTGAGGTTGATGGAGATTTATTCAAGCCATTAATACTAGAGGAACTACATAGTGAGGATGGCTTATTAACCATTTCTGTAAGCTGTGAGCATATCACTTATGAATTACTGGATAATGTTATGACTGATTTTTCATACAGCTACAAGGACATTACAGAGGTTATAACAGCTTGTTTAACGGGTACAGAGTTTATACTTGCAGGTACAGACGTAACATTAAAAACGGATATTAATTATACCGAAGAATGTAATTCTAAGCAGATACTTCAAGCCATAGCAAACAACTGGAAAGCTGAATTAAAATATAACCGTTATAATATTTACGCATACAATCGAATTGGTGCAGATAGGGGCGTTGATTTCCGTTTTGGTAAGAATATCACAGGTTTAAAGCGTACAGTTGACCGCAGTACAAGGGATAGCGAGGGAAACCCAACAATTAGCTATGAGGTTGATGTGGTTGAGTTAAAATTCATTGATGAAGATTATGCACAGCTTGAATATTTTGAACTAGGTGACACTGTAAGAGTTGTTGACAGTGCTTTGAATATATCCGTTAAGCAAAGAATTGTAAGCCTTGAGAGGGATGTTCTGACAGGCAAAAATACATCTTTAACACTGGGAAATGTGACGGATGATATACGCACCACAATAAGCAGTATGCAATCTGATGTGACAGAGGTAAAACAGGTAATAACAAACAGTTCGCCAGATTGGGACAAAATTAAAGAAATAACCGACAATTTGGGTAATGTTATTGCAAGTAAATTATCTGGTACATTGCAGCTTGCTACTACAGCTATTGAAAACGCAACTACTACAATGAAAATATCTGATAATGGTATATTGTTCCATAATCAGCCAACAGAGGAATTAAGCACCTTTGCTTGTTTGTTGAATAGTAACGGCATTACATTTGCTAATTCCAAAGACGTTAGCGGTAATTGGATATGGCAATCCGCTTTAAATTCAGAGGGATTAATTGCTAACAAGGTGGTTGCTAGTGCTTTATACGGCTTAACCATGCAGGCGGTAAGTATCGTGGGTGGAACTATTACAGGCGGTACAATTAATGGTGTGACAATGGAAGGCAGTACAATTTACGCTGGTAATAGAACAACAGGCAACTATACTCAAATTTCAGCTAATGGTGATATTAGAGTTTATCAAAATCATAATGTTTCAGCTAGTTTTTGGACAAATGAAGATATGGGCGGTTATATGACAATCCATAATTCTGTAGGGTATGAGATATTCAGAATACAAGGAATAGGCTCGGGTAATGAAGTGGATATTCAGTCAGCAGAAGGAAGTTGGTCGATGGGTGTACAGGGACAGGATAAATGACAAAACGGGATAAGACGGGATAACATGGGAAAGAGGGGGAAAAGCCTTGATTTACAAGGGATAGAGCGGTTTTGAGGTGGGCGAAGGCTGGGACGATTGACAGGAATATTGAGAATGGGCAATTATCCACAAGGAGGGTGCTTTTTTGTTGAAAAAATGTGGACAATCTTAAAGTGGAACGCTGAAAGCCTTGAAAACAGGGGGTTTTACAAAAGGCAGTGGGGATTGCCGGTACGGAAGTGCAGCCAGCTGCGGAGGGTTACCAAATTTGAACACAAAAAAACGCATTACAAGTACGGTACGGGCAAGTATGAGTTATAACGGGGCGTTACTTTTGAGCAAAACCCCGTTACAAATGCAAAAAAAGCCGTTGTTTTTGCGTTACTTGCGTACCTAAAGCGTACTTAGTGCGTACTTGAGCGTTACAGAAGATTTAAAAAACCGCTTTAAAATCACAGAAAAAAGGTCTTAGCAATTACGCAAATAGCTAAAATGGGAAAAAAGTGCGTAATTGCCCTAAAATCAATGGTTTCAACAATATTTTATACATAAAGAGTAGACCGAGCAATTACGCAAAATATGTACAAAAATGATAGATAAATCTATCAAAATAAGCAAAAAATTAAGCGATTCCAGAGGATGAATTATGGTCGTCAGGGTCGCTTTTTTTGCTGTCATTTTTGCCTGTATAAGGCGAGTTGTATGATGTTGTTTTGCCCCTTTTAATTGCACGATTGTATTTAAGGGTTAAGCAGTCATAAATATCTTCTTTATCACGCTCATCAAGGTCTCTAAACATATCAATAATAGAAATTTCGGTTGCTGAAAGTATATGACTACATTCATTTTCGGTTATCTGAATTTGTTGAGGTGTATTAGTGCCTGTTATTATCCAGTCAATGGAGCATTTTAGGATTTGACTTAATGGGAGCAAAGACGCTATTGAAGGAGCATATTTATCATTCTCAATATCACTTATATTACCAATGGAAAGTCCTGTATTTTCATGTATTTGTTTAATTGTAAGATTAAGTTCTTTTCTTTTAGTTTTTATTCTGTTGCCTATACTTTGCATAGATTGCCTCCTAATATCGAGTATATGAAAAAATAATCGGATATATGATATTTTGCATTGACAATTTCGAGTATCTGAAATATAATAACAATAGATAGATTAATAAATCAATTAAATCCTATCACAAAGCAAGATTTTAGTAAACAAAAACCAGTTTACAAAAGGAGACAAGAAATGAAAAACGGTAAGAGACTTACCAGAGCACAGAAGATAAGATTGCGTGAGGTGAACTTAAGGCCAGACAATTGGCTGGCACTAACTAATGAGCCAGACGGGTTTACAGTTATACATAGGGAATCTCACAAGGTACGGAAAGTACCAAAAAGAAATGTCTAATGATGAAGTTGGATAGCACGGCTGTTGATGTCGGGAGGACTAATACACAGGGTGGGAATAGAACTGAATTTAAGACAGGCACTGGAATAATGAAAAATTGAACGGAGGGTTTAATGAAAACTGTAAAAGATTTTCTTAAAAAAAGCAGGGAGATGGCTTGGCATAACAGGCTTTGTTACTCAAAAACTTATCTTATGAATGAGGCAAGAGAAGGGTACGAGAGTCTGTTTGATGACAGCGTAAGAGATTGTGAAATTGTAGAAGAATTGATTAAGCTAGTGGAAAAAGCAAAAGCTGAATCTGAAAAGTTAAGGTTAGAATATCCTTTCAAATGCCAGAGTTGTAAGCATAGGGATGAAGAACACAGTTCCATTTTGTATGAAGAAGTAGACGGAAAAGACAGACCCATAGGGATGTATCCATGTAATTATCACGGAATGGAAATTAGTTTAAATGATTTTTGCAGTTACTTTGAGAAAAAGTAAAGTGGCAGGTGGCGGAGCAACAGCGGGAGCGAGTATTCGTGTAACTGCGGACAGAATAGTTGTCAAAAAAACGGGGTGATATTGTGGTATGTAATCTTGACTGTGAGCATTGCGTGTTTGAGGACTGCATAAATGACGAGATTACTTATGAGGATTACAAAAAGTCGAGGGTGATTGATAGCATTTTAGGTTTAGCTGTGCCTAGAAGGGGACGTCCTAAGGGAGGAAAGGACACCAGCGGCATTAGTGTCAAGGAAAAAATGCGTATGCGATATTTGGATAAGCGTGAGGAGGCACTGGCGTATTCCAAAAAGTATGCTGCCGAGCACAGAGAAGAAATAAACGCCAACAGGAGAAAAAAACGTTTAAATAACAAGATTGAAATTGACAAAAATGGGGAGTGAGGTTATG
>DPJA01000017.1 GCA_003543235.1 Lachnospiraceae bacterium
GTCAATACCCTGTTGTCAAATAACTTTCTAATGTATTCAAATAATCCAATCATAGTTCCCTCTTTTCTGTATTAAAAAAGAACCGCCTGTGCGATTCCATTATGCTGTGTATTCATCACCAGTAATTAATCTATAATCTTCTGCTGTAAGTCTGCCAGCCACAACAAACACCTTCACGTTCTCTTTGGAATAAATCCCTAAATCATAATATCTTTTAACTACTTTAAACATTTAAAGCACCTCCCGTTGAATTTAACAAAATAACTGCTAATACTTCATCAATTGCAGTAAGCCTTGCTTCTTGCGTTACTTGATTAAGTAATATTTCAGCATTAACCAATTCCTCCTCTGTTGGAACTTCCACAATAGGCTCTGGCACATATTCCACCCATTGACCGTCAACATACTTTTTGTTTGTAAGAACAAAATCCTCTGCAATTGCAATCATATGGTCAGCCGTAACTTCTCCACCTAAAAAACTGTCACTAACAACAAAACCACTTTCGTTTATTTGTGCATACCTAAACATCTAACCACCCCTTTAATAAAATTCTATTACTTGCCATGATACACCCATAATTCTGTTATTAGTATAAGGGTAGCAATCTATTGTAAAATTAGTATTGGTTAAAGTGTGTAATACATAATTACAAGTATTATCAGAAGAATTACTATAAGTTCCTAAAATAACAAAACTTTTCAAAGCATTTATGCTACTAATTGAAACAGTATATGTGGCTAAAGAACTTCCACCAGAAGTTATCAGACCCTTCTGAACACTTTTGACAACTGGTACACTCCCACCCGTCAATGTTGTTTTCAAAGCACTTAACCCATAGGTAGCGTTTTCCAGTAGACTTTTGGTAGTGTCAATATATCCTGCCCTTGTTGCCGTCCACGTTCCAGTAAACCATGCAATCAACCCTTTAATTCCTGCAAACATTGTCGTAGGCGTGTTGCTTGCCGTATCACTGGACGTGCCGACCTTAGTGTTAACTGTTTGAACACTTGCCTCTTTTGCCACATCAATATTCACTTCTGCCATTTTTCATCACCTCTCTTATAGACCATCGTCATAGGTCACCCTAAGACCGCCATTATATATGCTAAACTTAAGTCCACTGTCCTCTACCTCTCCTGTGGCTGTAAACTGTGCCATGTTTCCTGCCGTTGCCCCTGTCACCTTGGCAATGCCTGCACTTTCTGCAGCTTTAATTGCAGTATCAATTAAATCTGCATTGTCGTTTAAATCCTGTACATTAATAAAATCCGTTCCCTCTGGCTTCTTCAAATTGTAATTCGTTGTGTAACTAGCCAACGCTCACCGCCTCCTCTCTTATTTCATTCCATGTAAAAGCACTTGCACTTCCCCAAGTAAGTCCTACTACCGTCTGCCACTGGTTGTACATCAGTTCTACGCTTATAATCATGTTAACAGGTACAATCCTTTCAACCTGTTCGGAAACGGCGTCCTTATTTTTCTTGCTGGTAAGGGCAACCTTTACCTTTAATGTAAACTCGCCGTTGTTAATCTCCAAGGTGTAGCCGTCTGTTCCACACAAAGTGGTCAGCAACTCGTTTAACTTAGGTACAGTGTAAGGCACATCTTCGTTATACTTTGCCAGTACCTTAAACTTCCGTTCCTCAAGGGTGTCTGTAGCCTTTGAAGTAACGCCCACAATCTTTTCAAGCCTTGCCACTCCATAAGTTTTAGCAGTGCTAATAAACTGTTCGTCCATAACATCATTAATAGCCGAATAAATCAACTCCATTTCAGGATTTTCAGCCACCGCCAAAGCTTGAAATTCTCTTACTTCCTTTAATATGTCAGGGTAATAGCTTTCAATCTCAGCCAATAATATCACCTCTTACTACAATAGAATTGGTGGCAACAGTATAGTTTGAAGAACTGCCGTTAATAGTTGTATCGTAAATATCAATAACTCCCTCTAAGTCCAAAAGCCTTGATTCTATCTGAGAAATTCTTACTATTATATTGTCAACGCTCTGCCATGTTTTGTTAAGCTCCAAAAAGTAATCGTCCAATTCTTCATTTATATATGACTCTGCCTCGGTAAAATCCCATCCAGAGGCATAGGTTATAGTTGTGCTAATATTAATAGCCTGTTCATCAGCTGAAACTACCGTCACCACATGGTCTATAGGTGCAATGCCTAACCCTTCGCCAGCGTTCACAGTAGGGTCAATTGCCGTCTGCACCTCTGTAATAAGGTCAGCAGTAGGCACACCGTAATCGCTGTTTATAATCACAAGCTTCACCGTGCCACCACCGTTCCATGCCCTATAAACCTTACAGCCACCAACACCTTGTATCTCCGTTACCTTTTGAATATAGTCCTCTCGGTTGCCACCAAAGGCTTGATTATCAAAACTGTTTAAGTACCGTTTCCGTAATTCTTCCGTTTCCTCAGCATCCTCACCCAACACAATAATCTCTGTCAGCTCTGCAGAAGTCAGCCCTTGTATATACTCAATAGGCGTCATTGTCCCAACATAATAATTAGGCTCTGCTCCTGCTGTTTCACAGGTCATTTTATAGCTATGGTCTGAGTCAGAAATAAGCTCCGCCACAGCATAATTGTAATTGTCAATGCTGAACCTACTGCCAATATCCACAGCAATATTAAACACGCCTTTGCCAACAGCATAAGAGGCTTCATAGGGTTCAATTCCTCTTTCGGCGGCTCTAAGTATCAGGTATTCTCTGGATGCCGTGTCCCCGAAAGTTTCCTGCAGCACCACATCAAGGTCTATGTACATTTGGGCAAGCTCTGCCGCCGCTGGTGCCAACGCATCATAAATAATACTGCCCTCTCTTTTGTCCAACTCATCAGATACACGCTCCAGCATACTGTTTAAGATGTATTCATATGTCTTGCTTTCAAACATTTACATTCACCTCGCTTTCAAAACTGCCCTCTGTACTAACCACTGTAAAGGTCACGTGCAAAGAGCCTTTCTTCTTTTCAAAACTGAAATTCTCCACCGAATTAATTCGGTCGTCTTGCTTTAGACCCTCCTCAATTCGCCTTTTAACCTCAGGATAAACTAAGGAAATAGGCTTACCGAACAATTCTTTTAATTCAGACCCGTAATTCCAACTATAAATAAGATGGTCATATCTTTCGGTATTTAAAGCCTTGTAAACGGCTTGTTTTACAGCCCCTAAACCGTTGGCGTATCCTCTTATAACACCCTTTTCAACATCCAAGGCATAGGTTTTTGACGGCTGAACCGCTATTGTAAAGTTGTTCAAAAGCTCATTGTTCACAACTGGTGTCATAATGTACCACCTCCCACAATATCCAACACCACAAATTTTTGTCCACCTTGAACCCTTAAAAGCACCACGCTATCACCAACATTCAGCTTGTTGTGTATGGTAAAGGCTTTAGTGCCTATGTAAGCGTGGCTGTGGGTGTTTGTTTCTGTTGTCCTAGTGGAGCTATCATCAATATAGCTATGGGCGTGGGTATGACTTTCGGTGGCGTGGTTTACCGTCATATTCACCGAATAATCAATAACAGATTTGGTCAAAATTAAAGCCGACTCGCTAAGAGTCAGCTTTTGGTCTATCTGTATTTTTATAGGTGAAACCGCTAAAACCTTGCCCATAACCACTGCCACAGGCTTGCTGGCTTCGTTCTGCTCTGACGCTGCCTGTTTAATAATCTGTAATAATTCAGACAATAAAATCAGCTCCTCTCAAGGTTAAATCCATTAGGTGCATATCCGACTTAAAGGTATGGGTAACGGCTTCGCATATAAAGTATTGGTTTACATTTATGTCACCCAATCCAAGACTAACGGCTATGCCACAGCCGGCTCTAACCCGAATATCCCCAAAGGCGTTTTTAAGTGATAACTTTCTGGTTTTCTTATTGTATAACGACAAAAGAGCATTGGCCTTACTGGAAATTCCTATGTTGCTGTCTGCCTTTTCAACATACTGTAATAAGCCCCAATTGTTTATATTAGAACCGTCTTTGGCCATATAAATCTCCCTAAGACCTGTGTCTTTGTTGTCATAATATAGCTTAATTTGGTTATATGTTTCGCTGTCAATACTGGTGGAATAGTCAAAATCCTCGGCTGTTTCATTTGTCATAAGAATATTAAGCTTCATGCCCTCCACGTTTTTTAAGGTAAGCTTGCCAAAATTATCGTAAAGTACATACATAACCTTTGTGTTGGTCAAGGTTTCGTCTAAAGCATCTTGAATCATGTCAAAAAGGGTTTTGTTGTCCTCAATAAGGCTTTCAATAACCCACCCTGTGTCAGCAATCTCACCACATTTCAGCTTAAACCCCGCAGCAAGACTTTTTACAATTTCACTGGCTTTCATATTTTCAAACTGCTTAACATCCTTGTTTTTAAGGTACCTAAGCTGGTCATAAGCTGTTACACTAATGGTTTCGCCTTTGCTCCGCTTTTTTTCAAACACATACCCAAGGAAAATGTCAGCATCATCAACCCTAAGTTGTACGGCATTCCCCTCTTGAAAATTTATAACACTGTCCTTGACCACCTCAAAGGTAAGCTTGCCAGGGCTGCCGTACCTTTCAGTTGATAACTTCACTTCTCCAGTAATAACAGGCTCATAGGTGGTGTTGCCATTTATAATTCTGATTGTTGTATCCACTTTTTTCCTCCCTTCGCTCCGAAAAACCCATAACCCTTTCCTCATTGAACCATTTCGGAAACGAACATCTACTTAGGCAACTTTTTTCCTCCCTCTGGTCTGAAAAACCGATAACCCTTTCCTCATTAAACCATTTCGGAAACGAACATCTACTTAGCAAACTTAATCACCTGCCCTGGGTAAATCAACTTAGGATTTGTAATGCCGTTCAGCTTTGCAACCTCTCCAAATTTTGAACCGTTCCCAAGTTGTGTCTTGCAAATTGTCCAAAGATTGTCACCTTTTTTCACAGTATAAGTTGCAATTTCCTTATTGCCTGCCCTTCCCGACTCTGCTTTTATTGCCGTTCCCCCTAATGCGGTTGTTTTGTTTTGGTAAGCAATTGTGCTATGCTCCTCATATGTTTTAAGCGTTACAGCGGCTACAATATCAAAGCCGTCACCAGCATCCTCCGTTAATGTGTACGCCTCAAGGGATACATTAACGGCGTAATCAAAAAGCATCTTTCCCCCTGGCATTGTACGAAATATATTAAATTTAAAGGGCTTTTTATTTACCTTTAAAGCCTTTAATTTATCTATGTAAATATTGGCGGTCTGAAATCCGTCTGGATACTGAGCAAAGGGATATTGCACCTGTGGAATAATAAATTCAAAGCTTAATTCCGAAAGCCCTTGTGAACGTAAAAAGTTAATCTCCCCACCTTTTATTAATTCCATGGTTTTGTTGCTGTTGCAAACCTTTAAGGTAAACTTTGATGGTGCAATAGGAAGTAAAAGATTATCCATATAAAACTTATACAAGATAATGCACCTCCTCTGCTGAAATATCCACAGCCTCACGCAGTTTTTCAGTAAACTTGTTCATAACAGAATCAATATCCATGTCCGAATTGATAGTTGCAGTATTTTTGAAATCAACGGCAATTTGTGCGGTAGTGTAATGGTCAATTGCTTCTCGCACCGCCACATCACGCAAATATTTCAAGTCCTCGTCAGATATTTCCATATCGCTGGTTATACCTCCTGTATAAGCCACAGTGTCCGCTGCCTTTTGAAATAAGCTGTCCATGGCTATGCCACTTGTGTTTGAAATAATGTCATTTTTGCTATCGTATGCAGAATTAGCCTCCTCATAGCTTGTTGAACTGGTGGCTATATTCCTCACAGTCCCGTCAACTATTCTATCATATATATTGTCCCTTAAAGGAATGTCAACTCCAACATCAATAGGCTCAATTGCACTCCAATTATGTGCCATGTCAAACATTGCATTTTTCACAATTTCTGCCGTAATGCCTCGGCTATTGACCATCTCTTTTGATTTATCAATTGTCATATTCATATAATCTGCCACTGTTTGCATAACCATTGGTACCGCAGTATTTAAACCGTGAAGTTCGTCACTGCCTATGGTATTCAAACCAAAATTTCTGAAACCATTTTCTCTGCCAAGACCATGCTGTTTCACAGTGTCCATAGTCCTCAAATGCCTTGTTTGTGTCTTTTCTTGTTGGTCAACTTTTCTGATATATTCTTCAATTTTATTATAAACAGCTTCTGTCTGGGTTAATTCTATTTTACCATCCTGAATAGAACTTACATCAAAGCAATTAGACGCTGCCATTGAAATATTTTGAAAACTGGCAATTGCCATGCTTAAAAAATCAGTCACACTTCTAAGCCCTTTAGTTGTCACGTTAAACATCTGCATTGAATTTTCAATTGTCCCCATTTTCTCACCTTCTTTTAAAGAAACCATTATTCTATATTGAAATAACGTAACTTCTAACTTTTTTTACTATTTCGTTTCAATCTTCTAGCCTCTTTCTGTTCATTTTCGGCCTTCAATTGAATTGACGCTATAACAAAAGCCTTTTCTTCTTTTGTCAAATTTAAAAACTGTGAGGGCAACATATGCAGCTTATGCAAACAATAGTAAGCATAGTTGCTTTCTCCGTCGCCCTCATCAATTAGTTTTTTGCCTCATCCACCAATTCATCCATTGAGGAATTATACCCGTTAAGCTCCTGTACCTTTGAAAGATATTCGGTATATTCTCCTGCATTAAGCATTTTCTTTAAAAGATTGTCGGCACCCATAACACCGTATCCGTTTTGTAATTCCGAACTGTTTAGGTTTGGATAAACGGTGCAGGCGGCGGCCAATGTTCCCAAGTATTTGTTCAAATCGGTTTCCTGTGTAAACTGACCTTTTCTTCCATTAATTTGAACTTTTTTTGTACATACCTTGCGAATAGCCTCGTCCTCTTCGGCAGTAATGGTTTTAATTTCCCACTTTTCAGGCTTACCGTCCTCCCCAACAAAACGATTGCTTGCCACAAATTTACTGTTTTCCATTTTAACAGGATTTAAAAAAGCGTTTAAACTCATATGTTATTCCTCCTACATTCCGCTTAATACCTTAAATGTTTCAGGTATTTCAAAATCTTCAAAAGTAAAATCAATATCCTCGTCAAGGTACTCTCCGTCTGCATCAAACTTAGCTAAAATACCGCCGTCCATGTTGCAGTCCTTAAGAATAACGGTCTGTCTGCCCACAGCAGAAGTAGGGTCCTCGTTGGTTATTTGAATATCAAAATAAATATCTTCGCCATACTCCTTGTACTGTTTAAGAAGATTTCTAAAAATGCTAGTATTGTAATGGAAGGTAGCATTTCCAGTCCCTTTCCATCCTGTAGATTTGTTTCCTTTGCCTGTTTTGCCTAAAATAGGTACTTCTGTTTTTGTCTTTTCAATCTTTGCCTCAAGATTAATTGCCTGCATAAAATTATATCTATTTTCATCAATTGTTACATAACATTCCGCCAAAGATGCCGAAACAGTATCTTTGGCATTCATAATATTCGCCATAGGTTATTTCCTCCTTCTTACTCTACAATAACAGTCATATATAACTTGCTCATAGCACAAACAGGTGTTATAGGGTTCGTTACAATAACGCTCTTCTTGTCATCGCCCTGTTCCACTATAAGGTCGTCAGAACTAAAATTTTGAACAGCCTCAATCTGCTCCAATTGCTTGTTGTATGTCACTATATCGTTCCAAAATGACATTCTTCCCGATGTATTGTTCTGAACTTTTCCAAGGTATCTGGTGTTAAAAAGCACGGCAATGTCGTTGCCAATCTGGTCAAGCACTCTGATTACCTGGTTACTTTGGAAATCCTCACTTTTGTCTGTTGTTACAGATACAAAACTGTTTACATCGTCCAGAACTCGAACCTCGTCGCCAACTTTATGGAATACAAACTCTCCAGCTTTAAGAGCGGTTACAAGCTCACTTTGCTTGTAAGCTGTGCTTACTGTAAATTCACCGTCATAAAGCTTGTTGGTCAAGGTCTTGTTAACAGCACAACCACACTCTGCACCTGTTAACCAATAAACAAGGCTTGAAACCACCTCACCATTGTCTGTTACTGCATTTTTAAGATTTATTACACCTTCATAGTCGGATGCCTTGTTGTAAAGCACTGTCTGGAATTTAATGCCCATGTCGTCACGTAATCTGCTTGTAAAAGCAGAATATAGGCTCTTGATTGTTTCCTCTGTGCTTAAACAACCAAGTACATTAAAGCTATACGCTTCCAACTTATCCAAAAATGTTTGATACTCTGTTCCCGTAACGCTTGCAGCATTTGTACCACCTGTTAATGCAGTACCTGCCGTAGCCACTAAGGTTGCCTCTGAATTAAAGGTAACAAAATCGTTAGCTTTAAGCTCTGTCGCAGTTGCCACTGTCTGCGTATCCACAACCGTACTGTCAATCATTGTTGTTACATCAAACTTAGTTTCATCATCAGCATTCACAGCAATAACAATTTTAATATCATTGCCTCTTATACCACTGTATTTAGCTACAGCATATGTATTGCTTGCCTTAACGCCACCGTTCAATCTATAAGCATAAAGTGTAGTTGCGTTAAGGAATAAATCCCTAAGTCCTTTCAATTTATCACTGGTGTAATCGTAGCCAAAAATTCTTAAACTGTTCGTCTGAAAATCAGCCGCTTCCACCGTAAATATTTCACCATCAACACCCCAGTCCAACTCTAAAGCCATTGCACAATACCCTCTGTCAGATAAAGTAGCGGTCGCCTTAGCCGCAGATGTGAAGTTTATGTAACTACCTGGTAATACTTTGTTTTGTGCTAAAAATGTTCCTCCGCCTAATGCCATTATTTAACCTCCCCCTTCATAAAATCTTCAATTAATTTATTGACCTCGCTGTGAGAATAGCTTTCGCCGTCTAAAAGTAAAGCGTTCAGCAAGTCCCTGCTATCAGCATATTTCTTGCTACCCATTAGCTGTGCCTTTGTAAATTCCGTTATCTCAATTTCTACAACTTCACCATTCTTTTGTTTCTCCATAAATTATTACCTCCTCCATGTTTGTTTCTGGTATTTTTTCACGTATTACAAAGATGTTATAATCCACATAAAAATGTAATATTCCCTCGGTAATTTTTGAATTAATATTTGTGCCTCTTAATAGGTCACTGTCTGCGGTTATGTATTCCAAAATCTCATAAAGCCCCTCAGCCACCTCCAAACATTCTTCGTTTGTGTTTCCATCAGCTGACGGATAGTAGCTTATATCAAAAGAATATGTTTCCCTGTATCTGTTTCCAAGCCTTTGCTTTTGGGTGTGGCTAATTAAAGAAACAAAAAAGCAAGGTTCTTTAAAACCTTGCTCTATATTTTCTGTGTATAAACTGTAATTAGTTTCCGAAAACACAGTACGTATTTTTTGTGCAATACCCAAAACTATGTTATTAACCATTAGGCCCACCTGTCTTTCAGTTTCAATTCTATTTCTTGATGGCTTATATATACTGCCGGTTCTCCTGCACATGAATACTCTGTTTCAATACCATTTTGGGTAACCCTAACTGTACTGCCTGCTTTAACTTCTATCTCAGGAGATAGATACAGTTTAATAATCCTTGTCACGACCGAACCCATACTGCTTTCAACTGTATAGGGAATGCTTTTGTACATAACCCTGCAAGGTATATTCTCTGCTGTCACTACAGAACTTGTATTGTTTACCACTCCAACTGTAGGCTGATATTGAGTTATTGTGCAAGTGCTGTCATAAAGGCTTTCAACATGGCTTTTAATCATATTAAAAAAGGACAAGCCTACCACCCCACTTTTCTGTAACGGTTAAGCTGTTCCTCATAGTCGCTTAAAAATGACCTTTGACCATGCTCATTTAATTCGGTTGGAGTGCAAAATGAAACGCTAACGTCCCCCTCAGATATGCTTTTAACCAAGCCTTGTTTTTGCTCCTGTCCCAAGCTTTCTGCTCTGTAGATGTCCACACACATTTTAAGAAGGACGTTTTCCAATCCCAACGGCATAGTATCAATGCAACAATAGTTAAAAATCATATCTGATACATTGTTTATTATAAAATCAATAATTGTATCCTTGCTGTCATCTGTAATACCTAGAAGCAGTTTAAGGGCTGTTATTTGCTCTGCTTGTGCCATGGTCATCACTCCCCAGTTTTATTATTTAGCATCTTTTATGTTTACATAAATAGAATTTTTCCTGTTGTCAAGTACCCAAATGTCGTGGTAACGTCTGTAGTCAATGCTCCACGCATTAGCTTTCTGGTATGTATCAGGAGTAAAAATACGCATTTTGTCCTGCTTGGTTACAGCAATAGGAGAGTTTCTTGCCACAATAAGGAAGTTGATATTCTTTGCAGTTGTGCCTTTAATAAATCCTCCAGTTTCCTGACCTAAAGTTGAACCATCATAAAGGGTAATTTCTGTGTACATACGGTTGCTTGGTACAGCAATAAGAGGGCATCCATCAATTTGTGGTACTTGTGTGTTAATACCTCCCTGTGAAAAACTTGTAGCTGTAAGCTTGCCCAATGCTGCCTCTTCAACTGCATCTACGGTATCGTAAGTTGCTAAAACATCAATTTCGTCATCATAACCAGCCTCACGAATTCCTTTGATAGCCGTTTTAATTTTACTGATAATTGTGTCTGCCGAAACAGTATATCCATATTCAGCCTGTACATCACCCTCAACACCCATAGCGATTGTTGCAAGTTTTGAAATACGGTAAGCATCAATTTCAGGTACCAACATTGTACGCTGAAATTCTCCCATTACATTTCCTGCGGATGTAACAAAGTTAGTTTCGTCAACATCCATAGCATCCAGTAAAAACTTTCTGCCTCTGTCCTGTGTCATTGCAAGGGTTTCATAAGCAAGGGTAACGCTGCCGTCTACGTACCCACCAGTTCTAGAATAATCACCAAGTCCCTGTACAGAAAGCTTAGGTATTTTCACCTCGTTGCCACCTGTATATTTTACCTGTCCTGCGTTTGAGTCCATAAATCCTGTTTTAAGTGTCTGAACTGCAAGTAAATCTAAATTCTTTTCAAATAATTTTGCATACTCCAATGAATTTGCCATTGTTCATTCCTCCTTATAATTAGTTAGTTTTTATGCCCATAGCCTTTGCTATTTGAGCATTAACATCTTTGCCTGTACCCTCTGTTGTTCCTTTTGTAAAGCCTGTGCCAACACCTTTTTTTGTTTCAATGTCAAAAAGGTAGCCATCCGATTTTTTAAGGCTCTCAAGGTCTAATCCCTCCAAGGAACCATCCGCTTTAAGAGTAATTTTTTCCATGTCAAGCAACGCCTTGATAGCCTTAGGGTTTTTGCCCTTAGCCTTAAAAATAGCCAAATCAATGGCACTTTCTTTCTGGCTGTCGCTTATTTTTTTGTTAAGTACTTCCGTTTCAGACGTGTATTTCTCCTGTAATTCGTCATACTTCCTTTGTAGTTCTTCATTTCCACCCGATGTTTTGTTTAAATCCCCATTATCTTTATCTTTGGATTTAATTTGAGCATCTAAGTTCTTTTTTGTTTCATTTACTTCGTTAAAATCAGCTCTGGAAACAAAAAGCTCTCCAATCTTTTCTGCTACTTTTTTGTCCACCTCCTCGGTATAACCCTCTCCTAAAATTTCCTTTAACCATTCATGCTTCATACTTTTACTCCCTTCACTCTGTCCTTTTTGTCCAGCCAGTCCTGGTACTGAGTTGTGCTGTTTTGTCCCTGCACAAAGGGTATTTTTATATCAAAAAAAGACTTTTTTAACGTCTGTGTCCAAAGACGTGGTATAGCATTGCCCATTTCCTTTGCTTTTTCCCCTCCTAATCCTCCATAATATTTGTGGGCTGTGCCTCCAACCCCTTTATTTCTTCATTTACATCATCCACAAATGGGTGCTTGGAAAGAAGTGTTTTCTTAGATACAACGTCCTTTGAAAGGTCAATCATCTGAACTGTTTCAAGGTCGTTTGTAATCATAGTACGGTTAATGGTAATATTTATAAAACTGCTGTCGTAGCTTGTACCATTATTTCGGTTGTAATCATCTGTAATAAACCAGAAGAAGTCTTTTATTGCCGATTTAAGCCGAGGCATAATTGTGTTAGCCTTTAAATCCAGCTGAGTATACTGAAATTTAAGGCTCACACCAGAGGCATTGCCCAGCCTGTCGTTATTGGTATAAACACCCATACCAAAATCAAAAATATCTCTTCTTAACATTTTAAGCCACTCAATACGCCCTGATACAGGTAAATCTATCTGTTTTGCATCAATGTTTCCTGTGCTGTCAGAAACATTCACCGCCCTGTTTATCTGAAGTTTTTTTGCAATTTCCCCTGCGGTTTCTCCGCCATATCCCTGTATAGACCAGTATAGGGTTACAAGGTCTAATAAGTCATTTGTACCTTGGCTGGATATAAGGTCGTAAGCATCAATAAGCCCTTTTATTTTCTGTAAGTCAGAAATTCGTCTACTATTGTTTTCCAAAACAACAAATGGCACTCTGCCCCAACTGTGAGTATCTCTGTGTTTTTCCATTCCATTAAGACTGCTTATTTCAAACCAGTGGGGCATAGGGTTTGTTGAATATTTATTGTCAAGTAAAAATTTGCCGTCATCATCTTCTGTGTAGTAGGTCACATCGTTCTTTGTCCACCACTCAACTTTTTTTCGCAGACACTTTTCCTTGCCCTTAATTATAGTTATGTCGTAATATCTTACAAGCTCCACAAGCTCAGTCTGATGCTCTGTATCATAAATGGGTATTATTTCATTTGCGGGAACAATGCAGAATTTAAGCTTAAATTCAGTGTCATAATAAAAATGTATGTATTCAACGCCCTTGTTGCTTGCTCCAATAACCAAATCAGATAAAATCTCGTTAAGTTTTTCATCCGCTACTGCTGTAATTATATTTTCATATTCTTTAAGCTTAGGGTCGTTTTCAGCTCCTCTTACACTAACAGTAGGCTCTCTGCCCACCAAATATGCGGCCTTTTGGTCAACCAAAATAGCGTGAAAGGGATTTATATTATGATGATTACTCCTGTTGGGATTTCTAAATATTTTCCTTGTTTCAACCTCACTGCCATCCACCTCAGATGTTTCAGAAATATATGTTTTGCAAAAATCCTTTTTGTAAATATCATGCTCTCCCACATAATATTTTTCTCCTGTTTCCATTTGCTTTTTCAACTCAGAGAATATGTCATCGTTTATTAAATCTCTTACTATTGTGCTGTTATTAAGCCCGGCTTCGGCTGTAATTTTCATGTTTATTAAGTCCGTTTCAGTTAAAAACATTATCTCACCCTCACATTCTTCATGTCACTTTCCCTGCTGTATCTAACAGCATCAATTGAGTGGTTATCTTTATCAGGAAATTTAGCCTTAAAATTGCCGTTTGCGTCTTTCTCTAGTTCATAACCGTTAAATTCTCTTGCTGTGTTAGGGCACCTAACTGGGTCAATGACAATTTCTTCTAAATCCTGCAACCACTTTATACCATATCCCACACTGTCAGGTCCTTTTTTTGCCCCAATAACCCTAAGACCATAGTCACTAACTTCGGCAATACTTTTAGGTTCTGCACTGTCGCAGGTAATAAGTCTGTTGTTTATATTTTCATGTTTCACTAATTCCGCTGCTTTGCGGTTGCTTAATCCCACTTGCTGTATTTCAAAAAATATGTAAAGTTTTCTCCTTGTTTTGTCGTAATGGTTCACAGTATAGTGGAATGGGTCAGTAGCGTAGCCCCAGTCAAGACCTCTGGCTACCCCATCAAAGGTTTTTATTTCTTCGTCAGTTATTGTTCTGATAGTAATATTGTTAAAAACTTCGCCACCCGTACCAGTAACTTCTCCCATATACTCATGGTTAAAAGCCGCTTCATTTACACATTTAAGATGTTCAGCCTCAATAAAAAACTGTTCCCCAAGCCAATGCCTAGGCACTTTTAAATAAGTGCTGTGATGAACCATTCTGTCATCACGCATTTTAAGTATTTCTTCATTCACCCAGTTTCTTTGGCTCTGTGGGGGATTGTAGGAATAAAAAATGCAGAAACTTTGACCTCCACGCATAAGAGATTGATTTATATTTCGTATTTCCTCCATGCCTTTAAACTCATCAACCTCTTCATACCATATGTATTTGCAGTAACCTTGACTAAATTTAGTAGACTTTATTTTCTTGGAACTGTCAGCACCTCTAAATAAAATTTTGCACCCTGTAGGCATATAAGAAAGTTCCAGTGGGCTTATTTTCACTTTCCAATATTTTTCCACATCTAATGCACTAATGGCCCACCTAAGCTGTTCAAATACACTGTCTTTAAGGTTGACTCCCACCTTACGAATTGCAATGCAATTGGCTTTGGGGTCATACATAATACCCAAAATAATTTCAATGCTAATAAAAGATGACTTTGTACTGCCACGTCCTCCTTTAAGCCAGTAATGGGTAAACCCTTGCCGCTTGATTATGTGATGCAGGGAATAAAAAGAGGGTGAAATAAGGTCTTTTAAATTAATCATACCCGTCACCCTTTGGAACATTGTCAATTATCTGCACAACTGCACTTTCTTCAATCTGAACCTTTTCGGTGAACATTCCAAACCTCTTGCCTAAAAGTTCAGCAGCTTTAATTCTGTCCTTCGCTCCAAAACCCTTGTTAACTTTAACTGCAGAGGAACATCCGCCGCCACAGCCTTCAACAGCAATCACTTCTTCTGTTTCTTCCCCACGAAGTACAGAAGTCAAATATTGCATAACCTCTGCCGTATCGGCAATCCTGGTGCCAGAACTTTCTTTTAATTTTTCATTAACATATTTTTCAATGTCAGCCTTTGTCAGTAGCTTAGAAGCCTTTGCTTTTGCCACCTCGTCTTTCTTTACAGTAGGATAAGCCTCCTTATATGCTCTGGTGGCATTAAGGTCAATAATATATTCATCTGCAAATATTTTTTGTTTCTCAGTCATCAACGCCATCTCCTTCTTATCATATATGTGGTATTTTCATATATATCAAAGCATAAAATTATAATATCTTGATTGTTGAAAGGAAAATAAAAAATGAATTGGAATGAAGATAATACAGAAACTCAAAAAATAACTGCTTATTCGTCAGCCTCGTGTTTTTTGAAAGACTATGGACCAAATCCTCTTGTTATTAATATTGATAACGCTACAATGCAAAATACCAATTACCGCACCACTTTGTGGACAGGGAACTACTTGCAGCTTACTTTGATGAGTATAAATCCCAAAGAAGATATAGGCTTGGAAATGCACCCAAATCTCGACCAATTTATACGCATAGAGTCAGGTAAAGGCTATGTTAAAATGGGAGCTTGTAAAGATAATTTAGACCATAAAGCTACTGTATATGAAAATTGTGCTATCATTATCCCTGCGGGTATGTGGCATAATTTAATTAACACAGGTACAGTGCCAATTAAGCTGTATTCCATTTATGCACCTCCTCAGCATCCATTTGGAGCAATTCATAAAACCCGTGAAGAGTCAGACGAGGCGGAACATACTCATTAAAATTGATATTTAAAGCCAAACTACACCTGTTAATTCAAGGCTGGTTTGCTTGACATCAAAAGGCACTGGCTTTCGCCAGTGCCTTTTAGTATAAATATATTTTACTCTATCTTTTTGTATTTGGTCCTAGTCCTTCTTTTTTGGAATTGTGCGTTTCGTTTTGCTTTCGTACTTTAGTTGAGTTGGTTCCGTTATTAAATTTGTTTTTTTCCTCTTGTTCAGCCTGTTTCATATTATCTAACATTGTCATCACCTCAAAATTAATTTATCCATAATTGTGAAAATTATTATATTAAAAAGGCACTAGCTATTAAGCCAATGCCTTTTAAAGTGAAGTTTATATTTTTTATTTTATAAATTTGGATAAATAAATTTTTTATCATTCTTTCACCCTATCATAATAACATGAAATCAGGTCCTCGTGGTCTCATCTTTTTAAAGATAATAAAAAGAAAAACCTTTTGCGTTTTCTATAAAAACTAGCTCTGCTATAAGGAACATCCAAATAACAATAGCTTATACCCTTTGTAACGCTTTCCAGAAGTTGACTATAAACCTCTGCATCTGCCTCAATTGCTGTTTGCTCAATTAATTCAATATCGGCTTTAAGTTTAGTGCGTGCCATGGCTTTTTCTGCCGTTGGGTCACCAATTTTATTTCCCGTTGGCATACCGGAATATGTAACCGCCGATATTTCACAAAATTCCCTAAGCCTTTTCTTTTTCTCCTCATATTGTAGGCAAAAATTAAGTAACTCACGGTACCTGTATTTTGAAATATTATATTCATCCAAAATTATATCTTTTTTGTTTGGCAACTCCTTTCGCCCTCCTAAAAATTCCGCATATTTGTATCCAGCCTAAAATTTAATTCATCAAAGCTTTAGTTTGGGTTTTCAGTTAAATTAATTTCCGAACGTTTGTCATCAAAAGCTGCCAGAGTTGGCTTGCCCTTGGGTTTAACCACAAAATCCTCTAAAATTTCTTTAAATATTTTTTTACTTAAAAGCTGTTCAATAGCTGTAATACTTTTTAGCTTTCGAGGCCAAATATCATCGTCACTATAACCTTTTCCAATAAGATGTGCTGCAATTGTTTTTTCATCTGCATTCCATGTACGGTTGCTGCGTCCCTCCACAACTTTGTATCCTGAATATGTAACGCCGTAGTTTACAGCTTGGTCTAAAGCATAATCCTTTATTAAAGCAACCCATTTCAAAAGGCTGTCAGCCAGTTTCAATATTATACCTATTTCATCAATAGATAAAAACGCAGGCTGTTTAAAATTATATGCGGCTATCTTTAAATTTTCATTTGCGTAAGCTCTGCATATAGGTCTTGCCTTGCAAAATCCATCATTACAGTGTTTGCCCGCACAAAATTCCAGTGTACCGCTATTTGCCTTTTTTGCCTTTGGAATTACCTCTGTGTCTGCCCACTCCAATAACTCATCTCCAGCCATTTGACAACTGCTAATATTGTTCATACATGGCTGAAAAATTGTCATCGTGACATTTTTTATACTGAAAAGGTAGTCAAACTCAGTTAATATTCCAACGGCATAAAGCATTAATTGTGGATTATTTTCTGCCTCAACCCCCTCTGCATTGCTGTAATTAAAGTCAATAATTTCTGTCATACCCTCAGCAATAATTACTGCATTGCAAATCTCCAAACCGCCAACAACCCATTTGGAAAAATCAATCTTTTGCTCTAATAAAAGAATTGCATCAGGTGTCATTTCCTTTGCTGCATTAAACCGTTCAATAACAAAATCACTGTATTGGTGAGTATATTTTTCCATATCCTCCGTTATATCCAGTTCATTAATAATCTTGTGGTACTTGACGCTAGTAAATTTTTTCATTTTCAACCGTATTTTTGCTTCACCTAAAGCGTGTGCATTTTTTTCCTCTTTTAAATATTCCCTTTCATCTTGTGGAATTTGTGCTTCTAAAGCAATAGACCCAGAACAATTCAACCATTTTATTGCCCCCGAGGCACTTAATTTTGTATGAACATTAGGCATTATTTCACCGCCTTTACTGCATCCATTACGTTGGAATAATCCTTCTCTAAAAGCTCAGTCACTTTAGATGCTTTGAAGGCATTTAATATCTTCTTTGCCGCTTGGCTCCCATTTGTTTTAGAGAAATCTCCCAACGCTTTTCTAACATCTTCAACGCTGTAATTATGTGCATATGTCAGTGGCTCGTCTTGGTTTTTGCCCTCAGCCAACATACTCCATAATTCTTTTGTAGCCTCTAAAATATCGGGGTTAAATAAAATATCTTGGCTAGTAATCTTTATAGTAATTTCCATGTCCTTTCCCTCCTTTTAACTCACTTCCTTATCTCTAACAACCAATATGTATCTTCTAATCAAGTTCTTTTGTTCTTCTGAAAATTTGTCAAACTCATTTGCCAATTCAATACTTTCTTTTGATAAAATCTCTTTCCCGTCGAAGAGATAATCTGAAGAAACACCAAAATATTGTGCCATTTTTAAAACTTTGTCAGCTGATGGCTGAGATTTCAACCACTTGCGGATTGTTCCATTTCCAAACTCTAAAATTCTTTCAAGCTCAGAAATAGTAATATTTCTTTGTGAACAAAGTGTTTTAATTCTTTCAATTAGCATATATTCACCTCCTGTAATTAAAATATAATAGCCCTGTGCAAAACACATCCCTTTAGCCTTTGTTTCAGACCTTGTAAACTTTTTTTATGTCAGTATTTTTGCACTCGCCTGCAAAATATAAATATAATTAGCTAATTTTCTATTGACAATCATTAGAAAATATTCTATCATCAATTTAGTTTAAGCAAAAAAATGTTAGTGTTGACGTAGGGTATCTAAAGTTTGCTCCTTTAGTGCCCTTAGTTTTTTATGTGAATTGTCTATATAACATTAGCTTATATACAGTATATTAGATAATTCGCAGTTAGTCAACCATATTATTAGCTTTTTTGCAGTATTTTCCACTAAGGAGGTGCTTTTTATCACATTACTGGTTAGAATAAAAGAATTATGTATAAAAAATTCAACAACATTAGCAACATTAGAAAAAACGCTAGGTTTTGGTAACGGAACATTAAGCAGATGGGATATGAGTTCTCCATCAGTAAATAAAATACTGAAAGTTGCAAATTACTTTAATGTATCAGTTGATTATTTAATAGGAAATGAAGTACTCCAAAATAAAGAGCCACAACGTGCTTCTAATAACACTCAATCTCCATTTTTTGATAAAATAGAAGCATTGGCGGAACTTTTAGGATATAAAATTAGTATTAATGATGATATGGCAGTAATTGAATTTAACGGCAAAAAAACTCATATTGAAACAGCCTCTGTTTTAAACCTAATGGATACAGTTTTGTCCTATACGAAATTCACTTTTCAGGAGGCTGTGAAAAACGCATCAAATAAAGAGGCGGAAGATTCTCAAGCAGTTAAAGTAGCTGCTAGAGGTGGCATATACGAACTTGATAAGAACGCTGCTGAAAGCTTTGCCGAAAGTGCATCCAAAGCCCCAAACCGTTCGCAAGATAGAAATTTATTTTAAATAAGGTTAATCTGTTTCGTACTTTTATAATGAAACTATTTCGACAAAATTTTACAATGATACCTATAAATATATTTTTTAGGAGGAATTGTAAGATGTATGAGAATTATAAGAAAGCACGAAATACGTCATGGGATGTACTGTTAAACTGTGGTATAAGTAAGTTGCCCATAAGCCTTGGTGTAATAGCCGACCTTTATGATATAAAGGTTATAGCTTACTCCGATACAAACATTACTCAAGTGCTTAAAAATGAAGTGGTGGAAGGAGATGGATTTATAGCATATTCAGGCGGTAAAAAAGAGATATATATTAACGATAAAATTAATAGCCGTAATCGTAGAAGATTTACGTTGGCTCACGAACTTGGGCATGGCGTCTTGAATCATGACATAGGCACTGTGCATTATCGTAACTCCGAAATAGACAATCAAACTGATATGCAAGAATTTGAAGCCAATGTATTTGCAAGGAATGTTCTTATGCCTGCAACTGTGCTTTCCGCTTTAGATATTCACACCACTGAAGAAATTATGAAAATATGTGAGGTTTCTCGTAAATCGGCAGAAATCCGAGCAGCACGAATGGAACTTTTGTATAAAAGGAATATGTTTAATTCGCATCCTTTGGAACGCAAAGTAAGAGAACAATTTAACCAATTCATAAAAACCTATAAAAAGCAAACATAAAAAATGAACTGCTTCAAAGTCATTTTTATAGACTTTGAAGCAGTTCAACACCATTCATATTTCTTTTCAGGTTCTATTTTTCAAGTTCAAAATATTTTTTATCCCAGTTAAAGCATAAAAGGAAAAGTTCCATAGGGCTGAAATAATTCCAAGACCTTCGCTTTTGCAATATATTTCCCAGCGGTATTTCATAGCATTTTTCTTGTTACAAGAACGCTCTCCAAGACGGTATGTTACCAAAGCCTAAGCTATTGCCCTGTTTCTGGATTGTCAGCACCTATGTTTTTTTCATTTCTGAAAACATGAATGCGGCTGTCCTTTTCAGCAAGTGAACATAAAATAGAATATGTGCAGTCTTTAGAAAAGTCATCAACAGCTATTATTTCAATATCCGCATAAGTCTGCTTAAGCACTGAATTTATTGTTTTTTCAACTGTTTTTTCACCGTTATATATACGTTGGGCTCCAACCCAATTCTGTGGTTATCTTGGCATTGTCAATGGCATACCTTCTGTCATGTCCAGGTCCGTCTTTAACATAGGCTCTGCCAATTCACTAAGTTTTTCCTTTGATATATAGCCTTTTCTGTAAGCAATTTCCTCTATACAGTGATTCCCACCTACTAATTGAGCCTAAAAAGCAACTTTTATCCTGATTTTATAGTAAAAACAGCGGCTTTTGGAAATTAAATCGGGATATTCTGAGAGGACCTCGCAGAAATAATCCCCAGAAACAGACAGTCCCAATACGTTTGCGTCATGTAATAGTGTACTTAAATAGGTCTTTTCTTTTGAAAAGTTAGTACAGCACATGGAGAGATAGGTTCCCTCTTCAATTGTCTCCATTTTGGGATAGTTTGTGACTTCAGAGTCGGACATAATAAATAGCTCGGTGCTTACCAGATGGTGTTTAGTAATACTATCATTCCGTACAATGGTTCCAATATTACCAAAGAGGGACCCATCAAAGTGAATGTCCTCCAAATAATTCTTAAAGCGACGCAAGTTATATTCATAATGATTATAATCGAAGTCATACATATTTTCGCCGGTATCATAGACCATGATATGATATTTGGGAAGATATTCTATAAAAGTGGAATTATTCTTAGGAAGTGATTGAAAATAGTTGTAGTTGGAAAGATTTTTCGCAATTGCTTTCTCACATTTTTCTAAGTGTGCTATTTCTTCCGTAAGCTCTTTTAAACGAAGCCGTAACTGATGATTGATTAAATCAATATTGGGTACCATTAGTTTGGTTTTAATATCGTTTAGAGAAAATCCAATTTTCTGATAGTAGCGTATGGTATCTAACTGTGCTGACTGCCCAATGGTATAATAGCGATAACCGTTATCTTCATTGATGGTCTGTGGAGTTAATACATCCATTCTGTCATATAGCCGTAATGTCTGTTCTGAAATGTGGTTTAACTTTGCCATTTGTCCCACGGTCAGCTTCTCAAGATTCATAGTATCAGCTCCTTATTTCTCAGGTCTGTTATTAGGGGTGTCAGTAGAACGTATAATAAGACAGTAATTGATGAAGTAATTGCTTCCGATATTTTTTAAAATTATATAAAAAAGATTAACAAAAGTCAATAAGCCATTAAAGCTATGATTATACATACTATAACATTCTGCAAAATCTATAGTTTGAGGGCTTTAGCTGGAATATTGAGCTGAAAACCAAGTAAAAAAATGTATTATTGCGGTATTATATGTGAGAAATAAGAGATAAATATTGTATTATTTGTATATTATTACGTGTTGACATTATACTATATATAAGATTTATCATGAGGTTAATTAAAAAAACTGCCGTAGTAATGAACGAAGAGGTTTATCTGGGAACAGATTTGCCTCTTTTTTTTTATTCATGAAAGGGTCTATTAGAAGGAGGAAATGCTATGAGAAAAATATTTTTGCAAAAGGCACTAGCAGGAATAATGGTTGGAGTAATGACAGTTTTAGGATTTACAGGTTGTGGAGGTTCACAAGAGAAAAAAACAGAGATTGATTGGAGCAAGACCGACTTTGGCGGTGCAGAATTAAATCTGTTATCCTGGGAAATGTATGCAGATGATAGTTTTGTAAAGCCTTTTGAAGAGAAGTATAACTGCAAGATTAACGCAACATTTTGCACCAGCAGTGATGATTTGATTGCAAAATTAAAAGCGGGAGGCGGAGATGTATATGATTTGGTATCACCTTCAGGAGATTCAGCAGGATTAATTACGCAAGGTGATTTAGCAAAACCAATTGATCTTGAGCATATTTCGGGATGGGCAGATATCCCAGAGGCATTTAAGTTAAAAGATGTTGAGATGGACGGAAAAATATATGGAGTTCCATTTTTATGGGGAGCGGATTATGTAATGTACAATGCAGATGTACTTTCTACTGGTATTACATCATGGGAAGAGCTTTGGGATGCAAAATATAAGGGAAGATTAGCATTACATAATGATATTAGTAACATTTATATGATGGGATTAATTGATGGCATTGCAAAGGATGATCCTCAGGCACTTTACAATATGACGGCAGAGCAGTTGGCGGATGCACAGGTAAAATTAACAGAACTTAACTCTAATGTAAGAAAATATTGGGATGCAGGTGGAGAATTAGAAGATTTATTTAAGAATGGCGAAGTTGATATTGCAGTTGGCTGGCCAAGCACCTTAAAGAACTTACAGGATTCCGGAATGAATATGAAATGGTGTATTCCGGAAGAAGGCTGTACAGGATGGTTTGACAGATGGATGATTGTAAACGGAACAAATCAGGAACAGTTGGCAACTCTTTGGATAGATTGGATTACTTCAGCCGAAGGAGAAGCACTTGCTTCAATTTCTACAACATTTTCTGTAGCAAACCCCAAAGCTGCTGATTATATGACAGAGGAACAAAAGAAAATTGCCCTGGTAGACGATATGGATTCCTTATTTAGCAAGATTAACTTTTGGTCGGTTGTACCAGATAGAGAAGCATATAACGAAACATGGACGGCAGTAAAGACAACTGAATAAAAAAATCGGGCAGTCAGGATTACCTGACTGCCCGATAAATGGATGGAGTGAGGAGTATATGGAAAAAACAAAAAAATATTCTTATGGAACAAAGCGGTTTATTCAGTTTGGACTGATTGCACCATTGGTAATCTGGTTAGTATTGTTTCTGATTATTCCATACCTTAACTTGTTTGTGAATAGTTTCTGGACGAATGGAGTATTTGGAGTACAACATAAATTTACACTGGAAAATTATACTAAGTTTTTTACTAGCGGAAGTGGAAGCAACAAGCCAATTATGGTGCTGCTAGATACACTTAGAATATCTGTAATTGTAATGATATGTACTATACTAATCAGTTTTCCCCTTGTGTATTTTATTAATTTTAAAGTCAAAAAAAACAAGCAATTATTTTATATGCTTGCCATCATTCCTTTGTGGGTTAGTTACATTATGAGAGCATATTCCTGGAGAATTATACTTGGTACAAATGGAATGCTTAATTCATTTTTAATCTGGTCAGGTATAACTTCAAAACCGATTGACGCATTTTTATACAGTAATGGTTCTGTAATTATTGCTATGGTGCATATTTATACTCCATTTGTTCTGATGCCAATGTATACAGCAATGGAGCAAATCCCAAAAAATCTAATTGAAGCATCAAAGGATTTAGGCTGTGGAAGAATAAGAACGTTTATTAAGGTGTTGCTTCCATTGTCTATACCTGGTGTGTTAACAGGCGGAACATATGCTCTTGCATTATCCATGGGAGATTTCCTGGCACCTAACCTGTTGGGAGGACCAACAAGTAGTACAAAAATCTCAAATATTGTACAAATGCAATTTGGTACTTCCAATAACTGGCCATATGGAGCAGCCATAGCAATTATCATTTTTTTAGTTGTTTTGATGATTATTACAATACTTGGAAAACTTGAAAAACACTTTTCAAAATTGGAAGAAGCAGGGAGGTAGATAATATGTCAAAGAAAAAATCAGGTAGCACAATTATTGTAGCAATATTGGCAGTAGCTGTATTGTTGTTTTTATATCTACCTATTATAGTGGTTGTTTTATATTCCTTTAATTCTTCCTCAATCAGTAGCTTTCCCATGAGTGGATTAACACTGAAATGGTATGTGGTAATGTTTCATAATGAAGCATTAATTACCGCTTTGACTAATTCAATTGAGGTTGCTGTAATAGCAACAACACTGGCAATTGTAATTGGCGTGCCAAGTGCATATGGGGTCTATAAACTTAAGTTTCGGTGGAAAAAATTCTTAGAAAAGGTGGTAATTATACCCATGATGTTACCGGGAATAATTACTGGTATCTCTATTCTTTCTTTTTTACAAATGGTAGGGATAATTCAGGGTGTTCTGGCAGTAATATTAGGGCATACCACATTCCTGCTGGGAACTGTATTTCCACAGATATACACAAGACTTAGGCAACTAGACCGAAATATTGAAGAGGCTTCTACGGATCTTGGAGGGACTGGGATACAAACATTTTTTTATGTCATTTTACCCAATATAAAAACAGCAATCATTGGTGCGGCCCTATTATCCGTAACCTTATCCATTGATGAAATTCCAGTTACATTTTTCCTGAACGGAGTATTTACAACATTACCAATTCAGATTTACGGAATGACAAGAAACGGCTTTACTCCTGAAATTAATGCAATTTGTACCATTATTCTTGTTGCGTCAGTAGCGGTTATTCTTATTTCCAATAAGATTTCCAGAGAGGAGGCATAAATGGATAAAAAATTAATTGAAATAAAGAATTTGAAAAAGAGCTTTGGTGAAAACGAAATAATTAAGTCCATTTCCCTTGATGTTTTTGACGGTGAATTTCTGACACTTCTTGGACCTTCGGGTTGTGGAAAAACAACCATATTGCGAATTCTTGCGGGGTTTGAATATCCGACTGAAGGGGAAATCTTATTGGACGGAGAGAATCTTATTACAATACCTGCAAACAAAAGAAATATTAATACCGTTTTTCAAAGCTATGCTTTGTTTCCGCATTTATCCGTAAGAGATAACATTGGCTACGGAATGAAAATTAAAAAGGTACCTTTGAAAGAACTAAATGAACGAGTTGATGAAATGCTAGCACTAACCAGCTTGGAGGTACTTGCGAATCGGAAACCCTTGCAACTTTCTGGAGGCCAGCAGCAGCGAGTAGCCATTGCAAGAAGTCTGGTTAATAGACCAAAAGTTTTACTGCTGGATGAACCACTTGGGGCACTGGATTTAGGACTTAGGAAGAAGATGCAGATTGAATTAAAACGCTTACAGAAGAAGCTAGGAACAACGTACATATATGTTACACACGACCAAGAAGAAGCATTAACCATTTCAGACCGAATTGTGGTAATGAATGCAGGAAAGATTGAACAGTGTGATAAAGCAAAAACTGTGTATCAGAAACCGGCATCAAAATTTGTGACAGAATTTTTGGGCGAAACAAATTTAATTGACGGCGAATATTGTGACGAGGAAAATCAAGCATATTTTAAAATTCAGGGGCGTGCTTATCCAGTGGAAAAGCAAGAGAAAAAAATGAAGTTGTTATCTGTACGACCAGAGAATTTAAAGGTATGCCCTCCAGATAAGGATGGATTAAAGGGTCAAATCGTTGAAAATGTCTTTATGGGCGAGAACTATAGAATCGGTGTTCAAGCTGCCAATGGGCAGGTATTATATATTTTACAAAAAGAACCAATGAATAAAGGAAGCGTCGTTGGTCTTACCTTTGATGCGGATAAGGTAAGCGGAATATAAAGAAAGGTGGGTTAAGCAATGAAAAAATTAGAAATAATTATTCGTCCAGATAAACTTGAAAAGTTAAAAATAATTCTAAACGAATTGGAAATAGGAGGAATTACAGTAACCAGTGTTGTTGGCTGTGGAAACCAAAAAGGGCTTATGGATGTGGATAGCATCAAAGGGCTTAAAGTATCCGGAATGAATCTAATACCAAAAATTCATGCCGTGGTTGTGGTTCAGGATGATGAGGTTGATAACATTCTTGCCATTGTTCATTCGGAAATCTCCTCAGGAACTGCTGGGGACGGAAAGGTCTTTATCTCGGATATAAGTGACTGTATGAGAATTCGTACGGGAGAGCGTGGGAAAAAGAGTCTTTAATGAAAAAACTTCAAGTAAGAAAGAAGGATGATTCATGAGTATACAGGGTGGAATTACCTTACGCAACATTAATAAGTTCTATGGGAAAAACCATGTGGTAAAAAATCTGGATTTTGAAATATATCCAGGAGAATTTATATCCTTATTAGGTCCATCGGGATGTGGAAAAACAACCATTCTTAGATTAATTGCCGGCTTGGAGCAACTAGATGCTGGGGAAATATATCTGGATGATAAACGGATTGATGCACTAGAACCATATAAAAGAAATCTGAATACAATTTTTCAAAATTATGCTTTATTCCCGCATATGAATGTTAGAAAAAACATTGAGTATGGACTGCGTGCAAAATGGATGAGTAAAAAAGAAATAAAGAAAAAAGTAGATGACATTATAGAACTTGTGCAGTTAAAGGGTTTTGAAGACCGTATGCCAAATCAAATGTCAGGTGGTCAAAGACAGAGGGTATCCATTGCAAGGGCAATTGTAAATGAGGCTCCCGTGGTTTTGCTGGATGAGCCTTTAACAGCTTTGGATTTGAAATTAAGAAAAGAAATGCGTTTTGAATTAAGACGTCTGCAAAAGGCGTTGCAAACAACCTTTGTTTTTGTTACCCATGACCAAGAAGAAGCAATTGTAATGAGTGACCGAATTGCGGTAATGAATAACGGAATTATAGAGCAGATTGGAACACCGGAAGAAATCTATTCCAAACCAAAATCTCAATTTGTGGCACAGTTTATCGGTGAAACCAATGTAATGGAAGGTATGGTTTCCATAGATGAAAAAGGCACTTCTACCATACAGATGGAGTTTGGAAAAGCACTCATTGATATAGCAGAAAATTTCAGCGATGGAGAACTCATCAATCTGTCAATTCGGCCGGATATGGTGAAATGCAGTAAGGAAGCCGAAGTTGGATTTGAAATTCCTGGTAAGATAGTAGAAGAAATCTTTTCTGGTGCTACGACGAAGTATCTCGTTCGCCTGATGAATAATAAAGAAATTACCGTGTCAAGGTTGTGCGGAGAAGAAAGCATGAAGGTAGACGACATCGTGTATCTTTCTTGGAAGGTTACCGACGCAACAATTATGAAGTCAGAAAGTCAGATGATATTTGGGGAAATTGAAGGTGTAGACTTGTCCCCTTGGAATAATCTCATATAAGTGAAGGAGGTTTCAAATGGTTAAAAAAATGTTTATTGATGGTGAGTGGTTAGAAGGAAGCAAAGACAAAATTCTGGATATTATCAATCCTGCTACCGGTAAAGTGTTTGAGCAGGTTTATGAAAGTAGCATTGAAGATACGAAAAAAGCAATCGCAGCTGCCAAAAAGTCTTTTTACGTAACTCGTGAGTGGCGTGACATGGATTCACAGTCCAGAAGTATGGTATTACTAAAAATTGCAGAAAAGATTGATGAAAATGCAGATGAATTAGCGATGTTAGATACCCTTGATAATGGAAAGCCATTAAGAGAGGCAGAAGGAGATATTTCAGATGCCGCTCATTGCTTCCGCTATTATGCAGGGCTAATCAAAGCTCCCTATGGAGGAGTGTATGATGTTAATAGCGGATTTGGAAAGATGAGAAGCTATGCTGTACATGAACCCATTGGTGTATGTGCTCAGATTACGCCGTGGAACTTCCCTATGCTAATGTCCGTTTGGAAGTTGGCACCTGCATTGGCAGCAGGCAATTCGGTTGTGTTTAAACCAAGCCCCAAAGCACCTCTTTCGACAATTCGCTTGTTTGAGATTTTTGAAGAGTGCGGAATGCCAAAGGGAGTATGTAACCTCTTACAAGGTGATGCAGAAGTAGGAACAGAAATGAGCCTTAGTCCAGATGTTGATATGATTGCTTTCACAGGAAGTACCAAAGTAGGTCAACTTTTGATGAAGAATGCTTCTGTAAATGTTAAGAAAATTGGTCTTGAGCTTGGAGGGAAATCTCCAAATATTATTTTTGCAGATGCTGATATTGACGGTGCTGTTGAATGGGCAATGATTGGAATTTTTTTCAATGCAGGTCAGGTTTGCTCGGCAGGTTCAAGAATTATTATTGAAAAATCTATTCATGATACTTTTGTTGAGAAACTAAAGAGAAAAGCAGAAGCCATGACAATTGGAAATCCTGTTAATAATTATGATATTGGGCCCGTTATTGGGGAAAAGGATATGGAAAAAATACTTGGTTATATTCAGTCGGGTATTGAGGAAGGAGCCACGTTAGTCTGCGGTGGTAAAAGATACACCGAAGGCGAATGTGCAGATGGATTTTTTATTTGTCCAACCATTTTTGATAATTGCACAGCGGATATGAAAATTGTAAGAGAAGAGATTTTTGGGCCAGTTGTAACAGTGCAGACGTTTGAAACAGTAGAAGAAGCAATCGACATGGCAAATGATACAGTATATGGTCTTGCTGGTGCAGTATTTACTTCGGATTTGGCAAAGGGACATAATGTAATCGCAGAGTTACGAGCTGGAATTACTTGGATGAACTGCTACAATCCTACTTTTAATGAAGCACCATGGGGTGGATACAAAATGAGTGGTATCGGACGAGAATTAGGCGTTCGTGGATTAGAAGAGTATCAGGAAGTAAAACAAATCAATATTAATTTAACACCTGGTGTTTTAGGTTGGTATGAGAACGAATAGGAGAACGAGAATATGAAGAATTTAATGTTGGTTAAAAAAAGCGAAGTAAAACCGGAACTTTTGGAAGATGTAGGAGAGGGCAATAAAATCAGTATTCAGGATGTGTTTGCAAAAGCAGAAGAATGTCCGTTCACCTTTGGTATGGTAGACTTGGAACCATCCGTTGGCGTAGAATTTGATTATGATAATGATGGTGCCACCTGCTATTGTCTGGAGGGAAAGATTACACTTACAGATAAAGCAACTTCAGAGAGTTTTTTCTTTGAACCAGGAGATTTTGTCTATATACCACAGGAAACTGGAAAAGTTATTGTATGGAGTTCCGACATATTTTCAAAATTTGTATTTACCACATTTCCGCACTGGAGATAAAAAACTTTACCCTTTATAATCTGTAAAGAGTAAAGTTAAGGGTTAAACCATAAAAAGCACAGAAAAAAGCCCCGAAAACCTAATGTTTTCGGGGCTTTGATGTAACGGAGAAGGAGGGATTTGAACCCTCGCGCCGCGTTAACGACCTATACCCTTAGCAGGGGCACCTCTTCAGCCACTTGAGTACTTCTCCATAAGCACTTCATAACCTACTGCAAGCAATAGCATATCATAAAACGCCTATAGTTGTCAAACATTTTTTTAAATTTTTCAAACTTTATAGCAGCTCAGCAACTTTATCTATATTCTGTGGTCTTTTATCCCCTAACATAATAGTCATTGCTTTATGCAAATTTTCTATTTCTACATTAATATGGTCCCCACCATACTCTCCGTCCAGCGTCCACGATAATTTTTCTTTAGACTGTATATTAATCCGTGATGCTTTAAAAGTGTAAAATCCCTTAGATGAAAAATCTTGCATTAAAAGACCAGTAACCATCACCTGCATCTCAATGGCATTTTCAGGCTCACGTATAAGCACGCATTCAAAAAGACCGTCACTAAAGTCTACATCATGGTTTCGGTAACTTCTTACTCCGCCAACAAACGTGGAATTTGAAACCATGCCGTAAATAAAATCTCCGCTTACCTGAACTCCGTCATACTCTATGTCAAGGTAATAGCTTTTTATATTGGATAAACGCTTAATCCCCTCTAGTATATATGCCATATGCCCCAAGTAATTTTTCACCTGCTGAGGCGTACCATAGGCTACCTCTGTAAATGCACCAAATGCCGCAATATATACAAAACAGCTTTCGTTAAACCGACCAACATCACACTTAAATTCCTTGCCATTAACTATATTGCCAACTGCAACTATGGGCTTTTTGGATATTTTTAAACTGCACGCAAAATCATTTGTGCTCCCTGTTGGAATATAACCTACAGTAGGTCTTTTATCTTCAGGTATTTGCAGCAGTCCCTTTATACATTCGTTAAGTGTTCCATCTCCGCCGCTTACCACCAATAGGCTATAAGATTCACCCTTTTTTTGTACAATTTCATACCCATCCAATCTTTTTTGCGTTGGACAAGCTGTCACCTCGTATCCAACCGCCGAAAGTATATCTATAATATCAAACAATTTTGTTTTTATAGTGCCCTTTCCTGAGCAAGGGTTAAATACAAAAAGTGCTTTTTTTGTCATATATTCTTTCCCCCTTAAAGCTTTTGTAATAGTCAAATCAATTTAAACTTGATTATACTACCCCAAATGCCTAAGTACAATACTTGTTTACTCATTGTTTACTCATTTTTTACTAAATAATACTTCCTATGCTTGTGGTTCACGTTCATAGCAAATTTCACCATCAATCATTGTATAATCTATTTTGCTTTCTATTATGTTGATAGGATCTATTTCCAATATATCTTCATTAAAAACAACTAAATCTGCAAGCTTTCCAACCTCTATACTGCCTTTTATATCGTCCTCAAAACTAGCATACGCACCGTTTAAAGTATAGCATCGTATTGCTTCCAGCATTGAAATTTTTTGGCTTGCACCACAAACCTCACCTGTTCTTCTGTCTATTCTGTTTACCGCACCGTCAAGTCCACGGGTAACTTCCTGTGTTGCAGTAGGAGCATCACAACCGATAACTGGTCTTATGCCTGCGTCCAAATAACTTCTCATTGCAAAGAAATGCTCAATTCTGTCACCGTAATATTTGCAATAGTCACTGCCATTAATAGTCATAAAATGCGTATTAGAAACAGGAATAATGCCCATTTTTGCCATTCTGTTGACTAAATCCTCATCGGTTATTGCACAATGTTCAATTCTATGTCTGTGTTCCTGTGGCTTCCGTGGATGCTTTTTAAGAGCTTTTTCGTAGCCTTCCACCATATATTCCACTGCCAAATCCCCAACCGCATGGGCTGTTGCCTGACAATCATGGTCGTTTATATATTCAATATATTTGGCAGTTTCCTCCCTCTCCCATGCTATTATGCCCGTTAAGGTTGAATCATGGCTATAGGGCTGTCGTGTTGCACAACTTGGGCCACTTGTCCCTCCATCTATCATAAATTTAGAAGAGCCAATTCTGAACTTTTCATCGCCCAAACCTGTATGAAATCCATTTTCAATAAACCGCTTGTTATCTTCAATGGAAAATGGTTTTCCAAAAATCGAATGCAGCATCATAAACTGACGTGGCTTAAAGCTTCCGTCTTTTGATGCCTTGTACATAATGCTGTAGGCTGGGGCATCGCACTCACCTGGGTCGTGTATAGAGGTTACTCCACTTTCAAGCAAAAGCTGGTTGCTTCGTCTAAGTGCCGTCCACATTTCTTCCTCAGTATATTGCACCTTGCTCCACAGGAAGAAATTTGTGGAATCCTTTGTCATTCCGTTAAGCTTTCCATTTTCAATCACAACCTCATCCTTGCCGAACTTTTTGGCATCTTCCGGGCTGTTTATCCCGCCAGCAGCAAGACCAAGTGTGTTGTAAACACCAATGTGTCCACAGGCACGCATACACTGAACAGGGTTTTGTGGTGCCACCTCATCAAGGTCATAAAGGGTTACGTGGCGTTTTTCCTCTAGCTTATTCTGGTCATAACCCCAAAGTTTTATCCATCCACCATCTTCAGTTTGAGCTACAGCCTTTTTAATTACTTCTTTAATCTCCACAATGGATTTGCACTTGGGGTATGTAATATCAATAATTGCACCATTCATAAATCCGTAAAGAATTGGGTGGAAGTGACAATCTATAAAGCCTGGTGTAATTGCCCTGCCCTTAAGGTCTATAACCCTTGTATTATTGTCCACAATCTTATCCAAATCTTCGTTAGTGCCAACAAAAACTATTTTGTTTCCCTTAATACCAACTGCCTGAGCAAGCTCATCTTTATCATTAACAGTTATTACGTTACCGTTTTTAAATGCAATATCAACATATGAAAAATCGAAATCCATGCCAATTCATCCTTTCTTTATTATTTGTCATTTTTATACTTCCTTTTTATTCAGCTTGTATAAAAATTACAACATCAACTGTTATAAACACATAATTATCGTATAAATATTCACTTAAAAGGCGGTTATGTCTAAAATAACTTTAAACATAACCGCCTACTCTTTTTAGTTAATACCCTCTTTTAACATAAGCTTTTTAAAAGCTTCGTAGGCATAGTTTGTGTTTATTCTTTCAAGATAAATTTCTGTATCTTCCACAGCCTTAAGCTCTATATTTAATGATAGTTTCTTAACTGCCTGCTTTTCTGTCATTTCCTGTGCCACTGCCTTTTCGTCTGAATAATCAAGGCTTACTTTCATTGCGTTGGCAATTCCCTTAATTACTTCAAGATTTGTTTTAGAAAGTGGAGGTATAGCTGCTGTTACAGCACTTGTAGTTGAATCACAGCTTGTAATTGTCCCTGTGCTTTCTGCAAGAGAAACTAAAGGAAGTACGGCATCTGCTTTTTTTGCTGTTTCTGTAAGGTACATATCTGCTACAGCAACGAACTCAAATTCGCCTGCATCAAACTCCCCTACGTCCTCACCTAAAATAAGCATTGCTTTAACACTGCCATCTGTAAGCTTATCCTTTGTTAAGCAAAGAGGTGCAACACCAAGGTCACAAAGCCCCTGACTGTTTGCGTTTGTCTTAATCTGAATAATTCCGTTGCGTGGAGAGCCAATTTCTCCGCTTAAAACAGCAATATCAGCTGCAGCCTTAGCCGCTTCTGCTTTCACATTAAACTGGTCAACAACAACCATTACTTTTTTTGCTTTCATAAGCATACCAGCCGCCTGTTTTGCTTCTTCTGTTACAACTGTATTGTTAAGGCTTTCCTTAAATTTATCAATGCCATTAGCTGTTGCACCTGCCTCTGTAAGGGCTTTAAGTATAGCCTTAAGAGCTGATGTATTGTCTGCATTGATATAAAGTGATGATTCCTGTGCCTCTTGAGAATCTGGCTTGTTGGAAACAACAATAACCTTTGCTCCTCTTGCTGCTGCCTGACGTATTTTAACACCAAGAACTGCGTGTTCTTTCATTATATCTGTTCCAACAAGTACAATCACCTCTGTTGAAAGAAGCTCCTCCAGCTTGCTTGTCGAGCCATCAAAGCCAGTTACCTCTTCAACGCCGCTTTTGTTCATGCCATAGCAGAAAACAGTTGGTGTTTTTAAACAATCGTTGGCATATTTCTTTGCCACATAAATTTCTTCATTTGTTAATTTGTCTGAAACGGAAACAGCAACTGCATCACTGCCATAACGTACAGAAACACTCTGAAGTTTTTTTGCAACATACAAGTTTGCCTCTTCCCATGAAACAGAAGTAAGTACGCCGTCTTTTTTAATAAGTGGTGATGTAATTCTGCCACTGCCTGTAAGCTCACTAAAACCAAACCTGCCTTTAACGCAAAGTGCGGCTTTTTCTGCTTCATCAGGTGTACTTTTCACAATAAGTCCACCCTTCGTCTGCAATGTTGTTTTACAGCCAACACTACAGAAAGAACACGTTGTGTCGGTACACTTTGTTTCAAGTGGAATACGTTTTGTATTCACAGTTTTTTCGCCCAATGCACCTGTAGGGCAAAGGTTTATGCACTGACCACAGCTTATGCAATCGGTTTCTTTAAGTGGAAGGTCCAGAGCTGGTTTAACAATAGAATCAAAGCCACGGTCAACAAGACCAAGGGCTGTTCTGCCCATCATTTCGTCGCAAACCCTTACGCAAAGTCCGCAAAGAATACATTTGTCAGGGTTTCTGTCAATAAACGGATGGCTGTTGTCAACCTTTCTGTTATGGCTTTCACCTTCATATTTTTCTGGCTCTACCTCGGCTTCATTTGCATATTTAATAAGCTTACACTCAAAGTAATCATGGCAGCCACACTCAAGGCATCTGCTTGCCTCTGCAACTGCTTCTTCATCTGTAAAGCCATTGTTAACTTCGTGGAAATTATCTTTTCTTGCAGAAGGAGAAATATGGCTCATGCACTGACGTGGAGCTTTTTCTCTATCAGCAAAATCCGCCTCTGTAAGGTCTTTTCTTTCAACTAAATATGGCTTTTTGTAGGCAACCTCAGCACCTTTAAGGTAGCTATCAATTACATTTGCTGCCTTTTGTGCCTCGCCAATTGCAGCAATGGCAATGCCCGCACCCTTATTGGTTGCGTCACCTACAGCAAATACATTTTCAATATTTGTTCTAAAGGTTGTTTCATCGGAAGAAATTGTTCCTTTTCTTGTAAGTTCAACGCCCTCAAGACCTTTAGGGTCAAGCTTTTGACCAAGTGCCATTATAACTGCACTTACCTGCAAATCTTCTGTTTCACCCTCAATAGGAACAGGACTTCTTCTGCCACTAGCATCAGGCTCACCAAGCTCCATTTTCTGCAATTTAACGAACTTAATGCTTCCGTCTTCATTAGCAACAATATCCGTTGGGTTTGTAAGGTATTTAAAGATTACGCCCTCTTCCTCGGCTTCTTTAATCTCAATTTCCTCAGCTGGCATTTCTGCTTTTGTTCTTCTGTATACACAGTAAACTTTTTTTGCACCCAAGCGAACAGCCACACGGCACGCATCCATAGCTGTGTTACCGCCGCCAACAATAGCAACCTCTTGACCAACAACTATTTCCTCGTTAAGGGATACTTTTCTAAGAAAATCTATACCGCCGTGAACATTTGCATTGTCCTCGCCTTTAACACCCATTTTAATGCTTTCCCATGCTCCAACTGCAATAAGAACTGCATCATAAGTTTCTGTAAGATGGCTAAAAGTTACGTCATTGCCTATTTTTATGTTATTAAGCATTTTAACGCCCATGCCCTCAATAAGGTCTATTTCCTGCTGTAAAACAGCCTTTGGCAGACGATATTCAGGAATACCGTAGCGAAGCATACCGCCCATTTTTGGCATTGCGTCATAAATTGTTACTTCATGGCCTTTTCTTCTAAGCTGATAAGCCGCCGTTAAACCAGCAGGCCCACCACCTATAACTGCCACGTTGTGACCTGTGCAAGCTGCAACTTCTGGCATATAAGGCTTGTCACTTGCCAAGTCTTTGTCGCCTATAAAGCTTTTAATAAAGGCAATGGAAATAGGTTCTTCAACCATTTGTCTTCTACAGGCTGTTTCGCATGGATGAGGACAAACACGACCAATTGATGATGGTAATGGATAAATATCCTTAACAATTTTAACAGCCTCTTTAAATTCTCCGTTTGCTACCATGCCAACATATCCTTGACAGTCTGTACCAGCAGGACATGCAAGGGAACAAGGCGGACGGCAGTCGCCTGTATGGTCACTTAAAAGCAACTCAAGGGCAGTTTTTCTGCTTTCCTTAACCTTTTGTGTATTTGTGTTAATTACCATTCCCTCAGAAATTGTTGTTGCACAAGAACGCAGTAACTTAGGGTTGCCCTCTTGTTCAACCACACAAAGTCCACAAGCACCGTAAATTGCTACTCTTTCATCATAACAAAGGGTAGGTATTTCAATGCCGTTTTCCTTCGCTACATCAAGCACAGTCTGTCCGTCGTATCCGCAAACCTCCATGCCATTAATATTCAATCTTAATTTAGCCACTTAAAATCCCCCCTCTTAGTATATTTTTACTGCACCAAATTTACAGCTAGTAACACATTTTCCGCATTTAATGCAAAGTTCTTTGTCTATTACGTGTGTTTCCTTAACCTTTCCTGTTATTGCACCAACAGGGCAATTCCGTGCACACATTGTACAGCCTATGCACTTTTCAGCATCAATTTCATAGGAAATAAGAGCCTTGCACTGCTTTGCTGTACATTTTTTGTTATAAATATGGTCTTCATACTCATTTCTGAAGTAACGAATTGTTGTAAGTACAGGGTTAGGTGCAGTTTGACCCAAACCGCAAAGGGAAGATGCTTTAATTTGATTTGCAAGATTTTCAAGCAATTCAATATCGCCGTCCTTGCCCTTGCCCTCTGTAATTCTTGTAAGTATTTCAAGCATACGCTTTGTGCCTACACGACAATGAATACATTTACCACAGCTTTCCTTGCAGGTGAAGTCTAAGAAAAAGCGAGCCATGTCAACCATACACGTTGTTTCATCCATAACAACCATACCGCCGGAACCCATAATTGCTCCTGTAGCTGCAAGGGATTTGTAGTCGATAATTGTGTCAATAAGCTCCGCTGGAACACAACCACCTGATGGTCCACCCATCTGCACAGCCTTAAATGCTTTTCCATCTTTAATGCCACCGCCAACGCCATAAATAATGTCGCCAACCTTAGCACCCATGGGAATTTCCACAAGACCGCCTTTTTTAATTTTTCCTGTAAGTGCAAAAACCTTTGTGCCTTTGCTGTTTTCAGTACCCATAGCACAGAATTTATCGCCACCATTAGTTAAAATCCAAGGTACATTTGCATAGGTTTCTACGTTATTAATGTTTGATGGTTTCTGCCAAAAGCCCTTTTGTGCTGGAAAAGGAGGTTTAAGACGTGGCATACCTCTTTCGCCCTCTAAGGAAGCAATAAGTGCTGTTTCCTCACCGCAAACAAAAGCACCAGCTCCAGCTTTAATTCTAAGGTCAAAGCTGAAATTACTGCCCATAATATTTTTTCCAAGGAAGCCCTTAGCCCTTGCCTGTTCAATAGCATTGTTAAGACGAACAATTGCCAAGGGATATTCTGCACGCACATATACAATTCCGTCATCACTGCCCATTGCATATGCACCTATAAGCATACCTTCAATAACTGCATGAGGGTCGCCCTCAATAACAGCTCTATCCATAAATGCACCAGGGTCACCCTCATCGGCATTACAGATAGTATATTTTTTAGTGCCTTGTGCATTTTTTGCAGCAGTCCACTTAAACCATGTAGGGAACCCAGCACCGCCACGACCTGCAAGACCCGACACTTTAATTTCTTCTATAACTTCATCCTGAGTCATGCTTTTAATACATTTTTCAAGGGCCTTGTAACCGCCACTAGAAATATATTCTTCAATATTTTCAGGGTCAATAATACCGCAGTTTCTAAGGGCAATTCTTGTCTGCTTATCTAAAATTGCCTTGTCCTCTGGGCTTATAATATATTGTTCAGCCTTTTTGCCATTGCAAACGGCATCAATAATTTCTTTAATTGTTTCAGTTGTAACCTTAATGTAAGTGGTCTTTTCACCATTATCGTCAATTACATCAACAATAGGCTCAAGGTAGCACATACCAATACACCCTGCAACACTTACAGGAAGGGTTATGCCTTTTTCAGCAATATATTCCTCTGCGGCTGCACTAACCTTGTTTGCACCTGCTGCAATACCGCAACTTCCCTTGCCAACTATCATTTTCATAGTTACTCAGCCTCCTTTGCTTTAATTTCGGCAATAATTTCCTTTGCCTTTGTAGGAGTTAATGTTCCATAAGTTTCGCCGTTAATCATCATTACAGGTGAAAGGGAGCAACAGCCAAGACAGGCAACATTGTTCAGTGTAAAAAGTCCATCAGGTGTAGTTTCACCCTCTTTAATATTAAGTTCCTCACAAACTGCAGTTTCAATATCAACAGAACCGTTTACATGACAGGCAGTACCCTGACAAAGCATAATAAGATACTTGCCAACAGGCTCCAGCCTGAATTGTGCATAAAATGTTGCTACACCAAGTACCTTTGCAGGTTTAATGCCCGTCTTTATAGCGATGTAATTAAGCAGCACAATTGGAAGATACCCGTAAATATCCTGTGCGTGCTGCAAAATTGTAATTAAACTTCCCTCAATTTTTCCGTACTTGTCAAAAACAGGCTCAAGCAATGTTGCATCAATACCTACTTTTTCAAGCTCCGCAAACGCTTGCTGGGCACAATTGCAGTTACTACTCATCTTTAAACAACTCCTTTATCCCCTTAAATTTGTAAGGCTGCATACGCAAACCTATAGTCTTTAATAAGCCAGTTAGCGGCAAGCCAACACACATCCTCGTTATTTGCTATTAGGCAAAAATAAAGCTCCCTAAATTCTATCATATCGTACGGTTTTATGCAATAAAGACCGCAACTCATAGCTGATTATATAGTGATACAAAATATGTAAAAATCACTGTAAAATAAGATATAAATTGATTCATACTTAAACTTTATAAAACATAAGGATTGCATGAACTAAAAAACTTATTCTTTTATTAGTATTGATAAACTTATCCGAAAATGATAAAATCTACTTTATTGTGATATTAAGATAAAATACCTGTTTGTCAAGGAGGAAACTAGTATGAACTATGGATTTATAGGTGCCGGCAACATGGCAAGTGCAATAATAAAGGGAATGGTTAAAAGCGGAATAAATAGCAGTGATATAACTGTTTTTAATAAAAGCCAGCAAAAGGCGGATGCCCTAAAGGTAGAATGTGGAGTAACCGTGGCTGGAAGTCAAAAAGAGCTTATTGAAAGTGTTGATGTAATTATACTTTCTGTTAAGCCACAGGTTTTAGATAATATTATTGGTACTATAAAAACTGACATTGGCAATAAAAAGCCCCTTATAATATCCATTGCTGTTGGCAAAACCATTGAATATCTTGAGGCTGGTTTAGGTGCTGACAATTCAATTGTACGTGTTATGCCAAACATAAATGCAAAGGTACTTATGTCAACCAGTGGGTACTGTCCTAATACCCTTGTAACAACAGAACAAGAGCAAATTGTGGAAAAATTGTTTGCAACTGTTGGCAGTGTTACAAAAATACCTGAAACAATGTTCAGCATATTTGGTGTAATTGCAGGCAGTTCACCAGCTTTTGCATACCTTTACATTGATGTGCTTGCAAGGGCAGCACAACGTGCAGGTATGCCAAAAAAACAAGCATTGGAAATTGCAGCAAACACCGTTTTAGGCAGTGCAAAAATGGTACTTGAAAGCAGCGAGCATCCATGGGAATTGGTTGACCAGGTTTGCTCTCCAGGAGGAACAACAATAGAAGGAATTTATGCCCTAGAGGACAACGGTTTTGAGTCCACCATAGTAAAAGCGTTTGATGCTGTTATGGCAAAAGATAAGGCTATACAAGCAAAAAAATAGTGCTTTAGTTTATAAATAAAATAAAAAGGAGAAGTGGTATTAGTCACTTCTCCTTTTTTCTATCCTAACTGCTTTAATAAGCCTTATAACTAATTTTGGGGTTCATCATTTGCAGGTGCTTGGGTTTCATCTGCCGTCACCTTAACAGAAACAACAGGTATATCTGAATCAACTAAATTAATTCCATCTGGAAGGATAACCTCCAGTGGCATGGTATATTGTCCTGCACCCACATTAGTTACTGTAAGACTTGCACTTACTTGTTCATTTGTAAGGGCATCTATTAAATCTTTAGTTCCTCGCACATCAAAAGATATATCTGCTGGTGCAACCTCTGCAACCAATCCATCCGCAAGTTCAATTTTAAATGAAATATTGTCTGCTTTTAGGGTAACGGTTTTTGTACTTTCTTTAACTATATTTGCAGTAACAACTGCCTTATCACTTGTTCCATTTTTTAGCTTTACGCCATCACCAATATAATTTTTTATACTAAATGCCATGTTTGTATCGGTTTGCTTGCCATCAATATTAATGGGCGGAAGTTCTATTTTATCAATGTTTTTAAGCACCTTTTCATCACCCAAAACATAAACATATTCAGGGTTGCACGTCAAACCTCCCAGCACATAACCAGCTTCAGGCGTACCTGTTGATTTATAATCAATCTTAACTTTTTTGCTCATTTTAACAGGAATATACACATCTATAGTTTTAGTGCTTAAAGTTACGCCATTAACCTTAACTCCGTTTACATCATAAGCCACAAGCGTTGCCGTATAGTGACTGTCCTCTTTAATGCTTTCAAGGATAACAGATGCTTTTACTGTGTCCACAGAATCTACAGTAGTTTGTGACCCAGATACAGTAACAGTTTGAGGGGTAAGCTCTGGCTCTGTCAAAGTATAGTTAGTTTCCGCATTGCCTTGAATATCAAGCACTATTGTTTTTTCAGCCGTAACTCGGTTTTCTATTATAAGGTTTATTGTTCCAGGTGTCTTTCCCTCTATTTCATAGCTGTCACTTAAGGTAGATGGAAGCTTTACTATTACCATAGCCGTTATAGCTTCACCATATCCGGGGCTTTCCTCTATTGTGCTTAAATCTATATATGCCTGTATGTCACCTCTGTTTTGATAGAGTCTATCCAAGGCAATTCTTTGCCCACGTACCCTAATAGAGATTTTTTTACCATATATTTGGTCATAATTAGAAATAGTCTGTCCTCGGTCAGTTACAACGGAATCATTGCGTATTTCCAGTGTTACCGAAAAATTTCGAGTTTCCACAGGGTCCTCTATATTTATAACAATAAACCAAAGACATATGGCAATAACCAGGCTTAAAAGCTTCCAGCCAAAATCTTTCATTAGTATCTGCTTAAACTTATTCATTGGCATGCCTACCCTTCCACAGTACTATTTTTTTCTTTTTTATGGTTTTGTTGCTCTGTGAAAGCATACTTCTAAGGGTATCTATACTTATGTTGCGATAGAGTACACCACCTCTTGCAAGGGAAATTGCTCCTGTTTCTTCAGAAACAATAATAACATACGCATCAGATACCTCGCTTGCACCTATGCCCGCCCTATGCCTTGTGCCTAATTCCATGCTTACATCATTGCTGTCTGTAAGAGGAAGAAAACAAGTTGCTGCTGCAATGCGGTTATTCTTTATAATTACAGCTCCATCATGCAATGGTGTGTTGTGTTCAAAAATATTTATTATTAACTGGCTTGTAACCAACGCATCAATGGGTATGCCCGTTCTCTCAAAATCTCCAAGTGGCACTTCCCTCTCTATTAGCATAAGTGCACCTGTTTTTTCCTTGCTCATTTTACCAGAAGCTCTAAGTATTTCTTCCACCGTTTTTTCTGAAAAATCGTTTACTTCGTTGCCTATATCAAATTTAAAAATAGATGTAAAATGCTTTCCCTTGCCAAGTTGTTCCAAAGCCTTTCTAAGCTCTGGCTGAAATACCACTATAACGGCAATAATACCCACCGATATTGTTTTTGACAGTATCCACAAAATTGTATTAAGCCCCAAAACCAACGCTATAAAAGCAAACACAAAAATAACAAGAATACCCTTAAACAATATCCACGCACGAGTTTCCTTTATCCAAAATATAATTTTGTAAGCAATATAAGCAACAATAAGTATATCTAAAACATCTGTTATTCCCACAGTAGGCAAGGTTATATCCGATAATCGGAATGTCTCTAAAAAAGGTTTTATATATTCCATATTATCTGTGTTCACCTCCTTAATTTCAATGTTATTTCACGTTATCTGCGTCTTAATATGCTGACAATTTATTCGTTTATCTTAGGCACAACTTTAACATAATAGTAGTAATTGTCATCTTGAAATTTCACTCTCTGTGCAGTACCATAGTCCAGAATAAAATCCATACTTTGTATCACATACACAATAGCAGATGATATTATTGTGCCTAAAATTGAACCTATAATAGAAACCTGTGCATCAGTAACCACAGCCACTATTAAAAGCCCAACTATAATTATTGCACCACTTACTGCAATGGCAAGTTCTCTCTCGTAACTAATAAATACATTAGTCATTGCCCAACCCGCAATAATTGCAACACAAAAAACAATTGCCACAAAAACCCAGCCATTTCCGTTTATTGCCGTTTGCAAATATCCATATATATTTATTGCAGAATCCATAATACCAATAGGTGTAAAATCTGCCTTAGGTGCAATTTCCGCCATTCCTTTTAAAAGATATGTATTACTCCAAATAAAAACTGCTGCACTCACAGGTACTATTGCTCGAGGCCCAATATACAGTGCCGCAAAAACCGGAACAATGTATGGTATCTTAAAAAAATATGCAGTAAGCATTGCAGGTATAACCAAACTTTCTTTAGGAAAAATACGAACATAAAATACAAAAATGAGAAAGAAGAATATAAATACCACTAATGCCGTTTCAATAGACGCCATAGATAAATATAAACAAGCTATCAATGCCCCAAGCAACATAAAAATTGACGGAGAAACCAAGGTTGTAAGCACTGCACAGCAAAGCGTTATAACCAATGTTTTTGACGTGCTATCACTGCCCATTGCAAGCACAGAAAGCCTGCCGAACACAAAAAGTCCAGCCATAAGCTTAAACACTATATTAAATTGTACCTCTGCCTTTTTGTAAAATGCAGTTAACGACCGCCCAAATTTTATAAGCATTCCCATAATCAGGTCCTCTCATTCGTGTTGTCTTCATTAGTATTATGTATATTTTTTTTGCCGTTAAGCTTACAAAGCATCCTTTGGTATCCTAAGCACCGTTCCTCTGCTAAACTGTACCTTTCACCATTTATAATTGTGCCTATTATTGTATACACAACCAGTAATACAACTACAGCAATTCCCATTTTTATGGCTTCAGCCTTGTTAAAAACAGTAAACATATCAGTTTCTATCACAAATAATTTATAACAATAGTAAAGCATAATAATAACTGCACTACCCAATAATACACCAATACGTATTCCAAGATTTTTTTTATACACATAGTCCCGCTTGTAGTGAGAGGTTATTTTTCTGTCCTCTTCGCCATAATTTTTATCATATATGGCTAAATTTGTCATAATTCGTATCTTTTTAAGATCTTCCAACGCATCACTTCCAATCGACTATAAATCCTTGCTTTTTATTTATTATTGTTATATTAAGTATAATCATTTTAGGCTGGAATGTAAAGCAAGTGTTCTATTTATAATCAAAAAAAACAAGTGAAATATTTTATGTTTTTTCTATTTCTAAATTTTGTGGTATTTCATTTTGTTTCATAACGTGGAGCAAATTATAACTAACTGGAAAATCCTTGAGGTTTTAGCAAAATATAATTGAAAATAAAAGTCACACGCTGTATAATACTATGAAATAAATACGTTATTGTAGTTTTTACAATAACTTTTTTGAAGAATTCACCTCATAACTTGAAAATATTTATAGGCAGACTCTTCAATACAATATGTAGTAAACTAATTTTATCTGAAAAAAGGAGATTTGAGAATTATGAACACAACAAATGTATTATTTCCCGGTTATACTGTTGGCTCAGGTTTAGCAACATACGAAAAGCTTGGTGAATTTTGTGCAGCATACGGAAAAAAAGCTGTTGTTATTGGTGGCGAAAAAGCTTTAGCAGCTATTAAACCAGTGCTTACAGAGGCTGTTAAAGGCACAGATATTGAGATTGTTGCTTTTGAATGGTATGGCGGTGTTTCTTCATATGAAAACGGCGACAAATTATTGGCTCTTGATACCGTTAAAAATGCAGACATGATTTTTGCTTGTGGTGGCGGTAAAGCTATCGACTGCTGTAAATATGTTGCTATGCAGTCTAAAAAACCTTTCTTTACGTTCCCTACAATTGCTGCTACTTGTGCTTCCACAACAGCAATTGCTGTTATGTACTATCCTTCAGGCGTGCAGAAAGACGTTTTTGTTGGACCAAGACCTGCAATCCACAATTTTATCAACCTTGATATTATTGCAAAAGCTCCTAAAACATATCTCTGGGCAGGTATGGGCGATACATTGGCAAAATATACAGAAGTTCCTTTCTGTGCAAGAGGTCTTGAATTAGCACATAAAGATAATCTTCCTGTTGTTATGAGCTCTATGACAGGCGACCCTCTTCTTAAATACGGCACAAAGGCTATGGAAGATGCTAAAACAGGCAATGCTAGCTTTGAGTTAGAACAGGCTGTATTGGCTATTATCTTAACAAGTGGTCTTGTTTCTTCCCTTATTGATATTAACCTTAACAGCAGCATGGGACACGCTATATTCTACGGAATGACAGTTCTTCCTCAGATTGAGGAAAGACATCTTCATGGCGAAGTTGTTAGCTACGGTGTATTATGTATGCTTATGATGGATAAACAGACAGAAAAGCTTGACCAAATTTATAAATTTATGAAATCTATTGGTTTGCCTACAAAGCTTGCTGATATGGAAGTTTCCATTGATGAAATCGAGCCTGTAATTGACAGTGCTGTTACAAAGTACGACATCGAAGTTGGTCCTTACGAAATCACTAAGGACATGATGCGTCAGGCAATCCTTGACCTTGAAGAGTACAACAAAACTCACTAAGATATAAAATTCATATTTTTAAGGGTATAGCCTTTTGGCTATACCCTTATTTTAATTAAATAAATTATCAATCTCTAAATACCGCACCTGTGTTTGCACTTGTTACCATATCTCTATATCGTTTAAGGTATCCACCCGAAACTTCACGCATTACAGGTTTAAACTCTGCCATTCGTTTTGCAATTTCAGCTTCATCCACCATAAGCTCAAGCTTATTTTTTGTTATATCAATAGATATAATGTCGCCGTCCTTAATAATGCCAATCATACCACCTGCTGCTGCCTCAGGTGAAACATGACCTATAGATGCACCACGTGAAGCACCTGAAAAACGTCCGTCTGTAATAAGTGCTACGGATGAATCAAGACCCATACCTGCAATTGCACTTGTAGGAGCAAGCATTTCTCTCATACCAGGGCCACCCTTAGGTCCTTCATAGCGTATAACAACAACATCGCCAGAAACCACCTTGCCAGCAAGTATCGCCTCAATGCTTTCTTCCTCGCTATTGTAAACCTTTGCAGGACCTTCATGCACCATCATTTCAGGCAGAACAGCACCTTTTTTAACTACTGCACCATCTTTTGCAATGTTGCCCCAAAGTATAGCTAATCCGCCGTCTGGTGAATATGCGTTTTCCTTAGTTCTTATAATATCGTCATCCAACACCTTTGCATTTGCAATGTTTTCGCCAACAGTTTTGCCTGTACACGTAATAAGGCTTGTATCAAAAAGCCCATATTCCGCAAGCTCTTTAATAACTGCACTTATGCCACCTGCATCGTCAAGGTCTACAAGACAGTCCTTACCTGCTGGACTAAGCTTAACAAGATGTGGTGTTTCTTTGCTAATTCTGTTAATTTCCTCAAAATCAATTTTAACTCCTGCAGCGTGTGCAATAGCTGGAAGATGAAGCACTGTGTTTGTTGAACAACCTAATGCCATATCTGCGTGAAGTGCATTTTTAAGAGATTTTTCCGTTACTATATCCCTTGGGCATATATTTTTTTCAAGCAATTCCATAATCTTCATACCTGCGTGTTTTGCAAGGCGAATACGACCTGCGTGAACAGCGGGAATTGTGCCGTTTCCAGGCAATCCCATTCCGATTACCTCTGTCATACAGTTCATTGAATTTGCTGTAAACATACCCGCACATGAGCCACATCCAGGACATGAATTATCTTCAACGTCCATAATTTCCTCTTCAGTACATTCATTTTTGCCTATTTTACCAACAAATTCAAAAGCATTAGAAAGAGTGGTTTTTGTACCATCTTTAAGTCTGCCTGGCATCATTGGTCCACCGCTTACGAAAATTGACGGAATATTAAGGCGAAGTGCAGCCATAAGCATACCTGGTACAATTTTATCGCAGTTAGGTATAAACACAAGGGCATCAAATGGGTGTGCCATTGCCATAATTTCAACTGAGTCTGCAATATGTTCACGGCTAATAAGTGAATAGTGCATACCGTCGTGACCCATTGCAATGCCGTCGCAAACACCTATTGCGGGAAAAACAAAAGGTGTACCACCAGCAATTCTTACTCCATCTTTAACTGCATCGGCAATTCTATCAAGATATATATGCCCTGGAATAATTTCATTTTTTGCACTTACAATGCCAATCATAGGTCGTCTTATTTCTTCATCTGTAAGACCTAAGGCTTTAAACAAAGACCTGTGGGGAATTTTGGTTGCCCCTGTTTTCATATCGTCACTTCTCACTTAAAACACTCTCCTTTTAAAACCATTTATCAATTAAATTTAGTTTTATTCCAAACTTGTCCAACAACCTGTACATTTATAACTCAATACTATACATTTTAGGTTGAAAAGTCAATATTATATGAACATTTCATTATAACTTTGTCAAAATTGGTCATACATCATTAAATTTTGTATATCTTTTCATACAAAGCCTTGATAGGTTGCCCACATGGATATAATGTGTTATGTTATTTATACAAAATAGAACGAGGTGAAAGATATGTGTAATGAATTTATACCTATATCACAGGTTGTTGCCGGCAGAATAAAAGATATGATATTTCTTGAAAAGAAATATTTACCCAACGACAGACTGCCAAACGAGTATGACCTTAGTGCACAGCTTGGCGTAAGCAGAACCTCTCTGCGAGAGGCAATTAAAATACTGGCTGCTAATGGCATACTTACCATAAAACGAGGAAGTGGTACTTTTGTATCCTCAACACCCGACAACCCAAACGACCCATTTGGTATGGCATACCTAGATGACAAGAAAAAACTAGTGAAACATTGGTTTGAATTTAGGCTTATACTTGAGCCACCCAACGCCCGCCTTGCGGCTAACAACGGCACCACTGAGGAAATTAAGGCAATAAGTGACTCTGCCATACGCATTGTTGAGCTTATTAAATGCGGAAAAAGTATAGTGGATGAAGACCAACTGTTTCATGCCTCTATTGCCACAGCTACTCATAACGATATAATTAAGCTTACAATGCCATCCCTAGTAACCGCAGTAAAGGATGCAATAATCACCTCTACTAAAATTGGCACTAGCCAACAGTCAATGGAAAATGTACTTACATACCACACTGCCATTGCAGATTTTATTGCAATGGGTGATGATTATGGAGCAGAAGTTGCAATGAGGTATCATATACTGCGTGGACTAAAAGACCTAGAAAAAGCATAAATTCAAGGGGCATTGCCCCAAAACCTTTATGCTTTTTTTCTATACCATTTTAATTGTTTTTTCATCAATGGTATCCACATTTTCATAATCTGTTGTTTTATTGGACAGCTTCTTTTGAAGCAGCTTTTTATTTACAAATTGTGATGTTAGGTTATAGATAACTGCAAACGCCGGAACACCAAGTATCATACCCACAAATCCGAACAATCCACCAAAAAATAAAATTGCAAACAATACCCAAAAACCAGATACGCCTGTGCTTTGACCTAAAATTTTAGGTCCTAAAATATTTCCATCAAACTGCTGTAAAATTATTATAAAAATTAAAAAGTAAAAACTTTGTACTGGGCTTACAGTAAGTATAAGCAGCAAACACGGTACAGCCCCAATAAATGGTCCAACAAAGGGAATGATGTTTGTTATACCTATAATTACGCTTAAAAGCATAGTATATGGCATATCCATAATAGTGCAAACAGCAAAACATATAATTCCTATTATAAGTGAATCCAGTAATTTTCCACGAATAAATCCGCCAAAAATTTTGTTTGCAAAACGCACCTCGCCTATAACTGCATTTGCCATAGGTACACTAAAACAACAATATATAAGTTTTCTTGCCTGTGCCAAAAAATGGCTTCTTCCCTCTAAAAAGTATATAGATACTACACACCCAATAATAATGTTTTTTATCACACCTATTGCACCCATTAATCCGGCAGAAAATCCAGCAACTATTTTCTGTACATTTACCATAAAATCTGTATTTATCCACGTATTAAGGTTATCTAGCCAGCCAGACAAATATTGATTTAGGTAATGTGTAATTTTAGGATTTTGCAGCATATAGTCATTAGACCAGCTATAAAACCTTTGCATATTATTAGGCATAGACTCTGCAATAGCAGTTACACTAGTTACAACCTGTGGCAACACTAAATAAAATAACCCAACCAACAACAATAACCCTATTATATGGCTAAGCCCAACTGAAATTTTTCGGGCAATGGCTTTTGCCTGTAATGGTTTTTTTGCATTTGGAGAAATTATTTTATCAAACAATTTTTCCAGTCTTACGCAAATAGGTGTTAGCATATAGGCAATTACACCGCCATATACAAAAGGCTTAAGTATCCCAAAAAAACCTTTCATAGAGCTTAAAAAGCTTTCCGACCTATAAACGCAAAAAAAGAATACAACGCTCAGGGCAATGGACACAAATCCCATAATACTTAAATATAGATGCTTTTTAAATTCCTCATTTTTCATTGAAAAATTCCTCTCTTGGTAATATCAACTGCTCTTTAACTATAATAAACAATTATAACTGCAAAAGGTTTAAAAAGCCACATAAAATATGTTAAGTATATTTACAATATATAAAAAAATAGGAATGCCAATATGTTTTTACACATAGCATCCCACTAGTTATTTAATTTCATCATCATTGTAAATTAATGCTCTGTTTTTGCCCAAAGACTTTGCCTGATAAAGGGCAGCATCTGCATTTTTATAAAGCTGTGTAAATGTATCGCCATGGTTTGGGCATATGGCAATGCCAATGCTCATGGTTATTGTATTTTTTTCAATGCCCTTATAGGAAATATCTTCAAACCCTGCTGCCATTTCCTCAACTTTTCTAAGCAAAAACATTTCGCTTGGTATACGTTTAATAAATACGCAATACTCATCTCCACCCATTCTTGCCACTATATCATCACTTCTGAAGCTTGCTTTAAGCACATCGGCAATGCACCGCAGAACAAAATCTCCTGCATAATGACCATGCAAGTCATTTATTTCTTTAAAATTATCTAAGTCCAGCATAATAAACGCACTTTTTGTGCCTTGATAATCTTTAAGTAGCTGTGTTATAAAATTTTCTGCCGTTACCCTGTTATAAAGACCTGTAAGGGAGTCCCTTTCTGCCTTACTCTTCAGCTGAAATTCCATTTTTTTCTGTTCATCAATGTCCTTAGCGTAAAGGAAAAAAATTATATCACCTGTATCTGGTTCAATAAACAAATTTGCAGTAGAATTTATCCACCTGTATTCCTCACATTCAATTCTGCATCTAAGGGGCGTTGAAAACTCCAGTCTGCCGTTTTGAAATGCGTCTATAAGTTTATTTGCATTGTAAACGTCTTTAACTTTTTCCAAATCTTCGGAATAAATTTCTATATCATGGGCGGCAAATACATCCAAATCCATAGTTACATTATCTGCCTTAGAAATTATCTCTCTTTCTCCAATCATAAGTGATATTATCTTATTTTTTGTAACATTCACAGAAAGTACACCCAATGCCTCACTCAACATTGCTGTTCGGCACTGCTGTTCCATAAAAAAACTGTTTTCTATACATTTTTCCTGTGTTATATTCTCTACAACGCCTATAATACGCAAAGCCACATTTTCATTGAATACCATAACAAAAGTAAGCTTTAGCCACTTGTCATCACCATTTTCAATGCCAAGCCTAATAATTTTTCTAATGGGCGTTTCACTGGGTATTATATGTTCAAAAATAAGCCTGTATGTTTGCATAAACTCATTATCAATTATGTCATGGCAAAGAATATCTTTAGGCAATTCTGAAAGATTATCTGTTATTTCTATACCATTGCCGCTGCCTTTATCTATAATAAACAGCTTCCCTGTTTCAATATCGTACTCAAAAATTTGACTTTTTAACTGTAATAATGCTATTTTAAACCTTTCGTTGCAAAGGTTTGTTTGGCATAGTGCCTCTTTTATCTGCCTATTTTTGTAACTGAAAATAATAATTATAACCACAATTATAACCATAGCTATAAACGATACAATGGTTGTAATATATGAATTTTCCTCTAAAATACTTAAAACCACTAAACTTACTTTTTGATTCAAAAAAAGTCCCAACCTTTCATAATATAACCATGTTTCTAAGCTGATTTTCAAGTTAGATACGTACTCAGTATACCACACTTATTTACAAAAGAACATTTACTCTTATAAGAAATAATCCCATAATATTACATAATTATCACTTTTAAAATCAATTTATGTAGTTAATTAAAAAATACTTATTTAATGTAGTATTTTGCAGTAGCAAACACGTGGCTATTTTGGTATAATAATTAGAAATATAGTGAAAGGTGTGTTTTTTTTGAAATTGCTAGAAGACAGAATTCTTAAAGACGGCGTGATAAAAGAAGGTAATGTACTTAAAGTGGACAGCTTTCTTAACCACCAGATGGATATAAATTTATTTAATGCCATGGGCAAGGAATTTAAAAGACTTTTTCAAGACCACAGCATTAACAAAATAGTTACTATTGAGGCATCTGGCATTGGCATTGCCTGCATTGTTGCACAGCATTTTAATGTCCCTGTTGTTTTTGCAAAAAAAAGCGAAAGCATAAATCTCGAAGGTGCAGTATACAGCGTACCTATTGAAAGCTTTACGCACAATCGTACATACAACGTAATTGTATCTAAAAAGTACATACAGCCCGAAGACCATGTGCTTATTATAGACGACTTTTTAGCAAACGGCTGTGCCCTGGAGGGCCTCATAAGCATTGTGCACAGTGCTGGGGCAACGGTTGAAGGCATTGGCATTGCCATAGAAAAAGGCTTTCAAAATGGCGGTGAAATTATTCGCAGCAAAGGCATTCATCTGGAAAGTCTTGCTATTGTAGAAAGCATGAACCCAGAAACAGGAACGATTATTTTTAGATAATAATTTAAAATAAGCGGTATTTTCAACCTTACAATGTTTGAAAATACCGCTGTTTAATTTTGTTCTAGTTTTGCACTTATATATAATTTTTTACATAAAAAAAGAACCTACCTGCTTTATTATTTCAAAACAAATAGGTTCTCTATGATATTTCTGGTTCTAACACACTTTTTCTCCTTAACAACTTAACTCACTAACTAATTAACTAGTTTTTTCTTGCTTTTTAAAAATTTAATTCTTTCAAACCCAAATTAAAATCATCATCTTTAACTTACTCCACTTATAAACTGTTTTCTTTAAATGGATACTAACAATAAACATTTCTCTATTCAGTTGTTCGGTTTGGGTAGCTCTTGCTCTCACAATCTCAAATCACTATTTGCACTTTTAGTGCGTTTCATTAATTCTTTAAACTACCAAAATCGTTTGTTGACAAATTTTAATCTCCATTGGACCCGAGCCTCCATAAGCTTTCACTATAAGCCTTATTTACAAATTACTATACTCTTTGCAAATCAGTTACAAATCACTATATTCTTTGTAAATCAGTTACAAATTACAACTTACAACTTATCCTCAAATACCAATTTCTTTGCCACAGCTTACTTTTGCTGTTACTTCACAAACTCTTTTACTTCCCCGTTCACTTCATATTACTTTTTCACTTCATATTACTTTTTCACTTCATATTACTTTTTACTTCATACTGCTTTTTCACTTCTTACTTTTCACTTGCTTTTTTGTTACGCCTAATTACCGACTAAGCCCACCTTTTAGCGTTTCCCCCCTTCGTTTAAAGAAAGCCTTTAAACTATATATTTAAAAAAGTATTTTGTAATAAGACACAAACTAAATTTTATTTTCGTCATCATGTCAGAACATTTACTGACTGATTTGTTAATCCATTTTGTTAATCTTGCTATGGATTAAATGTCTTATTACGTTTCCTTTTTATGATTTCATTATGCACCCTCCAAATATAAAAGTCAATAACCCTACATTTATTTTAGTGACTATACTAATTGCATCCAAATAATATCTATTGCAAATAATCCTTAATGGCTTCAAGGTCTTCCATATAGGTTTGTCTAAGGCTTTGGTTATATATTACCGCAGCTGGATGATACAGCGGGAACAGGCGAATGCCCTTAACTTGCAAAAGCTTTCCATGCACACTGCCTATGGTTATTTTGCTGTCTGACGTAACTGCTTTAAGTGGAATATTTCCCAACGTAACTACAAGGCTTGGCTTTATTGTGAACAACTCTTGCCTAAGCAGTGGAGTAAAATCATCAATTTCCTCTTTAGATGGAGGGCGGTTTACAGGCTTACCTGTTTTGGGGCTTATTTTTGTTGGACGAAGCTTTACAGTATTTGTTATGTACACGTCACTTCTGTTAACCCCGGCTATCTTCAAAAACTCATCTAAATTTTTACCCGCCTTGCCAACAAAGGGTCTTCCTTGCTCCTCCTCATCTCCTCCAGGAGCTTCTCCTATTATAAAAATTTTTGCATTTGTATTGCCTTCACCAAAAACTAGTTTATTATTTGCGTACTTATTAACATAATATTTCTCTTCTTTTTGCATAAAACACATCTTGTGCACATCCTCCAACGAAGTTATCCACAAAATTAAGCAGTTATCAACCTAAATTTGTGGATATCCCTTCTATACCTAATTTATTACAACTTTATTATTGCCTATTTAGTTACGATTTTACCTAATACCACTAAATACAGAATATTATTACGTATGCTAAATATTATTGTGTTTCTTTTTGTAATTTACACACACACTATGTTGATAAATAGTTTGCAGTGTGTGTACATAAAATTTAAATAATTTTATATTAATAAATCCACCAGTCAATAGTCAATTTACTGTTTTTTACCTTTTTTAACCTTTTGTACCTACAAAAATCCCTGTATTTAATACCAAAATATACCTACAATTAATAAATACACACAAAAAGTTATACACTCTATCCACAAAAACACTGTGGATAACCTTTGCATATCACTTTTTTGTGTTAATAAATTTAATATTTATCCACTCAATTGCCAATCCAGTGGCAATTCCACCCAAATGGGCAAAGTTGTCCACACCTACGTTCATAAATCCAAAAGCTATACCAGCAACAGCCCAAAGCAAAATTGTAATAAAATTGAAGCCTTCTATCTCACGACGATTACTTCCACTAAAAGCAATAAACGCCCCAATAATACCAAATATAGCCCCCGATGCACCTACGGATATTCCACCTGTGAAACACACACTAGTAATATTGCCACCTAACGCCGATAAAAAGTACAGCCATATATATGTCTTTTTTCCCAAATATTTTTCTACACGAGAACCAAAAATATAGAGAGATATACAGTTATACTCAAGGTGCGTTACTCCGCTATGCAAAAATGCTGATGTAACCAGACGATAATATTGGTGGTTATAAATCACCCTTTGACTATCATTTGCAAAACGCTGAAAAAATAATGCCTCACTGCCTGTTAAATTTAAATATGCCCAAACAATTATGTTAATAAATATAAGACTTAGAGTCACTTGGTAATTATGGCTTAAAACTGGTACTGCTGTTTTTGCACGCTGGCTCTGCTCAATAGCTTTAAGATTATCATATCCATCGCTAAATATATCTGCATTTTCACTTATCAAGAAAGACTGCTGTATAATTTTCGCAATATTCAATATTTTTGTAGGCTGATTTTTTCCAAATATCAGTTGTTTTTGACTTATGTCAACCTGCCACCATACTTGATTTATTTTTTCACCATTAACAAACTGTTTTTCATCTATAAAAGCTTGTACATCTGCATTGCTTACATTTGTAACTATTAAGTTAATGCAGACGGCATAACTACAGTGCATATTCTGTATAGCTTTTTCCATTTGCAAGTTCTGTAGCTCCACAATTGCCGTTGACTCAGTAACTGGCATTGCATCCCCATTAATTATGTTAACCACATATAGCACAGGACTTATGTTGCGTGCCAAAACAACAATGGGTGTTTTCTGAGTAAGTGCAACACTATTTATAGGCAAAACAATGCCATAATCATTAGCTATAAGGTGTTGGCACAGGCTTTTTGTAAACTCTGCATACATTATACTTCTCCTAATCTTATTCTAAATTGTAAAACGATTAGTGAAATTTTATCACCTGTGCCTACTTATGTCAATTTTTTAGATTTCATAGATTTTTTCCTTTAAATCACTTTATAAAATTGCCTGCATAAGTATTAGTGCACAAAATCCTGGTAGGCCAAGAAGCCCTATAAAACCTAAAGTAAGAAAATTTATACCAACTGCCACACCCATAGGTGCAAGCACATAATTTGACACCATCAGTGCCACCAGTCCAAATGCTGAATTTAGAATTATTTTCAGAATAAGCTTAATTGGTTTTGCCATAAACAAAAGTGCAATAAATGCAAGACACACCACAATCATTGTAACTATAACCGAAACGGAATTCATTAGCACATACCCCCCCAATTTAGCTACTGTGCCGATACCTTATCAGTGCATGAAAAAGCAACAATTCCCTCTTTTTTTGCTCGCTTAATACAATACTGATAGCGTTTATTAAGTGCCGTAAGTTCATAAATATAGCTGTCTATAAGGTATTCATCTGTTACAAGATTTAAGTTTTGCTCTGTTGTTTTCATTTGATTATTTATATCATTAATATACTTCATAAGCTGTTCTTGCTCAGAAGGAGTTGATGTCTGCTTTGTTTCAAAAAGATTAGGGCATTTTATATCCATATTTTACCTCCAAATAATCCATAATATACTCTACTGATAATATAGATGTATTTGTGTAATAATATTCCTCTTTTTAAGTAAAAAATAAGACTTCCCTAATGGGAAGTCTATGTACCTAAATTCTATTTTGCATATATTGGGTGCAGTAGCCTGCCACAATGCCTATTGCAAAGCCCGTTACCACGCCACTTACCATGAGCACTGGCACAAGATAAAAAACAACTGTACGCCCTATAATTAAGCAAGCCACAACTATCTGACCCAAATTGTGAAAAATCCCGCCCAACACACTTACACCAATAATACTCATTTTTCCGCTTTTTTTTGCTAGCACCATTATGCCATAGCTTAAAAACGCACCTGCAACGCTATACCAAAATCCCAGAAACCCTCTAAACAAAAGTGCTGAAATAAATACCCTTATCACCGAAATGAAAAAAGCTTCCTTTGTGCCCATGACATACAGTGCAAGCAAAACTATTACATTTGACAAACCAAGCTTTATGCCTGGTATTGGCAATGGCACAGGTATCATGGCCTCTACATATCCCATAAGCACCGAAAGGGCGGCAAAAATTCCGTAATATGCTACTTTTTTGCTCATTTTATATCCTCCCTACTGCACCACTGCATCAACTGTGTTTTCATTTCCACCCTCTATTTCCACCACTACCTTATGTGGTAAACAAATTATGCTTTCATTTTTGAGAGAAATTGCCTTATGCTTAGTACAAATTTTATCTCGGCAATCAGCATCAATTATTTCTGCCTTGCCATCTTCAACCTTTACCACATTATATCCATGTTCTGTTTCCACCCGATATTCTGTATCTTTCAAAAGACTTAAACGAGTTATCTCAACACCGTCCACATATACAACAGCAACTCCACCTGGCGTATCTGCCCTTAGCAAACCTGAAAAATACAGACTGCCCGCAACTGCCAATACTGCCAACACTATTATAACATCCCATTTTTTCAAACTAAATCATCCTATTCTAAAAAATAAGTGCCTTATTAAAAGGCACTTTAAAAATTTATTTTGTGATTTTTTCAAGTCCACCCATATAAGGTCTTAAAACCTCAGGTATAAGAATAGAACCATCTGCCTGCTGACAATTTTCCAAAATAGCTGCTGTTGTACGCCCTACCGCAAGACCACTACCGTTAATTGTATGCACAAATTTTGCTTTATCCTTTACGCTATCTTTATATTTTATATTTGCACGCCTTGCTTGAAAATCTTCAAAGTCCGAACAACTTGAAATTTCAACATAACGATTATAGCTTGGCATCCAAACCTCAATGTCATATGTCATAGCTGAGCTAAAGCCAAGGTCGCCACCGCAAAGTCGCACTACCCTGTATGGCAAGCCCAAAAGCTGTAAAATTTCCTCAGCATCGTTTGTAAGCTTATCAAGTTCTGCATAGCTGTCTTCAGGCTTTGTAAACTTAACCATCTCCACCTTATTAAACTGATGCTGACGGATAAGTCCTCTTGTATCACGTCCTGCTGAGCCTGCTTCTGCTCTAAAACACGCTGTATATGCTGTATATTTAATAGGAAGGTCTGCTCCATTTAAAATCATATCTGCATACATATTTGTAACAGGAACCTCTGCTGTTGGCACAAGAAAATAATCTGTGTCAGCAATCTTAAATGCGTCATCTTCAAATTTTGGAAGTTGTCCTGTTCCTGTCATAGATTTTCTGTTAACCATAAATGGAGGAAACACCTCAGTGTAACCATGTTTTTGGGTATGTGTATCAAGCATAAAGTTCATAATTGCTCTTTCTAACCTTGCTGCTGCTCCCTTATATATAGTGAAACGTGCACCTGTAATTTTTGCGGCTGTAGTTGGGTCAAGAAATCCATAATCATCACCAATTTCCCAATGTGGCTTTGGCTCAAAATCAAATTTTGTAGGCTCTCCCCACTTTCTCATTTCAACATTATCTGTGTCATCAGACCCAGCAGGTACTAAATCGCATGGTGTGTTAGGCAATGTATACATAAACGCTTCAAGCTCCGCATCCACAGCGGATACCTTTGCATCAAGCTCTTTAATCTGGTCTGAAAGTGATTTCATCTCTGCCATAAGTGCAGTTGTGTCCTTACCTTCTTTTTTAAGCTTTGGAATTTCTTTGGAATCAGCATTTTGCTTACTTTTAAGTTCTTCAACCTGACCTATAAGTTCTCTTCTGCTCTTGTCTATATCAACAAATGCTTCCAAATTATATTCTTTATTCCTTTTTGCAAGTGATGCTTTAACCTTATCAAAATCTGCTCTTAGTAACTTTACATCTAACATAATATTTCCTCCCGCGGTTTTAAGCTTATTATTATTTTTTCCGTCTTTGGTTTTTTAATTCATAAAATGAATAATTTGTTTATATGGGGCAATAATATTTATATACATTTCATTGACATGGGCTGTAATAATGATGTCCTTGTCTATTATAATGTATTCCGAAAATCACTCCCCCCGATTTTCGGATTTTTATTTTTTAATCAACAGCATAGATATGGCCAGTTACTCTGAAGTAATGGCCCCGGCTGATGTCAAAATATCTTTTAAATTAATTTTTTCTTCTTCTGACAAAGGCTCTAAAGGAACATCATTTGCTTTTTTACCATAAGCAAGTGGCACTCTTTTTTCCAATTCGTCCAAAATTTCCAATCGACTTTCAGGCGTGTAGCCATTGACAATTGCCATTTCAACCGCCTTCTTCTCTTCCTCTGAAAGCACATATTCACTTACACCAAGCTGAATTGGCTTTGAATATGTAAAAGAACCCGTGCGGCTGTGAATGCCGTTAAAAACAACACCATTATTGTCTGTATCCAAAAGTGCCACTGCATAACAAAGGTTTCCACCCATTTCATCAAATGGATTATAGCGGATAACGCCAACCTTTTGTACGCATTTAGCCATATTTTTGTCCATATCCCTAACCAATTCTGCCAGGGTTTCATATCTTTGCTCCATTTTAGATGCCGCAGCATGAAATTCCTTAAATTGATACTCTATATTATATTCTGGTCGTCTTTTGCCTCCTGTAAAAACCTCATATCTCTTTTGCAATTTAATTACAGACATGAAAGCAATAACGCTTACAGCAAACAATGAAACCACAAGAATTGCTAACACAACAACCAAACTAAGTAAATTTTGATTCAAAAATTCACTAAAGCCGTTCATTTTCTTACTCACTCCTATCTATTTATTTTACAACACATTGCTATTCAAATGGTTCTGCTCTCTTTATCAGTCCTAAAAGTCTGTCCAAATCTTCGTCGGAATAAAATTCAATTTCAATTTTACCCTTATTTTGTTTGTTTTTAACCTTTACCTTTGTTCCCAAAATTGATTTAAGGTCGGTTTCTACTCGTCCAAAACACTCTGTGTTAAATTTCTCCAGCTTTTCAACCTTGTCCAACTTTTCATTATTTTTATGCTCAAGGCGATATTTTACAAGAGATTCCACCTGACGAACGCTCAAGCTGTCCTCCAAAATTCTTTCTGCCAGCTCAAACTGTTCATCTCCATTTTCAAGAGAAAGGAGAGTTCTTGCGTGTCCACCAGAAAGCCTGCCCTCTGTAACAAAGTTTTGAACCCTTACATCCAAGTTAAGCAGACGTATTGCATTAGCCACAGCCGAGCGGCTTTTTGCCACTCTTTTAGCTATATCATCTTGACTTAACCCAAATTCTTCCGAAAGACGTTTATATCCGTTTGCCTCTTCAATGGCATTCAAGTCCTCTCTCTGAAGATTTTCTATTAAAGCAACCTCAAATAAGGCTTCCTCTTTCATCTCTCTTACTATTGAGGGAATTTTTTTGAGTCCAGCTATTTTTGAAGCTCTCCAACGTCTTTCTCCAGCAATAAGTTCATAATAATCATCTTTTTTTCTTACAATTATTGGTTGAATTACTCCGCATTCTTCAATGGATTGTGCAAGACTTTCAAGTGCACTCTCTTCAAATCTTTTTCTTGGCTGATTTGGATTTGGTTCAATTTTATTTATGTCAATTTCCACAACGAAATCTGATGTTGAAACCGTTGCAAGATTATCTACTTCCGAGTTAATTAGTGCAGTAATCCCTCTGCCCTTGGACCCTAAACCGCCTTTTTTCCCTAATGCCAATTAGCTCCACTCCTTTTCAATAACTTCTTCGGCCAATAGTCTGTAGCTTTCTGCACCTTTAGACCTACTGTCATACATCGTTATTGGCAATCCGTGACTTGGTGCTTCACCCAACCTTACATTTCTTGGAATGATTGTGCGGTACACATTTGACCCAAGGCTATGTTTTACTTCTTCAACAACCTCAAGTGAAAGGTTTGTCCTTGCATCATACATAGTAAATACTACTCCCTCCAGTTCAAGGTTAGTATTTAGCCTCTGTTTCACAAGGCCTATGGTATGTAACAATTGCTCAAGCCCCTCCAATGCAAAATATTCACACTGAATTGGAACAAGAACTGTATCTGCCGATGTAAGTGCATTTATTGTAATTAAGTTTAAAGAAGGTGGGCAATCTATAACAATGAAGTCAAAATCCTTTTTAACTTTTTTAAGCTGTTCCTTTAATATGTATTCTCGCCTTTCCCTTCCAATAAGTTCTATTTCGGCTCCAGCCAAATCCATATTAGAGGGAATGATTTTAAGGTTATCTACGCAAGTTTTTGCCATGGTTTGCTTAATATCAGCCTCTCCCAACACCATGTTATACAGTGTTGTTTCAAGGTTGTTTTTTTCAAGACCAAGACCGCTGGTTGAATTACCTTGAGGGTCGGCATCTACAATAAGTACGTTTTTGCCTGCCTCTGCCAGACACGCAGCAAGATTTATGGCAGTAGTTGTTTTTCCTACGCCACCCTTTTGGTTTGTAACTGCTATTATTCTGACTTTTCCCATTTATAATGCTCCTTTTTAACTTACCATCTTAAATATTTTTCTATACTATATGTTAATTTTACCACAATAATTTTCAAAGTTAAACCTTTATTTTGATATTTGTATGTTTTTTTGTTTCACGTGAAACGACAAAAAAAATTAAGTTTTGAAATAGACTTTTTATTTATATTTTATGCAGCTTAGTTGGCTTGTCAGAATTTTAATTGGTAAATTTAATGTTAATTATTTCATAATTTTGCCGTTAAAAAGACCAATGTTTCACATGAAACATTGGTCTTGAATTTCATTTACATTTGTTCAGGTGCATTTATACCTAATAGTCCAAGCCCTGTTGTAAGTACAGTTTTAACTGCATATACAATAACAAGACGAGCATTCTTAACATCTTCTTCGCTAGAAAGAATTGGATTGTCATGGTAAAACTTATTAAATGCCTGTGCAATGTTAACCAAATGTCTGGATACTATAGATGGCTCATACTTATCAGCAGCATCTTTAATTTTATTAGAAAAATCGGCTAAAAGCTTGCAAACCTCTGCACTGCTTTCATCCGCAAGCAAAGTGTAATCCACATTTGCAGCTACTTCTGTTATTCCAGCTTTTTTAAGAACGCTGCACGCCCTTGCGTTTGTATATTGTACATATGGTCCAGTTTCGCCTTCAAAACTAAGCATTCTTTCCCAACTAAATACAACATCTTTAATACGTCCATTGTAAAGGTCATTAAAAATAACTGCACCAATACCCACCTGCTTTGCAACTTCTTCTTTGTTAGGCAAGTTTGGATTTTTCTCTTCAATAATTTTCTTTGTTTCATTCACTGCTTGATTAAGAAGTTCCTCCATAAGCACAACATTTCCCTTGCGTGTGGAAAGCTTTCCAGTATCAAGGCTTACAAGACCAAATGGAACGTGTACCAAATCCTTGCTCCATTCATATCCCATTTTTTCAATTACCTTGAACCACTGAGCAAAATGAAGATTTTGGTCTAAGGCAGTTAAATACAAACACTTTTCAAAATTATATTTATTTTTACGATACAACGCCGCTGTGATGTCACGTGTAGCATATAGTGTTCCGCCATCCTTACGAATAATAAGGCAAGGAGGCATCTTTTCTTCTTCCAAATCAACAATCATAGCACCTTCGCTTTCAATAAGAAGTTTTTTCTCCTTAAGCTCGTCTACTACAGGTGCCATTTTATCATTGTAAAAACTTTCACCAGTAAAGGCATCAAATTTCACACCAAGCATTTTGTATACACGGTCAAATTCCTTCATGCTTATTTCGTAAAACCATTTCCATAACAAAAGTGCCTCTTCGTCACCGTCCTGCATCTTAACAAACCAGCCTCTTGCTTCATCATCTAATTCTGGCTTGTTTTCAGCTTCGTCATGGAATTTTACGTAAATACGCATTAATTCCTCAATTCCCTTTTCTTCAACTGCCTGTTTTGAACCCCAATTTTTATACGCAACAATAAGCTTGCCAAACTGTGTACCCCAATCTCCAAGATGATTAACACCTACACAATTGTAGCCCAAAAACTCGTGAATTTTGTAAATTGCATTACCTATAACTGTTGAACGAAGATGTCCAACATGAAAAGGCTTGGCAATATTAGGTGAAGAATAGTCAACAACTATTGTTTTTCCATTGCCAACATCGCATTTTCCATAATTTTCCTTTTCATCAACAACATTTTCCAATATTTCCTTAGCAAACATTCCTTTATCAGTAAATAAGTTTACATAAGCCCCCTGAATTTTTATTTCGCTTATAAAATCGGGCTTTACAATCTTCTCTGCAATATCTGCTGCAATTAAAGGTGGTGCTTTACGGAGAGTTTTTGCCAAACGAAAACAAGGAAAAGCATAATCGCCCATATCTGTATTAGGTGGTATTTCAATTCCCCCAACAACCTCTGTTGGTTCCAGCCCTGCCGCTGTGGCAATCGCCTTTGCTATCTCAAATTTAAAATCCATTTATATATTTCATCCTTCCCCATATCTTTTAATTCAGAATAAATAGTAAATTTAAGTGTATCACAAATTTCTTAACTATTCAAGTTTTGACAATATGTTCCAACCATATGCTACCATAAATATATTCTTTTTTATATTATCTCCTACGGTTTAAAAATGAATTCTTTCATAATTACAGTCACATAGCAAAATAAAAAGGAGTTTTATAAAAATAGCTTTATTTTTATGCGAAATTGTATCATAATAGATATATATAAATGAAGGGCGGTGATTAAATGAAATTTAAAAAAATTCTTAAAATATTTGGTGCTTTTACCACATTTTTTGGTGGTTTAACTCTTGTTAATAAGGCAATCTTTAAACTTGCAAAGCATGAAGATGCTGACTTTAAAATAGGCGAATACTTTGAATGGAAATATGGCAATGTTCATTACAAAAAAAGTGGTACGGGAAAACCAATTGTATTACTCCACAGCCTTACCATAGGAGGAAGCCACTGTGAATTTAGGAAAAATATTGAGGCTTTAAGCCAAAAATACACTGTGTATGCCGTTGATTTACCAGGCTATGGCTACAGTGACAAGCCCAAAATCACATATACAGCATTTACCTACGCTTCTTTTATAAATGATTTTATTAGCCAGATTGTTGGACAGCCAAGCATGGTTATTGCCTCCAATGGTTCGGGAATGTTTGCAACCATTGCAGCTAAACTTTTTAGCCAGAACATAACACACCTTACACTTATTTCTCCCAATGGAATTAGTGATAAGATGGCTGAGAATAGTGACTTTTACTACCGCACTATGCTAGAGCTTCCCCTTCATGGTACAACTGTTTATAACTATTTTTCTTCACGAAAAATTATAAAAGAATTTTTGCTAACTGATGGGTTTTATGCTCCTGAAAATGTGGACAAGACCGCTATTGACACATTCTATTACCCTGCTCATGGAACAAACAGTAATGTACGCTATTCATATGCGTCTTATGCCACTAAGTACATGAATATGGATATAAATGGTTATTTTCAGAGCCTTACCATGCCAATTCGTATAATTTGGGGAGAAGAACTTACCATAAATCCAATAGAAAATATGGACATTTTGAAGAAATTACAACCTGCTGCTGAATTTTATATTTTTGAAAACACTAAGATGTTTCCACATTATGAAAATTGCGACGAGTTCAATAGCATAATAATAAACTGATTTGGCAAGTCTTTAAAAAGTAATGTATACAAAACAAAAAAACTTAAAAAATATTCTAAATTTTAATAAGATTAGGGGAATTTTAAATGTCATCAAATTTAGCAGATATGAAATGTATTGATTTAAAAAATGAACAATCAATTATGGAAGAAACCATACAACAAGTTATACACGTTACCAAAAATGAATGTGGATTTGGAGTTATAGAACTGATGCAGCCTAAATATATTGACTGCTGTTACGAAAGCAAAGAACTTTCCATAATGTTTCACGTGGAAAAATGGGAGCTTAATCCACAGGGTTCAATGCACGGCGGTCTTGTTAGTGCCGCCTTTGACAATACCTTTGGTATGCTTACACACTACCTTGCAGACGACTGCTTTATCACCACAGTGGATTTAGCAACGAGATATTTAAAGCCCATACCCGAGGACACTGACCTTCTTATTAAGGTAAAAGCGTGTTCTTCAGGCCGTACTCTTGTAAGCCTCACAGGTGAAGCGTATATTATTGGTGAAGATATTCTTGCCGCTACAGCAAGTTCAACCTTCATGATTTTAAGGCACAAAGAAACTCAGCTTACTTCAAAAGTTAATAACAAATAAAAAAACAATTATGTTTGTTTATTACAATTGCATTAAGTTTAATTTAAAAGATATATGTTCAGCTTTATCGTCATAAAAATTTAAGGAAAAGGTGTGCAAATTTGTAATGAATTAATGTTACACTTATCCTTAAAGGAGTGACTATAATGAAAAAAGTTTTAAAATTTATCGCCATTGCCGCCAGCATTTTTGTTTTTGCTGGATGTACCTCTGGACTAATAACAAAAGATAAAATAAATGCCGACACCGTTACTGTATACTATGATAAGCTTTCCAATGCGAAGCCTTTAGTTTTTTCAAACAGTAACCCTGATGATGCGACTGTTATAAAAGAACTTACCACTATTGTTTCAAAAGTTGGTGAATACAAAATTGTTCCCCAAGATAAGCTATGCAGTGGCAACTGCCAGATGTGGCTTAAATTTGGCGAGGATACAGTTATTGGAATTTACGGTGATATGGATTATGGATATGTTGGAACAAGTATTGACCCTGTAGGAACAGAGGCAATGTATCTGCCTGAGGGGCTTAGCAAATGCTTAAGAGATATTGTTGATGTTTATGGCTATACCTACCAAAGTTTTCGTGGAAAAGTAACCGCTGTACATGAAGACAGCATTACCATTACCCCTAACGACGATACATCTGAGATAAAAACTTCCGATTCTATTGTTGTTTCCATAACAGAATATACCAAGCTTATAAATGGTGAAACTCTTGATGCCTTAACCACAAGGGACATTCCTGTTGACTCCACCGTGGAAATTACCTACGATGGAAATATAGAAGAAAGCTATCCTGCAGGTATACCAGGTGCTACAATAATAAGCGTATGTAAGTAAACATAAAAACCACATATTAAAAATAACAAATATAAAACCTATGGTCCCTAAACTCCATAGGTTTTATTTATATGCAATTTCTATCTGGGTATATTTATCACTATTTCATATCCGCCATCTCTTTCTTCTACCCTATAAACTGCATCAATACCGCTGTTTTTCATAATCTCCACAGACTTTTTAATGGTATTGGTTATAAGACGAATATCACCAAAATTTCGTTTTATTCTTTGGTCATTTATGATAATTGTACTTTCTCTTATTTTTTCAATTGTTTCCTCTACAAGTTCTTCGGTTTTTTTCACATTAAGCTCGTTTGCAATTACTTTAAGCACTACCTCTTCCCTCACTTTTTCATCAGGGATTTTTAAAAAAGCTCTTGCGTGTCGCTCTGTAAGGTTATTGTCCAACAATAGCCCTTTTATATTGTCACTAAGGCGAAGTATGCGTATTTTGTTAGCAATTGAAGACTGACTTTTACCCAGTTTTTTTGCAATTTCTTCCTGTGTTAGTCCGTAATCTTCCATAAGACTTTGGTATCCCAATGCCTCTTCTATGTAGTTAAGGTTTTGACGCTGTATATTTTCAGTTATTGCAATTAATGCACTTTTGTTGTCGTTTATACTAATAGTTATTGCAGGAATAGTTGACAGCCCCGCTATTTTTGCTGCTCGCAGGCGTCTTTCACCACACACCAACTCGTAACAATGTCCGTTTATTAAACGCACAGTTACTGGTTGCATTACACCAAATTCCTTTATGGAATTTACAAGTTCCTCTAATGCCTCCTTATTAAAATATTTTCTTGGCTGATTAGGGTTTGGTTTTATCTCATCCACAGATAATTCCAGTACCTTTTTATCGTCTTTTAACGGATTTTTCTTCTGAAAAAAGTCACAAAATCTAATTGCCTCTGCCATAAATCTACCACCCTTCTTATATAATTGGGAAATTCTTACTTATAATTATACCATATAGCTTGTACCTCCCCAGCTATATTCGTAGACATAATTATTACAAAAATATTTATTTTATTAGACAAATTGACTTTTTAGTGTTATAATATCAAATAATAATTATCAATTAATAATAGTTTTGCAAAGGAGAACTTTCATGTCAAAATACAAATGCACAATTTGCGGTTACATACACGATGAAGAAAAAACGGGTATACCTTTTAGCCAGCTTACCGCCTGTCCTATATGCAGCCATCCACCAACTGTGTTCCAAAAAATAGATGAACCTTTAGAAACCATTGTATCCAATTCAAACCAGCTTTCATATCCAGAGGACTATGTTCGCCACGATGATACCTGCCGATACATGGAAGATATACACCAAATGGCCGTAAGCGGAAACTCTGTAATTGGAGCTATGGGTACAAAAATGCCTATGCCAAATTGGGATGACATTTTAATACTTGGGGCACAGCTTAACCCAATGCCGCTAAACGCACATGACGAAGTTAATACCACTACAATAATAGGTAAACACGCCAAAAAGCCCATGGTTTTGGATAACCCAGTATATATTTCCCATATGTCATTTGGTGCTTTAAGCCGTGAAACAAAGATTGCACTGGCTAAAGGTTCAGCTATGGCAAAGACAGCTATGTGCAGTGGTGAAGGTGGAATTTTGCCAGAGGAAATGGATTCAGCCTACAAATATATATTTGAATATGTTCCAAACCTTTATAGCGTTAACCCAGAAAATCTAAAAAAAGCCGATGCCATTGAAATAAAAATAGGTCAAGGCACAAAGCCTGGCATGGGCGGTCATCTTCCTGGAGAAAAGGTGACAGAAGAAATTGCAAAAATACGCAACAAGCCTTTGGGCAAGGACATAATAAGTCCATCAAAATTTGTAGGTATAGATACTGCACAGGATTTAAAGACCTTAGTGGCACAGCTTAGACTTACCAGTGAAGGCAGACCTATTGGAATTAAAATTGCCGCTGGTCATATAGAAAGGGATTTAGAATTTTGTGTTTTTGCTCAGCCGGATTTTATAACTATTGACGGACGTGGAGGTGCTACTGGTGCAAGCCCTAAAATTATACGTGACTCCACATCTGTGCCAACTATTTACGCTTTGTATCGTGCCAAAAAATATCTTTTACAGCACAACTGTGATATAGATTTAGTTATTACAGGCGGACTTAGAGTATCGTCCGACTTTGCAAAGGCAATAGCCATGGGTGCTGATGCCATCGCTATTGGCAGTGCGGCATTAATTGCGGCGGCGTGCCAGCAATATAGGATTTGTGGAAGTGGAAATTGCCCTGTTGGCGTAGCGACCCAAAATCCTGAACTTAGAGCAAGGTTTAAAGAAGATGCAGCCGCCTTACGAGTTGCCAACTTTCTTAACTGCTCTTGTGCAGAGCTTAAAACCTTTGCTCGCATTACAGGCAACAAAGATATTCACAGCCTTACAACAGATGATTTATGTACAATAAGCCGAGAAATTTCAGAATTTACCAACATTCCTCACGCTTAATATGTGAATTTGTGTATAACAAAAATGCCCACAGAATACTCTATGGGCATTTTCTAATTTTAAAATATAAAATTTAAAATCTTACTTTATAGGTTTTTTGCTTGCCGTACCCGCCTTGCGTGGATAGACCTTTGGTGTATTATCAATCTTTTTTATGATAATTAAGCTGTGTGTTATATCGCTGTTTGGTATTTCAATTTTTATAACACGCTCCACTTCGCCCCCAAGCTTTTTAATTGCTATTTCGGCATCTTTTATCTCTTGAACAGCGTCAGGACCTTTCAGGGATACAAACATACCACCTACTTTAACAAATGGCAAACAATATTCACTTAAAACTGCAAGGTTTGCCACTGCACGGGAAAGGCAATAGTCAAACTTCTCTCTCAGCATAGGGCTTTGTCCACCATCTTCAGCACGAGAGTGGATATTATCCACGTTTTCAAGACCAAGCTGTGTACAAACCTGGTCCAAAAACCCAATTCTCTTGTTTAGGCTATCCAGTAATGTAACTTTAAGGTCAGGGCGTATTATTTTTACAGGCAATCCTGGAAAACCCGCCCCAGTACCTACATCAATTATCTCTGCACCCTCTTCAATTTTAACCTCACTAAGTATAGAAATTGAATCTACAAAATGCTTTATAATTACCTCACGCTCATCGGTTATTGCCGTAAGGTTCATTTTTTCATTCCACTCCACAAGAAGGCTTTTGTAGTCAAAAAATTGCTGTGTCTGATTTTCACTAAGACTTATACCCATTTTTTCAAGGCTGTCTTTAAGCAGTTGTCTGTTATCCATTATTGCACTCCTCTACAGTGTTTTTGCATAGCTTCAAATTCCTCTTTATCTACTTTTTGTTGTCCTTTTTTCCTTAAAGCAAAATATGGTTTTTTGCTCCACGCAACATTTTTCACAGTGTATACCTTATTGGTCACAATGCCGCTTAATGCCTTTGCCTGCACAAACGCTTTTTGGGACTTAAAATTATATTTTATTGAAAAATGCCCCTTACCCATTGTTCCTCCCTTTTATTTGCTCTAGGTGAATAAGCAAAACTGAAATATCCGCCGGAGATACCCCTGCAATTCTTGAAGCATGACCAATGGAAAGCGGTTTAATATTATTAAGCTTCTGTATTGCCTCAAGACGCAAGCCTCTTACATCAGAATAATCTATATTTTCTGGCAAAAGACGTTTTTCCAGCTTTTTAAACTGCTCCACTTGGTTTGACTGCTGTTTTATGTATCCCTCATATTTAATTTGCAATGCCGCCTGTTCCCAAACTTCACGCTCCAACTGCGGACGATTTGTATCTATAGCTGCCAGCTTTGTATAACTGAGCTCAGGACGTTTAAGCAAATCGCAAAGCTTTACTCCACTTTTAAGTAGTGTTGAACCATTGTCACTTAAAAACTCCTGTACCTCTGGCTTTGGAGCAACTATTGTATTATTTATACGTGCTTTTTCTTCTTCTACAAGACGTTCCTTCTCAACAAACTTTTCATATCGTTCATCAGAAATAAGACCAATTTTATGACCTATTGCTGTAAGACGCTGGTCGGCATTATCCTGCCTTAAAAGCAATCTGTACTCTGCACGAGAAGTCATCATTCGGTAAGGCTCTTTACTGCCCTTTGTAACTATATCATCAATCAACACGCCTATATACGCATCGGCACGGTCTAAAATAACAGGCTCTTCACCCTTTATATACATAACCGCATTTATGCCTGCAATAAGACCTTGTGCAGCAGCTTCCTCATAACCACTGGTGCCATTAAACTGACCGGCACCAAAAAGACCCTTAACAGCCTTAAACTCTAAGCTAAGTTTAAGCTGAGTTGCATCTATACAATCATATTCTATAGCATATGCCGTACGCATAAACTGACAGTTTTCAAGCCCAGGCACTGTGCGATAAAGTGCAACCTGAACCTCCTCTGGCAATGAAGAACTCATGCCCTGAACATATAACTCATTGGTATTTTCGCCTTCAGGCTCAATAAAAATTTGATGTTTAAGCTTATCTGCAAATCTAACTACCTTATCCTCTATTGATGGGCAGTAACGTGGGCCAGTACCCTCTATAACCCCTGCATAAAGTGGCGAGCGATGAAGATTAGCCTTAATAATTTCGTGAGTTTTTTCGTTTGTATAGGTAAGATAGCATGGCACCTGTTCACGAGCAATATCCTCTGACTTATTTTCAAAGGAAAAAGGAACTATCTCCTCGTCACCATACTGTGGCACCATTTTAGAAAAATCTACAGTTTTGCTATCTATTCTAGCAGGTGTGCCTGTTTTAAAACGATATATTTTTATTCCATTATCAATAAGGCTTTGGGTAAGTTCGGTGGCAGCTTGAAGACCGTTTGGTCCGCTTTGGATAATAGTTTCTCCATACAAGCACCTTGCCTTAAGATATGTTCCTGCAGCAATTATCACACTTTTTGCCTTATACATTGCCCCAGATGAGGTTTCAACACCACCTACAATACCGTTTTCAGTAATAAGCTTTGTTACCTCACCCTGACGAATAATCAAGTTTGGTATTTGCTCCATGGTTTGCTTCATTGTATCCTTGTAACGATTTTTGTCTGCCTGTGCTCTCAGTGAATATACTGCTGGCCCTTTACCTGTATTAAGCATTTTGGTTTGGATATAGGTTTTATCTATATTTTTTCCCATCTCACCACCCAGTGCATCTATTTCACGCACAAGATGTCCCTTACTGCTGCCACCTATTGATGGATTACATGGCATCATGGCTATACTATCCAAATTTATTGCAAACACTATGGTTTTTAAGCCAAGACGTGCAGTTGCCATTGCCGCCTCACAGCCAGCGTGACCTGCTCCTACCACTATTACGTCAACTTCATCAGCTACATAAGCTGTCATATTGTTCAACTCCTTATACCAAAGACCTCTATTTTCCTAAGCAAAACTGTGAAAATATCCTGTCCAATAATTCATCATCTACGCTATCCCCTGTTATCTCGCCAAAATGATTATAGCCTTGGGTTAAATCCATACTTACAAAATCTATTGGCATACCCATATTTATAGTGTCAAGTGCCTTTAACAAACTGTTTTTTGCCTCGAAAAGCGAGTTTCGATGTCTTACATTACTTATTACCGTATCATTATTTAACTCTATTTCTCCACCAAAAAACAGGTCTTTAATACGTGATGTCAATTCATCAATTCCTGTTCCATCCTTGGCGGATACTGAAATTATGTTTTCCTTACTTACTATATCACAAATTTCATTAATGTCTATTTTGTTTGGCAAATCTATCTTATTTAAAATTACAATAGCCTTTTTGTCCCGTATAATATCCAGTATCTGCCTGTCCTCAACGGTAATTCCACGGCTTGTATCTACCATCATCAATATAAGGTCGGCTTTATTGGCATATTCTTTAGATTTTTCAACACCTATTTTTTCAACTTTATCCTGAGTATCACGTATGCCTGCAGTGTCAACTATTTTAACAGGTACGCCGCCTATATTTATAAGCTCCTCCACTGTATCTCGGGTTGTCCCTGGAATATCTGTTACTATAGCACGTTCCTCGTCCAACAGATAGTTAAGAAGCGAACTTTTTCCTACATTGGGCTTACCCAAAATCACTGTGGATATTCCCTCTCTTATTATCTTACCTTTATCAGCAGATTCAATAAGCTTTTGGGTTTTTTCCAAAATTTCAGTTATTCGAGTTCTTAAAATTCCATAGGTTTCCTCTTCAATATCATGCTCTGGATAATCTATAGATGCCTCAATAGTGGCAATGGATGTTAAAAGTGTATCCCTAAGTTGACCCACTGTTTTTGCTATACTTCCCTCTAATTGGTTTACTGCACTTTGTCTGCCCAGGTCAGTTTTAGCATTTATAATATCTATAACTGCCTCCGCCTGTGTTAAGTCTATTCGTCCGTTAAGGAAAGCTCGTTTAGTAAACTCACCTGGCTCAGCAAGACGTGCACCTTCATTAAGAAAAATTTCCAGAACCTTTTGACTAGCCTGTGTTCCTCCATGACAGTTTATTTCCACTACATCGTCACGAGTATATGTTTTGGGTGCACGCATAACGCTTACCAAAACTTCATCAATAACTGTATTATTTATAGGATTTTTTATATAGCCAAAGGATATAGTATGACTTTCCTTTTTATTTAAATCAGCACCGCTGAAAAGTGTATTGGCAAGATGTATACAGCCCTCTCCACTTATACGTACTATACTTATGCCTCCACTGCCAGCCGGTGTGGATATTGCGACAATTATGTCATCCAAGCTTGTTGCTTTCATAAAAAATTCCTCCTTTCTTCAAAAAGACCGTGGGAAAAAGTAATCCCACGGTTAATTATAGTTAATGCTAAGACCATGGAACAAAAATTCCAAAAATCTTTATTTTAAGTCGATTACAACATTTCTAAAAGGCTCGTTGCCCTCAGAAAATGTAGTTACATAGCGGTTGTTTTGTAAGCTTGAGTGAATAATTCTTCTTTCATAAGGGTTCATAGGCTCAAGCACTACCTTTTGACCTGTTTGTCTTACCTTTTTAGCAAGGTTATAGGCAAGTGATTCTAAAGTATCTTTTCTTCTTTGACGATAGTTTTCTGTATCAATTGTAATGCTGAGATATGGTGCATTACCTTTATTAACCACAAGATTAACTATGTACTGTATAGAATCAAGAGTTTGACCTCTTTTTCCAATAAGAATACCCATATCACTTCCTGTTAAATTAATAAACAATTGTTTATCTTTAAGTTTAGTTTCTATATTAACTACAATACTCATAGCCACAAACATTTCACGCAGGAACTCTTTTGCTGTTCTTTCAGGGTCAAATTTAATTTTTGCTTTAACTACTGCATCCTTACTGCCAAAGCCTAAAAAACCCTTTGAACCTTCCTCAACAACTTCATATTCAATTTCTTCCAAAGAAGAAACTCCTAGTTCCTTTATTATTTGTTCCAGTACTTTTTCAACGGATTTTCCCGATTTCTGAATTTCATCCATCCCTTAAAGAACCTCCTTCGACTCTTTAGCGTCCCGTGACCTGAAATATTTATTTAACAATACTGTTTGACCTACCTGAATAAGGTTGCTTATTGTCCAATAAATACCAATACCAGCAGGCATTGTTATACACATACCGCCCATCATAACTGGCATAATTATATTCATAGACTTCATCATCTGCATAGACTGGTCTTCTCCACCAACTTGTGCATTTTTGTTGGACATAGCAACTGATGAAAAATATGTTGTTGCTCCAGCTACAAGAGGTACTATTATACCAGGGAAAGAAAAACCTGCTTTTTCAATCATACTTATGCCCATAAAAGTTTCTATACTTGTTTTTTGAGCAAGCAATGGAGCAAGCTGTGATGTATAGTCACCAACAGAAGAAATAACTGTTTTCCACTCTGTTGCTGTAAGCATATTTATAAGCCTCATCATGTCTGATGTACTTGCAACATCAATGGTCACTTTGTGTGCATTTATGATATTTGTAAATATATCTAAACGCAAATTCACAGGCATGGATACTAAAAGGTCTGCAATTGATTGATAATTATTAGCAACTACGTCAATATATATATATGCCTGTTGGAAAATATAAAAAAGTGCATACAATATAGGCAACTGAATAAGCATAGGTAAACAACCACCCATCATACTTACGTTGTTGTCTTTTTGCAGCTTCTGCATTTCCAAAGCCATACTCTGCTGGCTTTCGGCATCTTTTTTGCTTTCATATTTTTTCTTTATCTTTGCCATCTCAGGTTGAAGTTTCTGCATACGATAATTAGACTGCTGAGATTTGTACATGAGTGGAACTAAAACAACCTTTACCAAAATTGTAAAGATTATAATTGAAATACCAAGTGAATTTGACTGAATTATACTATAAATAAAATTAAATACCGAATTGTAAATAACTCCCAAGAATTTAGCTATTGGGCCAACAATAATACCTGGTGTACGTGTACCCATAGATCCGTACAACGCTGCAAGCCCACCTGCGGATAAGGTTTCTATCACTATATTTTTCCTCCTCAAACAAATAGATTACTATTATTTTCGATTTTTATGGAACTGGGTCATAACCACCCTTATGAAGTGGGTGACATTTCAAAATTCGTCTTACTGAAAGGTAGCCTCCTTTAATTGCACCATATTTAACAATTGCTTCATAGGCATATTGAGAACAGGTTGGTGTAAACCTGCAGCAGGCTCTTTTATAAGGCGATATAGCTGTCTGATAAAATCTGATTAGTAAGAGAAATATTTTTTTTATCATAACAATAATCATTCCTTTTAAACTATATCGAACTATTAGACTTTCTTTAATGCAGAACCTATTTAGTAATGTTTCAACTAATGACGAGGTTTTTATAAGTATTTCCTCTTTAGTGCTTATTCAGACTTTTGTTTTACTAAATTATGTTTTTTAACAAGGTTATGAAGTGCCTTATCTATATCGTGAAAACTAGCAGCATTTGCACTTACCCGTGCAATAACCACTATATCGTATCCTGTAGCCAGTTCATCCTCCATAAGCCTGTAGCTTTCTTTTATAAGACGGGTTACGTGGCTACGCATAACGCTTTTACCAACCTTTTTACTTACTGTAATTCCAAGGCGGTTACTATCCGTATATTTCTTATTTTTAATTACGTACATAACAAGGTATCTGTTTGCTATAGACTTACCCTTATTGTAAACGAAACCAAACTGGTAGTTTTTTTTTAGCGACTGTGTAAAATGCACCTACATCCCTCTTTCAAAAGAAAACCTAACTAAAACCCAAAAATATTTGAAATAATATCAAATGTTTTCAGGTCTAAATATTAAAAGGCCACATTAGCGGCCCTATAATCTCAAGTATTAATCAATTTAAAATTAAGCAGATAATACTTTTCTTCCTTTTCTTCTTCTTGCTATTAATACTTTTCTTCCGTTAGCTGTTGACATTCTTTTTCTAAAGCCGTGAACCTTGCTTCTCTGTCTTTTCTTAGGCTGGAAAGTCATTTTCATTGTTACGCACCTCCTTAATAATTCTTCACATCTGCATAAGTCTGCTAATGAGCACTTCCATCATTATATTAGAGAAAATGCCTTTCGTCAAGAAAATTTATTAAATAATATGCCTATTTTTTTGTATAAAATCAATATTTTATCAGCTAAACCATTATTAAGTAATTTTTCCTTACACCAAACCCAAAAAAACACAAAAAAATCTCAAAATTCACTGCACTTTTTTCTGACTTTAAGGTTCCAAAACATATTACAAAACCAAAACAAAGCTAACTTGATTTCATTGTATATCTTTAAAAAAAATATATCAAATAATTTTTGTATTTAAAACCAATTAATAACAATTTTTGTTGAAAATTGGTACTAACTTACAAACTTGTACACAATTGCTTGTATTGTTTAATAATTTAATAGAACAATCTGTTTTTTAGCTTCTTGCGAAAATCCCTTATTTTTGTTATATTATAGTGGAGTAAACATCTGATTACGCAGATTATTACAGATAAAAAAATATCAACAAGAAAGTTATCAACAATTTGTACACAATTTGTTGATAACTTATATTCATAACAAAAATATATTTAGTTTTTTTTTGAAGAACAAATATTCAGTGCAAACTTGAGGCATCTGTGTACTTGTTCCGAAACAGAAATTTTTCAGGAGGAAAAAATGGATTACTTACAAGACATTTGGGCCAAAGCCCTTGATGTACTGGAAAAGGAGCTTGAGGTAATAAGCTTTAATACCTGGATAAAGCCCACCAGTGCCGTTAAAATAGACGGTCGGGACCTTATCTTAAAAGCTGAAAATGAGTTTTCTAAGGAATTTTTAGAGGGACGATACCTTAACCTTATTAAAAACGCTATCATTCAAGTTAGCAACACCGAATACAATATTATGATAATAACCAACGAAACCATACTTGCGGAGCAAAAGGCATTTTTAAAGTCCAATGGTGCAGCAGACCCAGTGCTGGCGGCCAACCTTAACCCAAGATATGTGTTTGAAAGCTTTGTTGTTGGTAACAGTAACCGTATGGCTCATGCTGCAAGCCTTGCTGTAGCCGAAGCACCTGCAAAGGCATATAACCCATTGTTTTTATATGGAAATGTTGGTTTGGGTAAAACTCACCTTATGCACTCTATTGCTCACTATATACTAGCAAAAAACCCTAAAACAAAGGTGCTGTATGTAACAAGTGAAACTTTTACCAACGAACTTATTAATTCTATCAGTAACAACAAAAATGAGGAATTTAGAAATAAATATCGTAATATTGATGTTCTGCTTATTGACGATATTCAATTTATTGCTCAAAAAGAACGTACACAGGAAGAATTTTTCCACACATTTAATGCACTTCATGGTTCAAGTAAACAGATTATTCTTAGTTCTGACCGACCACCAAGGGAAATTAAAACTCTTGAAGAACGACTGCGAAGCCGTTTTGAAGGTGGATTAATTGCAGATATTCAACCTCCTGATATTGAAACAAGAATTGCTATTTTAAGAAATAAAGCTAGAAGTGAGGGATATGTGGTTTCTGATAATGTTTTAAGCTTTATTGCAACATATATCGAAACAAATATAAGAGAACTTGAAGGAGCCTTAACAAGAATTGTACTTTATGCCTCCCTTACAAATAAAGATATTACAGTGGAGCTTGCCGAGGAAGCGTTAAAAGATATTTATGGCGATAGTAGCCAAAAGCAGATTACAACAGACTTCATTATGGATATTATATGTAATTATTATAACATAACCGTGGCAGACATAAAGGGAAGTAAAAAACCAAAAAATATTTCGTATCCAAGGCAAATAGGAATGTATCTTTCACGAAAGCTATTAGATATTTCTTTGGCAAAAATTGGTGAGGACTATGGCGGACGTGACCATACAACAGTATTACACGCTTGCAACAAAATAGAAAAAGATATGGACAATGACCCAGATTTACAGAAAACAGTGATGGAATTAGAAAAACGAATAAAGGGTATATAAGATATTCTTTTAAATAAGTTTTGGTGCAGCTTTTTCAAAAGGTGCTGGGGTTTGGGGTAACACCCCAAGGTTTTTTGTTATAATCCACCGAAGGTGGAAATTTTCAGTATTTTTGTACACATTTAGGTGTTACTTTAGTGTTTACCAATTGTGTACAACCTGTTTACAAAAAAACCAATGTTAGCAGTGTGGATAACTTTTATATTTACTCCAATTTTGTGTACATAGTTATCCCATGGCAAAAACCTTTAGTTTTGTGGACAAAAAGTACTTATCCACCATATTCACAGCCCCTACTACTATGACTACTAAAATCAACTAAATATATACTATTACTTGTCCCGAAAGGAGATATACACACCAATGAAACTCACTTGCGACAGAAATACACTTTTAAATGGAATAAACATTGTTTCTAAAGCAGTAAGCAACAGAACTACACTACCAATTCTTGAATGTATTCTTTTAAAAACCTATGACGATGGATTTAAAATGACAGGAACTGATTTAGAATTGGGGATAAAAACAGCACTTATTGATGCTGAAATAGAAAAACCAGGTTCTGTAGCACTGGAAGCCAAAATATTTTTTGATATTATTCGACGTGTTGAAGGCGAAACAGTGTGTATTACTTGTGATGATAATAATGCAGTTATATTAAGCTGTGGAAAATCTGAATTTAAAATCATGGGTCAGTCTGGTGATGATTTTCCAGAAATCCCAACAGTGGAACAGAGCTTTGCTTATACACTTAAGCAAAAAGATTTACGTGAAATGATAACAGAAACTATATTTTCCATAGCCTTAGATGAAAGTAAACCTCAATTAACTGGCGAGCTTATTGAAATTAATGGAAATCAGATTAACATTGTTGCTGTTGATGGTTACAGAATTTCTTATAAACGTGCCTTGGTAAGTGAAACAAAAATTCCTGTTAAGGTTATAGTTCCAGGCAAAACCCTTAAAGAAATAAGTAAAATTTTATCTCAAGATGAAGATAATGTGGATTTATATATCACAGATAAGCATATTCTTTTTGATTTACAAGGAAATATCATTGTTTCACGCCTTATTGATGGTGATTTTATTAAATATGACCAAACATTTACCGAGGAATTTAAAACTCGTGTAATTAGTGACAGAGCAGACCTTATTGCTTCTTTGGAACGTGCCTCACTTATTAGCCGTGACGCAAGAAAAGTACCAGTAAAGATTGATATTCAAAGTGATAAAATGATTATAACATCACAAACTGAAATGGGTGCGGCATACGAAGAAATTAAGATTGATGCAGAAGGAGATACTCTGAAAATTGCATTTAACCCTAAATATTTGATTGATGCTTTGCGTGCTATTGAAGACGACAAGATTTCTATGCAGTTTAACACGGCATTAAGCCCATGTATAATTAAGCCTGAAGAAGGCGATATTTATAAATATCTTGTGCTTCCACTTAGAATATAGTTATAAAAAACTAATTTTTTAGTAACTATGAAAAGAGGAGAATAAATATGGAAAAAGTAGCTATAAAAACAGAATTTATAAAGCTTGGACAAGTTTTAAAGCTTGGCAACCTAGTAGGTCAGGGGTCTGACGCAAAAATATTGATTGCTGAAGGTGAAGTTTTGGTCAATGGTGAGGTTGAGCTTCAAAGAGGTAAAAAAATACGCCCTGGTGACATTGTTGAGCTTAAGGGCGAGGGAAAAATTCAGGTTGTTGCCCAAGAGGGATAAATAAAAATATTCAGCTTTAGGCATGGAGGGCAAAAATGTATATTAATAATCTGCTTCTTGCAGATTTCAGAAATATTGCAATGGCTGAAATTAAACTTAATAATGGCATAAATATATTGTATGGTGACAATGCTCAGGGTAAAACTAATATTTTAGAAGCAGTATATATTTGTGCAACTGGGAGAAGTCACCGCACAAAAATTGATGGTCAGCTTATAAATTTTGGAAAACGTGAGGCTCATATTAAAGCCTTTATTGTGCGTGACAGACGTACAGACAGAATTGATGTTCACCTAAAAAAAGACGAAAAAAAAGGCATTGCTATAAATGGTGTGCCTATACGCAAAAGCGGAGATTTGTTTGGAACATTGCATACTGTAATGTTTTCGCCTGAAGATTTGCAGTTAATTAAAAATGCTCCAAGTGAAAGACGACGTTTTATTGATATGGAATTATGTCAACTTAGCAATATTTATTATTACGATTTGCAGCAGTATTATAAAGTGCTTAAGCAGAGAAATAATTTGCTTAAGCGTATACAGAAAAATTCAAAATTAAGAGATACACTTTTTCCTTGGAATTCACAGATGTGTCAGTATGGCATTCGTGTTATAGACAGCAGAAAGGCTTTTATAGAAAGGCTTAACACTATTTCATCTAAAATACATAAGGGAATAACCGATGGAACTGAGGAGCTTTTTATTGAGTATAAACCAAATGTTTTAAGTTGTGATTTTGATAATAAATTGGAAGCTTTAACTGAAAAAGATATAATTTATGGAAGTACAACAGCTGGTCCTCATAAGGATGATATAATATTTTATGTAAACCAAAATGATGTTAAAATTTTTGGTTCACAAGGTCAGCAAAGGACGGCGGCGTTGTCTGCAAAGTTGGCTGAAATAGAGATAATAAAATGTGAAACGGGTCAAACACCAGTATTGCTTTTAGATGATGTTTTAAGCGAACTGGATGAAAGACGGCAATATTATTTATTGGATAGTATCCGTGATACACAGACAATTATAACTTGCACAGGAATAGAAGACAGTATAAAAAAATATATCGACAGAGCATTTGTTTTTAACATAAAAGATGGCATTGTAGAACAAAGGCACACATTAATTTAAAAAGTGTATGCCTTTTTTATGTTTTTTTCATACTTTATAATTCAACTGATGCTACATACATTATTATGTAGATTTATATGCTGTTTTAGTAGTTAAAAAGCCTGTTTTTTCTTGTAAAAACAGCCTATTTGTGGTATAATAATTGCATATGAAGTTATTCTCAAAAACAGCCTTATGTTAAGGCTGTTTTATGGTGAATTGAGCTTTTTAAGCGTTGTTTGCCAAAACAAAATGGCCTTAATTTTTAAAGGCCTTAGTTTTTTTAAGTCAGGAGATAAAAAAATGTCTAAAGATTACAATGAAAATCAAATACAGGTTTTGGAAGGCTTAGAGGCTGTCAGAAAGCGTCCGGGTATGTATATTGGCTCCACAAGTTCTCGGGGATTACATCATTTGGTGTATGAGATAGTTGATAATGCTGTTGATGAGGCATTGGCTGGCTTTTGTACTGAAATAGATGTTACTATTCACCCTGACAACATTATTTCCGTAAAAGATAACGGACGTGGTATACCTACGGGAATTCATCACCAAAAGGGTATCTCCGCTGTAGAGGTGGTTTTTACTATTCTTCATGCTGGAGGCAAGTTTGGCGGTGGAGGGTATAAGGTTTCTGGTGGTCTTCATGGTGTTGGTGCTTCTGTAGTTAATGCCTTAAGCCAATGGCTTATTGTTGAGGTATATAGTGAGGGCAAAGTTTATCAGCAGAAATATGAGCGTGGAAAGCCTTTAACACCACTGGAGGTAGTTGGAGAAAGCAATGATTGTGGTTCTTTTATCACCTTTAAGCCAGATAGTGAAATTTTTGAAGAAACAGTGTTTGACTATAATATTTTAAAACAGCGTTTAAGAGAAACATCTTTTTTAACAAAGGGTCTTAAAATAAACCTTATTGATAAGCGAGAGGGCATTGAGCAGGAAAGAACCTTTCATTATGAGGGCGGAATTAAGGAATTTGTTCAGTATGTAAACAAAAACCGCACAGGTATTTACGACAAAATATTTTATGCTGAGGGCGAAAAAGATGGTGTACTGGTTGAGGTTGCTTTCCAGCATAACGACGGATACACCGAAAACGTATTTTCTTTTGTAAACAATATAAATACAACTGATGGCGGAACACATTTGGTTGGTTTTAAATCAGGTCTTTTACGTACTATAAATAGCTACGGCAGAAGAATGGGTCTTTTAAAAGAAGCTGATAAAAACCTTACAGGTGATGATGTGCGTGAGGGCCTTACAAGTGTTATAAGCGTTAAAGTAAGCGACCCACAGTTTGAGGGTCAGACCAAAACAAAGCTTGGAAACAGCGAGGTTAAAGGTGCTGTAGATAGTGTTGTAAGTGAGCAGCTGGCTTATTTTCTTGAGGAAAATCCTAATATTGGTAAAATAATATTTGAAAAAGGTCTTATAGCTTCACGTGCAAGGGATGCGGCTAAAAAGGCGAGAGAGCTGGTAAGGCGTAAAACGGTCCTTGAAAGCTCCAGACTACCAGGTAAATTGACAGATTGTTCCGACAGAAATCCTGAAAACTGCGAAATATACCTAGTAGAGGGCGACTCTGCTGGTGGTTCTGCAAAAAAGGCACGTGACCCTAAAACACAGGCTGTTCTTCCTCTTAGAGGTAAGATACTTAATGTTGAAAAAGCACGTATTGACAGAATTTTGAATAGTGATGAAATTAAAAATATGATAACTGCTTTTGGCACAGGCATTTCTGAAGATTTTGATATGGAAAAGCTTAGGTATCATAAAATTGTAATTATGACTGATGCCGATGTTGATGGTGCACATATACGAACTTTGCTTTTAACATTTTTTTACCGCTATATGCAGCCACTTATTAGGGCGGGTAAAATTTATGTTGCACAGCCACCGCTTTACAGGGTGGAAAAAAACAAACAGCATTACTATGTTTATGATGATGCCCAGCTTGAAAACCTTTATGGCGAAATTGGAAGAACTGGCATTAAAGATATTCAGCGTTATAAAGGTCTTGGTGAAATGGATTTTGACCAGCTTAGAGATACAACAATGGCAAAGGAACATAGAATACTGAAAAAGGTAGACTTAATTGATGCTGTTACCGCAGATGAAATTTTTAGTATGCTGATGGGTGATAAGGTTGAGCCAAGACGTGATTTTATAACAGAAAATGCACAGTATGGCAATTTGGATGTGTAATTCAAAGAAATCTCATGGTTGAAACTATTGAAAAATCCCATAAATAGGGGTAAAGCACTTGTGGGGTGTTAAACAACGCCTAAAGAAATTCAGAAAGGGACTTAAAAAATGAGTGAAAACCAGATAGACAAAATGGTGGGTATAGATATAGGCGATGAAATGAAAAAGTGCTATATTGACTACGCCATGAGTGTAATTGTAGCAAGAGCACTGCCTGATGTACGAGATGGTTTAAAGCCAGTACACAGACGTATATTGTTTTCTATGAGCGAAATGAACCTTGACCCAACAAAAGGGTATAGAAAAAGTGCTCGTATTGTTGGTGACACAATGGGTAAGTATCACCCTCATGGTGATAGCTCAATTTATCAGGCAATGGTAAGAATGGCACAGAATTTCAGTATGAGATATATGCTTGTTGATGGTCACGGAAACTTTGGTTCAATAGATGGTGACGGTGCTGCGGCTTCTCGTTATACAGAAGCAAGAATGAGCAAAATTTCTGCAGAAATGCTTGCTGATATAGATAAAAATACAGTCGATTTTGAGCCAAATTATGATGGAAATGAAAAAGAGCCTACAGTTCTTCCGTCACGTATACCAAATTTGCTTGTAAACGGCTCTTCTGGCATAGCAGTTGGTATGGCAACAAATATACCGCCGCATAATCTTGCCGAGGTTATAGATGGTGTTGTTAAGATAATTGACAACAAAATTAATGAAGGCAGAGAAACTGATGTTGAAGAACTGATGGAATGTATTAAAGGTCCAGACTTTCCTACAGGGGCAACAATACTTGGCAGAAGCGGAATACGTGCGGCTTACCGTACAGGTCGTGGAAAAATTCTGGTAAGAAGTAGGGTGGAAATTGAGCCTACTGCAAATGGCAGAGAAAAAATTGTTGTAACCGAGATACCTTATCAGGTAAATAAGGCAAGGCTTGTGGAAAAAATAGCTGAATTGGTTAGGGAAAAGAAGATTGAAGGCATAAGCGATATTTTAGATGAGTCTGCTGGTGATGATATTAAAATAACCATAGACCTTAAAAAAGACGTTAATGCCAATGTTGTATTAAATCAGCTTTATAAATATACACAGCTGCAAGAAAGCTTTGGCGTTATTTTGCTTGCCCTTGTAAATGGCAGACCAGAAGTGCTTAATCTTAAAACAGTATTGGAAGAATACCTTAAACACCAAGAGGAAGTTGTTAAAAGACGTACAAAGTTTGACCTTGATAAAGCGGAAAAACGTGCTCATATTTTAGAAGGTTTGAGAATTGCTCTTGATAATATTGACGAGGTAATAAAAACTATACGTGAAGCTTATGATGATGCAAAAGAGCGTCTGATGGAGCGTTTTGGTCTTTCAGACTTACAGTCACAGGCTATACTTGAGATGCAGTTAAGGCGTTTACAGGGTCTTGAGCATGAAAAGATTGATAATGAATATAACGAGCTTATGGAAAAAATAAAATATTTGAAATCAATTTTGGCAGATGAAAATACACTTTTTGGTGTTATTCGTGATGAAATAACATCAATAAAAAATAAGTATGCTGATGACAGACGCACAGAAATAGTTAATAACCCTGGCGAGATTGATATTGAGGATTTGATTGAGGAAGAAACCAGCGTGTTTACTCTTTCGCACCTTAACTACATTAAGCGTACACCTTTGGATACATACAAGAGCCAGAATAGAGGTGGTCGTGGTATAATTGGTATGCAAACAAGGGATGAGGATTTTGTAAAGGATTTATTTGTATCCTCTACTCATGATACAATATTGTTCTTTACTAACCACGGACGAGTTTACCGAACCAAGGGTTATCAGATACCTGAGGCAGGCAGAGCCGCAAGGGGTATGGCTATTGTTAATCTTTTGGAGGTAGCGGCAGGTGAAACTATAAGTGCAGTTATACCAGTAAAAGAGTTCCTTGAAGATAAATACCTTGTAATGATTACAAAGCAAGGTGTCATTAAAAAAACCGATATGATGAGTTATTCAAACATACGTAAAGGTGGACTTAATGCTGTTAATCTTAGAGATGATGATGAGCTTATTGCTGTACTTGTTACTGAGAAAAATGACGAATTATTTGTGGCTACACACAACGGTATGGGCATACGTTTTAGTTCCGATGACGCAAGGGCAATGGGACGTGTGGCAACGGGTGTGCGTGCAGTTAAGCTTAGAAAAGACGATTTTGTAATATCTGCTGATATTATTACTGATGATATGAAGGTGCTTAATGTAACTGAAAATGGCTATGGAAAGCGTACTGTTGGCAGTGAATTTAACCTTCAAAATAGAGGCGGTATAGGTGTTAAAGTACACCAGATTACATCTAAAACAGGCTGTCTAGTATCTACAGTTATGGTTAATGAAAATGAAGAAGTAATGCTTATTACAAGTGAAGGTATAATAATACGCTTGCGTGGTACAGATATAAGTACCTTTGGACGTGCAAGCCAGGGTGTTAAGCTGATGAACCTTAGTGATGGCATTAACGTAGTTGGAGTAGCTAAAATAACTGAGGATAATATTGATGATGCCGAGGATATTGAGCCAACAGGTGTTGATGAGGCTGTTGTAGATAATTTATATGAAGAAAATAACGACGAAAATAATGAAGAATAAGATGTGAGTAAATATTAAAAAAGGTGGACAGTTTTTAGCTGTTCACCTTTTTTTGTTTATAATTAATTAATCATTAGTCCTTACAGCATTTTTCATAGCTTTTATATATTCATGTATGTGTGGTGCCGCATTTTCGCCATACTTTGCACAAAGCTTAACTATTGCACTACCTACTATAACACCGTCGGCATATTGGCTTATATTTGCCGCCTGCTCAGGTGTGCTTATTCCAAAGCCAACTGCAACTGGCACATTTGTTGCACTTTTAACCACATTTACAATAGATTCTATATCAGTTTTAATTTCATTTCTAACACCTGTAACGCCCATGGAGCTTACAACGTATACAAAACCTGTGGCTTCTGACGCTATTTTTTTAATTCTGTCTTCTGAGGTTGGTGCAATAAGTGATATAATGTCTATGCCGTGTGATGCGGCAATTTGTGCAAGCTCGCCTTTTTCTTCGTATGGCAAATCGGGTATAATAATTCCGTCTACGCCTGTTTCCTCACAGCGTGCAAAAAACCTTTCAAGACCATAGGTGAACACTGGGTTTAGATAAGTAAGAAAAACCAATGGAATATCTGTTTTTTTACGCACGTTTATAACTAAGTTGAAAATAGTGTCTGTGGTAGTTCCATTGGCAAGAGCACGGATATTTGCCTCCTGTATTACTTCGCCTTCGGCAATAGGGTCTGAAAAAGGTATACCTATTTCCACTAAATCTGCTCCGCCACGTACCATTTCCATAATAAATTCTTCGCTTTTTTCTATGGTAGGGTCACCACCAGTAAGAAATCCTATAAATGCTTTGCCGTTTTCAAATGCTTTAGCTATTTTACTCAAAAATTTCAACCCCCCTATAACGTGCTATTGCCGCAACATCTTTGTCGCCACGACCTGATAAACAAATAATTATAATTTCATCCTTTCCCATGGTTGGTGCAAGTTTTTTTGCATAGGCTACTGCGTGGGCACTTTCTATGGCACAAATAATTCCCTCGGTTTTCGCCAAATATTCAAAGGCGGAAACAGCCTCATCATCTGTAATAGGAACATAGGTCGCACGTTTTATGTCATTAAGGTGTGCGTGTTCTGGACCTATACCAGGGTAATCAAGCCCAGCAGAAATGGAGTAAACAGGTGCAATTTGACCATATTCATCTTGGCAGAAGTATGATTTCATGCCATGAAAAATGCCAAGTGTACCATTAGCTATGGTTGCAGCGTTCATATCGGTATCTGCACCATGACCTGCGGCTTCACAGCCAATAAGCTTAACGTCAGTGTCATTAATAAAGTTGTAAAACATACCCATTGCGTTGCTTCCGCCACCAACACAAGCTAAAACAGCATTAGGAAGTTTGCCTTCAGTTTCAAGTATTTGTTCACGTGCTTCTTTGCTTATTACACTTTGAAAATCACGTACAATCATTGGAAATGGATGAGGACCCATAACTGAACCAAGTACATAATGTGTGTCCTCAACACGGCTTGCCCACTCACGCATTGTTTCGTTAACAGCGTCCTTTAAGGTCATTGTTCCACTTGTAACAGGGTGTACCTTTGCTCCTAAAAGCTCCATACGGAATACATTAAGTGCCTGACGGTCAGTATCTTCCTTGCCCATAAAGATTTCACATTCCATGCCCATAAGAGCGGCAACGGTTGCTGTTGCAACACCATGTTGTCCTGCACCTGTTTCGGCAATTACACGAGTTTTACCCATTTTTTTTGCTAAAAGAACTTGACCTAACACGTTGTTTATTTTGTGTGAACCTGTATGGTTTAAATCTTCACGCTTTAGATAAATTTTAGCCCCGCCTAAATCCTTGGTCATTTTTTCAGCATAGTATAAAAGGGATGGTCTGCCTGCATATTCCTTCATTAACTTATCAAGCTCGTTGTTAAATTCCTCGTCTTTGGAATATTTTTCATAAGCTTTTTCTAAATTAATTATTTCATTCATAAGTATTTCTGGTATATATTGACCACCGTGAATACCGTATCTTCCATTAGACATATTGTGTCCTCCTGACTAAATCAACTATTTCCAATATTTTTTGTTTGTCTTTTACTTTATTTGTTTCAACTGAACTGCTTACATCTACAGCAAAGGGTTTAAAAGTTTCTATGGCTTCAACTATATTTTGACTATTTAGTCCTCCTGCCAAAAAAATAGGATTTTCTGTTTCTCCCACCATGCTCCAATCGAAAGCCTTTCCACTGCCTTTACCGCTGTCCAGCATAATGTAATCAGCACCTAATTTAAAGGCATTTTTAATTTTTTCAGCATCTTCATCAGTTTCAATTTTTATTGCTTTTATAATTAGCTTATTTGTAAGGGCTTTAAGTTCTGCTATATAGCTGCTGTCTTCATTACCATGAAGCTGAATTAGGTCAATTATACCATCATTTGCTAATTTTGCTATAAAGTTTTTATCTTCGTCAACAAAAACTCCAACTGCTTCAATTTCACTACTAAGCATTGATTTAAGATTTTTTGCCTGTGCTGGTGTTACATTGCGGTGGCTTTTTTCATAAAACACAAAGCCTATATAGTCGGGTTTTGCTTCATTTACAAATTCAATATCTTGAGGGCGATATATGCCGCAAATTTTTATTTTTGTGTAAACTCTGCCTTTCAGTTTTTCAAGCATATCCTTTTTGTTTGGACAACGCATAAGTGTTTCGCCTATAAGTACGGCATCGGTTTTGAAGTTACGCAATGCACGTACGTCATCTGGAGTTTTTATACCGCTTTCAGATATAAAAATTATATCATCGGGTACAAGGCGGCGAAGTTCAAAGCTATGGCTTAGATTTACCTCAAATGTTTTAAGATTACGGTTATTTACACCTATAATTCTTGCTCCTGCAGCTACAGCACTTTCAACTTCCTCAGCTGTATGTGCTTCAACAATTGCTGACATACCAAGGCTGTGAGTAATGTCAAGGTACGTTTTAAGGGTTTCTGTATCTAACAAGGCACATATAAGTAAAATTGCAGATGCACCAAGGGTTTTTGCCTCATATATTTGATATTCGTCAATGGTGAAATCTTTACGCAAAACAGGAACACTTACAGTAGATGCAATTTCTTTAAGGTAGCGGTCACTGCCCATAAAAAAGTATGGCTCGGTTAATACAGAAATTGCTGCTGCACCACTTTTTTCGTAATCTATTGCAATATCCAGATAAGGAAAATTAGGTGCAATTATTCCTTTTGAAGGAGAAGCTTTTTTAACCTCGCAGATAAAGGAAATATCTTTTGAACGCAATGCTTTTTCAAAAGGAAAGTCTGTTATGCAGTTCATTTTTAGTGCTTCACCTTTAATTACATCAAGGCATTTTTCAAGCTTAAGCTCAAAAACACGCTGACGGGTTCGAGCTGCTATTTTTTCAAGTATCATACTAACACCTCGTTGGTTAATGCAATAAATTGGTTTAGCTTAGCAAGGGCTGAGCCATCTTCAATAAGTTTTTTTGCAAGAGCAACACAATCTTTTAGGGTTTCTCCTTTATCAGCACAATAAAGTGCAAGTGCACTGTTTAAAATAACTATATCTAATTTTGCACCTTTTTCTTTGCCTTCAAAAATATCTTTTGTAATTTGTGCGTTTTCTTCAGGTGTTCCACCTTTAATTTCACTTAAATCATACATACCTAAACCTAATTCCTGTGGGTCAATTTCATAGTTGGTAAGTGTACCGTTGTTTATTTCGCAAACAGTGGTTTTGCCTGATACCGTTGCTTCGTCAAGACCATCACCATAAATTACCATTCCACGCTTAACACCAAGGTTACTTAAAACCTGTGCTAATGGTTCTACCAGTTTTTTGTCAAACACACCCATTATTTGTAGCTCTGCTGAGGCAGGATTGGAAAGAGGTCCTAAAATATTGAAAATAGTACGAATTCCAATTTCCTTACGAACAGGTGCAGCATATTTCATTGAGGAATGATATGTTTGGGCAAACATAAAGCAAATGCCAATTTCGTTAAGGAGTTTTGTACTTTGTTCTGAGCTAATGGTGATGTTTGCACCAAGACTTTCCAGAACATCTGCCGCACCGCTTTTGCTAGATGCACTGCGGTTGCCATGCTTTGCAATTTTAACTCCGCCTGCAGCTGCAACAAAGCTAGCTGTAGTGGAAATATTAAATGTTCCAACACCATCACCGCCAGTTCCAACTATATCCATAACATCGTTATCACTGGTTATTTTAACTGCTTTGTCACGCATAACACTGGCAAAAGCAGTAATTTCGTTTATTGTTTCACCTTTCATTCTAAGGGAAGTAAGAAAGCTGGCTATCTGGCTTTGGCTTGCAGCTCCATCCATAATTTCTGACATTACTTCTTTTGCTTCGTCATAACTTAAATCTTCTTTTTCTATAATTTTTGAGATGGATTCTTTAATCATATTCTTACCTCCAAAAAGTTTTTCAATATTTGTTTCCCATCAGGTGTCATTATACTTTCAGGGTGAAATTGAACCCCATATACATGGTAATCCTTGTGTTTAACTGCCATTATTTCTCCGTCATCAGTTTTAGCTGTTATTTTAAGGCAACTAGGCATTGTATTTTCATCTGCGGCTAAGGAGTGGTATCTTGCGGCAGTTATTTTATTAGGAAGGCCCTTAAAAATTTGGCACTGGGTATCAATTTCAATGGTGCTTTGTTTGCCGTGCATAAGGTGTTTTGCATAGCCAACGGTTGCACCAAATGCTTCACATATAGATTGATGGCCAAGGCAAACACCCAAAATTGGAATTTTTCCTGCAAAATATTTTACTGTATCTATGCAAATACCTGCATCACATGGTTTTCCTGGTCCTGGGGAAAGTATAATATATTTTGGTGCTAGGTTTTCAATTTCTTCAATTGTCATTTCATCGTTACGTATTACCTTTATATTAGGATTAATTGAGCCTAAAAGCTGATAAAGGTTATAAGAAAAACTATCGTAATTATCTATAAGTAAAATCATTAATTAAGCACCTCCTGAGAAGCTTTTAAGGCATTTATAACTGCCGCTGCTTTGTTCTGGCATTCCTGATATTCGTTTTCGGCAACACTGTCGGCAACTATTCCAGCACCTGAACGAATAAATACTTTGTTGTTTTTCTTAAAAGCAATTCGTATTGCAATACAGGTGTCAACATTGCCTGTTAGGTCTATATAGCCTATTGCACCGCCATAAATTCCACGTTTGTTGTTTTCAAGTTTATTTATAATCTCACACGCCCTAAGTTTTGGTGCACCGCTAAGTGTTCCTGCGGGAAGAACTGCATCTACTGCATCAAGAGCACATTTATCATCACGAACAATGCCTTTAACTGTTGAGCCTATGTGCATTACGTGGCTAAAACGCTCTATAGACATATATTTTTCAACCTGAACAGTACCAAATTTGCTTATTTTGCCAAGGTCGTTTCGTCCTAAGTCAACAAGCATATTGTGTTCGGCACATTCCTTTGGGTCAGATAAAAGTTCTTTTTCAAGGGCTATGTCCTCAGCATTGGTTTTTCCTCGTGGTCTTGTGCCTGCAAGAGGAAAGGTGTAAAGCTCATTATCTTGCAGTTTAACAAGGGTTTCAGGTGAAGCACCAGCAATTTCAATATCATCGCTTGAAAAGTAGAACATATAAGGAGATGGATTTGTGGTTCTAAGCACTCTGTAGGTATTAAGCAGACTTCCTTCAAAATTTGCCTCTATGCGGTTGCTTAAAACTACCTGAAAAATATCACCTTCTTTAATGTAATGCTTTGCCTCATTAACCATACTGCAATATTCCTCTTTGTTAAAAAGCAATTTGAAATCTGATGTAAGGCGACCTTTAGGTGGTTCTGTATATTTTCCGTTGGAAATAAGAGCTATTATTTTTTCTATTTCTGAAACTGCTTTAGTATAGTTTTCTTCAAGATTGTCTGTTTTTGCGTTGGCTATTATAATTATTTTTTGTTTAAGATTGTCAAAAGCTATTACTTTGTCAAAAAACATAAGGTCTACATCTTTAAAGCCCTCATCGTCATTAGCATCAAGGTTAAGGCTTGGTTCAGCGTATTTAATGTAGTCATAAGAAAAATATCCAACCAATCCGCCAGTAAATGGAGGAAGATAATCCATGCGAGGACTTCTGTTATCGTCTATAATTTGATTTATATATTTATGTGGAGTGGTATTTTTAACAACAGTTTTTGTATTATTGGTTACAGTAACCTCGCCATTAATACAAGTGATTTCCATTTTGGGGTCAAAACCTAAAAATGTGTAACGTCCCCATTTATCAGCACTTTCAAGGCTTTCTAACATATAGCAGTGGCTGCTTGCAGTTTTAAGTATTTTTAACACCTCTATAGGTGTGCGGATGTCTGAAAATATTTCGGTGCTTACAGGTATTGTTCTAAACTGGGAAGAAAGCTTTTTTGCTTCATCTAAACTAGGTTTAAACATTTTTAACACTCCTTTAATTTTTTATTTTTTTCAACAAAAAAACTCGCCATCAATGAAATAATCATCAAGGACGAGTTAATATATACTAAACCCGTGGTACCACCTTTTTTTGCGTATAAAACACGCACACTTTAACAGAATACAAACATATTCCTGACAGCTAACGCCTGCCTTACGTCACAGAATACTGGGAAATTAAATTCTTTTGACTGTGCCCTCTGTGGTCCATTTAACAAGCTGCGTTCTGTCGGGTTCTCAGCTTTCCCGACTCTCTGTAAGTGCATAATTTGTTTTTATCTCCACATCATAGGTTTGATGGAATTTATTAAGTTACAGTAAATTATACACTTTTTTTTGTTGGTGTCAATACTAAAATTTAAGTTTTTTAAGTGAGTTATTTATTCAAGCTGTCCGTTAATGAGTATTCCAATTGTGAGCCTACGGATTTTTCCATTATGTCATATAACATATCTGCCTCACTTTTGCTCTTGTTTTGAGGCAGCTTAGAGAAAAAAAGACTCATAATTGAATTGTCAATATATTTACCATCAACAAATTTACAATTGGCAAATTCACTTTTTCCTTTAAGCATATCCATAAAATCAGCGTAACCCATAATTCCGTCTATAAGACCCAGTTTCTTTGCCTGTTCAGCAGAGTAAACACGTCCATCGGCAATTTCTTTGGCTTTGTCAAGAGGTATTCCACGTTCTTCAGACACTATGCCAACAAAAATGTTATAGTTTTCGTCTATCAAAGATTGCAAAATTGCTATTTCTTCTTCTGAAGTTCCTGCTGTTGGACTAAGCATATTTTTGTTTTTTCCACTCTTAACTGTAATGTCTTTTATGCCAAGCTTATTCATAAGCCCTGTGGCATCATAGCTGTTAATCATAACGCCAATAGAGCCTGTCATAGTCATTCGGTTAGCATAAATTTCATCTGCTGCCATTGAAATGTACAAAGCACCAGACGCCGCTGTTTTTGCATAGTAGGCATATATTGGTCTGTTTGTTTTTTCTTTATATTTCTTTAATGCAAGATACATTTCGTCGCTTTCATATGTTCCGCCGCCACCAGAATTTATGTAAAGAATAATGCCCTTATTTGATTCGTCATTTATAAGATAATCCAGTTCATCAAGTGTCCACTGATGCTGATAACCTGTTGCAACTCCATAGCTGTTTACATTTTGGCTGGCTATTGTACCCTCAATGTAAATTGTTTCAACATAGTCACCTGAAACCACGTCAGATTCTTCAATGTCAGAGGAGCCACTAAAGGCACTTATAATGCCAAAGAAAATAAATCCGTTTAAAGTAATAAAAATTGCAAGGGCTATAAGTCCCCAAAATAGGCAACCCTTACCACCTTTGTTTTTGCTGTAGTTGGTATTATAGTTGGTATTGTAGTTTATTTGTTTAGTTGGCTGGGCTTTATCAGTGGGTGTATATGGCTGTGGATGTTCTATTTTTTTTCCAAGGTCAACCATTGTTGGCTCACTGCTGTTTTTAATAAATTCATTTTCGTCCATTTCTTTCCTCCTAATTTTTATTTCATTTTATTATAACATTTTTTTAAAAATTAATGTTGAAAATTTACAAAATTATAATAAAAATTAGTGCGGTGTTTAAAAATATAATTTTGGTTTATATGAAAAGTGAATAATTAAATGTTGCAATATTATACATATAGATGATTTAGAGCATAAAAATTAATAAATTTAAAAACGACAAAAAACTAAGTATGTTGATTATGTATAATAAAAAATTGTCGATAAAAATATTTGTTAATTATCTACATAAATCGTATAATTAAAAAACAAATATGTTTACGGTTGGTGAATTTTATGGAATTTAAAGACAGATTAAAAATGCTAAGACGAAGCTATATGGAAGATGGAAAAAGACTTACGCAAGAAAAATTAGGAAACGTTTTAGGGTATAAATATACGTCTGTATCCAATTACGAATCCGGAAGAAATGAACCTTGTATAAGAGATTTGATAAAGCTGGCAAGATTTTTTAATGTAAGCTTAGATTATCTTGTGTGCGTATCTGATAAAATTAACAATGATGTTACGAATAATGAATTATATAATCTTTGCTGTTCATTTACACCTGAAGAACAAAAAAATCTTTTAGTCATTATCAAAGAAGTTAAAGCAATGAAAAAAAATTCATGAGAAGCAAACCAATAAAAAAATGAGGACAAATTGTCCTCATCTTTTTTATTGGTTTGCTTTTTTAATTAACGAAAAATCACTATTTTCTTTCAAAACACGGCTTATTTCCTCAGGGTCTTTAAGTGTATCGGTTATACTTACACTCAGCAGGTTTATGTCATTAGCCAAATCAAAAATTTCACCATGATGTTCACCAGGAGTTAATATTTTTACAATTGGGTTAAGAGGAAGCCCAGGGACAGTATCTATAACAACCCCTTTAAGATTATTGCTAAGACTAACAAGGACGCCAACAGGATAGGCAGAAGCAACAAGCAAAAATGAGTTAAGAATATCAACATCAAAATGTGTTCCAGCATAGCTTATCATATAATTTATGGCATTATGTGGTTCCCAGGCTTTTCGGTATGAGCGGTCAGATGTTAGGGCATCATAAACATCGGCAATGGCAATAATTTTGCCAAAGGGATGTATTTCGTCATTTTTCAGCCCGTTAGGATAGCCTGTTCCATCTAATTTTTCATGGTGAGTCATTATTCCATCAAGGGTATCCTTGGATAGGGTTCGGCAAGAGCTTAGCTTATCCATAGCGTAGGAAGGATGATTTTTCATTATGTCAAATTCTTCTGAAGTTAACGCTCCTGGTTTATCAAGTATTTCAAGAGGAACATTAACCTTACCTATATCGTGCAGCATTCCAGCTACTGAAAGCTCTTTAAGCTTATCATTTTTGTAGCCCATCTTTTTGCCTATTAATGTAGAAAATATACCTACCTGCATACTATGGATATAAGAATATTCGTTATAATTTTTAATATCAATAATATTCATCATACATTCATGGTTTTTTACAACTATATCAACAATATAGTCGGCTATATGACCTACAGATTCTACACAATTAAAAATATTACAATTTTGAAATTGGAGGGACTTAAATATTTTCTCAATTTCGTTTGTTACACGAATCTTTTCCTCCATTGTTATTATTTCGTTTACGGTAATATCTTCACAGCCTGCAAGCTCTATATATACTCCTGGTATTCCTTTGCTAATAAGGCGGCTTATAATAGATGGGTTAAGGACTGTACCAGAATGAACTAAAGGTAAGAAAGAGGATTTACCCCACACTTCTTGTGCCAAAATCATTCCGGATTGTAAATTATTACTGGAGATGTAAATCATTATCAATACTCCTATATATATACGCAGTTTAAGTTACAGGCTTCAATAAAAAGTAATAAAGTGTATCTTTATTTAACTTTATTTAAAGAAAATTATAACACTTATTTTACGTATTGGCAAATAATTATGTAAAATCATTTAATATTATGTCGCTTATTCTTCAAAGTGTATTGACAAAAATGTTAGCTGAAAGTAATATTATGCGTATACAATGGACATATAGAAGTTGAATTAATAATAATAATAAAGGATGTGTTTTTATGACCTTGGATAAACTAGCAATAGGTCAAAAAAGAAAAATACTTGCCGTAAACGGACAGGGTGCTTTAAGACGGCGGTTACTTGATATGGGTCTTACTCCACATACTGAGGTTATGATAAGGAAGGTTGCACCTATGGGTGACCCTATAGAGCTGCATTTAAGAGGGTACGAGCTTACTATACGCCTTGATGATGCAAAAAATATTGATATAGAGGACGAGGATGGTGTTAATAAATGATATTTGCACTTGGTGGAAACCAAAATTGCGGCAAAACAACCTTGTTTAATCAACTTACTGGCTCAAATCAGCACGTAGGCAATTTTCCAGGTGTTACAGTAGATAAAAAAGAGGGTCAAATACGTGGAACAAAAGATGCAACAGTTGTAGATTTGCCCGGTATTTATTCGCTGTCACCATATACAAGTGAAGAAATTGTGACAAGAGATTTTCTTATAAATGAAAGACCAGATTGTATTATAAATATTGTGGATGCTACAAATATAGAGCGTAATCTTTATTTAAGCCTTCAGCTTATGGAATTGAATATACCTATGGTTATTGCCCTTAACATGATGGATGAGGTAAGAGCCAACGGAAATACTATTAAAATAAAGGATTTACAAAAACTTATGGGAGTGCCAGTAATACCCATTGCCGCTGTTAAAAACGAGGGTATAAGTGAACTTACAGAAGTTGCTGTAGCAATAGCACAAGCTAGAACAAAGCCACAAATTGCGGACTTTTGTTCTGGTGCTGTTCACAGGGCTATTCATGGCGTTGCTCACCTTATAGAGGACCATGCAGAACGTGCAAAAGTTCCACCAAGGTTTGCGGCAACAAAACTTATCGAAGGCGACGAGCCTATGATGAAAACTCTTAAGCTTACGGAAAATGAAAAGCAAATGATTGAGTATAACGTGGATGAAATGGAAAAAGAGCTGTGTACTGACCGTGAGGCGGCACTGGCGGATATGCGATACAAATTTATTGAGAGCGTATGTGAGAAAACAGTAATTAAATGTGGTGAAAGCAAGGTACATCAAAGAAGTGTTAAAATTGACAGCGTGCTTACTAATAAATATCTTGCAATACCAATTTTTTTAATGATAATACTTACTATGTTTTATTTGACATTTGGTGTTATAGGTGCGGCTTTAAGCAATGTGCTTTCTATATGTATTGATGTATTAACCAACGCTGTTAGCAATTGTCTTACTGTTTATGGCATTAATCCTGTTGTGCATTCTCTTATTATTGATGGTATATTTGCAGGAGTTGGCAGTGTTTTAAGTTTTATTCCTATTATAGTGGTACTGTTTTTCTTTTTGTCTTTGCTAGAGGACAGTGGATATATGGCAAGGGTTGCTTTTGTTATGGATAAGCTGTTAAGAAAAATCGGTTTATCTGGACGAAGTTTTGTGCCTATGATTATTGGTTTTGGATGTTCGGTGCCTGCTATAATGGCTACAAGAACACTTGCAAGTGAGCGTGACCGAAAAATGACAATACTTTTAACGCCATTTATGAGTTGCAGTGCAAAGTTGCCTATATATGCAATGTTTACGGCGGCATTTTTTCCTAAACATCAAGTTTTGGTTATGATTTGCCTGTACATAATGGGAATTTTGGTTGGTATAGCCTCGGGTATAATATTTAGAGGCACTCTATTTAAAGGCAACCCAGTGCCATTTGTAATGGAGCTTCCAAATTATAGGTTTCCCAGTGGAAAAAGCGTTATGATGCTCATGTGGGACAAAGCCAAGGATTTTTTAACGAAGGCTTTTACGGTTATTTTTGTGGCAACTATAATAATTTGGTTTTTGCAGACCTTTGACACAAGGTTTAATGTGGTTGCCAACAGTTCTGATAGTATGCTTGCGTATGTAGGCAAGTGGGTTTCACCTTTTTTTAAACCAATAGGTTTTAACGACTGGCGTGCGTCTACGGCATTAATAACTGGTCTTAGTGCAAAGGAAGCTGTTGTAAGCACAATGGCTGTTCTTACGGGAAGCAGTATGAGCAATCTTACACAAGTTTTGGGTGAAATGTTTACACCATTACAGGCATTTTCATTTCTTACATTTACACTGTTATATACACCTTGTGTTGCGGCTATTGCGGCAGTTAGACGAGAAATGGGAAGCTCTTTTGCAGCGGGTGCTGTTGTGGCATACCAAATATTTATTGCATGGGTTGTTTCATTTTTGGTATACAACATAGGTAAATTGTTTTTTTAGGAGGTAAATAAATGGATTTTTTAGATTTTGCACTTATAGGTATAGTGGTTATACTTGTAATTTCATCTATAAAAAAGATTAAAGAAAGAGGTAAAAATAGTGGCTGCGATAGCTGCAGTGGCTGCGGTGTTAACAATTGTGCTAGCAGGAAGAACGAAGAGGAAAACAAAAAGTAAATAACTATAAAAAGCTCTGTTACTATATTAGTACAGAGCTTTTTGTTTGCAGATTTAATTGATAAATTATAGTACATAGGCATAGTTATGAAAAATATTCCTTAGGAGTTTTCTGTTTTTATTTTATCTTTTGTTGTTTTATGTTTAAATATAAAATAATGCTGAGCCAACCAGCTGAAGGTGAAAAACGTAATTTCAGTTAACATTTTGCCTAAAAATCTATTTACATTTAAACTATTTACAAGATAGGTTAGTAATACTGTGTTACAACACATAATAATTATTACAAGAGAAAAATATTGTACAGAGGTTTTAAGTACACTATCTTTATTTTTAAATACTAATTTTTTATTAATGCTATAGTTTGTGATGGAACTGATTATACGTGCTGATATATTAGACAAGGGAATACTTGACGCCCAGCCTAGGTTTGAGGTTAAGATAACAAATAGTGTATATAAGCTATAGTCTATTAAAAATCCCGTAAAAGATGACGCTGCAAATTTAAGAATATTTTTATAAATTCTAAGGGAATCTCTGAAGGCATGAAAATGAGAAGAAGAATTATCATCAATGTAGATAGTTTCAATGACAACTTCTTTTAAAGGAATATTTGAATGTGGACATTCTAATAAAACATTCATTTCATACTCGTAGCGATTGCCTGAAATATTCATGAAAAAAGGAATCAAGTTTGCACAAAAGGCACGTAGACCAGTCTGTGTATCCTGAATTTTGGTACCAGTAGAAATACGATATACTAATCGTGTTATGGCATTACCAAAACGGCTTTTAGCTGGAACATTTCCATTAAAATTTCTGCTCCCAAGTATAAGACACTGTGGATTTTTAATTGCCTCGTCGCATAGGAGGATAGCATCTTCAATACGGTGTTGTCCGTCAGCATCCATAGTTACTATTACAGAATCTGTAGGGTAATGGGATTTTATAAAGTCAAAACCTGTCTTTAGAGCAGCACCCTTACCTTGATTTACAGAATGCTTTAATATAGTTGAATAGGGAGTGAATAATTGGAATATGTGTGATGAACTTGGTGGACTGCCATCATCTACAATAACAATTTCAAAGTTATTATCGTATAAGCGTTTAACTAACTCATTTAGTAATTCAGTTGGTCCATAAACTGGAATTAGTGCGATTTTCTTCTTAATTGTTTGCATATTCATCCACCTTTTTCTGGAAATAATATCTATGATAAAAGTATACGTGGAAAATGTTAATTTTGTATGAAGTTTATAAAAATATCATATGAAAAAATAGGGTTCACAAAAGGAAAAATTTTTCAAAAATTAAAAAAAGGACTTGGGAATGTTCTCAGGTCCTTTTTGTTGCCTTTAACACACACATTTAATTAGTTTACATATTATAACAGTATAAAGAACAAGCCTAAATCGGAGTTCTTTAAAAGTATGTGTAAAAAAGAGGTGATAAATGATATGAAAAATCAAGTACCGATTTCTATTATAAAATTCAATGATTTAGCATTAATATATTTTGCGGTTGATGAAATTTTCAATGCAGACAAGGTGGAAAGTGCCTATATATTAATGGATATAGACAGATATAAAAATCCGGAAGAAGAAATACCCTGTTATCTAAATGATAAATTTGATTTTAAAAGTCTAAATAACTATAACACAAGATTTGGTAATCGATACGACAATTCATGTGAAGGAAATATGTTGGTAGATATAACAGAAAGCTTTCATTTATTAACTTCCGGTAAGATAAAAAACAATGGATTTATAGTTGAATTAGGAAATAAAAATTTACTTTCCTGCCAATTACAATTAATTTACAATAGAGAAATTATTGTTCCAGTATACAGCTGTATGGGATTTTTTGAGAAGGAACTAACTCTTTCAACTTGGAATGACAATATAAAATCCCCATGGTTTTTAACATCAAATTCTTCAGCCGTTACTTTTATTGTTCGCAATAAAGGTTATTATCCTATTAATATTTGTATTCAAAATAGCCCTGATGCAGAAGTATTTGTAAATGATGCACAGACATTTGTATTGATGCCTAATGAAACAAAATTGATGGTTCCATATATGTTCACTAAATATACAAGAGTATTTGTTACAAGTATGTATAGAGGTATTTTAGCAGAATTATGGTATCAAACACAGTTAATACACTAAAAAACGTAACTAATAATGGCTTGTCAACATATTATGAAGTGAGCTCGTTTTTTAGAACAAGGTACCTTATTTTACAGTAAACTATTATAAGGAGAGATTTAACAAAATGAATAATTTAATTTTCAACACAACTGCATCTGAATTAAAATCATCGATGTATGGATACAATCAAGGTTCACTTACGTTGCAGCAGCTTCAAATGGATACTAGCGGCAATTTGCTTGTAGGAGGCGACGTAACAGTAGCCGGCGACGTAACAATTACTAATGCAACATTGACTGTTGACGGCGACGTAACAATTACTAATGCAACATTAACCATCGAAGGCGATGTAACAGTAGCCGGCGACGTAACAA
>DPJA01000030.1 GCA_003543235.1 Lachnospiraceae bacterium
CGCAGAAAAAGGTTTCGGATTTATCTCTGTAGATGGCGAAGACGATGTATTCGTACATTTCTCAGCTATTCAGTCAGAAGGTTACAAGACACTCGAAGAGGGTCAGGAAGTAGAATTCGAAGTTGTTCAGGGCGCTAAAGGACCACAGGCTGCTAACGTAACACGTGCTTAATCATTTTACAATATAGTCAACTGTACATTTTTTAATTGCATTTGATATATAATTAAACGATTTGAGCAAGACCGCTCTTTCTAATATTGGAAGCGCAATGGCGTGATGACTAATGTCATCACGCTTTTTATATTTAAATAAATATATCCGTTATTGTAAGTATAAATTCGTGTAATATTTATTAAAAAAACCATTGAATAGAAGAACTAGACGGGCTAAATAAATATTAGTAATTAAATGATGTTAAAAAAACATTAATTTTAGTCATTTTGTTGGTATTTATTCTGGGAACTTTGCATTCTTTTACATCAAAAGCAAATAAAAAAATTGCACATGGTTAATTACTGTGTTAAAATACGTAAGTTAGGGAATTATGTAGTTGTATAAAGTTAGAAGAATAAGGGAGTAATGAAATGAGAATAAAGAATGAAAATATCCGTAATGTTGCCATAATTGCACACGTTGACCACGGCAAAACAACTTTGGTTGATGAGCTTTTGAAGCAGAGCGGTACCTTCCGTTCAAATCAGTTTGTACAGGAAAGAGTTATGGATTCTGGCGACATTGAAAGAGAACGTGGAATTACAATTTTATCAAAAAATACATCTGTAAACTATGGTGATATAAAAATCAATATTATTGATACACCAGGACACGCTGACTTTGGTGGCGAGGTTGAACGTGTACTTAAAATGGTTAATGGCGTTGTACTTGTTGTAGACGCTTTTGAAGGACCAATGCCACAGACAAAGTTTGTTCTTAGAAAAGCACTTGAGCTTGAACTTCCTGTTGTTGTTTGTGTAAACAAAGTGGACAGGCCTGAAGCACGTTGTACTGATGTTGTAGACGAGGTTCTTGAACTTTTCATGGAGCTTGATGCAAACGATGACCAGCTTGACTCTCCTTTTGTATTTGCATCTGCAAGACAGGGAACAGCATCACTTAGCCCTGAAAAACAGGACGAAAACATGAAGTGTATGTTTGAAGCAATTATTGACCATATTCCAGCACCAGAGGGCGACCCTGAAGCACCACTTCAAATGCTTATTACAACTATCGACTACAGTGAATATGTTGGTCGTATTGGTATAGGTAAAATTGAAAATGGAACTATAAAGGTTAATGATGACTGTACACTTGTTAATGCACATAATCCAGAGTTTAGCGATAGAGTAAAAATAAGCAAGCTGTATATATATGAGGGACTTCAGAGGGTAGAAGTTAAAGAGGCATCTATCGGTTCCATAGTAGCCGTGTCTGGAATTGCTGGTATCCGTATTGGTGATACTATTTGTTCACAGCAGAACCCTGAGGCACTTCCTTTTGTTAAAATTTCAGAGCCTACTTTATCTATGTTCTTCTCTGTAAATGATAGCCCATTTGCAGGTACAGAGGGTAAATTTGTTACATCAAGACATTTAAGAGAACGTCTTTACAAAGAGCTTAATACTGATGTAAGCTTGCGTGTAGAGGATACAGATACACCTGAAACTTTCAAAGTATCAGGCCGTGGCGAGCTTCATCTTTCAATTCTTATTGAAACAATGAGAAGAGAAGGCTATGAATTCCAGGTGGCTAAGCCTGAGGTTTTATTTAAGGATGTTGAAGGCAAGAAATATGAACCAATGGAAACTGTAACAATTGACGTGCCAGAAGAATTTGTTGGCAGTGTTATTGAAAAGCTTGGCAGTCGTAAGGGCGAAATGACAGATATGCACCCATCAAACGGTGGATATACACGTCTTCAGTTCTCTATCCCTGCTAGAGGTCTTATTGGTTACAGAAATGAAATGCTTACAGATACAAAGGGTAACGGCATTCTTAATTCACTTTTTGACGGTTACGAGCCATATAAAGGCGAAATTCCAAGACGTGCACAAGGTTCACTCATTGCTTTTGAAAGCGGAGATGCTGTAGCTTATGGTTTGTTTAATGCTCAGGAGCGTGGAGATTTATTTATACCTGCTGGTACAAAGGTTTATGCAGGCATGGTTGTTGGCCGTAATGCAAGAAATGACGATATGGAAGTTAATGTTTGTAAAAAGAAACAGCTTTCCAATATGCGTTCTTCAGGTGCGGACGATTCTCTTAAGCTTACAACACATATTAACATGAGCCTTGAGCAATGCCTTGAGTTTATTGCTGATGATGAGCTTGTTGAGGTTACACCTCAAAGTTTAAGAATGAGAAAAAGAGTTCTTGATTCACAGGGAAGAAAGAAAGCAAGAAACCGTGGTTAAAGCTAATATTTAGTAATTTGTTGTGAATGTTTAGTGGGGTGATTTAGGTAGTGTTTGAATAATTGCTGATTTTGTATTTGGCAGTTATCTAACAACACGCCCTTATAATCACCCCATTTTGTTTAATCTTTTGAGGAGCAACAATATGTCAGAAAGAGTAAAAAACAGCTCATTTCTTAAACAGGCTGCAATTTTGGCTTCTGCTGGAATGATAGTTAGATTTATCGGCTTTTTATACAGGCTGCCAATGACAGCCTTAATAGGCAATACAGGCAATGCCATTTATGGAGCAGGGTATCAGGTTTATAACTTCTTGCTTATATTATCTTCTGCTGGTTTGCCAGCCGCCATTGGTAAAATGGTTTCGGAAAGACTTGCAACTAAACAATATAAAAATGCACATAAGGTATTTTTGGTATCTTTGGCATGGTCTGGCGGTATAAGCTTTATATTTATGGTACTGTTACTTATATTTGCCAATAATATTGCAGTTAATATCTGTAAAATGCCAGGGGCATACTATACATTGCTTACATTGGCACCAACCATATTTATTGTTGGAATTATGTCGGTTTTTCGTGGATATTTTCAAGGTATGAACAATATGCTTCCTACGGCGGTATCTCAAATTGTGGAGCAGTTATTTAATGCAGTTTTCAGCGTATTTCTGGCATGGATACTGGTTAAAAAAAGTGTGGCACTTGGTGCGGCAGGAGGTACTGGGGGTACGGGTATAGGTGCGTTTGCAGGACTGCTTGTAGTGGTTGGAACGTATTTTCTAATGAAGCCTAAAATAACTCGAAAGCTTAATGCTCCAGGCCCTGATTATGAAGAAGAAAGTGCTAAAGAGATAGGAAAAATCCTCCTTAGTACTGCAGTGCCTATAATTATTGGAACGGCGATTTATTCCATAACAAATTTAGCAGATATGAGCATGGTTATGGACAGGCTTTTAGTTTCAGGGGCATTTACTGCTGATGAAGCTACTGTTATGTATGGACAGCTTCAGGGGAAATATGTGGTGCTTACAACCCTTCCAGTAGCTATATCCACGGCTATGGCAACTGCGGCTGTGCCAAATATTGCCGCTTCGGTGGTAATTAAGGATAAGGCAGCCGTACAACATAAAATTAATATGGCTATCAAAATAGCTATGATAATATCTATACCAGCGGCAGTTGGAATGGGAGTTTTAGCTCATCAAATACTTTTGATGCTGTTTCCAACGGTGCCTGATGGTGGAGATTTGTTGGCAATTGGTTCAGTATCAATTATTTTTCTTGCTTTAAGCCAGATTGTCACAGGTACATTACAAGGTATAGGCAAGGTAAAAACACCTGCTGTTAATGCAGCGTGTGGTGCTGTTGTTAAAATAATACTTAACTACGTTCTTATAGTTATTCCATTAATAAACGTTAAAGGTGCTGTTATTTCCACCATTGCGTGCTATATGTTAGCATCTACGCTTAATCTAAGGGCACTTATAAAGGCAACAAAATTTACACCTGACCTTAATGGGGCACTTGTGAAACCAACACTAGCGGCTCTTGTAATGGGATTTGCGTGTTATTTTTCATATAAAGGCTTTTTTGCCATTAGTAATGGCAACACAATATCTACAATGGTTGCCATTATTGTAAGTATGGGTGTTTATGTCTTTGTCATGCTTATTATAAAAGGCATTACAAGGGAAGACTTGGGTGCAGTGCCTGGCGGGAAAAGGCTAGTTGCTTTATTTGAAAAGCTGAGGCTTTTATAAATACTAATTTAAAATTTCTTCGCAAGGTGGAAAAAGACTCTTACAACGTAAACTGCGTTTCCTAAATTTTATATTAAAATTATTGATAATAAAAGCTTGCATGGTCTGGGATATAGTTCCAAGGTCCGTATTTTGCACAATGCAAAAAGTGTATATAAAATGCAAAAATTGTTAATGATATATAAAAAAGGAAAGGAGTGGTTGGTTGTGAAGGACAAAAGAGTGCTGGAGTTTATTGCATTGGCAGTTGTGTGTGTTTTTATAGGTGCAAGTATTGGCTATGTATATACCTCAGCTAAGTATGATAATGGAGAAGTGCAGTTAGATGAAAAAGAAAATTTGGCTGACATAAAAGCAGAGTATACACCTGTTGCTAAAGCGGAGGAAAAAATAATACCATCCACAAAAATGGTATATCAATACTATTATACAGAGGATGGAGTTACAGAGGTTCAAGAGGAAGAACCACCGTATTTTATGATTGACCTTACATTAAGCGATATATCTAAATATTACCCATCTTGGGATATTGTATCCTTTTCTCCTAAAGAGGTAGTAATGAAAAAAACAATTATAGGTGAAAGCGAACAAAGGTATGTGGTGGGACAGAAGGATGGATATGTTGCCGTATTCTATGAAGAAGAGCAAGAGGGCATAAGTCTGAAAGAGCTTACGGGTATACCTATAGATGGTCTAAGCGAGGATGAAAAAATGCGTTTAAACCAAGGAATTAAGGTGGTTGGAAATGATGCGTTGGCACGAATATTAGAAAATTACAGCAGTTAAAAAAGAGTGATAAAATTTTTTTATATACTATAGATAATTTTAACAGCGTGTTATAATTCTTTAGCTGAAATTACCAATATTTTTACTATGTATTTAGTCTACATCGCCAACAAGAAATATTTTATTATTGTTAAAAAAGACGGTCTTTGGGTGGACTGTCTTTTTTCATTGCATAAAAAAAGAAATAATAGGTATATTTAGTATATATGTGTATTTTCATTGACACAACGGTAAGGTAGATAATATACTTGTTGTGAAAGTTATAGAATTCATATTACGGAAAGCGGTAGAGAATTTTGGAAGTAAATTTGATTAAAAAACAGAAATTTAATAAATTGGCAGTATTCAGCGATGAAACGCCAACTTATAGATACCCGACAGAACCTTTGCGGGGAGATAAGGTGACGGTTAAGATACGTGTCTTAAAAAACGATGCTGATGAAATAACAGTTGTTTCAGATGATGATGTATTGATTGCAAATAAAACCAGTTCAGATCCTCAATTTGACTACTATACAGCGATTTTTTCTACAACGGAAAAAACTATACGATATTACTTTAAGATTGTTCGTGGTTTAGATGTGTATTATTATTCTCGTGTGGGAGTAAGCCGTCAGCCCCAGAGGTATGCGGATTTTGCACTTACAATGGATTTTAAAACTCCGCTTTGGAGCAAGGGAAGCATAATGTATCAAATTTATGTGGACAGATTTTGTGCTGGTGATAGTGAAAGCAATGTTAAAACCAACGAATATATTTACTTAGACAAACCAGTTAAATTTACAGACGACTGGTATAAAACACCTGAGTCCGATGATGTGCGTAATTTTTATGGCGGAGATTTACAGGGAGTTATGGATAAGCTTTCATACCTTAAAAATCTTGGGGTTGACGCAATTTATTTTAATCCAATTTTTGTATCACCCAGCAATCACAAATATGATATACAAGATTATGACCATATAGACCCACATATAGGCAGGATTGTTAATGATGGCGGAAATTTGGTTGGTGAAAAGGAGAACACCAACGAAAATGCTACAATGTATGCTAAAAGGACCACAGACACTAAGAATCTTTTGGCGTCGGATGAAATTTTTATTGAACTTGTGCGAAAGGCACACAGCCTTGGTATTAAGGTTATTTTGGATGGCGTATTTAATCACTGTGGTGCATTTAATAAATGGATGGATAGAGAGGGCTTTTATAGCAAGGAAGGGAAATATAAAAAAGGTGCATTCATTGATAAGAATAGTGAATACAAGGATTATTTTGTGTGGAAGGAAAAAGGTGAATGGCCTGAAAACTACGAGGGGTGGTGGGGATTTTCCAATCATCCTAAGCTTAATTATGAGAACTCACCTCAGCTATTTAACGAAATAATGGCAGTTGCAAAAAAATGGCTGATGCCACCTTTTAATGCAGACGGGTGGAGAGTTGACGTTGCGGCGGATTTGGGTCAAAGTGAAGAATTTAACCATAAATTTTGGAAAGAATTTAGAAAAGCAGTTAAAAGTGCTAAGCCCGAAGCTATTATACTTGCTGAGCATTATGGTGATGCAACCAAGTGGCTTGAGGGTGATGAGTGGGATACCATTATGAATTATGATGCGTTTATGGAGCCTGTTTCTTTCTTTCTTACGGGGATGGAAAAACACAGTGATGAGTATAAAGAGGATTTGCTTAACAATGGCAGGGCATTTGCAAACGCTATGGTCCAAAGCATGGCAAGACTTCCTCTGCAAACACTGTTTACGGCAATGAATCAGCTTTCTAACCATGACCATTCAAGATTTTTGACACGAACTAACGGACGCTGTGGAAGAGTATCTGAATTGGGCAGTAAAAGTGCCGACGAAGATGTAAAAGTATACGTAATGCGACTTGGAGTGCTTATACAGATGACGTGGATTGGCTCGCCAACTATTTACTATGGTGATGAAGCAGGCTTGTGCGGTTTTACTGACCCTGATAACAGACGAACCTATCCATGGGGTCGTGAGGACATTGGACTTATAGAATATCATGAAAATCTAATACGCATAAGAAAGAATAATCCTGTTTTGAGTTTCGGTTCTACAATGTTTTTAAATGAGGGATACGGAATTATTGCATATGGCAGGTTTGATGAAAAAGAAAAAATAGTTATTGCTATTAATAATACAGAAGAGGAGCATACAATAGAGATACCAGTGTGGAGAATTGGTGTAACTAATGGTGAAAATCTTTACAAAATATATTGTACTTATAGGCTGGGCTTCGGATATTCAGGTGAAAAATTTGTTGTCAAAAATGGGGTTATAAAAATTACCCTTTCAGGCAGAAATGGTGTGATACTTACAAATGAAAATTAAAATATTGTTTGAGGATGAAGATATTGTAGTTGCCTATAAGCCCAATGGTATGCCATCACAGGCGGACAAAACTGGGGATATGGATATGGTTACATACCTTACAGAGGCTTGTAATACTAAATATATAGGCGTTATAAATCGCTTAGACAGACCAGTTGGGGGAATTATGGTTTTTGCAAAAAATCAGAAAGCCGCTGCTAAGCTTTACGCACAGTTGCAAAAAAATGAAATTTGTAAACAATATACTGCTGTAATATGTGGGGAACCAAAAGAAAAAAAGGGTGAATTGGTGGATTATTTGCTAAAAAACCAAAAGCTTAATATAAGCAAAGTGGTAAACAAGGAATGTAAAAATGCAAAGGAAGCAAGACTTAAATACTTGGCTTTGGAAACTGTGGATGATGAAGAATTTGGAAAGCTTACATTGGTAAAGATAAATTTAATTACAGGAAGACATCATCAAATAAGAGTGCAGTTTTCCTCACGAAACCTACCACTTTGGGGTGATAACAAATATAATGAGGCTTTTAAAAAACGTCGAGGATTTACTGAGATTGCTCTTTGCAGTACCAGCATTAGCTTTAAGCACCCAAAAACAAACAATGCTATGGAATTTAATGTAAAGGCTGAGGGCGAGTGCTTTAAAGCATTTTAGACAGTATGAAAATTATGGAATGGTAGTTCTGTAGCGATAAAATTTAGCGTTACAGAACTATCAAAAAAAATTTTAAAAAAAATTTAAAAAAAGTAGTGACAAATAAAAAATATGCGTTATAATACAAATATAGATTATTAGCAGTCAACAGCCTTGGTGGCTAACAATTAGTTTGAAAGATGATTTTCATTTAGGAGGTTGCCCAAAATTGAAAAGTCTTATTATTTTTAAGAAGCGTTAGCAGTCAACAAGGTCGGTGGCTAACAAGTATTTAGGAGGCGGGATTTATGCTTTGCGAAAAATGCAATAAACATCAGGCAACAATACACATGACTCAAGTAATTAACGGCGATGTAAAAGAGATATATCTTTGCCCTGAATGTGCGGCAAATGAGGAATATTTAAATAAATTTTCCTTCCATAATATGTTTCAGGATTTGTTTAACCTAGCATCATCGCCAACAGAGGTTTTTGGAGGGATTAATTCATCTGGGTTTAAATGCCCATTGTGCGGACAGACATATGAAGAATTTAAGAAAAATGGAAAGCTAGGCTGTGCTTCGTGCTACAGTACATTTTCTCAAAATCTTGACCAAACACTAAAAAGTATCCATGGCAGTAACCAGCATAAGGGAAAGATTCCACAAAAAAGCGGTGGAAAAATGATTGCAAAAAGAGAGAAAGAAACTCTTAAACGTAAGCTAGTGTTGGCTATAGAAAAAGAAGAATATGAAGAAGCTGCAAGAATAAGGGACAGAATAAGGAGCCTTGAAAAGGAGGGCGAGGAATAATGAAGTGGTACGAAGAGAAAATTGTTGACGACGGCATTGTTATTTCAAGCCGTGTAAGGCTGGCAAGAAATATAAAAAAATATCCTTTTCCTAAAAAAATATCACAGCAGCAGTCGGAAAAAATGATTGAGGAGCTTAAAGGTGCAGTGATTAATGAAAGAACTCCTCTTGGTAGTCAGTTTAAATATGTGGAAGTCAATAAGCTTTCGGCAAATGAAAAAAGAAGCATGATGGAAAGTCACATAATAAGCCCTGTTATGTTGGATAAGGTTCAAAACTGCGGTGTGCTTATTAAGAATGATGAAACCGTAAGTATAATGCTTAACGAGGAAGACCATGTAAGAATACAAACCATTTTTCCAGGAGAAAATATAGACAAAGCATGGGATTTGGCAGATAAAATTGATAATCTTATTGAGGAAAGCGTAGAATATGCTTTTAATGAGGGCTGCGGATATATTACAAGTTGCCCAACTAACATGGGCACAGGGATTAGAGCATCGGTTATGATACACGTGCCAGCGTTGGAAGGTGCTGGACAGATGCAAAATCTTGTTAACGCTCTTGGAAAATTTGGAATTACAGTAAGAGGGATTTATGGCGAGGGAACAGAGCCAGTTGGTTGCATATATCAAATTTCTAATCAGATTACACTTGGTCAAAGCGAAGATGAGATAATTAAAAATCTTAAAAATGCAGTAAATTTTGTTAAAGAACAGGAAATACGGTTTAGAGAAAATTTGGTTAAAAATAAAAAAATTGACATAGAGGACGACATTTTCAGAGCTTACGGTATTATTAAAAATGCAAGAAAAATTTCAGCTAAAGAAGCAATGGTACTTTTGTCTAAAATAAGAGAGGGATTTATTTTGGGCATTTTAGATGTTCCTAAACCACAAAGAACCATTTATAATGTGATGATAAACATTCAGCTGGGCAACATACAAAATAAGTTCATTACTGAAAATAGTGCCAATAAAAGGGATGAGGTTCGTGCAAAATATTTAAGAGATGAATTTAATTAGAAACATATGGTGATTGTAATACCCATAAGAATTTGAATTTTTGGCATAATGTTTTTAAAAAGGAGGTATAAATATGCAAGGTAAATTTACGGAAAAGGCACAAGAGGTTATACGTAAGGCACAGAACAGTGCTGTAGCTTTAGGGCATAACTATGTGGGAACAGAACATATATTGTTGGGACTTTCAGCAGTTGAAGACAGTGTTTCTGCAAAGGCAATAGAGAGCCAAGGTATAAGAGAAGCAGATATAACAGAAAAAATTGAAGAGCTTATTGGAGCAAGCGGTGGAGGCAGTTTACAGGGCTATACACCAAGGGTTAAGCGTATTTTGGATGGTTCGGTGCAAGAGGCACTTACCATGGGCACAGGCTATGTTGGAACAGAACACATACTTATTGCATTGCTTGGCGAGAGTGACTGCATAGCGGTTAAGATTTTACAAGCGTTAGGTGTTAATCTTCAGCGTTTATATGAGGATATTATGAATATGCTTGGTGAGGGCGACGAAGCACAAGGCTTATCCATGGGCGGCAAACAGGCACCGGGTGAAAGCACTACTCCAAACCTTGATAAGTATAGTCGAGATTTTACAAAAATGGCACAGGAAAATAAGTTTGACCCTATTGTTGGTCGTGACAAGGAAATTGAGCGTGTAATTCAAATTTTAAGCAGAAGAACAAAGAATAATCCATGCCTTGTTGGTGACCCAGGTGTTGGCAAAACAGCTATAGCAGAGGGCTTGGCACAAAATATTGTTAAGGGTGATATACCTGAGCCACTTAAAAACAAAAGAGTTGTTAGCTTGGACATATCGTCTATGGTGGCAGGGTCTAAATACAGAGGCGAGTTTGAAGAGAGAATTAAAACTGTTATGGACGAGGTAAAGAAGGACGGCAACGTAATTCTGTTTATTGATGAGCTGCATACAATTATAGGAGCAGGTGGTGCAGAGGGAGCAATTGATGCTTCTAATATCCTTAAACCATCTTTGGCAAGAGGTGAAATTCAGCTTATAGGTGCAACGACCATTGAAGAATATAGAAAGCATATAGAAAAGGATGCAGCATTGGAAAGACGTTTTCAGCCTGTTAAGGTTGACGAACCATCTGAAGACGAAGCAATCCAGATGCTTTACGGTTTGAGGGATAAATATGAAGCCCACCACAATGTTAAAATAACTGACGAAGCAATTGTTGCAGCAGTTAAAATGAGTTCAAGGTATATAACCGATAGGTTTTTGCCAGACAAGGCAATAGACCTTATTGATGAGGCGGCATCTAAAATGAGATTGCAAAGCTACACAGCTCCGTCAGGTGTAAAAGACCTTGAGGAAAGTTTATCAACCTTGGAAAAGGAAAAGGAAGAGGCAATTAAAACTGAGGACTTTGAAAAAGCTGCAAGTGTAAAAAAACAACAAGCTAAGTTGAAAGAAACACTTGAAGAGGCTAAAAAAGAATGGGAAAGCAAAAATACATCTACACAGCATCAGGTGACAGAAAATGAAATTGCAGATATAATTGCAAGCTGGACGGGAATACCTGTAAAAAGCATTCAGCAGGAGGAGGGACAGCGTCTTATACACATGGAGGAATTACTCCACAAGCGTATAATTGGTCAACAAGAGGCCGTTGAATCCATTGCAAAGGCAGTACGTCGTGGCAGAGTAGGGCTTAAAGACCCAAAACGACCTATAGGTTCGTTCTTGTTCCTTGGACCTACTGGTGTGGGCAAAACAGAGCTTAGTAAGGCGTTGGCAGAGTTACTTTTTGGCGATGAAAATGCTATGATTAGAATTGATATGTCTGAGTACATGGAAAAACATAGTGTATCCAAAATGATTGGTTCACCTCCGGGATATGTTGGTTACGACGAGGGCGGACAGCTTAGTGAAATGGTAAGAAGAAAGCCTTATTCCGTAGTGCTTTTTGATGAAATTGAAAAAGCTTCACCAGATGTATTTAATGTGCTGTTGCAGGTGCTGGATGACGGACATATAACCGATGCTCAAGGCAGAAAAATTGACTTTAAAAACACCGTTATTATTATGACATCAAATGCAGGGGCAAGAAATATAATAGGGACTAAGAAACTGGGCTTTAAAACTGACGGAACAAGCGAGAAAAGCCATATAGATATGAAAAAAGAGGTTATGGATGAAGTAAAACTTTTATTTAAACCAGAATTCCTTAACAGAATTGATGATATAATTGTGTTCCATGCACTAAATGAAGAAGATGTGAAATCTATTGTTCAGCTTATGACAAAGGAGATTACATCCAGAATTAAGGAAAATATGGACATTACCGTTGAATTTGATGATAGTGCAGTAAGTTATATTGCAAAAATAGGCTTTGACCCTGCATATGGTGCAAGACCGTTGAGAAGAGCATTGCAGAACAAGGTTGAAGACAAATTTGCTGAAAGCTTCTTGGAGGATGAATTTAAAGCTGGTGACACCGTAGTTATAGGTGCGTCGGAGGAAGAAATAACTATAGTTAAGAAGTAACGAAAAAGAGCTTTGGATTTCCCAAAGCTCTTTTAAAACCTAGAAACAGCATAAAGGACTGGGAATGTGTCCTTAAATTTTGACAGAAAAAGCCTGCATTATTCAAAATTTTTATTTGTTGTATACAAAGTTTAATTATGTTGGTATAATAATATGGCAAATAAGTTTTATATACTTGCAATCTAATTATAGGGAGGCACTTAAAATGTCAGTAATAGAAGAATTAATCAGACTTGAGAATGACGGTACTTTAAGTTTTGGAAATTATCTTGTTAACACTAAGAAAAAAGTTTTGGACTTTGATGTTGATGGAGATTTATATTATGTTAAAACATATAACGAAATTACAAAGATAGAAAAAAACAGTAAGCTTCTGTTAGAAGCTGTTCCAGGTGCAACAATACATAACCTTAAGATGAACGACAAAACTGCTACATTCTCTATAGAGAGCGATGTGGACGTGGATGTTAGTGTTACCATGGAGCTTGAGGCAGACAAAGATTACAAAATATTTGTTGATGATTTTAACGTAGGCAGTGTTAAAGCAACATTTTCAGGCAAGGTCAACTTTAGCGTAGACACCAAAGGTGGAGCTAAAAACGTTAAAATTGAGAAAGCAAACTAATTTGTTATTAAAAAAGACTTTAAAGAATTGAAAATCAAAACAAAGCTCAGCCTAATACCTTATGTATTTTGGCTGAGCTTTCTTGTAACTGCGGAGGCTTTGTATGAAAGAAAAGACAGTATATATATGTAGCAATTGTGGTAATAAATCTGCTAAATGGATGGGATTTTGCTCAAGATGTAACGAGTATAATACCTTTGAGGAAAAAAAAGAAATTTCAACATCTAAAAAAAGCCAACAATCACAGCCTTACGTAAGCCTCAAAGGAGCAACACGCCTTAAAAATGTTGAAACAGGAAACAGCGATAGGATAATTACCTCGGTTAATGAGTTTAACAGAGTAGTTGGTGGCGGGCTTGTTAAAGACTCCGTTACAATTATTTCATCACCTCCAGGCGGAGGGAAAAGCACTCTTGCACTGGCTATATCAAACGACGTGGCAAATCAGGGTCTTAAGGTCTTGTATGCGTCAGGTGAAGAAAGTGAAAGCCAAATCAAAAATCGTGCTGATAGAATATTGGAACAAATTAATAATGATGTTTGGATAGTTTCAGATACGTGCCTTGACAATGTTATTAATGAGGCAAGAGATACAGGAGCTAATTTGGTAGTAATAGATAGTATTCAAACTTTTCAGCTTAATGAGTTTCTTCCTTCACGTGCAGGCAATCCAACTCAAACCATGGAGTGTGCAGGAGAGCTTGTTCGTCTTGCAAAAAGCGGCGAGCAACCCGTTGCAGTAATTATTATTGGTCAGATGAACAAAAATGATGAGCTTGCTGGGCTTAGAGCGTTGGAGCATTTGGCAGATACGGTGCTTTTAATGGACGGAGAAAATGAAGATGAGCTGAGAAGTATAATGGCTACAAAAAACCGTTTTGGAAGCACAGGTGAAATGGGATTTTTCAGCATGACAGAGAGCGGGCTTGTTTCTATTGATAATCCATCAGAATTTTTTGTTACCCAAAGAGATGAAAATGAGCAAGTGTCAGGTAGTGCTATAACGGTAATAAGGGAGGGCTCACGCCCAGTAATTGCAGAGGTAGAAAGCTTGGTAAGCCGAAGCTTTACGCCATATCCAACACGTATAGGTGAGGCGTTGCGTAAGGAACAGCTTAACACATTGATTTCTATTTTGGAGCAGAGGTGCGGTATAAATTTGTATGACAAAAATGTTGTAATTAAATCCATGGGTGGGCTTAAACTTAGAGAGCAAGCCTCTAACCTTGCCGTTCTTATGTGCATAGCATCATCAGTTTTTGATAAACCTATAAGTGCAAGCAATGCTTTTATTGCTGATGTTGGACTTACGGGAGAATTAAAAAAAGTACCTTCCCAAGAGGTGCGTATAAAGGAACTTGACAGAATGGGATTTAAACAGGTTTTTGTCGCAAAAGACAGTGCAAAAATTACAAAATTGGGTAAAATAAAAGTAGTTGAATGTAAATATTTGGCACAGGTTATAGCTATGGTGTTTGACAGGTAAATTTCCATAAATGTATAAGTTATACTTATGGAGGGTGTAAATAAAATATAGTTTACTAATATTAAAAGCTATAATATAATTGTAAATACAAGGTAATTAGTACTGTGGTGAAAAACAATTGTTCGTTGGGAGGAAACATGATGAGTGAAATACAGATAAAAAAGTTTAAAAAAGTCCTCGTTGCCAACAGAGGAGAAATTGCAATACGTGTTTACAGGGCGTTAAATGAGCTTGGAATACAGACTGTTGGTATTTTTTCTAAGGAGGATAAATATTCCCTGTTCAGAACAAAAACAGACGAAAGCTATGAGCTTGATAATAATAAAGGCCCTATTGATGCCTATTTGGATATACAAGAAATTATAAGAATTGCAAAGGCAAAGGGTGTTGATGCAATTCATCCAGGTTATGGTTTCCTTTCGGAAAATCCCGATTTTGTTGAAGCGTGTGAAAAGGCTGGCATAGCATTTATTGGACCTTCAATAAAAACTATGAATGCAATGGGCGACAAAATTTCGTCCAAAAGAATAGCTATAGAGTGCGGTGTGCCTATTATACCAGGCATTGACCATGCAATTAAAAGTCAAAAAGAGGTTTTGGAAATTGCCAAAGAAGTTGGTTATCCTGTTATGCTTAAAGCATCTAACGGTGGTGGCGGACGTGGTATGCGTATTGTTAACTGTGCAGAGGATATGCCAAAAGAGTTCGCCGAGGCTGTTAACGAAGCAAAAAAAGCATTTGGCGATGACAAGATTTTTATTGAAAAATATCTTCGTGACCCTAAACATATTGAGGTACAAATTATAGGTGACAAATATGGCAACATTGTTCACCTTTATGACAGAGATTGCTCAGTTCAGCGTAGACATCAAAAAGTTGTGGAATATGCACCAGCATTTACCATAAGAGAAGAAGTGCGACAGAATATTTTTGCCGATGCTGTTAAGCTGGCAAAGTATGTTGGCTATAAAAATGCAGGTACATTGGAATTTCTTGTAGATGCCGACCAGAATTACTATTTTATTGAAATGAACCCACGTATTCAGGTTGAACATACAATATCTGAAATGATTACAGGCATTGACATTGTGCAGACTCAGATATTGATTGAAGAGGGCTATCCTCTTAACAGCGAGGAAATAAATATCAAAAGTCAGGCAGACGTTCGTTGCTCAGGATATTCAATACAAATGCGTGTAACAACTGAGGACCCTGCAAATAACTTCCTGCCAGACACAGGCAAGATTGTTGTGTATCGTTCGGCAGCAGGAAACGGAATACGTTTAGATGGTGGTACTGCATATACAGGTGCGGAAATTACACCATATTACGATAGCCTTTTGGTTAAGATTATCGCTACCGACAGAAGTTTTGCCTCTACAGTAAGAAAAGCTATTCGTACACTTAAAGAAACAAGAATAAGAGGTGTTAAAACTAATATTCCTTTCCTTATCAATGTGCTGCAAAATGAAACCTTTGCCAGTGGAAACTGCACAACAACATTTATAGGAAATACACCTGAACTTTTTGAAATTTCACTAGGTAAAAATAGAGCAACAAAAATTGCAGAGTTTATAGGCAACAAAATTGTTAACGAAGCAAACGGAGTTAAACCAACGGTTACGTGTGTGGAGCCTCCTATAGTTACAGGTAAGCCTGTTTATGGTGCAAAGGACGAGTTTTTGAAGCTTGGTGCAAAGGCATATACACAAAAAATAATGAATGACAAAAAGCTGTACATTACAGATACATCTATGCGTGATGCACACCAGTCACTTATGGCTACACGTATGCGTACTATTGACCTTTTAAAGGCGGCACCTGCAACCAACGAGATTATGCAGAACGCTTTCTCGGTTGAGGCATGGGGCGGTGCAACATTTGACGTTGCATACCGTTTCCTTAAAGAGTCACCTTGGACTAGATTAGAACAGCTTAAAGAACAGATGCCTAATACACTTATCCAGATGCTTTTAAGAGCATCTAATGCAGTTGGCTACAGCAACTACCCTGATAATGTGGTTTCAAACTTTATTCGTGTTGCGGCAGAGCGTGGCGTTGATGTTTTCAGAATTTTTGACAGCCTTAACTGGGTTGAAAATATGAAGATGCCTATTGAAGAAGCCCTTAAAACAGGAAAAATTGTTGAGGGAGCAATTTGCTATACAGGAAATATTTTAGACCCTAAGGAAACAAAGTATACAGTTGATTATTATGTAAACAAGGGTAAAGAACTGGAGGCACTTGGGTGCCATATATTTGCAATTAAGGATATGGCGGGTCTGCTTAAGCCATATGCCGCAAAAGAGCTTTTTACAGCCCTTAAGGCAGAGCTTAACATTCCTATTCACTTGCATACTCACGACTCCACAGGCAACGGTGTAAGCACAATACTTATGGCGGCAGAAGCAGGCGTTGACATTGTGGATACAGCAATTGAGGCTATGAGCAGTCTTACAAGCCAGCCATCAATGAACTCAGTTGTTGAAGCACTTAGAGGAACAGAACGTGAAACAGGACTTGACCCTGAAGAACTTACACGTCTTAGCAACTACTATGGTCAAATTAGGCAGGTTTATGCGGCGTTTGAAAGCCCTATGAAAACACCTAACACCGAAATTTATAAATATGAGATACCTGGTGGTCAGTATTCAAATCTTCTAGCTCAGGTGAGAGAGATGGGTGCGGGAGAGAACTTTGAGGAAATCAAGGTGCTTTACAAGCAGGCAAATGAACTTTTAGGCAATATAATTAAGGTTACACCTACTGCTAAAATAGTTGGCGACCTTGCAATATTTATGTTTAAAAATCAGCTTAACAAGGAAAATATATTTACAGATGGAGCAGAGTTATCTTATCCTCATTCTGTGGTGGATTACTTCATGGGAAACGTGGGTCAGCCAGATGGCGGATTTCCAATGGAGCTGCAAAAAATTGTGCTTAAAGGACAAATTCCGCTTACTGAAAGAGCCGGCAAAACTCTTGAACCAGCAGATTTTGATACTATAAGAAAGCATATTTGCGAGTTTAACGATATTGATGCAGCTAAGGTTAACGAGCGTAACATATTGAGCTATGCGTTATACCCTAAGGTATATGATGATTACTGCCAGCATCTTGAGTATTACAACGATGTATCAAAGCTGGAGAGCCATGTTTTCTTCTATGGTCTTAAAAAAGGCGAGGAAACATACCTGAAAATTGGAGAAGGTAAAGAGGTTATTATTCGCTACGTGGACTCTTCCGAGCCTAATGATGATGGCTTGAGAACACTTACCTTTGAAATTAATGGCGTAATGCGTGAAGTTAAGGTACAGGATAAGCAACTTGAGGTTAATACTGACAAGAAGCTTAAAGCTGAAAAAGGCAATCCATACCAAATTGGTTCACCTATTCCAGGAACTGTTGGCAAGATACTTGTTAAAGAAGGCGACAGGGTTGAAAAGAACAGCATGATTATGACCGTTGAGGCTATGAAAATGGAAACATCTATTATGTCTAAGGTTAGCGGCATAGTTGATAAGATTTATATTAAAGAGGGCGAAAGAGTTATGCAAGAGGAACTGCTTATAACTTTTGATGCTGAATAAATAATAGAAAATGACCTTGGGATGCTGCCCCAAATCTTGTAAGCCTGTCAAAGGTTTGGAAGAGATGGGGTTGAATTACCAAGGTTTTTATTTTACAGAATATTCAAGATTTTGATTTTTTTTAAAATTTGTGATATACTTATGTAACAAATTTAACATTTTGTTAATAAGGAGTGAGATGATGAATAAATTTTGTAAAGCAATACTTGTTATGGTTGTATGTGTTACAACGGGAACTAGCGTCATGGGTGCAGGTATAAAATGCAGTGGATGGGCAACTGAAGCTGTAACTAGTGCCGCAGAAAATGGCTTTGTGCCAGAAAGCCTTCTTTCAAAGGCAAATGAGCCAATAACACGAAGGGAAATGTGTAGTCTTATAATGCAGTATTATAGGGTTTATACAGGTGATAACTATATATCTTCTGCTGAAAGTCAATTTATGGACGAAAAAAGTAATGAGGTAGTAACGGCAGTAGAACTGGGGTTATTTTCAGGCGTGTCAACCAAGATGTTTAAGCCAAATGAAAAAGTAACAAGAGAGCAGATGGCTGCTGTTATGGCAAGACTTTTTAATAAAGTGGGTTTAGAGCTTATACAAAATACAGATGCTGATTCGGTATTTAATGACAATGCAAAAATTGGTGATTGGGCGAAAGCGTCTGTTGCACTGCTGAAAAAAAATGGCATAATAAATGGTGACAATAAGGGATATTTTAATCCCAAGGATATAACAACAATAGAGCAGGTAATAGCTGTACTTATGCAAACTCAACCATCAACTGGAGAACAGTCGGTTATGGTTGGTGATTTGTCCGTAAGCCTTGGCGAGAACGTGGCAAGGGTTGTAAGAGAGTTTGGTCAGCCAACTCGAATAGATAAAAATAAATTTGGCACACAACGTTATATTTATGCAAATAATTATGAAAAATTTTTTATGGTGGGTATAAGCAACGACAAAGTTGTGGAGATTTATACCAACGCAGCTAGCCTTGGTTATTGCACAATTACATCAAAAACAACTTATGATACAATGAATTTTGACAACTATAAAAGTTATTCATGGGAAAAGGCTGTTTATGAAGATGATAAATATGTACTCACCGTGTTTTTTGACTGTATGGACAATCGAAAGGTAGATGCTATTTATCTTAGAAGCAGTGGACTGACAGAAGTAAGTGATTTTTATGGTACGGGCAGCGAGGCTTATATTGAAAGTGAACTTGTTGACATAATTAATGCCTCACGAGTTAAAATGGGAATGCTGCCATTTAAACGTAATAGCGATGCCGACGTAGTAGCAAAGGCACATTCAGACGAGATGATGAGCTTTTTAAGAAGTGACTATAATAGCATAAGGGGACTTACACCGTTTCAACGTATGGACGAAGCGGGCATTAAGTATGGCCTTGCGGCAGAAAATATATTTACAGAGGCAAGTGGGGATGCAATAGAGATTTACGGTTGGTGGATTAGTAATGTTGCAACTAGAAGCAATCTTTTGAGTAAAGATTTTACAGACATTGGCATTGGCAGTGTTGGTTCAAGCAAGAGAAAGATATTTTATACAACAGCGGATATGTTTTCAGTTGAATAAATTGTTATGAAATTAAAACCTCGAGAATGCTGCGTTAACAGTAGTTCATATCATTCTCGGGGTTTTTGAGTTTGTTTTGTACTTATCTATTATGCTTTTATTAGGAGGAGAAAAAATGTTAACAATAGGTTGTCATTTATCTGTATCCAAGGGATTTTGTGCCATGGGTAAGGAGGCGTTAAAGATTGATGCCAATACATTTCAATTTTTCACACGCAATCCACGTGGAAGCAAGGCTAAGGATATAGACGAGAAGGATATAGCTGAATTTCTAATACTTGCAAAGCAAAATAATTTTGGTGTTCTGTTGGCACACGCACCATATACATTAAATCCATGCTCCAAAGACCAACGTACTCGTGAATTTGCATGGGAAACTATGGAAGATGACCTTAGACGAATGGAATATTTACCTGATAATATGTACAATTTTCACCCTGGAAGCCATGTTGGACAAGGCATTGACATAGGAATAGAGCAGATAACACAAATGCTTAATTCTATAATTAAGTCACAGCAGAAAACAACCATTTTGTTGGAAACTATGTCGGGTAAGGGTACTGAGGTTGGAAGCAGATTTGAAGAAATAAGTGCCATAATTGACGGTGTTAAGTTTAAGGAGAAAATTGGCGTGTGTCTTGACACTTGCCATGTGCATGATGCAGGGTATGATATAGTCAATAATTTGGATAAAGTTATTGAGGAGTTTGACAGCGTTATAGGGCTGGATTATTTAAAAGCAATACATCTTAATGACAGCATGAACATATGCCAAAGTCATAAGGACAGACATCAAAAAATAGGTATGGGTGAGATAGGCTTTAATGCGTTGGCGGCAGTTATAAATCATCCAAGGCTGAGAAAGTTGCCTTTTTATTTGGAAACACCAAACGAACTTGAAGGGTACAAGGAAGAAATAAGGGCGTTAAGAGAAGTTTACTGTTTATAAGACGTTTAAATAAACCAATAATATAATCTCTTTTTTTGAATAAAATATTATGAAATCTAAAAAAAGAGTTGTTGTGGATGAGGCATAAAAATATTGTAATGATGTTTTTTTTGTTTGTGATTATGGTATGTGTTTGCAAACAATACAAAAACATTCAAAGTGCTGTAAATACAATGCTTTCTGTGGATAGGCGAGTAATTGTGATAGATGCCGGACATGGTGGCTGGGACCCAGGAAAAGCGGGAACAACAGGAAAAAATGAAAAAGACTTAAATCTTGAAATTGCAAAAAAGCTGCAAATGCTTTTGGAAACAGGTGGTGCAACTGTAATTATAATTAGAGAAGAAGACGAGGCTTTGGGAGAAAGTAAGCGTAAAGATATGAAAGAACGAAAAGCAACGGCGGAGGAGGCTGAGGCGGATATGCTTATAAGTATACACCAAAACTCTTTCCCCCAAGCTGGAGTAAAGGGTGCACAGGTTTTTTACTATAATGGCTCGGAAGAAGGAAAGAAACTATCTGAATACATACAAGCAAGGCTGAAAAGTGATTTGGATAATACAAATCAACGGCAAGCAAAGGCAAATACAGATTATTATATACTAAAAAATATATTGGTGCCAACGGCATTGGTGGAATGTGGTTTTTTGTCTAACTCCAACGAGGAGGCACTTTTAAATACAGAGGGATATCAGCAAAAGGTTGCGTGGAGCATATATTTAGGAATAGAGGATTATTTTGAAGCGTGTGGCAAAAACTAATTTTGTTTACAGAAGCTAGAAAAAATTATATACTGTATGAAAATGATGCCATGCAGATATATTTTGAAGGAAGAGGTACAATATGAGTATTATGAGCTTTACAGAAATTGGTATAAGTGAAGAACTTACAGCGGGACTTAGCAAACAAGGCATTGAAATGCCAACTGAAATACAGATGAATGTTATTCCTGAAATAATGCGAGGAGCCGATGTTATAGCCAAAAGTGAAACAGGTTCTGGCAAAACCCTTGCATATCTTTTGCCAATATTTATGGCGGTGGATATTAAGCTTAGAAGCACACAGGCAATAATTATAACGCCTACCCACGAGCTTGCAGTTCAGGTTAATAAGCAGGCACAGGTTTTGGCTGAAAATGCAGGAGTGGACGTTAGAAGTGCCCTTATAATAGGTGGTGCAAGCATAACACGTCAGCTGGATAAGTTAAAAGAAAAGCCACAAATAGTTATTGGTTCAGCAGGCCGAATATTGGATTTAATTAAAAAGAAAAAAATACAGGCACATACGTGCAAAATAATTGTAATTGATGAGGCAGACAGAATGTTGGATAACCTTAACATAAATGACGTTAAGGCGGTTATTAAAACAACTCTTGCATCTGAAAGGCAGGTTGTGTTGCTTTCTGCATCTATCAATGAGGTTACAAAAAAAGCTGCGGCACAGATAATGAATGAGCCTAAAATAGTTGAAAAAGAAAAGGGTATATTGCCACCAAATATTGAGCATTATTATATTTTGGCTGAAGCAAGGGACAAAATTGTTGTTTTAAGAAAAATTATGGCAGGGCTTAAGCCAGAACACGTTATTGTTTTTATAAATAACCCAAACAATATTGATACAATGGTGGAAAAGCTTAATTTCCATGGACTTAAAGCGGCTGGAATTTATGGCACTGCACACAAAAATGAGCGTAAAAATGCTATGGATAGCTTCCGTGAGGGAAGAATAAACATACTTGTTGCCTCTGATATAGGAGCAAGAGGATTGGATTTTGAGGGCGTTGAAATAGTGGTAAACTTGGATATTTCAGAAGAACCAGTATATTATCAGCACAGAGCGGGAAGAACAGGAAGAAATGGTGCAGGCGGTATGGTCATTTCGGTTGTTACGGATTTTGAGAAAAAATGGCTTAACAGATATGAGAGAGAATTTGACATCAAGTTTACGGAAAAAATTATGTCCTATGGTAACATTGAGGACATAAAGACAAAAAGAAATAGCAAACCTACTGCAAAAATTGGTAAAAAAACGGTAAAAGCAACAAACAATGCTAAAAAAACAAAAAAATAATTGTTTTATTTCTTTGTTTGGTATACTATTTATGGTGTAATGGATTAACCTACAAAAGGAGGCTAAAAAAATGAGCGACGAAAAAAATGATTGCGGATGCGGATGCGGCTGTGACCAAGACCACGAGCATGAAGAAATGGAAACAATGATGCTTACGCTTGATGATGATACAGAACTTGAATGTGGTATTATTGGCGTGTTTGAGGTAGAAGGCAAGGATTATATTGCACTTCTTCCAACTGAAGAAGAAACTGTTCTTATTTACGAGTTCAAGGAAACAGAAGATGATGTTGAGCTTGGAATGATTGAAGATGATGACTTATTTGACAAAGTAAGTGCAGCTTTCAATGAAATTTGGGACGACGAAGAAGACGACGAAGAAGAATAATAAAACTTGAAAAAATGACCTTGGGATAAAATCTCAAGGTCGTTTTTTTATAAAAACATATCGGCAAAACTCTTAGCAGCGTGACTTAAAGCTACATTTTTAAGTTTAACAAGACCAATACTGCGTTTTGGCAATGGGGGAGAAACAGGTATTTCAAACAGATATTCATTGTCAATTTGATTTTTTGTAAATTCTCGTATGGCAAAGGTAAGGCCTAGATTTATTTTTGCAAATGACAGCAGTAAATCACTGCTTCCAAGCTCTATAATAGGTTTAAGTACAACCCCGTTTTTTTGTGCAAAGGCATCTAAAAATCTTCGGGAGTTACTTAAATCTTCTAAAAGCAAAAGAGGATACTTATCAATATTTTTAATCTTTATGCCACTTTTGGCTATATCAAGGTAGTTGGAACCACCAATAAGGCAGTCTTGCACGGTTTTAAAGGGTACAATTTCTAAATCATTGTCTTTTTGTATGGGAAGGTTTATAAAGCACAGGTCTACAATGCCACTTTTTAGAAGCTTTAGCGATTCATAAGTGGTTTTGTTTGTAACCTTAATATTTATTTTTGGATTTTGGGTATTGTATTTTTCTAAATAAGGCATAAGCAAATTTGCAATAACAGTATCGCTTGCACCTATTTTTATTTCACCTGTTTTAAGGTTTACCATTTCAAGATATTTGTTTTCAGCAGTTTTTATGAGGGTAAGTGCTTGTTCAAGATATTCGTACAAAACACTTCCCTCTGGAGTGGTGCGAACGCCCTTTGTGGTACGCACCAAAAGAGGGGCACCCATTCGGGTTTCTAATTGTCGAATAGACATACTTACAGCTGGCTGAGAAATAAAAAGTTCCTTTGCGGCGGATGACATATTGCCTGATTTTACTACGACACAAAATATTTTATACAAATCCAGAGGAATATCTCTGTCCATTTATAAACCTCCTTTAAAAAATGCAATATAAAAACAGCTGATACCGCAAGAGTGCAGTATCAACTGTAATTATAATACTTATTATGCAGTTTATCAACAATTATAATGGCTTTAAAACTTATTTATTCTTTAAAGCTCTAAATTTTTGAAACTTTTTGTAGCTGCCAAAACATCATCAACACCCATAATTCCAGATGAAACCGCAACGCCCGCAAGACCGATGCCTTTAAGCAGATGTACATTTTCCACAGTTATTCCACCTATGGCAACAACGGGTATAGACACGCTTTCAACTATTTCTTTAAGTTCTTGTATTGTAAGAGGTTTTGCATCAGCCTTTGTGGTTGTGCCAAAAACTGCACCTACACCAAGGTAGTCAGCACCCATTTTTTCGGCTTCTTGTGCAAGGGCAACGGTGTTTGCTGTAACACCCAAAATTTTGCCATAGTTATTACGCATTTTTTGTCCTTCATCACATATAGCAATGTCCTTTTGACCTACGTGCAATCCGTCTGAATTACTGTCAAAGGCAATATCCATCCTATCGTTAATTATCATAGGAACATTGTATTTTTGCGTAAGCTGTTTAAGCTTGTTAGCTTTTTTCAAAAAATCAGATGTTTTTAGCATTTTTTCTCTCAGCTGAACCATAGTAACACCACCTTTAAGGGCTTGCTCAACGACTTCAAAAAAGTCCCTGCCATTAAGGGCATTGTTATCAGTTACAAGATAAACCTTTAGTTGGTCTTTATTCAAAAATAATTCCTTCTTCCTTAATTTTTCCACCATACAAAGAATATAGTTCGTTTATAAGTTTTATTTTAAAATCTGCAGGACCGTCACATTCTTTTGCGGCGTTTTCACCACAAATATTTACGGCATAAATAGCACAGGCAGTTGCAAGAAAGGTGTCTTTTTCCACTGAACAAAATGCCCCTATAACCGATGAAGTTAGGCATCCCGCACCACTTATATATGTAAACATTTCAGTTCCACGGCTAATTTTAATAAGTTGTGTACCGTCGGTTATAATATCAACCTTGCCTGTAACGGCAACTACTGCGTTAATGCGGCGTGCAAAAGCACAAATTGCAGCTATACTGGTTGCGTCCATTGTTTCTGTTGAGTCTATAACATTATTTTTTGTTATATTAAGACCTGCAAGAGTTTTTATTTCAGAGGCATTACCTTTAACTACAGAAGGTGATACTTCGCTAAAAAGTCTTTTAATTCCGTTAAGCCTAAGCTGTGTTGCACCAATGCCCACAGGGTCCACAATTACAGGAATATCAAGCTGATTTGCAGTTTTACCTGACAACGTAACGACATCAAACCGTGAGCAATCAGGCGTGCCAAGGTTAAGAACAAGTGCATTTGAAAGAGATGCAATTTCCACAACCTCATCTTGATTATAAGCCATAACTGGTGATGCACCAAGGGCGGTTGTTATGTTTGCACAATCGTTAATTGTTACAAAGTTTGTTATGTGGTGTATAACAGGTTTTGTTGTACGTATTTTTTTAAGTATGCAATTAAGTCGGAAAGAAAAATTAGTCATTTATAATCCCAGCCTTTTTGTAAAGTGAATAAAAATGATTGGTTGGACCCACACCTTTACCTATTGAAAATGAGTGCTCAATTGCAATGGAAATGTATTCCTTTGCATTTTTTATTGCATCTTCTACGCTAAGACCATTAGCAAGGTTAGAAGCGATAGCAGAGGAAATAGTGCATCCTGTGCCGTGGGTATTTTTAGTATCAAAGCGTTTTCCATTGAAAACTGTTATTTTTTCGCCATCAAAAAGTATATCGGTTGCATCGTTCTCCAAATGACCACCTTTAACAAACACATTTTTTGCACCCATGGAGTATATTTTTTTTGCCGCTTCTTTCATGTCTTCAATTGTGTTTATTTTCATTCCAGTAATTACCTCTGCCTCTGGCAGGTTTGGTGTAAGTACAGTTGCAAGGGGAATAAGGCGTTTTATAAGGGTATCCTTTGCCTGTGGCTGAAGAAGGTCAAAGCCGCTTTTTGAAATCATAACAGGGTCTATAACCACATTTTTTGGCTTGTACTGTTCAAGCTTAAGAGCAATGGCATTTATTGTTTCAGTTTGGCTTACCATGCCTACCTTAACTGCGGCAACATCAATTATGTCAGTAAAAATTGCATCAATCTGTGCGGATATGATTTCGGGTGTAATATCTTGACAGCCAAAAACGCCTTGAGTGTTCTGAACCGTAACGGCTGTAATTACGCTCATTCCATAAGTGCCAAGGGCAGAAAATGTTTTTAGGTCGGCCTGAATACCTGCACCACCACAAGTATCGCTGCCTGCGATTGTCAATACGTTTTTCATAATTTTAAAACCTCCATTAATTTATTCTGTCTTTTTGCCAATACGAAGAACTTCGCTTGATTTTAAAATTATGTATGCAATCACTGCACCACCAAAACTGCTTAAGAAGAATGGAAACACAAAAAACAACGCTCCAACACTTTTGCCCATTAAAAGGTGTGCAATAGGTATTGCAACAAGTGCACCTAAAACACCTGTGCCAAAAACTTCGCCAATAACGGCACCAAATTTATTTTTGGTGTACTTGTACACAATTGCTGAAAGAAAAGCACCAATCATGCTACCAGGAAAAGCAAGTAACGTGCCTGTGCCTAATAAGTTTCGTCCAAGGGAAATGCAAAATGCAGTAAGCACTGCATAGGTAGGCCCCAAAAGCACAGCACAAATTACGTTTATAGCGTGCTGAACAGGCATACATTTTGATGCACCTACAGGAATATATATAACTGTACCTGCAAGTATACCAATTGCCACAAACATGGCGGAAATAGTAAGTTTTTTCGTTTTCATATAAATACCTCGTTTCAATTATTTGTACAAAGGTGTGTTATAGGCACAAAAAAAACACAGCCAAAAAACATTTGCTGTGCCATCATTTTGCTTCCCTACGACGGTATTAACCGTATCAAGTATAAAGAGTTGAAAAGTTTCTCTCAGCCATAAACGGCACCCCTAGCACATATTTTAAGTTTAGCTAAGTTTACCACTATTAAAAACAAAAATCAATTGTATTTAATTAATTTTGTAAAAATATAAATTTTGAGCAAACAAGGAGGGTATAGAGCTTAAATTGGTTGACAGAGTTGGTGTAAATAGTGAAAAAATATTGACCGATGTACAAAACATGGTATAATTTATTAATTAATTTGGTGTGCTAAGAACTTAAAAATAAGCGTAAGTATAGTTTTATTGAAATTCATTTTGGGAGGAAAAATTGATGGTAGAGTTTTTTAAGGCAGTGCTTTTTGGCATAGTGGAGGGCGTAACAGAGTGGTTACCTATAAGTAGCACCGGTCATATGATTTTGCTTAACGAATTTATAACCTTGGATGTAAGCAAAAGATTTTGGGATATGTTTGAGGTTGTTATTCAGTTGGGTGCAATACTTGCCGTTGTGCTGTTATTTTGGAACAAACTGTGGCCTTTTACAAGAAAAAATGGACATATAAAAATTAAAAAAAGTACATTTTTTATGTGGTGCAAAATAATTGCTGCGTGTATGCCTGCGGCAATAGTTGGTCTGTTGTTTGATGATAAAATAAATGAATTGTTTTATAACTATCAAACAGTTGCCATTGCCCTAATTGTGTTTGGCATTATGTTTATAGTTATAGAAAACAGAAACAAATATATTAAACCACATATAAATAGTATTAATGAAATTACATTTAAAACAGCTATAATTATTGGACTTTTTCAGCTTATTGCGGCAGTTTTTCCTGGTACATCTCGTTCTGGAGCCACTATTGTTGGTGCATTGGTTATTGGTGTATCACGAGTGACGGCGGCAGAATTTACTTTCTTTTTGGCGGTGCCAATTATGTTTGGTGCAAGTCTTTTAAAAATAATAAAATTTGGAGCAGCGTTTACAGGTTTAGAGGCTATGATTTTGGGAATAGGCATGGTTGTAGCATTTGCTGTATCGGTTTTGACTATTAAATTTTTAATGGGATATATTAAAAAGCATAATTTTAAAGTATTTGGATGGTACAGGATAATGCTTGGTTTGCTAATACTTGGTTATTTTATGATTATATAAAAGGAAAAGCCGTAGGTGAAAAAACACTTCACGGCTTTGTTTTTTTTGTTGACAAAAAATAAAATATATAATAATATAAACATATGAACGCATATTCATATAAGGAGAGGAAGATTTCCATGGAGGAAAAACACTGTTCTATGTGTCAAAGCACAATGCAAGACATTGATGAAAATTTAAAAGAAGAATTTATATATGATGTGGCAGATTTTTTTAAGGTTTTTGGAGATTCTACAAGGATAAAACTTCTACATTTGTTGTTGGAAAGAGAAATGTGTGTGGGTGATATTGCAGATAAGCTGGACATGAGTCAATCTGCAGTTTCCCATCAGCTTAGAGTATTAAGAAATAACGACTTAGTAAAGTATCGCAAGGAAGGTAAAACGGTTTATTATTCTTTAGATGATAGCCATGTAGAGAACGTGCTTAGACAAGGAATTGGACATATTAAACACAAAAAATCATATTAAAAAACTACATCAAAGAGTAAAAAATTTTATACTATACATGAATGATTGTTCATGCAAACAAATATTAAAATGAGGTGATAGAATGGAAAAAATGGTTATAGAGTTGAAGGGGCTTACCTGCTCGCACTGTGGCGGTAAAATTGAGAATGATGTACAAAAACTTAATGGAGTTGTAAATGCAACCTTAAATTTGATGAAGCAAGAGCTTGCGGTGGAGTTTAAAGAGGATAAAAAAAGAATATTGGAAGATGTAAAGATAATAACCAATAAGTACGAACCAGATGTGAAGGTAGGGCTAAAAGACCAAGGGCATAGTGGGGAAGACCATCAAGATGAAGAAAATACAAAAATTATAATAATTAGATTTGCAGTAGGGATTTTAATGTTTATTGCTGCAGTTGCTATTAAAGAGCCACAGTGGCTTAGTACAGGACTTTTTATGGGTGCATACTTTATTTTTGGCGGAGATGTTCTTGTGCGTGCTATAAAAAATATTTCTAAGGGTCAGATTTTTGATGAAAACTTTTTAATGTCCATAGCCACTGTTGGTGCAATTGCTATAGGTGAAATGCCAGAGGCAGTTTTTGTAATGCTGTTTTATCAGGTGGGAGAATTTTTTCAGAGTTTAGCTGTGGAAAAAAGCAGAAAATCAATAAGAAGTCTTATGGATATAAGACCCGACCATGCAAACCTTTTGGCAGATGAAAAGATAGTGAAAACAAGACCTGAAGAAATTTCTATTGATGATATAATTGTGGTTAAACCTGGTGAAAGAGTACCACTTGATGGAGTTGTAATTGATGGTGAAAGTGCTGTAGATACATCGGCATTAACAGGCGAAAGCGTACCCAAAAAGGTATACGTAAACAGTGAGGTTTTAAGTGGAAGTATTAATACAAGTGGATTGCTTAAAATACGTGTAACACAGGTTTTTGAAAAGTCTACAGTGGTAAAAATACTTGAACTTACGGAAAATGCGGCATCAAAAAAGACAAAAGCAGAACAGTTTATAACGAAATTTGCTAGAATTTATACGCCAATTGTTGTTTTATGTGCAGTTGTGTTGGCAGTTGTACCTCCTATTTTTACTTCAGAGGCAGATTTAAAAATGTGGATAGGAAGGGCACTTATTTTTCTTGTTGTTTCTTGTCCATGTGCATTGGTGCTTTCGGTTCCGCTGGGATTTTTCTCGGGAATAGGTGAAGCCTCAAAAAATGGGATACTTGTTAAGGGCAGTAACTATCTGCAGGCATTGTGTAAAATAAATACTGTTGTTATGGATAAAACAGGTACAATAACTGAGGGTGTTTTTGAGGTAACTGAAATTAAAGCCAATGGAGTTGATGAAGCAGAGCTTCTTAAACTTGGGGCATATGCCGAAAAAATGTCTAATCATCCAATTGCAAAAAGCATTGTAAATAAATACGAAGTAGATGAACCAATTGATGTGTCAAAAATAAGTGACTATGAGGAAATTGGTGGATATGGCGTATCAGCTGTGGTTGAGGGCAAAAAAATATTTGCGGGCAACTTGAGGCTTATGAAAAGAGAAAACATTTTATGTGATGAGTTTAACGGCATGGGCAGTGTTGTTTATTTAGGTGCAAATGGTAAATATTTTGGACGGATTGTGGTTAGTGACAGAATTAAGAAAGACAGCGAGAAGGCTATTAAAGCTATTAAGTCAATGGGCATTAAAAACACAGTGATATTAACAGGTGACAGTAAAAAAAATGCAGATATGGTTTGTGAAGCTGTTGGTGCAGATGTTGTTTACAGCCAACTTTTACCACAGGACAAAGTTAAAAAAGTGGAAGAATTATATTCAGAAAACAGCTACAGCAAGATATTGTTTGTAGGGGATGGAATAAATGATGCACCTGTTCTTAGCCGTGCAGAGGTTGGTATTGCAATGGGCGGAGTGGGCAGTGACGCAGCAATTGAAGCGGCAGATGTGGTTATTATGAATGACGATTTAATGAAGATTGCAAACGCAATAAAAATAGCACGTAATACAAACACAATAGTAATGCAAAATATTGTTTTTGCTCTTGGTGTAAAGGCAGTTGTCCTTGCTATGGGTGCAATGGGTATGGCAACTATGTGGATGGCAGTATTTGCAGATGTTGGAGTGGCATTTATAGCAGTTCTTAATTCAATGAGAAAAAAATTGAAATAAGATACAAAAAAAGCTGTACTACTACAAATTTTGATAAAACCATTGTATTTTGTCATAGTAAATGCTAAACTACTGATTAAAACTAGGGATAGAAAAATATGTCAAAATTTTTGTAATTCTGAAATTTTAGCCTAAAGGTTAGAATAGGTTAATGATTTTAAAAGGTGGGGTAGCAGGTTGGCAAAAGATATGGTGGAAAAAGTGAAGAAAGAAAAAAAGCCCAAGATTAAAAAGCCTAAAAAACCTAAAGTAAATAAACCAAAAAAGATTAAAAAAGAAAAGAAGCCAATGAGCAAAAAGAAATTAATAATTATTATTATTTTACTTCTTATTGTTGCTGGTAGTGCAGCAGCTGGTTATTTTCTTATGTTTGATAAGAAAGAACCAGCAGAAGAGGAAATACAAGAACCGCCAAAATATGACTATTTTGCCTTGGATGCCGACCAAATTGATTCTATTACAAAAATCGTTGGATATAGGGCTATTGCTGATGCTTACGGAAAGGATATTGTTTTTGAACCTTTGCCTGTAGATGGCGAAGAAGTAAAAAAGAAAAAAGACGAAGAAACAGCAACAGAAGAAACGGCTAAAGAAGAAACAGCTACAGATGGTGCGGATAAAGAAGAAACGGCTGCGGATGGTACGGCTGCAGATGGGGAACAGGCAGTCCCTGAGGAAACAACAGCAACCTATGTTTACACAGATATTGAAACTGCATCTGCAGATGTTAAGAAATATGTTACATACCTTATGGATAAGCTTGGATTTAAAGAGGTCTTTCCTTTTTACATTGACAGCCCAGCTGGTTATATTTCCCTAAGTAAAGATTCGGCAACAGAGGGTTATACAATACAAATTGATATTGATTACACAAAAGACGATTATACCTGTATTTTGCAGAAAATTAAAAAACCTGAAGAAAAGAAAGCAGCTAAATCAACCATTAGCAGGAAGGCGGCGTTGGATATAATAAAGAAAACGCCTATAGAAGTTTTGGGTATTGACGAAAGCCTGGATAATTTAATTTTGATAGGTGAACCAGGGCATAGTACGGTAGAGGGAATGGACTGCTACGGTGTTCATGTGTACAAAAATGTTAATGATAATAAGTCTACAGTGATTTTAGGAACATATTATGTTGCTTCAGACCGTAAAACAATATACAAATATGATGTTATGAATGATGTATACACAAAAATAAAATAGTAATAAAATAAGGAACACATTTCAGGGCAAAAAACCTTGAATGTGTTCCTTTTGTATATTTATAAGTTGAATATATTATAAATTAAGCCATTTTTCATAGTTGTCAGCAAGATTCTGTATATCATTTATTAGCTTGCAGGTGTGATAACCGTCAGCTGCTTCGTGAGCCACAGATATGGCAAATGGAAGTAGAATTTTACCGTTTTCAGCAAAATATTTACCTATAGTTATTATTGGGAAAAGCATTCCATTGTTGTTCATGGGTACGATGGATAGGTTTGTAAAGCTAAGCCACGGTACGCATGATATAGGGAAAAAATTAGGTGGCTGATTATCTTTTGCTTTTATTCCATGAAACTTTTTACCGTTTTCCATATCGGTATTAGCGGCTTTAAGGAATAAAGAGAAATTATCATTATAGTCTGTCCAAATGTCTGAAAAGGTTTTGTCATCATCATGAAAAACTGTGTAGGAGGGATTTATTTTATCCCAATAGCCCAGCTCCCCATGCTTGTTGTAGGTCATTCTGAATTCTTGATTTTGGTTAATGGCTTTTGTACAAATATAAATAAATGTTGGATAAAACTTGATATTATATTGGCGTACAGCAAACAAAAGCTTTGTAATATCTATATTATATGTCATGCTATAGCGGCATTTTATAAAATCTGCATAATAGTTAAAATGTTCTCTGCGTGGATAGGTATTCATATCTATGGGAATAAACATGGCTTTTCCTCCATTTATATATTGATTTTTACAAACGACGGTTTCTGGTTTTGAAAAGTTGTTATAAAGTTAAAACCAGCCGATTTAAGCATTTTGTATGCAGTTTCAAAATCTCTTGTGATGTCACTTGACACATGTGCATCACTGCCGACGGTTATAATTTCACCGCCAAGTTGTTTATATCGCTTTACCAATGGAAGCTGTGGATGGGTATGACCAAGACCATAGCGAAAGCCAGATGTGTTTATTTCTATGCCCTTGCCTTTTTCTATAAGAGCCTTTAAAATTTCATCGGTAATAAAAGCAAATTCCTCATAATTCATGGTTTTGTCAATATAATTTCCATAGCGGTTAATAAAATCAATATGACCATAAACATTAAAAACTGGGCAATTTTTAATGTTTCCAAGCACATCATTGAAATAATTAACATAAGCATCGTGCTTCGTTTTGCCATCAAAAAAAATGTCGTTGCATAGATCTAGCTTATTTACACAGTGGGTACTGCCAATTATAAAATCATAGTAGTTGCTCTTAACCAGGTTAAGTATTAGAGGATAAACGTGTGGCTGAAGACCTATTTCAACACCAATAATTATTTTTATTTGATTTGAATATTTTTCTTTTAAATAATCTACTTGTTTACGATAATCTGCATAGTCAAACATAAAGGGATAGTCTAAATCGGGATAGTCAAAGTCTATGTGGTCTGTAACGGCTATCTCTTTAAGACCCAATTTTATAGCGTGCTGTATATTTTGCTCCATGGGCGTTTGGCTGTCAGAGGAAAAGTTTGAATGAGTGTGGTAATCTGCAAAAAACATTAATAATCATCTCCTTTAGCATAAAATTATAACACATTATTTAAAATAATTAAACACATTGCAGATGTTATTAAGCAGGCACAAAGTGGAAGTATAAAAGTGTGTTTTAAACTTTAATGATATTTATAAAAAATGCTGTTAATTTTTTATGGAAAATAGTATAATAATATTTGTATATATAATTATCGGGATAGCTAAAATGTTGTATGTTTGGGGGGTTAGTATGAAGAAAATTGTGACAATGCTTTTACTTATTTTTTCTATAATTTTTTCAACAAACGTATTTGCAGGTGACCTTAACATAAAGTTTGAAAACTATGGTTGGTACGAGGACGATATTTACAATAACGGTAAAAAGGAAAAAGTATGGATTGTACCTTATGGTGGAAGCTATAGGGTGGACAAAGAAAATAGCTCCATTGATATGAATAGTTTTTCTTTATATTATGAAATGGTTGATGTGTTTCCTGAGCCTGAATACTATAACGGAAGACCAATTTATTCAATGCATTTGGACGTTGGTACTCAAAAAGGACTTGAATGGTACGGCCAGATAGCTACATTTATTGGCAGCGGAAGGTATGATGGCCCTGACACAGAGTATTTTTTTGGCAGAGTGGAAATGATTTATGTTGATACAGGTGATGATAGTGACAATTTGACTTACAGTGATTTTGCTAATGGAATTTTTAGCGGGAAGTATCCTATGACTGACCCAATGCCAAAGGATTTTTACTGCCTTACAGCAACAAAAAAAGGAACAATGGATGAGATTGAAACATGGTATTTTAAGGTGCTTCCATATGAGTATGCTGTACCAGTGAATGTAAATGCTGGAGTATTTGGAAATGATGTAAGCTTTAACGCTTACAACATTAAAGGATATAACTACATCAAAATAAGAGATATGGCGGCGGCTTTTAAGGGCACGGATTATGCTTTTAATGCACAATGGGATGAAATAGGAAGCACACTTAGAATATTAACAGGTGAAGAATGCAAAGATGTTATTTCTACCGAAATCAGAAGTAGTGAATATGCCCATGCCGTACACAGTAACGGAGGTATTATTTGCATGAATGATGAAGAGTGTGCAAGTAAAAGTGTGGAATGCTACAATATAAACGGGTATAACTATTATAAAACAAGAGATATTGCCGATTTGCTTGGTTTTTGTGTAAACTATAATAGCGTAACAGGTAAAATTGAATTTAAGTAATTGTAAAAATTACATGAATTTTCAAAGCCTTGTAATTAACCTGTTAAAAAAACTTGACACAAGGGTCTATTGTGCTATAATTCACTTATACAAGTAAAACAATGATGGGGAAAGTAGTTTTATGTACGGTTTTATCAGAGAAAAAACACCAAGGCTGCAAGTGTTTTTAAACCTGTAAAATGAAGACTACCTCGGAGTGACTCTAACCAAGTCCGCATAGCTGCGTTATGGCTAAAATTAAGTGGTTTATTCAATTAGGGTGGAACCGCGGGAATTTGAATTTTTAAGTTCTCGTCCCTTTTTCTTTTATGCAAAGGAAAAAGTGGCGAGAGCTTTTTTGTTTGTCTATACAATATATCTCGCATAAATTTGAAAGGAGTAGTTAAAATGATTAAAGTAACTCTTAAAGATGGCGTTGTTAAAGAGTTTGACAACCCTATTTCTGTACTTGAAATTGCAAAAAACATTAGCGAGGGTCTTGCGAGAAATGCCTGCTGTGGCATTGTTGATGGAAAGGTGCAGGATTTACGCTTTATCGTTGAGAAAGACGCAGAGGTTGCAATTTGTACATTTGATGACGAAGAAGGCAAGAAAGCATTTCGTCACACAGCAAGTCATATGATGGCACAGGCTATAAAACGTCTTTTCCCTGAAACAAAGCTTGCTATTGGCCCATCAATTGCAGATGGTTTTTACTACGATTTTGATAGAGAAGAACCTTTTACACATGAGGAATTAGAAGCTATTGAAGTTGAAATGAAGAAAATTGCCAAAGAAAACATAGAACTTGAGCGTTTTTCAATGCCAAGAGATGAGGCTATTAAATTCATGCAAGAAAAAGAAGAACCATATAAGGTAGAACTTATTGAAGATTTGCCTGAGGATGCGGAAATTTCTTTTTATCAGCAGGGCGAATTTACTGACCTTTGTGCAGGACCACATCTTGTTACCACAAAGAACGTGAAAGCGTTTAAACTTATGAGTGTTGCAGGTGCTTACTGGAGAGGCAGCGAAAAAAATAAAATGCTTTCCAGAATTTATGGAACAGCTTACACAAAGGCAAGTGACCTTGAAGCATACCTTACAATGCTTGAAGAAGCTAAAAAACGTGACCATAGAAAGCTTGGTAAAGAGCTTAAATTATTTGCACTTCTTGAAGAGGGACAAGGTTTTCCATTTTTCTTGCCAAACGGAATGATTGTTAAAAACACACTTATTGATTATTGGAGAGAAATACACAAAAAAGCCGGTTATGTTGAAATTTCAACACCAATTATACTTAACAAACAGCTTTGGGAAAGAAGCGGTCACTGGGACCACTACAAGGACAATATGTATACAACTGTTATAGATGAAATAGACCACGCAATTAAGCCTATGAATTGCCCAGGTGGTATGTTGGTTTACAAACAGGAGCAACATTCCTACAGAGATTTACCTTTGAGAGTTGGCGAACTTGGTCTTGTTCATCGTCACGAAAAATCTGGTGCACTTCACGGATTAATGCGTGTACGTTGCTTCACACAGGACGATGCACATATATTTATGACACAAGACCAAATTAAAGATGAAATAAAAGGCGTTGTTAAGCTTATAGACAGTGTTTATCAGCTTTTTGGCTTTAAATATCATGTGGAACTTTCAACACAGCCTGAAGACAGCATGGGCAGTGAAGAAGATTGGGAAATTGCTACAGATGGTTTAAAAGGTGCTTTAGAGGATATGGGAATGGATTACGTTATTAACGAGGGTGATGGTGCATTCTACGGCCCTAAAATTGATTTCCATCTTGAAGACAGCATTGGAAGAACATGGCAGTGCGGAACAATTCAGCTTGATATGCAGATGCCTGAACGTTTTGACCTTGAATATACAGACAAGGATGGTACAAAAAAACGTCCTGTAATGATTCACCGTGTATGTTTTGGCTCTATAGAAAGATTTATTGGCATTTTAATTGAGCATTTTGCTGGTCAGTTCCCTACATGGCTTGCACCTGTTCAGGTAAAGGTACTTCCTATATCTGAAAAATTTGAAGATTATGCTAAAAAGGTTGCTGATGAGCTTACAGAAGCAGGAATTAGAACAGAAACTGACTACAGAGCAGAAAAGATTGGCTACAAAATTAGAGAGGCAAGAAACGAAAGAGTGCCTTATATTGTGGTGGTTGGTGAAAAAGATATGGAAGCAAACAAGGTTTCCCTTAGAAGCCGAGCTGATGGCGATGAAGGTCAGAAGGACTTGCTTGATGTTATTACGAGAATTAATGAAGAAATTAAAACAAGAGCAAAAGCTTAAAAAGGTATTGACCTTGGTGGAATTGTGTGATATACTTCCTTAGGTAACAAAGTAGAAGCATCCACTTCTCACCTTGCGGTGCAGGCCGAAAAAGGTTAATACTTAGAACTTTTTGCCCATTTTAAAAGGCAATTTGTACGTATTTTAGAGTGGATAGATTTCTATCCACTTTTTTTATTTTGAAAAAAGAGTGAAATTTATAGTATTTTAGGAGGTGCAGTGCCATTACTGAGTTAATGATTAACGAACAAATTAGAGACAAAGAAGTAAGACTTATTGACGACGAAGGAAATCAGTTTGGAATTATTTCATCAAGGGACGCACAAAAGATGGCGGATGAAAAACGTCTGGATTTAGTTAAAATAGCGCCAAAAGCCAAACCACCTGTTTGTAGAATTATGGATTACGGAAAGTACAGATTCGACCAGGCGAAAAAAGAAAAAGAAGCTAAAAAGAAACAAAAAACCGTAGATATTAAGGAATTACGTTTGTCTCCAAGTATTGATACACATGATGTTCAAGTTAAGGTGAAAAAAGCAATTGAGTTCCTTAAAAACGGAGATAAAGTTAAAGTTTCTATCCGTTTTAGAGGGCGTGAAATTGGACATTCAAAAACAGCGGTAGCTATACTTGAAAGTTTCGCTAATGACATCTCTGAATTTGGTGTAGTAGATAAAGCACCCAAAATGGAAGCAAGAAGCCTTGTAATGTTCCTTGCTCCAAAAGCATGATAACAAACTTATAGATAACAAGGAGGATAAATAATTATGCCTAAATTAAAAACAAAAAAAGCAGTTGCAAAGCGTTTCAAATTAACAGGAACAGGTCAGCTTAAAAGACACAAAGCTAACACTCAGCATATTCTTGGTAAAAAATCAACTAAGAGAAAGAGAAATTTAAGAAAATCAACGTTGACAGACAAGACTGTTTTAAACAGCATAAAGAAGAAATTATTACCTTACGCTTAATACCGAGGATATAGGATAGGAGGAGTTTTATAATGGCAAGAGTTAAAGGCGCGCTTAACGCAAGAAAAAAACATAAAAAGATATTAAAATTAGCAAGAGGTTACCGTGGAGCAAGAAGCAAGCAGTATAGAACAGCTAAACAGTCAGTAATGAAGGCAATGGCTTATGCGTTTGCGGGCAGAAAACAGACTAAAAGAGAGTACAGAAGTCTTTGGATTACAAGAATTAACGCAGCTGCTAGAATTAACAAAATTTCTTACAGCCAGTTAATGCATGGATTAAAGCTTGCAGATATCAATATAAACAGAAAAATGCTTGCAGACTTAGCTATCAGTGATGCAGCAGGATTTACTAAATTGGTTGATACTGCAAAAACTAAATTAAACTAAGAAGACAAGAAACTATTTATATAGATTTTGATTAGGAGGAAAAACACGTGGCAAATATTAAATCAGCAAAAAAAAGAGTTAAAATAATTGCAAAAAAAACAATGGTTAACAAAATGATTAAATCAAGCACAAAAACTTGTATTAAGAAAGTTGTTATGGCTGTTGAAGCTAAAGATAAGGCTGTTGCAGAAGTTGCTTTAAAGAATGCTATTTCAGCTATTGATAAAGCATACGCTAAAGGAATTATCAAAAAGAACAGCTGTGCAAGAAAAAAATCAAGCCTTACTAGACTTGTAACTGCACTTTAATTTCAAAATTATGTAGGGGCCGAGGAATTTTTCTTCGGCTCTTTTTGCATTAAATTTAGGATTAATCGCTGCACATTACTGAGTGCAGTTTTTTTATTGCTCTTTTTTCTATACGGCTTACATAGCTGCGGGATATGCCCAAAAGCTTTGCAATTTCTCTTTGGGTAACTTCTTCACGACCACCAAGACCATATCGCATTTCCAGCACCAGATTCTCTCTTGGGGTAAGCTGGGTCTTTAGGTTTTCATACAAACTGCAAATGTCAAAGCTTAGGTCTGCAGTATCGCCTACGGTATCTTCTTTTTGGCTTATAATATCTAAAATAGTTATTTCATTTCCCTCCTTATCATTGCTTATTGGGTCTTGAAGAGAAACGTCGTTCATATATTTTTTAGAGGAACGCAGGTGCATTAAAATTTCGTTTTCTATGCATCTGGCTGCATATGTTGCCAGTCGTGTATTATGTTCCATATCGAAGGAGGTTATGCCCTTAATAAGGCCTATAGTACCTATTGAAATTAAGTCTTCGCTATCCTTATAGGAAGATGAGTATTTTTTTGCGACATGAGCCACAAGCCTAAGATTTTTTTCAATAAGCATATTTTTGGCATCAACATCACCTTCGGCGTAAAGTTCGAGGTATTTTTTTTCTTCTTCGGGTGAAAGTGGTTGGGGAAAGGAACCGCCGCTTGAGTAGGAAAAATTAGAGAATACCCACGATTGGTTAGTCAAACCAGCACCTCCGATATGAACGGTACATTTAACAACATATGTTGGTTAAATAAAAACAGTGCGTGTATAATAAAAAATTTTAATATATATATTTGGTTTGTTTGTGGTATATATTGTGTATCCTTTGCAGAAAATAGATACAGAGTCATTTTGAAATACAATAAATGAACAGCGGAGGGCAAAAATGGATACACACCTTAAAGAAGAAAAAGATAAAAGACAGAATGTGGAAACTTTTTCCATAAGAACCGACCTTGCCATTGAGGCAAGAGAAATGCTTAAGGAGAAAAATGGTGATATTGACGACGGAATAGTTGTTAAAAATGAAGAAACAGATACAATGAATATTACTTATGTGGAAATTTTAAATGAAAACGGAAGTAAGGCAATGGGCAAGCCACAGGGCAACTACATCACTATTGAATCAGAAAAGTTGAAAGAGAATGATGTAAGCAGTCATCAGGAAATAAGTCATAAACTTTTGGAGTGTATAACAGAATTAGCCAAGGCAAAAGAGGATACGGTTTTTTTGGTTGTTGGGCTTGGAAACTGGAATATAACACCAGATGCACTTGGACCAAAGGTAGTAAACAAAATTTTTGTTACAAGGCATATGTATAGTACATTGCCAAAGGAACTTAATGGTTCAGTACGCCCAGTTGCTGCTGTTTCACCTGGTGTTATGGGAATTACAGGTATAGAAACGGGAGAAATAATTAAGGGCATAGTTGAAAAAATGAAGCCAGATGTAATTATTGCAATAGACGCTCTTGCCGCAAGGCGGTTTAATAGGATTAATGCTACAATTCAGCTTAGTGACACAGGTATAAGCCCAGGGTCAGGAGTGGGCAATACACGAATGGTTCTTAATGAGGAAACGCTTGGTGTGCCTGTAATTGCCATTGGTGTGCCTACTGTGGTGGATGCGGCAACACTTGTAAACGATACTATGGATACTATGATTAGTGAAATGAAAGAAGCGGCAGGCAAGGAATCTCAGTTTTATGATATGCTGGAAAACATGGAAGGGAAGGAAAGGTATCAGCTTATATATGATTTGCTGGACCCATATGCAGGGAATATGTTTGTTACGCCCAAAGAGGTGGATGCTGTTATTGACCGATTATCGGGCATTATTGCAGGGGCTATAAATTCTGCAGTACATCCAGGTATAGAAATTGAGGATATGGGCAGATATACTTGCTAAAAGAGGAAGTACAAACGGTAATAATTTTAGGAAAAGAGCCTATTGAAAAATAGGTTCTTTTTGATACATAATTATATAAAAATATGTCTTGTTTGCATATTTTTTGTGCATTATTTAATGAAAGGCTAAAAAATCCCTCAAATATACTTGACATAATTGGTAAAAAGATTTAAAATTATAAAGGCGTGTTTTAGCGTAATATGAACTTTGAAAATTTGATAAGGAGGTGTTTCCCATAGACCCACTAATCGTAAAATTAATTATTGGAGTTATAGGAGTGGTACTAGGCTTAATATTAGGCTTTAACTATAGAAAACACATTGCAGAAGCAAAGATAGGTGTTGCAGAAGGCAGAGCAGTAAAAATAGTTGAAGAATCCAAAAAAGAAGCAGAGGCCCAAAAGAAAGAAATTTTGCTTGAAGCTAAGGAAGAAAGTTTAAAATCTAAAAATGAACTTGAAAGAGAAGTAAGAGAGAGAAGAAATGAGCTTCAAAGAACAGAAAGAAGGCTTGTTCAAAAGGAAGAAACCCTTGATAAAAAGGCAAACTCTTTTGAAAAAAAGGAAGAACAGCTTAATAAAAAAGTTGAAGATTTGGAAAAACAGAAAGAAGAAGTTCAGGCAATACATGAAAAGCATTTGAGAGAGCTTGAAAGAATTTCAGGACTCACCTCGGAGGAGGCTAAAAATTACCTTCTTAACATAATTGAAAATGACGTTAAGCATGAAGCCGCAATTATGGTAAAAGAAATTGAGGCCAAAGCAAAAATGGATGCAGAAAAGCGTTCAAGAGAGATTGTGTCTAATGCAATTCAGCGATGTGCGGTAGACCATGTTGCAGAAACTACGGTTTCTGTAGTTCAGCTTCCAAACGATGAAATGAAGGGTCGTATTATTGGTCGTGAGGGAAGGAATATTAGAGCTTTAGAAACTCTTACAGGCATAGACCTTATTATTGATGATACCCCAGAGGCAGTTATCCTTTCGGGATTTGACCCAATTAGACGTGAAATTGCAAGAATTGCCCTTGAAAAACTTATTGTTGACGGACGTGTTCATCCATCAAGAATTGAAGAAATGGTTGAAAAAGCTAAAAAAGAAGTTGAGGTTATTATCAGAGATGAGGGAGAAGCGGCTACTTTTGAAACAGGAGTAAACGGTCTTCATCCTGAGCTGGTTAGATTGCTTGGTAAACTTAAATACAGAACAAGCTATGGTCAGAACGTACTTAAACATTCTATTGAAGTTTCTCATTTAACAGGAATTATGGCTGCAGAGTTGGGCATAGACGTTACTATTGCTAAAAGAGCAGGTTTGCTGCATGATATAGGCAAGAGCATTGACCACGAAATGGAAGGCTCTCATGTTAGTATTGGTGCTGGTTTACTTAAAAAGTATCGAGAAAGTGCAATTGTTATTAATGCAGTTGAAGCACATCATGGTGATGTTGACCCAACAAGCATTATTGCGGTTTTGGTACAAGCAGCAGATGCTATTTCAGCTGCAAGACCTGGTGCAAGAAGAGAAACTCTTGAGTCATATATCAAACGACTTCAGAAACTTGAAGAAATTGGTGATAATTTTAAAGGCGTTGAAAAATCTTTTGCAATCCAAGCAGGTCGTGAATTGCGAATTATTATAATACCTGAGGATATTAATGATGAAGGTCTTCCACTTTTGGCAAGAGATGTTGCTAAGAAGATTGAGGACGAGCTTGAGTATCCAGGGCAAATAAAAGTAAGTCTTATACGTGAAACAAGAGCTGTTGAATACGCTAAATAAAATAATAAGCAGTTGCCCTAATAAATTAGTGCAGCTGCTATTTTTATTGCGTTATTAATGTAATATAAGAAGTTAAATTCTTGTAATTTATGGTTTATATTTCAATATTATTTTTCAATTTCTCGTTATCTGTAAGGAAATGCCCTGTTGACGGAAGTTTTGTGGTTCTGTAATACTCGGCATTATCACTATAGAAATTTTCAATAGGGCAAACACGAGTTATTTTGCTGTTTTTCTTTAGTGTATAAACCTGCACACCAACTGCATTTTTTGTGGTAGACAGTGGAATGAGGTTTGTGTTAAACAGACATACTTTGTCAAAGTCACGGGTTAGTACAAAGTCTACATCGTCGTCAATTTTTGCAATAAAAATTAGCGGAGATTTTGCTGAATACGCATTAATCAACTTTTTGCGGTTAGCTTTAGTTTGGTATGCGTTAAGTGGAATTTTTGCCGCCTTGCCATTTGCAAACATATAAAGCATATTTCCACTGTAGTCGTAGGTTGTGGTCATATAAACGATTTTTTCTTCATCCTCAAGGTCGAAAATGTTATTAAGATAATCACCCATACTGCTGGCTTTGCATTCAGTTGCATCGCTAGCTTTTATTTTATATACATTTTGTTTGTTGGAAAAGAAAATTATTTCCGCACGATTAGTTGTTTCTAGCTCGCTAATAATTTGGTCATCCTCTTTAAGTTTTTGCTCACCTGATGAACGCATGGAAACGAGAGTTATTTTTTTGAAATAATTTTGTTCAGTGAGGAAAAGACGTATTCCATAATCCTCAATTATATCCTCTTCGGAAAATTCCAAAATTTCGTGTTGTTCAAGTATATCTGTTTGACGGTCCTTGCCATATTTTTTTGCAACGGCATTAAGCTGGCTACAAATAAGATTTTTAATCTTTGCCTCGCTTTTAAGGGTGTCAGACAGGCTTTGTATTTCTCCACGAAGAACATCAAGTTCTTTAATTCTATTTAAGATATATTCCTTATTTATGTTTCTAAGGCGAATTTCTGCAATATATTCGGCTTGAATTTCATCAATGTCAAAACCTTGCATAAGGTTGGGGATAACCATTGCCTCAAACTCGGTTTCACGGATAATGCGTATTGCTTTATCAATGTCAATAAGTATTTTTTTAAGCCCCTCAAGTAAATGAAGTTTATGATTTTTCTTATCAATGTCGTAACCAAGCTGACCTCTTATTGACTTCATTCTAAATTCTACCCAAGCACTTAAAATACCTTTAACCCCAAGGGTTTTCGGACGTCCGTCTATAAGTAAATTAAAATTACAGCTAAAGCTGTCTGAAAGAGGAGTTTGTTTAAAAAGCTTGTGCATAAGCATATTAACTTTGGTATTCTTTTTTACATCTATGGCAATTTTAAGTCCGCCTAAGTCGGTTTCGTCACGAATATCAGTTATATCTTTAATTTTTCCAGTTTTGACCAAAATAATTATTTTGTCAATTATGGCTTCAATGGTGGTGGTGTAGGGAATTTCAGTGACTTCTATACAGCTATTTATTTCGTCATAAATATATTTTGCACGCACCTTAAAGCTGCCACGACCAGTTGAATAAACTTGTTCAAGCTCTGCTTTATTATAAATAAGCTCTCCGCCTGTAGAGAAATCTGGTGCTTTAAGATAGGTTGAAATGTCGCAGTTATTATCCTTAATGTAGTTTATTGTAGCTTGACAAATTTCTTTTAGGTTGAAGCTGCAAATAGAGCTTGCCATACCAACAGCAATACCTTGGTTAGGATTAACTAAAATATTTGGAAAGGTAGTTGGCAAAAGCATAGGTTCTTTTGTGGAGGAATCGTAGTTATCAACAAACTCCACTGTGTTTTTGTCTATATCATTGAAAATCTCAGCACAAATTGGGGACAACTTTACCTCAGTATACCTTGGTGCCGCATACGCCATATCTCTGGAATATTGCTTGCCGAAGTTTCCCTTACTGTCTATAAATGGCAGCAAAAGGGCCGAATTACCCTCTGTAAGTCGTACAAGGGTTTCATAAATTGCGGCATCACCGTGAGGGTTAAGGTGCATTGTTTGTCCAACAACATTGGAGGATTTTGTACGTGCACCATTAATAAGCCCCATTTTGTACATTGTGTATAAAAGCTTTCGGTGAGCAGGTTTAAAGCCATCAATTTCAGGAATAGCACGGGAAACAATAACACTCATGGCATAAGGCATATAGTTAAGTTCCAGAGTATCAGTTATATTTTGCTGGCATATAATTTCTTCTTTTATTATTTTGGATGTTTTGTCTGTTTTCTTAGCCATATTAAATCTCCTTGGAATTAGGTCTGTTTCGGTTTACCCCAGCTCACTAAAATCGATGTAGTTATGTCCAAATTCCTCTATATATTCTTTTCTGCCTTTAAGGTTCTCGCCTAAAAGCAGTTCAAATTTATTTTGCGTTGCCGCTACATCTTCGGGAATAACCTGTATAAGCCGCCTGCTTTGTGGGTTCATTGTTGTTTCCCACATCATTTCAGGCTGATTTTCACCCAAGCCCTTGGAACGCTGAATAGTGTATTTTCCGCTTATCGTAGCTAATATATCGGCTTTTTCAATCTCAGAATAAGCGAAAGCGGTTTTTTTTCCAAAATTTATTTCGTAAAGTGGTGATTCTGCAATAAAAACCTTTTTTTCAGTAATAAGTGTGGGTACAAGGCGGTAAAGCATGGTTAGTATAAGCGTTCTAATTTGAAAGCCGTCAACATCTGCATCGGTACAGATTATTATTTTGCTCCATTTAAGTTGGCTCAAATCAAAGGAATTAAGGTCGGAATTATGTTTTGTTTTAATCTCAACACCACAGCCTAAAACCTTTAAAAGGTCGGTTATAATTTCGCTTTTAAATATTTTGTCATAGTCGGCTTTAAGACAGTTAAGTATCTTTCCACGTACGGGAATTATTGCCTGAAATTCTGCATCACGACCAAGTTTACAAGCACCCAAAGCTGAATCGCCCTCAACTATATAAATTTCTCGTCGAGTTATATCTTTGGTACGGCAGTTAACAAATTTTTCAACTCGATTGCTTATATCTAAATTGCCTGTAAGCTTTTTTCTTATTGATACACGAGTTTTTTCGGCTGTTTCACGGCTACGTTTATTTGCAAGTATTTGTGCAGCTATTTTGTCGGCATCCATCTTATTTTCAATAAAATAAATCTCCAATTGACTTTTGAAATAATCCGTCATTGCATCTTGAATAAACTTATTTGTAATGGATTTTTTGGTCTGATTTTCGTAGCTTGTCATGGTGGAAAAAGAGTTTATAATAAGGATAAGACTATCTTCTATATCTGCAAAAATTATCTTTTTTTCATCTTTTTTATAAAGATTGTTGGTTTTGATATATTTATCTATGGCGTATACAAAGGAACTTTTTACTGCTTTGTCAGGAGAGCCACCATATTCCAAAAAGCTGGAATTGTGAAAATATTGTAGGGTGTTAACTTCATTATTAAAGCAGAAGGCTGCCTCAAATTTCAGTTTATACTCTGCTTTATCCTCACGGTCACGACCTTTAGTTTCGGTTTCAAGGTAATGTATTCCTGTTAAGCCTTTGTCCTCATTTAATTCTTGTAAATAATCTTTAATTCCGTTTTCATATAAAAAAGTAAAGCTTTTGCCACTTTCTTCGTCTGTTAAAACGAAAGTAAGCCCTGCATTAACAATTGCCTGTTTTTTAAGCACATCTTGAAAGAAAGATAGAGGAATATTTATGTCTGTAAAAACATCTTTATCAGGTCGCCATTTTATGGAGGTGCCTGTGGCCTTTTTTGTTGTTGGTTCTTTTATAAGACCGCCTATGTTTTCGCCTTTTTCAAAGTGAAGCTTGTAGCAATTACCATCACGGTAGATTTCTGCATCCATATATTCAGAGGAATATTGGGTTGCACACGTACCAAGACCGTTAAGACCGAGGGAATATTCATAATTTTCACCAGAGTTATTTTGGTATTTTCCACCTGCATAAAGTTCACAGAAAACCAACTTCCAGTTATAGCAGTTTTCATTTTTGTTGAAGTCAACAGGTATACCACGTCCATTATCTTTAACAATTATAGAGTTGTCCTTTAGACGAGCAACCTCAATTTTGTTGCCATGACCTTCTCTGGCTTCATCTATAGAGTTTGATAAAATTTCAAAAACAGAATGCTGACAGCCCTCAAGACCATCAGAACCGAAGATAACTCCAGGGCGAAGACGCACACGGTCCGCACCTTTTAGGGAGGTAATGCTTTCATTATTATAGGAAGTAACTGAATTTATTTTTGCCATAACTGCACCTACTTAATTTATTTTAGTGCCGAATACCTTGCATTTTGGAAAACGGCTTGTTACAACAATCAGTATAAACCGAATATTTTATTCAATATACTTAGGATACATGAAAAACCGTAGAATTGTCAAGTACCCATACGAACATATGTTTGAAAAAGAAGTGCCAATAAAATCACCTGCTTATCATAATATGAAAGACAGGTGAAATGCTGTTACAGTTTATTGTATTTTTTGACAAGACAAATGCCTAAAACAGTAGGTCCTACATGTGCTCCTATTGTTGCACCAATAATTGTCACAAAGGGTATATTTAGTGAATAATCATCCATAAGTGAGTGGTGCATACTTTCCACCTCACGAAAACGGTTTGATGTAACAAAGCAGAAGTCATAATCCTGTGGATTTCCATTACAATCTGCAAGGACAAAATCTATAATTTCTTTAATGGCTTTTTTGTTTCCTCGAACCTTGCTTTGAGGAACAAGCTCACCATTTTTAAGGGCAATAATGGGTTTTATGTTGAGTATTTGCCCTGCAAAGGCACTAGCCTTGCCAATTCGTCCGCCTTTTTGTAAATAATCTAAAGAATCAATGGTGAAATAAACACGACCTGTTTCCTTAAGCTGTTCAATTTTTTTTGCGGTTTCATCAATAGTTAAACCTGCATTACGCATATATGCCCCTTGAAGAACAAGCAGACCTTGAGAGCCTGTAGCAAGGGTACTATTTATTACCATTATTTTTTGCTTGGGATATTCCTCAAGCATAAGGGAGGCTGCATTAACAGCACTTTGGTAAGAACCACTGAATTTTTCGGTTAAAGTAAAACAAAGAATGTCATGGCCTGCTTCAAGGTGGGGTTTAAATTTATCAATATAATCAGAAATTGGCGGGAAAGAGGTTTTTGGGTATATGTGGTCATTAACTAAGCTTGAAGTAAGGTCTTCAACAGAAAGCTCATCAATTTCCTTGAAATAATTTTCGTGGTCAAGGGACACATAATAAGGAACTATGTAAATATTATATTTATCACGAAGCTGACATGGAATATCGCAAGAACTGTCAGATATGATTACAAAACTATTCATTTGTTTTCCTCCAAATTTAAAACGTATATAGTCATTTTATATGTAAACAAGGGTTATGTCAATCATTTGACTATAGGGATGGAAAAATGTTATTATTAAATAAATTAAATTAGATTAAAGAACATGGGGATTCCCAAACTTAACGCCTTAAAATGGCAAAAATTTTGTTAAGTATCAATTTATTAGAATGATGGAGAATGATATGGGAAGAATACTTGTTATAGCGGAAAAACCCTCGGTAGGTCGTGATATTGCAAAGGTGCTTGGTGCAACCCAGCGTGGCAACGGATTTCTTAGTGGTGAAAAATATATTGTAAGTTGGGCAGTTGGACATCTTATAACCCTGTGTGACCCTCAGGATTATGATATTAACCTGAAAAAATGGAGGTATCAGGACCTTCCTATTATGCCTGATAACCTTAAACTTAAGGCGATTAAGCAAACAAATGACCAGCTTAAAATTTTGGAAGCACTTATGAATGATGATGACACAGAAAGTATAATTTGTGCAACAGACAGTGGGCGTGAGGGCGAGCTTATATTTAGATATATTTACGAGTATGTTAAATGCCAAAAACCATTTCAGCGTCTATGGATTTCCAGTATGACAGACAAGGCTATAAAAGATGGATTTGCAGGGCTTAAACCAAGTGAGGTCTATGACAATTTGTATTATTCGGCAAAATGCCGTTCTGAGGCAGACTGGCTTGTGGGTATAAATGCCTCTCGTGCCTATACTTTGAAATATGATGCTCTTTTGTCTATAGGTCGTGTTCAAACACCTACCCTTGCCATAATTGTGGCACGTCAAAAGGAAATAGATGCCTTTGATTCCAAAGAATATTATGAAGTAAGCACCAATTATGGGGATTTTGGCGGCACATGGTTTTTGGTGGATTACGGAGAAACAAAAATATTTGAAAAAGAAAAGGCAGAAGAAATTGCAAAAAAAGTTACGGGAAAGAACGCAATAGTAACGAAAATTGAAAATGAGGAAAAACGTCAGCCAGCACCACTTTTGTATGACCTTACGGAGCTGCAGAGGGATTGCAACCGAAAGTTTGGCTTTTCGGCACAAAAAACTCTTACAATTGCCCAGAGTTTGTATGAAAAACGCAAAATGGTAACATATCCACGTACGGATAGTAGATATTTAAGTGATGATATGATACCAAAAATCAACGCTACCCTTAAAAAATTTAGCAACGCAGCCAACTATAAGGAGTTTGCTCAATATGTGCTGGATATGGAAAAACTGCCTATTTCTAAAAGGATAATTGATAATGCTAAGGTAAGCGACCATCACGCAATTATTCCAACGGACAGCAATATAAATATAAATAGCCTTACAGATGAAGAACGAAAGGTTTACAATTTGATTGCTCTTAGATTTATTTCTGTTTTTTATTCACCATATGTTTACAACACCACAAGGGCAGTTGTGCTTAGTGAAGAAGAAACCTTTATATCTCGTGGAACTACAATAATTGAGTATGGGTGGATGGCTCTTTATAAAGGTGTAGAGGAAGAGGAAAAAAAGAAAAAGAAAGAAAAGGCAGAAGAAGCTGTTTTGCCACCGTTGGAAGAGGGCGATACCGTAAATATTGTTGATGCAAAGGCGGTTAAAAAGAAAACACAGCCACCAAAGGCATATACCGAGGCAAGCTTACTCTCGGCAATGGAAAATGCGGGACGGTTTATTGATGACGAAAATTTAAGAGAACAGCTTAAAGAAAGCGGGCTTGGTACACCGGCAACTCGTGCGGCAATAATAGAAAGACTTATTACAGTGGGCTATATAGTTAGAAAAGGAAAGGCGTTAGTGCCTACAATAAAAGGCATGAATATAATAGCCATTGTGCCAGAGGAACTTAAAAGTCCACAAACCACAGGTAAGTGGGAAAAAGGGTTATCCTCTATTTCTAAGGGGAAAATGCAAGACGAGCGGTTTATGGGAAGTATAAAGCGTTTTGTATATTTTCTTATAGATAATGCAAAAAAGTCCGACACATCTATAGTGTTTGAGGATGAAAAAAAAGGCAAGGGGAAATCCCATGGAGGTCTTGGAAAATGTCCACTTTGCAATGATGGTGAAATTTTTGAGAACAAGAAGGCATTTTTTTGTGGAAATTGGAAAAAAGGGTGCAAATTTACTATATGGAAAAATTGTTTAGACATCTATGGCAATTCTGTTGATGCACCAAAGGTGAAAGAACTGCTTAAAAATAAAAAGGTTGAAAATATAACCTGTGCATTACCTCAAACAGGTGAAAAGGGTGTTGCCACCCTTATATTAAACCCAAAATTAACAGGTGAACTGGAACTGATGAATTTTAAGCGTGAGGATGCTCAGGCAAAAGGCGAGCAAGAAGTTCTGTAAAGAAGTTCTGAAACTTTTCGTTATTTTCTTTTGTGCGAGGCTTAAATTTTCCACTATGTATGCCGGCACGTCGCATTTGTTTGCCTATATGCCGCTCAAAAAGCATACGGTCTATGTTGCTAGAATCATACATAAATCCATTTTGGTGTACTGCATAGGCATTTTTGGCTAATACCATTGAGGCAAGACCATAATCTTGGGTAATGCAAATATCCCCAGAGGTAATGTGGTTTACTATGGCAAAATCTACTGAGTCAGCACCTTTATCAACGGTAATAACAGTAGAGTAATCATCACTAAAGCGGTGGCTTGTATCCACAAACATAAAAACTGGGAGGTTGTATTTTTTTGCAGAAGAAACTATAATCTCTTTAACAGGGCAAGCATCGGCGTCAACAAGTATATTCATATTAAAAACTCCTTTTTTAATAATAGTATATGAATTTTTTGTTATCGTCAAAGAAATTAATAAAAATTTAATAGCTATAATTCAAATATTTTGATATAATATCCGAGTTAATGTTTTATTGTAAAATAATGTAAGAGGAAAATATGCAATTGAGGAGGGGTAGATATGCCGATTAAATTACCGGCCCATTTGCCAGCACAGGAAGTTTTAGCAAAAGAGGGCATTTTTGTAATGGATGAGGACAGAGCTTTTCATCAAGATATTCGTCCTCTTAAAATAGCAGTTTTAAACCTTATGCCTTTAAAAGAGGTTACAGAGGTTCAGCTTTTAAGGCTTATTGGTAATACGCCTTTGCAGATAGAAGTAACACTTTTGCACCCTAAAAATCATGACACAAAAAATACACCAGCAGAGCATATGGCAAGCTTTTATCATAACTTTGATGAAATTAGAGGTCAAAAATTTGACGGAATGATTATTACAGGTGCACCAATAGAACTTTTCGACTTTGAGGAGATAACCTACTGGGACGAACTTGTGGAAATTATGGAATGGACCAAAAGCAATGTTACAAGCACAATGCACATTTGCTGGGGTGCCCAGGCGGGGCTTTACTATCACTATGGTATACCAAAGCATACGCTGGATAAAAAGGTATTTGGAGTTTTTCCACACTATACAAATGATTATATGGGCGAAAATGATAAGCTTTTAAAGGGCTTTGACGATGAGTTTTTTGTTCCCCACTCCAGACGTACAGAGGTAAGACGAGAGGATATTGCAAAAAATCCTAAGGTTGTTATTTTGTCTGAAAGTGACGAGTCAGGGGTATATATTGCAATAGCAAAGCATGGCAGACATATTTTTGTTATGGGGCATTCCGAATATGACCCACTTACACTTAAAACAGAGTACGATAGAGATATAAAAAAGGGTATAGATATTGATGTGCCAAAGCATTATTTTAAGGATGATGACCCTGAAAAAGAACCAGTTGTAAGGTGGAGGTCACACTCTAATTTGCTGTTTAACAATTGGATTAATTATTACGTATACCAGGAAACACCTTATGATATTGAAAGCATTAAATAATCTTAAGAATAGTATGGAGGATTAATAAATGAAGAAACTGTTTAGTATTATTATTGCTGTAATGCTTGTGTGTTCAGCATTTGCTGGTTGCACAAAGAAAGAAACCACACCATCTGCAGATGAAACACAAACCGAAGCATCAGAAGATGAAGCAGTCGAACAAGAAAATCCTAAAGATACAACCCAAGAACCAGTTAAGGACGAAATTAAAATTGCGTTACTAAAGGGTCCTACAGCCATGGGTGCGGTTATGCTTATGAATGAAACAGAAAATGGAAAAGTGTTTGGCAACTATAAATTTGATGTACTTACAACACCGGATGAGGTTTCTGCAAAGCTTATAAACGGAGAGGTTGACATAGCGGCGGTACCTGTAAACCTTGCAAGTGCACTTTATAACAAAAACAATGGTGAATTTCAGATTGCTGCAATTAATACACTGGGTAATCTATATATTCTTGAAAATGGAAATCAAATTAATTCAATAAACGATTTAAGCGGAAAAACAATTTATTCTTCAGGTCAAGGTTCTGTGCCTGAATACGTGCTGGAATATATTCTTTCAAAAGCGGGAGTTACCGACTGCAAAGTTGAATTTATGCAGACTCATGCAGAACTTGCGGCGGCAGTTGCATCAGGAAAGGCTCAAATTGCAATGATTCCTGAACCATTTGCATCTGTTGCAATAAGCAAAAACAGTAAGGTGAGAGTTGCTCTTGATGTTGCAAAATGTTGGGATGAATATTCATATCAAGAAGAAGAAGTTAACAATACACTGCCTACGGGATGTATTGTTGTAAGAAAAGATTTTCTTGCGGACCACGAAAAGGAGTTCAGCAAGTTTTTAGATGAGTATGAATATTTTATTGAGGTAGTGAATGATGACCCTGAAGAGGCGGCAAAATATGTTGCTTCTTATGGTATAATTGATGATGAGGCTATTGCGGCAAAATCAATACCTAACTGCAATATTACATTTATAGAGGGAAGCAAAATGCTTAGACTTGTTGAAAATTTCCTTAATACAATTTACGAAGCTAACCCTAAAGCAATTGGTGGAGCAGTTCCAGATGAAGATTTTTATTATGTAAGGCAATATTAGAACAAATTTATGGAGGCTCACGAGAGATTGTGAGCCTTCTACTTTTATTTGAAAGGAGAACTGTGGTGAAAAATAAAAATATTATTGCCAAAATATTTGCCGTGGTTTTTTGGATATTCATGTGGCAGATGGTAAGCATATGGGTTGGCAAAGAGATGCTGGTGGCATCTCCATTGGCGGTTATTAAGGTTTTTGGTGAACTGGTTATAGAAAAAACTTTTTGGCTTAGTATTTTAATTTCTCTTTTAAGGATTTTGATTGGTTTTGCTACGGCAGTTTTTGTGGGTACGCTGTTGGCGGTAATTACATATGCTATGCCTAAGGGATATTATCTTTTTTATCCAATTATAAGTGTTATAAAAGCAACACCTGTGGCGTCATTTATAATATTGGCGTTGCTTTGGATAAATAGCACAAATGTACCAGCATTTATTGCTTTTTTAATGGTGTTGCCTATAATATGGAGTAATGTATCCACAGGCATAAAAAACACTGATAAAAAATTGCTGGAAATGGCAGCGGTTTATAAGTTTGGACGCATTAAGACCATACGCCTTATATATGTTCCACAGTGTATGGATTATTTTTATACAGCTTGCATTATGGGTATAGGGTTTGCATGGAAAGCAGGTATTGCAGCAGAGGTTATTTGCACGCCTAAGCTTTCTATTGGGTCAAATTTATATAATGCAAAAATATATCTGGAAACACCACAGCTTTTTGCATGGACAGGCGTGGTAATTTCAATGAGTATAGTGGTGGAAAAGCTGTTTAAAAGAACAATGAAAACAGCATTCCATAAACACGGGTCAGGCGGTGAAGAATGAAACTTGGTCTATATTCCGTTACAAAAGCCTTTGATAAGGAAATATTAAATAACTTTACAATTAATTTCAAAGAGGGCAAAACAACGGTGCTTCTGGGTGCATCGGGCTGTGGCAAAACAACCATAATTAACCTACTGCTTGGTCTTATAAAAGCCGATAAGGGCGAGGTTGTTGCAGATACAATGCAAAAAATATCTGTGGTATTTCAAGAGGACAGGCTGATGGAAAATATTACAGTGATTGAAAACTTGTTGGCAGTCAACATAAATGAAAAGCAATGCAGAGAAATAATGAATTCACTGGGAATTGGTGAAACTGCTAACAAATATCCAACCCAGTTAAGCGGCGGAATGAGGCGTAGGGTGGCGTTGGGACGTGCAATAGCATATCAGGGTGACATATTTATTATGGATGAACCATTTAAGGGTATTGATGTTTCACGCAAACAAAAAGTTATTGATGAAATAAAAAAGGTCGTAAAAGGCAAAATATGTGTTATAATTACACATGAGATATCAGAGGCGGTTGCTGTTGGTGATGAAGTGGTTATATTGGGAGGCAATCCTCTTGAAATAAGGAAAACTATTTCCCTTGACAAAACGGAAAACCCTGAAAAAATAATTAGAGAATATTTGGAGTGTGATTTTTAGTGGAACCTGGCAGTGGGTACTTTATATTACTTATTGTGTTAGTTGGCTTATCAGCATTTTTTTCAGCATCTGAAACAGCACTTTCTTCAGTAAGTAGAATACGTTTATTAAATATGGTTGAGGAAAATGTGAAGAATGCAGACAAAATACTTAAGCTGCTTGAAACCCCACAAAAGCTTTTAAGTGCCATACTTGTGGGGAATAACATAGTAAATATATGTGCATCTTCCATTGCAACATCAATAGCAATTTTTTATTATCCAAAAACAGGTGTTGGGCTGGCAACGATTATAATGACTATACTTTTACTTATCTTTGGTGAAATAACCCCAAAGACAATGGCAGCAGAAAATGCAGAAAAATTTGCTCTGGGTGTAGTTAATGTTGTTGGAGCTATTGTTGTTTTGCTTACACCTGTGGTTAAAGTTTTAGATGTGGCAACGTGTGCATTAATAAAATTATTGGGCGGCAGAAATGATGACAAAACACCTACTATTACTGAAGCTGAGCTTAAAACTATGGTTAATGTAAGCCATCAGGAAGGTGTTTTAGAGATTGATAAAAGAGAAATGTTAAATAATGTGTTTGATTTTGGTGACTCTAAGGCCAAGGATGTTATGAAACCAAGGACAGAAATTGTTTCAGTTGCAAAAAATGTCAAATACAGCGAAATTGTGCAGGTTTTTAAAGAAGAGACGTTTTCCAGAATACCTGTTTATGAAGACGATATAGACGACATTGTTGGTATATTGTATCTTAAAGATATAATGTTTATAGATGACAATGATTTTAAAGCTGAAAAATATATGCGTGAGCCATTTTTTACATACGAAAGCAAGGAAATTTCAAAATTGCTTCGGGAAATGCGTACAAATGGTATTGCACTTGCCATTGTGCTAGATGAATACGGTGGAACTAGCGGGCTTGTAACTGTTGAAGACATGGTGGAAGAAATAGTTGGAGAAATTACCGATGAGTTTGACTATGATGAAGAATGCGGCATATCTATGCTTAAAGATAACGAGTATTTGGTGGAAGGAACTACACGAATTGATGATATAAATGAAGTTTTTGGCACTAATATATACAGTGATGAGGTTGAAACAATAAGCGGATATATAATTGGAATTTTGGGGCGTTTTGCAGAGCAAGGGGAGGTTATAGAAACCAACGGACTTACTGTAATTGTTGAGAAAATTCAAAAAAACAGGATAGACAAGCTTAGAATAAAGATAATAAATCCGGAAGAAGAACAATAAAGAAATGAATGAAATGGGGACTTTGTTTGGAAAATTTGGAAAGCAATAAAAATTTGGAAGATACTAAAGAAGTAGTTGAAGTAGCTGAATTAGATGATGTTGATAAAAAGCTTAAAGCCTCAGTTGGAGGATATACAAAAAAATCGGTTATCCAGTACATTGAAGCAATAAAAAAACAACATCATAGCACGGAAAACAGCTTGAAATTAAGTGTGCAAACGTTGTTTGATGAAAAAGAAAAGCTTACGGAATATTGTGAAAAGCTGAAAGGGAAAATTGATAAGCATAAAAATGATAATAAGGTGCTTGCTGATAAAGTTGCATCACAGATGGTTGAAAATATGGACAGCAAAATAGAAGATGTTTCTTCCTATAAGTCTATTATAAAGGCTTTACAGCACGATGTGAAAGAACTGGAAAATAAGCTTTTTAAAAGTACAATGGAAAATAAAAGCCTTGAAGATAGGCTTGTGGAAAAGGAAAAGGAAATTTCTCAAAAAGACCAATCGTCACAGCTTTTATCAGAAATAATTGCGGAAACAAAAAAAGAAACAGAGGCTGAAAAAGAAAAGTCGTCGGAGTTGTCTGTTATTGTAAGTCAGCTTAAAGATGAGATTGTGTACTTTAAAGAAATAGTTTCTGCGGGTAAGATATCTGAACTTAACATAAAAATAGATGAATTGTCGGCAATGGTTGATGTGCAAAATGCCGTTGTTGAAAAAAGAAGTCAAGAAATAGAAACAAAGAATATTACAATAGAAACTGTAACATTGCAAAACGATGTGCTTAATAAAACAATAACTAACCTTACAGAAAATATTGATAGCTTAATAGTTCAAAATGAAAAGCTGAGTGCTGTAAATAAAATAATTACACAAAAGCTTGAGGAAGTACAGAAAGAAATTGTTGATGAAATTTCAGAAAAGTCTGATATATACATAGAAAAGCTTATTTTGGCAAGACGGTTGGATGAAGCACTGCTTAAGCTGAATGTGCTTGATGAAAAAAGGGCTGAAGCCTTTAAAGCTTGATAAAATTATCTTTAAATAAAAAGCAGTTAACCGCTCAATGGAAACATTGGGCTATATTTATATCCAAAATGTAAATAATATAGCAGTGTTAACGTAAAATTTATAAAATATAAGAGAAAAAAGCTAAAAAATGTATTAAATAGCCTTTGTTTTTGTTAATTTTTTATTTTTAATTTTTACAAACTATTTAAACTGTGGTATAATTATCGGAATTGATATTTAGTATTATAAACAATGAGGTCTTGTCATGCGTGGTTTAATCAAAAAAAATAAAAGCCTTATGGTTATATTAATTTCACTTTGTATAGCGATGTCTGCTTTTGTGCCAATAATGGCACAGGAGAAGCAGAGCGTTATTCGTGTTGCTTTTTTTCAGATGGATGGCTTCAACGAAACGGATGAAAACGGAAAGACCAGTGGATATGGATACGAATATCTTAGAGAATTGGCAAAATATACAGGGTGGAATTACGAATTTGTTTCGGAAATTAAAGTAAAGGATTTTATGGGTAATCCCACTGGAGAGATAAAGCCCCTTACTTATTCAACCGCTATGGAAATGGTTGAAAATGGAGAACTCGACATAGTTGGAATGGTGCAAAAGACGGATGAAACGGAAAAAAAATTTGAATTCCCACAGCTGGAATTATTCACACAACATGGTGCATTTTCAGTTTTGGATAGCAACACAACAATAAATATAGATGACCCAAGAACCATGGACGGAATAAGGGTTGGTGTTATCAAGGGCTTTGCTGGTAATATGGATATATTGGAATATTTTAAGGAACAAGGCGTTAAAAAATATTCTATAGTTACCTTCGATAGTCAGGAAGAATTATGTGATGCAATTAAGGCAGACACAGCCTTAATTGATGCTATGTATACAGCTAGCCTTAGAAAAATTGATGATGAAAAAATAATTTTAAGGTGGAAACCAAAGCCATACTATTTTGTTACAGGTAAGGGCAACAAGGAAATAATAGATAAAATTGATTATGCACAAGAACTTATAGCCGTTAACACTCCATATTTTAAGGAAAATTTAAACCTCAAATATTATTCCATGTCGGCGAATAATGCGGTGGTGTTTACACAAGATGAATTAAAATATATTAAGGAACATCCAATGGTTACGGTGGCAGTAAATTCATCATGGATGCCAATAGAATATTTTGACTTTGAAAAAAATGAATATAAGGGCGTTATAGCTGATATTCTTAACAAGGTGGAAGAACGCACGGGCTTTAGGTTTAAATATGAAGTTGCAAACAGCTATGATGATGCTATAGATATGGTTAGAAGCGGTAAAGCACAGGTACTTTCGGGTATGGTAAATGACTATTATATTGCGGACAAACTGAATTTGGACACTACATTACCTTATGTGGAGATAAACGCAAGTGCTATAACCAAAAAAGATACTGCAAACCTTTACGATGAAAATAATGTGGTGGCATTGACATATGGTCAGGTAACGAATGAAATCTTCAGAAAGAAAATGCCAAATAATACTTTTGTGTACTATAATTCTGCTGAGGAATGCCTTGATGCTTTAAAAAGCGGAAAGGCTGATGTTACATTTGTTGCCACATATAGTGCGGAATTTTTTATGCGAATGCCAAAGTATAATTCCCTTAGGTCTTTTTGGATGAGTGACCTTGGCTGGCATATGTGCTTTGGTTTGAATAAGCAAGAAGATAAGCAACTTTACAATATAATTAACAAAACTGTTGCTGTAATTACCAAACAGGAAGTTAATGAAATTGTTGTAAAAAATGTGCTTAACGCAACCGATTATGAGAACTGGACGAATTTGGTTTATCATCATCCATTTTTAACAAGCTTTATTTGTGTATTTGTAGCACTTGTAATAGTATTTGCTATAATGGGTTTAAGCCATGTTGAGATGGAGGCAAAAAAACAAAGGCTGCAGGATGAGGAACGATTTAGAATTGCCATATCCAAAACCAATATATGTGTTTGGGATTTAGATATAGAAAATAAGCAAATAATTAATACAGCAAGTTCTCTTAAGGTTTACGGAGGTTCAAAAATTCTGGTTAATGTTCCTGAAAGCATTATAAATTCAGGAGTTTATCATCCTGATGATATAGATATTATACGTAATGCTTACAATCGGGTTTATGCAGGAAAAAATGATGTTAAATTCACTTATAGAATAAGAAACGTAGTGCCAGAAAATGAATATTTGGGTGAATATAGGTGGGAGAAAACTATATACACAACAATGTATGATGATAATGGAAAGCCATGTCGTGCAGTTGGTGTTGCAGAGAATGTTACAAAGCGAATGATGGATTTGGAAAAAAAGAAAAGGGCGGAACAGTTTAGGGCGGCTACGGTTGAGGGTGCAATGGTATTTTTTGAAATGGACTTAGATGAGGATGAAGTTTTAACTACCGATAGAAATCTTGATGAATATAAGGATGAGGAGGGTAAGCTTACAATTACAAATGTTGTTAAAAAAATAGGTCAAAAAGCTGTGTTTGCCGAGGATTATCCTAAAGTGATAAAATTTTTTGATGTTTCCATGTTACGCAAAAATTATGATGATGGAATTACAGAAAACTACGCCGAGTTTAGGGTTGACAATAAATCCGGGGGATATATTTGGTGTGCTTTTGTTATTAATCTTGTTAAAGATGAAGATACAGGACATATAATTGGTTATTTTAGAGCAAAAGATGTTGACGAGCGAAAGAAATATGAGCTTTCACTTAAAAATAAGGCAGAGCAGGATATGCTTACTGGAATGTATAACCGTGATACTTTTGAACAAATGACTAGAAAAGCATTAAGCGACAGAAGAAATGCGGAGTTTGTAAGTGCATTTATGATTATTGATATTGATGACTTTAAATCTATAAATGATACATTGGGACATGACTGTGGAGATGAAGCCATTAAACTTGTTGCCAAAACAATTAGGGCTGCGTTTAGGGCAAATGACATTTTGGGGCGTCTTGGTGGCGACGAGTTTGTAGTGTTTATGAACCATGTGGCAACTAAAGAGGATGTTAAACGAAAAGCAGAAAGAGTTTGCGATGATATAAGGCAGATTAAATATGAAAAAAATGAGGACCTTAAAATAACTTCATCTATTGGTGTTGCAATTACAACAGAAGAGGTTAGAACATTTATCAAGCTTTATAAAAAAGCTGATGAAGCCTTATATGTTGCCAAAAAAAATGGCAAAAACCGTTTCTACGTGTATAATAAAGAAAACTAAGATTTGTTAGGAGAAGTGTATGCTTTTATCAGCTGAAAATATATCAAAAAATTATGGAATGAAGCAGTTGCTTAAAGGGGTTTCTATTTACCTTAACGAAGGTGACAAAATTGGAATTATAGGAATTAATGGAACAGGAAAAAGTACACTGTTAAGAATTTTGGCAGGTGTAGAGGAGCCAGATGAGGGTAAGGCGTGGTTTAGCCCAAATTTGCAAATTAGTTTTTTAAGACAAAATCCACCTATTCAAGATGATATGACTGTGTTGGAACAGGTGTTTGAAAATCTTCCACCACAGTTTAGACAGCTTAATGAGTATGAAGCAAAGTCAATGCTTTCAAAGCTGGGCATAACCAATTTTGAACAGAAAATGGATACGCTTTCAGGAGGACAGAAAAAAAGGGTGGCATTGGCAGCAGCACTTATACATCCTTCGGATGTGCTTATATTAGACGAGCCTACAAACCATTTAGACAGTGATATGGTAACATGGCTTGAGGGCTACTTAATTAAGTTTAAGGGCGGAATAGTTATGATTACCCATGATAGATATTTCCTTAACCGTGTTGTAAACCACATAACAGAATTAGACAAGGGAAATCTTTATAATTATGAGGCTAATTATTCTAAATATCTTGAACTTAAAGCACAACGTGAGGACATGGCACAGGCAACTGAAAGAAAGCGACAAGCTATATTAAAAAAGGAATATGCGTGGATTATGCGTGGTGCAAGGGCAAGAAGCACCAAAGCAAAGGGACGTATTGAAAAATATGAGAATTTAAAAGAACTTTCGGCACCAGAGATAGACGAAAAGGTTCAGCTTTCATCATTGTCTAGCCGTTTGGGACGAAAAACTATTGAACTTCAAAACATAAATAAATCATTTGATGGAAAAACAGTTATCAAGGATTTTAGCTACAATATAATACGAAATGACCGCATTGGAATTGTAGGGCAAAATGGTGCGGGTAAAAGTACATTGCTTAACATAATTTGTGGACGATTGAAGCCTGATACTGGAACAGTTGATATTGGTGGAACGGTAAAAATAGGTTATTTTTCACAGGAAGGCAAGGAACTTGACCCTAATCAGAAAGTAATAGACTTTATAAGGGATATTAGTAATGAAATTAAAACCCAAGAAGGAACTTTTTCCGCAAGCCAGATGTTAGAAAAATTTCTTTTTTATTCCGATTTGCAGTATGCAAAAATTGGGGCATTAAGTGGCGGTGAAAAACGCAGGCTTTATTTGCTTAGTATACTTATGGATGCACCCAATATTTTGCTTTTGGATGAGCCTACAAATGATTTGGACATTGAAACACTTACAATTTTGGAGGACTATCTTGAAAGCTTTGGAGGAGCCGTAATTGCTGTATCTCATGACCGCTATTTTTTGGATAAGCTGGCGGAATTTGTGTTTGAGGTTAAAAAGGATGGTACGGTAATTCGCTATATTGGCAATTATTCGGATTATGAGGAAAATAGAACTATTGAAGAAAAGCCAGCAACTACCAAGGCTGTTGAAGAAAAAAAGGAAGTAATTGTTAAGCCTAAAAAGCTGAAATTTTCTTACAACGAACAAAGGGAATTTGAAACAATAGCAGATGATGTTGCAAAGCTAGAGGCGGCGGTAGAGAAAAATGCCGAAGATATGACCAAAGCTGTAAGTGATTATACCAAACTCAACGAGCTGATGGCACAAAAAGATGAGTTGGAAGAAAAGCTTAACGAAAAAATGGAACGATGGGTTTATTTGGAGGAACTGTCTGAGAAAATTGAAGCACAGAAGTAGAGAAACACAGGAGTCAAAATTATAGCAGGAGGTTACTGAATAACTTCTGGATAAAACAAAAGAGATTTATAACATATTAAAGACCGTGGACTTTGCCACTACCCATGAGCCGTAAAAGGCACATAGGAGTGGAAATAGTCAACGGTCTTTATATTAATGTTTTAAGATATTCGTCGTTTAAGGCAATAAGCTTTGTAATGTATTCCTTAGATGGTCCACCAGGTACGTTACGTGCATCAACACATTTTTCAACAGTGATGGCATCATAAACGGTTTCGTTAAATACAGGCGAAATTGACTTATACTCTTCAATGGAGAGGTCATCTAAATTGGTGTTGTTGTTTATGCAGTAAAGTACCAATTGACCAATAATTGAATGTGCATCACGAAAAGCAACGCCCTGTTTAACAAGCCAGTCTGCAGCATCCGTTGCGTTTGTAAAGCCACCTTTGGTTGCCTCATACATATTCTTTTTACGTACAGTCATTGTGTCAACCATTGCAGTGAACACAGGAAGGCACATTTTAAGAGTATCAATTGCTGCAAAAACACCCTCCTTATCCTCCTGCATATCTTTATTATATGCAAGTGGCAGACCTTTCATTGTAGTTAAAAGACCCATAAGGTAGCCGTATACACGACCTGTTTTGCCACGTATAAGCTCTGCCATATCAGGATTTTTTTTCTGCGGCATAATGCTTGAGCCTGTAGAGTAAGCATCGTCAAGCTCCACAAACTTAAACTCGTGGCTGCTCCAAAGGATAATTTCTTCACAGAAACGGCTAAGGTGCATCATTATAATTGAAAGAGAGCTTAGAAGCTCAATACAAAAATCTCTGTCACTTACGCCGTCAAGGCTGTTTAGTGTAATGCCGTCAAAGCCAAGTTCACGTGCAACCATATTTCTATCCAGTGGATATGTTGTTGCAGCAAGGGCACCACTGCCCAGTGGAAGTATATTTGTACGTTTGTAGGTGTCGTTAAGGCGGTCATAGTCACGCTTGAACATTTCAACATATGCAAGTACGTGATGAGCAAGAGTTATTGGCTGTGCACGCTGAAGATGAGTATAGCCTGGCATAATTGTATCTATATTCTTTTTAGCTATATTATTAAGCACTGTTTCAAGGTTTGCCAAAAGCTGTTTAATGTCAGTTATCTCTTCTTTTACATACATACGTATATCAAGGGCAACCTGGTCGTTGCGGCTTCTGCCTGTATGCAAACGCTTACCAACCTCACCTATGCGGTCTATAAGTATTGTTTCTATATTCATGTGTATATCTTCGGCTTTTTCATCAAAGGTTATAGTTCCGTTTTCTATATCTGCTAAAATCTCTTTCAAGGTTTTCTGTATAAGAAGTGCATCTGCATTTGGGATAATATGTTGTGCACCAAGCATACCTGCATGGGCAATGCTGCCCTCAATATCTTGCTTATACATACGTTGGTCAAAGGAGATTGAAGAATGAAAGTGGTCTGTAAAGCTGTCTGTCTGCTTTGTGAAGCGGCCGCCCCAAAGTTTGCTCATATTTATTTCTTCCTTTCTGAATTAAAAACTATGGAATATTGCACCTACCTGTGCTATAGAATAAGGGTCGAAGTAATTCGACCCTTTTATAAAGCTTAGGTCAACCCTTCACGAAGGGTTGCGGGTGTGGGCAGTGCCCACGGTCTTTAATATTATTTGTTTTCGTTAGCCTGTTTCATCATTGCACGAACCTTCATTGGAAGACCAAAAAGGTTAATAAAACCGTCAGCATCCTTGTGGTTGTAAAGCTCGCCTGTTGTAAAGCTTGCAATAGATTCGTTGTAAAGTGAATATTGGCTTGTTGCACCAGCAGGAATTATGTTGCCTTTGTAAAGTTTAAGCTTTACCTCGCCTGTAACGGTTTCGTTAACAGAATCAAAGTATGCAGATAAAGACTCACGCAAAGGTGTATACCATTCTCCACTGTATACAAGCTCTGTAAATTTAGTAGAGCAAACTTCGTTCCAACCCTGTGTTTGTTTGTCAAGTGTAAGGTATTCAAGTTCACGGTGAGCATAGTAAAGCACAGCACCACCAGGAGTTTCATAAACGCCACGGCTCTTCATACCAACAACACGGTTTTCGCAAATATCCTGAATGCCAACACCGTTTCTTCCGCCAATTTCGTTAAGCTGTTCCATAAGTTGGCGTGCTGTAACTTCTTTGCCATTAACCTTTGTACAGATTCCCTTATCAAAGGTAAGTGTTACATATTCAGCCTTATCAGGTGCGGATTCAGGTGAAACACCAAGCTGTAAAATGTGTTCATAATTTGGCTCGTTTGCAGGGTCCTCAAGCTCAAGACCCTCGTGGCTTAAATGCCAAATGTTACGGTCACGGCTGTAGCTGTCGCCTTTTTTAACAGGTGCTTCAATGCCACGTGCTTCAAGGTAAGCAACCTCAGCTTCACGTGAATCCATTTTCCAAGTATCAAGTCGCCAAGGAGCAATAATTTTAAGGTCAGGAGCAAGGGCTTTAATAGTAAGCTCAAAACGAACCTGGTCATTACCTTTGCCTGTAGCTCCATGACATATAGCTGTTGCACCTTCTTTACGTGCTATTTCTACAAGTCTTTTGGCAATAATAGGACGTGCCATAGATGTGCCAAGAAGATATTTGCCTTCGTAAACAGCGTTTGCTTTTACACATGGGAAAATAGCTTCAGTAATAAATTCTTCTGTTAAATCTTCAATGTAAAGCTTGCTTGCACCAGTTTTAAGTGCTTTTTCTTCAAGACCATCGGTTTCCTTACCTTGTCCAACGTCGCCACAAACTGCTATAACCTCTGCATCGTTGTAGTTTTCTTTAAGCCAAGGAATAATAACAGTTGTATCAAGACCACCAGAGTAAGCAAGAACAATTTTTTCTTTTTTTTCTGACATTTTAAAAGACCTCCTAAGTTAATTATGTGCTTTTTTCACTATAAATATTTTGTAAAATTCTAAATTTACCAATTTTTATGGTGTACTAGATAATTATACATGGTATAATAAAAATATTCAATTATTTTTTTATTTTTGTTGCATATTATTTGAAAAGTGTGTATAATTATGAAATCATAAAAGTTGAAAAAATTGTTTTTGGAGGCAGAATACATGATAAAAGCAGGAATTGTAGGTGCTACAGGTTACGCTGGAAATGAATTAGTACGCATACTTATGCAACATCCAGAAGTTGAAATTAAATCCATGACTGCCCACAGTTACGTTGGGAAGCAGTTTGATGAGGTTTATGAAAATTATAGAGAAATAAATGAAACTGTTCTTGATGAGATGAACATGGAAAAGCTTGCAGAGGAATGTGACGTTATTTTTATGGCACTTCCACATGGAACGGCAGCAAATGTTGTTACTGAAGATATACTTAAAAAGACAAAGGTTATTGACTTTGGTGCAGACTTCCGTTTAAAAGATGCTGATATTTACGAAAAGTGGTATAGTGTTGAGCATAATGGCAGAGAATTGCTTAAAACAGCAGTATATGGTCTTTGCGAGGTTAATCGTGACATAATAAAAGGAAAGCAGTTGATTGCCAACCCAGGTTGTTACACAACTTGCTCAATTCTTTCATTAAGACCGCTTGTTGCTGAGGATCTTGTTGACCTTAAAACAATTATTGTTGATGCAAAAAGTGGTGTAAGTGGTGCAGGGCGTGGTTTGGCACTGGCTAGTATGTATGACGAGTGCAACGAATCCGTTAAAGCTTACAAAATTGCAAGCCATAGGCATACACCAGAAATTGAGGAACAGCTTGGATATGCCGCAGGTGAACAAATTACCATTACATTTACACCTCACCTTATACCTATGAATAGGGGCATTTTGGCAACGTGTTATGCAACTCTCAAAAAGCCTATGACCTATGAAGAAGTTAAGGCTGTTTACGAAAAATATTACGGAAAAGAATATTTTATTCGTTTAACAAAAAAAGGCGTTTTCCCTGAAACAAGATGGGTTAAGGGGTCAAATTTTCTTGACATTGGTTTTTCAGTTGACGAAAGAACAGGCAGAATTATTGTTATAGGTGCAATTGACAATCTTGTTAAAGGTGCGGCAGGTCAGGCAGTACAGAATATGAATATTTTATTTGGACTTGACGAAAAAACAGGCTTAAAATTAGTGCCAGTATTCCCAGCTTAAGGAAGTGAAGTGTATGCGTGTTATAGACGGTGGAATTACAGCACCACAGGGCTTTAAAGCAACGGGCAAGCATATAGGTATAAAAAAAGTTAAGAAAGACCTTGCACTGTTAAGCAGTGATGTATTAGCAGAAGCGGCAGGTGTGTATACAAAAAGCCTTGTAAAAGCCGCACCAATACTGTGGAATAAAAAACTGACAGACAGCGGTAAAAAAATAAAAGGCATGGTGTGCATAAGTGGTAATGCTAACGCTTGCACTGGCAGCCGAGGAATACGTGATAACGAAACTATGGCAGAAACTTTTGCTAATTGCATTGGTGCAAAAAAGGACGAAATTTTAACTGCGGCTACAGGCATTATTGGCTTAGATATGCCTATGGATACAATAGTACATGGCATTAAAGACACTTGCAAAAACCTTTCAAATAAGCGTGATGAGGCAAAAAACGCCGCTGCTGGAATAATTACAACCGATACATTTATAAAGGAAATGGCAGTCCAGCTTAATATAGCAGGCAAGGTTGTTAAAATAGGTGCTATGTGCAAAGGCAGTGGTATGATTCATCCTAACATGGCAACGGTTTTAAGCTTTATAACAACTGATTTGAATATATCGCAGGAGCTTTTACACAAGGCACTTTTGTTTTCAGTAAAGGAAACATACAACATGATTAGTGTTGACGGTGCAACAAGCACAAACGATATGTGCATAATAATGGCAAATGGCATGGCAGAAAATCCTAAAATAACCCAAGAAGACGAGTTTTATGAAGTCTTTAAGATGGCTCTTTATTCTATAAATGAAAAGTTTGCAAAGGACATTGTGCATGATGGCGAAGGTGCAGGCAAGTTTATACAGGTGAATGTAGTGGGTGCGAAAAGTGACCACGATGCAAGGTTATTGGCAAAAAGCATTGTAACCAACAATCTTGTTAAAACTGCTATGTATGGCGAAGATGCAAACTGGGGGCGTATTGTGGCGGCAATGGGTGGAAGCGGCGGATATTTTGACCCATCCAGGGTAGATATAAGTTTTGAAAGTGAAAAGGGCAGTGTGCTTTTAATGAAACATGGTGAGCCAATACATTTTGATGAAAATGAAGCAGCGGATGTGCTTAGTGAAAGAGATATAACGGTGCAGATTAATTTGGAAGATGGAATATATATGGCAAAAAGCTGGGGCTGTGACCTTGGTCATGAATACGTTAGAATAAATGGTGAATATAGGTCGAGAACATAGAAAAAGTTTAAGTAGCGAAGTATTATTGTGTAGAAATAGGATTTTGCTATAAGCTTGAATTTTATTTGAGGAGGCAAAAAATATGAAAATTATAGACGGTTCCGTTACGGCGGCAAAAGGCTTTAATGCCACAGGTGCGGCAATTGGTATAAAAAAAGGTGTTAAAGACTTAGCACTTATTAGCAGTGATGTGCCAGCTATTGCGGCGGCGTGTTTTACAACAAATGTTGTTAAGGCAACATCGGTGCTTAGAAATTTGGACATTATAAATAGTGGTGTGAAAGTAAATGGAGTTGCAATAAACAGTGGTAATGCAAATGCCTGTACAGGGGAGCTTGGCAAAAAAAGCAATGAAGAAATGGCACAGGCTTTGGCAAAGGAGCTTAATGTTGAGGAAAATACAATCCTTACAGCTTCAACAGGCGTAATAGGTGCAATATTTCCTATTGAAACAGTTAAGGCGGGGATTGCAAAAACAGCACCATCTCTTGGAAATACACGTGCTGATGCACTCCTTGCCGCAGAAGCAATAATGACAACAGATACATATTCTAAGGAAGTTGCAGTTGAAATTGAAATAGGCGGAAAGACTGTTTGCATAGGTGGAATGGCAAAGGGCAGTGGCATGATTCACCCTAATATGGCAACCATGCTTGGATTTATAACAACAGATGTTGCTATTGATGCTGATTTGCTCAAAAATATCCTTAAAGAAGACGTGCAGACAACTTATAACATGGTGTCTGTAGATGGTGATACATCTACAAATGATACAGTCGTTGTCCTTGCCAATGGCATGGCGGAAAATCCAGTTATTAAAACACAGGGCAAGGATTATGAAATATTCAAAGAAGCGTTGCATTATGTGAATGAAAGACTTGCAAAAAATCTTGTACGTGACGGCGAAGGTGCAACTAAATTTATTGAAGTAAACGTAAAAGGTGCAAAAACTACCGATGATGCAAAAATAGTGGCAAAAAGTGTAGTTTGCAGTAGCCTTGTTAAATCCGCAATGTTTGGTGAGGATGCTAACTGGGGGCGTGTACTTTGTGCAATGGGCTACAGTGGTGTTAAGTTTGACCCTGAAAAAGTTGACATTGTTTTTGAAAGTGCAAGGGGCAATATTTTGTTGATGGATAATGGCACACCTATTGTGTTTGATGAGGGAAAAGCCGCTGATATATTAAGTGAAAAAGAGATCATTGTTAATGTCAAAATATCTGAGGGCGAGGCTGAGGCAAAGGCTTGGGGCTGTGACCTTAGTTATGACTATGTAAAAATAAATGGGGATTACAGAAGTTAGAAAAACGGCAAGAAGGGGTTGAATAAAATGGTGGCAAAACAACAGATGATAAAGGAGTATATAGCTAAAGCACAGATACTGACCGAGGCACTTCCTTTTATACAAAAATTTAATGATAAAACAATAGTAATTAAATACGGTGGCAGTGCCTTAGTTAATCCTGAAATTAAGGAAACAATAATTAAGGATATAGTGCTTATGAGGCTTGTGGGTATGCACCCGGTTATTGTGCATGGCGGAGGTCCAGACATTAATGCTTTTCTTAAACGCTTGGATATAGAAAGCAAGTTTATTGATGGACTGCGTGTAACCAGTAAAGAAACTATGGAAGTTGCCGAAATGGTCCTTTCGGGAAAAATAAACAAGCAGATAGTAACCGACATTGAACTGCATGGAGTGAAAGCGGTTGGAATAAGCGGCAAAGATGGCGGAACAGTTAAAGCGGAAAAAATCGTAAAAAAGGACGTTGATTATGGTTGCGTTGGTACGATAAAATCTGTTGACCCAGCACTCTTACAAAGTCTTATTTCATCAGGTTTTATACCAGTTATTGCACCTATAGGCAAGGATGATAAAGGCACAAGCTACAACATAAATGCTGACTATATGGCAGTTGCTATTGCTGGCAGTTTAAATGCCGAAAAGCTTGTTTTTCTTACTGACGTAGAGGGTGTAATGCGTGATATAAACGACCCAGCTTCAATAATGAGCTTTATTAAGGCTGATGCCGTTCAATCACTTATTGATGATGGAACAATATCAGGTGGAATGATACCTAAGGTTGAATGCTGTATGACGGCAGTTGACAGCGGAGTTAACAATGTACATATTCTGGATGGGCGTGTTGAACATTGTTTAATACTTGAGTTGTTTACACCAGAGGGAATTGGTACCATGATAGAAAAGTAAAATTTTGAAAGGATATGATTATAAATGAATAAGACAGAAGCATTGGCAAAACGTGGAGCAAAGGTGGTTATGAATACCTATAGCCGTTTTCCTATAGCGTTTGACCATGGAAAGGGCGTATATGTTTGGGATACTGATGGAAAAAAATATTTGGATTTTGTTGCGGGTATAGCCGTTAATTCCCTTGGTCATGGCAACGAAAAATTGGCCCAAAATATAGCAGAGCAAGCTATGAAACTTATACACGTTTCCAATCTTTACTACACAGAACCACAAATAACTTTAGCTGAAATGATTTGTGAACATTCCGATTTTGACAAGGTTTTCTTTTGCAACAGCGGTGCCGAAAGTATTGAGGCGGCACTTAAAATTTGCCGTAAATATGCAACAATGAAGGGTAAAGCAGGGCGTGATATAATAACCATGGAGCATTCTTTCCATGGCAGAACTTATGGTGCAGTTACAGCTACAGGTCAAGATAAATACCACAAAGGTCTTGAACCAATGCTTCCAGATTTTATTCATGTTCCTTTTAACAACTTAGAGGCACTTAAAGCGGTTGTTAGCGAAAATACTTGTGGAATTTTAATAGAACCTATACAGGGCGAGGGTGGTATTCACTCAGCTGATATTGAATATCTTAAAGCGGTACGCAAACTTTGCGATGAAAATGACATAATCCTTGTTTTTGATGAAATTCAGTGTGGTGTTGGTCGTAGCGGAGAGCTTTTTGCATATCAGGCCCTAGGTGTTAAGCCAGATGCGGCAACATTTGCAAAGGGTCTTGCAGGCGGAGTACCTATTGGTGCATTAATGACAACGGACAAGCTGGCACAGGCATTTCAGCCAGGTGACCATGCGTCAACCTTTGGTGGCAATCCACTGGCTACTTCGGCAGGTACAGTTGTCATGGATGAGCTTTTTAACAACGGAGTTCTGGAAAATGTTAGGGTTCAAGGCAAGTATTTAACTTCAAAATTGATGGAGTTAAAACAAAAGTATGATATAATTACAGACGTGCGTGGCATGGGGCTTATACAGGGAATTGAGCTTAGCATACCTGTTGGACCTATTGTTGCCGATAGTATTGAAAAAGGACTCTTGCTAGTTGGTGCAGGGGCAAATGTAATTAGATTTGTGCCAGCACTTATAATAACAAAAGAGGAAATAGACGAGGCAATGGCTATACTGGAGATGGCATTGCAAAATGCTGAAGTTAATAAATAAATGGGCTTTGTCCCATACCTCACGGCTTTGTTAGTGCATACTTGTCTGCTTTAATATAAAAAGGAGTGGCTTATACATGAAGCTTATTACTTATGTGAAGGATGGGCTGGAACTTGTTGGTGCAATTACAAAGTGTGGCAAAAATGTTTTTCCATTTAAAGAAAATGGGTTTAACTATAACACAATGAACGATGTAATTGAAAAAATGAGTAATGAGGAAATGGCAAAGCTGGATGCTCTAATTTCCAGTGGCGAGGGTAAAGGGAAAACTTCTGTTGCCACGGTACAAATTCTTGCACCTATTCCATATCCTAAGCAGGATATTATATGTCTTGGGATTAACTATATGGAACACGCTGTTGAAAGCGTGAGATATAAAAAAGAAGCCTTTGATGGTGATAGAAAAGACCCTGTTTATTTTTCTAAACGTGTAAACAAAGCATCGGCAGACGGTGATGATATTCCTAGCCATGCAGATATAATTTCCACATTAGACTATGAAGCAGAGTTGGGTGTAATTATTGGCAAGGATGCGTGTAACGTTAAAAAAGAGGATGCCTTTGACTATGTGTTTGGTTACACTGTTATCAACGATATAACAGCAAGAGAGTTACAGACAAAGCACAAGCAATGGTATTTTGGAAAGAGTTTGGATGGATTTACACCAATGGGTCCTGTTATTTTAACGGCTGACGAAATTGTTGCACCACCAGTGCTTACAATAAAAAGTTGGGTGAATGGTGAGCTTAGACAAAATTCCAAAACTAATCTTTTTATTCACGACATACCATATATAATAAATGAGCTTTCCCAAGGAATGACCCTTAAAGCTGGAACAATTATATCCACAGGGACTCCTGCTGGTGTTGGTATGGGCTTTGTTCCACCTAAGTTCCTTATAAGTGGTGACGTTGTGGAATGTGAAATTGAAGGCATTGGTAAAATAACAAATAAAGTAAAATGACAAATAAAAAAAGACCTTAGGCATTTTTAAAATTCCTAAGGTCTTTTTTTATTTAAGGTCTTAATCCTTGCAAAAAATAGTGTGGAATACATAGTCTTCCACGACCTGTTCCGATGGAAATTTCAGGCTTGTTTAAGCCGTGAAAATCACTTCCACCTGATGATTTAAGACCTAATTCGGTAGCTATTCGTGTTATTTCTCGCTCTTGCTCTGGTTTGTAGGTGGAATATTTAACCTCTATACCTGTAAGCCCTAAAAGCATAAGTTCTTTCGCCATTAAGCGTATTTGGTTGTAGTTCATGCCATAAAGTGTTGGGTGTGCAAGTACAGCCACGCCACCGCTATGGGTTATAAGGTCTATACATTCTTTTGGCGTTGGCAATACCCTTGGCACAAAGCCTGCCATTCCGTGGGAAATGTATTTCTGAAAAGCCTCTTTCTTAGTTTTTGTGTAGCCTTTTTTAACCATGAGATTAGCGTAGTGCGTACGTGAGCAGCTGTCACGTCCTGCTTCAGCACACAATTCATCATAGGTCATAGGAAACCCTAGTTCTGTAAGACGTGCAGTCATTTTTATATTTCTATTTGTTCGCTCTTCCATAATTTCTTTGGTTTTTTTCAATAGTGGTTCGTTGGTGTAATCCAAAAACAGTCCAACTATGTGTATTTCAGTTTCTACGGGATTGTTGTAATATGCCGCAAGCTCTATGCCAGGTATTACCTCTATACCAAAACTTTTTCCGGCTTCAAGGGCCTCGCCTACACCGTCTACACAGTCATGGTCGGTAAGGGCAACAGCACTAAGGTTTGCATCTTTTGCAGCCTTAACTAATTGAGTTGGTGTATATGTTCCATCCGAAAAAGTTGAATGGGTGTGTAAATCAATATATTTATCTGTAATCATAGGTTCGTCTACCTCCACATATAATTTAAGCATAAACCTAATTTTTTATCAATGTTTAATTTAATTTATGGAGGGTTAATATGAAAACTAAAAAACAAAACACCAGAGAAAAGTCGAAACTGGACAGAAAAGGCGGGTTAAATGGGATGGGCAAAGGGATAATCGCCGCGTGTGCAATTACAATTGCTGTTTTTATGATATACGCTTTGCTTCTTACATACACCAGTATATCAGAAGGCTATATAGCCATAGTTTCAACAGTTACAACGGCGGTGGCTGCAATTGTGGCAGGTTATTTTGCTGCACAAGATGCTGAAAGTCGTGGGCTTTTATGGGGCATGGTGGCAGGGGTTGTGTATGTACTTATAATTTTGATGGTTCTTTTTTCAGCACAAAAGGATGCAGGTATATCCATGGGAAAACTTACGGGGATTATTTCAGCGGCAGCAGGAGGAGGAATTGGTGGAATATTGGGCATAAATCAGAAAAAATAACTATGCAAATTAAAAATAATCTGTTATAATATTGTGCAGAATATCAAACTAAACATAAGAGGGAGGTACATATATGAAACACGTAAAAACACTTAATACAGCTATGCTTAAAAATACATTAGCAAAAGGTGGTTGCGGCGAATGTCAGACTTCATGTCAGTCTGCATGTAAAACAAGCTGCACAGTAGCAAATCAATCTTGTGAAAACAGATAGTTCTTATCAGGTCTAATTGGGTGCAGGCTATGTCTGCACTTGTTTTTTGGCAAATTTTCATAATGAATTAATTCGCCTCGGTTTAGACAAAATCGGGGCGTTTGTAGTTGTGCTTTTATTGAAATATTGGGAAGGAGTATCTTTTATGATACATAAGTTTAATATGAACGGCGTTAACATAGTTATGGATGTTTTTAGCGGTGCCGTTCATGTAGTGGATGATGTTATATTTGATATTGTTGATAAATTTGAGGAATATGGCGAAGAGCGTGTAATTACTGATTTTTCCTCGAAATATAGCAAGGAACAGCTTGAAGAGGCAATATCTGAAATTAAAGAACTGGCAGAGAACGAAATGCTTTTTACAAAGGATGAATACGAAAACGTTCTTGCTAATATTGAGGGCAGAAACCCTGTTGTTAAGGCATTATGTCTTCATATTGCCCATGACTGTAACCTTAAATGCAAATATTGCTTTGCAGAAGAGGGAGAATACCATGGACATCGCTCACTTATGAGTACAAAGGTTGGTAAGGCGGCAATTGATTTTATTATCAAAAATTCTGGTTCACGCCATAACCTAGAGGTTGATTTTTTTGGTGGAGAGCCTTTAATGAATTTTGGTGTAGTTAAAGACATTGTTGAGTATGGACGTGAGCAGGAAAAGCTTTTTAACAAAAATTTTAGATATACAATTACCACAAATGGTGTTCTGCTCAATGATGAAATACAGGATTATATTAATAAACATATGCAAAATGTTGTAGTTAGCCTTGATGGACGCAAAGAAGTGAATGACCGTATGCGTCCACACGCAGGTGGACAGGGAAGCTATGATGAAATTGTTCCTAAATTTCAAAAACTTGCAGAAAGCAGAAATCAGACCGATTATTATATAAGAGGTACATTCACAAGAAATAACCTTGACTTTATGCAGGATGTTATTCATATGGCAGACCTTGGGTTTAAACAGATTTCTGTTGAGCCTGTTGTAGGTACAGATGATAACGAGTATGCCATAAGACAGGAAGATTTGCCTTTGATTTTTGCCGAATATGAAAAACTGGCAGCAGAGATGTATAAAAGACATAAAGAAGGTGGAGAAAAAGATTTTAATTTCTTCCATTTTAATATTGACCTTACAGGAGGACCATGTGTTGCCAAAAGACTTTCTGGTTGTGGAGCAGGTACAGAATATCTTGCCGTAACACCAGAGGGTGACCTTTACCCTTGCCATCAATTTGTTGGCTTGACAGAATTTAAGATGGGAACAGTTTTTGATGGCATTAATACACCGGAGTTGAGAAAAAAATTCTCTAACTGCAATGTTTATGCAAAGGAAGAATGTAAAAAGTGCTGGGCAAGATTTTATTGCAGCGGTGGATGTGCGGCTAATGCACATCAGCTTGGTGGAGATATACTTAACCCTTACGAAATCGGTTGTGAATTACAACGCAAAAGGGTTGAATGTGCAATAATGATTAAAGCTAAAGCGTTAGAGGAGGAAGAATAATGAAAAAGGGCAAGAGTGTAGTAAGCCTTATTTTGCTTGCTGTGGTGGCGGCTGCATTAGCGGTTGGAGCTAAGCTTAGCGTAGGGAAAATTAAGCTTGGCTTAGACTTAAATGGCGGTGCAGCTATTGTATATCAGGCTGAAAAGGAAGACGTTACTGAGGATGAAATGAAGAGTGCTGTTTCACTTATTCAGCGTAGATTAGACAGAAAAGGCTGGACAGAGGGCGAAGCTTCAATGCAAGGTTCAAACAGAATTCGTGTTGAGATACCAGGTATTGAAGATGCAGAAACTGCAGTAACTGAACTTGGACAAACGGCACAGCTTTTGTTTGTGGATGAAAATGGAAAAACCTTGCTTACAGGTGCAGATGTGGCTGATGCACAAATGAATGTTAGCTCATCTACCAAAGACGGTCCGTCACAACCTTGTGTTTCGCTGGAATTTACAGAAGAGGGAAAAGCTCTTTTTGCTCAGGCAACAGAAGAAAATCTTAATAAGCGTATTGCAATTGTAATGGATGACCAGATTATTAGTGCACCAACTGTAAATTCTAAAATTACAGACGGAAAAGCTATGATTACAGGACAGTTTACAAGTGATGAAGCTACAGAAATGGCTATACGTATAAAAGAGGGCTCACTTCCGTTTAATCTTAGCGTTATCGAAATGAATAACGTAGGGGCTAGACTTGGTGCAAATGCAGTGGTAACAAGCTTAAAAGCGGCAGCTGTTGGTATTGCTCTTGTGCTTTTGTTTATGCTTATAGCATATATGGCTTGTGGGTTTGCGGCAGACTGGGCACTTGTAATTTATATGGGTCTTGAAATAATTGCCATAAGCGTGTTTGGTGTAACACTTACATTACCAGGTATTGCTGGAATCATCCTTTCGGTTGGTATGGCGGTAGATGCCAATGTAATTATATTTGAAAGAATTAAGGAAGAGGTGGCAATTGGAAAAACACTGCGAACTGCAGTAGATAACGGTTTTTCAAGAGCCTTACCTGCTATACTGGATGGAAATATTACAACATTTATTGCGGCAGTTGTGCTTTTCTTTATGGGCACTGGCACAATAAGAGGTTTTGCACAGACACTTATGATTGGTATTGTTATTTCAATGTTTACAGCAATTGTTATAACAAGACTTATTATGAAGAGCATTATTGGTATAGGTATTAGCAAGCCAGAATTATTTGGCATTAAAAAAGTGGAAAAGGCATAAGGGAGGGAACAGATATGAATTTAAAAATAGTGAAAAATAAAGCAAAATTCTTTGCTGTTTCTATTATACTTATTGCCATTGGCATAGGCACTATGGGGCTTAACATCTCTAAGCACAAGGGTGCTTTAAACTATGACATAGAGTTTACAGGCGGAACGGCAATGACAGTGGATATGGGTCAGCCTTTTAATAATGACGATGTGGCAAAAACAGTTACAAAGGTTACAGGACAAAGCAGTCCTCAGATACAGAAAATTTTAGGCACTAACGAAGTTTCCATAAAAATACAGTCAGTAGATGGTGGAACAAGAACAGCATTGGCTGATGCACTTATGAAGGATTTTGCACTTTCTGATGGCAGCATTTTAAAGGTACAAGATATAAGCGGAACTGTAAGTGGAGAGATGCAGAAAGTGGCAGTTTTAGCAATGATTGTTGCGTGTATTGCTATGCTTATTTATATCTCCATTCGCTTTCACGATTATAAAATGGGCCTTAGTGCAATTATTGCACTTGTCCATGATGTGCTTATTATGATTTCTTTTTATGCAGTGCTTAGAATACCTGTAAATACGGCATTTATTGCTGCAATACTTACGGTTGTAGGTTATTCTATAAACTCTACCATTGTAATTTTTGACCGTGTGCGAGAGAACAAGGGTCTTATTGGAAGAAACACTTTGCCAGAAGTAATTGATATTAGCGTTTGGCAGACTATGCGACGTTCGGTTTACACATCTCTTACAACACTGTTTACAATTGGTGCACTTTATGTTTTTGGTGTGCAGTCGGTTAAAGAGTTTGCACTGCCTATTATCGTTGGTATTATAAGTGGTGTATATTCATCAGTATTTATATCAGGTTCCATTTGGTTTATGCTGAAAAGCAAAAAGGGCGAAAAGCCATTATACAAATCTGAAAAATAAAAACAACGGTGGTATTTCCTTAATATCGTAAGATAAAGTAAAAGCTGTTTAGGAGAAAATATGAAAAAGTGGATGCTCAGGCGTAATAAAGTTAATACACAAAAAATGGCAGAACGTCTGGGCATATCCGTTGTTACGGCACAGGTGCTTGCAAACCGTGGAATAGGTACGTATAATGATGCCTGCAAATTTCTATACTGTGATGTAAATGAAATGTACGACGGATATTTGCTTAAAGATATGCAAAAGGGTATTGATGTGATTAATGCTGCAGTTAATGCTGGCAAAAAAATAGCCGTATACGGAGATTATGATGTGGACGGCGTTATGAGCACCACAATACTTTACAAAACACTTAAAGCATTTACGGATAATGTAATATACTATGTACCACATAGGCAAAAAGAGGGCTACGGCATAAATCTTGAGGCAGTTGAGAAACTTAAAGCTATTGGTGTTGAAGTTGTACTTACCTGTGATAATGGCATTGCATCCATTGAAGAGGCAAAGCGTATAGAGGAACTTGGCATGAGCCTTGTAATTTTAGACCATCATGAGCCTTCATTTGAGGTTGATGAAAAGGGTATAAAAAAAGACATTATCCCAGTTGCGGCGGCGGTTATCGACCATAAGCAAAAAGATTGTACATATCCATTTAAGGCACTTTGTGCAGGAGCAATGGCATACAAATTCAGCAAGCTGTTTTTTGAAAAAAGAAAAACAGAATTTGTGTTTAAGACGGAATTTTTAGTTTTTGCGGCTATGGCTACAATATGTGATATAGTTGATTTGTTGGATGAAAACCGCATTATTGCCAAAAATGGGTTGGATTTAATAAAGAAAAGCCCTAATATCGGGCTTAAAGCTCTTATTGAAAAAACAGGCATAGCCGATGGTGATATAAGTGAATATCACATAGGTTTTGTGCTTGGTCCGTGCATTAATGCTACAGGCAGGCTTAAAAGTGCCACAACGTCAGTGGAGCTTTTTGTAACAGAAGATATGCAAAAAGCCACGACGCTGGCATCCGAACTTACTGAATTAAACAACGAAAGAAAACTCCTTACTGCAACTGCTGAAAAGGAAGCTATTGCTGCAGTTGAAAACAGCGATTTACAGCAGGATAGAGTTCTTGTTATTTATAACGAAAATATTCACGAAAGTATAGCGGGAATAGTTGCAGGAAAGATAAAGGAACGGTATTATAAACCGGTGATTATGCTTACAAGTGGAGAAAGCATGGCAAAGGGTTCAGCACGAAGCATTGAGGGTTACAACATATTTGAAGAACTTTTTAAACAGAGAGATTTGTTCCATAAATTTGGAGGACATCCTATGGCGGCAGGTCTTTCCCTTGCAAATGAAAATGTGGATATTTTACGAAAACGTCTTAATCAGGTGTGCACACTTACCGAGGAAGAAATGACACCTGTCTTAAAAATTGAAAAATCACTTACCTTTGATGAAATTACCATGGAAGCATCACAGCAGTTATTGCGGATTGCACCCTTTGGCAAGGAAAATCCTATGCCTATTTTTGGAACAAAAGGCATAACGGCTGAAAAGGTAATGCTTATAGGTAAAGATAAAAATATAATGAAAATAAGCCTTAGGGATACACAAACAGGCATAAGAATTGACGGAATATCTTTTGATGGTCTTGAAGAATTTGAAGGTCAATGCCTTAAAAAATATGGTGAGAAAACAACAATAGATATTTTAAACGGTACAAAGAGTACCAATCTTGATATTGTATACAATATAAATATTAACTGTTTTTCGGGCAGGACTTCACTGCAATTAATATTAAAAGGTTTTAGATTATAGGGAGGATACATGATGGATTTAGCGGGAAAAATCAGATGTATTAATGATTATCCACAGGAAGGCATTGTTTTTAGAGATATTACTACACTTTTAAAGGACGCTGATGGACTTTGTGAGGCAATAGACAAGATTAAATCTGCCCTTGAAGGTGTTGAGTTTGACTATATTATTGGTCCTGAAAGCAGAGGATTTATTTTTGGTATGCCAATTTCATACAGCCTTAGAAAAGGATTTATTCCTGTTAGAAAGGAAGGTAAGCTTCCTGCAAAAACAAAATCTAGGGAATATGCACTTGAATACGGCACAGCTACCGTTGAAATACATGAGGATGCCATTAAAAAAGGTGACAGAGTTGTTATAATTGATGACCTTATTGCAACAGGCGGTACATCAAAAGCAATCATTGAGCTTTTAGAAGAAATGGGAGCAACAGTTGAAAAGTTGGTTTTTCTCATTGAACTTGAAAATCTTGAGGGAAGAAAATTGATAGGTGATTATAATATAGAATCTATTATAAGATATTAAAAAATACTTGCATACAAATTTGTAATATGATATAATGTTCGATGTATGTATTAAGGATGGTCCAATGTTACTGTATGGATGTAGCAAGAACATCTATTGATTTTATGGAGGAATTTAGAATGAATGACATTATTAGAGGAATTGAAAATGCTCAGCTTAAGAGCGAAGTACAAGCTTTTAACGTAGGTGACACAGTACGTGTTTACGCTAAGGTTGTTGAGGGTACAAGAGAAAGATTACAGATGTTTGAAGGTATTGTTATTAAAAGACAGAACGGCGGCATTCGTGAAACTTTCACTGTTAGAAGAATTGCATCAGGCGTAGGCGTTGAAAGAACATGGCCACTCCACTCACCAAGAATTGACCGTATTGAGGTTATTAGACATGGTGTTGTTAGACGTGCTAAACTCTTCTACTTAAGAGATAGAATTGGTAAAGCAGCTAAAGTTAAAGAAGTTTTAAGATAATTCTAAACATCAATAATTCATGGGCCTGACGACGTAGTCGTCAGGCTTTTGTACATTTTACGCAAGGAGGTTAGGTTATGTCTGAAATTAGAAAAACTAAAAAGAGGAAAGAAATTATGGATTGGATTATATCACTTGTGGTTGTGATTTTTGTTGCACTTATTGTTCGTAGTTTAGTTGTGGGAACAACAATTGTAAAGGGAATTAGTATGCAGCCAACTTTTGAACACAACGATTATGTTATATTAAATAAAATTGCTTATAGGTTTGGTGAACCCAAAAGAGGCGATATTGTTGTGTGTAGTTACGACAAAGGTACACAGGAAGAAAATATAATCAAGCGTGTGATAGGTACACCGGGTGATGTTATAGATATTAAAGTAGGTGACGAATATCAGTATATTGTACTTGTAAACGGCGAAGCTATAGATGAAAGCTATTTGCCAGAAAACATGGAGCAAAAGGGCGATATTGAGTATCCATATACGGTACCTGAAGGGTGCTATTTTGTTATGGGCGATAACCGAAACAGTTCTAACGATAGCCGTTCAAAGGTTATTGGTGCTATACCAAAAGGAAATATAGGAGGCAAAGTAATTATAAGACTTATGCCATTTCATAGATTTTCAACATTTTAGAAGGAAAAACTAAAAATACAGGAGGTAAGTATGAATATACAGTGGTACCCTGGGCATATGACAAAAACCCGCCGAATGATGGAGGAAAACCTTAGTTTAGTGGATGTTGTTATAGAACTTATAGATGCAAGAATACCTTACAGCAGTAAAAATCCTGACATTGATGAATTGGCCAAAAATAAATTTAGAATAATTGTAATGAATAAAAGCGACCTTGCGGATGAAAGATGCACAGCAAAATGGGTGGAATATTTTGAAGCAAAGGGATTTAAGGTAATATTAACAAACTCGGTTGCAGGTAAGGGTGTTAAAAGCGTTACAGACGTGGCAAGAGAGCTGATGGCAGAAAAGGTAGAACGTCTTAAGGCGAGAGGCAGGCTTTTTGTACCTGTGCGTGCTATGATAGTTGGAATACCCAATGTTGGAAAATCTACATTTATCAACAAGTATGTGGGTAAAACTACTGCCAAAACAGGGGATAAACCTGGCGTTACACGTGGAAAGCAGTGGATAAAAGTGAAAAAGGATTTTGAACTTTTGGATACACCAGGTATTCTGTGGCCAAAATTTGAGGACCAACAGGTAGGGCTTAAACTGGCATATACAGGTGCAATAAATGACGATATACTGGATATAGAAACTATGGCAGTTGAATTTATTAATTTGCTAATGAAGGTTGCTCCAAATTCTCTTAAAACAAGATATGAAGTTGATTATGACAGTGCTGACGCACCACATGAAATATTTGCAAAAATAGGTGTAGCACGAGGATTTCTTACAAAGGGCGGAGAGGTTGATACACTACGCTGTGCAAGGATACTGATGGACGAATACAGAGGCGGGAAAATAGGTAGAATTACACTAGAACTGCCAGACGACATAGTAGATATGAGTAAGGAAACCGAGAAGAAGGCAAAGGAAAAACGCCAAAAGGATTTGGAAAGAAAAAGAGAATACAAAAAACGTAACGTATAAAAAGATATACGATGTGAGGGAAAATTTTACAAATGTTTGTCCCATGCACGTAACGCAAAACTGGAACAGCTAGTCTGTTCTTTTTTGCGTTACTAATGGTTAAATTTGTTTTTGAATAACAAAAAAGCAGCCTAAACCAGTTATGACTCTGGGCGCTGCCAACATTAGTACTTAGTGTTGCTTTTTTGCTTTTGTAAATTAGATGTTAGTCAAGAAGAAATAAACATTCTTCAATTACATCTGGAGTAATAACTATACTCATGGTATCATCTCCTTTCTCGAAATTCATACTAACATAGTGTACCACACTTATATTACAGTTGCATGTAATTCATATTACATTTGTGTTAAGTTTACATAAAGTTTTTGACGAGAAATGTAAAGTGATTTATAAACGTGTTTAAAAATGGGTTTTAAAGCATAACTTGCTATTAATTTTAAGATGGGTATGTAAATTGTGTGTAATAAAAAATGTTGACAGCATCTAAAATATAGGATACAATTATATGCAGTTTCATGTAGAAACGTAGCCTTTTAGAAAAAGGTATAACATTGGTATGAATTAAAATCAGTTAAATATTTAATTAATTATATTACCACGAAGGTATAATTTGACAGGAGTCAGATTAATATTTTGGTGGTTTTTTGTTGCCTTAAAAACAATATTCATGTTTTTGTGGTTATATTGAAGAATGAAAATAAAACTTTTATATTGAAGGTGGCTTTTAATTGAACGAAAAAAACATTTTTATTAAAAAAACAACATACCGAATTTTAGGGTTTGTATTTGCAATGCTAATATTATCAATTGTCGTTTTCTATTTTGCAAGACTTGCACCAGGGGACCCACTACAGTCATTTTATGGAGATTCTGTAGAGTCTATGACTGCCAAAGAATTGCAGGCGGCAAGGGTTCGCCTTGGTTTAAATGAACCGATTTTTATTCAATATATTAAATGGATAGAAAATGCGTTTCATGGCGATTTTGGTTTATCTCTTAAATATAAAATACCAGCCATGAGCGTGGTTTCGCCACTTATAGGGAATACTCTTGTACTGGGTGGAACTGCCTATATACTTATGTTTATTATGGCAGTTTTACTTGCAGTTGCTTGTGCTGTTAATGAGGATTCCGTATTTGACAGGTTAATTTGCAAAACAGGCACAGTATCATATTATGTGCCACCGTTTTGGCTTGGAATTTTGCTTGTTTTGATATTCAGTATCAATTTTAAATGGTTTCCCAGTAGTGGGGCTTATGATGTAGGCAAGGCAAATGACATTATTAACAGAATAAAACATATGGTTTTGCCATTGGTTGTTATGATTATGAGTCATCTTTGGTATTATGCCTATATGATAAGAAACAAGCTTTTAGATGAGGTGCGTAAGGATTATGTGCTTTTAGCAAAGGCGAAGGGGCTTAAAAAGTCGGAAATAATGTGGAAACACTGTTTAAGAAATGCTTTACCAACCATAGTTAACATTATGGCAATATCTATTCCTCATGTTTTAAGTGGTACGTATATAGCTGAGGCAGTTTTTAATTATCCGGGTCTTGGTTCTTTGTCAATAGAAAGTGCAAAATATCACGATTACAATTTGCTAATGTTATTGGTGTTGATAACAGGATTTTTGGTTATTTTTAGCAGCATTATAGCAAAAACAATAAATGAAATAATTGACCCACGTATGAAGGAAACGGAGGTGTCTGCATGGCAGAAATAGACTCTTCTAAATTTCGTGTGGTGGGTGCAGAATATAAAACAATTGAGCCTATAATAAATAAGTTGACTTTAAGAGAAAAACTAAAAGGAAAGCCTATTTTTTCTTTTATTATTTTATTAGCAATTATTATATGCTGTATTTTTTCTGGTAAGATAGGAAATCACAATCCAAGTGGATTTTATCTTGAAAATTTGAACAATGCACCTAACAGTGAATTTTATTTTGGAACGGATTCATTGGGACGAGATATATTTTCAATGATTTGGTATGGAGGACGGGTATCAATTTTAATAGGGTTGTTAAGCATGGCCATAATTACAGTTATAGGCATTGTATATGGCTGTATAAGCGGTGTTTCAAGTGAAAAAGTAGATGCTTTTATGATGAGAACGGCAGAGCTTGGTAATAGCATACCAACACTTCTTCTGATACTTTTGATTGCGTCTATTACAGGAAAACAAAATGTTTTTAAAATATCATTTGTAATAGGGATTACGGGATGGTTTGGACTAGCCAGAATTGTACGAAGTGAAGTAAGACAAATAAGAAACAGCGAATATCTAATGTCTGCAAGAACATATGGTGCAGGCTTTGGGCATATTATGATTTTTCATTTAATACCAAATTTTGTTTCGCCAATTATGTTTGTGGTTGTTTCAAGCATTAGTTCAAGTATGTCAATGGAAGCTACACTCAGTTTTTTGGGGTTGGGACTACCAGTTGACGTTATATCGTGGGGGAGTATGCTTTCTCTTGCAAACAAAGCTCTTTTATTAAATACGTGGTGGGTTATTGTTATACCAGGTTTTTTTCTAATATTAACACTTAACTGCATTACAAACTTAGGAAGTTTCTTCAGAAAAGAAACGAATAAAATACACAGCAACCTTTAGTTTTTTATGCAATGAAAATAAATCAAAATACTTAGGAGGAAAAAATGAAACTTAATTTTAAGAAAGCTATTGCAATTACGTTAAGCACAATTTTATGTGCAGGGCTTACAGCGTGTGGAGGTTCAAGCACAACACCAACGGTAACAAATGATGAAAAAGGAAAAACAGATTTATCTAATCTTTCTAACACACTGGTATATGCTGGTGAGGCAGAAAGCACCATTAACCCTATTCTCAATACCCACGATGAAGTGCCTGACCTTATTTTTTCAGGACTGATGAAATACGATGGTGATGGAACACCAATTTGTGACCTTGCAGAGAGCTATGAATATGATGAACCTACCCTTACCTATACATTTGTACTTAAAGAGGGCGTTAAGTGGCATGATGGCGAAGCGTTTACAGCCGATGATGTTGTATATACATATGATATTCTTACATCGGATGAATCTCTTTCGGCAAGTATTACAAGCAATTATGAAGATATTGCAAGGGTGACAGCACCAGATGAAAAAACTGTAGTTATAACTCTTTCAAAATTTAATGCGGCTATGCTTAATTACTTTACAATGGGTATACTGCCAAAGCATTTGACAGAGGGCGAAGATATAAATACAATGTCATTTAATCAGACGCCTGTTGGCACAGGTCGCTATAAATTTGTTGATTGGGACACAGCGGGCGGGATGATTACTCTTGCGGCAAACACAGACTACTATGATAAAGTACCTAATATTGAAAGAATAATTTATAAAACAGTTTCAGTTGAGAGTACAAAAGCATTAATGCTTCAGTCGGGAGAGGCAGACCTTGCATGGCTTAATGCAAACTATGCAGAAACATTTAGAGGAAATGATGATTATAAAAATATTGATTTTACAACGGCGGATTACCGTGGAATTTCAATGGATTTCAAAACAGAATTCTGGCAGAAAAATGGAGATTCGATAGGTGTTTTGAACTATGCAATAGATAAGAATTCAATAGTTGCGGGCGTTCTTAACGGCAGAGGTGTTTCAGCCTATAGCCCAATTCAGTTGAATGCTTTGGGTGGAAACAAAGAGGCGGACATTTATCCTTATAATCTTGATAAATTTGCGTCTGAAATGGAAAAGCTGGGTTGGACAAAAAACTCAGAGGGTATTTACGAAAGGAATGGAGAAAAATTTCATTTTACAATTCAGGTTCGTGATTATGAAGAAGAACGTGTTGATATAGCAAATCTTTGTGCAAATCAGCTGAAAGCCGCAGGTGTTGATATGGAGGTTGTGCTTGTAACTAAATTTGACTGGACAGCAGGTTACAATGGTTTCCTTTCTGGTTATGCAGCACAGTTTGACCCAGACGCTTTTTATTCAAACTTTGTAACTGATGCAAGTGGTAATACTATGAAGTATTCAAATGCAAAGGTTGATGAGCTTTTAAATGCAGCAAGGCATGAAAAAGATGCAGATAAACGTAAAGAGATTTACGGCGAGTTTGAAAAGGCTTATTCAGAGATGCCAGGTGTTGTGCTTGTTGCGTTCCTTGATGGCAATTATGTAAGCATTGCAGGTCTTGATGGATTGGATACTACAAGAATTTTAGGGCATCATGCTGTGGGTGTTATGTGGAATATAGAAGAATGGACTTTAAATAGATAATGATGTGATTTTTTTGGAGGCAGTTTTATGGACAAGGTACTTGAGCTTAAAGATTTATCACTTAGTTTTTATACTAAACAGGGAGAAATTGAGGCAGTCAGGGGAGTAAATCTTTCGTTAAATAAGGGTGAAATACTGGCTATTGTAGGTGAATCTGGCTGTGGAAAGACAGTGATGAGCAAGGCTGTACTTAAACTGCTTCCTAAAAATTCAAAAATAAAGACAGGCAGTATTATTATTGACGGCGAAGATATAACGGATTATTCCGAAAATAAAATGCGTAGTATTAGGGGTGGTGTTGTTTCCATGGTGTTTCAAGATGCTATGACAACATTAAACCCAACAATACCCGTTGGAAAACAGATTGCAGAGGCAGTTTTGAAGCACAATAAGGTAAATAGCGAAGAGGCAAAAAAACGTGCATTGGAAATGATGGATTTAGTGGGTATTGATGATTCTATGCATAGATATTATATGCAGCCCCACTATTTTTCTGGTGGTATGAGGCAAAGATGCGTTTTGGCAATTGCCCTTGCATCCAACCCTAAGGTGCTTTTTGCCGATGAACCAACAACGGCTTTGGATGTAACTGTTCAGGCTAAAATATTGGATTTGCTACTGGAAATAAGAGAAAAAACAGGAATTTCTATTGTTTTTATTACACATGATTTTGGTGTTGTGGCAAGGATAGCCGATAGAGTGGCTGTTATGTATGCAGGCAAAATAGTAGAAATAGGAACGGCGGAAGATGTGTTTTATGACCCACGACATCCCTATACATGGGGACTTATGTTATGTTTGCCGTATTTGGCAAAGGAAGGACAACCTTTGGAAAGCATAGCAGGAATGCCACCTGTTATGATAAACATCCCTAAAGGTGATGCCTTTGCTATACGAAATAAATATGCCCTTGAAATTGATTATGAGGAGCAACCGCCTATGTTTGAAATAAGTGCTACCCATAGTGCGGCTACATGGCTGCTAGACGAAAGAGCTCCAAAAATTCAGCCGCCTGTGTCTATTAAAAGAGGTTTAAAGAATGGATAATGACATAATTTTGGAAGTGAGAAAGCTTAAACAGCATTTTAAAATAAACAGCCATATGATAGTAAAGGCTGTGGATGGAATAAGTTTCAGTGTGAAAAAGGGTGAAATATTTGGGCTTGTTGGTGAAAGTGGCTCAGGTAAGTCAACAGTTGCTAAAACCATAATGGGTTTACATAACATAACTGAAGGCGAGGTATATTATAAAGGATTTAAAATATCCGATAGAGGTGTTTTTTCAAAAAACAAAAAGGATATTCAAAAAAATTTGCAGATTATATTTCAGGATTCTTCGGCTGCACTCAATCAAAGAATGACCATTGAAAAAATAATAGCCGAGCCAATCAGGGTAAATCATATTATTAATAATAAAGAAGAGCTAAACAAAAAAGTTAGCCAGCTTTTAAACCAAGTTGGGCTTGATGAAAGCTTTAAATACAAGTATCCAAGTGAAATATCTGGTGGTCAGCGTCAAAGAGTGGCAATAGCAAGGAGCATAAGTACAAATCCTGACATTATTATTGCAGATGAACCAATAGCATCTCTTGATATATCCATTCAAGCACAAATTGTAACATTGTTTCAAAAGCTGCAAAAGGAATACGGATTTACATTCATTTTTATTGCTCATGATTTATCTATTATACGGTTTATAAGCCATAGGGTTGGTGTTATGTTTCAAGGGAAAATAGTTGAATTAGCACCAACTGATGAGCTTTTTAATAACCCATTACATTCATATACAAAGTCGCTTTTGTCGGCAGTACCTGTTCCTAATCCATTTTATGAACGAAACAAAAAAATATTAGATTTCGATATAAGGACTTTTGATTTTAATGGAGTCCTTGAAGAAGTATCACCAGAGCATTTTGTATATAAATAATGAGCAGTTGACACATAACAAAATATTTAAATTATAAAGGCAACCCAAATAATTAAGGTTGCCTTTAGTTCTTTAAAGAAAAATGTTATGAAGCAATTAAACAATAAATTGGAATTTATCTATTTAATGATTTTAGAGCGGATACATATGCGTGTATCTGGGTAGTATCAAATACTGGTAATGATGTATCATCCTGTTTAATAAGCAATCCAATTTCTGTACATCCAAGAATTACACCTTCTGCACCTTCATTTTTTAACTGCTCTATAATGCGAAGATATTGTTTTCTTGATTCATCATTAATATTACCCATACATAATTCGTTATAAATAATATTGTTTACCAATTCAATATCTACTTCATTTGGAATGATTACATCAATCCCTCTACTCTTGATTCTTTCTTTATAAAAATCTTGTGTCATAGTATATTTTGTTCCAAGTAACGCTACTTTTCTGACATTTTTCCTTTTTAATTCTTCTGCTGTTGTATCTGCAATGTGAATAATTGGAATACTAATTTTTTTCTGTATTTGAGGAACTACTTTGTGCATGGTATTTGTACATATTACAATAAAGTCGGCACCTGAATTCTCCAGGTTTTGTGCTGCTTTTGATAAAATATCTGCACTCTTTTCCCATTCACCATTTGCCTGACACTCTTCTATTTCTGCAAAATCAACACTATAAAGTATTATTTTTGCAGAGTGTAATCCGCCGATTTCTTCCTTTATTGTATTATTTATTATTTGATAATAAGTTACCGTACTTTCCCAACTCATTCCGCCTATTAAACCTAGTGTTTTCATCATGTTATTTTCCTTCACAATCCACAAACTATTATTTATCTTTTATATTAATATTTATCGCTTTAATGGTTTTGACAAATTAAAGAAAACCTCGTAACCTGTTATAAAACCTTATGCAAAATATCTGTTGTAAAGACCTTCAAAAGCCTTTCCGTGTCTTGCTTCATCTCTTGCCATTTCATGAACAGTATCGTGAATTGCGTCAAGATTAGCTGCTTTTGCACGTTTAGCAAGGTCTACTTTACCTGCAGTTGCACCATTTTCAGCTGCAATACGTAATTCAAGATTCTTTTTAGTTGAATCTGAAATTACTTCGCCTAATAATTCAGCAAATTTAGCAGCGTGTTCAGCTTCTTCATAAGCAGCTTTTTCATAATACATACCAACTTCTGGGTAGCCCTCTCTATGAGCAACTCTTGCCATTGCAAGATACATACCAACTTCTGTGCATTCGCCTTCAAAGTTAGCTCTTAAATCTTTTATAATATCTTCACTGCTGCCTTTAGCAACACCTACAACGTGTTCTGCTGCCCATGAAAGTTCGTCAGCTTGTTCTTTAAATTTTTCTGAACCTACATGACATACTGGACATTCTTCGGGTGCACTGTCGCCCTCATGTACATAACCGCAAACTGAACATACAAATTTTTTCATATTAAAAATCCTCCTTATTTTAAATGATTTTTTATTAATTATTATTAACTGATAATAATTATAATCTAGGCGTATGAAAATGTCAATAACTTTTTTGGAATTTTTTAATTAATCTATTTTACGACAAAAAATGATATAAATTTAACAAAACACTTTTAAAACCACTGTTTTTTAGTTATAATGTAAAAAGTAATTATAAAAGGGGACTGATACCGATGAATTTTGAAATAAATAATAGCTATTTTGGTTTTAAGCTTAAAGAAAAGCAATACGTAAAGGATATTGACAGCCTTGCCCATGTATTTATACATGAAAAAAGTGGTGCAAAGCTTTTTTATGCACAAAATGAAGATGACAATAAAGTATTTTTTGTTTCTTTTAAAACACCGCCTCAGGACGACTGTGGAACGGCTCATATTTTAGAGCATTCTGTGCTTTGCGGGTCATCAAAGTATGTTGCAAAAGACCCATTTAATGAGCTTATGAAAGGTTCATTAAACACTTACCTAAATGCCCTTACTTATGCGGATAAGACTATGTATCCTGTAGCAAGCTGCAATCATGAGGATTTATATAATCTTATGGACGTATATATGGATGCAGTATTTAATCCTCAGGTTGTAAATGAGAAGAAAATATTCATGCAAGAGGGATGGCACTACGAGCTTAACAATGCCGAAGAGGCTATTACACTTAAAGGTGTTGTTTATAATGAAATGAAAGGTGCACTTTCCGGTCCAGACAGAGTGCTTAGTAATGCCATTAATCAAAGTCTTTTTACCGAGTCAATATATCGTTTTGAAAGTGGAGGAAACCCAGAATATATTCCAGAACTTACTTATGAGAAATTTGTGGAGTTCTACAATAAATACTATCATCCTTCAAACAGCTTTTTTTATCTTTATGGAGATATGGACATTGAAAAATGCCTTAAACATATTAACGACGACTATTTGGTTAAGTATGATGCGATGGACACAGAAGTTAAAATATATGATGAGCAAGTACACAATAGCCAAGATGTTGTTTCTGATACCTTTGCTGTGCCTAGTGGTACAAAAACAGGTAATGAAAGTATGCTGGCACTTAATTTTATAATAGGGCATTCTACAGACCGCTTACTTTCCTTAAGCATGGATGTTTTAAGCTATATACTTTTGGAAACAGGTGCATCACCTATTAAAAAAGCTATAGTTGATAAAAAAATTGCAGAAAGTGCGGAGGGATGGTTTGATTCGTCAACCTATCAGATGGTGTTTAGCTTTGTTGCAAAAAATTCTTCTTTCAACAAGATTGAGTTGTTTAAGGATACTGTATACAGAACCCTTGACCAAATTGTGAAAAAAGGATTAGACAAGGCTTTAATTCAGTCAGCACTTAATTATTATGAGTTTTTGCTTAAAGAGGCGGACTACGGATACCGCCCAAAAGGTCTTGCATATGGAATGAATATGATGAAAGGCTGGCTGCATGGTGCAAGCCCAATGGAGTCTTTAAAGGTTTGGGAACATTTTGAAACAATGCGTAATGGTGCAGAAAATGGATATTTTGAAAATTTGATTAAAACCTATTTCCTTGAGAATACAAATTCATCTATTGCGGCAGTGGAGGCGGAAGAAGGAAAGCAGGAGCGTATTGAGGAAAATAATCAAAAGCACCTAAAGGCAATGAAAGATAACATGAGCCAAGAACAAATTACACAGTTGGTTAAGGAAACAAAAGATTTGATTGAATACCAAAGCAGTGGTGATACTCAAGAGGTTATTGAAAAAATACCATCACTTTCCAAAGATGATATTGATAAAAAAGCAAGTTTTGATAGTTATCAACAGCTTGAAAACAATGGTATAAAGGAACTCATAATGCCGCTAGATACAAATGGAATTGTATACACGAAGCTTATGTTTGCGGTAGATAACGTGCCTACAGAGCTTGTGCCTTACGTTGGACTTTTGAGCAGAGTGCTGGGAAAGTTGGATACCGAAAAATTTGATTATGAAAAACTATCAACCCAAACAGATATGTTTACAGGCGGAATTTATGGCAGGCTTGTGGCGTACAACGAAAAGGAGTCTGTAACGCCTGTGTTGTGCATAAATGCAAAGGCACTTATGCGTAATATAGATAAAATGGTTGATATTATTCAGCAAATAATTTTTGAAACCAAATTTGATACGCAGAGCAGTCTTTCAAAAATAATACAGGATTTGAAGGTTGAATATGAAAGACATTTTGATAACAACGGACATCTTTCAGCAATAACAAGATGCTTGGCACTTTTTGATGAGGCTGGAGCATACAAGGATGCAACAGGTGGAATTGCTTTTAATGACTTTTTGCTGACAGCTGGGGATAACCTTGAAAAAATGGCAGAGGGACTGAAAAAAGTTGCAAAGCTTGTATTTGCCAAAGAAAATCTTTTGCTTTTAGTGGCAGCAGAGAAAAATGACCTTCAGTCAGTATGTAAAAAGTTTTATGAAATTGAGGAAAAATTGCCTATGTCCAAGGCTAAAAAACAAGATGTAAAGCTTGTTAAAAATATAGATGCAGAGGCTGTGGAAAATGGTGCAAAAGTTGTTTACAATGCAAAGGCGGCAAACTTCATTAAAGAAGGCTTTAATTACAGTGGAAAAATGAGTGTTATTAAAAATATTATAAACACCGAGTATTTGTGGAATGAGGTGCGTGTTAAGGGTGGAGCATATGGCAGTGGCTGTAACTTTAGCCGCAGCGGAATTGTTTACGCATATTCATACCGTGACCCTAATGTAAAGCAAACTTTTGATAATTTTGATAACATTGGTAATTTTCTTAGCAATATTAACCTGACCGATAGAGAAATTACAAAATATACTCTTGGTGCAATAAATGTGATTGACAGACCTAAAAGTAAGTCGGATAGGCTTGAACTTATGGTGTCAAGATATTATAATGGTATGACAAAGGAAGATGTGCAAAGGGAAAGAGATGAAATGCTTTCTGTAACTGAAAATGACGTTAAAGAATGTGCAAAGCTTTTTAATTCAGTTATGAAAAGCGGAGCAATTTGCACGTTTGGCAGTGAAACAAAAATTAATGAAAACAAAGCACTTTACAAGCGAACAAGAAGACTTTACAACAAGTGCTAATAAGCAAAGGTGAGTAAGTTGAGCAAAAAAACCATAAACTACTGTGGTATACCAATTGAATATACCCTTACCAGAAAGCAAGTAAAAAACCTAAACGTAAGAATTAATGAAAAAGGCGAAATACTTGTTTCGGCAAAGAGCGGTATGCCTATGAACGAGATAAATAGTTTTATTGAAAGCAAAGCAGAATGGATAATAAGAAATCTAGCAGCAGTGGAGAGGTACAACAGAGCAAAGCCTGACAGTGAAATATATATAGGTAAAAAATGTTACTTTATGGGCGAAGTATTTGTGGTGGATATAAAGCAATGTGATGTTGATTTTGTTAAAAGAGAAGAGGGCGTAATTACTATTTTTTCAAAACAGCCAAACAAAAGTAGTGATGTTAAACAGCAATATTTACAGTGGCTTAAAATAGAATCAGTGACGGTATTTAATGATTCTGTTTTACGTATGCACAGTCTTTTAGCTAATGAAAATATACCAATGCCAACTATAGGCATAAGGAACATGAAAACTCGTTGGGGTAGTTGCAACCCAAGAAGCAAGAATATAACGCTTAACTTACAACTGATGAAGGCAGACCTTGAATGTATTGACCATGTTGTGCTGCATGAGCTTATTCATTTTAAACAAACTAACCATGGCAAGGACTTTTATGCGTTGATTGATAAATATATGCCGGATTGGAAAGAACGCAGAAGCAGACTGGACGAAAAATATAAAGACGGAATATAAATTTTAAAAAGCTGTTATCCTGAAAATGGATAGCAGTTTTTTAATGAAACTATTGTATCGTAAGTGAATAATTTATTAAACCACCTTTGGTCATTGTTTCAAGACAGCAGTTGTGTATAATTTGTTAATAATCTGAAAAAGTTCCTAAGAATTTCAATCTTTGTTGACACTTATGTGTGTAGACTGTAAAATACATATAATAGGGTACGTATGCGTGAAGAAATTTGGTTGATAATTTTATTTTTTATACCCTTAGGCACACAAAGGAGGTCCCGTATGGACGAAGAAAAAATTGACGAAAATACTAATACACAAAAAAATATAGATAATGGCGGTTATGAAGATTTTCCTAAGGAAATTGTACAGCTTTTGATGAAAACACATCCTATAAAAAAAGATGAACATGAAGATGAGATGTCCACAATGTCAAGCCGTGAGGAAATACGTGCGGCAAGAAAACATAGGTTGGGCGAGGTAAAAAAAGAGTACCCTAGTACTGAAGAAGAGATTAAGCCTATAACGCATGAAATTGAAGAAAAACAGATTACGCATACTAAAGAATCAGAAAAGCCAGACTTTAACCAAACTATGGCTGTCATTTTTGATAATGATGAAGATATGGTTCAGCTTGTTAGGCACAAAAGTCGTAAAAAGGGTTATGCAAAAGGTTTTTCTACAAAATCAACAGCTCATTTTGAGGACATTGAAAAAACACTTAGTTCAAACAGCGAGAAAGAAAGCCTGACTGACAAAGCAGATGAAAAAGAAAAAAAACCACGTTTTGAAATGCCTAAAAGAAAAAGAATATTTCATAATGAAGATGAAAACAAAAATTCTAAGTACAATAAAAGCTTACTAGATAGCTTTTTTAAAGACAATGAAGAAGATGACGAATATGACGATGACGAAACTAAAATAAAGGCAAAAAATATATTTTTGATTGGCGGAATTGCTATTGCTTTGATAATAATAGTGCTTTTTGTTCAAACAATTTCACTTACAGGAAAACTTAACAAAGCAAATACTCAAATTGAAGATTATGAAAAAATTCAAGCTGAAAACGAAGAGCTTAAGCTTAATGTACTTACCCTTGAAGAAAAAGTTGGAAAAGTTAAAACTGACGGCAGTGAGGATGAAAAAGATACCACTACTGCATCAGATGAAACACAAACACCAACTGGCGAATTTGATACATACACAATAAAAGATGGTGACACCTACTGGACAATTGCTGATGAGGTTTATGGTGACGGTTCACTTTACCAAAAAATTCTTGATTTTAATAATTTAACAGAAAATGACCCTATTAAACCGGGAGAGGTATTAAAAGTTCCCAAAAAATAGAGGATAATAGGATTATACGGAGGTTTTTATGCAGGAAAATATATCTGGAAAGACTCTTGCCGAGCTAAGAGAAACTGCAAAAAGGCTTGGTATAAAAAATATAAGTGCCTTAAAAAAGGCAGAACTTATTGAAAAAATAGAAACATATGTGGAAGAAGTATGTGAAGAAGTTGAACAAAATCCACAGGAAGATAAAAATGAAGTAGTACAGCCAAAAATGGAGGAGCAACTTCAAAAGAACAATGAAAATGACAAGGTTGAAGAGGGTATTTTGGAAGTTATGCCAGATGGATTTGGGTTTTTACGAGCCGAAAACTTCTTGCCTGGTTCAGGAGATATCTATATATCGCCATCTCAAATACGCCGTTTCAACCTAAAAACAGGTGACTGCGTCCGTGGAAACATAAGACCATCAAGAGAAACTGAAAAATTTAACGCACTTCTTTTTGTAAAAAGTGTAAATGGTGACAACCCAGAAGAAGCAAAGAGAAGACCTAATTTTGAGGATTTAACACCTATTTATCCTACGCAACGCTTTACACTTGAAACAACTCAAAGCGAAGTTTCAACACGAATTATTGACCTTATTTCACCTATAGGCAAAGGGCAGCGAGGTATGATTGTTGCTCCGCCAAAGGTGGGAAAAACCATTCTTTTAACACAAATGGCAAATGCCATAACCAAAAATCACCCTGATGTTAACTTAATTATGCTTTTGATAGATGAAAGACCAGAGGAGGTTACCGACATTCAGCGTTCCATAGAAGGCGAAAATGTAGAAATTGTATACTCCACCTTTGACGAACAGCCAGAACACCACAAAAGGGTTGCCGAAATGGTTTTGGAAAGGGCTAAGAGATTGGTTGAACAGGGTAAGGATTTAATTATTTTGCTTGATAGCATTACAAGGCTTGCAAGGGCATATAATCTTACAACTGCTCCAAGCGGAAGAACTCTTTCGGGCGGGCTTGACCCAGCAGCGCTATATATGCCTAAAAAGTTTTTTGGTGCAGCAAGAAATATAGAAAATGGCGGAAGTCTTACAATACTTGCAACGGCTTTGGTGGAAACGGGAAGCAAGATGGACGATGTGGTTTTTGAGGAATTTAAAGGCACAGGTAACATGGAGCTTGTGCTGGACAGAAAGCTTTCAGAAAGACGCATTTATCCTGCAATTGATGTTAATAAATCAGGTACAAGACGTGATGACAAGCTGCTTACTAAAGAGGAAATGGAGGCAGTATATGTTTTAAGACGTATTACTGCTAACACGTCTACAGTAGAAACAGCTGAAAGTTTAATTGACTTGATGAAAAAGACCAAGAATAATGAAGAATTTATAAAAACAGTGCCTATGTTAAAATCGGGTGGCAAGGGCAGAAATAATTAATAATTTCAATCAGGAACTATTGCAATGTGGATAAAAGCGTGGTATAATACCCACGTTGTCTATAAATAATTGATTAATTATTGATCAACAGACTATTAGAAGAGGTGAAAAAAATGAGAGACGGAATACATCCAGAGTACCATCAGTGCTCTGTAAAATGCAACTGTGGAAATGAGTTTGTAACAGGTTCAACAAAGGACGAAATTAAAGTTGAGGTTTGTTCAAAATGCCATCCATTCTACACAGGCAGCCAGAAACTTTTACTTGAAGCTGGCGGTAGAGTTGAAAAATTCAACAAAAAATACGGCAGAAAATAAAATAAAAGCTGAAGGGTTGGGTATGTTATTTTATCCAGCCCTTTTTTCTTATAACATAAAGCATACGTAAAAGCATCTTTATTGGTGGAAGTTTGTCCAAATAAAAAAATGAAAAATAATTTTATTTGGTTTGGAGGAAAAACAATGAGAAGAACTAATATAGGCGGTCAGGCAGTAATCGAGGGCGTTATGATGCGTGGGAAAAAGATGTATGCTCTGGCTGTGCGTACACCTGATGGAGATATATGTTTAGAAAAAAACAATGTAGATAGCGTATTCGGAAGGGCAGGCATTTTTAAACTGCCTGTATTCAGAGGGATTGCTGCGTTTATAGAGTCTATGATTATGGGTGTTAAAATTATCATGCGTTCTGCACAGCTTGCAGGTCTTGAGGAAGAAACAGAAGAAGAACCGAGCAAGTTTGAAAAATGGCTTGAGAATAAATGTGGTGATAAGTTTACAGACTATATTATTTATTTTAGTGTTTTCATTAGCCTTGTTTTTTCGGTTGGAGTGTTTTTTTTGCTGCCAGTGGTTATTGGTGGTTTTTTTAAAAACTATTTGCCTGGAACTTGGGCATTGGGCATTGTAGAGGGACTGGTAAGAATAGCAATGTTTTTGCTTTATATCTTTCTAATATCACGTATGAAAGAGATTAAAAGAGTTTTTCAGTACCATGGTGCGGAACATAAAACAATAAACTGCTTTGAACACGAAGAGGAACTTATTGTTGAAAATGTAATGAAACATACACGACTGCACAAGCGTTGCGGAACTAGCTTTTTACTTATAGTTATGGTAATAAGCATGGTGGTTTTCTTTTTTGTACGTACAGACAGCATTGCATTAAGGCTTATAAGCAGAATTTTACTTGTTCCATTTGTAGCTGGAATTTCATATGAGATTATACAGTGGGCAGGCAGAAGTGAAAGCAAATTTGTTGCAATTGTTAGTGCACCAGGGCTTTGTCTTCAAAAAATTACAACAGCTGAGCCAGACGGCCCCCAAATAGAAGCGGCAATTGCTGCAATGAAGGGAGTGCTTGAGGATGAGCCGGAATAAATTAGAGGATATGCTTGTAAAGGCTAGAAAGATGCTTAAAAATGAGGGTGTAGGGGAGTATCAACTTGATGCCCAGCTTTTTATGATGAAAGCAACAGGCTTTACAAAGGTTCAGCTTTTTACTAAAAACGACTACTGCCTTAATAACAATGAGGCTGAAGATTTTTGGGATATGGTTAATAAGAGGGCTAAAAGGATTCCGACTCAGTATATAATTGGAAATTGCCAGTTTATGGGACTGGATTTTTTGGTATCCGAAGCAGTGCTTATTCCAAGGCAAGACACCGAAATTTTGGTCGAAACTATACTGGAATATAGAAAAAATAATGAAATAAACAATATTATTGACATAGGTACAGGTAGCGGGTGCATACCAATAAGTCTTTTGAGTTATGGTATAAATAATGCAGTTGCAGTGGATATAAGTAATGATGCAATTGAAGTTGCAAAAAAAAATGCTGCATTAAACAAGGTTTTAAACAGAATTCAGTTTGTAAACAGCAATTTGTTTGAAGCATTGGGGGAAGAATATTACGGAAAATTTGATGCAATAGTGTCTAATCCGCCTTATATAGCAAAAGATATAATTAAAGGTCTTATGCCTGAAGTAAAGGATTTTGAGCCTATGATTGCCTTAGATGGAGGCGATGATGGCTTGGATTTTTATAAAAAGATTGTACCAGAGGGTAAAAAATATCTTTCTTCAAATGGCTGGATGTTTTTTGAAATAGGATATGACCAAGGTGTGGCAGTTAGCAGATTGCTTGAGGCAGAAGGCTTTCAGAAAGTTGAAGTTATAAAGGACCTTGCAGGTCTTGACAGAGTTGTGTTGGGGAAAATGGGGTAAGAGAGGTAAACAAATGTTTGAGAAAATTGAAGAACTTGAAATGAGATATAGAGATTTGGGTGACAGAGTTAATGACCCTGATATTATAGCAAATCAGACCCAGTGGCAAAAACTAATGAAAGAATATAGCAATATTACGCCTGTTGTTGAAAAATACAGAGAATACAAAGATGCCAAACAAGCAGTTGCAGATGCTATTGAAATGCTTGGCGAAAGTCTTGATGATGATTTCAAACAAATGGTTAAAGAAGAGCTTAATGAAAACAAGGCTAAAATTGAGGAACTTAAACAGGAAATAAAGATACTGCTTTTGCCTAAAGACCCTAATGATGAAAAAAATGTTATTATGGAAATACGTGCAGGCGTTGGTGGTGACGAGGCTGCTTTGTTTGCGGCGGAGCTTTTCAGAATGTACGCACGATATGCCGAGAACAAACGTTGGAAGACTGAAATGATAAGCTCTAACGAAAACGGTATTGGCGGTTATAAGGAAATTACCTTTATGATAAGTGGGCAGGGTGCATATAGCAGGCTTAAATATGAAAGCGGCGGACATCGTGTTCAGCGGGTGCCTGCTACAGAAAGTGGTGGAAGAATACATACTTCTGCTGTAACTGTTGCAGTGCTTCCAGAGGCAGAAGAGGTTGACGTTAACCTAAATATGAACGATGTGCGTATTGATGTTTTCCGTGCGTCAGGCAACGGTGGTCAGTGCGTAAATACAACAGATTCAGCAGTACGTATAACACACGTGCCTTCAGGGCTTGTAGTAAGCTGTCAGGATGAAAAAAGCCAGTTGAAAAATAAGGAAAAAGGGCTTAAAGTTCTTCTTGCAAGGCTTTATGAGATGGAACAGGCAAAGCACGATAGTGAAATATCAGCCGAGCGAAAATCTCAGGTGGGAACCGGTGATAGAAGTGACAAGATAAGAACATATAATTTTCCAGATGGGCGTGTTACCGACCATAGGATAAAGCTTAGTGTTTATAGAATTGATGCTGTGCTTAATGGAGAGCTAGACTTATTTGTTGATCCACTGATTACAAACGAACAGGCAGATAAAATGCAGGGTCAAGATGAAGAATAATTAATAAAATATAATACGACCTATTATGTGTTTAACTTGCATAATTCATAGTTCTTTACCTTAAAATTGTGAATATATAAAACAAAAAAGAAGGTGTATTTAATTGGATTTATTATTGGATTTATATTTAACCTTTGCACGAGTTGGAGTCTGTACCTTTGGCGGTGGGCTAACAATGTTGCCTATTTTACAAGCAGAGGTGGTTGACAAAAAGAACTGGTCAACTGAGGAAGAGCTTATGAATTTTTATGCCATTGGTCAATGTACACCAGGTGTTATTGCTGTAAATACGGCTACTTTCATTGGCTATAAAAAGAAGGGTATAAGCGGGGGAATAATTGCAACACTTGGTCTTGTTACACCATGTCTTATTATTATTTCTTTAATTGCAACCTTTCTTACAACATTTGCAGATATGGCGGTTGTACAACACGCATTTGCGGCAGTAAGAGTTGCAGTTGCGGCACTTGTTTTAAACACAGTTATAAAAATGTGGAAATTTACAGTTAAAGATAAGCTTGGTATTGTCATTGGCGTATTGGCATTGTTAGCATCATTTTTTCTTAAGGTTTCACCTATAATTATTGTTATCATTGGTGGTGGAATAGGCGTTTTATTACCAGCAATAAGGGGGGCTAAGGGAAAATGATAGGTGGATTGCTATTGTTGTATTATGAATTTTTTAAGGTGGGACTTTTTGCTGTAGGTGGCGGGTTAGCAACACTTCCTTTTCTTTTTAAACTGTCAGATAAATACAGTTGGTTTACCAGCAAGATGGTTGGGGATATGATAGCTATATCAGAATCGACTCCAGGGCCCATAGGTATAAATATGGCGACCTATGTGGGCTTCCAAAATTATGGCATTATTGGTGCAGTGGTATCCACTCTTGGTATTATTACACCATCAATAATTATTATAATAATTGTGTCAAATTTTCTACTAAAATTTTCTGAAAGTATTGTAGTGCAAAATATTTTTCATACCCTACGCCCTGCAGTAACGGGGATGATTGGTGCAGTTGCCATTACACTTATTACCGGGGAAATTTTTGACTTTGATGCATATGCAATAAGGGGAATTATAACAGAACTTTTCAAATTTAAACAGATAATTTGGTTTGCTTTACTTGTATTTTTGACAAATAAATACAAAAAGCATCCGTTATTTTATATTGCAATTTCGGCAGCGGCGGGCATAGCCCTAAAGTTTTAAGCATAAGTTTTCAAAAAAATATGGAACAAATGAAAGGGTGAGGGTAATATGAACAGACTTGATTTTAATAAGGACCAATTTAAAAGTATGATTGCAGAAAACCTTAAAACCATTTACAGGAAAACACTTGAAAATGCTTCTGAAAACGAAATTTATCAGGCTGCGGTTTACTCTATACGAGAATTGATTAATGATATTTGGATTAAAACTCACGACGGATATTGCGAAAAAGATGCGAAAATGGTTTACTATCTTTCTATGGAGTTTTTAATGGGAAGATTTTTTGGAAATGCAATAATAAATCTTTCGGTTTCGGAACCAGTTAAGCAAGCATTTGCGGAACTTGGAATTGACTATAATATAATTGAAGAGACTGAGCCTGACCCAGGGCTTGGCAATGGCGGCTTGGGTCGTCTTGCAGCGTGTTTTTTGGATTCACTTTCTACAATGGGTCTGCCTGCATATGGTTGTGGCATTCGCTATCATTATGGGATTTTTGAACAGAAAATTGAGGATGGATACCAGATTGAAAAGCCTGATAATTGGCTTGAAAATGGTGACCCATGGAGCATAAAGCGAAATGAATATGCTGTGGAAGTTAAATTTGGTGGCAATGTAAAGGCTGTACCAAAGGAAAATGGTGATTATCGTTTTGAACAGGAAAATTATCAATCAGTGTTAGCAGTGCCTTATGATTATCCTGTTATTGGCTATGGAAACAACACTGTTAATACCCTTCGTTTATGGGATGCAAGGCCTATAAACAAGTTCGATTTAAAGTCTTTTAATGAGGGGAATTACCAGAAAGCCCTTGAGGAGCAAACCCTTGCTCACACACTTACAGATGTGCTATATCCTGCCGATGAACATTATTCAGGTAAGGAACTTCGTCTTCGTCAACAGTATTTATTTATTTCTGCAACAGTGCAAAGAGTTATACAACGGTTTAAGGAAATGCACGCAGACTTCAGCCTTCTGCCAGAAAAAGTAGCTTTTCAGCTTAACGACACTCATCCAACTGTGGCAGTTGCAGAGCTGATGCGTGTGCTTATAGATGAAAACGAACTTCCATGGGATGACGCGTGGGAAATAACCACAAAGGTTTGTGCGTACACAAACCACACAATTATGAGCGAGGCACTTGAAAAATGGCCTATTGAGCTTTTTAGCAAGCTTTTACCACGAATTTATCAGATTGTTGAAGAAATTAATCGTCGTTTTTGCGTTCAGCTTATGGAAAAGTATGGCGAGGATAATAATAAAATAAGAAAAATGGCAATAGTTGCAGATGGTCAGGTTAGAATGGCATATCTTGCAATTGCAGGTAGCCATAGCGTAAATGGAGTTGCCGCACTACACACTGAAATACTTAAAAATCAGGAATTGAAGGATTTTTATGACTTTTTCCCTAAAAAATTCAACAACAAGACTAATGGTATAACTCAGCGAAGATGGCTTTTACACGCAAACAGTCAGCTTGCAGACCTAATTACATCTAAAATTGGTGATGGTTGGATAACAAATCTTTCGGAGTTAGAAAAGCTTATTCCGTACGCCGATGACACAGAATTTCAAAAGGAATTTATGGCAGTTAAGCATAGAAATAAAGTGGCTTTGGCTAAATATATTAAGGAAACAAAGGGCATTGTCATCGACCCTACATCAATTTTTGACATTCAGGTAAAGCGTTTGCACGAATATAAACGTCAATTGTTGAATGTTATGCACATTATAGACCTTTACAATCGCATCAAAATAAATCCTAGCCTTGATATTGTACCAAGAACCTTCATTTTTGGTGCAAAAAGTGCCGCAAGCTATAGAAAAGCAAAGCTTATTATTAAGCTTATTAATAACGTGGCAGAGGTTATTAATAATGACCAAAGCATAAACGACAAAATTAAAGTTGTGTTTATGGAAAATTACAGGGTTTCATTGGCAGAAAAGCTTATACCTGCTGCTGACGTAAGCGAACAAATTTCTACTGCAAGCAAGGAAGCATCAGGCACAGGCAACATGAAATTTATGCTTAACGGTGCATTAACTGTGGGTACTCTTGATGGAGCCAATGTGGAGATTTGTGAAGAGGTTGGAGAGGACAATATATTTATTTTCGGCATGAAAGCAAAAGAAGTAATTGATAAGTATGCGGCTGGAAATTATGACCCATGGATGATTTATAACCTTAACCAAAGAGTAAGAATTGTCCTTACCCAGTTTATAAATGGAACTTTTTCAGACAATATGGATATGTTCAGGGAGTTGTATGACTCTTTGCTTAATGGCATAGGCGGAAGTCGTGCTGATGAATATTTTGTTCTTGCAGATTTTGATTCCTACGCAAAAATTCAGACACAAGTGAATGAAGCTTACAAGAATACAGAAAAATGGGCAAAAATGGCTATTATAAATACAGCAAAAAGTGGAAAATTCAGCAGTGACAGAACCATTGGAGAATACGCAAGAGATATTTGGAATATTAAACCAGTTGAAGCTGAAATGTAACCAAAAATTAAGGCTGTGGTAAGTGTAAAACATACCACAGTCTTTTTTAATGCCAATTAATATATTGGTCCGTCTTCTGTAAGGATTATAGAGGTTTTTGTGTTAAGAAGTACGTCTTGAAAAATATGTGTCGTGTTGTCATCGGCGTATTCAATTTTTACCTGCCAGCCATTTTCGGGATTGGGTATGCTGTCTGCTTGAAGTTTAACAGGAATGAGATAGCCTGTTTGCCAAACATTGTTCTCTAAAGCAATTTCAGTCCATTCGTCTTTTTCTGTTGCACGTATCCAAAGGGCAGAAAGATTATGGCCCATATCATTGCCCAACTCAACCATAAGGGTTTCTTTTTCTGCGGTCTGCTCATTTTCGGATGTCTGCTCAGTAGTGGGAGGTGTTTCTGTTTCTTCAGAAATTGGCGGTTCATCCTGGGTTTCTTCAGTTTCTGTTGCAGTAACAGGGGAAGAGGCTTCCTCCTTTTTGTTATTGCAAGCTGTAATTAACCCAAAAGTAAGGCTAACAACGGTTACAAGTATCAGTGTTCTAATATGCTTTTTCATACTATTACCTCCTTTAGTTAAGGTGAATTGGTCTTTAAACATCAGCCATATTTTTTATTATTCCACATACCTTATAGTTTTGAAGTGGATAAATTTCAGTGGGCACATTTTTCTCCACTGCTAAACGCAGAATATGTTTAAGTAATGGGTCGTTTTGACAGTTTTGGGCTACAAGGAGTTTCCAGGGTACACGCCGCAAAAGCACACGTGTTGCCTCGCCTATGCCAGGCTTAACAAAGTTTATATCAGTTATGCCAAAATGGGAGGCTATGTTTTTAACCTCGGTTATTCCTAACTCCCCACGGGACATATCGGTTGCTTTTGTAGAAAAGTCAAAGTGATTTTCAATAGTTTTAATAAATTGATAAGAAACATCCTCGGTAGTGAATTGAGGATAAAATGCCGCACCATGAAAATCTGAAGGAGATATTATGTCATCACGCAAAAAGGTTCGGCTTATTAGCCCCGAAACTGTACAATTTAGGCAAGAACTGGGAATCAAAATATCTTCATGTGTTCCGCATAGGTCAGTTATATTTGCAGGGTCTGCAAGGACTGCAAGGTCTGCATTTATTTGTGGATAAGCTTTTATTGCCTCCCGAAGCTCATTTTGTATAGCACCTTTGCCAATCCAACCATCTACAAACTGAATATTTTTACCTTTGTGGCGTGCCAATATGTAATCTATGGCATTTGTATCAATTCCACGACCACGTATTATGGATATGGAATAATGGGGTACACATATGTTATATTTTTTATCGAGATAGTGTTTTATAAGTATGCCAATAGGTATACCGGCACGAGCAAGAGATACGATAACGGCATTTTTGCCTTTAAGCATATATATTTTTTCAGACACCTGACAAACGGCTTTGGCGGTGGGTTTTGCATAGCTTTCAAGTGAGGTTTGGTAGGTATCTATATATTTTTCTGATGGACGGTATTCCGAAGGAAGCATCTCGCAGTAATGCGTACCTTTTTGTATGAGATGCTCTCTCTGTTTTGTTTCAAGAGGTTGTACCATGCCTGTTATATCTTTAAGCAGTAGGGTTACATCATTTTTGCTATATGTGCTTTGCATTTTAATCACTCCACTTGTAAATTGTAATATCTTTGCATTGGTTTGCACTAAGTGCGGCAACAAGGCTGTTTATACCCATAAGGTTTTCAGTTGGTGAGTCGTGTATAACAATAACCTTATCGTATCTTTTTAGATTGTATACATATATTGTTCGTTCATTATCATATATGCTTTTAAGCTGATACCTTGAAAAAAGAGGGTAGTTGTCATCTTGGCAAGGTAAAATAGGACTGCGTGTTGTGGCATGGAATTTTACTTCGGCACAGTTACAATTTTCTTCAATTTTGCTTGCAACATAAAGAGGTGGAAACATAAATTCCTCTGAGCCCAAAACAAGTATGCTTTTGTTATTTGCAGTCGTTCCCAGGTCGTTTAAAATTTTAGAGGCAAGGTAACTGCATTTTTTTATAAAATCAGTGTTTAAAGTGCCAATACGTGGGTCTGCCTTGTTAGCAATTTGGGACACAGCTATAGGGGAATTACTTGCTTTTTCAAATGAATGCTGAGCATCTTCATTAAAGCAAAAATTACTAAGCTGCTGTGTATAATTTGTAGCTTTAATCCTAAGCAAATATGTAAACTCAATATCGCAAGCGTTGAAATTGGCGGTACGTTCAGCAGATACGCTGTTTAATATGGATGTGATACCAAATTTCAGAGGTTTATTTTTATACTCTGCTTTAATAGCATTTATGGCATTGGATATGGTGTTGCCTGTAGTTACCTCATCTTCTACAAAGATTATTCGGTCACTGCTTTCAATATATTTTGCAAAATTAGTTTTAACCAGTTTTTGTTCCACAGCGTGGCTGTGAGTTTCCGAAAAATATAAAAATTCAGTTTCATCAAAAGGTTCACGTGTGGTCTGTAAAAAATAAGTATCTCTTGGAGCAAAGGTGGCAATTGCTGCACAAATTGCCGTTGCAGTTTCAGCAAAGCCTATGAACAAAAGCCTTTCGTTTGAATATTTTGCATAAACCATTTGTGCTAAATTTCTAAAAACATCAAGGGCACTTTTCGGGGAAACAGGTATGTGCTTACCTTGAAGAGGGTTAACCAAAAGGTAGTCACGTTTTGCATTATTATCACGCTTGGCTAAACGTACAAGCTGGTTTTCATCATAAGTTTTCATTATTTCACTCCATAAATGTTTGCTAATATAACAATTTTTTCTGCCCACTTAGTGTGAGTTTTAATCTCATTCATGCGTTTGCCATCAATGCTTTTTGCAACTAAAAGATAGTCGCTTTTAAAATTAAGTATACTGAGAGCATCTTCAAAATCGAATTTTTCCACTTTAAGACAATTATTTATAACCTCAATTTGGTTGGGATGGATAACTGTTTTACCAATAAAGCCATTAAGTTTATCAAGCCTCATTTCCTGTTTTAACCCGTCTGACCATTCATTATTAGGGCTATCAAAATATTCCCACACAGGCCCAGAAACCACGTAATCAGCAGAAAATATAGTTAAGATGTCACTTAAAATATTACTTATTGGCAGTATGTCATATATGGTTTCATCATAACTACGGCGTATGCCAAAATAATTGCATAAGTCGTTGCCCCCAATGCGTACATTTAAAACGTAGTCAGCCATTGTGTCTACATAACTTTTAAGCTGAACAAGGGTTTTGTGCCTAGTGTTAAGTGTTATTACATCATGGCTTTCTATAATGGGCATCATATATATTTTTTTATTTGATATTTTGTTAATTTCTAAAATGCTTTTGTTGTATTCCTCAGCACAGTCTAAAGAATATTTTGGAAGTATGAATCCTGATAAAAGGCTTTCATACTGCTTTATTTTGTTAAAAAGAGTTGTTGCCTGAAGTGGACTGCGTACCCTTATGAAAATTTGTGGAAGGGTAGATTTTATAAATTCACCATTTGCTAAGGACTGAAAAATTGTTTTGAATATATGTAAAATTTGTGTTTCTGCAATATCCACAGCACTGTCGCTTATGGAATCCTCAAGGCAAAGTGCCAATGAAAAGGGATGCTTTATAGAATTGTGCAATACCATGTCTATTATTTTTGTGTTTAAGGCAGGGCAATAAAGCAATGCACCTACGGTGTATGGTGCGGCATTTTCTTTATTTATGATATGCCAACAGTTATGCTTTTTATTGAATTCATCTGAAAAAGTATACATCTATAGGTCACCTTTCAAGTTTAATCTAATTTTAACATTATACCATTTTATAATATGTGTGTATAGTAAAGGGAAAAAAGATACCTAAACATATTTAAGTAATTATACATAATATTCTATACAAAATATGGACAAACAGAAAAAATTAAGAATTCTTTAATATTGTCATAATAGGGCAAAAAAAGATGACAAATCATAGTAATATGATATAATATTATAGTGGGAAAAATAAGATGAAGAAATAATTATTTTAATTTATCTGAAGCAGAATATGATATGATTGGAGTAATATGATGAAAATAACCAGTAAATTTCAGTTTAATTCACCTACAATTTTAACTTTTGTTATTATTTCTTTTGTTGCATTTTTGCTTAACATGGCTACAGGCGGAATAAGCAATGGCCTTGTTTTTAGCGTATATAGGTCATCAATGGCAAGCCCCTTATTCTACGTTCGGCTTATATGCCATGTATTTGGTCATGCAAATTGGAGCCATTTCAGTGGAAACATGATTTTTATTTTGCTTGTTGGCCCATTACTTGAGGAAAAATATGGAAGCTGGAATATTGCGGTGATAATATTTGTTACGGCACTTATTACAGCAATTGTTAACCTGATAATGTCTTCAAGTGGTTTACTTGGAGCAAGTGGTGTGGCGTTTGCACTTATACTTTTATCATCTATTACAAGCATGAAAAATGGAAAAATACCAATTACTTTTGTAATTGTGGCAATAATATATATAGGTGGTCAGTTTTATAGCAGTATATTTGTTCAGGACAATATATCTAATTTAACCCATATGATAGGCGGAATACTTGGATGTGTATTTGGTTATGTGTTAAATGGAAATTTTGGCAGAAAAATATAGGAAAGCGAGATTGAGAAAATATGTTTGAGCGTGCAGAATTGAACAAAACAGATGAATACTTTGTTGAAGGTTCACTTCGTAAAAATAATGCGATATATTTTTGCAGACTGACAACATATAATGAAGAAATAGACAATTTTTTACGTACATATTTACAGCAGGTTGTTAAGAATGGCATATATATAAATGGGAAAATTCCTAACCCAGATGAACGACAGCTTTCTTATTATGAGGAAATTATGAGCTTAAATTTTGTCATGGACAGACTCTTTTTCGAGAATTCCATTAAAAAATGGTTGCCAAGGCTTGATTCAAGTCAAAGGCGATGCGTTGCCGAGGCGATTCATAATGTGCTTAACGAAATGAAACAACAGGGCAAAACTGATAATATGCTTAAAAATGCTTATATAAAATTTATGTGTTGGTTTTACTATAAATTTGAGCGTATATTAAATCAGCTGGGAAAGGAAAGGTTTCCTAAAATATTATACGAGGGAAATGTATCAGCCTACGAGTTAAAGGTTTTCGATATTTTATCTAAAGCTGGGTGTGACATACTTTTGCTGCAATATGATGGTGATGATGAATATTTAAAGCTTGACCCAAAATCTGAAATTTCAAGCTTGATTAATATAAAGGGCAGCAAGTTCCCCAAGGGATTTTCAGTTATAGAAATGCAAAAAAAAAATATTGAGCAACAGACTTTGCCAAAAATTGAAATTGAAAAGCCTGAAAAAACTATTAATACAAACACATGGCTGTTTGGTGACGTCTTTGCAGATTCTGTTAAAAGTCAAAACGAACGAGGAACAGACAGCAGATTTTTCTACAATCTTTTTGCAAAGGTTATGGGGGCTGACGACAAAGCAACTTATTACAACGAACTTATAAAATGGAAGCTAAAGTTGGAAAGCAAAAATAGAACTGTCATAATTATCGAAAATAATATAGCAATGCCAGATGGCAATGAGGTGCAGAGGATAAAAAGAAAAAATTATTTAAATACTGCACAAATGCTTAAGGATATTGTTGAAAATATTGATTTCCCACGAAACAAAGAACTTGAAAAATATGCAAAGTCAGCCTTTATAAGCATTATGGAGGAGGACAAGGAAACTTCATTGCAAAAGCTGAATAACAGGGCGGTTATTTTGCTTTGTTGGATAAACAGGTATGTGCCTAAGCTTTTTGTAAGCGGAGATGTTAATAGCATACCAACATTGGTATACTACGGTTCATGTAAGGGGACTAATGAAGAATATTTTATTCGCCTTATGGCAAAATTGCCTATGGATGTTCTTATATTATGCCCTGATTTGTCAATGGAATGCGGTGTTACTGACAAGCTTTTATATGAGAAAAAATTTGAAAATTCCATACCTCAACAGAGGTTTCCAACGGAAATTAGCAACGTATGTTTTGGAACAGCTGCATATAATGCGGAACGTGAGTTGGACACCATACTTTATAATGATACTGGGGTATACAGAAATAGGCAGTTTAAAAAAGCAATTCCCATTTCGTTACAAACTACCTATGAAGAAATTAAGATTTTGTGGCCTCAGGAGGCTAAATATAGACCTAACTTTGAAACCCTTGATGATAGGGTAATGTTGCCTGTTATTTTTTCAAAAATAAGCGGTGTGCCAAACGGCAAAGATGCTTATTGGAACGAGATTTCAAGCTTGATTAACGAAGATACTTTTGTTATAAAAAGCTTTCCATATATTCAAGGAACTGATTTTAACCCTGTGAAGCAGCACGCACCTTCATTTTTGAAAAATGGAAAGCTGTTACTTCAAAAAATTAAAAACCATCCCTCTTACCAATATTCATTTATGCGAGAGGATATGCAGGATTATATGATGGATAAGCTGCAAGAGCTTATAGACCGCAGGCTTATACGTGGAACTTTCACAAATGGGGCGGAGTATACCATGGTTGCAACTGCCCTTAATTTAGACAAACGTTTGCTTAGACTTATACAAAAGCTTGATTTTACAAAGGCTGTACCTAAGGTTATTATTATAAACACCACCGAAAGTGTGTGCAGTTTAGAGGACAGCATTTTAGTTGCCTACCTTAATATGCTTGGGTTTGACATTGCTATGTTCATTCCAACAGGTTATCAAGGGGTAGAAAGATATTTTGAAAATTCACTGTTTGTTGAACATCAAATAGGTGAATATATATACGATTTGAATGTACTTGATTTCAAATCAGTTAACAAATCAATCAAAAAACAAACAGAAAGTATTGCTGTTAAATTGTTTAGGAGGGGAAGATAGACGTGGGATTAGATTTTAGTAAAAGTTCATCTGACACACAGGCGGTCGTAGTAGAGCAAAATCAAGTAGAAGATGTTCAAAGCTACAACATTCAGACCGACAGAGAGCAAATGGTTCAGCAGCTTGTAAATTCCGAAGAGGTGGATGCCTTAGTAAGTACCATTTGTGTTAGTGACCCTGAAACAATAGTATCCTTTGGTGGTGATGCAGCAGAGGAAATATCAAAATGTTCAGACGTTATTCTTAATAGCATGAATATGAGCCAGATTAATGATTCTGGGGAAATGCTTGTTATGCTTGGAAAAATTATGGACAAGTTTGATATTGAAGAAATAAAGGAAAACACAGGCTTATTTAAAAAGCTTTTTGGCAACATGAAAAAGCAGCTTGACCAAATATTAGCAAAATATCATACTATGGGCGAAGAAGTGGACAAAATATATGTTAAGCTTAAACAGTATGAGGGCGAAATAAAACAGTCTAACCGTAAGCTTGAGGATATGTTTCAAACCAACGTAAGATATTATCACCTTTTGGTTAGCTATATTTTGGCAGGCGAACAGGGCATAGGGGAGCTTGAAAATTATATAGAACAGCGTAAAACTGAACTTGAAACAACTGGGGATAATTCTATTCAATTTGAACTTACGGGTTTAGAACAGGCAAAAACAATGCTGGAACTCAGAGTTCAAGATTTACGTGTTGCTGAAAATGTTGCATTGCAGTCTATACCAATGATTAAAACAATGCAGTTTAGCAACCTTAATTTAGTGCGTAAAATAAATTCCGCATTTATTATTACGTTACCTATTTTTAAACAGGCTTTGTCGCAGGCAATTTTGCTGAAAAGACAGCGTGTTCAGGCGGAAGCTATGGCAGCCCTTGATGCAAAAACTAATGAGATGCTTATTAAAAATGCACAGAACACCGCTTTGCAGTCTAAAATGACGGCACAGCTTGCTTCGGGAAGCTCAGTAAAGATTGAAACTCTTGAAACAACGTGGAGAACTATTGTAAATGGTATTGAGGAAACAAAGCAAATTCAGGAAAATGCAAAGAAACAAAGAGAAGATGACAAAATTAGACTTAACGCAATTAAACAGGAGTTTGATAAGCTGTACAATGAAAATGGTATAGCTAAAAGATAAAAGGTAAATAATTATTATAATAATCAAAATGGAGGTAAAGAATATGCCTATTAACTTACAAAAAGGACAGAAAGTTGATTTAACAAAAGGAAACCCAGGTTTAAAGAAATTAATAATTGGTCTTGGCTGGGATATAAATAAGTATGACGGCGGAGCCGATTTTGACCTTGACGCTGCAGCGTTTTTGCTTACTGACAGTGGAAAAGTGGGAAATGATACAGACTTTATTTTCTATGGCAACTTGGCACATAGCAGTGAATCAGTAGTGCATATTGGTGATAACCTTACAGGCGAGGGTGACGGCGATGATGAACAGATAATGGTGGATTTAACAAAAATACCTGCTAATATATCTAAAGTTTCTTTCACAGTAACAATCTATGATGCAGACACACGCAGACAGAATTTTGGTCAAGTTTCCAACGCATATATCCGCATTATGGATGAATCAACAAATAAAGAGCTTATAAGATACGACTTGGGTGAGGATTTTTCCATTGAAACAGCAGTAGTCGTTGGCGAATTATATAAACATGGCACAGAGTGGAAATTTAATGCTATTGGAAGCGGATTTCAAGGCGGTCTTTCAGCATTATGCAAAAATTATGGAGTAAATGTAGGTTAAAAAATTAGATAGGTGGGATTGGAAATGCCGATTAGTTTGCAGAAAGGTCAGAAGGTTAGTTTAACCAAAGGAAATCCAGGGTTACAAAAATTGCTGGTTGGTATAGGCTGGGATATAAACCGTTTTGATACTGGCGGAGATTTTGATTTGGATTCTGTAGCTTTCTTAATTACAGAAAACGGAAAGGTAAGCACACAACAGGATTTTGTATTTTTTGGAAATTTAGTGCATACAAGCGGTTCCGTTCAGCACATGGGCGATAACCTTACAGGTGCAGGTGATGGCGATGATGAGCAGATTAAAATAGACTTATCTAAAGTGCCAGAAAATATTGCAAAAATAGTCTTTTCAGTAACTATATATGATGCTGAAACACGAAAACAAAATTTTGGACAGGTTTCCAACGCATTTGTGCGTATTATTGATGAAGCAAAGGGAGAAGAACTTGTAAGGTATGACCTTGGCGAGGACTTTTCAATTGAAACTGCGGCTGTATTTGGCGAACTATACAAAAACAACGGAGAGTGGAAATTTAACGCCATTGGCAGTGGATACCAAGGTGGTTTGGCGGCACTTTGTGCAAATTATGGCGTTGAAACCGAATAAAGAGAGGACGAGGCATAATGTCTATTAGTTTACAAAAAGGACAAAAGGTTAGTTTAACAAAAGACAATGCAGGCTTAAGCCGTGTTATAGTTGGTCTTGGTTGGGATGATGTTAAGCAGTCAGGCGGCGGTTTGCTTTCAGGTCTTTTTGGCTCAAAGTCCGCAGATATTGATTGTGACGCATCTGCAATAATGTTAAAAGACGGAAAATTTATGGCAAAAGAGGATATAGTTTACTTTGGAAATTTAAGACACAAAAGTGACACCGTTATACATATGGGTGACAATTTAACAGGTGCCGGCGATGGTGATGACGAGCAGATAGTAGTTGATTTGGCTAACATTCCTTCACAGTATGACAAAGTTATGATTGTTGTTAATATTTATGATGCAAATAAAAGAAAACAGCATTTTGGTATGATTGCTAATGCCTTTTGCCGTTTGGTTGATGCAAAAAATAACACTGAATTATTCAAGTATAATTTAACAGAAAACTACAGCGGCATGACAGCTATGATTTTTGGTGAGATATACAAGCATAATGGCGAGTGGAAATTTAATGCCATTGGCCAAGGCACAACTGATGTAGGAATTGGTCAGCTTGCAGCAAGATACAAATAAACATTAAAAGAGGCAAGCGGTGGGCATTGTTTTGAACTTTGCCCATCATGGTCTTGCTGTTTTGACAAAAAAAGGAGGACATATGAAAAATTTTGGTTTAACAGATATAGAGGCACAAAAATCAAAAGAAAAATATGGTGATAATCGTCTTACGGAACGAGAAACAGAAAGTTTTATGAGCAAGCTTTTGGGTAATTTTGGCGACCCAATGATAAAGATTTTATGTGTTGCACTTATAATTAATATAATATTTGCATTTCTTGGCCAAACGGAATGGTATGAGTCATTAGGTATTGCAATAGCAGTTATTTTAGCAACCTTTGTTTCAACTTTTTCAGAATATAGAAATGAAAATGCTTTCCAAAAACTTCAGGAGGAAGCATCACGAATATACTGCAAGGTATATAGAAATGGAGATATTACAGAAATTTCAATAAACGATATTGTTGTTGATGACTGTATCCTTTTGCAGACAGGTGATAAAGTTCCAGCAGACGGCATTATTGTTGATGGTAACATTAAGGTTGACCAGTCGGTACTTAACGGCGAAAGCAAAGAGGCAAGTAAAAGTGTTATGCCAGATGATTATATTGACCAAAACTCATCAATGGACTTTTTGAACAAGTATAAGGTGTTTAGAGGTTCAGTTGTGTGTGGTGGTAATGCAGTTATGCAGATTTCTACTGTAGGAGATAATTCTGTTTACGGACAGATAGCCAGCGAGTTACAGGTGGAAGATGAAAGAGAATCACCGTTAAAGGTAAAGCTTAGTAACCTTGCCAGCGGAATAAGCAAGTTTGGCTATATTGGCGGTATTGCCATTGCTGTTGCATTTTTGTTCCAGAGGATTGTAATTCAAAATAGCTTTGACATGGTTCAGATAATGGCATATTGTTCTAACTGGATGACTATAACGAACGACCTTGTTGAGGCTGTTATGTTGGCAGTTATTATTATTGTAATGGCAGTTCCTGAGGGCTTACCACTTATGATAGCACTTGTATCTGCACTTAATATGGGTAAAATGCTTAGAGATAATGTTCTGGTAAGAAAAATATCTGGAATTGAAACAGCAGGAAGCTTAAACATTCTTTTCAGCGATAAAACGGGAACAATTACAAAAGGTAAGCTTGAGGCAGTTATGTTTGTGGACGGCAAGGCTGATATGTATGACAGCTACGATAAGGTTGTTGGCGAGCTTGGAAAAGTGCTTTCAATATGTATTCAGCATAATACTGATGCTGTAATATCAGGCGAGGGAAATGAAATGAAGGTAATAGGAGGAAATGCAACAGAAAGAGCCATTTTAACCTATGCTGCAAAATCACGCCATGCCTCAACAACAAATATTGCCGAAATTTCATCTATACCATTTAACAGTTCAAATAAATATTCTGCTACTTCAATAGAACTTGAGGGAAAGCAAAAATTAACATTAGTTAAGGGTGCTCCTGAAAAAATAATTGAAAGATGTACAAAATATTATGATGCAGATGGCAATGAGGTGGCTCTTACAAATAAAGCTATTATAGAAAATAGGATTAATGAGCTTGCTGAAAGAGCAATACGTGTTCTTGCAGTGGCTGTATCAAAAGAGCATATTAAAGATGATGAACTTCCAGAGGGAGAATGGGTACTGGTTGGCGTAATAGGCATACGTGACGAGGTAAGACCTGAATCTGCCATTGCAATAAAAGAGGTTCAGAATGCTGGTATTCAGGTTGTTATGATTACAGGTGACCGAAAGGATACAGCAGTTGCCATTGCTAAGGAAGCTGGAATTATCCAAAATGAAAACAATATTGTGCTTACATCTGACGAGCTTGGGGCTATGAGTGATGATGAAATAAAGAGCAAAATTCAAGATATAAGAGTTGTTTCAAGAGCATTGCCAACGGACAAAAGCAGGCTTGTTAGGCTTGCACAGGAGCAAGGTTTGGTAGTTGGTATGACAGGTGATGGTGTTAATGACTCTCCTGCATTAAAGAAAGCTGACGTTGGATTTGCAATGGGCGGCGGAACAGAGGTTGCCAAGGAAGCCAGCGATATTGTTATTATGGACGATAACTTCAGTTCAATTGATAAAGCTATACTTTATGGCAGAACCATATTTAACAGTATTAGAAAGTTTATTGTTTTCCAGCTTACAATTAATGTAAGTGCTGTGCTTATTTCTTTTGCTGCACCACTTTTGGGAATGGAAAATCCTCTTTCAATTATTCAAATTTTGTGGATAAATCTTGTTATGGATACATTGGCGGCTTTGGCATTTGGCGGTGAGCCAGCTTTAAAGCGGTTTATGCGTGAAAAGCCAAAAAGACGTGAAGAAAGTATTATCAGCAAAGAAATGTTCAGTTCCATTTTAACTGGAAGTGTATGGATATTTGCATTAAGCCTTTTTCTGTTGACTTCAACACTTAGTAATAGTTGGTTCAGAAGTGATTTGGCTTCAAAGTATCTGTTTACTGGCTATTTTACGTTCTATATTTTTATTGCAGCATTTAATGCCTTTAATGCAAGAACGGACAAGATTAATTTGTTTGATAATATCAGAAAAAATCATGGTTTTTGGAAGGTTATACTGATTATTATTGTTGTGCAGATAATTATGACAGACTTTGGCGGAGATATTCTTAGATGCTACGGTTTAGTTGCAAATGAATGGATTGTAGTTGTTTTACTTGCATTTACAATTATTCCTGTAGATATTATCCGTAAGGTTATTTTGGCTAAAAAATAAAATTAAACCAACAAGTTCCTGCCATATAATTGAGGTGGGAACTTGTTTTTTATAAGGGAGATAGCATGAAACTTTTTTTATCAGATTTAGACAATACGCTAATTTATTCTTATAAGCATAATATTGGACAAGACAGGGTTTTGGTGGAAACTAAGGACGGCAAGGAAGTATCATTTATGACACCTAAAACTCATATGCTTTTGGAAAAAATTATAGATGAAATGGAGTTTATTCCGCTTACAACAAGGTCATTGGAACAATATAGACGAATATGCTTTAGCGAAAAAAGCATAGTTGAATATGCTCTGGTTGCAAACGGTGGGATATTATTGCATAACAACAAAATTGACCATATTTGGTACGATGAGTCATTAAAACTCATTGAAAATGCAAAAAATCAACTTGAACTTGGAATGGAACTGCTTAAAAACGATATAAATATATCTTTTGAGGTTAGAATGGTTGATGGTTTGTTTGTTTTTACAAAAAGCAATGATGTGTTAGCCACAAAAAATATGCTGGAGAATATCTTGGATTTATCCGTTGTGAAGGTTTTTAACAATGGAAGTAAAGTTTACATATTTCCTGAAATACTTAATAAGGGAACAGCAGTACAACGCATAAGAAAACTGAAAAAACCACAAGTTATTTTTGCCGCTGGAGATAGTGATTTTGATGTACCAATGCTTAAAGAAGCAGATTTTGCTATTTATCCACAAAATTTAAACGAGTTTTTGAATTGTGTTGAAACTGGATTTATGGTGAAAAAGGATAAGATGTTTTCGGATGAAGTGATGGACTATATTCTTTTTCAGCAAAAAAGCATGAATGAAATATAACGCCTCTAGGATGATATTTTTTTATAGTATAGCCCTATTCATTGAAATTCAGTGTTTTTATAAGCATAGGGCTTTGTTGGAAATAGGAAAACCTTTGATTGAATATACATAAGCAGAGGTGATTAATTTGAAAAATATTATTAAAGACAAAAGAAGGGTGTTCATTGCTATATTGGCTATGGTTGGTATTTTTGCACTTATGTCAAGTGTAAATCCTACTGCAAAAACTGTGTTTTCGGCATTTGTAGAAACAGAGCGAAAGCTACCTATCTATTGTGTTGAAACGGATAAGAAACAGGTTGCAATAAGCTTTGACGCTGCATGGGGTGCAGATGATACCGACAAGTTATTGGAAATCCTTAAAAACAATAATGTTAAAACCACATTTTTTATGTGTGGCTACTGGGTTGATGATTACCCAGATGAGGTTAAGAAAATAGTTATGGCTGGGCACGATTTGGGAAATCATTCGGCTACACATCCGCACATGAGCCAACTTAGCAAGGAACAAATAGAAAAGGAACTTACAGATACGCAAGAAAAGGTGTTTTCCCTTACTGGCTATGAAATGGATTTGTTTAGACCGCCATTTGGCGAATATGATAACAAAGTTATTGAAGCCGCACAGGAAACTGGATACTACACTATACAATGGGATGTTGATGCACTGGATATATAGTAAAATCTATTTTTTGAAAAATCGCTGTAGATGTGATAGGCAAGAATATTGAGAAAAGTAGTAATACCTTTTTATACTTCATAAAATATAAAAAAGGATGTGATTTTATGGAGATTAAGAATTTAAGACCAACTTACGAAAATAAAGAATCAGAACAAAAAATAATTTCTGAAACATTAAATAGAATTTGCAGAAAATTTGCAGTAGAAAGAAATAAGAGCAAGAGGTGTGGCTAATGGTTGCTATCTATGCCAGACAGTCAATAGATAAAAAGGATAGCATTTCAATAGAAACACAAATTACAAAATGCAAGGCAGAAACAGATGATACAGCTACAATTTTTATTGATAAAGGGTTTTCGGGAAAAAACATTAAAAGACCTGAATTTCAGCGTATGATGGAACAAGTGAGGTCTGGAAATGTAGAAAAAATTGTTGTTTACCGTATAGACCGTTTCAGTCGTTCTATTGCGGATTTTGGTGCAATATGGGAAATAATGAAAGAACATGGAGTAGAATTTGTATCTATAAATGAAAAGTTTGATACAAGTACACCTATTGGCAGAGCAATGCTTTATATTGTAATGAGTTTTGCACAGTTAGAACGTGAAACAATTGCGGAACGTATTAAGGATAATTACTATGCAAGGTTACAAAATGGGACATGGGTAGGCGGACCAGCACCGTTTGGATTTTGCATAGAAAAGGATAAATTGAACGGTAAAAAAGTATCTAAACTAGTAGTAAATAAAGACATTGAAATAGTGAAAAATATTTATCAATTATATTCTGAAGAAGGAACAAGTTTAGGATACATTGCAAAATATCTTACAAGAGAAAAAATTCCCTGTGGCAAAAGAAAAGCATGGGATAATGTTGCGATTTCTCGAATATTACATAACCCAATATACGTTCGATGTGATTTTGACGTGTACACATACTTTATTACAAAAGGAATAAAAATAAAGAGCCCATATGAGGAATTTGATGGGGTATATGGAGGGATGCTTGTGGGAAAGCGTAATCGTGGTGGGGAAAAATATTGTCAAGGGGATAAACAATATTTTGCAATTTCTCTTCATGAAGGCGTTATATCATCAGATATTTGGCTTAGATGCAATGAAAAACTTGATGAAAATAAGCAAGTACCCAATAAGGGGAAGGGCAAATACACATGGCTTTCTGGTTTGCTAAAATGCAGAAAGTGTGGTTATAGTTTGAAGGTAGTGTTTGCTAATGGGAAAAAATATCTTATTTGCAGCGGAAGAACTAACTATCATATTTGTAATGAAAAAATTACCACTTCTGTAGAAGGATTGGAATTAGAAGTGAAAAAAGAAATAGAAAAAATATTTAACAAAATACAAATAAAAGATTATAACTTAGAAGAAAAGGACGCTGATTTGGTTGAAAAAATTATAGAAATAGAGAAGAAAATTTCTAGATTGGTTGATGCAATTACCGAAAGCGATGATATACCTATACAATATTTGAATAAAATGATAAAGAAGTTACAAAACGAAAAAAGTTTTTGGCTTGAAGAAATGGAAAATAGCAGAACAGATTTTTCGAAAAAGCAGTTTGATTTTGAATCACTTGATTTTGAGAAAAAGAAAAAATTTGCTGCAGAAGTTATTGAAAAAATTTTAGTGGACTGCGATAGTGCAGTAATACAATGGAAAATTTAAATTATGGAGTGAAAATCATTAAAAAAATGTGTAAATATTGTTAAATTGTGCATTTGAACAAGAGTTTTTGGTTTTTAGCCTATTGCTAAATGTAAAAGTATCTGCTACAATCACAACATAGTAAATGACAGAGGTGAACAAAAACATTCAGCTTATGCGTATGCACACTGGATTGGGTATTTATGCCATTGCTATTAAAATATATTTGTAGAATAAGAATATATTTTTATGAAAATTATAATGTAAATTAAGAATGCAAAGGAGCACACGAAACTGAGTTGTGCTCTTTTTTGTGTTAACAAAAAAAGGGGAGAATAGTATGAAAATATTTAATTTAAAAAAGTTTAAGGTGTTATCTTTAGCAACAACATTGGTATTATCGGTTGCAATGATGAGTGGGTGTGGTGCAGATACAAAGGAACCTGCCAAAGAGGAAAGCAGTGCTGCTTCAACCACTGCTGAAGAAAAAGAATATGACAACTCATATTGTAAAGATGGTGTTCCAAGTGAAAAGCTTGCAGAATTAAGAGAAAAAGGTGTTTTAACAGTTGGTTCTTCAGGTGATGCACCATTTGCATACATCGACCAAGCTACAGGAAATTTTTGCGGTGTAGATGCAGAAATTATTAAAGAAGTTGCAAAAAGACTTGGAATTGAAAAAACAGAAATGTCACTAATTCCATTTTCTGAATTAATTCTAAATTTGAATTCAGACAAAATTGATATTATTGCTGACTGTATGTATATTAGGGCAGACCGTGCAGAAAAAATATATTTTGGTGAAATTTGGTATACACAGGGCGGTGGGCTTTTAACTTCTGAAGGTGGTTCAATTAAGAGTATAGAAGATTTTGACCCGAGTTCAACGGTTGTTGGATATACACCAGGTACTATTTGGCAGACAACTGTTGAAGGATTTAAAGAAAAGGGCTTGATTAAAGAGGCTCGTGCAACTGGAGATCAATCAGAATCAATTGTTGCGTTACAAAGTGGTAAGATAGATGCGTTTTTAACAGATTCTACTGTATTGGAAAATCTTTTTGCAAATTCTCCAGAGGCAGTATCGGGATTAAAGATGGCAGAAAATTATAAAGATGATGAAGTAACAATAGGAAGAATTGCACCATCAGTTAATTTTGACGATATAGCATTTATGAAAGAGGTTGATGCTGTAGTAGCGAAACTTAGAGAAGAAGGATTTATTACCAAAGTGTTTGAAGATTATAAATTAAATCCAGAACTTCATATGATTACAAATGAGGAACGTACTCATGATATTAATACAAGAACTGAGTAATCAATAGTAAATACAAATGATACTGCAGGCAAAATTTTCAAAACACCTGCAGTATTTAATTTTTAGATTGTTTTCAAAAACTTTTACAAAATTGAAGGATGTGATTATAATGCCGCTATTAGAAGTCAAAGGATTACAGAAAAAATTTGGTGACCTTGAAGTTTTAAAGAATATTAATATTTCTATTGAGGAGGGCGAGGTTCTTGTTCTTATAGGGCCTTCTGGTTCAGGAAAAAGTACATTTCTTAGATGTTTGAATTTATTGGAAGTACCAACAAGTGGAGAAGTTATTTATAATGGAGAAAATATTTTAAAGCACAAATTTAATGTTATGAATTATCGCCAAAAAGTTGGTATGTGTTTTCAGAATTTTAATCTTTTCCCTTTTATGACAGTAATTGATAATGTTACATATGCTCCTATACACATTTTAAAAAAGAATAAAGAAGAAGCACAGGAAAAAGGAATGCAACTTTTAAAAAAGGTTGGACTTGCAGATAAAGCAAAGGTTTATCCTGAAACATTATCAGGTGGACAGCGTCAGCGTGTAGCTATTGCTCGTGCATTGGCTATGGAGCCAAAAATTATGTTGTTTGATGAACCAACCTCTGCTCTTGACCCTGAATTAGTAGGTGACGTTTTAAATGTTATGAGGGAATTGGCAGATGAAGGAATGACAATGGCAGTTGTTACACATGAAATGGGTTTTGCAAAAGATGTTGCGGATAGGGTTATATTTATGGAATCGGGTTACGTTGTGGAAGACAGTTCTCCTATTGAAATGTTTACTAATCCTAAAAATGAGAGAACGAAAGAATTTTTATCACGTGTTTTAGACAAATAACAATTAGGGGGTGGCAAGTATGAAAGTACTTGAAAATTTAAATTTTTCTAAAGCTATAGTAGAATTGCTTCCAAAATTGTTAGGCGAGGCCTTACAAATAGTTGTCATTACAACTATAGTAGGTTTTTTATTTGCAATAGTTTTTGGTTTTATTCTTGCTTTGGGAAGAGTATCAAAAAAGAAAGCACTTAATCATATCATTATTGTTTTTCAAGAATTTATTAGAGGAACACCGTTATTAGTTCAGATGGTATATATTTATTATGTAATGCCACTGTTTATAGAAATGTTTGCATCTATTATAGGTATAGAGGGTTTTTCTGTTTCAATTAGCTCAATGACTGCAGGTATTATTGGTCTTGCAATAAACTATGGAACATACATATCAGAGGTTATTCGTTCTTCTATCATTTCTATAGACAATGGTCAAAAAGAAGCAGCTTTGGCGTTAGGCTTTTCTAATCGCCAAGCTATGTTTAGAATTGTTATTCCACAGGCGTTTAGAAATTCTGTTCCGGTATTTGGCAATTATTTAGTAATGATGGTTAAGGATACTTCTTTAATGGCTTATATTACTGCACAGGAATTTTTGATGGTAACAAAGGCATATACGGCACAAACATTTCTGACCATTGAATCATATACAATATTGGCAAGTGTTTACTTGATTATTTGTATTCCGTTATCATTTGTTATTAGATTTATAGAGAGAAAATTAAATAAAGGAAGGCGTTAGTTAAAAGCGTATTCTTTTAGCCTAGGGGGAATTTAATGATGAAAAAATATATTATAACAATAAGTAGAGAGTTTGGGTGTAATGCACGTGAAATTGGTCGTAGTCTTGCCAGCAAGCTAGGAGTTCCATTTTATGATAAACAGCTGGTAGATTTAGCAGCCTTAAAAGCAAATATTAATGTTGAAATTATTAAAGAATCTGATGAAATTATGAACAAACAAAATCGTTTGTTTTCTGAATTTGTATATGGTTCATCTAACTCTTTCTATTCTGAAAAAGCAATTGCTGCACAAGCTTCGGTTATACGTGAAATTGCGGATAAAAAAGAAACCTGTATAATGTTTGGACGCTGTGCAGATTACATTTTAAGAGAATATCCAAATGTTATTAATTTCTTTTTCTATGCACCGTTGGAAAAGAGAATTGAACATATTGCAAAAACTTATAATTTGACAGAAAAAAATGCAGAAAAAATGATAAAAAGAATTGATAATCAGCGTCATAACTATTATGAATATGTTACGGGAAAAAGCCGTGGGGATAGGTCAGGTAAGCACGTTATGTTTGATGTAGATGTTTATGGGTTAGAAGGAAGCGTAAATTTAATATGTGAAGCAGTAAATATTATGTTTGCAGAGAATGACTGACAAAGACCAGTGCTATGATATGGAGGAATTACGGTTAATACATTACAGTAAAAAAATGTATTCAACAGGAAGAAGAAGGTGTAATTAGAATGGCTTATAAATTTATATTACCAGTGCAAACACTAATGGGGCCAAAGGCTTTTGCAGAAAGCGAAGCTGCTGTAAAAAGTCTTGGTGCAAAAGCATTTGTGGTTACAGGTAAAATAGTAACAAAAACTGGTATGGTTAAAACCCTTACAGATTATCTTGACAGTTGGAATATAAAATATGAGATATTTAATGATATAATTGGAGAGCCTACCAATAAGATGATTGAAGCTGGTGTTAAGTTATATAAGGAAACAGAATGCGATTTTATTATTGGTATAGGAGGCGGAAGTCCACTTGACAGTGCAAAGGCAATTGCGGCAATGTCGGTACTTGAAGGAAAAATTTCAGACTATATGGGTTGTGAAATTACAGGAGATTTACCACCTATGGTTTTAATACCTACAACGGCAGGAACAGGCTCAGAAGCTACTAAATTTACAGTTATTACAGATGAAGAGAAACAAGTTAAAATGCTTTTAAAAGGAGATGTGTTGCTGCCAAGAGTTGCAATTGTTGATTCTACATTTACTAAAACATCACCTCAAAGCACTACTGCAGCTACGGGCATGGATGCGTTAACACACGCAGTAGAGTGCTATACTTCCAGAAAAGGAAACACTTTAACAGATATGTATGCGTTGTCCGCAATAAAGCGTATATTTAAATATCTTCCCAAAGCTTATGCCGACGGCAATGATGAAAAAGCAAGAGAAGAAATGTCAACAGCAGCTTTTGAAGCTGGCGTATGTATTAATAATGCCTCTGTAACCCTTGTGCATGGTATGAGCAGACCAATTGGTGCATTATTTCATGTAGCTCATGGGATTTCAAATGCTATGTTAATAAAAGAATGTATGGAGTATGTATTAGATGGATGTTATGATAGATTTGCCACTATAGCAAAAACAATTGGTGCGGCAGATGAAAGCAACTCTGATGAGGAAGCGGCTAATATATTTTTGCAAGAGCTAGTTAAAATATGTAAATATTGTAATATTCCAACCTTGGCTGAATACGGCATTAATAAGGAAGAATTCCATGCAGTAATTGATAAGATGGCACAGGATGCTATGGATAGTGGAAGTCCATCAAATACAATTAAAGCTGTTACTAAGGAAGATTTGATTAAGATTTATAAAAGGCTATGGTAATAAACAAATTCATTTTATGAATATTTAGAGATGCTTATTTCAAATGTCATGTATACTATTAGTATAAATATACAAGTGTTTATCCAATGGGTAAGCACTTGCTGCTATGTAATTTAGTAATTTTATAAAAGCATTGCCATAGTTCTATTTTATATGTTAATATATTAAATGTGCAAAAAAAATTAGGGTTATTTATATTAATAAATAAAATAGAACGGGTGAGTTTATGGCATTAGTGGTAAGTAAACTTTACAGCAACAGTGGTGCTCTTTATCAGATGAAGCTTTTAGCAGGAAATAGAGGGCTTAATAATTTAGTAGAGTGGGTTCACATTGTTGAGGATGAAGGAGTTTTATCATTTTTGCATGGACACGAACTGATTTTTATTGCTGGATATATGTGTAAAAACGATGAATGGTTAATTAGCTTTACAAAGGGTCTTTATAAATCTAATATCAGTGCATTTGTTATTAATATTGGACCTTATATTAAAAGTATACCAGCGGAAGTTATTGATTTTTGTAATGAGATGAATTTGCCGTTATTCACCATTCCGTGGAAGACCAGAATGGTTGATATGACACGAGATTTTTGTGCAAGAATTATGCACAATGAAAATGTTGAAGCAAGTATTTCTACTACCATTAAAGATATTATTTTCAAAATAGGAGATTTAGATACGCAGATACAGCAAATGGAGCGGTATGGATTTACAAGGGAGAGCTATTTCTGTTTTTTGAACATTTCCTTGGAAAATAAGCATCCTGATAATGAAAGTATAAATATGGAAAACCTAAAACTATATGTAGAACAAATTGCAAAGACAAGCCAAAGATTATTTATTTCATTTAGCTATCAATATAATTTAGTGGTTGTTTTATCGGAAGATAAAATGAATAATGTTCACAAATTTGTTGATAAACTAATGAACTTAGTTGGAGCTGAAAATTCTGAATTTTCAATATATGTTGGCGTAAGTTCTATTATGCAAGGCTTTTTTAATCAAGATACAAATTTTAATAAGGCTATTGATGCAAATGAAATGGCAAAAAATAAAAACGTACGTGTGAACTATTATGATGAGCTTGATATATATAAAGTTCTTCTGGCAGTTAGTGATAAAAAAACTCTTTATGAATTTTATTATGACGTATTTGGAAAATTGGAGCAGTATGATATTGAAAATAATACTGACTTAATGGGATTTTTAAAGTCATATATAGAAAATAATGGAAGCCCTCAGTTAGTTAGTGAACAGCAATTTATTCATAGAAATACGGTGAATAATCAGATTAAAAAAATAGAAAAAATTACGGGTTATAATATGCTGAATTTGGATGAAAAAGTTAGATGCAGTGTTGGATTTTTAATTAAAGATATATTATAAACGCAATAAAATATAAGGCTGTATTGTGCATATGAACATGAAAATATGGTCAACATGAGATTGAATAATGAAAAGATATTAATTATAATGTTAATATATAAGTTAAACAGCAGTGGTGATTGTTCAATAGAACAAGGATTTGTTTTCTTTAAGAAACGAAAAGGAGATGATTATATGACAGGCGAAGAAATAAAAAGCACATCAAAACAATATAATTTACAATCATGGAGCAAGCAAAAAGGTATTAATCCAATTCCTGTTGAAAAAGCAGAGGGAATCTATTTTTGGGATTTTGATGGTAACCGATATACGGATATGTCATCACAGTTGGTTAACCTTAATGTAGGCTTTGGAAATAAAGCTATTGGGGATGCCATAAAGGAACAGGTAGATAAATATTGTTTTATTGGACCATCTTATGGCTCGGAACCAAGAGCACAATTAGCTAAAAAGATAATTGAACTTATGCCTGACAATATGGGCAAGGTGTTTTTTACAAATGCTGGTGCAGAATCAAATGAAAATGCTATTAAAATGGCTCGTATGTTTACAGGAAAAACTAAAGTTTTTAGCAGATATCGTAGTTACCATGGTTCTTCATTTGGTGCAGGAAACTTAACTGGTGAACCAAGACGATATACATTGGAGCCAGGAATTCCAGGGTTTGTTAAATTTTTTGACCCATATATTTATAGAGAAGCAGTAGAATTTGAATCTGAAGAAGCTGCTACAAAGTATTATATAACTAAGCTTAGAGAACAAATTGTTTATGAAGGACCAGACAGTGTTGCTGCCATTGTTTTAGAAACAGTTACAGGGTCTAACGGCATTATTATTCCTCCAAAAGGTTATTTACCAGGAGTAAGAAAAATCTGTGACGAATTCGGCATTATGATGATATGCGATGAGGTTATGGCTGGATGGGGAAGAACAGGTAAAATGTTTGGATTCCAAAATTTCGACGTAAAGCCAGATATGGTAACATTTGCAAAAGGTGTAACTTGTGGATATGTGCCTCTTGGAGGAGTAGTTGTAAGCAAGGAAATTGCAGAATATTTTGATGATAACTTTTTATCATGTGGCTTGACATATAGTGGACATCCTTTAGCTTGTGCTGCAGGTATTGCTTGTGTAAACTTTTATGAAGAAGCAAACATACTTGAAAATGTAAATAAAGTAGGCAAGGTTTTAGGTGAAAAATTAGAGGAAATGAAGGCAAATCATTTATGCGTTGGAGATGTAAGATATATTGGTTTATTCTCTGCCGTAGAATTGGTTAAAGATAAAGCTACAAAAGAACCTTTGGTTCCTTATGGAAAAGACCCAGAAGGAATTATGGGAAAAATTCTTGGTAAGTTAAAAGAGAAAAAGTTTATGACATATTCTCACGAAAACATGGTATTTATTTGTCCACCTCTTATTATTACAGAGGAGCAGTTAGAAGAAGAACTTCAAAAGCTTGATGAAGTACTTACTATTGTGGATAACGAATTTATTGGTTAATTAAGAAAAAAATAAAATAAATATCTTAAAATTCTTTAAACACAAAATGCAATATAAAAAGAAAAAATTAAGCAAGGGCAGAATCGGATTTAAGGTGTCTGTCCTTGTTTTTTTATAAGATTAGTGTTTCATAAAACTATCAATTTAAGAACAAATTATGCTTGTTACAGGAGGACTATAGATGGATAATAATGATATTTTAATTAGATTAAGATATGCACTAGATATACAAGATAACCATATGATAGAAATATTTAAGCTTGGTGGCGTTGAACTGACAAAAGACGAAGTTAAAAAAATGCTCATAAAATCAAAAGAAAGTTATGTAGATGAAAGTGAAGAGAACGTAGAAAGAGAAGAAAATATAAAATGTATGAACAGTACATTAGAGGCATTTTTAAACGGTTTTATCATATTTAAAAGAGGGAAACAAGATGAAAAACCAGGAGAACCTGAAAGGCAGATACTATCCATAAATAAAAGTGCAAATCTTAATAATATTATGCTTAAAAAACTGAAAATAGCACTATCATTAACAAGTGAAGATATGCTTAATATATTTGAAGAATCGGGATTAACTGTAACTAAAGGAGAATTAGGTGCCTTATTTAGAAAAGAAGGGCACAAACATTATAAAGAATGTGGAGATAAATACGCTAAGAATTTCTTAAAAGGATTAGCTATTAAATATAGAAAATAATTGGACGTTTTACGCTATATCCAATAGTGATAGTCTGGATTGGAAAGAGTTTGGTGTAGAAAGTGAAGTTAATCAGGTTCTTAACCACAAGCATTTGGGCAATGGTTCTATAATACTTTTTCATAATGATGCTAAATATACACCACAGGCATTGGATACCATAATAAAAGGGTTAAAAGACAAAGGTTATGAAATTGTACCATTAAGCAGCCTTATACATAGAGAAAATTTTTATATGGACCATGAGGGTCGACAAAAGCTAAACAATACAAAAGCATAGAATACTAAAAAAATTGTGCATTGTTTTGAATTGCAGAAAAATTTAAAAATGTATTGTTTAATGAAAAGAATAGGTGTATAATGTATGTAAGATATAATTGAATAGACACGTACAGTCAAAGCGGACTTTCCTTGGGGAGGTTCGCTTGTTTTTTATTAATTTATTGTTAAAATATAATTATGGAGGGATGAGAATGTTGAAATTAGACGTGCTTACATTACTTAAAAATAATGGTAAGACAAAATATTGGCTTTATAAAAGACTGGGTATGAGTTATCAGAATTTTAACAAAATGGTTAACAATGAAACATCTTCAATACGTTATGAAGTAATAGAAGAAATTTGTAAGTTGCTTAACTGTGAACCTAATGACTTGTTTTTGATTGATACAAGCGAAGATAAACAGGATAGCGTAATGGCAGTATAACAATAATCAGAGTATTTAATAAGCAAGTCAATTGCAATAAAGTATGTAAAATAGCCACAAAAACTCCCTTTACTGAATAGAATAGGTAAAGGGGGTTTTTGTATGTGTTTTATAGTTATATTAATTGCAGTGCCTGTTATATATTACCTCGCCTGCTGCAAAAATGGCTGTGGATGTCACAGAAGATGCGGTGGATGCAAAGATAAATGTAGACGAAGATAAAAAATCAAGCTGTAAATTTATTTGTTCATGTTTTTAAGATATGCGGAAAACTTTATGTCCTCAAGGTTTTCCGCTTTTTTTTCTACGGTTTCTTTAAGTTCTGACTTAAAGGCATTAACACGGTCATATATAGCTTCATCAAATGCACCTATTATTTGTGCCGCAAGTATTCCTGCATTTTGTGCACCGTTTATGGCAACTGTTGCAACAGGTATCCCCGGTGGCATTTGACATATGGAATACAAAGAATCTACACCGCTTAGAGTAGATGTTTTAATAGGCACACCTATAACAGGAATGCTTGTAAGGGCTGCTGTCATCCCTGGAAGATGTGCAGCACCGCCTGCTCCGGCTATAATCACCTTAATTCCTCTGTCATGTGCAGCTTTTGCATAGTCATACATTCGGTCAGGAGTTCTGTGTGCGGATACTATTGTAAGCTCATAGCTTATTTCAAATTTATCAAGAATCTTTGCTGCTTCGCTCATTACCGATAGGTCAGAATCACTGCCCATTATTATGCCTACTGATGGTTTCATATAATACACCTCTTTATTATTTTTTAGTTGAAACATAAAAACATAATCCTCAATATAGTAAAAAAGTTGCTTGAAAACAAAATATCGTCAGTTTCAACTTGTTTTTTATTATTTTATCATGTATTTGTTAATAATAAAAGACAAAAGCTTTATATTATTGTTGTGGTTTGATATAATGAAAATGAGGTGGTGCATACTTATGAAAAATGACGAGATTATGAATGGACGTAAAGAGCGAATTTATCAATATATTAAAAGCGAAGATTATCTTCCGCTTAAAAGACACGAGCTGTGCGTGATTTTAGACGTACCAGTTGAAGAACGTGAGCAGTTTGAAGATATTATTAGCCAGCTGATTAGCCAGGGAAAGGTTATTGAAACTAAAAAAGGTAAAATTATGCTTCCCAAAGAGCTTAATATGGTTTCAGGTGTTTTCACAGGCAATGCTAAAGGCTTTGGTTTTGTAACTGCTGACGAAGGTTTTGATAGGGACATTTTCATTCCATCTGAGTTTACTGGCGGTGCCATGCACAAAGATAAGGTTATGGTTAGATTAACCAATACAGCCTCAAATGGTAAACGTGCTGAGGGTCAGATTGTAAAAATTGTTGAAAAGGGTACTGATAATCTGGTTGGTACATTTGAACTTTTAAAAGGTTTCGGATTTGTTACGTGTGATGACAAAAAAATTTCACAGGACATTTTTGTATCTAAAGAAAATACAAAAGGTGCTGTAAGTGGGCACAAGGTAGTTGTTAAAATTACAAAACGTCCAGAGGGCAGCAGAAGTCCGGAGGGCGTGATAACTGAAATTTTGGGACATATAGATGACCCAGGTGTTGATATTTTATCTATTATACGTCAGTATGATTTACCACAGGAATTTAATCAGGAGGCATATGAACAAACTGAAAAAATTGGTTTGGACATTACAAATGCTGAAATTGAAGGCCGAGAGGATTTTAGAAATATTGTGACAGTTACTATAGATGGTGACGACAGCAAAGATTTTGATGATGCTGTAAGTTTAGATATTTTGGAAAATGGAAATTTCCAGCTAGGTGTGCATATTGCAGATGTTAGCCACTATGTAACAGAAGGTTCTCCATTAGACAGAGAGGCATACCAAAGAGGTACTAGCTATTACTTGGTAGATAGGGTTATACCTATGATACCTCATAAGCTTAGCAATGGTATATGTTCCCTTAATCCTAATGAGGATAGACTTACACTAAGCTGTGTTATGGAGATAAGCCGAAATGGTGAGGTTGTGGCACACAAAATTTGCGAAAGCGTTATTCACTCACACGCTCGTCTTACCTATACCAAGGTAAACAAAATTATTCAGTTTGAGGACCCTGAACTTTGCGAAGAATATAAAGACTTTGTGCCTATGCTTAAAGATATGAATAAGCTTAGAATGATATTAGGGAAAAAACGTAGGCACAGAGGTAGTATAGACTTTGATTTTCCAGAGGCTAAAATTATACTGGACAAAAACGGAAAGGTTTTGGATATAGCACCATATGACAGAAACTGGGCAACAAATCTTATTGAGGAATTTATGCTGGTATGTAACGAAACAGTTGCAGAGGATTATTACTGGCAGGAAGCACCATTTGTGTACAGAAATCACGAAACACCTGACGATGAAAAGATTGAAAATATGAAAAAAATGCTTCGTACATTTGGTTATAGAATTAAAGGACAGAATGAAGTTCATCCAAAGGAAATACAGGCAATACTCAACACTGTTTCAGGCAAGGCAGAGGAGCATATTATAAGTCGAATTGTCCTTAGAAGTATGAAACAGGCAAGGTATCAAGAGGAAAACTATGGGCATTTTGGTTTAGCAGCAAAATTTTATTGTCATTTCACATCTCCTATAAGACGTTATCCAGACTTGCAGATACACAGAATAATTAAGGAAAATCTTAAAGGAAATCTTCAGGAAAATAGAGCAAACCACTATAATAAGATACTGCCTGGAGTTTGCAAGCAGTGTTCATCTAAAGAAAGGCTTGCAGAGGAAGCGGAAAGAGAAACAGACAAGCTGAAGATGGTTGAATATATGAGTGAGCGTATTGGTCAGGTATTCAGTGGCATAATTTCCGGAGTTACAGGCTGGGGTATTTATGTAGAACTAGACAACACTGTTGAAGGAATGGTTGCATTAAATGGTATGACAGATGATTTTTACGATTTTGACGAAGTTAATCTCCAAGTTTTAGGCCGTAAGAAAGGCAAGATATTTAGACTTGGTGACAGAGCAACAGTTATGGTGGCTAAAGCAGACAAGGAGCAAAGAACTATAGATTTTGTGTTTGCAAAGGAAAGTGACGTAAAAACAGAAGAAAATTAATAAAGTTGTTTTGATTGGCTTTAGGGCAACGGGATATTTGAAATAAAGTGCCTGTTGCCACTGGGGTTTTGGTAGTTAAGTATTACCTATATGAGGCAAAAAGAGAAAGAAATATTCTCCTTATTTGTAATATTATTTAATACTATTTTAATACCATTTTTAATTGATATGTGTTATAATACCTAATGTTAGGATATTACTGAGGGAACGTGAGGTGATAAATTTGGCTAAACAAACATCTGTAAAATTAGTAGCACAAAATAAAAAAGCGTACCATGAGTATTTTATAGAGGAAACATTTCAAGCTGGATTATCGCTTTCGGGTACAGAGGTAAAAAGTCTTAGACAAGGTAAGTGCAGCCTTAAAGAAAGCTTTATACGTATTGAAAACGGAGAGGCGTTTATTTATAGTATGCACATAAGTCCATACGAACAGGGTAATATTTTTAATAAAGACCCTTTGCGTGTAAGACGATTGCTTTTGCATAAAAGTGAGATAAACAAAATAAAAGATGCAATACAGGCTACGGGTTATACGGTTGTTCCGCTGAGAGTATATTTTTGCAAAAGCCTTGTAAAAATTGACATTGGCATTGCAAAAGGCAAAAAGCTTTACGATAAACGGCAGACACTTGCAAAAAATGATCAAATGCGTGAGGCAGCCAAAGAATTTAAGATTCGCAATCTAACGCTTTAAAAAACATTGTTTATTCATGTTTATATAGAAATGAAGAATTTGTCGGCATTTATTTTTAAGGGGATGTAATGGTTTCGACGGGAGTCTTGAAAATAGAAATAGCCATCCGCAGGTCTGGTAACTGCGTCATCAAACCGGAAAATTTTAAAACAAACGACAAAGATTATTCTTTATTAGCAGCCTAAGGCTGCTCGTTGGCCTCTAATCTCTCACAGTTAGAGTAACCGGCGTCGACTTTGTGGGGAACTTTTTTACCAAAGCTTTGAGGTAAAAAAAGAATTATGAAGCTACCAAGGATTTCAGCCTGTTGTTGGGCGGTTATCTGAGGGAAATTTTAAAACAGCAACTGTGATGGGAGAAGTTTCTATGGATGGGTTTTCGGACAGGAGTTCGATTCTCCTCATCTCCATAGTGGAAAAAGACTATATCAACTAGATATAGTCTTTTTTATTGCTTGTAACAACTATATGTAGTGGTTAGCTGGCTTGAGAATGGTACATATTGAAGTTTGGTACATTTTTTTGGTACATTTTTGATTAGACTTATGATATAATTATTTCGTTGGTACATATTGTTGGTTCATTTTTTTAGCTTGGTACATTTGGAAGGTGAAGATTATGGCAAGAAAAACTATTGAACGGAATATATCTTATGACGATGAAAGAAAAAAATATTATGTGACTTTTAATTACGGAAATGATGATACAGGAAAACAAATTGTAAAGAGAAAGTCCTTTGACAAAATAACCGAAGCCAGGCGTGCATTGAAGGCATTTGAGGGTGATAAAATTAATGGCAATGTTTCTTTGCCCAGTGGATATACAGTGAGCACTTGGCTGGATTATTGGCTTGAAACAGTTGTTACACCAAACAGAGAGGCAACAACTGTATATTTCTATAAACAAATTATTGAAAATCATTTAAAGCCTGAGCTTGGCGATATAAATTTACAAAGCCTTAAACCTACGCAGCTTCAAAAATATTACGCAAAAAAGCTTAGTGAAAAAAATGAAAAGAGTACTATATTGTCTGCTAATACCGTGAAAAAACATCATAATTTAATGAAGACATCGCTAGGTGTGGCGGTGAAGCAAGGAATTTTGCTGAATAATCCTGCGGACAGAGTTGAACCACCTGTTACAATACAAAAGGAAGCCAATTTCTACACCCCGCAACAAATGAAAAAGTTGTTTGAGCTAGTTAAGGGTGATCGGCTTGAAATTACAGTAAAGCTTATAGGATATTTGGGTCTAAGGCGCGAGGAAGCATGTGGCTTAAAATGGGAGAGCGTTGATTTCGAAAATAGAAAAATTATAATAAGAGAAGCAAGAACACAGGCAGGAAGCGTAATTGTGGATAAGGGAACAAAGAATAGAGCCTCTTCACGAACACCTTTTATGAATGACGAGCTTTTTGTGTTACTTAAAAATGAAAAAGCAAGGCAAGACGAAAACAAAAAAGCTTTCGGATTAGATTATAATCCCAGTAACTTTGTACTGGTTTGGGACGATGGGCATCCATACAGACCTAACTACTTATCTGTACTTTTCACAAAATTTGTTGGAACTACAGACTTGCCGCCTTTAACATTGCATGGACTTCGCCACTCATTTGCGAGTACAGCCCACGCAACAGGTGTTTCTGCTTATGAAATTGGTAAGTCTATGGGACATAGTACGCCGTCAACCACTTTGAAGGTATATACACATCTTCAGGATAAAACCCATGAAGAGGCCATAAGAAAAGTTGAAGATATGTATAAGGCTGAAACGGATGAGGAACAAATGGAACAATAATAGTTTGTGTTTTACACATATATGCTTTTAAGTCAATATAAATAATAATTATTGTATTTTTATTGACTTAAAAGTTAAAAATGATATCATAATAGTAGAAGAGGTGATGTTATATGCGTAGAAGAATCGAAGACAAGTTGCTTGAATGGCAACAGAGAGAAAATAGAATGCCCCTACTACTATACGGAGCTAGGCAGGTTGGAAAGACATACATCCTAACGGAATTTGGAAGAAAATATTTTGAAAATACAGTATATATAAATCTAGAAACAAATTTGGCGGTGGCATCCTACTTTGCTGACGACATAAGCCCTGAAAGAATAATTCGCTTTCTTGAGGCTACTGTAAATCAAGAAATAGTGGCAGGTAAAACACTTATCATTTTTGACGAAATTCAGGCGTGTGAGCGTGCCTTGACAGCACTGAAATATTTTTGTGAGTTGGCACCAGAGTATCATATTGCCGCAGCAGGAAGTTTGCTTGGCGTTGCAATACACAGAGAACAATATTCATTTCCAGTTGGCAAGGTAGAAAGCAATACCCTTTACCCATTAAATTTTCAAGAGTTTTTGTGGGCGATAGGTGAGGAGCGTCTTGCTGAGGAAATACAACGTTGTTTTGTTGAAAATGAACCTATGCCCGAGGCTCTTCATAAAAAGGCCATTGAAAATTACAGGTACTATCTAATTGTGGGAGGAATGCCTGCCAGTGTACAGACCTTCATTAATACAGGCAAATTAGTTCTGGTGCCAAATGTTCAAAATGAAATATTAAATAACTACGTTGCAGACATGGCGAAGTATGCATCACCATCAGAAACTGTGAAAATTCGTGGTTGTTTTAACTCAATACCGGCACAGTTGGCAAAGGAGAATAAAAAATTTCAATATAAGGTGGTTCAAAAAGGGGGAAGTGCAGCTCTGTTTGGTGAGTCCATCGAATGGCTCTCACAGGCAGGAGTAGTGCTTAAATGTCAAAAAATTGAGCAGGCTATGAACCCTATTTCTGTTTATACAGATTTATCTTCTTTTAAACTTTATATGGGAGACGTTGGGCTGCTAGTTATGAAATCTGGAGTTCCGCAGCAGACAATACTTACAGGTGAATCCAACCTTTTTATGGGTTCGGTTACAGAAAACTATGTTGCACAGGAGCTAGTTGCTAATGGTCATAACCTGTTTTATTGGGCTAGTGAACATACGGCAGAAATTGATTTTGTGATGCAGCAGGAAAGAGAGATTATCGGTATTGAGGTTAAAAAGGGGACAAAAGTAAGATCTAGAAGCCTTGGGGTTTTTGTTGAGAAGTATCAGCCTAGTTACTGCATCCGCTTTTCTGAAAAAAATTTCGGGCTTGAAAATGGGGTTAAGAGCGTGCCTTTGTATGCGGCATTTTGTGTGTAAAAAGAACCACTAAGCAAACGGCAATCTGTCTTTTGCTTAGTGGTTCTGTATTGCTAAATTAGTTCATATGTAATTTCAGGCTGGCGTCTGTTGATCATTACATATAGATTGCATAAATTCAATAACGTAGACTTTGGGGATTTTAATAGCTTTTCCAACCTTAAAGTGTTTGATCTTGTTTTCGCGTATTAGTGTATAAGCGCTGTTACGGCCGATGCTAAGCATTTCTTGTAGGTCCGATACTTCTACCACATCGGGGTAAGTGTTAAATAACTCGTTCATAAATTTCCTCCTCGTTAATATAAAATACATGTCTTCATTTGCGGTATATAAACAAATAATATATGTATAAAGTTTTCAAGAATTCATCTGTGATCGGCATATTCCAGACTGCAGATTACTTAATATGCGATTGGTCTCGTCTAAATCATGTTGGAACGATGATGAAGACGTTCTAGATGATCTATAAGTTCTAGGCATTCTAGGCTTTCTAGATGTTCTAGTCAAAGGAAGTTCACCTTCATGAAAATCTGAATGAGTGAGTTTACGAGTTTTCCATAAAGGCTCGTAGCGACCGGGAGAAATCATTCCATCAAGTGGCTCAGCATTCCATAATTGTGCTGTTGGGATTACTAACATGCGTTTGCCGCAAAGCTTTTTTGTCATTTTTCCACTGCGGTCAGTAGAAAGAACCCCAAGAGAGAGCAGAGCTTTGTTTAGAGATATTTTTGTTAAATCCCAATTCTCTAAAGCATCCTGTACCAACCTAAGGGCATCATCAGGGTCAAGATATGCGTTCCCCTTATAAATACCGTAACCGGATTTTACTATATCATTGGGTTTATAAGGAAAAAGTTTGTCTCCAGAGAATACTTTTGTAATTACTTGAAACATGGCATCAGGGTCATTTGTACTGCGAAGCCGTTCCATGTCTGCCTCTTGCCTTACCAAAATCCCATGGATTCTTTTAAGAAAAATATTTTCGACCTTTTTTATATCAAAATTTACTGCAGTGTTCTCCATATAATCAAGAAAAATGTCTAGAGCTGTTATTAAAAAACGTTCAGATTCTGCCAGACGTGGGGAAAGTCCAGTTTCACTAAAATAATTGCATTTAAAATTTTTTTTAATATAACCAACTATCTCATTTTTGTTTTTTGCTACCCAACATAAAAAATTAAGAACGAAAGTACATAAAATTCGCGGATTTTTTTGAAGCCGCGACAGCTCTTCATTATCAATAGGATCGTCAAAGTTCAAAATTACACACCTGGCATTGGTGGAATAAGATTGCAATGTATACTCTGCAGTAGCAATATACAAACATTTTGTTGAGAGGGGGCTATATTGGTTTGTAACCCTCTCTGAATGGTTTCCAGCAACACGAATTCTTCCACTTAAGCGTTCTTCTCTATGGCGCATATCAGCTTTACATTCGCTAGGGTGCAAATCGTCGAAAATCAAACAACAGTCTTTATAATTGTGGGTTTCTTTTTTTAAGGCTGCGTCCGTAGATAATAAGTCCATAATTCCAGCACCGGATGATCCGCACCTATTGTAAATGTTACAAATTAACTGTGTTAACGTTGTTTTGTAGGTTTGTGACTTACCCACACAATATGTAGTGAAGCACGGTGTATACCCAGCTTCTTCAAAAATTGAATACACAAGCGATGTAATTAATGTCATTCCTAGTACAGAAGAACAGTTATTTAACATTAATAAATCTAAAAAATAATTACAAGCCTTTGATTCTTCAACTTTTGAATTAAATTTAAATTCAAGTTTTTCTAGTTCAGGACTTATACAAAATTCACCAGTATTTAGTGGGCCATTAGAAGAGATGACCTTGTTGCCAGCCACGTATAAGGACTCATTTTTATAAGTTGTCCAACCGATTTTGTCGAAATATGGAACGGTGGTTAGATTTAAAACTTGAATTTTTTCTCGAATAATTTTATAAATAACTGAGCCAGCTTTTGCTCTTGAAACAAAAATATTGGCATTGATATCAAAAGTCTCCCAATTAAAATTCGAAATCTCATTCAAATTTAAGCAAATTGGTTTACTCGTGGTAGCGTTAGCATATTGTAAATTAAGTGTTACTTTGTATTCAGTGGAACCTTCCTTTTCATACGATTTCACATCTGTAACACAGGGCGAGAAGTTACAAATTTTAACCTCTTCATCCTTTTCTTTTATATAGAGTGAACCTTCTTTTAAACTATGTACCATTTTTCTTCCTCCTAAGTTTTATTTTTAAATATAATTTAGCAGTTGTGGTGGAAAAATGCACGAAGTTAACCCTACGATTTTTTAAAAAATAAGAGATTACCACTAATAAACTAAAGCAACTGAGTAAAGTTGTGAAATTTCAAATGATTTGCTGAAAATAAAAAAGTGCTCGATAAAATAATTGCTATAAAAAAATCCAGAACCAAATAGCAGATCCTGGATTGATGATTACATTTTGTTTTTATTATGTATAACAATAAAATTATCTATCTTATATTATTCTTGCACATAATAAATATTTAAGTTGGTAAATACATTTAGACTATTTAATTTAATAGTTTGTTGATTTTGGGTTAGTTCCTTTTTTTACTTTCATATTTTGAAACTTAAATGAATTTGAACGTAACTTAAGACGTTCTGTTCGCCACCGCAGCCGCTTTGGAATATGAAAAGTCTTTTCTGGAGTAGTACTTTTAATTTTTTTATAGTTTTTGAATATATTTGGGGATATAGAAATTTTATTAAGTGATTCAAATTCAGAGGGCCATTGTTTATCAATAATTTCAAAACTTTTTTCTAAAGCATGAAATAAATTCTGATCAATCCGGTTTTGTATAATAGGATAATAATTGTTCAGTAGCTTAGAATAATTAGATAAAAATCTTTCATATAGCCTAGATCCTAGAAGCAAAAACTGGTTATTAAAGAAATAGTGAAATTCCTCGACATCTTCTTTTGTGTTATCTTCATTTAATATATTTTCCAAATACCACTCAAATAGTTTTTTTTGCCCCAAGTAGCTGTATTCACGTAGGATGGTATTCATGGTTTCTTGAATGAATTTTGCGGGTTCACCCTTTTTTAATTTTACATAATATAATTTTTTTTCGTATGCCATATGAAAAAAATTTAATTTTGTACATGCATTACAAACTCCTTCCATGAAATTTAGTGCTTCCGATTTAAGAAAATGAGATTCTTCTCGAGCTGAAGAAATTTTGTCATTAGGAATCAAATATTTAGGGATCAGATTTTTATAAAATACTGTATTGAGGTCATGACTGAGTGACAGGTTTTCAAATTTTGTAAATGGAGTTCGTTTTAGATTACTTATCAATAGCATAGTAAGTTTTGGATAAAAAGTTGTGATATATTTGTCTTTATTATTTGTTTTACCTAAATAAAAAATTCCTTCAAAAACATTATTAGAGAATAAAGTAGCCATATTATATTGAATGGCTCGGTCCGATTTCCCTCCATTTTCATCTTGAATATTTTGCTCAATATAAAAATTTTGCCATAATTGAATTTCTTGGAGGGGTAAGGTAGAATACCTTTTTTGAAATGAGGTATTAAGAAATACTTTCCGCATAAGTACACAATGCCAAAATTCACGCTGATCTTTCCAAGGGCAAAGCAGTAGTTCCTCATCTCGACTATGTATAAACCTACTTTTCAGCATATCGTCATAATCATCTGTTAACATTTCAAATGCCATTTCCAATAATTGATACGGGGTTGTCTCTATTGCATATTTATTGAGAAAGCCCATCAAATATTCTTTTCTAGGATGATTACGCAAGGCATTACAAAACCTTCGCATTCGTGGATTTTTAACTTTTAGTCTCTTTTGTTTTTTAAGGTTTACTTTATTTACACGTTGAATAAATTGATTTTCAATTTCCATATTAGCCCATCATCCTTCCCACTCTTTTTTAGAAAACAGTGGGATTTCCCACTAAATATTTAAAATATGTGGGAGCCTACTGTTTTTAATAGAGTCATTACATTTATTTATATAGATTCTTCTTACCATTTTATCTCATCTATTTTTAATTAGTTTACACTAACTTTGTTATGAAATGCAACAATTATTTCATTTTCATTTTTTATTTACTTTATTAATTTCTTTCTTTTATACTATTCTAATATTAACTATCATCAATACTTCTTCATTAGGGTTATTTTAACTTATTGTTGTTAAGTTGTATTTTTTTAATCACTAATAACATTACAATAAAAATGAAAGGAAGTGGTATTATGGCAAAATTGACAGCAGAAGGATTTTCTTTTCACACTATTGAATTAAAGAAGAAAATAACCTATTCAAAGCTAAGAGACTTAAAAGCATTAGAGTATAAAAACTGCAAAGAGAACTATCGGTTTTATTATGATGAGGTACATAGAATATACATAAGTGAAAGGTATAAGAATGCAGGTGTGCGTTTGTATTTTCATGAAAACGGAGAAGGTCCATCACCACATATTCGCTTGATTATTAATCCTAGAATATTAATTGGTGATTTTTCCTATGTGGGGATTTTTGAAAAAACAGATGAGAACTGGATGAAACTATTTTTAAATTTGAACAAAATACTAAAAGAACTGGATTCAGAGTATTCCATTGAATCTTTTACCGTATCAAGAATTGACTTATGTGTGAACCTTAAAGCAAATTTGCGTGATATAAATACAACAATGCGGCTAATAAGAAAATGTCGTATCCCTGAAGTATATGAAAGAGTATACTTCTCTTCTGAAGAGGACAATGCTAAAGAAATGAACAAAAACAGTTTTCATGTGAGGAGGGATTATGATGAAGTTTCTATTTATAATAAGGGTTATCAAATGCAGCAGGAAGGTTTATCAGAATATGGGGACGTTGATATACTGAGGTTTGAAGTACAGCTAAAGCGTAAGGCAATTGTAAGGTTTTTAAACCAATATTATGGGTCACATTACATATCAAATAGTGAAATTCTAAACTTTTTTGCAGAAAGAAGTCGTGATATTATGGGCTACAGATTAAAGGATTTCTTTACAAAAGGATACCATCTGCAATATTCAGAGGCACAAAGAATTGTTAATGCAAATACTATTTTCACAAGTAAAACAAGGCAGCGAATGAAACAACTTATTTACTATACCAGTCAATGCAAAAACTTAAATATTGCAATAAAACATTTGGAAGATGAATTTTCCTTAAATAAAAAACAAATTGAGCAGTTGCTGAAGGATTTTGAAAGAATCAATTTGAGCCCCATTACATTAAAAAATAATAGCTTTGATTTAAATCAACCCAGCGTTTTAGATATGTTGGGACTAAGCTTTAACCGTGGAAATGAATTTGATTAAAGATATTAAAACCAGTACTTTTTAATCAATAACCGCTTCATTCATGGAATAAAGGAAAGAATTAGTTTCAATAAGATTCATCTCCTTAGAAATACAGTAAATAATGAGGCTATCACGCTTATCTCTGGAGTAAAGTTCACGGTTTTCGGTTCTTTTTAAAAAGGTCTGTGTTTCTTCAAAATTAAGCTCCAGCCCGAAAGACAAAGCAATAAATTTATCTCGGGAAGGTATTTTTTCTCCCCTAAAAATTTCATAACCATAGGTTCTATTTAGGTTTGCTAGTTTAATTACATCGGCTTTTGTTTTATGCTTTAAATGAAGAAAATAAAGCAGTTGTTCTAAAAAATTGCATGCTAAAAATTCATCTTTATTTGAATTTAGAAAAGCTTCTATTTCTTCTGATTTTATAAGAGCATTCGTAAGCTCTTTTGTTGTTTTTGATGACATAAGTATCCCCCGTTGAGTTTTCTTTATAAAGATGATATCATAAAACTATTGGAAAAAATAGGGGGTGGTTCACATTAGCCAGGAGGCAGAGCAATATTTTAGAGATACATACCAATTTTTACATACAATAAAGCAGAGTGAAAAATCAGAGATTTATTTGGTTCTTAATATAGAGGAAAATAAAAAATATATACTTAAAAAAGTATCCAATGGAATTAAGATATATTCTAAGCTTAAACTAATGAACTTACACTATATTCCAGTGGTTTATGATGTTATTGAAAATGATTTCGGGGCATGGGTAATTGAAGAATACATTGAAGGCATTTCTTTGGAGGAATTGCTAACAGATGTTGGTAAATTATCAGTAAAGGAAACAAAGGCGTATATTCTTCAGCTATGCAGTGCATTAAATGAATTACATCATCTGGGGATTGTTCATAGAGATATTAAACCCTCTAATATTTTGATTAAGGATGATGAATCTATAAAGCTGATTGATTTTGACGCAGCTAGGTTCGTAAAGGAAAATGCCCAGAAAGATACAAAATATCTTGGCACAGAGGGATATGCGGCTCCAGAACAATATGGATTTGGACAAACTGACTTTAGAACGGATATCTACACCTTAGGCGTTACCATGAAAGAAATGCTAGGAGAGGGTACAAAGAATGGGTATTTGGACAAGGTTGTTGCAAAATGCACAAGAAAAGACCCAGAAGATAGATTTTCATCGGTGAATCAGGTTAAAGATGCCATACAGCGAAAAGGCTTGAAAATGCAATTAATTTTTGCTGTACTTATTGTTTTTATCCTCGTGGGCGGTAGCTTTATTTTTCATAATGTATTCCAAAAGGAAGAGGCGGTTCAGCAAGATGTACTTCCATTGACTGATTTGAAAAACAAACAGCCTTTAACTGATGGTGTTGCTGTATTATTAACGGACGAAGATATGGTTGACTTATACAGTAAGGCTATGGCAAAGAGAAACGAACTTTATTTATGGCGGGATAGGGCGGATACGCCAACCATGATATATGGTGAAGAATATTATGTACTTTCAGAAAAATATAATACGTGGGACAAAATTCAAACATTCTTTTCGGATACATGGAGCAAAACGGCCATTGAAGGGATTATAAGTGACTTATCCGATGGTAGTTTGATAGAAAAGGATGGGTTATTGTATACGCTTGATGCAGACGGAGGATCTATTCTTCAATACGAAAAGGCAGAGGTGCTAAAAAGGACAAATAATGGAACAAAAGTAGAGATGGTTTTGTCCGTACCAGGAGGGGATTATACACTTGCAAGAATTAAGGTACAAGCGGTGCATGAGGACGATGGATGGAAAATAGAGAGATATGAAGACGTACTAGACTATACGGTAGAAGACGAAGATTCGTATTATGACGGCTATTCCTATTACAATTCAACTTACCAAGTAGGGTTTTATTACCCTCTCCGTTTTTTTGACTATAAGGATGAACAAGAAAATGGAATTGAGCTTTCCTCTTTAGACGGTAACAGTATGAGTTTCTTTATTGAGCAAAAGGGAGCGGAACGAAGCCTAGAAAAGTATTATTTGGAGTATAAAAAAGAAAATATGTTGGTTGATGAGAAGGAGGATGATTTTTTCCTAATATCCTATATTGAAAACGGTTTGTGGAATTTAGTTTCAGTTTCAGAATATAGTGAAGGATTTATTGTGGTAAAAATGGGAGGAAAGGAAGACAACTTAAAGGCCTACTATCCGTATTTTCAAGAAATTTTGAACAGTATGCATGAAGGGAAAGGGAAAACGTTGATTGAAGCAGGGGAAGGAGATTTTTTTGACACTAAAAACATTTCTGAATATGCTGCCTTGCAAGACTTTAATATTACAATTTATTATTCCAAAATTAATCCAGAGGAGTATTATGGGTTAAGTTATGAAGATGATGGAGGGAATTTTATTTACAATGATGGAGAGAAAATGGAGGATTTTGCAGGAGAACGATATTCTGTTGAAGCTGAGAGTTTCCCTTTTAAATGGAAGTATCCCATGGATAATGCCTATAATAAAGAATACTTTAATGGAAAATACGGAGAAATTCCAATTTATTAAATTTCAAAACACTCTATAAAAGTAAGCTGACAGCTTACCAAAATTTATGAAAAACTACCTATAATTTTTAACTGTAGGAAGTTTTAATTTTTTCAATAATAAATTTTGGAGGGTGAATTATGAAGAGGTTTGCGTTTATTTTAGGGATTATTTGTTGTATGTTTAGTTTTAATTTATCGGTATTAGCTCAAAATACAACTTCGGGGCAAGTGGCTGCTTTTTCCGATGTCCCAACAGACTATTGGGCTTGGCAGGAAATACAATACTCGGTTTCCCAGAACATCGTATCGGGGAATGGAGATGGTACATTTTTGCCGAATGCTGGGGTTACCAGAGAGCAGTTTTGCAGGATGTTAACAAGTACATTTAGTGCCTCACTATCTAACACAAGGGAGCAAAGCTTTAGCGATGTTCCAGCAGAAAAATGGTCCTATCCATATGTTGAAGCCAGCAGAGAATTTTTAACTGGTTATGCAAATCCCTTTGGAGGACTTCCTCTTTTTAAGCCAGAGGATTATGCCACCAGAGAAGATATTGCGGTTGCATTGGTACGCATGATGGGATTAACGGATAAGGATGTAATGGATACAAGTTATGTGCAAAATCATTTCAGTGACTATACGGATATTTCACCTCAGTTAATAAATTATATGAACCTGGCTTGTGAAAGAGGGCTTATGAGCGGATATCCAGATGGTACACTTCGTCCTGTAAAGGGAATGACCCGTGCGGAGACTGTTGTTCTTTTAAATAGGGCAACCAAACAGGCAGTTACCAATATTAGTGATGAAATTTCCTTGTCTGCTAAGGCTGTATATAATAATACAGGAGAAGAGGCAACGGTATATATTAAGGCGGAGGAAGGAACGGCTATAACCGTAGACGGGGAAACTATTCGTATGGAAAATAACGGCAGTGGAGAGTATGAGGGTACATATCTATATAATTTTCAGGAAGAAGGAGAGAAAAGCTGTATTATCAAAGGGACGAAGGCAGGAAAAACAAAAACCATAGAGGTTACCTTAACTTACAAGGTTTCAGCACCCAAGCTTAACATTATTCAGTTTCCAACTAGTGCCACAACAAAGCAAATTACCATAAGGGGTACATTAACAGATGCTCGCTATGATAAATATCTAACCATTAATGGGGAGAATATTCAGGTGGATTATGATGGCAAATGGGAAAAAACTGTTACGTTGCAGGAGGGAGAAAATAAATTCATTTTTACAGCAACCAATGAGGCAGATAAAACTGTTACAATTGAAAAAACGGCAGTATTTAATACAAGTGGATCACAGTTGACCATTTTAAGGTGCCCGACCACAGCAACAACAAAACAGGTTACCATCAATGGCACACTGAAAGACAGTAACTATGATGTATTGCTTACAATTAATGGTGAAAATGTTCGTGTGGACTATGAAGGGAAATGGGAAAAAACTGTTACTCTCTTGGATGGAGAAAATACGTATACCTTTGTTGCAACTAATATGGCGGGGAAAATTGTAACAGAAGAAAGAACTATACAGTTTTCTGCAGGAAGCCCTGAAATAAGCTTTACAAATTGTCCAGAAGTAACTCAGCAGAAATATTTAGCTGTTCAAGGCAATGTTGGCGGTTTTACAGATGGATTAAAGTTATATTTAAATGATCAACAGGTTTCATTAAAATATGATAATAGTTTTTCCATAACTACGGCATTGGAAGAGGGAGAAAACTCTTTAGCGTTTAGAGCTATAAATAGTTATGGAAAAGAAACCTCAATTATGAAAACAGTTACCTACATTTCGGAGATGAAAGCTCCTGAACTTGAAGTGGACGACATACCCTCTGCAACTAATGAAGATACTGTTGAGATTTCAGGCAGTGTTTATGATGCTTTAGATTCAGCGGTAGTGGTTTATATAAACGATAAAAAAGTTTCTAGTGGAAATGGAAGTTTTTCTACCACGTTTTCCTTAGAGGAAGGGATTAATAATATTAGTGTTAATGCAACAAATTCCTATGGAAAGACCACAACGGTTTTAAAAAGCATTACATATCAAGCTCCGTCAACAGAAGAAGTTGAACCTGAATCAGAGTTAGAAGAAACTACGATGTAAGTATATGGGGTACTAAAAGGATGAAGCTTATTAATGGAGAAACTGGTGATTTAAATGAGTTACAGAAAAAGGATTTTAGGACAGAAAAAATAAAGAAGCTCATAAAAATTGCAGCAATCAGTATTTTAATGATAATCCTTTCAGCAGGAGGCAATTTTGCTTATACACAGTATGAAAAGGAAAAAACATATTTGTAGGCTATTGATTTACTGAATAAAGGGAGTTATCTAGAGGCGGAAGAAATTTTTTCGTCTTTAGATGGCTACAAAGATGCAGAGGAGAATATTGAAAAATGTACTTATGAATATGGAGTATTTCTTTTAAATAATGGTGCGTATGAAGAAGCTAAGGCACAATTTAGTAAAGTTCCTCAACAGCAAGAGGCATCAGAGCAAATTATGGAATGCGATTATCAGATTGCGTTAGAATATTTTGCGGTAAAGGACTATAAAAATGCTAAAGAAATATTTGCAAGTTTGGATGGCTATAAGGATTCGTCAGCAAAAGTTATAGAAATTAAAAAGATTATTAAGTACAGTAATTATAAACATAGTGATTGCGATATGGATGGGATTGAAGCGTTAGTAAAGCAGCATTTTTATAGGGATTGGTATTGCTATGGAGGTGATAAAAACATTACGATAGATGAATTTACAATAAACGGCAAGGAGTATGGTGTAGAGTCGTTATTGACAAGTGATGGCTGGTGCAGGTTGGGGTGCTACTTTTTAGGAGAAGAAGACAAAACCATATATCTTAGTACTAGTTATATGGAGGATTTCAGCAGGTTTGCCGATGAAGATGTATATTCCTTAGAATATGAAGATACAAGCTTATCAGAAGATGACGGTTCGGAATACATATTCTATTCTAAACCCAAAGAAGACATAGACTATTACATAGAACAAGTTGAATTAACCAGACAACAGTACTCTGATGATATGGTAATACAAAAAACCTTTGAAGCGTTTGAAAATAGTGTTTCTAAAGAGGCCTATGAAAAAAGCCCAGGGCATACGGTATTAGCTTATGCATTATTTAAAGCAGATTATGCTGACGCAAGCGTTTCATATGCTTCTTATAGTAAAACTTATATGTGCTATATGACGGGTATTTTCACTGAAAACACTTTTGATGTTTTTGGAGGAAGTACAAGTGAATATTACGTACAGGCAGAATTTATTGATAATGGAAGTGCTTTGCAAATGGTAAATATTTTCATTAATTGATTAAAAATGAAAAGATTTTGTGGTATACTTTAACAAAGACTACGAGGTGAAAGCATATGAATGATAAAGTGACAAAATGTAAATTCCTATACCCGAAAGGTCAAGAACCTGATTTTTGTAATCCGCTAATCTATGAACCTTATCGTTTTGCAATTGGGAAGAAAGGGAAGAATATGCTTTTTACTGTTTGCATGAATCCCTCTGCAGCAAGTGATGACATAAGTGATAAAACCGTAAATAGAGTTATTAATGCAAGCATACAGCTGGGCTATGATGGTTGGATTGTATTGAATACCTATCCAGAACGGGCAACTAATTCAGCCAATATGGATGAATACAATAAATGTTTAGCAGAAAAGAATCTTGCGGTAATTAGAGAATATATTATTGAAAATGAAATTAAGGAAGTTTGGGGTGCATGGGGAAACTTAAGCCGAAAAGCATTGAAAGAAGGTAGAAATTCTATTTTGGCTTTATTCAAAGAACTTGATGTAAAAGTATTTCATTTTGCAGAGCCTACAAAGAATGGGGAACCTAGACATCCGACACCAAGAGGAAAACAGTTAGAAACTACTTCAGAAAATAAGCGGTATTATGAGTTTTAATGAAAACAGTATTTAGATACTAAAAAATTTAACCCTTCAAACTGGTAGAGTAAAATTACTGGTTTGAAGGGCTTTTTGTAAATAGATTAAATAATGAAAGAAATTATAGAGTGTCAATAGTATTATAGACAACTTTATAAGATAGTTTAAGAATAATTTTATTGCAAAAGATAATAATATATTTTGTATTGATACATATTGATACTAATTAGTATTTCATGTAAGGAGGCGAAGGCATGGAGGCAAAAACTTATGTAAAGATGTTGCAAGACGATGCGGTTTTAAATTTGAGGAAACTTCAATATAAATATACGAAAAAAGAAGTTGACGAATTTTTGGAATTACAGCAGCAAGGAGCTTATGAAGAAATAAATTTGATGGATTTCAATGGAAAGAAGTTATTCTACCTTAAGGCTTTTTTACAGGTAAATTCTATACTGGTTAAAAAGCTGGCATTGCCAAGAAAAGAATATGGTAAGCAGGCTATGGAGACAGAGGTTTATGCCACCTTGGATATTGAGAGTATTCACTCTTCTAGGGAAAGTATCTGGAAGATATTTAATGGTTATGCTCCCGACGGAAGAAAAGAAGAGCGTATATTTGGAATGAAAAAGGGGCTTGCATTTATAAGCAATTTAGAAAACAAAATAACCGAAGACAATATCTATCAGTTATATTCCTTAACAGTTGGAGACTTTTTAGAGGAAGAAAACCGTCTGCGGTCGGAGGAGCGTTATCGCCACGATACGGTGTTTATTGTGGGGAATGACATTGAACATACAGGTATCGACTATCAGAAGTTGCCTCAATATATGAAAGAATTTGTTGCTTTCATTCAGGAGGAAGACGGAATGAATGAGCTGTTAAAGGGTGCGGCCATCCACTTTTATTTGGCTTATCTCCATCCTTATTTTGACGGCAATGGTAGAATGGCAAGATTATTGCATCTGTGGTATCTTGTGCAAAGAGGGTATTCGTCGGTTATGTTTGTATCCTTGTCTTACTATATAAGTCAGTCGAAAAAGGAATATTATCGTGCTTATCAACTAGTGGAGGAAAACAAAAAGCTTAGCGGTGTTTTAGATATAACACCATTCCTTTATTATTTCATTAATAATGTGTATGAAAAAATACAGGAAAATGTAGTTCATCATGAGGATGTTTTGAAAGTATATGAGGGGGCACTTTCTGCTGGTAAAGTAACAGAAAAGGAAAGGGACTTATGGCAGTTTGTGCTTTCTGCTTATGGAGAGCATGAGTTTTCTACAAAACAGCTGGAGAAGGCATATGGAGAAGCTGCCTATGCTACCATACGTAGTTTTGTACTGAAATTTGAAGAGCTGGGAATACTTCGCAGCCAGAGATATGGGAATCGAGTTCGATACAAGATAAAAATTGAATGAATGTAGGGCTAATTAAGATAGATGAGTGGGTGGAATATAATTTATATTCCGCCCACTCATCTACGTAAAGAATCTTTACTACTATTAAACTTATACCCGATTCTCTAGAAAAAAGCAAAGAAATTTATTGGGTTTGAAGTAGCAAAGAAATCACATTTATATGTAATAAAGAACATTTGAGTTTAAAAGTAAAAGTATACTTACGCTTTTTATATAAAAGTCATAAGTATACTTTAAAAATATTGATAAAATTGAAAGTTTGTAATTGATAATTCAAATCCCTCCTTCTCCGTTGTATTAAAGCCCCGAAAACATTAGGTTTTCGGGGCTTTTTTCTGTTCAAAAATAGGGTTTGACCCTTAAAATTACCCTTTACAGATTATAAAGGGTAATTTGGTGATAGGGAACAGCAGTTAGTTAAGTGTTGTAATTTGCTTGATACCCGTTTAAGTTATGAAAATAACCTTTATTATTATTCTCAGCATAATCCATTAACATTACATAAGAGTTCTCTACTATCCATGAAGGATAATGCTTCTAACAATGGTACAATGGAATTATAAATCTAATTTTGACGGATTTTTGTGATGATGAAAAAATAAGTAGATTTTGTCCCGGCAGTGGCATTTTTTAGCTATTTCTTATGTAACTTAACCCTTTTTTTATCATTTCTAATGTACTCATCCAATATTTTTTAATGGATGTGGCACCATTCTACGTATTTATTATTACCGTAATTGGCAGTTCGCCAATGACAAGATATGTGTAGCGTCCTCCAAGGGAAAATTGCTTTTTTGCTGAGCCCCGGCTCGGTTAATGCTGAATCATCCAGAATTACTCTCCCAAAGAGATTTATTACAGAGAAAGAATAACTATAAAGAATGTAACTGTCATTAAAATCTTGAAATTATAAATCACGTTTCACAAAGTCATTATACATCGTTGTGTTTTTCTTTGAATCAGTGTAAAATATAAATGATAATCTCGAAAAGTTAGAAATAGAGGGATAACTATGGATATAAATTCAAGTTTTAAGCCACCTAAAATGATTGACAACAAAAGAAACGGAAGAGTTATTGATGAACTAAAGGAGAACCTTAGGAAAGGTTCTAAACTCAGTATAGTCTCTGCCTACTTTACTATATATGCTTTTTCTGAATTAAAAAAAGAATTATCCCGCATTGATAATATGCGTTTTATATTCACTGAACCAACTTTTATTAAGAAAGATGCTGAGTTAATTCGTGAATATTATTTAGAAAATAGTAATGAGCGTTCAATTTCTGGCAACGAATTTGAAATTAAGCTAAGAAACGAAATGAAACAAGCGGCTATTGCAAAAGAATGTGCAACGTGGCTTGAGGATAAAGTTCAGATAAAAAGCCTGAAAGTTCCTAATGCCGCTCAACCGCGCCTTGTTTACATAGAAAATCAAAACACAGATACTTCTATTAGTGGAACAGTAGATTTTACATCTGATGGTCTTGGAATAACGAAATCTGACCGCATTGACAGCAATATATGTGTTTACGGCAAAGAGTTTAGTTTGACTTTCTTGAAACAATTTGATGACCTGTGGTCTGACAAAAATGCCGTTGAGGATGTTAAAAGTCAAGTTCTTGAGCATATGCGTGTTCTCTATAAAGAAAACACAGCAGAGTTCATTTACTTTGTTACACTTTATCATATATTCGAAAAATATCTTGATGAGTTGACAGAAGATAATATCATAAAATCAAAGACCGGCTTTAAAGAAACAGAGATTTGGAATAAGCTTTATAAATTTCAACAAGATGGCGTTATTGGTATAATTGATAAGATTGACAAACATAACGGTTGCATCTTAGCTGATAGCGTAGGTCTTGGTAAAACATTCACAGCACTCGCGGTTATAAAATACTACGAATTGCGCAACGATAGAGTTTTAGTTCTTGCTCCTAAAAAACTCCATGAAAATTGGAGTGTATACACGCAAAACGATAAACGAAACCTATTTTCAAAAGATAGGTTTAATTATGATGTTCTAAATCATACAGACTTAAGTCGTGATGGTGGATATAGTGGTGAAATCAATTTATCAACAATTAACTGGGCGAACTATGACCTTGTAGTTATAGACGAGAGTCATAACTTCAGAAACAACCCTCCTGTTAAGGGTAGAATTACTCGCTATGAGAAGTTGATGAACGAAGTAGTCAGAGCCGGAGTAAAAACAAAAATATTAATGCTTTCTGCAACGCCTGTAAATAACCGAATGAACGATATAAAAAATCAAATTGCATTTATAACCGAAGGAAAAAATGACGCATTTGCTGATGTGGGTTTGAATAATCTTGAGCATATTTTGAGGAAGGCTCAACTTGTATTTAACAAATGGTCTGCACTTTCAGACGAAGAACGAAATACAGACACTTTTGTTGACATGATGGATTTAGACTATTTTAAGCTATTAGATACCGTTACTATTGCAAGAAGTAGAAAGCACATTGAAAAATATTATAATCTTGCCGAAATAGGCAAATTTCCTGAACGTATGCCCCCAAAAAACAAGTATTCTGATATTGATTTGAAAGGCCAGTTTCCTTCAATAAGCGAAGTAAATAAACAAATAAAGAAATTAACACTGTGTGTCTATTCACCACTTGCATATGTTCGGCCAGAAATGCGTAAATTTTATAGCGATAAATATGATGCAAAAGTTGGTAATAGCATATTCAAGCAAACTGACCGTGAAAGTAGCTTGGTTGATTTAATGCGAGTAAATGTTTTAAAAAGAATGGAAAGCTCCATTCACTCCTTTTCATTAACAGTTGAAAAAATACTAACGCAGATTACTGGCACAATCACTTCTATCGACAATTTTAACTGTGGTGCAATAAACGATTTTGTATCCCCCAATATTGCAGAAATCGATGAAGAGGATGACATTGACGCATTTTCTGTTGGTAATACTGTTAAGGTAAATCTTGCAGATATGGACCTTATTAAATGGAAGCAGGACCTATTATGGGATAAGGAACAATTGCAATATTTACTTGATGAAGCAAGAAAAGTTACTCCTGCGCGTGATGCAAAGCTTGAAGAACTTAAGCAAGTAATAAAGGAGAAACTTGATAATCCAATTAATAAATATAACAAAAAAATCATAATTTTCTCTGCTTTTGCTGATACTGCTGCGTATCTCTATACGAACCTTTCACCATATATGAATGAGTTTGGTATAGCAAGTGCAGTTGTAAGCGGGAGCACCGATAATAAGACTACACTAAATATCCCTAAGGAACTGAAAAAGCAAATCAAAATATCTGATTTGAATACTGTGCTTACCCTTTTCTCACCCATGTCAAAAGAACGCACAAAAATTTTTCCTGAAATGACAGATGAAATAGATTTGCTTATAGGCACAGATTGTATTTCTGAAGGTCAAAACTTGCAAGATTGCGACTTCCTTATAAATTATGATATTCATTGGAACCCTGTTCGTATTATACAGCGATTTGGTAGAATTGACCGTATTGGTAGTAAAAATGACAGAATACAGCTTGTGAATTTCTGGCCGACTAAAGACCTTGATGAGTACATAAATCTCCAACAGCGTGTTAAGGGGCGTATGGTACTATTAGATGTTTCTGCAACCGGAGAAGAAAATTTAATTGAGCAAAATGAGAGCCGAGAAATGAAAGACCTTGAGTATCGCAAAAAACAACTGATTAGCTTGCAAAATACAGTTGTTGATCTTGAAGATATTTCAGGCGGCATTTCAATTACCGACCTAACTTTTAGCGATTTTAAGGCAGACTTGATGGAAGCTCTGAAGAAAAACAGAAGACAGCTAAATGATGCTCCACATGGTATGTATGCAGTTGTCACTATTCCCGACAGTGTAAAAGACACTGTAAAGCCAGGTGTAATTTTTACACTGAAACAAACAAAAGGTGCAAAGCAAACAAGAGAACAAAACCCACAGTTTCCATATTATATGGCGTACGTTACTGATGATGGCGAAGTTAAACTCAATTTTGTTCATGCAAAGAAAGTCCTTGATATATATAAAAAGCTCTGCAAAGGGCAAAAAGAGGTTTTGCAGGATGTCGTTGCAGAGTTTAATGAGCAAACCGATGAGGGACGAAAAATGGATGAATATACCAATCTTTTGCAACAGGCAATAGAAAACTTGATTGGTAAAAAACAAGAAGTAGGTGTTACTAGTTTATTTAGCAAAGGTGGAGGAATCATCAATAAGCAGAATTTTAACGGCATTGAGGATTTTGAATTGATTACATTCCTTGTTATAAAGTAGGTGATAAAATGTTTGGTATTCCTGAAAGATGTGCAGTAAATCAATTTATAGCAAAAAAGAATTTTCTAAGCTTTGGTAACTTAAATAAAGCTGAGAGAGTGGTTTTATCAAGCAATGTCAAAAAGATAACTTTATCTTTTCAGCTTGAACCATCAAATAGTAATGTTCCTACGTACAAAGATGATATTAGAGAATACCCGCTAATCAATATTTTCAATGTTGATGTTACGACAGAGGCTAATACAAAGAGGATTACCAAGTTTATAATGAGTGCCATTCCATATCCGTCAATCATAATTTTTCAAGCTGAGGAGCAAATGCAACTTGCGGTCTGTCACCAAAGAACAAACTTGAATGATAGCTCAAAAAACGTACTCGAGGAGTTGATAATTACTGACTGGCTTCCATTTTCTGAAACGCTTTTTGATATTAATGAAATGAATCTCAGAAATTGCTATACACTGTATTGTGATATTGTCGATTTTATATCGATACTGAATGTTAAAAAACTTACAAGTATTGAAACAATATCAGGAGAGCACGCACGCAGGCTTAGTGAAAAAATATTTAAAATAGATGCTGAACTTATTTCCCTGCGAGCTGAACTTAAAAAGGAAACGCAATTCAATCGTAAGATGGAATTGAATATCAAGATCAAAAAATTGGAGAAGGAGAGGAAAAATAATGGATAAGCTTGTAGATGTAATAAAGATATTTTTAGATAAATATTTTATACCTACTATAATTGCAATATCTGCAACAATATTTTTTGTTGCTACATACCCAGATTGTTTAAAACTTCGCAGTAACACAAATGAGTTTCTGTATTACATCTTAGTGTTCTGCTTGGTTTTCCTTTTTGTTCTATCAATTTGCAAAGCTTATAAAACTATTTGCTCAAAAATTGAGCGTTCAAATGCAAAAGAACAACATCAACAGTATGTGGAAACAGAAAAGCGTAAAGTTTTGGAGGAACTTTGGACTTTTGTTGATAAATTATCAATACCCAATAAACAAGCTCTGTTTAGCTTTTTACGCACAAATAATACACCAATTGAAAGCAGTGATACATATGCTAGTGACAGTATTTTTTACAACAGGGATATTATGCATGAAACAATAGCGAGGGCGATACAAGAAGAATCCTTTTGTCCTACTACAAACCGCAAAAACAATGGACATATCGTTATTCCAATTGAGCACCCGATAATTTCCATACCAGTGAAAAAATATAGATTGAATGATAGTTTTTTTTCTTTATTAAAATACTCATATGGGAAATATAATCGCATATCACATTTTGAGGAGGACAATCAATATGACTAACTTAAACGGACAAACCCTTGATATAGTTGCAGAAAATGTAAAAAAGCTCCGTGAGCTTTTTCCTGAAATTGTGACTGAGGATAAAATCGACTTTGATCGCTTACAGGATGTACTTGGCAATTATATTGAACGCAACGAGGAAAGTTACCGCTTTACTTGGTATGGCAAAAGTGACGCATTTAGAAAATCGCAGATACCATCAACAGGTACACTTCGCCCATGTCCTGATGAAAACGAGAGCAAAAACTGGGATACCACCAAAAATCTCTATATCGAGGGCGATAACCTTGAAGTATTAAAACTTTTGCAAAAAAGTTATGGCGGTCGGGTTAAGATGATATACATAGACCCACCTTACAACAAGGATAAGGATTTTGTATACCCTGATAAATGGAGTGACCCTATAAAAGAATATAAACGAATTACAGGGCAGCTTGACGATGAAGGTAACGCCACTACTTCCGATGATGAAAGCGAGGGCGGTCGCCACACAAGATGGCTTAACATGATGTACCCTCGGCTAAGGCTTGCAAGAAATCTACTAAAAGAAGATGGTGTTATTTTTATTAGCATTGATGATAATGAAATTGCAAACCTAACAAGATTATGCAACGATGTTTTTGGTGAGGAAAACTATATAAATACAGTTTCTGTTAATATGAAAAATATTGCAGGTGCATCAGGTGGCGGTGAAGATAAACGCTTAAAAAAAAATATTGAATATTTATTGGTGTATAGTAAAAATTATGTTGATTTAAATCAATTTAATAATGCATATGAATATACTGAAATAGGAGAATTGGTTCAAAAATACAAAGAAGAGAATGTAAGTTGGAAATATACGACCATACTGGTTGATGACGGTAACAAAGAATATATAGGGTCTACCGTTGATGGCGATGGTAATGAAATAAAAATTTATAGAAGAGCTAATGCTGTTACTAAGCCGGTATCGCAAGTTTCGAGAGAAGAAGGAATAGATGAATCTGAAGTTTATAATAAATATGCAAAAAGGATATTTCAAACTGCTATGCCTCAAAGCTCAATTAGACCAAGAGTTATGCAAAAAGTCAATGAAATAGGATTCGAATGTGATATTCACTCAATTGAATATGTTCCGAAAACAGGAAAGAACAAAGGTGTACTATATGAGCAATTTTATAAAGGAGATTCTTTCAGATTATTTGCATGGTTATCCGATGTGTCAGAAGAAAAAAATGGTAAATTGTACAAGAAAGACTTACAAGGTACTTTTTGGGATTATGTAGGAGAAACAAAAAACTTAACAAAGGAAGGTGGAATACCTTATCCTAATGGTAAAAAGCCTGTAGCGTTTTTGAAAAGAATGTTAGGAATGCAAACAGATAAAAAATCTATCATTGTTGATTTCTTTAGTGGATCTGCATCTACTGCTCACGCTATTATGCAGCTTAATTCAGAAGATTCTGGTAATAGAAAATACATAATGGTACAATTGCCTGAAAATATGGATGAATTGTATAAACAAGCTGATTCAACAACAAAAAAAGATATACAAGAGCAAATTGATTTGCTTGATTCAATACAGAAATCGCATATAATTTCTGAACTTGGCAAAGAGCGTATTCGTCGTGCAGGTGAAAGCATAAAGGCTGAACTTAAAGAAAAATATGACACCTATATGCAAAATCAGGAATCCCTTATTCCAAGTGATGAACCTGCACCAATGAACCCTGAGGATCTTGACATTGGATTTAAGGTTTTTAAGCTAGACACATCTAACCTAAAACGCTGGTCAGTTGATGTTGGTGATGATTTTTATAATCTGAATAAAGATGAACAAAATGCCATTCTTGCTGAAAAACTTGGCTTTGAAGTAAACAACTTCGTTGAGGGGCGTAGTGAGCTTGATATGGTTTATGAAATTATGCTCAAGTATGGGCTTGATTTGTCACATCCTATTGAAAAATATAACTTTGATGGCAAAAATGTTTACAACATTTGTATGGGTGGACTAATTATATGTTTAGATAGTGGGCTGAATGAAAAACTTGCTGATGACATTGTGGGACTTGTTAATGAAATTGAGCCTAAAACTGTTCGTGTTGTTGTAAAGGATTTGAGTTTTATCAACGACAGTGGCAAAACCAACTTTAAAGAAACGCTAAAAACAGGGATAAACCTATACTTTGCTAAAGAAGCTGACAAAGCAAATAAAGAAAATCAATTTGAGTTTATTACAATATAAGGAGGGCGGTAACTATGGCTATAAAATTTAATCCTAATCTGGATTATCAAAATGATGCAATTGCCGCTATCACCTCCTTGTTTGCAGGACAAGAAATTGGTTATAGCAATTTTACAATCTACGACCCTAAGAAGTATCAAACTCAAATGTCAATTTCAGAGGGCACAGAACAAACTGAGATTGGTGTTGCCAACAAATTAGTATTAGATAGCGATGATATTCTTAAAAACTTGAAAGAAACACAGTTGAATAATCATCTGAAAGCTAGTGATAAGATTACTGGTAATGAATATAACTTTGCTATTGAAATGGAAACTGGTACAGGTAAAACATACGTATATTTAAAATCCATTTTTGAACTGCGTAAAAAATATGGGTTTATGAAGTTTATTATTCTTGTACCATCCGTAGCCATTAAAGAAGGTGTATTAGCGTCCTTGCGTATGCTCACCAGTCACTTTGACTACCATTACAAGGACTTTGCCTTTCATTATTTTCAATATAGTTCGGACAGTCTTCACCAATTAATGGAGTTCGCAAGAAGTGATAAAATTGAAATTATGGTTATGACAATTCAGTCGCTGGATAGTGATAATAAGGTTTTGAATACCAATAGTCAAAAGCATTTGGAAAAAACAAATGGTGTTAAGCCCATTGATGTAATCAATCGTACTAACCCTATTGTTATTATCGACGAGCCACAATCTACCTCTGCCAGTCAATCCAGAAAAGGATATATCAAGAAGCTAAATCCTTTGTGTACCCTACAGTATTCTGCAACACATAAGCAGGAAAAGAACGTACATAAAGTATACCGTTTAACAGCCGTTGATGCCTATATCAAAAAGCTTGTTAAACAAATTGAGGTAGCAAGTGTTATTCCAAAAAATGATCACAACTTTGCTTATGTAAAACTAATAGAAGTCAAAGCAACCAAAAGTAAAATTACAGCAAAAATTGAAATAGACAGGCGAGATTTAAAAACAGGTATGGTAGAAAGAAAAGTTATTTCGGGAATAAAACCTCATGATGATTTGTTTGATGTTTCAGGACGAAGAGAAGTCTACTCTAATATGCGTATTGATAAAATGACTTGTAATAGTGGTAAGCAAAGCATTGAAATCAATGGTAAGGAGTTATTAGCCGAAGAAACAATGAATTCTTTTGACCAGGATTTGCTTAAAAGGACACAAATAAGAAAAACAATAGAAGAACATTTTGAAAAAGAAAAGCGCCTCAACCCAAAAGGAATTAAGGTATTAAGTTTGTTTTTCATTGATAAGGTTGCAAACTATCGAAGTTGGGACGGGGATAATGTTATTGATGGGAAATTTTTAACTTGGTTTGAAGAAGAATATGAACAAGTGCGTCGAAAATATGAATGCGACAGAGCTATTGTGTCAATTAAAACACCAGTTAATTCTGTTCACCAAGGATATTTTGCAATGGATTCAAAAAGGCATTTTAAAAATACAAAAGGGGACTCCGTAGATGATATAAAAGCGTATGAATCTATTATGAAGGATAAGGAATATTTGCTTAGTTTTGAAAACCCTATTCGTTTTATATTTTCTCATTCTGCTTTGCGTGAAGGCTGGGACAACCCTAATGTATTTCAAATTTGCACACTAAATGAATCTGCTAAAAGCAATGACCGCAAACGTCAAGAGATTGGTCGTGGACTCCGTATTTGCGTTAATCAGGACGGAGAGCGTGTATATGGTTTTGAAACAAATACGCTGACAGTTATGGCGAACCAAAGTTATGAAGATTTTGCAAAACAACTGCAAACTGAAACAGAACAAGATGGTGGGTTTAAATTTGGTGCCATTGAGTATCTTTCTTTTGCAGGGATTACTATACAAAAGGACGACGTCGAAGTTAATATGACAGAAAAAGAATCAACCGATTTGTTTAATTTCTGTAAGGCAAAAGGCTATATTGATGTTGATGGCAAAACCACTGAAAAACTTAAAATAGATCTCAATAATAGAACCGTTGAAATTCCGCAGGAATTTGATAAATATAAGTGGGATATAATTGAATACTTTAAAAAGGTATGTGGAAACCTTAATATTAAGACAGCCGAAAACAAGGTTTCATATCGCCTAAATAAACGAGTGGTAGACAACAATCCTATTTTTGAAGAGCTTTGGAACAGGATTAAAGATAAGACCAAGTATTCTGTTCAATTTGATACAGAGCAACTTATTAGTGATTGTGTAGTAAAGTTAAAGGATTTGCGTGTAGAGGGCGTTGAAATCGAGTATCGTAAGGCTAAGATTTCTCAAAACACAACAGGTATTGAAGGAACAATGACTGGTCTTGAATATGAGTACATATCAGGACGAAATCGCTATTTGCCAGATATTATTTCTTTCCTACAAAATACCACTAACCTTACAAGAAACACTGTACTAGAAATGCTTAATAGAAGCGAGACACTATATATGTTCTATATTAATCCGCAAAGATACATGTCTGATGCTGCTGAAATCATTAATAATGTTTTAATTAAGGTCGTTTTACAAGGCATCAAATATACTAAAATTGCAGGAGAAGAGTTTTATTTACAAGAGGTTTTCCCAGATGAAGAACTTCACGGTTGCTTAATTAGTGAGCTTGTAAAAAGTGATCGTAGTGTATATGAATATAACCGTTACGATTCAACTGTTGAAAGAGTTTTTGCGAAAGCATTGCAAGATGATAAAAGAGTCATAGTTTACACAAAATTACCTACTAAGAAATTTATAGTGCCAACCCCGTTAGGCGACTATACTCCAGACTGGGCAGTAGTGTTAGATGATAATGGGGAGAAAAAACTCTACTTTGTTGTGGAAACTAAAGGGAGTACCAAAGAGGATGATTTGAGAAATACAGAGCTGTTAAAAATTCGCTTTGGAGAAAAGCGGTTTCTGCATGTTGGTGGTGCTGGGTATGTACTAGCAAGCAAACATGAAGATTTTAAGAGGGAAGTTGGAAAGCTATTGACGATGAAATAAAAACCAGGATAGCTGATTGAGGTGTATTTATGGAAATGGTTGGGGTACAATGGGGGTAGAATAATAGGTTATGTTTGTAATCACGTTCGGAGCCAAAAATGAAAGACGTCCATGATTATTTATAAGTGCATATATAAAAAGTCTTAATTATAACCACATATAAAGATTATAAAAGCTATAGTTTATAAATTTTAAATTAATTCAAGTTTGGAACATTAATAGTTGAAACCATTGATTTTGCTGGTATTTGGTTGTTCCAAGAAAAATAAGGGCTAAAAAGAATATGGAACAAGAAACTGAAAAATATAAAATACTATTCCCTATTTTTTAGAGATATAATTGGCATATCTGCAGATGGTCAATAATATAAAATTGTTCGGAAGTTATTATGAAGGGCTAAAACGGATAGGCTACAATTATTGTAGTCTATCCAAGATTTGTATTGCAGATTTTGTTTCGCACATGCCAAGCATGTGTGATTTTGGCATTGCTGACAAATACCTAAAACTGCATATGCAAGGTGCAGCATCTTAAACAGATGGTCAATACCAACCCTGTCCAGTTGATTTAGATGTAGTTATGAAACTATTTGAAGTTTTAATTGTTGATTGTATGGGTGTCAATTTTGTTTTAAGCAATCCCTTCTTAATTTCTAGCCAAAAAGTCCAATAGAGCCTGTTTCTGTATTCTCCACAGCTTACGTCCAAGCCTTGTGGCAGGAATCTCTCTGTTATTAATCAGCTGGTACAAGGTATTTTTGGAGATGCCTAAAATCTCCATCACCTCTTTTGGGGTTAAAATGTCTGGATAATCTTCAAGCATGAAAAAGCCTCCTTTCGGGGTTGTATGGTTTATTTATACCATTGTTGGGCATTTAAGGTAAAACAGAACTTTATAAAGATATATTATTATAGTAGAAAAGAGCAGATGACAAGGGAATTAAGGCTTCCTTTGTCATCTGCTCTTTTTTGGTTTTAGCGGAAACGTTGATGTTTAAATTAGATTTTCCTGAAAAACCCATTGTATTTCTATATTTTATTTCAAAGGAGGTTTTGCAAATGAACGGTGGTGGTTGGTTGAAATTGCTATTAAAAGCCGTGAAAACAGTGCTGTTACAGATGATTGGATTTTTTAAAACAAGTACAGTTTACGCCTAAAAGGTATGTAATTGGTCTAAAAGGTTTATGAAAGGGAGGCTTATTATGAGAAAATAATCAACATATTTTGGAGAAAGGTTACAGGTGGATTAATTGTGATGGCTGCAAGTGCATTATGTGCCATTATAGACGCTATTTTGGAGGAGGATTAAATGTTTCAAAACCAACGCTACATTACCAAAGGGATTTCTTCGGAAATCCCTTTTTGGATACAAATGGTTTTATGGGTGATGATTGATGCTATGGAAGAGCCTAAAGACTGGTTACAGGTATTTAGGGTTAAAGGAGAAAAAGGTGAATTACATATCGTTCATACCCAAGAAGAACCAGTGTATTGCCATGAGGTTACGTTGCCCTTAAACGGTGAAAAGGAGTTTACCGCAAAAATATTTGTGATAGATGACAGCGACCATTCTACTATGTTATTGGCGGAAGAATATTAAGGAGGGAAAATTTGATGGAAGAAAACGAAACATTTATTTGTGCCCATTGTGGAGAGGAGCATGATATTTGTGATTGCTATGAAATGGGAGAAGAGATGTATTGCTGTGACTGTATTGACGAATTAACAGTGCTTTGTGAGGAATGTGGAGAAAGGATTTTCACTGAAAATGATGTAGGCGATGACAATATTTCCCTATGCCAAAGGTGCTACGACCGTAACTATACAACCTGCAGCGAGTGTAGCAGAATTATTCATTTAAATAACGCCTACTACGAAGATGATGACGAGCCCCTCTGCTACAATTGCCATACCACTTGCGATGACACAAGAAGCTTGCACGGATATAGTTATCGCCCTGACCCTATTTTCTATGGGGACGGGAATCGATATTTAGGTGTGGAGTTAGAAATAGACAGAGGCGGAAAAAGTTCCTACAATGCACAGAAAATTTGCGAGGTTGCCAATGGTGAAGAGGAACAGATTTACATAAAGACAGATGGCAGTTTGGATGAGGGGTTGGAAATTGTAACCCACCCAATGACATTGCAGTACCACATGGAGCAAGCACCATGGCAGTTAATAGTTAATAAAGCCTTGGAGTTGGGGTACAAGTCCCATCAAACAACTACCTGTGGTTTGCATTGTCACGTCAACAGAACGAGTCTTGGTGAAACCGTTGAGAAGCAAGAGGTTACAATAAGCAAAGTATTATTCTTTGTTGAAAGGTTTTGGGATGAACTTTTACGGTTTTCCAGAAGAACGGAGTATCAGATAAACCGTTGGGCGGCAAGATATGGGCTAAAGGAGCGACCAAAAGATGTATTAGACCATGCAAAAAAATCAGGGCTAGGAAGATATTCCTGTGTAAATATTACTAATTTCGAAACCATTGAATTTCGCCTCTTCAGAGGAACATTAAAATACAATACTATTATTGCCACGTTACAGCTCGTCAATGAGATTTGTAACGTGGCTTTTTTATTGTCTGAAAGCGAATTGTCAGTTATGAGCTGGCATGGTTTTTTGGAGCGATTAACCCAAACTGAACTGATTACCTATTTAAAGGAAAGAAGACTATACGTAAATGAGCCTGTTGAAACGGAGGAGGATGACTAAATATGTGTTGCTTATTTGGAATTATTGATTACAGAGGGTACTTTACGCCAAGGCAAAAAAATAGGGTGTTAGCGGTTTTAGCCAAGGAATGTGAAGCCCGCGGAACTGATGCTACAGGCATTGCATATAACCTTAATGGCACCATGAAGATTGTAAAAGCACCTCTTCCAGCCCATTCTATGCGGTTTAGGATTCCGCCACAGGCGACCGTAATTATGGGGCATACCCGAATGACTACTCAGGGAAGTGAAAAGAAAAATAGGAATAATCATCCGTTCCATGGGGCAGTTCGGGGGATGGAATTCTCTCTTGCCCATAATGGAGTGCTGAATAATGATAAAAGCCTACGGATAGTCGAAAAGCTGCCATCTACCGACATACAAACAGATAGCTATGTTGCGGTTCAGTTGCTGCAGAAAAAACAAGCCCTTACCTTTGACAGCCTGAAATTTATGGCGGAACAGGTTGAGGGCTCTTTTTGCTTTACGGTGCTGGACTGTGCCAACAATCTTTACATTATAAAAGGAAGTAATCCTATTTGCATTTACCAGTATGAAAAAGAGGGCTTTTATATCTATGCCTCGACGGAGGAAATTTTAAGCAAAGCAATAGCACGCATGGGTTTGTATATGCCAAAAAGAGGGCAAAAGGTTGAGGTTAGCTGTGGCGATATCGTGCAAATTTCCCAAACGGGAAGCATTACGAGAGGAAGTTTTTCCTATAATACTTTTGATGAACTGTGGTTTATGGAAAGATATAACCCATATTCCTATGGCATACCCAACTACAAAAGTGCGTGTACGGACATGGAGCAGGAGCGACTGGAGGAACTGAAATGGATGGCAGCCTGCTTTGGGTTCGAGCCAGAGGAAGTGGAAGTGCTGTATAAGGATGGGTATACATTAGATGAGGTGGAGGAGCTGTTGTATCAAACTGAATACTGATAGGTGTTTCAATAGGGTATAGCCCAGTGAAACAAAAAAAATGTGTGTCAATAGAGTTGGTTTTTGTATTTTGCAACGTTGCAAAAGGCAGGTGGATTCTATTGACACTATTTGTTTGAGAACATTTTCCAACGTAAATTAAGTTTCAAATTGTAATGGAGGTTTGAAAAATGAAGATTGGCTATATTCGTGTGAGTACCCATGAGCAGAACACCTTACGGCAAGAGGTGCTTATGAAAGAATTGGGTGTGGATGAAATATTTTTGGACAAGGCCAGTGGGAAGAACTCTGACCGTCCAGAGCTAAAGAGAATGCTGGAGTTTGTGAGAAGTGGAGACACGATAATATGTGAGTCCATCAGCCGTTTTGCTAGGAATACTAAAGACCTCCTTTGGCTCATTGAAAAGCTAAACAGCAAAGGGGTAGTTTTCATTAGTAAAAAAGAAGCCATCGATACCAATACCCCAACTGGCAAGTTTATGCTGACGGTATTCGGCGCTGTGGCAGAGCTGGAGCGGGAATATATTATCCAAAGGCAACGGGAGGGGATTGATGCTGCTAAAAAGCAGGGAAAGTATGTGGGGAGAAAACGCATTGAATCCCCAGAATTTCGAAAGGTCTATGGAAGATGGAGAAAGGGAGAGATTACGGCAACCAAGGCTATGGAGATTTTGGGGATGAAGAAAAATACTTTTTATCGAAGAGTAAAAGAATCTCAATAGAAGAATATGGAAATATCTTTAGATATATGGCATTATATCTAAAGATATTAATGGTTATTTAAAATAAAAAACGAGGTGGAGTTTTTTTGGCAAGCATAACGGGTATTTAAAAGGGTGGTCGGTGGGAACAAGATGGTACTAAAGTTAAATTTACAAAAAGAAAAGAGGATGGTTATGGAGATTACATATGTAATAGCTAGTTTTATTATCAGCAGTATTCTGGTTAACGTGGTGTTGGGGTTATTTATGAAAATAATCGGTGCAAAGGCAATGCTGTTTAATGGCAAGAAACGCTTTGTGACGATTTTGGTGGTGACATGGTTTATATTTAACATGATTCACGGGGCATAGAAATTTAATTACATGAGATAATGGAAGGAGAATTATTATGTACTGTAAATATTGCGGGTCGGTGCTACCTATGGGGTCAAGATTTTGTCCCAATTGTTCAAATGAGGTGGAAGATGGCTACTTAAGGCAAGTACTGAATAAGAACGATGTTGCAAATTACGTTGGTAAGCATGAAGCATATTTCTTCCGAGAATTTTCCAATGTTGCTGCGGGACAAAAGGGGAGCTTTAACTGGGGAGCATTTTGGTTTGGTCCGTTTTACTGTGTATACAGAAAACAGTATGATATTTTGTGGAAGTACTATAAAGTGCCACTAGGTGCATTTTTTATTTGCTTTTTTGGGGTAACAATGCAGCTTATGGATGGAAATATGGATATTGAGGCCTTAACAAAGGGGATGATGATCTGGGTTGGGTTATCTTTTGTAGCAACTTTGTGGTGGTACGTTGCCCAGGTGCGATTAGGGAGAAACTTTAACAGATTGTACTTCGAAAGTTGGAAGAAAAAAATAGCGGAAAAGAAAAGTTTAAAAGAATATGGGGGAACCTCTGTTAAAAGTGTAGTACTGTTAAGCTTCCTGATCTCATTGGTTTCAAGTTTGCCTGTTGTAGCCATTGTGTTAGTACTGATGGCACAACCCATGGGTAGCTCCTATGAGTACGGTATCACGCAGGAAGAAACTGACGAAAACGAAGTTGTTTATGGCTATAACAGTTATAATTCAGGGATTGAGATAGATGAAGCTGATGAAAATGAAGTCGTTTATGGCTATAATACTTATAATCCAGGGATTGAGGTAGATGAAGCTATACAAAATGCCATCATCGGTGAGTATGATTTAGGTGATGGGATTACCATTTCAATTTCAATGGATGACGATTTAAGGATGACTATGTATGCCGATGGTCAACAGCAATCTTGGTTTCATCTGTCAGTCTGGAATGTTCAAGGAAATACCGTTATATTTCAAGGATATTTGGGAGACGAAATTTGGGAAGCAATGGATATTAACTCCATGGAAGATGCAGAGGTACAAATGGAGGTCGTTATTAGCGGTGGAAAAGTGACCAATATTTTTGAAAACGGAACGGATATATGGTTTCAGAAACTATAGGACTATAAGGATGTAAAGCAAGACCTCTGTCCAAAACATTGGAGCTATGGCATGGGTACCATGAATTAATATAAATTTTTAACTTGTGCTGAAAAATTTATCTGTTCAAGGGTAGGCGTTATTTAATTAAAGTGAATCAATGGTTCTGAAAAAATGTAAAGTGAGAGATAGAAGATTATGAATTTTTTGTTTACGAAAAAAAGTAATATATGCTGTTTGAAAAATTTAATTGCAATTCTTATATTGTGTGCGGTTATGTTAATAGGCTGTGGAAAGGAAAAGCCTACGCCGTTAGAGCAAATATATACAACTGCCCATCAACAGGTGCTGAATAGCTTAATAGCACCTGCAACCGCAGAATTTCCTGAATTTCAAGAATCTTTTGTAAAGTACAATACATCAGTGCTTGAAGATTTAGGGGAAGGGATGCCATTAGAATACCGTGTTTATGATGTGGTTTCATATGTGGATTCAATGAATAGTTTTGGTGCAATGCTTCGCACCAATTACTATGTTCAGGTTTACTATTACGTAGATAAATATCCATCACCAAAGTTTGGCGACCAAGGAATAAAGAAAGGAATTGAAAATCATTATTACAGCTATTTAATTTCAATTGATTAATTTAGACCTATTGATAATGCAAGGAGAATTATGATGTACTTTAAATATTGCGGGTTGGAGTTACCCGAGGGCTCAAACTTTTGCCCAAATTGTGCAAAAGAGGTGGAAGTATTTTAAAGTACCGCTGAGTCTGTTTTTTATTTCTTCTCTCGAGATACCTATATGGCTAATGGATATAAATATAAGTGAAGTTGAACTGCATGCTACATATCTGGTTTGGGGAATGGCAGTTTTAGTAGGTCTTTTGTGGTTGTTCGTTGCACAAATGTTATTAGGAAAAAACTTTAGCAGAATATACTATGAAAGTTTGAAAAATCCAACAGTGGAAAAAAGGGGTTTAAAAAAAACAGGGTGGGACTTCTGTTAAAAGTGTAATTGTATTCTTCTTGCTATATGGAATGGTGTTAAGTTTACCCATGGTGGTTGCTGTGAGAGTAATAAGGATACATGGAATGGGCAGCTGTTTAACCTCATAAAACGAATGTGTGAATGAATGACTAGTTGTCGTGAACTTACCAATTAAATTTTTTAGAAGAAGGAGAATTTATTGTGAATTGTATATATTGTGATGCTGAATTGGCAGATGATGCTGATATCTGTTCAGTTTGTGGCAATTACTTAAAAGAAAGTCCAGAAAAAGAGCAGGAAATAAAAAGAGATATTGTAGACCAAGTTTTAGATTATGTGGATATAGACAGAAGGAAATATTTTGAGAAAAGCTTCAGAAGCATACAAATTGGGAGAGGCGGTGGTTTCAATTGTGCGGCCTTCTTGTTTAATTTCCTGTACTGTTTATATCGAAAACAGTTTTCCATTCTCTTTAAATATTTTAGGAGCCCTTTAATAATGATTGCTTTAACCCGAATAGGATATCCAGGGTATTTGCACCTATGTAAAGTTTTAGGTAGCAACCCTATTCCGTTAGAAAGTATGACCATAATTTCAATGGTTTGGTACATTGCTTTAAGTACTTGGATATTTATTTTGTGTGCTAATTTAGGCTACAATTTTAACGAATTGTACTTCGAAAAATTAAAAGGGTTTGTTTCAGAACAGAAGGAAGTACGAAAGTACAGGGATACTTCAATGTTTAATTTTATTATGGGGCTGTTGATATTACTTTTCCTTGGGTCTGCTTATAGCGCCATAGATCCAAATGCAGTGAAGTACTATTATGAAGAAGAATTTGGAGTTCAAAGTGAGGGGGAAATGGGCTATAATATAGAGGATTATGAAAATAGCGACTACACATGGCGTGTTATCAAAGAAGAAAATGAAATTGCCTACATAGAAGGAAACCACATTTTATATGGGAACAGTTTTCTATGGGGAAGAAGATTTCAATAAATTTGAAAAAGTGTGAAGTCTGAGGTATTTCCAAATGGATTGAATTTTGAAATTTGACCACGTGACAATTATGAAATATACAATAATTTAGAGCCTCTGCCTATAGTTACCATAGGCAGAGGTTTTGTATGTTAATGCAAGCTTTTTAAAAACGCCGTTAAAAGCTTTATCTGTTCAGGGGATAGGCGAAAAATCTCCTGCAATAATTCGTCATTTTGCAGATTCGTCTGAAAAGAATCATCGAAAAAATCCCGTAAGGAAACATCCAAAGCACTGCACACCAAGGATAGAGTTTCTATGGTTGGTTTTTTGTTACCTAATTCAATTTCTCGCAAAAAGCTTTGAGAGATGCCAGCTTGGTTAGCCAGTTTGTTAACAGTCAGACCCTTTTGCTCCCGTAAGAATGTAATTTTTTTATTAACTTCCAAAGAAATCCTCTCCAATCTGGGTGGTTGTAGGTCAATGGTAGCAGATTTGCTGCATAAAAATTACATCTATAGATATTATCAATATGTGTTTTAGATATATAATTCTTATGCAGGTTAATCACAAAGCGGGAAACTATTGTTAAAATTTGTAAATTTGTTTACAAATATATTTTCCAAAGGTAAAATAAGCTCAGATAGGGGGAGTAACAATGAATGATTGGATTTATTGGCTAATAGGGTTAATGATTATAAGTACATTACTAAAGGTCATGGCACCTAAAATCAAAGGATGGGTTGGTGAAACCGCGGTAGCATCTATATTGGCAAGTTTACCAAAGGAAGAATATAAAGTATTGAATAATGTAATGCTACAGACGAACCATGGAACGACACAAATTGATCATGTTGTCATATCAATTTATGGAATATTTGTGATAGAGACAAAGAATTATAAAGGATTAATTACTGGAGGAGAAAATTCAGAAAAATGGACAAAAAATATGTATGGAAAGAAATATCCATTCAGAAATCCTTTAAAACAAAATTATGGGCACGTAAAGGCATTAGAAGAACTTTTGGAATTGCCAGAAAGTAAATTTGTTCCCATCATAGTATTTTCAGTGAACGCAACCTTGAAAGTAAAAACTGATAAACTGGTTGTATACACTGTGAAATTAAAACGGGCAATACAATCCTTTACTGAAAAATTGTTTGAAAAATCAGAGCTAGATGGAATAGTGGAGCAGATAACCAGTAGCAATATTGATTCAAAAGAAACTAGAAAAGAACATGTGACAAATATTCATAACAATATAGCTGCCGATAAACAGAGCATAAAACAGGGATTATGTCCACGTTGTGGTGGTGCTTTGGTACAACGAAAAGGCAAATATGGTACATTCCTTGGGTGCAGCAATTATCCAAAATGCAGATATATAGCGAAATGATGAAGAGGCAGTTGATTTTCTAAGGGGTTAAAATCCTTGCTAGGAACGGAATTCACATATGGAGTTGCGTTTCATGCCATACATTAGTTTTAATGGACAGACCCTAGGATAGGGGTGTTTACATCCACATTCCTGTGCGTATTATGGGTGCCTTTCATGAACCGCCTGAACCCTTAATGGTATCAGAACTGATGGAAAAACTTATTAAGGAATTTAACAATAAAAAACTGCACCCAATTGAGAGTGCGGCATTATTTCATTTAAAGTTTGAAGGCATTCATCCTTTTGTTGATGGAAACGGTCGCACTGGTAGATTGATTCTTAATCTATTTTTGATGCAGAAGGGTTATCCTTCAATTAATGTGAAGTTTACGGACAGAAAAAAGTATTAGGAAGCTTTTGATAGTTATTATTGGGAGGGTTCATGGGCGGCAATGATAAAAATGATTGCTGGTTATTTTGAAGAATGTTTAAAGAATAGCTTAAGCTATTTGCAATACTAGCTTTAGAAGAAAAATATGTTGGAAAAACTTAATCTATAAGAATTTAAACTCCGTACTCTGGTGAAGTTACAAACCATATGGAGAAAATGGACTATATCTAATTGATGTAGTCCATTTTCTTATGTCTTTAAGTATGAATAAATTGGAAAAGTATGTTAAGTCAAAAAAACTTAACTGTGTGGGTTTGTCTATAGAAAAATTTTTTTATTTTACAGAGGGTTTATGATATCTTAAAGAAAGAAAGCTAATGGGTTTACAGCAAAACGCCATATATAAAAAAGCAAGAAATTTATACACATTTTTAGCCTTATTTGCATTATAAATTTGCTGAACGTCACTTATAATGAAAAAAAGGTGATTGATGGTTGATATTTCCAATTTTAACGATATAATATAAATGTTAAAATTGGGTTAAATCTTAATTGCTTTTTTAATAAGGTTTTTAACGTTTTGGTAGATACAAAAAGCATATGAATGGCAAGCACAAATTAAGGAATGTGTGACTGTTTGCATAAACAAAATGCAAATCAACACAAAATTGGCGATAAATCTAACGATGATTCAAAATTGCTATTAAAATGTCAAAATGTGATAAGGTTTTTAAAGCAGGTTAAAAGCTTTAGGGGTTGTTGGGGTTGTCGATGCTGTGGCGGTAGTTGGCTTTTCTATGTTTATTGAGCAGTTGACGCAAACAATAACGGCGACAAAAATAAAGCTGCTACTATTTTATTGGTATCATGCTAAAGGAATCAAACTTCTGAAAAGAGAGTGCATTGATTCTTTTAGCATGATACCAAGGGGATAAAACCGTGGTTCATTCGCAGTTGAAATAACGAGCTTATGAGGGGGTGGGAAAAAAGAGAGATGTGCTAGATAATTTAGGATATGATGTAGACGGAGATCCCAGATGGAAGAAAACAAATCGAAATATAAAATTTGATTTTTAGGAGGAAGTTGATATGTCTGAATATACTTTACAAATTATGAACTATTCGGGTTGTAAATTGGCGTAAATAGTAGGCTTAAATGGGTTTATGTGTATGCCCTCTTTTGTGATGGTCATAGCGAAATAAAGGGTAAGAGAGACTGGCTTTGATAATTTCTATTTTTAACCGAGAGGAGAGGATTGTTATTTTTACATTTAAATTAAAATCAATTGCAATCATTTGCTTTGTAGCAATAGTATCATTGATTTTAGGGTTCTGTGGAATTGATGGAAAAAATACGGCAGAAATACAGAAAAAGATGACTGAGTATATGAAAAGTACTTATGGGAAGAACTTTGTTGTTGAAAAGCCAAAAAGCACAGGAAATGGAGGATTTGGCTATGTTCAACATGTTGCTAAAGCATACCCGGAAGATGATAAAGAGCTGAAGATTGCTATAACATGGGATAAAAACAGCGGAGAATTTACTGATACTTATCTTGCTACAAAATGGACTAAACAAGGAACACAGGAAATGGAAAATAAACTTAAAGCAGTTTATGGAGATAGTTTTAAGCTAGGGACCTACAAGGTATATTTCAGTGATAAAAATTTAAAAGATTTGGACTATAAGGATATTATAAATAAATATGCGTATAGAATGAGGATTAATATTACTTATTACGTATTTTTGGATGGAAATTTGAGTAAGGAATATGAAGCGCAGAGAGCATATAGAATTCTTAAGGAAAATTTTATTGATATAGACCCAACTGAAGAACTACAGTATATTTTTGTTGTGGAATATATTAAAAATGGAAAGAAATTAGAATTTGATAACTTATATAGTGAATCTACTGAAGGCGATGGTGCAAGGTCAGTAGATAATTTATTTAAACTAGGTATGTTAGAAGACTGGATAAGAATTACATATACCCCCAGTTTGAAAGATAAATACCCAGAAATGAAGAACGCAGAAGATGTCGAGAAAAGATTCAGAATTAGTAATAATATTACGGGATATTAAACGAGGAGGAAATTGGGATGTCAATTAGTTTAACAGAAAAGCAAAATCTTATTTTGAGCCAACTAGCATATTTGGATTTTACAAATGATGATGACTTTACTACTTCATATAAAGGAAAAACACTTGGAGAAATAGCAGATGACTTACTCAGTATTGATCCAAATACAAATCAGCCAACGGTGTATAATGGCGTTGGAGACAGAATTATTGGGGGAATGAATAAAGACGATTTTAAAAGCCTATTAGAAACCATTGCTTATGGTGATATAGTAGTCAACAGTGAGCCTGGGCTTTGGCCTATTGAGCATTTTATTTAGGAAGCTTTGCTTTTGAAACAGGCACTATCCCTATGCGGAAGCATGGTGGAAAGAGAAAAACGACTGGAAGCAGCTTTTTTTGAAACTGTGCGGACGTTGGTAGTAAGGCTTACTTACACAGGTGAAAACGGAAAACCTTTTTCGCTGAAAGAAATTAACGCAACAATCAACAACCTTTTGGAGCAAAGTATTAAAAGCGAGGGTGTTATCAATCTATTTTCAGATATTGGCAAGGAATTTTCCCTCTTCGACCCCAAGTTTTTAGAAGAAATTTCAAAAATGAAGCAGAAAAACTTAGCGTTGGAGTTGCTGAAAAAGTTGATTGCAGAGCAAGTTAAGCTGTATACAAAACAAATTTGGTGAAATCAGAAAAGTTTTCTGAAAAGATACAAAAAATTATGAATTCGTATCTTAACGGTATGCTAAGCAATGAAGAAGTTATTGAAGAATTGATGAAAATGGCAAAGGATATGGCGGAAGCAAATAAAGAGGGAACGGCTTTAAATTTATCACCAGAAGAGGTTGCCTTTTATGATGCTTTGACAAAACCTGAAGCTGTAAAAGATTTCTACGAAAATGAACAATTGTTGGCAATGACAAAAGAATTGGCAGATATGCTTAGAAGAAACAGAACCATTGACTGGCAGAAAAAAGAAAGTGCCAGAGCTGGTATGCGAAAAATGATTAAACGGCTATTGAAGAAATATGATTATCCACCTGAAGGCAGAGAAGATGCTGTGACTACAATTTTGCGGCAATGTGAACTTTGGGCTGATTATTCTGTTGTATAGTGGTTTGTTAATGCAGAAATAAACATCAGGTCAAAAAAAGTGTGTAAGGGCACTAGCAGGAGAGGAAATTTAGTATGAATATCAAAAAACATTGAAGCCGAGACCTTATTAAGGGTTTATCCCATCTTGATTTTTTACTCAATTATGCAAATTAAATACTGTCTTCAATACCAACGGTATTGGCATTAGGTGGCGTAGCTGGTGCACTTAATGAGGCTTGCGGGTTACTCAAATTTACGGAAGCTTCAACACTACTAGAAGTAGGGCTTCGTGTAATTTGCTTTATGACTTTTGTATTTCTAGCGAGATTATTTACACTTAAGGCGTTTAACATTTCCGAAGGTTTTGTAATAAGCAATAAATTTTCGCTTGCATTTAAGTATGAAAAAGAATTGGTTTTGAAAAATTAAAAAATGAATTTAAATTAGATTTATACATGAAATAAAGAAATGATTTTTAATAGCAGCGCAGCCCTAATTCAAACTTCTGAATTAGGGCTGCGCTGCTATTAATTTTAATCTGGTTGTTAATTTTGTAGGAGGGATTAATTTATAAAAAATTTTAGGATGAAAGCGATAGAACTTATTGTCATTTTTTGTGACGAAGAGTATACTTATGATAATATGCTGAATTTCTTATAATAGCAATAATGGAAGTTGGTTTTAATCATTGAAAGGGTGCGACAGATTTGGCAGAAAGCAAATACAGATTTGAACGGCTAACGCCTATTGATAGCGTTGACTTGGAGGTTTATGGAGACGCGATTGATTATGTGTTCAAAAATTCTGATGTAAAGAATGTTGCCATTTCTGGCGCATATAGCGCAGGAAAGAGTAGCGTTTTAGCTTCATACAAGAAAAAGCACGAGGATTTATGCTTTCTACACATCTCTCTTGCGCATTTCAAGTCCTCAGAGCAGAAAGATGAAAAGGGAGTAAATGAATCAATATTGGAAGGAAAAATTCTGAATCAACTGATACATCAAATTCCCTCCGATAAAATTCAACAAACTAATTTCACAGTGAAGAAAACCATTAGCCCTAAAAATATTATTAATCGGACGAAAGAAACTGTTCTTCTTCTTATTGTCGTTATTTATTTTGCCTGTTTTGATATATGGAAGAACTATGTACACACATTACCTGACAATTGGCTCAAAACTGTATTATCAGTATTTACCCATCAATATGCCTTGTTGGTAGATGGACTATTAATCTTTATTCTGCTTTCATTCGCTGTATATAGTTTGATAAAAATCCAGAAAAATAAAAATGTTTTCCGTAAACTGAACATACAAGGCAATGAGATTGAGATTTTTGAGGAAAGCGACGATTCCTATTTTGATAAATATCTCAATGAAGTATTATATCTATTCGAGAATGCAAATGCAGATGTTATTGTTTTTGAGGATATGGATCGCTTTAATGCAAATAGGATCTTTGAGCGGTTGCGTGAAGTGAATACTCTGGCCAATATTCAACTTCAAAAAGAAAATAAAAAAGTCCTTCGCTTTTTCTACTTGCTTAGAGATGACATTTTTGTGTCCAAGGACAGAACCAAGTTTTTCGACTATATTATTCCTGTCGTGCCAGTCGTAGATAGTTCCAACGCTTATGATCAGTTTATCGCTCATTTCAAGAATAGTGAGTTGTTTGAAAAGTTTAGCGAAAGTTTCTTGCAAGGACTATCGCTATACATAGACGATATGCGTCTGCTGAAGAATATCTACAATGAGTTTGTGATTTATTACAACAGGTTAAATATTACAGAACTTGATTGTAATAAAATGCTTGCTATTATTGCGTACAAAAATTTGTTTCCACGCGATTTTGCTGATTTGCAGGTTAATCAGGGATTTGCATATACTCTTTTTGAAAGTAAAAATATATTTATTTCAGATGAAATAGAAAGGCTTGATAAACAAATTTTTGAAAGGCGAAAAGAAATTGAATCGACAAAAACCAATCATCTGAAAACTATAGACGAGTTAAATGTTGTGTTTGCTCGTAAGTATTTAGGGGCTTATGGCTGGTACAGTTATGATGACAATAGATTGGGAAATTTTGTGCCAGAACATCTGCATGGCAATAATTTGAAAGAGTACTCTGATAGAAAACGACAATTAGAGAATATGTTGGACGTTGATATTGTCCAAAATGAAGAAGAAATTTGTTGTTATGAGCAAGAGGTACTTACTGTAAAAAACAGGAGACTTCATGAAATAATTACTCGAGACAATATAGGTAAAATATTCAGTATTACAAGCAAAAACGAAATTGGTGAAGTAGCTAATTTTAATGAAATAAAAAGCAGTGAATATTTTGACCTTTTAAAATATCTTATTCGAAATGGGTACATTGATGAAACCTATGCTGACTATATGACCTATTTTTACGAGAATAGTCTAAGCCGAATTGATAAAACATTCTTGCGCAGTATAACAGATAAAAAGGCAAAAGAATACACCTATCAACTACAGAATCCTCAGTTGGTAATTTCCCGTCTTAGATTAGTTGATTTCGAACAAGAAGAAGCTCTTAATTTAGACTTGCTTGAATATTTGCTTCTCAACGACGGAATTTCAAATAATGGCAAATATCTAAAAACGCTTATCACCCAAATAAGGGAGAGAAAAAACTTCGAATTTGTATCAAAGTTTTTTGATACACAAAAAGCTCATGAGCAATTTATTATCAGGTTTAATGAACAATGGCCAGACTTATTCTCTTTAATACTACATGGTGGTGCCATGTCATCTTCACAAATCAGGGGATACTCAATTGATACACTGTGCTACTCCGATGAAAAGATTATTGTTGCTGTCAATGTTGACAATTGCTTGACTACATACATCTCAAAGTGCTCCGACTATTTAGCAATCGAAAAACCAGACATAGATAAGTTGATTTCAGGATTTTTACTTATCAAAGTTTCTTTTGCTTCAATTGATCACGAAAAAGCAAACAAAGCTCTATTTGACGAAGTATACCGGAATAGCATATACTCTCTAACCTTTGAAAACATCTCATTGATGCTCAAGAGCAAATATGAAGTTAATAACGATTCTGACATTATCCATAAGAATTATACGCTGGTACAGAGCCGAAACCATTCTCCTTTGGTGAGATATATTTCTGAAAACATGCCTGCATACACAGAAATCATTCTTGCTAATTGCGACAACTGCATATCAGATGATGAGAGGGTTGCCATAAGTCTATTGAATAACGCTGATATAGACCTTGACACAAAGAATCAGTATATTAAACGGCTTTCTACGATTATTGCAGATATTACACAAGTTGAGGAACCAGACCTATGGACAACGATGATGGATGTGAAAATCGTAGCATTTTCAGCATCTAATTTTATTAACTACTTCATGAAACATGGCCTCAATGATCTGGTTATTAGTTATATCAACGATGGACCATCCGAAGTAGATTTTACATCTACTTCTAATGTATACGGAGATGATTTTTCAGGAAAAATGTTCGATGAAGTTGCAATATGTAATGGCATTGCAACCGACAAATACAAAAAGATACTGTGCGATTTGGGATACTATTTTGATAATTTTGATGCTGACAAAATCTCTGGTGAGAAATTTAAGGTGCTTATTGACGAACGAATTCTTCAAATGGATGCGGATACCTTGCAGTTCGTTAGGGATAAGTACGAAGAGCAGCTTTATAATTATATACGGCACAATCTTGACGAATATCTTGCATTGCAAACCACTGAATTAGCCAGACTTGATGAGATCCTACAAATAATAATATGGAATACTTCTGATGATAAAAAAATCGAGTTACTTGGTTATTCTAATGATTCAATTTCCATTGTTGGAAAGCAATATTCTGATGCAGTAAATGCATATATCATAACCCATAATTTGAACGAGGAGGATAAATACCACCTCTATGAACATTACGATCAATACGGCGAGGTGGCGCAGATGAAAATAAAGTCAATAGCATTAGATGGAATTGAGGAAATCATTGCCAATGAAATGCTGGTTAATGATATGCTATTATCCGTCTTATTTCAGGATGATAATGTATCGCAGGATCAGAAGATTACACTTTTTACAAAGGCAATCCCACGGCTTAATGAGGACACCTGTAAAACTCATCTTGATGAGTTGGGTCTCTCTGAGCTAAAAGGAATATTTACAAAAGAAAGCGGTCGTAGAAATTACGCAAAAGGCATTGATATTACTAATGTGATGGAAGGGTTTAAATCTAATCATTGGATTTTTGACTATCATGATGACGAAAGAAATAGCGACAGGTACGTCATCATTAAGAAAAGACCGCGTGGTAAGGAACCAGAATTCATAGACTGATTTTTACTAAAGACATATTGTATTCAAACTGCTAACTTCGTGTAATATTTATAACAGCTACAGTTGTAGGTTTATGTTTTTGATGGTTAAGGTCGTTAGATGCAATTGAATATGGGCGATATAAAGGAGGTACAAATGGTTTTGGAAGAGTTGAAAATATTTTATTCTTGGCAATCTGACTTGCCAGGAAACAGCACACGATACCTAATTCAAGAAAGCATACAATTTGTTGTAGATGCGATGAAAGATGTTGTAGAAATAGATGCAGATAGAGATACAAAAGGGGCATTCGGTTCGCCTGATATTACGCAAACTATTTTTTCTAAAATAGATGAAAGTGATATTTTTATTGCTGATGTAAGCATAATTAATAAGTACTATTCGATGAATGTAGATGGTTCAAAAAGTAAAGAGATAAAAACAACACCAAACCCTAATGTATTAATTGAATTAGGATATGCTGCTAAATTTTTAGGTTGGGAAAATATAATATGCGTTATAAATACTGAGTATGGAGAAATTGAAGAACTTCCGTTTGATATTAGACAAAGGCGTTTGACCCCATTTAGTTTATCAAGAGATAAAAGACAAAAAATTAAACAAGAATTAAGTTCAATTATTGCTTCAACTGTTATGAATGTTTTAAACGTTGGAAAACGTCCAAAATCTGGAGTTTCAAACCATATTCTGGGGACATATAATTGCGAACATAAACAAGTTCAAGATATCCTATATCCATTCGCAGTTACAACATCACCAAACTATATCAATCTGCTAGCACTAATGAAACAAAAATCAGAAAGCTTAATTAAGAAGATTAGTTTAATAAAATTAGAAGCATACATAGAAGAAAAACCAAAACATGAAAATAACGAATTACCAACTAATCTTACTGAAGATAGTGATGCTAATAGTGCATCTTTTAATGCATTAAAGCTTAACATTCCTAACATTGATCTTTTCTCTGTAAAAGAAAGCCCTTGCTACGTAGATGAAAAAAAGCAAAGTGAAACAAGAGTAAAAGTTAGAACTTATCTGAATAGTGAACTAATTGAAGATTTTTTTAATTTAGGTAATCTAAAAAAAAGCGTTTCACCTTTCCCTAATAACTCAACAAAATATATTGGAACAGAGTGTGAAAAACAGAAAAATGATTTAATTTGTGAATTAGAAAGCTCATTGCTTGAACTAGAATTATTAAAAATGTACATAAAAACATTTGATAATTGCTTTTACGTTCCCCTTGCAATTCATAATATATCTTCTGTTTTGGATGAGGATATATCAATTTATATTACTGTAGATGAGACAAGCTCTGATATTGTATCGCCAAGTGGTCAATTAATTAGTGATGACATTAAAGGGCTTGAAGGAATTATATATGATACTGGGTTTATAAAACAATTATTCCTCATGCTTGAAAATTCAGATATTCATTATTCTGAAGATATCACATATAGCATTGAAGAAACATTATGCCAAACACAAATTTTCAACTTCAATATCTATGGTAATAGTGGACCTAAATATTCTATTGAAGATTATTCTCGTGAGTTGAGTAAATACATTGCAAAACCAATTGTAGAAAATGGGAACGAGTTTGAATTCACTATAAAATCTTTGAAAGCAAACGAAAAAAGTTGGTTAGGACCGGTAATATTGTTAAAACCCAAAAAGGATATTATTAATTTAAATTACGCTATAAAATCTAATCGAAGCGATGGCACTATCAATGGTGTTTTGTACAGTGATTTCAATGTCAAAAACACATAAAAACAGCCATTCTACCAATTATATTAACCATAAGAAGTATGCAAAATAGAAAAAGGAAACTTAAGGAGGAGCTAGAAGGGAGCTGGATAAGATGACGGAGGCTATAATGACTGGCATATTTACACTTGTAGGGGTTGTAACTGGTGGATTCTCAAGTTGGATAATTGCCGCCTACACGAATAGAAAAAGTCATGAAGAAAGAGTATTGGAAAATCAACAGGCTTTATGCACGAATATGTTGATTAATTTGAACAAAATGATTGAAAAATTACCAGAGGAAAATGCTGATCTTTCGGCGTTTAAGGAATATCTAGAAACAGAATTCTATCCAAAACGAAATCCGACAGTACTTGCGGAAGAAATGCTTTATTTAACTGATGACATTAGGTCAACATTTATGGCGATCTGCATTTTTGCTGAAAATGATTTTACTAAGGATTGTAATTATGACATAATTAGAAGAAAAATTTTTATACATAGAAATATTTTTGTAGAGATGCTTAGAGAAGACTTGAAAATATTTTTTGAAAATGAAAATTCAAAAAAGAAGAATAAAAGATATGAAAAATTTGTTAACATGCAACTCAAAAGCATAAAAGCAGAACAAATTGATAATTGAGATTAAATACAGCTAATTTTTTAATTTCCAATTATGTTTACACAGCGCAACCAGCTTGGTGGGTGCACGGTAGTACCATAATGGGAAGCATAGATGGGATGCGAATATTTATTGTTTAAATAAGCAAGGGAGAATACTGCTATAGTAATTACGGTGGAAAATACAAATATTAACTACAATAACAGCAACTGGAATTCAAAGACTGATTATTAATATTAGGCTAATATCTGGTTTTATTACGAAAAAATATTACTGAATGGAGAAGAATGATTAGAGAAAGAGAGGCAACAAGATGTTTGTTGTGGATAAACAGAAAAATCAAGCTTTACCTCTTTGTAAAAAAACATTTTCTGAACTGGAATTCACTGAAAGAAATCATCTACAAGAATGGATTGACCAGGATCCTTCAATTTTGGGAGAAAATTTACTCATCATCCAAAAAGAATTTAATGGGTTCTCAGATACGTTGGAGCGTTTAGATTTGCTGGCTTTGGATGAGGAAGGCCGATTGGTTGTGATTGAAAACAAATTGGATGACTCGGGTAAGGATGTAGTATGGCAGGCATTAAAATACGTATCTTACTGCGCTAGCCTTTCTAAAAGTGAAATACGCGATATCTATCAAAGATATCTTGAACGCTACAAAAATGGTGGAGATGCTGGAGCATTAATAGCAGAATTTTATGAATGCTCTGAGTTTGGAGAGGTGGCGATTAACACCAGCGACAGTGATCAGCGTGTCATTTTGGTGGCGGCAAACTTTCGAAAAGAGGTCACTTCGACTGTTTTGTGGCTTCAAAGCCATAATGTGGATGTCAAATGTATTCGTGTCACACCATACCAAATGGGTCATGAAATTTTCCTTGACACCGAGCAAATTCTTCCACCTCCTAGCACAGAAGAATACCAAATTCGACTCGGAATAAAAAAGCAAGAAGAGAACATTGCACGGGAAGAAGCAACAGAACGGCATCATTTGCGCTACGCATTTTGGTCGAATGCCATTCCACAATTAGTGGCTAGAACAGGACTTTATCAAAATGTGTCAGCAGTAAAAGATAATTGGATCAATGGTGCCAGCGGACATACAGGAATCGGCTTTAACTCTATTATTTTATTAGATGGTGCGAGAGCAGAAATCTACATAGGAAGATCTTCAAAGGAAGAAAATAAAAAAATTTACCAAGCATTACATACCCACAAAGATGAACTGGAATCCAAATATGGTAAATTATTAAAGTGGGATGAATTTGAAAATAAAATAACTTCCAAAATTTCTATTTCTATGGATGGTGTTAGTTTAGCAAATCAAGAAGATTGGCCCAAAATCATAGATTTTCTTGCTGAAAATATTTTTACACTAGTCAAGGTTTTTAAAAAGCCATTAGATGAAGCGTATAAAGCACTCGCATATGACCTGTAAATGAGCAAGGGATAAAAGCTATTTATCAGCGCTATGATACGTAGCAAGTTTCCCACTATGTTGACAACTTGTCTAAGTTGTCAAGACACTAGGATAGAATCATATTTATATAATCTCAACAAAGTAACAGTTTAGACTATTTTATTTGGGAGGAAGAAAAATGTTTATTGCAAATTTAACTTATGTAAAACCGTTGTTAGAGGTGGAAAAGTATCTTGAGGAACATATCGCTTTTTTAGACAGGCATTATAAAGCAGGTAAATTTGTTTGTTCTGGACGAAAGAATCCTCGTACAGGTGGAGTTATTTTGTTTAACTCAAAAGATGAAGCAGAAATGGAAGAGATTATTTCTCAAGACCCATTTAATATAAATGGAATAGCAAATTATGAAATTATAGAATTTTATCCAACAAAATATGCTCCTGAATTCAAAAGATTTATATAATATATTAATTAGATTATGAGCAAACTTGGCAACCCGGTGGTTTATATTAGTTCTCATAATCTTACGTAAATGAGCGTCACATTATGTTTAATATACCAAAGTAATAAAAATAGAGATAGATATAACTTGTGTAAAAGATATTAAAGCCAAACAATTCATAGTTATTTTTGGATAAACTTTTATCCAACTAATCTATTTTCTTCAATAATCGCATATTTCACGGTTCCAAGTGTTTTATCTATTGATAAGGGTCATTTTTGATACCTGTATCGGTTATTGATTTTGAAGTATTTAGCTATATTTATGTATCCAGTGCAATGGTTTTCCGTTGCCCCCGTAAAACCATTGAGCAGTTAGCAATTATTTTGACCTTTTATAATTATAGTGATTCGGCTTAAGATGGATTCTTAGCATTTACTCCTGTATCACTATATATAAATATATGAAAAAGCTAGGTCTGAGTTCCATTATTTGTAAAAACAAACCTGATTACGTAAAAGGAACTGCCAATAAAGTATTTACAAATCTACTGAATCAGAACTTTAAGGTAGAAGTTCCGAATAAAATATGGTGAACTGATTTCACTTGCATTTCTTAGAAAAACGGAACGATGTTCTATAACTGTACAATTATTGTTTTGCGCCTATATGGGAACTTTGTTTTATTTTACATCAGAACGATAGCAGATATATTTTCCTTGAATTTCGGAATAATATCATAAATAAAATAAAAAAAACTTGTTAATTGTTCCGTTTATTGTGTATAATAGTATCAGCGGAATATTAGAACAAGGAGGTGCTATCTTTTGGAATATATTAGCGTACAACAGGCAGCTGAGAAATGGAGTATATCTGACCGTCGAGTTAGAATACTTTGCAACCAGGGGAAAATCCCTGGAATTATAAAAAAGGGTCGCTCATATCAGATTCCCGCTAATGCAGTGAAACCAGCAGATGGACGCAAGAATAGGCACAAGCAAATACCTACTCAATTTGCTTCGGTATTTGCTCATGTGGATTCTTTGAAAAACGAGATTGATAAACGCCGTCCTCTTACTTCTGGTGAAGTTCAGCGTTTAAGAGAAGAGTTCTTAGTCGAATACACATATAACTCTAATGCTATTGAGGGTAATACCCTTACACTGCAAGAAACAGCCATGGTTTTAGAAGGTGTAACCATTGATAAGAAACCTTTGAAAGATCATTTGGAAGCAGCAGGGCATAGGGATGCATTTTTGTATGTACAGGATTTGGTTAAAGATAAAATTCCTTTTTCAGAGTATATTATTAAGCAAATTCATACATTGGTATTAATGGATAGACCCGAGGATAGAGGCGTTTACCGCCGTATTCCTGTGCGTATTATGGGCGCCTTTCACGAGCCACCTGAGCCTTTAATAGTACCAGAATTGATGGAAAAACTTATTAAGGAATTTAACAATAAAAAACTGCACCCAATTGAGAGTGCGGCATTGTTCCATTTAAAGTTTGAAGGCATTCATCCTTTTGTTGATGGAAACGGTCGTACTGGTAGATTGATTCTTAATCTGTTTTTGATGCAGAATGGTTATCCTCCAATCAATGTGAAGTTTACGGACAGAAAAAAGTATTACGAAGCTTTTGATAGTTATTATCGGGAGAATTCATCGGCGGTAATGATAGAAATGGTTGCAGAATATTTGGAAGAACGGTTACAAAACAGCTTGAGCTATTTGGAATACTAGCTTTATAATAAGAACAGGCGGACGATGCCATAGAACTGTCGACTAAAAAATTCGGGTTTGAGGATGGTAATTATGCCATTTCTCTTGACGTCGCATTTTGTATTTGAGATGTATAAAACATAGAAGATCATGTTAGAGGAAAAGCAGTGCAAACTTAATAACACTTAAATGAGAAGAAACTAAAATCACTAATTTGGTACATTTTTGGTACATTTCACACTATAAAACTGCATAAAACACCATAACATTTTATGGTATGTGAGGAGAATTTAAATTGCCTAAACCGTGATAAAAAGGCACTGTTTAACATTCTGGTACATTTTATAACCATATGGTGAAAAGAGTTCGATTCTCCTCATCTCCATTTAAGAAATCCACGAAGTAACCTTTTTTAGGTGATTTCGTGGATTTTTTATGCAAAATGCTGTGGTTTGTGATGTTTTGCCTTTGCCCCATTGCAGTGGCTTACATGGATGCCTGCGTTTGGCAAGAGATTGGCTTTATTTGACCCCAACATTTGCCTTGAAGCCCCTTGTTTTGCCTATTTTGGGACGCTTTTTTTCCATGGAAGGACGCCACCTAAGGAAAATTATAGGCTATCTTTCTGATGGGAAGAGCATGGTTTCAACCAAGCAATCCTCGTATTCATCTGTTATAATGTATACTTTACTGTCTATAGGCTTTGCTGTTTCTATGTAATAGACATCATGATGCTTTGGTACTTCTGCGGTATGCTCAATGGCTTGTAGGGAACTGGAAAGCCTTAACAGGGAGTATATTTGGAGGTAGTCAAAGTTTTCGCTTTCTTTACGCTTATTTATTTGTAGCTCCCATAGAAAAAATTGAAGTTCTGGAGGTATTTCCTTTTGTATTCCTACGGTCATATACCTTTTTATAGTCTTATTTTTCATTTCTTTACCTCTTTTCTAAGAAAAATTTGTAATTGATTACTTACAAAACAATAGTTACCAGACGTAAAAGCTTTATGTTATACAGGTTGACTTACGTTAATAGCTTTCTAATGGGGTAATTATTATCATTTATTACAAGTTGCTATTGTGTATAATTATTTGATATGGTTTATTGCATTAGAAAAGCCCATGAGCATTAGCTCACAGGCTTTCGTTCTATACAGCGTCTTTGTAGTTGTCGTAGACATTTTTCAAGGTTTCAGTTAAGGTTAGCGGTTCAAATTCATCATTACTGCCATTAGGTACATACAGTTTGAACTTAACCTCAA
>DPJA01000037.1 GCA_003543235.1 Lachnospiraceae bacterium
AGAATGTGAGAGACGAAGATCCGATTTACTCCCAGTTGTGAAGCCTGGCGCACAGTCTCAACCAAATAGGGGAGCGTGCTCTTCATAGCTAGGAATTCCCATACAATCTCCGGCTTCCCATTTACCCTTCGCTTTGCTATTTGACGTGTGCTTTCCAAGATACCTTGTATATTTTGATGCCGGATAGCATCAAACGTCTGNNGCGAACATTTCCACCGCTTGTCGAAAATTATTAGCAATCGTCGGTTCACCGATACCTCCCAGAATCACTTCTTTAAGATCTGGAAAAGTGGATACCTCACCCACAATAGAGCTTAGAAGATCTGTCGACATATCGCCCAAAAGTTCTCTCCATTTATGGCGGTAACACATTTCACAAGACAAATTACAACGGTTGGTCAACTCCAAATAAAGGCGTTCTATCGAAGGCGTAGGATAATATACAATATCAACCATATCTCTCATGCCCTATCCATCCCCTCTCAACTTTTTCTCTCATGGCCGGCGAAAAGTACAACTTTGGAGATTTTTTGTCGAATAAACCTACAAAATCTATAAGTAGAGTTACTTATAGTTACTCATAATTCAATTTTAGATTAAGCCACACAGTCTTGGTCTTTCTATTAAGCAGCCTGTATACAATCAATAAAAAAAGTGCCTCTCTTTTTTAAGCATACAGGGAATACAAAAATGCGGCTGTGATTTAAATCATGTTTTTGGTTTTTATTACATGGCTACGACAATTTATGCTCGCGTTCATGCGTAAAAGAATGTTTACCCTAAATAAAAATCGACTTGGCAGAAGCCAAGTCTTAATCCTTAATATGTTAGCTAGAGGTACTCTCTTTAAATATTATTTTCTATTTGGATTCATTAAAATTATAGCAATAAATATTTGAAATAAATTGCCACCCGCATTAAACGGTTGTTTTTCGTCATGAAGTGTGATTTTAGACGTTTTTGGTGTTTTCTTTAACGGTTTTAGTATAATGGAACAAATATAGGAAAGGAACTCAGGTGACAGGATTAAAATTGGAAGACGAATAGGAGTTACACAATATGATGGATTATATAAGATTGGTATCGGTTCTAACCCTTATTTTCGCAATCAGCGTGATGTATATGCTTTTGGATTGTGAGATAAAGCACAAAAAGGACCGCTATCTGTTGGGGCTTTATGTAACTGTCGTGCTAATTTGTGATGGGTCTGTTTTGCTCAATTTCGGGTATGCAACTTTTATGAAACTATATCCCCTTCTTGTCCACCTTCCAGTATTTTTAGCATTTGTGTTTATATCAAAGTTCAAACCAATTAAGGTATTTTTTGTTCATTGGACACTCGTCGCTATTACCTCGTCGTTTTCTCTTGTAGGACTTATTATTTCATATTTTTTTGGCTCCAGCAGGGAAATCGTGATCATTGTTTGTTATATCCTGTATCTGCCTGCATGGTTTCTTATTTTGAAGTATATCCGTCCGCCATTTCTTTACATGATGCGCAACTCCGACAAAGGCTGGATAGGATTTTCCATGATCCCGATTTCATACTCTGTGCAACTTTATTCTGCTAGTATGTATAATTTGGACAATGTGATCATTGGAAATATTTTAAGGAACACTGTTCTGATCTTTATTTTGACTCTTTCAGCATATTTTTTGATTCTACGATTTTTCAAACAAACTCGAGAACAGCAGCCGAGGACAGAGTCTTTAAGGCAAGCATCATCCTGTAGTAAACATGCTTGTTAACCACTGCACACGTACAAAAGCAAGTTCTTTACCTGCATAGATGGGATGTGGTATAGATGAATCTAGGTTTGCTCTTCTGCGATAGCCTCTTCCTTTTTACCTATTTTTTAAATCATTTTCTGCAATAATAAATTCAAACGATTTTCCAGATATAGTCTTCCATTCAATTTTTTCAGAGGGTATACCGTCTGGCATATATGTTTTTATTACAATAGTTTGATTGATTAGTTTATCAAACTTATTAATAATTCTTGTCTCTATCATTGTATTTTGTTTGTCGTCCCATTTTAATTCTACATACTTAAAATCCTTGATCTCTCCTTCTACAACAATTTCAACAAATTCTCCCTTCATTAAACCATTGAGTGTTATTGTATTTTTATCTTTTAACGAAGTAGGTTCTTCATGATATGTATTTATTCCAACTTTAGATTTAATTTTGTTTTGAATATCATCTTTGCTTTCAAAAATATACCTGGGAGCGACAGTCGGGGTGCTGACCGCAGAAACATTTAAAGTACTGCCGGAGTTTTCAGCAGAACCTTGAGGCTTCACTAAGAGCAGTCCCCCCAGAGACTTATATTCCAACTCCATTTCCAAATGATCGCCTACTGCATGTGCTACCTCAGTGCTTACGCCCAGTGAATCTTTTGTGAAATAGAACTTTGCTGTCGGTGGTTTAAAGCTTTCTACCAGATCCTGGTTACCAAAACCATCCAATACATCCTTAAGCGCTCCTGCCGCTTCCAGATCCAAGTCTGAGCGATAGGCTTTATATTTACCTGCCTTGATTTTTTTCACAAAGCTGTCGTTAACCGTCACCACGTTACTGAATACAAGCTGTTTTTCTTTTTCTAAGTCGATATTTGTGGTCTGAATCACATTGACCGGATGGGCAGCATCTTTCACATTAGCAAGACCCAAATATTCAATGCTTAGCAAATCTGCGCCCTTGTATTTAACCTCATAATCCATTGTCAAGCTCAAATTGCTAATTGAGTCTTTATAATCATTCAGGACTTCCAAGACCGATGTCTTGATCAGTTCGTTGATTCTTTGCTGTTTGCCACTGTCACTTAAATTATTGATTCGCGGATAGTTAATCTTAACATTCTGATCAGAGTAGGCTACTTTGGTAAAGTTATACTGAATATCGCCAGTTCTCACCTTGTCTTCCACCCCGTCGCTTGTAGTGCTTGTAACTGTTGTGTCTTTGGGGGCGGCATTGTTTGACATAGTTGCGTCTTTCATGGTTGCGCACCCGGTCATCATCAAGGTCAGCATCAGTGCTAAAAGTAGGCTCAGTTTCTTCATTGTTTTACGCCTCCGTTATTTTGATTGATATTATCCACTAGCCTTCTCCACTCTCCTTTAACTCTATGAGTGCAGGTGCTTAATCATCTATTACAGATAAAACAAATCGTAGAGAAGTTTAAGGCTTCTCATAGCTCTAGATTCAACATTAAATGCGACACCTTTTCGAGCAGCTTGGATTTGCTTATGGCAATGGAAAATGGTTTAAGCTACGATCTTTTAATTTTAGATGTTGTAATGCCTTTGATGACGGGTATTGAGGTTGCAACAGAAATTAGAAAGAAAAACAACATTTCTAAAATAGTATTTTTAACCTCATCACGAGAGTTTGCCGTGGATTCCTACAAGGTCAATGCTTTTTATTATCTTTTAAAGCCAATCAGAAAAGAAGGGCTTATACCCATCTTAGAAAAGGCTTGTGCTGATACTGCTGATGAAAAAGAAAAAGGAATCATTATAAAATGTAAAACGTGTTTAACAAAAGTTTTATTTCATAACCTTGAATATACCGAGGTCA
>DPJA01000018.1 GCA_003543235.1 Lachnospiraceae bacterium
TTAATGAATTGTTTTTCAAAATATTATATTCCATTTTGTGTAGCTATTCCGCGAATATGATACATGAATATTAAATTAAAAACTTTTTCAAAGCCATCTTTAAATTCATCATTATACATTTTAATACTTTTAATGTCGAGCAGGAAAGAATAAAAGATTGAAATGACATTAAAGTCTATATCTTTCCTGAATATATTTTGCTGTATCCCCTTCTGAATATTTTCTTTAATAAGATTAAGGATTAATTCTTTCCTTTTGTGCATAATCTCTTCCCATATTACAGGATAATATTTAGTCATATTAAATATGAGTGAAGAATTAATCGAAAAATTTCGCTGAATAATGTATTTACTAATCATTAGCAATTCGTTAATTGCATGTTCGTGCCTGATGCACAGTTTTTTTAATTCACTGAGTTCATTTTTCATCTCAAATTGCGCTACTTTATAAATCACATCCTCTTTGTTTTCAAAATGTTTATAAAGAGTTTTCTTTGATATTATAAGTTCTTTGGCAATATCATCCATCACTATGCTTTTTATACCATATTCTTTAAATAGTGTTGAGATTTTATCTATAAGTTCATACATGATTTTCAATTTGTCTTGTTTTCACTTTTAGCATCTTTTACTTTTTTCTTAAAAAAACCTCTGAGTAAAAAATTGTGTTGCGCAGCTTCAAGGTCTTCGTCTAATTTTTTTGAACTGCTCTCCAGGTTCTTAATAGTTTCTTTTAAGCGCGCTGTAGATTCTTCATCGTGAAGCATCACCCCAATCGGAGAATTAGGGTTACTACCTGCCTGTTTGAGATTTGAGATGAACACAGATGCCGTATCGGCCAATTGCTGAAATTGCATAACAGAAGCTTTCACTGATTTAAAAACCAGCGTATCTCTTGTCAATTCGTTGGCCAATGTGCCTTCTTTATTTAGGTTTGAACTGAAAGTTTCCAGCGAGCCAAGCAATAGCTGTGCTTTTGCCGATGCAATTTTAAGTGATGCAGTTGCTGCATTAATGTTTGTATATACCGAACTGTCGTTCAGAAGTTTCCCGATTGTTCCTTCGCCACCAGCCAGCTTTTTAGTAATGGTTTTCAGATCGTTGGTAATAACCAGAATATTTTTATTATTGTCCTGAAGAGTATTAATTATTTCTACGGAAGAAAAAGATTTCTCCACCTCTAAGGTGTCTCCTTCCTCCACTTCCGGAGACTTTTCGGTGCCTCCATAAATTACCAGAATTTTATTGCCAATAAATCCATCACTGCTGATTTTAACCTTGGCATCTTTACGAATGTATTTTCGTGTTTTTGTTTCAATATCTATTTTTACTTCTACCTGCGATTTTCCATGAAAACTCAGGTTGCTCACTGTTCCGATTTTTACACCGGAATACCAAACATTATTACCCTTTTGTAAACCGTTTACATCATCAAAAAGTGAAAAAACTCCGATTTTATTATTAAAAGTTTCATGCAAGTTGCCAACCAGAAGAATTCCTCCTAAAAGAAATGTCAACCCTATGATAACAAAAAGTCCAACTACTACCGCACGTCGATTTGGAGATTCATTCATCGCTTATCGTATAAAATTGTAATTATAAAAACCTTTCATTTGTTCATCATCGTTATCAAACACTTCTTCAAAAGTTCCAATCTTTAAAAAATTGCCCTCAAACAACATGGCTATCCGGTTTCCCGTATTCTTGGCGCAGGTAAGGTCGTGTGTAATAATGAGCGAACTGGTATTATATTGTTGCTGAACTTCATTGATAAGTTCAATAATTTCATTGCTTGTGATAGGATCAAGTCCCGATGTAGGTTCATCGTATAACATTATTTCAGGCTTTAGAATTAATGTGCGTGCAATACCTATTCGCTTGCGTTGCCCGCCGGAGAGTTCAGAAGGCATTTGTTTAATCTTATTTTTTAAACCCACTGCATCCAGAACTTCATCAACGGCATAATCTACATCTTTCTTAGTGAGATTTTTCAAATTCATGGTTAACGGAAATGCAAGGTTCTGATAAACATTCATACTATCGTACAGGGCGCTGTTCTGAAATGAGAATCCAATACGTAGCCGTAATTTATTTAATTCCTTATCGGTCAATTGATCTACAGGTTTTCCCAGAACAAGCACTTCGCCCTTATCGGGTTTAAGCAAGCCCACAATAATTTTTATTAAAACGGATTTTCCTGAACCGGACTTACCAAGCACTGCAACATTTTCGCCTTTAAACAAATTAAAGTCAATATTTTTTAAAACCTGTAAGTCATCAAATGATTTATATAATCCGGAAATAGAGATAACCTTTTCCTCTTTATTGATGATATGTTGTTTCATGTTTCCCATGGTTAAAAATACCGGATCCAATTGGCTATTTGGACAATAATTATTTCTTCAATAAATATCAGGAACATGGCAAGTACAACAGCCTGGTTTGCAGCTTTGCCAACGCCACGGGTCCCAAGAGTGGCATTAAATCCTTTATAAGTACCAACGATACCAATAGTAAATCCGTAAACAACTGATTTGGATACAGATGAAAATATATCAAGAAAGCTAATGCTTTTGAAAGCATTTTGATAAAAGCTAGTAAAGCTTATGATTTCTTCGAAGTGAACATTTATGTAAGAACCATAGAGTCCGATAAAGCTACAATACAATGCAAGCACGGGAATGGTGATAGTCGTGGCTATCACACGGGTAACAACCAGATATTTAAACGGATTAATTGCCGATACTTCCATCGCATCAATCTGCTCCGTAACTTTCATGGAACCCAGTTCTGCACCTATGCCTGAACCCACTTTGCCTGCACATATGAGCGCTGTTACCAATGGGCCTAATGCTCTTACTATTGCTATGCCAACTAAAGATGGCAGCCACGATGTTGCACCAAAATTTTCTAAAGAAGGCCGCGATTGTTTTGTGAAAACGATGCCGACAATGAAACCTGTAAGAGAGATTAATGCCAGCGATTTGAGACCTATCTCAAAACTCTGGTTAATTACTTCACGAAAATGAAAAGGTCTTTTAAATACTTCCTTAAAAAAGAGAATAGTAAATTTCCAGGCTTTATGAACGCCTAAGAAATATTCGTCAAGTCCTTTTGTGAGAATATATTTCTTTGTGTTGTATTTATTCATTTTGCATGCGTGTATTGCAATCAATTATTTTTGTAATGCGGCTTGATTTTATTATTACGAAGACATGCAAGCTTAAACAACATCAACGGACATTTGAAATACGCGAACCCTATAAGAAAAACTGAATTTAGATTTTTCCCTAAATTGTCTTTTCGATGTTCCAGACAAATGCCCGTAAGCCTTGCTCTTCCACTTTGCTG
>DPJA01000013.1:0-2354 GCA_003543235.1 Lachnospiraceae bacterium
CCTGCTATAGCGGATTGCAGGTACAGGGCACCGCTACCTCCCCATCTAGTACGGCAAATCTGTTGGCGGAGAGAGAGGGATTCGAACCCTCGGTCGGTTTAACCCAACACACGATTTCCAGTCGTGCGCCTTAGACCAGCTCAGCCATCTCTCCGTTTTACATGCATTGACAGATTATTCAATTACAATCCATCGGATTCTTTTTGTAGACACTAATACATTATACACATTACCTTAATATAATTCAAGTATTATTTTTTGCCATTTCACATAATATTTAATGTATACATTCTAATACCGCATCGCAGCCTATGTAGCACTCCCCCCTTATTTCTGAAATGTTGCTTTTGCAAGTTTTCAGCTTATTTAAATTGATAATTCTTGCTAATGGAAGTTACATGATTGCAAAAATCCCAGCCTATATGGCTGGGATTCTGAATTATCTTGCGTATATAACTTAAGTTATGTTGATTAACATTTACATTTCCAGTCTCTTAAAATATTTTCTAATATATCTTCGCATTCTACTATAACGGCACAGATGCAGCAAATATCTATAAACTTAAAGCGTTCACCACATTTATGTCCTTCAATTGTAGCTACAAGAAGATTCCCTACAACTGCTTCAATTTCTACACATTCAGTTTCTCCTGATTTTAGTACAATAGTAACTTCTTCTTCAATTAACAACTCTAACAATTCTTTAATTGAACCTGGTGTGTTAGTACAAAAACTCATAAAATTCACCCCTTCATATAATTTCTAATATATATTATGAGGGTGATAATAACTTTGTTACCTCTTATGTAAAATTTTTTTATCAGCTTTTATAATTTCAGATAACGTATCCACCATTTGGACTTATAATCTGTCCTGTAATAAAATCTGCCTTTTCTGCAAGGAAGAGTACAACTTCTGCAATTTCAATTGGCTTTCCTAGTCTCATAAGAGGCGTCGCATCTATAAAATCTTTCATTTCTTCCTTAGAAAAGTTTACATTCATATCTGTATTAATAGCTCCTGGCGCAACACAGTTTACTTGTATATTTGAAGGTCCAAGTTCCTTTGCAAGAGCTTTAGTTAATCCAATTACTCCTGCTTTTGAAACAGAATAGGCCACCTCACAAGATGAACCAACCATTCCCCAAATTGAAGCAATGTTTATTATTTTCCCCTCTTTTCGGTTTATCATATGACCTATTACGCTTTGAGAGCAGTTGAATACTCCTTTTAAATTTATATTTATTGTTTCATCCCAGTCTTTCTCAGTTATATCCATAAATAACCCATATTTAGCTATGCCGGCATTATTGACCAATATATCTATCCCACCAAACTGACTTATACAAAATTCGATCATTGAGTCAACTTCCTCGCGTTTTAAGACATCAGCTTTAAATATCTCCGCGACTCCACCCTTTTGTATAATTTCTTCACGAAGTTTTATTGCCTCAGCCTCAGATTTATTATAATTAATTATAACATTACACCCATTCTGTGCAAAAAGCCTTGCAGTCTCCGCTCCGATTCCCCTTGACGCTCCAGTTATAATTATGTTCTTTCTCATAAAACCAGTCCCTCATCCTTTTACTATCTTAAGATCGTATCCTGTAAACAATCCAGTTTCGATTACTCCTGGTATTGCCTTAATTTCCTTTTCAAAATCATATCCTATTTTTTCGAAGCGAACATCTAAGATTACATTTCCTGCCTCAGTAATAACAGGGCCATCTTTACCTTTTGCTGGTCGAAGTTTTATCTCAGTCGCTTTAAAATCTCCTAACTTGGTCTCAACTAGATTAATAGCTCTTGGATCTACTTCAACTGGAACCGGAAATTTTTCTCCTAGATATGAGACAAGCTTTGATTCATCAACTAAGATATAACTCTCAGGGGAGCTTGAAATTACAAGCTTTTCTGCAAACATTGCGCCTCCTCGACCCTTTATAAGGCTGTTGTTTTGGTCGACTTCATCAGCTCCATCAAATGCCCAATCAGGCTTCTTCTGTAATAGCGTAGTAGTTGGTATTCCTAAAATAGAACAAGTTAGTGATACCTCATTAGATGTGGGTATGGCGGTTATTGACAGTCCTTCATCTTTCATTCTTTTTGCAATTGCCACAACTGCCAAAAAAGCTGTTGATCCTGAGCCAACGCCTATTACATCACCATCTTTAACCCTCTTTGCAATAAACTCTGCTGCCTTCTCTTTTTGCTCACGATTTGATATTTCTCCTGACCATTCAATTGTATTAGCTATTTTATTTGACCATTTCATTTCAAATTCCCCCAAATGTTTTATGTCCAAAATTATATCACACAATTTAACACAGTGACAGTCACTGTATTAAATT
>DPJA01000013.1:2381-6291 GCA_003543235.1 Lachnospiraceae bacterium
CGAGGTGTCGTAAGCTCCAATGCAAGGATCTTTCCTCCATCCTTCGTAACTCTTGCCATTTCAGCAAAAACTATTCCTACATCCTTTACATTTCTAAGTGCAAACGCAATTGTTGAGCATCCGGCCTTTTCGTCAAGGCCGGTCTTCTCTGCTGAGACTTCATAAAGCTTTAAATGATTATTCAGCTTAAGACCATCTATTTTTTCTTTCGCAATTTTAAGCATTTGAGGCGAAATATCAATACCTATGCCTTTGGATAGTTTAAACTTTCTATTAAACTTTAATAAAAGCTCACCTGTCCCCGTACAAAAATCAATAACACTTCCACCAATATTTAGCCCACTTTCCTTCATAACACGCTTATGCCAAAGCTTATAGACACCAAAACTTAATATTCCATTTAATAAATCATACTCTTTCGAAATATTGTCAAATGTGCTTTTTACAAAAGAACTCTTTTCATCCGAATGATTATTAAAAGCTGTATATTTCATATATTCACCATCTTTGAAACCAACGTAAATATGAGTAATATTACACTCACCCATGAATTTATTACAAAAAAAGCCCTTTGAATACTATTAAGTTTTTCAGGTCTTACAAGGTAATGTTCATAAGCTATAAGTCCTGCAACTATTATTACACCCATAAAATAAATTAAGTTTAACCCAAGTATAAATCCTACATAAAAAATTAATAATATGGTTATCACATGAAACATTTCTGAAATAATAAGTGCCTTTGATACTCCAAATTTTGTCGGTATTGAGAATAGCTTTTCCTTTATATCAAACTGATAATCTTGGCATGCATAAATAATATCAAACCCTGCGGTCCAAAATATTACAGCTACGCCAAGCAAAATCGGTGCAATGTCCAGTCTACCGGTCATTGCAATCCACCCGCCGACAGGCGCAGCACCTAAAATTATTCCTAATACTATATGGCATAAGTATGTAAATCTTTTTAAATATGAATATAAAAAAAGTAAAATTAGTGCAGTTGGAGATAATATAAAACATAGTGGATTTAATAAATATGCAGACCATAGAAATAAAACAAGCGAAAGTATAACAATTAGCCAAACTGTTGAATTTTTCATCTTTCCTGATGGAAGTATCCTGTTTTTAGTCCTCGGATTCTTCTCGTCAATTTTTCTGTCAATAAGCCTATTTAAAGACATTCCCGCAGTCCTTGCTCCTATCATTGCAAGTGTGACCAAAATCCACTTAAATACACTTCCTCCATCAGCAAGCACTCCACCCATATATGCAAATGGAAGAGCAAAAAGGGTATGTTCGAATTTTACAAGTTCAAAAAAATTTCTTATTAATTTCATTTAATCCTCCACTTCATTGACATCATGCAATCGTTATTATAACATTAAAAACATAATTTAACAATAATGGAGATAAATATGGCATATAAAGACCTTCAGGATTTTATAAAAACACTTGAGCAAAAAAAACTATTAAAACGAATAAAGGTCGAAGTCGACCCAGAATTCGAAATAACTGAGATTGCTGACAGGGTTATGAAAAGTGGTGGTCCTGCACTTTTATTTGAAAACGTAAAAGGCTCGGAGTTTCCAGTTCTCATAAATACTCTTGGGAGCTATGAGCGAATGCAGCTTGCTCTTGAAGTTGACAGCTTAGATGATATTGGAAAAGAAATATTAGATTATCTAGATGTTAACTCGTATGTAGGCTTTTTAAATAAAATGAAAGCTCTACCTAAACTTTCAAAACTTGCATCAATTTTCCCAACGAAAGTTAATAAAGCAACTTGTCAGGAAGTTATTGTAAAAGACCCTGACCTTACAAAGCTTCCTGTCTTAAAATGCTGGCCGCAAGATGGGGGACGCTTTTTTACTTTGCCGCTCGTGGTTACGAAAAATCCCGAGACAGGGGTATACAATATGGGTATGTATAGAATGCACCTTTATGATGCAAAAACAACAGGAATGCACTGGCATATGCACAAAGATGGTAAAAGTCATCATACCTTATATAAGAAGACAGGTTATAAAAGAATGCCCGTCTCAGTTGCCTTAGGCTGCGATCCTGCAACACTTTATTCTGCAACTGCACCCATTCCAAAAGATATAAGTGAATATATATTTTCAGGATTTCTTCGCAAAAAATCACTTGAAATTGTAAAATGCATAACCAATGATTTAGAGGTTCCTGCAAATGCTGAGTTTATTCTAGAAGGGTATGTTGATATAGATGAATTACGAATGGAGGGACCATTTGGTGATCACACAGGATATTATTCATTAGCTGACATGTATCCTGTTTTTCATGTTGAATGTATAACTCACAGAAAAAACCCTGTATTCCCTGCAACCATTGTAGGAAAACCTCCGATGGAAGATTGCTATATCGGTAAGGCAACCGAGAGAATATTTTTACCAATGTTAAAGCTTGTTCACTCTGAAATAGTCAACATGAACCTACCTCTTGAAGGAGTTTTTCACAACTGTGCAATTGTCTCAATTAAAAAATCATATCCAGGTCATGCAAAGAAAATAATGCACGCACTTTGGGGCATGGGTCAGATGATGTTCACCAAAATGATAATAGTCGTTGACGAAAATATTGACCCATATGATCTTTCAAGTGTTGCATGGAAGGTGTTCAATAATATTGATGCACAAAGAGATGTAGTAATAGTCGATGGACCGCTCGATGCGCTAGATCATGCATCTCCGCTTCCACTTTACGGTCATAAAATGGGCATAGATGCAACAAAAAAGCTGCCTGAAGAAGGACATACTAGAGAGTGGCCGGATGATATTGAAATGTCACAGAACGTCAAGGATAAGGTGAACAAGATGTGGAAAGGTCTTAAAATTGAGTAAATAATAACTTCTAAATAAGCGCAGCCAGAATTTTTTGTCTTTTTTTCTCAATATATTATCCTCAAAATTGAACAAACTAATTTAGGATAAGAATAAGCATTAGATAGGAGGTTGTGAAATGGACTTTTTTAACTTTTTTAAAAAGGGTAGCAATAAGTACAATGCGTCAGTGAACAACATCTCATCCTATGCTCATGAGTTTGCAAAAGAAATCTCAGACTTTATGACACCTCAAAGTTCTTATTCTAGTAATGGAGTTTCAGCTTCCGAGTTAACAGGAAATAGTATCAAACTCACTTATAATGGCTTACTACCTCAAAGTGGTGCTTCTCAGGTTTATGCATTTGTAGGCTATGGAAGCAATTATAACTGGGAAAGTGTTGAAAATTATCCTATGGATAAAACTATGGGCACTACTTTTGAAACAAACATTCCTGTTAAAAAAACAGGTAATCTAAACATCTGCTTCAAAGACAGCGCCAACAACTGGGATAATAACTCGGGAATGAATTATACATTCACAAGCTCCATTGATATCAGAAAGGGTAGCCTATAAGGCTACCCCTTTAATACATAACAACAGTTCAGTCATCTGTTACAATATCAAGACTCGGATTCATCGAATTAAATTATCGCTTCAACCTATTCCAGCGTAACATTCCCACTTGCCACCGATAACTTGCCTGCAAATCCTGCTTTACCCACCGAAAGGACATATACCTTAAGTTAACGCGGTACCGGTTCTTGCGTTAACTGTTTCCCACAAGCCATTCAAAAAGGGCATACACAAGGCCTCTGCCCCTACGCTGTTTTAATCCAGCGTCACATTCCCACTCGCCACCGAGAGCTTACCTGCATATCCTGCTTTACCCACCGCAAGCACATATACTTTGTAACTCCCAGCATCAAGCGCTGCATCACTATAGTCTTTCTTACCTGTATCCAACGTTACTGTATGTGATTTCCCTCGCCCTGTTGTTGCTACAACTTGATACAATACTGCATTTGATATTCCGTCTGCAGTTGCTTGGTCTAGCGTACTCCCCG
>DPJA01000026.1 GCA_003543235.1 Lachnospiraceae bacterium
TTCAAGCGCTGCTAATTGTGGTTCTTCTTCCATAAAACCAAGTTGAACACCAAGTTTTTCTTCAGTGTCTTTAACATTTGTGTTTAATGTGTTAAGCATCATTTGAGCAACTATATCACGAGTGATTTCTGTTGTTCCATCAGCTGTTACAAGATTTGTTAATCCCATTTCTTGAGCCATTTGGTGAACGTCTGCGTAAATATCATCTGTAATTTCAAATCCCAATGCTCTTAGAAGTATTGTTTCAAGTTGTTGAGCTGTAACTAATTGATCGAAACCAAATGTTCCATCTCCCATACCTTCTACTAATCCTAAATCTTGTGCCATACCTATAATAGGTAGGTAGTATTCATCTAAAATGTCTGTAAAATCTGAAGGCATTTCATAGGTTTCAAATTCTACATCTTGCTTGCCCATCAAACGAAGAGCAATAATAACTGCATCCTGTCTTGTTAATTGTTGTTCAAGCATTAAGTCACCATTTTCGTCACCTACGAAGATGCCAAATCCTTTAAGGATATTTGCACTATCTGCGTAAGTTGAAGCATCGTTGCTGGTTTCTGCTGCAAATACAGCAGTTGCCATTGAAGTAAGAATCATTGTTACAGCTAAAACTATAGCAAGAATTCTTCTTGTGGACTTTCTCATTTTGTTTTCCTCCTTGAATTTTTTTAATAATTTAATATTGGTGTTTAAAATGTTGCCCATTTTGTAGCTTGACGCATTTGGTTAGGTATACCAGACACCAAGCAATGTTCACCTCCTCCTATTCCTTGATTGAAACCTCATGCTAGTTAACATAATAACATGCGCGATTATATTTGTGTGGAATGTAATCGTAATGTAATGGAGAAGTAAAAGTTACGTAATAATAGTATGCACAAGCGCCGGAATTTCGAGAAATCAGAGTTATTGTCATGCAATATCGATATTTATGTTAACCAGCAAAAACTATTTTACTCATCTAATTACATTATGTCCAGTTATAATTTCTGCTACTAGAACCAAGATTTAGAGGGCAAATTGGAGTAATTAGGATATCAGGAGAGAAACATACTAATTGTAAGAATATAAAGAGGTTCGGTGAAGGGGTAAGAGGCTGGGTAGAATTATGTTGGAAAGTGAAGTGCAGGTTAAAAACAGGAGCATGTATTAATAATATTAAGGATAGGATAGGAATATTACTGTCATGGGGAAATACTTAACCTATATCCCCGTAACACGAGAATATAAAACTTTATTAAAAGGTTATTTTTTGATTAAATTATATTGTTTCATTAATGGGACTTATGAAAATATAAAAAACGGAAATAATATTATATAATTCTTACTAAGCATTTTACATAAAAGAGTGCAGATAAGCTCTGACGAGTCGCAGGGTGTCCCTGCACAAAGCTCTCTCCTTCAGCCGCCTATGGTGGCTGGTAAAAATGTAATATACTTAGTAGATTCTATATAGTTACAAATACAAACAAAATGTTTAACATTATACTGCTTACATACTATAATAGTATTATATTAAGAGGGCTGAAAGGAGCTTAAAATGGCTAATGAAAAATCGTCTAAAGCTGATAATGGCCAATCTTCTGATAAAGCTGAAGAAAGTTTATGTAGCCGTGAAGATTCGAATGAGTTTAATGTAGAAAAGAATGAATGGAAGTCAATAACAAACTTTACTCCAAGAAAAAAGAATATATATAATAAGTACGCTGTTGCAATAATTATTACAACACTTCTTGTTACATTAATACTTCAGATTAAGATTAGACCTGTAGTGGTTGTAAGTCTTAATAAAGCTTCAATTGCGATTGTTCCAAATAAAAAAAGCTTTGAAGGTGCTTTATCTAAACTACAAAATAAATGGAAAAATGTATATAAGAAAGATATAAGGATTAAAGGTGAATTATCTTATAAAATGCGGCTATTACCGAGCAATGCAATAGCTTCTGAGAAGCAAGTTGCAGAAGCTATTGAGGCTCATACCGATTCTTTGGTTAAGGTTAAAGCAATAACTGTAGATGGAGAAGCAAAAGCAATAGTAAAAGATAATGATACGGCACAGATAGTTTTAAATAGTATAAAATTAAAATTTGATTCCAAACAGGAACGAAATGCGCAGTTCAGTGAGGATGTAAAAATAGCTGATATATATGTAATGCCGGAAATGATTCAAAGTGAACAAGGTGCAGTTTCAATGCTTCTTACAAGTGTAAATACAGTGAAAGAATATACAGTAAAACGAGGAGACACTTTATGGGAAATTGCAGATAATAATAACATGTTGGTTGAAAAGCTTGCAGAGATTAACACTGATATTGGCGATTGCCTAAAGCCTGGGCAAGTAATTAGGCTAGTAGCGCCAAAAAGTATTGTTAATGTTAAGACAATTGAGTATACCCAAATAAAAGAGGATACCCCTTATGAGACGAAATTTGAAAGTGATCCAAATAGAGTAAAAGGAGAAAGAAAAGTTTTAGCGTACGGAACTATTGGAAAGAAACTATACAAAATACAGATAGTAAAGCAAAATGGAGTTGAGGTGTCAAGGACTGTTTTAAATGAGCAACTAATCCAAGAAGCTAAGACCGAGGTTATAGCAATTGGAACTAAAGCTAATGTAGCCAAAACTGGAACAGGAGCTTTTAAGGTTCCTGTTTTTGGCAGCATTACATCAAGGTTTGGTTATAGATGGGGAAGTGTTCACGAAGGTGTAGATATTTCAGGTAAGATGGGTCAGCCTATATACGCTGCAGATGGAGGAAAGATAATTTTCTCGGGTGTAGAAAGTGGTTATGGAAATCTTGTAAAGATTGGACATGGGAATGGACTCGTAACCTATTATGGACACTGTAGCAAACTTTTAGTTAAAGTAGGGCAAAGTGTATCAAAAGGTGATCAGATTGCTTTGATAGGAAGCACTGGGCACAGTACTGGCCCACACCTTCACTTTGAAGTTAGGAAAAATGGAGTGCCTACAGATCCTATGAAATATTTAAAATAAAAAACTATTTGAAGAAGACCGATGTATAGTCGATATATGAGCTGAAGGACTAATTAACAATCTAACATATCAGGGGGTACTATGCTTACAGATATAGAAATTGCTCAGAAGGCACAAATGAAGAAAATTACTCAAATTGCAGCACAGCTTGGAATTGATGAGGATGAGCTTGAGTTATACGGAAAGTATAAGGCTAAGGTTGGGCCAGAGGTTTGGGAAAGAGTTAAAAATAATAAGAATGGCAAATTGGTTTTAGTAACCGCAATTAATCCAACCCCTGCCGGTGAGGGAAAGACCACAACTACGGTAGGACTTGGACAGGCTATGAACAAGATTGGAAAGAATACAATAATTGCACTTAGGGAGCCATCTCTTGGACCGAGTTTTGGAGTAAAAGGCGGTGCTGCAGGAGGGGGATATTCGCAGGTTGTACCGATGGAGGACATTAATCTTCATTTTACTGGGGATTTTCATGCAATTACGACTGCTCATGCACTTCTTTCAGCAGCTCTTGATAACCATATCTATCAAGGAAATGAACTTAACATAGATACAAGACAAATAGTTTGGAAAAGGGCTGTAGACATGAATGACAGAGCCTTAAGAAATATTGTTTTGGGGCTTGGTGGAAAGGCGCATGGAGTTCCACGAGAAGATGGTTATGTAATAACTGTAGCATCTGAAATTATGGCGATTTTATGTTTATCAAAAGACCTTATGGACTTAAAGGAGAGATTGAGTAGAATAATTATTGGCTATAACTATGGTGACCAGCCTGTTACATGTGGAGATTTAAAGGTGCAGGGAGCAATGACCTTGATTCTAAAGGATGCTATAAAACCAAATCTTGTTCAAACTCTAGAAAACACTCCATGCCTAATTCATGGAGGACCTTTTGCAAATATTGCTCACGGCTGCAATAGTGTAGTTGCAACAAAGCTTGGATTAAAACTTGCTGACTATGTTATAACTGAATCTGGTTTTGGAGCTGACCTTGGTGCGGAGAAGTTTTTTGATATAAAATGCAGACTATCAGGCCTTAAGCCTGATTTAGTTGTATTGGTTGCAACAATAAGAGCCTTAAAATATAATGGTGGATTGCAAAAAGATAAATTAAAGATAGAAAATCTAAGCGCATTAAAAGATGGATTTTGTAATCTTGAAAAGCATATTGAAAACATTCAAAAGTTTGGGGTACCTGTTGTTGTTGCATTAAATGCATTTGAAACTGATACAAATGATGAAATTAAATTTGTAAAAGAAAAATGTATCAGCATGGGTGCTGAATTTGTACTTTCTGAAGTGTTTGCAAAAGGTAGTGAAGGCGGGATTGAGCTTGCAGAGAAAGTTGTAGAAGTTTTGAAACATCCTTCTGAGTTTAAGGTTTTATATGATGAGAAGCTTTCTATTAAAGTGAAGGTTCAAACAATTGTTAAAGAAATATATGGAGGAAACAGTATAAATTATTCTCCCAATGCAGAGAAGGCAATTTCAAAGCTTGAAAAAATGGAGATGGATAAGTTGCCTATATGTATAGCAAAAACTCAATATTCTTTATCCGATAATCCAGCACTGCTAGGTAGGCCTGTGAGGTTTGATGTTACAGTTAGAGACGTTAGAATTTCAAGAGGTGCAGGATTTATTGTGGTTTTACTTGGAGATATTATGACTATGCCGGGACTTCCAAAAGTACCTGCAGCTGAGAAAATTGACATTGATGAAAATGGGGTTATAACGGGATTGTTTTAATTTAAAATACGATGGTTGTCGGGGTAAAAACTCGACAGTCATTTTTTTATTGCAAACTTCTCTAGGCAGGCATATAATATTCATATAACGTTTTTGGAGGGTTTTATGAGTGGGATGCAACAGGAAAAAAGATCTAAAGGGGCGGTATTTGTAGCCATAATTTTATTTTTGACTGTTAATTTGATGTCTTTCCTGCTGATTACGCAATCAAAAGAGATTTTAAATGTGTCAACAAAAGTCAGTGAGACAGTAGTAGAGAAGAATGTATCAAAGGTAAGTATAAGCTTTGTTGGAGATCTTTTGATGCATACGGCAGAAAGAAAATCTGGCTATAATGAAGTATCCAATACATATAATTTCGATTATTTTTTTAAGGACGTCAAAAAATATTTTAAAGAGAAAGACTATGTAATAGGAAGCTTTGAGACTCCAATAGGAAAAGAAACTTCTGATAGAGCTTATTCAGGCTATCCTACATTCTATAATCCTCATGAATTTATAGAGGCTTCAAAGAAAGCCGGTATAAACGTTTTTATGACCTCAAACAATCATGTTTTAGATCGTGGGGAAAAAGGTGCAGTTAAGACAATGGAGTGGATTGAAAAGTACGAAATCCCTTATACGGGAACTTTTAAGACAAGCCAGGATAGACAGGAAAATCCAGTTTTATTTTTAAACAAGAATGGCATAAAGATTGCACTTGTAAACTATACAGAGTTTCTCAATATGGGTGTGCCTAAAAACAGTTACATGGTAAATATCATTGATCCAAATCAAATAAAAAAGGATATACAGTTTGCTAAGGATAGTAAGGCTGATATAATAATTGCTTGGTTGCATTTTGGAACAGAATATCAGAGACAAGCTAGCGACAAACAAAAACAGCTAGTTAGTGAAGTAGCAAGTGATGGTGCAGATATTATTATAGGGAGTCACCCTCATGTTATTGAACCTATGGAAGTTATAGATGTGAATGGTAAAAAAGTATTTGTGGCCTACGCAATAGGAAACTTTATATCAAATCAATACTGGAGGTATTCTACTGACGGTATGATTTTAAATATTGATTTAGCAAAGAAAGATGGTAAAACGTCATTTATTAATATTAACTATATACCGACGCAAGTGGTGAGAGAATACTTTGGTACTCAGACTATCAATGAAGTAGCAGTTAAAGAAAGTGATAAAGCCAGTGATTTTATAACGGGGGCAATTAGTCAAGGGATTCTTAAAGGAAATGAAGTCAAATTCAGAGTTGTACCGGTAGGGGATGCAATTTATGATTATGAAAAGAAACTTGATAAAAATTTAACCGATAAGGACTACATAAGGCTAAAGACAACCTGGGGTGATACAACTAGATTAATTGGGGAAAATCAACATTTTAAGGTTTATAGAGATGAAAAGATGACTAAACTGGCGATAGGTAAATAAGTGTAGGGGCGAGGTCTTGTATCCGC
>DPJA01000006.1 GCA_003543235.1 Lachnospiraceae bacterium
GTTCAGTTTTCAAAGGTCAATGTTTTCTATCTGTTTGCTTTCAACCGTTGTTGTCAGCGAATATTATCTTACCAAATTTCTTTAAGTTTGTCAACCATTTTTTTGAATTTTTTTCAAACATTTTGTTTCAATGTTTAAATTTTTAAGGTAATTTGTTGAACACCTTTATGGGTGACACGCTTATTTATTATACAGATTTTTCAGAAATTGTCAATACCTTTTTAAAAGTTTTTTTCTTGTCTTTCAAGGCATTTCAGACATTCTTACAAGCCCGCCGTGTAATCTCTTTCAAAACGACACTTGATATATTATACAGACTTTTCAGAAAATGTCAATACCCTTTTTCAAAAAGTTTTAAGAACATTTAAATCTTCATTTTCTCTCTGTATCTGACCACTCGCCTTTTGCGGTGACACGAATACTTATTATACACGCTTTAATTAAAAAGTCAATAAGTTTTTTTAAGAATCTAATTCATACTTATTTTTTTATATAAAAACAGCCTTAACTGCGGTATTATGCCACAGTTAAGGCTGCTTCTACTAAAAATAAAGCTTTACTTTACATTGTTTTACTTTTGTCCAGAGTTTTTGTTTCCAGTTTTGTTTGCTTTGTTTGTATTGCAGTTTTTGCTCTGCTTGTCAGTGTTAAAATTGTACTCCTGTGCAAATTCTGTTCTATTCATATTTTGTTCAGAATTTTTGCTTGTGCTTGAGCCTGATGTTGTACTTCTGTCAATTTTCTTTTCTGTCTTGTTCTCTGCTTTTTTATCCATTCTAATCCACTCCCTGAATATATTTTTTTTGCAGATTAGTCAACTTCATCTGCAGTAGTTATTATTGTTTGTAATTCATTTTTTATTCAGGCATATTTTAGATTTTTAAAATTCAATTTGCTCTTCAGCGTATATTGGCATAATTATTATTTGTTCAACCTTAATAATATTACTTTTTATATTATTAAAATTTTTAATGGGGGCAATATATTGAATAACAGATAATTAGTCTGCTTTATATCTCAAATATGTTTTTGAATTTAATCGAACACAAGTTTGAATTTTATAAACTGCTATGTTATACTCTTTATAATATATAGAAAGCAACGAGGTGATTGCATGACTGACTTGTCTGTAAAACAAGAACAGATATTAGAATTTATAAAAAAGGAAGTACGCATTAAAGGCTATCCACCTTCAGTACGTGAAATATGTGAAGGAATTGGTTTAAAATCAACTTCAACTGTTCATGGACATCTTTCCCGTCTAGAGAAAAAAGGATATATTAGACGTGATCCTACGAAACCACGTGCAATTGAAGTTCTAAATACAGAGCATATTACAGAATATAATCAAGAATTGGTTCATATTCCCATTGTTGGCACAATAACCGCAGGTACGCCAATACTCGCTGTAGAAAATATAGAAGATACATTTCCACTTCCAATTCAATATGTTAATAATGATAATATGTTCATGCTCAAAGTTCGTGGAGAAAGCATGATAGAAGCCGGAATTTTTGATAAAGACTTAATTCTTGTTCGTCAGCAACAGTTTGCCGAAAACGGAGATATAGTAGTAGCTCTAATCGAGGACTCCTCCACTGTTAAAAGATTTTATAAAGAGAAGAATCATATACGTCTGCAACCAGCAAACAGTGCAATGTCGCCTATTATAGTAGACGATTGCACCATACTAGGCAAGGTTGTTGGTCTTTTCAAAAAATTTAGTTAATTCATTAAGGAGTGATTTATAAAATGTACGATCTTATTCGTGTTGCTGCTGCAGTGCCAAATCTTGCTGTTGCCGACACAACTTATAATACAGAAGAAATTATCAGCCTTATAAAAGAAGCTTCAGCTAAAGGTGTAAAAGTTCTTGTATTCCCAGAACTTTGTATTTCAGCCTATACCTGTGCCGATTTATTTTTTCAATCTCCTCTTTTAAACGCATGTGTGTCATCTCTTGCAAATATAATAGATAAAACACAGACAGTAGATATGGTCATTGCCGTAAGTCTTCCCATAGCGTGTGATAATCAAACCTTTAACTGCACAGTTGTGCTTAATAAAGGAAAAATACTTGGCATCGTTCCTAAAACATACCTTCCTAATTATAATGAATTTTATGAAGAACGATGGTTTTCGTCCTCTGCGGATTTAGTTTCAAAAGAGATAACGCTGTGTGGTCAAACTGTTCCCATAGGAAATGACCTGATTTTCACTTCGCAAAATGTGCCAAACCTTTCAATAGGAATAGAAATATGCGAAGATTTGTGGGCACCAATACCACCTAGCAGTTATCTTGCCATGGGTGGTGCAACAGTTATTCTTAATCCATCTGCAAGTAATGAACTTGCAACAAAACACGAATATAGAAGGTCCTTGGTTTCCCATCAGTCTGCAAATACTATTTCCGCATATATATATGCTTCTGCAAGCGTTGGAGAATCCACACAGGATTTAGTTTTCAGTGGACATAGTATGATATGCGAAAATGGTTCGCTTTTTAAGGAAAGTAAACGTTTTTCAAAAGAACGCCAACTTATTGTAGCCGATGTAGATTTAGAGCAGCTTGCCAATGACCGAAAAAAGAACACCACGTTTATGGCTCATAAAAAAGCTTTTGGTCTGCCATATTTCCGCACTATTTATTTTGAAATAGAAAAAACAATAAATGATACCTTAGAACGCAATATTATTAGAAAACCATTTGTTCCAAAAGACGACCATAAGCTTAATGAACGCTGTAGTGATATTTTTAATATCCAGCTTTCTGGGCTAGCAAAGCGATTTGTCCATACCCACGCAAAATCTCTTGTAATTGGAATTTCAGGCGGACTGGATTCAACTTTGGCACTTTTGGTTGCTGCAAAAGCCTGCGACTATATAGGTGTTTCACGAAAAAGTATTATAGGTGTAACAATGCCAGGCTTTGGCACAACCGATCGGACATATAATAACGCTGTAAATCTTATGAATGCCCTTGGAATAACCACTAAAGAAATTTCAATAAAAGCCGCTAGCCTTCAGCATTTTAAAGATATTGACCATAATGTAAATATCCATAACGTAACCTATGAAAATACACAGGCACGTGAAAGAACACAAATTCTTATGGATTTGGCAAATAAAGAAAACGGACTTGTTGTAGGCACTGGTGATTTGTCGGAGCTTGCTTTAGGTTGGGCAACGTATAATGGTGACCATATGTCAATGTATGGAGTAAATAGCGGCGTTCCAAAAACGCTGGTGCGTGTTCTAGTAAATTACGTAGCAATCTCTGGTAATCTTGACGAAGCTTCAAAAACAATTTTGCTGGATATATTAGATACACCTGTAAGCCCAGAGCTGCTTCCACCTGATAAAAATGGAGAAATCAATCAAAAAACTGAAGATATAGTGGGCCCCTATGAGCTTCACGATTTTTTCCTGTATTATATAGTTCGCTTTGGCTTTTCACCTGGGAAAATTATGTATTTTGCAGAAAATGCCTTTGCAGATGTTTATTCAAAAGAAATAATTTTAAAATGGCTAAAAAACTTTTATCGTCGTTTCTTCAATCAGCAGTTTAAGCGTTCATGCCTGCCAGATGGTCCAAAGGTTGGTACAATAAATCTTTCTCCTCGTGGTGACTGGCGTATGCCAAGTGATGCAATAGGAAAAATTTGGATTGACGAAGTAGAAAAGCTATAGCCCATTGCCAACATAATTTGTGTTGGCTACATATCTATTTGTATTTATAAGGAGGAAATGAAAATGTGGAACAGAATAGAACTAAAGGAACGTGGAAAGGCAAGCTTTAAAAAAGCGTATGGCACAGCCATTGCAGTTTGCCTTATCCTTTCAGTCATAAGTGGAATTTTCACAACTGTCAAAACTTCAACAAATAAAACGCAGCAACCACATATAGTTCAGCAGACTGAAAATATAAAAGATTCTTTTTTAAATATTGCAGATAAAGCAGTGCGTTTTTCTGTTCCTGTAATTTCCAGCTCTGGGTTAAACAGAAGTGGAATCAATGCAATTGTACCATTAATCACAAGCGGTACAGCTTTTGCCACTATCATTTTAACACTTTGTGCGGTTCTTGCCACACTAATATTGCACTTTGTAGTATTAGTTCCACTTCTCATAGGAAGCAATAGGTTTTTTATGAAACTTAGAGATAATAAAAGCACCCAACTAAATAATATTCTTTATATTTATGAACAGGGCAAATTTGCAAACGCTGTTTTAATTATGGTTTTGATGTCTGTCTATACACTTTTATGGACAATGCTTTTAATAATTCCAGGTATAATTAAATTTTATGAATATAGAATGATACCATACATATTATCTGAAAATCCAGGTATTAAACCAAGCCGAGCCTTTAAACTCAGTAAAGAAATGATGTCTGGAAATAAAATGGATTTATTTTTACTTGATTTGTCTTTTATGGGATGGTATTTTCTTTCATATTTCACCCTTGGGCTTTTAAATATCCTTTATGTTAATCCATATGTAAATGCTACTAATGCTGAACTCTATTCTGTATTGCGTGAAGATGTTCTTAATAGAGATATAGCAGATGAAATAGATTTGCCAGGCTTTAGTGAAATAGATACTCTTGATATAATAATGTAAATTTCAAAATCAAAAAGACCATGGTCAGCGTTGTTTCAAACTTCGCAATCCACGGTCTTTTCCTTTTTTATTTAAATTTAACAGCAGTTCCAAAAGCTAATACCTCGCTTGCCGCCTGCATAACAGATGAAGATGTATACCTCACATTGATAACAGCATCTGCATTCATCCTTCTTGCCTCGTCAGCCATTCTTTCCTCCGCCACACGTCTAGCATCTTCTATCATTTCTGTGTAGCCCTTTATCTCGCCGCCAACAATAGTTTTAATTCCCGCCGCAAGGTCCCTGCCTATATTTTTAGACTGCACCGTACAGCCTTTTACAATACCAAGCAGCTCAAATTCTTTTCCAGGTATATAATCTACATTTACAATAATCATGATGTAACCACCTTTTTTATTATATAATTACAACCACCGACATAATGTCGGTGGTTGTGGTTGTTTAATACTTTGAATTATTCAGCTTCAGTTTCAGTTGCTTCTTCTTCAGGAGCTTCTGCTTCTCTTTTGCTAAGGCTTATTTTTTTAGCCTCTGCATTTACTTCAAGAACCTTAACCTTGATGATTTCGCCAATTTTAAGTTCATCTTCAGGTTTAACAACGTGCTTATTAGCAATCTGAGAAATATGAACTAAACCGTCAACGCCAACTTCAAGCTCAACAAATGCACCAAAAGGTACCATTCTAACTACTTTACCTTCAACGATTGAACCTACAGCATATTTTTCAGCTGCACCAACCCATGGGTTAGCAGATACATCTTTAAGTGAAAGAGAAATCTTGCCCTTTTCCTTATCAGCATCAAGAACAACAGCCTCAACTTTGTCGCCTTCTTTAAGCACTTCTCTTGGATTTGTAATACGTCCCCAGCTCATTTCAGAAATGTGGATAAGACCATCAATGCCGCCAAGGTTAACAAATGCACCAAAGTCAGTAAGTCTGCTTACAGTACCTGTAACCTTCTTGCCTGCTTCAATAGTAGAGAATAATGCTTCTTTCTTAGCTACGTTTTCTTTTTCAATAAGAGCTTTACGTCCACCAATTATACGACGTTTTGTTCTATCAAGCTCAATGATATTAAAGTTAATTGTCTGACCTTTGTACACACTAAGGTCTTCAACAAATCTGTTAGAAACCTGTGAAGAAGGAATAAATACTCTAACACCGTTAACAACAGCAATAAGGCCACCCTTAACCACTTCAGTTACCTTGCCTTCAATAACTTGTTTGTCATCAAACGCTTTCTGTAAATCATCCATACCCTTCATAGATTCAATGCGTTTCTTTGAAAGAAGAACGTTTCCATCTCCATCGTTTACACGTACAACAAACACTTCAATTTCATCGCCAAGACTAACTTCATGGCTTGGAATAACTGTTGCATCGCTGCTGTATTCTCCTCTAGGGATAATACCATCTGATTTGTATCCAAGGTTAACTGAAACTTCTTCATTAGAAATCTGAATAACAGTTCCCTTAACCACATCACCTGTATGTAAAGTCACTAAAGACTCATCAAGCATCTGCTGAAAAGTCAGTTCCTCTTCCCCTTCGATTTTTTCTACTGCATCATTTTGAATTTCATTCATAACGCTAATAACCTCCTTTATTATTGCCGATGGTGTTGACGCACCAGCAGTTATACCAATTTTATCATTTCTGTTGAAAATATTCAACACCAAATCTTCAAAACTTTCAACATTATACGTATTATAGCAATTTTTTTTACAAATTTCGTATAATTTTTGTGTATTTGAACTGTTTTTGTCGCCTATGACAATCATTTTATCCATTAATTTGGATATTTCTATTGCTTCTTTTTGGCGTTCATCTGTTGCTGAACAGATGGTATTGTATATTTTAGCATCAATTTTTCTTTCTCGTAATACACTTACTATGTTGTTAAATTTGTTTCTTCTAAAGGTAGTCTGCACCACAACTGAGTATTTCTCATTTTGTTTTAGCTCTAAATTTTTAGCCTCATCCAAACTTTCAACGATTATTGCATCATTGTTGCACCAGCCGTTTATGCCCATAACCTCTGGGTGTATTCTGCTGCCAACAATTATTATTTTACTACCCGCTTCATAATCCTTATGCACAATGTTGTGTATCTTTTTTACAAAGGGACAGGTTCCATCAATTATATTCAAACCTTTTTTTTCTATTGCCTTATATACATCTTCTCCCACCCCATGAGAGCGAAGAACGATAGTGCCTTCATCAATTCCGTCCAAATTATCAATGCTTTCTACACCATGTTTTTTCAAATTATCAGTTACTGTTTTGTTGTGTATAATAGGTCCATAAGTGTACAGTGTTCCATTTCCAATGGCGTTATAAACTGCCTCAATGGCTCTGTTAACACCAAAGCAAAACCCAGCCGATTTTGCAACCGTTATTTTCATTTTCGAGCCTCCAACAGCTTTTTTTCTTTAGTTTTAATAATTTCTGAAACAACCTCGTCAATATCCATGTTAGTAGTGTCAACTTCTATGGCATCGTCAGCTTTTTTCAACGGATTGTGTTCTCTTGACATATCATTTTCATCTCTAAAAATTATTTGCTTTCTAACCTCATCAAGGTCAGCATTAATTCCATTGCTCTCCAACTCGCCAAAACGACGTTTAGCTCTTTCCTCAACGCTTGCGTTAAGATAAATTTTCACACGAGCATTTGTCAAAACATTTGTGCCAATATCACGTCCGTCCATTATTACAGACGTTCCTTTTGCAAGTTCTCGCTGAATTTCCACAAGTTTTTCTCTTACTGCCAGTATAAGCCCCACATCAGACGCACCTTGACCAACCTCTTGAGTTCTTATTTTCCCTGTTACGTCTTCATCCTCAAGAAATATTTTTTGCAATCCATTTTCAAGTGCTATCCTAATTTTTATTTTAGGCAAAATTGCGGTTACGGCAACTTCATCAGTAGTTTCAATACCATTTCTAATGCAAAAAAGTGCAACGGCTCTGTACATAGCCCCTGTGTCTACATATATTATGCCCAATTTTTCAGAAATTATTTTAGCAACCGTACTTTTTCCACTTCCCGCAGGTCCGTCTATTGCTATCGAAAAGTTTTCCATCACAATTCCCCCGTATTATCGTTTAAGGTCAGGCCTAAGCTTTTGGGCTTCCCCTAAAAATATATGCAAAGCATTTTTTTGTTTTTTGTCACTCTCTGCCATAACCGTAACTCTAATGCACTTTTCCATGCTTTCCTTAACGTACATTTCCTGAAAGCACATAAGTGCCGCATCGGTAATGCCAATAGACCTTGCACTAACGGCAGGATACACCTTGTACAAATCCTTTGTAGCAGAAAAAAATATTGCTGTTATGTCCTCTGTTTCAAGGCTGTTTTCTTTAATAATTTCCAAAAGCAGTTCCTTGGTTTTTGCCAAAATATCATCCTTGGTATTTTCTGCAGTTATTGCACCTCTTATACAAATATTCATTTACTATTCCTCCGTACATATATTGCTTCCAGCCACATATCCTGTGGAAAATGCAATCTGCAAATTAAATCCACCAGTATAAGCATCCAAATCCAAAATCTCACCTGCAAAATAAAGGTTTTTAATAAGTTTGCTTTCCATGGTGCTTGGGTTTATTTCATTTACGTCAATGCCACCACTTGTCACAACGGCTTCATTGTATCCAGAAGTGCCTGTAATACTAAGTGGTAAAGCCTTTAGCAGCTCACCCAGTTTTTTTCTTTCTTCCTTTGTAATATCATGCACCTTTTTATCTTTTGAAATACCGCTCAGTTCAATGATAATAGGTACCATTTTCTGTGGAAGCAAGTCATCCAGTGCATTTCCAAAATTTTTGTTTATATACTTTTCAAAATCACGAAGAAGCCTGTTATCCAGTGCCTTGTAATCCAAAGCTGGTTTAAGGTCTATGTTAAGCACAATCCCATCGCCAAACTTCCCCAAAAGATGTCTGCTTGAACTAAGTATAACAGGTCCACTTACTCCATAATGAGTAAACAGCATTTCTCCAAAATCCTCGTAAATTTCTTTTCCTTTGTTGTTTTTAATAACAATTTTTATATTTTTGAGGCTAAGTCCCATTAAGTCTGCACACCATTTTTCCTTTGCACGCAACGGCACCAACGATGGATAAAGTGGTGTAACGTGATGCCCGCAGTCTTTGGCAAATTTGTATCCATCACCTGTTGACCCAGTTCCTGGATATGAAAGTCCTCCAGTTGTAACAATCACACCATCAGCCATAACCTTTTGACCACCATTTGTAATAATGCCCTTTACACATCCATCCTCAATAATCAAGTTTTTAACAGGTGATTCTAAATGAAGTCTTACCTTCATTTTTTTCATATATTCCTCTAGTGCAGCAACAACATCACTAGCCTTGTCGCTAACAGGAAAAACTCTGTTTCCTCTTTCCACTTTTGTTTTCACGCCCATAGAATTAAAAAACCCAATAGTTTTTTCGCTGTCAAAGGTGTAAAACGCACTGTATAAAAAATATGGGTTACCAGGCGTATTGTTTAAAAAAGTATCCACGTCACTGTCATTTGTAATATTGCAGCGTCCCTTACCAGTGATGTATATTTTTTTACCAAGTTTGTTGTTCTTTTCATAAATATGTACTTCATGTCCGTTTTCAGCCGCTTTTCCTGCCGCAAACATTCCTGCCGCACCGCCGCCAATTACAATTATTTTGCTCATGCCATCACCTTTTATAAAATTCCGTTGTTCAAATGAGATCTGTCATTCAACACTCTCATAAGCTTTCCACGTTTTCTTATTTCAATAAGCGAAATAGAGGTGTTGTCAATCCACGTTTTGTTATACCATTCACCGTCAAATTCCATCAAATACTGAATCATAAGTCTTATAATGCCACCGTGAGAAACAATAACAATATTTTTGTCTTTTTTCTCGTAAAGCACTTCTTCCAGCCCTAGTTTAATTCTGTCTATAACCCTGTCAAAAGAAATATCCCCTGGAAACTCGCCCTTTTCTGGTGCTACAATAAAGTCGTCAAAATCCTTGCCATACTTGGCAGATATTTCAGAAGCGGTCATGCCTTCCCATTCACCAAAGTTTATTTCTTTAAAATTTTCGTTTTTAATAATCTCAATACCCTTGGTTTTTGCAATAGGCAGTGCAGTTGCAACAGCTCTCTTAAGTGGAGAAGCATATATCTCATCTATGTTTATTTTTGTAAAACGTTGACCCAAAAGCCTTGCCTGCTCCACACCTTCATCCGAAAGTTCAATGTCTGTCCATCCTTGGAACCGCCTCGCCTTATTCCATTCGGTTTCTCCGTGTCTAATCAAATAAAGTCGTATCATATACAAAACCTCTCAAAAATCATTGTCATACTCACTAATTTAATATTATATCACATCTGCAACAAATATACCAACACTTATATATTCATACATAAAAACAATTTCTTACATAATGGCAAATAAAAGGAAGCAGAAACTCTCTGCTCCCCCAATGTCTTTTATAAAGATTTAAGGTACTTAACTTCCTTATCAGTAAGAAGTCTGTACTTTCCCTTAGGCAAATCTCCCAACTCAATTTTACCCGTGGCAATTCTTTTAAGCATAGCAACAGGATGCTTAACTTCATCGCACATTTTTCTTACCTGTCTGTTTCTGCCTTCAGTAATGGTTATTTTGCACATAGTATACTTGCCCAAATCCTCAACGATTTCAAGGCGAGCAGGCTCAGTCCTTCTGCCATCAATGTTCACGCCCCACTTAAACTGATTTAAAGCATTCTGGTCAGGTCTGCCAAAAAGCTTTGCCATATATGTTTTTTCAACTAAATGCTTAGGATGCGTAAGCTTGTAGGTCAAATCTCCGTCGTTTGTCAGTATCAAAAGTCCAGATGTATCGTAGTCCAGACGTCCCACAGGCACAACCCTCTCACTTATTCCCTTTAATAAATCCATAACTGTAGGTCTGTCAAACTGGTCTTTAACTGTTGTAACAAAACCTTCAGGCTTGTGCAGCATAATATATACCATTCTCTCGTTGTTCATTACACGTTTTCCGTTATAAAAAACTGAATCTACTTTATCGTCCACTTTTGTGCCAAGCTCAGTAATAACCACTCCGTTAACAGACACTTTGCCCTCAAGTATAAGTTCTTCTGCTCTTCTTCTTGATGCAACACCTGCATCTGCTAAATATTTCTGAAGTCTTACTTCCATTTTTCTTCCCCCTGCTATATCTATAACATTCTAATAACTTACAGTATACATTTAAATTGAGAATTTAGCCAGAGGTTTATTGTTTTTTTAGCAGAAGTTCTTAAATCATGTCGAAAAACATCATCCTTTGCAGTCAATTCGCTGATAAAAAGCACCTCTCCTGTTGATGTGCTTACAGTTATCTCACCTAAAACCTGTCCTTTATTCACTGGTGCCTCAACAGCTTCAATAAGCCTTGCACTTGTTTTCAAGCTATTTTTTTCTTCATTATTAATCATGGCAAATCCATCTTCGCACGTCTGAACCATAACCTTTTTCTCTTTGGAATAAAGAACATTTACCGTTCCAATCTCTGTTTCCTTGTTAATTATCTTTTCCTTGTGATAATTGTCAAAACCATAGTTCAATAATCGCTTTGTATCAATCCATTTCTGCTGCTTTCCTGCTGTTCCCCAACCACTAGCCAAAACAACTGAAATAAGACGTACTCCATCTCGCTGTGCTGCCCCAACAAAGCATTGCCCTGCCTTTCCCGTAAATCCTGTTTTAACGCCCAATGCTCCCTCATATTCATTTAAAAGTCTATTTTTGTTATATGCCGTAAAGTTTCTGCTTTTATTGATGGAGCTAAAAGCATATTCTTTTGTATTTATAAGCTCAACAAAATCTTTGTTGTTAAGTGCATATGCTGTTATCAACGCCATATCATATGCTGTTGAATGATTATCGTCTTTATCCAGCCCATTAGGTGTAACAAATTTTGTGTTTTTTGCCCCCAACTCCTGTGCTTTAGCATTCATCATCTTGGCAAAACCCTCAACGCTTCCGCCTAAATATTCCGCAATAACAACTGCTGCATCATTACTGCTTTGTAGCATAAGTGGATACAACAAATCGCCCAATTTGTATTCCTCACCACTTCGCAGTCCTAGCTTAACCTCTGGTGATGATGCAGCTCTGCTTGTTACAACTGCCGTTTCATCAAGCCTTTGGCTTTCTATGGCTAAAATTGCAGTCATAATTTTTGTTGTACTAGCAACTGGCAAAGGAACATCACTTTTTCTGTCCCAAAGCACTCTGCCTGTGTCGGCATCCATCAAAACAGCACTTGCTGCCCCAATTTTCATTTCCTCCGCATACACGCATACAGTATTTGTAAATAAAGCCATCATAAGTACCATAATAATTTTTTTCATTAAATCACCCTAACATAGTATTGCATTTTTATTTTAAAAAATACCATTTCTCTTTTGTAAAAACTCAAAAAAAAGGACTTCGCCCAAAATATAATAGGCGAAATCCCTTTAGTTGTTTATAATACTTTTGCCAAAAAGCTTTTCAATCTTTCACTTTTAGGGTTAGAGAAAATTTCTTCAGGAGTTCCCTCCTCAACAACTTTCCCTCCATCCACAAATATAACTCGACTTGCAACCTCTCGTGCAAATCCCATTTCGTGTGTAACCACAACCATAGTCATGCTTTCACGTGCAAGGGTTTTCATAACATCTAAAACCTCTCCAACCATTTCTGGGTCAAGGGCACTAGTAGGTTCATCAAAAAGCATCACTTCTGGTTTCATACAAAGGGCACGTACAATGGCAACTCTTTGTTTCTGTCCTCCGCTAAGCTGTGACGGATATGCCTCCGCCCTGTGGTCAAGTCCAACTCTTTCAAGCAACGTCATAGCAAGCTTTTCTGCTTCCTCTTGAGTTTTTCCCTGCAACTTTATAGGGCCAATGGTCATATTTCTAAGTATTGTCATATGAGGAAAAAGGTTAAAATGTTGAAACACCATACCCATTTTTTGTCTGTGTCTGTTAATATCAACCTTTTTGTCTGTTAAATCGTCATTTTCAAACAAAATACTTCCGCCTGTAGGCACTTCCAAAAGGTTAAGGCAACGTAAGAACGTAGATTTCCCTGAACCGGAAGGCCCAATAATAACAACAACCTCACCTTTTTGTATACTTGTTGAAATTCCATCAAGTGCCTTTACTTTTCCATCAGCAAAATGCTTTTCAAGACCAATAACTTTAATCAAAGTGCTATCAGTGGTCACTGTTTCTCAACCTCCTTTCAAGCCTTGTTACTCCAGCAGTCATGCCCATTACTATAATTAAATAAATAAGGGCAACTGTAATAAGAACCATAAACGAATCAAAGGTACGTCCTCTTATTACGTCACCGCCCTTTGTCAAATCATTCAATGCAATAAATCCCGAAACAGATGTTTCTTTTAAAAGCACAATAAACTCGTTTGCAAGAGCTGGCAATATATTCTTAAATGCTTGTGGAATAATAATGTATACCATAGTTTGTACATAGTTAAAGCCAATGCTTCTTCCCGCCTCAAACTGGCCATCATCAATACTCATAATACCAGAACGAACAATTTCTGCCACGTAAGCACCGCTATTTAAACCAAAAGCAACTATTGCCGCAAACACCTTGTCAATATTAAATGACGCAAAAACAACAAAATAAATAATAAGCAGCTGCACAACAACTGGCGTCCCTCTTATTATGGTAAGATACACCTTGCAAATAAAATCTGGCAGTTTAAGCCTACCAGTTTTGTCATATGTAGAACGAATAATAGCAACAAGAAATCCAATAGCAATGCCTATAAGTGCAGCAAAAAATGTAACTCTTATAGTAACCCATAAACCCTCAGTAATATATCGCCATCTGTCATCTGCTATAAAATTATTGTAAAACCTTAACTTAAAATTATCCACGGTTATTATTCCTTTCAAAACCCTAACTAATATTTAAAAAAGAGGGAATTATTAAAATCCCCTCTGATTTTTCTTCATCTTATTCAGCACTGATGTATTTGTCAAGTATACCTTGAACTGTTCCATCTGCTTTAAGCTCTTCTAAGGCTTTGTTAATTTTATCAAGTAATTCTGTATTTCCCTTAGCTAATGCAATTGCATATTCCTCAACAACATATTCTGTTGGAAGAATTTCAAGTCCTTCATTTTGCTCTACAAATACTTTTGCCGGCTCTCTGTCAATTACAACAGCATCCACCTTGTCCTGAAGGAGTGCCTGAATTGCCTCTGTACCCTTGTTGTAACGCTGAATATCAGCATCTTTATAATCATTACTTATATATATGTCACCTGTTGTGCTTTCCTGCACACCAATAGACTTGTCCGCCAAATCATCAGGAGCGGTAATTGCAGAACCTTCTTTAACAATAACCACCTGATAACCAGTTGCGTATGTGTCAGAAAAATCAACATTAACAAGTCTTTCCTCACTAACTGTCATTCCTGCCATACCCATATCAACCTTACCGCCCTGTACAGCAGTAATAATTGAGCCAAATTCCATATCCTCAATAACAAGTTCCATACCAAGTTTTTCCGCAATTGCTTCTGCTATTTCAGCATCAATACCAACAATTTTGTTCTCTTCATAATATTCATATGGAGGGAATGCGGCATTTGTTGCCATAACAAGCTGTTCCTTTTCACCTGTTTTTTCTGTTTCTGCTGTTTTTTCTGTTGCTGGTGCCGCTGGTTCCTTTGAACTTGCACAACCTGTAGCAAATACCATTGTTCCAATAATAATTGCTGCCATAATCTTTGAATATATTTTCATAATATACACTCCTTTTTTTCTGTTTGTATTTAACCTCATTATTATATGTTATTGTAGAATAAAATTCAATAATTATCTTAAAATACGTTTGAGTTTATTCCTTGAACAAAAATGTTCCGCTTATACATTAGCAAGTTTTTTGGTCAATAAATTTTGTTTTGGTTTTCGAATACACAATTTTCTGTTCGCTGTACAGCCCCGTATAACCGCTAAGCATATAACTTACTCCACATACAATAGCAAAAAATAATACTCCCTCTGCACCAAACATTTCTACGCTTAAAATAAGAGCTGAAATGGGACAATTTGTAACTCCACAAAATACTGCAATCAGACCAATACCGGCTGCAAAGGATGAATTAAGACCAACAATTCCTGCTGCAGCGTTACCAAAAGTTGCTCCTGTAAAAAATGATGGTACAATCTCTCCGCCTTTAAATCCAGAACCAAGTGTAAATGCAGTAAATATCATTTTAAGCAGGAATGCACCTATAAAAACTTTTCCTTCAATTGCATTGGCCACAATGTTCATACCACCGCCATTGTAGTCACTGTTGCCCACAATAAGTGTAAATGCCAGAACAATAAAACCACCAACAATCCCTTTGACATAACGGCTTTTAATCCATCTATTATAACCCCAACTAACCTTTTTCATTATAAAGCAAAATAAAACACTTATAAAAGCACAAAGTATAGCAAGCAAAATAACTTTCCCTATGGAAGTAGCTCCTAATTCTGGTATACCTCTAAGTACAAATTTTTCTGGTTCAATACCAAATTTTTCTGCTATCAAGCTGCCTGTTGCTGCTGCAATTATACATGGTACCAATGCCGAATAGTGCATAATGCCAATACTCACAACTTCTAATGCAAATACTGCCGATGTTACTGGTGTGCCAAAAAGTGCCGCAAATGCTGCACTCATACCACACATAGTCATTGTATGCATATCATGTTGGTCAAGCTTCAAAATCTCACCAATTTTGTTAGAAATACTGCTTCCAAGCTGAAGTGCTCCACCTTCTTTGCCAGCCGAGCCACCAACTAAATGTGTTAAAACTGTGCTTATAAAAATAAGTGGTGCTGTTTTTATAGAAATGTGCTCTTCAGACCGAATGGAAACCAGAACAAAATTTGTTCCTCTGTCATTTTCAGCTCCCATAATTTTATACAGCCATACTATAAATATACCACCAATCGGTAAGAAAAATAACATCCAAAAGTTTGCCTGCCTAAGATGTGTGGCATAATCAATGCTAAATCTAAAAGCCACACCAACTAACCCTACCAATCCTCCAACAATCACAGCTATCAAAACCCATTTTATAAAATCTTTCAAGTCCTTAATCACTGCAATCTCCCCTTTTACTTCTTCCCCACGACTTTTCCCCATATTTTTCAATTTTATCACATTAAGTATGAAAATAAAAGTACAACCACAAAAATAAAAAAAGCCACAATAATATTTTGCAAATACTATCGCAGCTTTATATCACTTTTCTTCTTTTATTTCTTCAATCAAGGCATCTTCGTGCCATAATGGCATTTCAACAGTAACTTTAAACATATCACCATCTACATCAATGGAAAACTTTCCGCCCTGCAATATAACAAGGCTTTTTGCAATTGAAAGACCAAGCCCAGACCCTTCAGTAGTGCGTGAATAATCTCCACGAACAAATCGCTCTGCCAAATTTTCCACATTTACCTGTATTTCATTACGAGATATATTTTTCATAGTCATGTATCCATATTCACCTATTTTTCTAATATCTATGTATATTCTGGAGCTTGGCATAGCATATTTAATTACATTTGAAAGCAGATTTTCATATATACGCCACATATGCTTGCCATCAGCATCAATATACACTTCATTTTTTGCAGTTATTCTGAATTCAAGGTTTGCTCCCTGTGCCTTTTCCTCAAACTCTCCACAAGCCTGCATCAGTAATTCCTTAAGATTTATCTTTGTTTTTTCAACAGATAAATTCCCGCTGGAAGCCTTGCTTGCCTCAATCAAATCTTCAATTAATTGCTTAAGTCTTTGGCTTTTTTCCACCAAAACATCTACATATCCCTCTGCAACGTCATTGTTAAGATTTTCTCTGTCTAATAGCCCAGCATAGGATATTATTGAAGTAAGAGGAGTTTTAAGGTCGTGTGATACATTGGTAATAAGGTCAGATTTCATACGTTCGCCTTTAACCGCCTCAGCAATGGATGTTTTAAGCCCCGACTGAATGTTGTTTATATCGTTTGCAAAACCCAAAAAAGTAGAGGTTATCTTATGTGTGTCAATATTTTTATATTCTCCCTTAGACGCAAACTTTGCCGCACGCATAATGCTTGTAAGAGATTCCATATTTTTTATTACAACCAAAGCTGCAATAAAAACAAATATAAATAGTAATAATCCAAATCTTGAGTCGTTTGTGCCAAACTTAATAAGTGCAGAACAAATAACTGTGTATAGGCCAAATAACGCCATAACCCACCCCGTAAGACTTTTACCGCTTAAGGTTTCCCCAACTTTTCTAAATATAGTGGCAATAAGAGTATTTCTCAACAATATACCAGATTTAAACTGACGTGAAATTGAACACAAAAACCTCAACCCTATAATTGTATCCGAAACAGCTAGTGCCATAAGTGCTCCGCCCCAAGCATAGAACCAAGCGGTTTCATACTGATTAAAAATACCCACGTATATAAAGGATAATATATAACATGATAATATCGCAAAAATAATAACACCAATTAAATGTATGTCATTGTATATTCGGTCTATGGAGCAAAGCGTAACCGTGTCACCACTGCACTGCTGCCCCGCAATACGCATAAGGTACATACTCAGCGTCACCGCAAAAAAGGCAGAAACAATGCAAGTGATAATAAAAACTGGAAATGCTTCTTTTTTTACAGTAAATTGCTTTTCATCATCATAAAAACTATCTCCTAATAAAAATTCATTAGGAATGCCTGCATATAGCTTGTAATTGCCATTGGTAATGACATCACTTGTGTATCCCGTGTAAGCTTTCATTTTATCCGATAAAAATTCACCATCAAGTATAATATACTGATTAAACGCTGTAATTTTATTCTTTTCAGTATTGCTGGCAACACGGCTTCCCTTTGAATTTTCTATGTAGTAATAAAAATTATTATAGCTATCCAAATCTTTTTTTATGTAAATATATTTGTCCAGTTGGCTTTGTATGTAAATACTTCTGTATCCCCTAAGCTTGCTGCTTATCAAATTTGAGTATTCGTAAAAATTGTCCATCATCTCTTCTGGTATATCATCTTTAACTATTTCAACTGTGTAGTCATCATTAATAATTGTGCTTGAGGTAATAATTCCATCAACAATTCCGTAATAGCTATTGAAATTGCTAAGCATTTCATCCTTATTAACAGCACGACCCTCACGTATATTTCCTTCGCTTTTGTATAAAAGGTTGACATCTACAGCCTCGTCTATAAGGGTTATAAATTTGTTGCTGAACCCTCTTGTTTCTGTAAAGGAGTCATATTGTTCGCCTGACATAGCACCGTAGCTATAGTTAAATCTATCAGTAGACCACACAATGCCCATAGCCCCAGCAATAAACGTAACTACAAAAAACAGTATAAACGCAACACTTGTTGCCTTTGCCGCTGCCGAAAATCTTTTAGATTTTTTCAATTTTGTATCCAATTCCCCACACCACCTTTAGGTATTTAGGCTCTTTAGGGTTAATTTCAATCTTTTCCCTAATACGCCTAATATGTACCGAAACAGTATTTTCGGGAGCAAATGAAAGCTCGTTCCAAACCTTTTCATATATTTCATCTATGGAAAAAACCTTGCCTGCATTTTCCATAAGAAGCAATAAAATTCCATATTCAGTAGCCGTAAGTTTAACCTGCTCATTTGCCACCATAACCTCTTTAGCATCCTTGTCCAGTTCTAAGTCGCCAATCTTTATAGTATTGCTTTTTTCAGCAATGCTTCCAAGGAATGTATATCTTCTCATCTGTGACTTAATCCTTGCCATAAGTTCCAGTGGATTAAATGGCTTCGAAAGATAATCGTCAGCTCCAAAATTAAGACCAAGAATTTTGTCTGTATCTTCACTTTTTGCCGAAAGTATAATTATAGGAATATTCTGCGTTTCTCTTATTTTTATTGTAGCTTTAAGTCCATCCATTCTAGGCATCATAACATCCATAAGTATAAGGTGAACCTCATTCTCTTGCAGTATCTTCAATGCTTCATACCCATCATATGCCTTAATGACATTATATTTTTCTTGCACGAGATAAATTTCAATAGCATCTACAATCGACTTATCATCATCGCATACTAAAATATTAAACATATTATAATCCCCCTGTTAACCGCCTAAATACTTGTCTATATACTATAATAACTAATTATTTTTACAAAAGATATATACAACATCTTAATTTATTCTTAATTACTTACAGCAATTAACTTATCTAAATAAAATGAATAAATGTATATTTCTGTAACTTTTTTCCTTGTTATTCGCTCGATGGCACTTTTATATATTTCCAACTGAATTTTATATTTTTGTAAAAGCTCCTGTCCTGTTCCATCTGCAACATAGTCTGTTTTATAGTCATATAATATGGCGTTTTCGCCTTCGATAAAGAAACAGTCAATTATACCGTGTATAAGTATCCCTTCCACAGCATCTTTATACTCTGCCTTGGCGTAAACTTCATATGGAGTAAGCTCCATAGCAAATGCTTCCTCTTTATAAATTCTGTCTGCACTTCTAAGCCTTTCCCCAAGCTCGCTGTTAACAAACCTAAGTATTTTCTCCTTATTTATTGCTTCCGCCTCATCACTGCTAATTAAGTTTTTCTTCCTTAAAACTTCAATTTCTTCAGATATTTCTTCCAATGTATAGGCTTTTGTCAAATCCATATGTTCCATAAAATTATGTATTGCAGTACCCTTTTGGGCAGCGTTCAGAGTCTTTTCCTCCATAAATTGCTTTGGTCGCCTATAATCGCTTTTCATAGGATAGCTTTCCATAACACCCTCGATTGGCACAATATGGTTTCGCTTAATTTCAGATACAGACACGTTTGCAGGTAGCTTTGTAAGATTTTCGTTCTGGTAGGTGAATTTTAGATACTCCTCCAACTTGTTTCCGTCAATTTCAATTTTTTGTTCCTCGCTGTCCTCGTTCTCATTTTCAATTTGTTTAAAATCGCCGTTAATCCACTTAATAACTTCGTTTCGATTTATTATATTAACATTCCAAGCCGACTTATTGTTGAATAATCCACTTCCGTTGTCCATAGACGTAATTCCTGCTTTGTCTAAAATAATTTCACCATCTTTGTGACGTACAATAGCCGCTCCAATCCAATCTATATATGTAAGACTTTTTTGCAAATCGTAAACCGAAAGCAGTGTGTCTTTATTTCTAAAATTAGCACCCCACTTAATGGCCTTTTTGTCAATATCCTTCACTCCGCCTGTAATTATCAGCTTTTCCTTTGCACGGGTAAGAGCAACGTATAGTACACGCATTTCCTCGGATAAATTTTCTATTTTAATATTTTCTCTAATAACAGTTCTGGAAATTGTGTTAAACTTAACCCTTTTTTCATAATCAATGTATTCCATTCCAATACCAAGGCGTTGGTGCATAAGCACCGATTTATTCAGGTCATTCTGATTAAATTGTTTTCCTGTACCGCACACAAAAACAACAGGAAATTCAAGCCCCTTGCTTTTATGTATGGTCATAATTCTTACTAAATCCTCATTTTCACCAAGCACGGTAGCTTCCGATGTATCACTGCTTGTCTGCTCCAGATTTTCGATATATCTTATAAAGTTGAATAAACCCTTAAAATTGGATTTTTCAAGCATTTCAGCTTTTTCTGTAAGCAATCTTAAATTTGCTTGTTTTATTTTTCCACCTGTTTTTATTCCGATATAGTCAAAATATCCTGTTTCATTATAAACAGTCCACAAAAGTCTGTTAACAGGTGTAAAAGCACTCATTTCCTTCCATCTGTCTATGTCAGCTATAAATTTCTTCAGTTTTTTCGCCGTTTCATCATCTTTTTCAACATAGGACAGCACATTGTCGTAAAATTCGCACTTACAGCCAAAAAATTTTATCCGTACCAATTCATCGTCTGTAATTTTGTATATAGGCGATTTAAGTGCCGCCATCAACGGTATATCCTGCCTGATGTTGTCAACAACCTTTAGTATACTAATTATAACAGCAATTTCCGTGTTAGCAAAATATTTGCTTTCTGTTTGTGCAAAAACAGGTATTCCTGTCTTTTCCAAAGCCTTCGATGCGGCATTACCCCAGTTTTTTGTTGCTCTTAATAACACGACAATATCTCTGTAGCAAACATTTCTGTATTGCCCATCTTCCCCAAGCACCTTAAAGCCACTGTCCATAAGCTCTGTAATTCGTTTGGCAACAAAAGCCATCTCCACCTCTGCTGCCGCCATATCTTCCTCGTCATCACTTTCAAAATTTTCCTCATCCGCTTTAAGGTTTATTATGTCAATCTCTACTGCCTTTTGTTTTTCTTCCTGACAAAAGGGCGGAAACTTCGCCCCTGAATGTAATGCTGTTTTATTGTCATAAATCAAATCTCCAAGGCTTGGGCTCATTAATTGACAAAACAAAAAGTTTATTGCCTCCAAGATATTTTCACGGCTTCTGAAATTATCGTAAAGGTCAATTCTAACTTCATCTCCGCTGTCTTTATAAGTATCGTATTTTTCCATAAAAATCCCTGGTTCAGCCTGTCTAAACCGATAAATGCTCTGCTTTACATCTCCAACCATAAATCGGTTTCTCTGACTTTTACCGCACCCAGATATAGCACAAAGCAACATTTCTTGAACCAAATTGCTGTCTTGATACTCGTCGGTAAGCACCTCAAAAAAGCGTTTCTGCATATTAAGTGCAACAGCACTTGGCACATAATTTTCTATTGTACTGCCATTCTCAAGGAGTATGTCTAAGGCATAATGCTCCATGTCATTGTAATCCACCAAAAGTTTTTCTCGCTTTGTCTGCTTAAACTCCTCGCTAAACCTTTTAACAATTTGGGTCAATGCTTTTGATATTGAATAAAGCTTTGCCACATTCTCCACCATATTTGTAGCCGTGTCAAAAAAGTATTTATTTTGAATGTCGTCAATTCCCTTTTTAACCTGTTCACGCAAATCTTTAACCATCTGCACCAGAATTTCGCTGTCACCCTTGCCTTTTCGTCCTAGCTTTTCAAACTCAATTTCCATAAGAACAGTGCTAAACTTAGCCATATCCTGTTCCAGCCACTTTATAAGCAAATTAATACTGCTTAAATCAGAGCTTAAAGCTGGTTCATAGTTGGCAGGTCCATCAAAACCCATAGAAATATCAATGGCATTTTCAGTTTTTTCCTTAAGCTGATGTAAAATAAATAAGGTATCATTTTTAATAAATGCTCCCCATGATGTATCTTCAATGCGTGTTTTGGGGTCTATATTAAAGTTCTCAGCCGACATCTCCAACCATTGGTCAGGGAATGGGTTGCTTTGTACGAAGCTGTATATTTTTAAAATAAGACTTTTTAAATTAACATCTCCTGTGTCCTCGCCAAAGCTTTCCACCAATCCCAAAAAATCCTCATTGTCCTCTGCTGCATATTTTTCTTCAAACAAATCCTCCAGTATCTGACTTTTAATAAGGTCACATTCCTTTTCGTCTGCGGTTCTAAATGCTGGGTCTATGTTTATGTGCATATAATTTTCTTTTACTACCCTAAGGCAAAATGAATCTATAGTGGTAATTTGTGCACGATTAAGCAGTGTCATCTGTCGTCTTAAATGTTCGTTTTCAGGGTTATCTTTAATTTTTGCAGCAATTGTTTTGCCAATCTTTTCTCTCATTTGGCTTGCTGCGGCTTTGGTAAATGTAAGAACTAAAAGCCTATCAATATCTATAGGGTTCTGGTCATCACAAATAAGCCGTATAATACGCTCTACCAAAACAGCAGTTTTCCCGCTGCCTGCCGCCGCCGCCACCAAAATATCAGCATTTCTCTCAGTTATAGCCCTACTCTGCTCGCCTGTCCAGTCGATACCCATATAAAAACACCTCTTACGCTTCCATGATAAGTTGATTTTCTGCTATTTTAATCCGTCTGTTAATGGATATATATTTTGATAAATACCCTAAAAAGCTATTATATGAATTATAACAAAAATTTTCAATAAAAGCCAATGTAAAAGGATTTTCCACTTCCTTGCCAAAAAGATATTTTCCAAGAGAACGTGCAAACAGTGCTGGAAACTGATTTTCAAAATTCACGCTGCAAAGATATAAAAGCTTGAATAATTTCTCCTCATCCTCATCAAAGCTGTATACGCTGAACATACAGTTTGACATATCCTCCATATCCAAATTATCTCTTTTTTTTCTGAGCATTTTTATTGTATGGTGCATTGCCATAATTTTAAAGAACCTGCGTCCTCGTTCTTCATCCATAAGTTCTATGTTGTCATAAAAAAAATTGCTTTGACAGTCCAGTTCCACAAAAAATTCATATGCGTCAATTACTGTAAACTCTGCCACCAGTTCGTAAAAAGAAAGATAAAAACTATTTTCAAGACCGTATACCTTACTTAAAATGTCATCCTTTTGCTTTTCCACCGTTTTTTCTATTATCTTGTCCTTAGCACAATATATGTTGTACGCCGAAATAATCATAGCACACCTCCTAATACTAATTTTACAATATTTGATCCATATATAACAAATGGTTTTGTATACATTTTTAAGAGGTTATTTTTGTATTTACAACAAAAAAAGAGTGTGAAATGAAATCCACACTCAAATTTTGTTTTTTTTACCTTTTCAAGACTTCTAAATTAAATTTTTCCCTTAGTATTAAAATTTTTAAGATTGCTTTCTTTCAATTCACGTTTAGCAAGTTCTCCAAAAACCTCATCCCATGTAATGTCCATTTCCTCCATCAACACAGATAAGTGATACATAAAATCGCAAATTTCATAAATAGTTTCATTTTTATCGTTATTTTTGGCAGCTATAATTGTTTCGCTTGCTTCTTCGCCAACCTTTTTAAGTATCTTGTCAATACCCTTGTCAATAAGATAGTTTGTGTAACTACCTTCTTTGGGATTGGATTTTCTATCTAAAATAACCTTGTATAATTCATATAAAACCTCTGAATATTCCATTATAAAATTACCTCCCCACGGCTATTTCTGTAAAAACAAGACCTTTTTCCAGTATGACACGCCGCACCTTTTTGCTCAACCTTAATAAGTAAGGCATCGCCATCGCAATCATAAAAAATTTCCTTAACAGTCTGAAAATGCCCCGATGTATCGCCCTTGTGCCATAGCTCCTGCCTGCTTCTGCTGTAATAATGCACTGTTCCTTTTTCAAGAGTAAGCATAACCGCCTCACGGTTTGCATAGGCAAGCATAAGCACCTGACCATTTTCATAATCCTGTGTAATAACAGGAATAAGACCTTTTTCATCAAATTTAAGTTCCTCTATAAAATTCATAGCCTTGCTCCTTATAATCTAACGGGAACATCTTTTTCCCTTAGGTATTTTTTCAAATCACGTATTTCCATTTCTCTAAAATGAAAAAGACTTGCCGCAAGTGCTGCATCAGCCTGACCTTCTGTAAGTGCATCGTAAAAATGCTCCATATTGCCTGCACCGCCTGAAGCAATAACAGGTATACGTACACAAGATGAAATAGCTTTTGTAAGTTCTATATCATATCCATTTTTAACTCCATCACAGTCCATGCTTGTCAACAAAATTTCGCCAGCACCCAGTTTCTCAACCTCTTTTGCCCATTCAATAGCATCTTTACCTGTGTTAACACGTCCACCGTTAAGATAAACGTCAAATCCTCCGCCGTCACGTCGCTTTGCATCAATTGCAACTACTACGCATTGACTGCCAAATTTCTCAGCCGCCTCGGTTATAAGCTCTGGTCGTTTAAGTGCAGCTGAATTAACAGAAATTTTATCCGCACCAGCACTTAAAATCATTCTAAAATCCTCAATAGTTCGTATTCCGCCGCCAACTGTAAGTGGAATAAAAATCTGCTCGGCAGTTCTTCGCACCACATCCAGCATAATGTTTCTTGCATCAGATGAGGCTGTAATATCTAAAAAAACCAACTCATCAGCCATAGACTGATTGTAGAACGCCGCTATTTCAACAGGGTCCCCTGCATCCCTTAAATCAACAAAATTTACACCTTTAACAACACGTCCGTTGTTTACATCAAGGCACGGAATAATTCTTTTTGTATGCACAATACCAACTCCTGTTTATTTCTTTTCAAAGCGGTTAATAACGTCTGAAAGGTCTAAAGCCCCTTTGTAAAGTGCTTTTCCTATAATAACACCATGAGAACCTATCTGGTTTGCCTTTTCAATATCCATCATGGCAGATATGCCACCAGAGGTAATTATATTAATGCCTGTTGCATCAATAATTTCCTTTGTGGCTTCAATATTAGGTCCAACCATCATTCCGTCTTTTGTAATGTCTGTATAAATAATAGTTTTAACACCAAAATCCTTCATCTGCTTGCAAAGTTCCATTGCCGAAACCTCACTCACTTTTTCCCAGCCCTGTATAGCTACTCTTCCATTAACAGCATCAATACCCACGGCAATTTTATCCCCGTATATTTTAACTGCTTCTTTAACAATTTCAGGGTTGCTAACAGCTGTTGTGCCCAAAATAACTCGTGATACACCAATGGCAATTCTTTCTTCAATGTCACGCATTGTTCTTATGCCGCCGCCTGTTTGCACAGGAATATTAAATGTATCAACTATTTTTTTAATAGCCTCTTGGTTGTAGCCAGAACCCATCCTTGCACCGTCAAGGTCTACAACGTGTAAATAAGTAGCACCTGCAGCTACAAATTTTCTTGCAATTCCCAATGGGTCATTGCCATATACAGTCATGTCGTCAAATCTACCTTGTTTAAGGCGAACACACTGTCCGTTTTTAATGTCAATAGCAGGATATATTTGCATATTTAAAGCCTCCCAAAATTTTCAAGTATCTTAAGTCCCGTATCTCCGCTTTTTTCAGGATGAAACTGTAAAGCAAAGATATTGTCCTTTTGTGCCGCAACCTGTATTTCTTTTCCATAAAAGCATGTTGCACTAACCACGTCAGCATTAGTTTTCAAATGATATGAATGAACAAAATAAACGTATGGTTCATCTCCAAGTCCTTGAAAAAGTGGATTTCTCATTTTAATATCCAATGAATTCCACCCAATTTGTGGAATTTTTTCTGAGTCTGGCAACCGCACGATTTCACCAGGTATAAGCCCCAGCCCCTCGTACTCGCCATTTTCATAGCTTTTGTCAAACATCATCTGCATACCAAGACAAATTCCTAAAAACGGTTTTTTTTGTGCCACAATTTTGTATATAACCTTATCTATTTCTTTTTCCCTTATGGTTTTAATAGCATCACAAAACGCACCAACGCCAGGCAAAACCACTTTGTCTGCCGCTTCAATTGTCTTTGGGTCATCAGTAATAACTGCTTCAAAACCCAAAAATTCAAACGCCTTCTGCACACTTCTTAAATTTCCCATTCCATAGTCAATAATAGCTATCAACTTAATTACACCTCCAGCATTCCTTTTGTTGAAAGAACGCCTTCAATTCTTTCATCATAAGATGTTGCAATATCTAGTGATTTTGCAAAGGCCTTAAAAATACCCTCTGCAATATGATGATTGTTTTTACCAGCAAGCATTTTAAAGTGAAGGTTCATACCTGCATTGTTAACTACTGCCCTAAAGAATTCCTCCACCATTTCCGTATCCATATCCCCAATTTTTTCTGTTGAAAACTCCACATCAAAGTTTAAGTATGGTCTTCCACTAATATCCATTGAGCAAAGTATAAGAGTTTCATCCATAGGCAAAACAAAACTGCCATAGCGTTTAATCCCTGCCTTGTTTCCCAATGCCTTGCTAAGGCATTTTCCAAACACAATTCCAATGTCCTCAATGGTGTGGTGACAATCAACCTCAAGGTCGCCCTTTGCCTCACATTTGAAATCAATAAATCCGTGTTTGGAAACATGGGTAAGCATATGGTCAAAAAATCCAACTCCTGTAGAAATTTCGTTAATGCCCCTTCCATCAATATTCATTTCCATAACAATTGTTGTTTCAAGAGTATCTCTGGAAATTTTTGCTGTACGCATATTACCCCTCCCTCAAGATATTCGTTAAAAAGTAACCAAAATATATTGGTATCATTTAGATAAATTTACTGTTTATTTTACTACCATTTGGTAAATAAATCAATAATTCAACTTAACTTTGCAATTACTTTCTAACACGTACTGCATTTGCATGAGCAGTTAAGCCCTCAGCATTTGCAAAGTCAATTATATCGTCCTGTAGTGCCAACAGAGCATTTTTGCTAAAAGAAATTATACTGCTTTTTTTAATAAAATCATCTATAGATAAAGGAGAGAAAAATCTTGCCGTACCACCTGTTGGCAAAACATGATTAGGGCCTGCCATATAATCTCCTAAAGGCTCTGGTGAATAATTCCCCATAAAAATAGCCCCTGCATTTTGTACCAATGGCAATAGCTCAAAAGGCGATTCTGTACAAAGCTCCATATGCTCAGGTGCAATACCGTTGGATATTTCACAGGCTTCTTCTATTGTATCAACAACAATAATAGCACCAAAGTTATTTATAGATTTTTCAATAATTTCTTTTCTTTCAAGAACTGCTGTCTGCTTTTCAATTTCAAGCTGAACCTCTGCTGCAAGGTTCTGGTCTGTTGTAATTAAAATTGCACTTGCAAGCTCGTCGTGTTCTGCCTGACTAAGCATATCAGCCGCCACAAATTCTGTCTTTGCACTGCTGTCTGCAATAATAAGTATTTCACTTGGTCCTGCAACCGAGTCTATGTTAACGTATCCGTAAACAGACCTTTTTGCAAGGGCAACAAATATATTACCAGGGCCACAAATTTTGTCTACCTTTGGCACACTTTCAGTTCCATAGGCCAAAGCGGCAATTGCCTGTGCACCACCAATTTTAAATATTTCAGTCACTCCAGCTTCAACAGCGGCAACAATAGTTGTTGGATAAACACTGCCATCCTTTTGTGCTGGTGTTGTCATATAAATGTTTTTTACTCCAGCCACGTGTGCGGGTATAACATTCATTATAACGCTTGATGGATATGCAGCTTTTCCACCTGGAACATATACACCCACATTTTCCAATGGACGTATAAGCTGACCAAGTGTTTCGCCATTAGGACTTGGTTCAAACCAACTATTAATTTTTTGCTTCTGGTGAAAATCTTTTATCCTTGTTGCTGCATTACGAATCACTCTTATTAAATCTTCACTCACCTGTGTGTAAGCGTAGTCAATTTCTTCCTTGCTCACTCTTATGGTAGAGGCATCTATGTCAATTTTGTCAAACTGCTTTGTATAATTAAAAACAGCTTTGTCACCATTTTTATGTACATCTGTAAGTATTCCATCAACAATTTCCTGCACATTTCCATGTTCAAATTGTGAACGAGATAAAATCTGTTCCACAATTTTCTTTCCATCTTCTGTTTCATATCTAATTATGGGAATCATTTTTCTTCCTCCTTAATCAGTTTTCTTATTTGGTCTATTACACTCATTATTCTTTCGTGTTCCATCTTCATTGAAACTCTATTCACAATTACCCTTGCACTAAGTGGACAAATTTCCTCCAAAACCTCAAGTCCATTTTCTTTTAATGTTGCACCGCTTTCAACAATATCCACTATTACGTCAGAAAGACCAACAATAGGTGCAAGCTCTACCGAACCATTAAGCTTTATAATTTCAACAGTCTGCTGTTTTTGATGATAAAAATAGTCTGTGGCAATTTTAGGATATTTTGTGGCAACACGAAGAGTGTGGCATTTATCCATTTTTTCTCGCATTTCTGGCAACCCTGCCACAGCCATTTTGCACTTGCCAAGGTTAAGGTCTAGCATTTCGTAAATATTTCTGTCTTCTTCCATCATTGTATCTTTTCCAACAACGCCAATGTCCGCCGCCCCATGTTCCACATATGTAGGAACGTCGCTTGTTTTTGCCAAAAATATCTTTAACCCAAGCTCCTCGTTCACAAATATAAGCTTTCTGCTTTTTTCCTTCATTTCCTCACAAGGCATACCAATTCTTTCAAGCAAATCCATGGTTTGTTCAGCAAGCCGTCCCTTTGCAAGAGCAAATGTTAAATATCTCATTCTTCTTCCCCCCTCTGTGGCTTAACCAAATCATCAATTGTTATATCAGAGGTCATAACGCCTATTTCGTCTAAAATTTTCACATATTTTATGTTTACAGCGTCTACAAAGTATAAAATGCTTTCCATTTCACGTTCCTTTGCATAGCTAATATTTTCTTCAAAATCATCACCTATAAGGCTGTTTTCCAGCTTCATTCCGCTTTCCCTGTAAACATCTGCTATTTTAAGTGCCGTTGCCCTGCCTGCGGAGGTATAAGCAACCAGCGTCTTTGTTCCCTCAACACCTAAATCCACCTTGCAGTTTTCAAGGACATTTAAAACCTCGTTTACCTTTATGCCAAAACCAACTGCAGGTATTTTTTTGCCAAACTGCTGTACAAGGTTGTCATAACGTCCACCGTCCACAATGGAATATCCCGTACCATATGTATATCCCCTAAAAATAATTCCTGTGTAGTAATTAAGCCTATTAACCATGCCAAGGTCAAACACCACATAATCTTCTACGCCGTACAACTTAAGGCTGTCATAAAGATTTTCCATTTCTTTAAGTGCAGTCAATGCTTCCTTGCTTTTTGTAAGACGCACTGCCTCAGCAATGGCATCTTTTGTGCCAACCATTTTAGGAAGTTTTATAAAAAGCTGTTTAATGTTTTCATCCATTTCTTTGTCTTCAATAAGACTTTCAACTCCAACATAATTCCTCTTGGCAACCATATCTTTAAGCACATTACAGTCTTCCGCCGAAAGACCTGTTTCTTCTAAAATGCTATTAAAAAAATTAACCTGACCTATATGTAGTCTAAATTCTTTAATACCTGATGCAAGTATGCTTTTAACTGCAAGGGCGATTACTTCGGCGTCTGCATCTGTGCTGTCCACACCCATAAGTTCAATGCCAGCCTGTGCAAACTCGCATAATTTACCTTGATAGCTTTCGCTGTACCTAAAAGCATTGCCAAAATATGAAAATCTTAAAGGCCCTGTAGTTTTTGAATATGCCGTTGCCGCAATTCTTGCAATTGGCGGTGTCATATCACTTCTAAGAGCAAGTGAACTTCCGTTTCTATCAAAAAATCTAAACATCTGCTTAGGACTTGTACTTCCCATTTTTTCATCAGAAAAAACCTCGATATATTCAAACATAGGGCTTTCAACGGCATTGTATCCATAACCCAGAAAGATATTTTCAATTCTTGCACAAATCTCTTTTTTTTCCATTGCCTCCATAGGCAAAATATCTCTAACACCAATAGGTGTGTGCAATTTGATGTTCAGCATAACATTCATTCCCCCGCTTTATCACTTTATTACTTCATCATACTAAAGTATAGTATACATATGCTTTTTTATTTTGTCAAACATTTTTTATTCATTTTATCACACTATTTATCCTTGTACAATCAGTACTGGTCCATAGCCTAAAAAAAATATACATAATAAAAAAGGTCACTCCCGTTACAGGGAACGACCTCTTTTTCTTTATTAATCTTGGCTTTTGCCGTCATTTTTCTCATTAAGCATTTTCGTCAATTCGTCCATAAAAGTGTTAATGTCTGTAAATTGTCTGTAAACAGAGGCAAACCTAACATAAGCAATTTCATCTATCACTTTAAGCCTATCCATAACCATTGTGCCTACGTCTTTGCTGGCAATTTCTTTTTCCATGCTGCTCATTACTGCATTTTCAATGTCGTCAACAATTTCCTCCATCTGTTTTACAGTTATAGGACGCTTGTTGCAGCTTTTCATAATTCCGCCCAAAAGCTTGTTTTTATCAAAGGTTTCCCTAGTGCCGTTGTTTTTAATAACTGTCATAGGTATAGTGTCAATTCGTTCGTATGTTGTAAACCTTTTACCACAATTGTCGCAAAGGCGTCGCCTTCTTATAGTTGCATTATCGTCTTGGCTTCTAGAATCTATTACTTTCGTATCATCATTATTGCAAAACGGACACTTCACCAGTACTCCCCCTCATTTGTATATGTATGAATTATAAATCACAATTTACATCTGGTCAATAAATTTATGTTTTGCTGTCATCACATTTGTAAAAGCCTAATTTTTTAATCAATGCCTACAAGCACCTCTTCTATAACAACATCAACCAATATAATGTCGTCACCTATTTTTCTTATACACTCCCATGGAATTCTAAATTCACGTTCTCTGCAAAAAAAACCAATATATCTGTTTCCCTCAGGCACAATTATTTTGCATATCTTGCCATGCCTTATATCAATTTCCAAATCACATACAAATCCAAGCCGCATACCGTCACATATATTTATAACTTCCTTTTTTCTAAAACAGCAAAAGGTTTCCATTAAAATCCTCCATTCTGTGTATTATTTACAGTGTATATACTCTTTTATAAATATATGCCAATATTTTTAAATATATCTTCCAAAATAAAAGTTTATATTGACCTTTTCACCCTTTCGTTTTACAATATATACATATCTAAATCTAGGTGCTGACACTATATCTTGTGTTAGTGCCTTGAATTTTGCATATAACTTCGTTTCAAAACACGCCGCTTTTTGCGGCTTTAATTAACCGGTTTACGATTTCGACAGGAGGAAAAAGTAATGATTATGAACATAAAAAAGAGAGATGGCCGTACCGCACAGTTTGATTTAAACAAGATAGCCACAGCCATTAATAAATCTTTTGAGGCAACAACAGGCCGAAAAGAATACAGCGTTTGCATGGCACTTGCCGAAGAGGTTCAGCAGACTTTTGAACTTGCCGGAAACGCAAATCCAACAGTAGAACAAATACAAGATATAGTAGAAAAGGTGCTTATAGACCACGGATATGTTCGCACTGCAAAAAGCTATATTCTTTATAGAGCCGAGCGTTCAAGAATAAGGGATATGAATAATCGCCTTATGAAAACCTATGATGACATAACATTTAAAGACACTAATGAAAGCGATATAAAGCGTGAAAATGCTAATATAGATGGAAACACAGCAATGGGAACAATGCTTAAATACGGCTCCGAGGGTGCAAAGCACTTTTACGAAATGTTTGTTTTAAAGCCTTCACATTCAAAAGCACATAGTGAAGGTGATATTCATATTCATGATTTAGACTTTTATACCCTTACAACCACTTGCTGTCAAATTGATATTATAAAGCTTTTTAAAAATGGCTTTTCCACTGGTCACGGCACACTGCGTGAACCAAATGATATTGCCAGCTACGCTGCCCTAGCCTGCATAGCAATCCAAAGTAATCAGAATGACCAGCATGGCGGACAGTCCATTGTAAATTTTGACTACGGCCTTGCCCCTGGTGTAAAAAAGACATTTAAGAAAAGATATTTCACCGCAATGGGAGATTCCTTAGAACTTATTTGTGACGCAGACCCAGCAGCCGTTAAAAATCTTTTAATAAATGAGCTTGGAAACAAAGGCATTATACCTGCCCTTGATGAAAGTGAGGAATATAACAAGAAACAAAAGGAAGTGCTTATGGCAAACGGCTATGATGAAGTATCTATTAACCGTGCACAAGCATATGCCCGTGAAAAAGCAGTTGCTGGCACCGACCGTGCAACCTATCAGGCAATGGAGGCACTTATCCATAACCTGAACACAATGCACTCTCGTGCAGGAGCACAAACACCGTTTTCCTCTATTAACTACGGCATGGATACCTCGTCAGAAGGACGAATGGTAATGAAAAATATGCTGTTAGTTACTGAAAAAGGTCTTGGAAATGGAGAAACGCCTATTTTCCCAATACAGATTTTTAGAGTTAAGGATGGCATAAACTTTAACCCTGGTGAACCTAATTATGACCTTTTCCAACTTTCATGCAAGGTTAGTGCAAAACGTCTTTTTCCTAACTTTTCATTTCAGGATGCACCTTTTAATCTTCAATACTATAAAGGCACTCCTGAAACAGAAATTTCATACATGGGTTGCCGTACAAGAGTTATGGCAAATGAGTATGATAAAACAAAGGAAATTAGTAATGGCCGTGGAAATTTAAGCTTTACAACCATCAATCTTCCACGCCTTGGTATACTTGCAAACAAAAATGTGGACTGGTTCTATAGTGAATTAGACAGAAAAATTGACTTGGTAATTGAACAGCTTTTAGAACGCTTTGAAATCCAGTGTAAGAAAAAAGTTCATAACTACCCATTCCTTATGGGCGAGGGAGTATGGATTGACAGTGAAAAATTGGGCTATAACGATGAAGTACGTGAAGTCCTTAAACATGGCACACTTTCAGTTGGTTTTATTGGTCTTGCGGAATGCCTTAAAGCACTTATGGGGTCACACCACGGCGAAAGTGAAATTGCCCAAAACCTTGGTCTTGACATTATAAGCCACATGAGAAAACGCATGGATATGGCAACCAAAAAATACGGCTTAAACTTCTCACTTCTTGCTACACCAGCTGAGGGCTTATCCGGCAGATTTGTAAGAATAGACAAAGAAAATTATGGCATAATTGAGGGCGTAACAGACAGAGATTATTACACCAATAGCTTCCATATTCCTGTATACTACCCAATAGGAGCTTTCAAAAAAATTCAGCTTGAAGCACCATACCATGCACTTACAAATGCAGGTCATATTTCTTATGTAGAGCTTGACGGTGACCCATCTGATAACCTTGAAGCATTTGAAAAGGTAGTTCGCTGTATGAAAGAATCAGGCATTGGGTATGGTTCAATTAATCATCCTATAGACCGTGACCCATGCTGTGGCTTTAACGGCATTATTGGTGATACTTGCCCTAAGTGTGGAAGAAAAGAAGATGAAGGAGATGTTGGTTTCCAACGTATCCGTCGCATCACAGGTTACCTTGTAGGTACCATAGAGCGTTTTAATGACGCAAAACGTGCCGAGGTTAACGACCGTGTTAAACATTCTGTATCTGAGGAAGTTGAATTATAATGAAAATAAAAATATCACAAGTTATAAACGACTCTATTGTGGACGGTGCTGGGATACGTCTTGCAGTATTTACTCAAGGCTGTATTCATAATTGTCCTGCTTGTCATAATCCTCAAACCCATGATATAAATGGCGGAAAGGAAACCGATACAAATAAAATAGCTGCCATTATGGCTAATAACCCTTTGCTAGACGGCGTTACCCTCACAGGAGGTGACCCATTTATGCAAGCTAAACAATGTGCGGAAATTGCTAAAGATGCCCATGCCCTTGGTCTAAATGTATGGACATATACAGGGTATACTTACCAACAACTTTGCGATAAAAATGACCCTGACTTTAATGCACTTATGGATAACACTGACGTGCTTATTGACGGAAGATTTATATTGGAACAGCGTTCACTGGAGCTTAAATTTAGAGGAAGTAAAAACCAACGCATAATTGATATGAACAAAACACGAGAAACTGGCAAAATTGTTGAGCTATACAAATAAAAAAAGTGGACTATGTCCACTTTTTTTATTTTGACTTATAAGAAATTTTTCAATAGCTTCCAGTTATTTAAAATATCATTTGTTATGATTCAGAATTTTTCACTGTAATACTCAATAAGTTTTTGATACTTTTCCTCATCCATAGCCTCAATTCCGCTGGCACTAACGCCATATTTCCCACGTTCAACTTTCTCAAACCACCCATAATAGTTCTTTCGTAAAATATCCATAGCCTTGTTAGTATAACCCATTTTTTTTAATTCACTGTTTGTTATAACCTCGCTTTTTGATAACAAACATAAAATTTCTATAGATTTTTCTCGATAGGCAGTTATTATTTTGGTTTTATTAACACCGCCCTTGTTATAGTTGCCGCTTCTCCCCTCAAACTCTCTCTCCAGAGCTTTTTTTCTCTTGTAGCTTTTTATTTTACGCTCATTTTCAGGCTCCAAAACAACTTCCACTGTTTTAACAGGGCTGTCCATAGCTACCGTAATCAAACCAAGGTCAAGCCTTTTCAAAAGTTTTATCATGCTTTTGTAATTTGCATCACGCATTCCATTCTTACCTCTGCCTATTGCAATATACACGCTTTTAGCAAAATCCTGCCTGTCTATTGCCTGAAAAATAAGCTTTAGGTTAAATGTCCTTTTCAGCTCCACCACTGTAAGTTTTTCATCTTTGTAGGCAACTATATCGCAGTCCTTCACCTCTCCACGCACCTCGTAACCATTCGCTTTTAAATAGTCACAAATAGGAGCATACATATCCTCTTCCAAAAAATCCATATCTAAATACCCTTTGCCATAAACGCTTCAATCTCATCCACAGTTTTAATCATTTCTGCCGAAAGATTTTCACATCCATGCTCAGTTACTAACACATCGTCTTCAATACGTATGCCAATGCCCCATTCTTCAATATATAACCCAGGCTCTACAGTAATGACCATTCCCTTACGCAACTGCTGATTTCTTTCGCCTACATCATGGGTTTCAGCACCCAAAAAATGCCCCACGTTGTGAAAATAATATTTAAACACCTCATCACGTGTAGATACCAACCCAATTTTAAGTAACTCTTTATAGTAATATTCTTTCAAAATTTCATTAAGCTGGGGCATTGGTACATTTGGCTTTATGCTGTCCATAATCAGCTTCTGCCCACCCAAAACAATATTGTATACCAGTTTTTGGCGGTCTGAAAATTTTCCATTTACAGGGAAAGTACGGGATAAATCACCATTATAGTAATCCACCTGTGCCCCTGCATCAATTAGTATAAGGTCACCGTCGTTGGTTTTTGCATTATTTTTTATATAGTGTAGCACAGTACCGTTTTTACCTGATGCTGCAATTGTATGAAAAGCCTTATCTCTAACACCATTTTGAGTAAGCACGTAGTCATAATGTGCTTCAATTTCATATTCCATCATTCCTGCTTTGGCATTTTTCATCATTGCTTCAATGCCAAGACGTGTTATGTGTATAGCTTTACGCATTAGTTCAATTTCCTCTTTTTCTTTAATTACTCTTAATTCAGAAATAATAGGAAATAAATCTTCAAAAACCAATTCCTTGTATTTTTTTCTAAAGCCTTCAGGCATATGGTTTTCAAGCAAATCTTTGCGTTCACCGTCTAAAAATAACCGTTTCATACCACTTTTTTGGCTGTCTATGTCATCAAAAATGCTATCTACAAGCCTTATGTCCTTAATGCCAGATACCTCCAGTGCCTCGCTTCTGCTTATATTTGCACCAACCCATTTCGCCATCTGTCCGTTATCAGCCTCAATGTAAAGGGTTTCAAACCTTTTTCCATCAATCTTTGACATTATAAACGCACATCTTTCACGCTCTATACCAGTCATATAATAAAAATTTCTATCTGGCGAAAATAAATATTTTTCATCTCCACGCTTTGTAGGTGCTTCACCCGCAAACATTACCGCTAAGTCCCCATCTTCTAATATATCAAAAAGCTTATTTCTGTTTTTCTTAAAAAATTCTACCATGTTTACGCCACATCCTTATTAAATATTTTTTTCAGTATAACACAAAAAATAATTTTTCGTATAGTTAATATTACCGTTTAGTGGTAAAATACAGCCAAAGGAGATGATTATTATCTTAGTTTCAGTTTTAGGATGTAATAACTATGAATATGAAAAAGTGAAATCTGCCATAGCACAATCCTTTGCAAACCTTGGTGGCATCAGTAAATATATTAACAAAAACGAAACCGTACTTTTAAAGGTTAACCTTATTATGAAAAAAAATCCTGATGAAGCAGCCACAACTCACCCAGCCATAGTGCGTGCTTTAGCAGAAATTTTAATTAACTACGGATGTAATGTAGTTATTGGTGACAGCCCTGGTGGTCCATTTCGTGAAAGTCTTCTTCGTTCTATATACAAAACAACCGGCATGGAAGAAGTTGCTGCACAAACAGGTGCTGCCCTTAATTATAACACTGGAACAACCCATGTTGATAACACCAACGGGCATATTTTAAAACACCTTACAGTTGCTGATTTTATCACAAAGGTAGACAAAATAATTTCTGTTTCCAAGCTTAAAGCACACTGCATGACCAAAATGACAGGTGCAACAAAAAATATGTTTGGCACAATTCCTGGTACAGTTAAAGCAGAATATCATTTTAACTGCCCCGACCCAACAACCTTTGCCGACTGCCTTATAGATATTTGCCTTAACGCAAGCCCTGTTCTATCATTTATGGACGCCATTGTTGCTATGGAAGGTCATGGACCAACAGGTGGAGAACCTAGGCAGATAGGTGCAATAATTGCCTCACCCAGTCCATACGAGTTGGATTTGGCAGCATCTAAAATTATAAACGTGAAGCCAGACCAAGTGCCTATGCTTACACGGATGATTCAGCGTGGATTGTGCAGTGCCTCACCTGAACATATTAAATACGTAGGTGACAATATAAATAATTTTGTAAAGACGGATTTTGTCATACCAAAAACTGGCAGTATGCATTTTTTGGGTGATAATCCACCAAAATTTTTAGAGGACTTTGTTAAACATAACTTGCATCCAAAGCCTGTATTTAGGCATGATTTATGTATAGGCTGTGGCGATTGTGCTCTTAACTGTCCTGCAAAAATAATCACAATGAAAGACCACAAACCATACGTAGACATTGATAAGTGCATAAGATGTTTCTGCTGTCAAGAACTTTGCCCAAAAAAAGCAGTGGACATACACCGCCCACTGCTGCTAAAGATACTATCAAAATTTTAAAGCACAAAAGCCTTTGCCAAGTTAAAGAAGATAATAAGTGATGTTGCATCAACAATGGTTGTTATAAGCGGCCCTGCCATAATTGCAGGGTCAAACTTAAGCTTTTTGGCCGCCATTGGCAATAAACATCCAATACTTTTTGCCACCACAACCGCAACAATAAGGCTAAGGGACACCGTTATATTAACATTAAGTGGTGTTCGCAGTAAAACAAGCCTTACAAAATTCACTAAACCAAGTATAGAGCCTGCTAAAAGACCAACTCTAATTTCTTTCCAAATAACCTTAAACACATCGCTCATACCTATCTCACCCACTGCCATACCACGTATAATAAGGGTAGATGACTGTGAACCCGCATTGCCTCCTGTATCCATAAGTATAGGAAAAAATGAAGACAGAATAATAGATGAAGCCAAAACACCCTCGTATCCGCTTATGATTGCACTTGAAATTGTTCCAGAAATCATCAGAATTAAAAGCCACGCAATCCTGTTTTTTGCAAGGGTAAACACTCCTGTCTTAAGATATTGGTCATCAGATGGAATAAGGGCAGACATCTTTTCAATATCTTCAGTATTTTCCTGTTCAATAACATCCACAATATCGTCAACGGTTATAATTCCCACAAGCCGCTTTTCATTGTCAACTACAGGCAGTGCAATAAGTCCGTACTTCTTAAATAAATTTGCAATATCTTCTTGGTCATCAAGGGTTTTAACAAATATTACGTTATTTTCCATAATGTCCTTAATATGAACATCGTCACCAGATAATATGAGGGTACGTAAGGATATAATGCCTACAAGCACACGACGTTCATCCAAAACATAACAAGAGTATATTGTTTCCTTGTTTACGCCTGTTTTTTTAAGCTGTTCCATCGCCTTAATCACAGTTGTATTCTGATTAAATTCCACAAATTCTATTGTCATTATGCTTCCTGCACTGTCGTCAGGGTAATTCAAAAATTGATTAATAAGCTTTCTTTTTTCTTCGTCTGTATTTTTAAGAACCCTAGTAACCAAATTTGCTGGTATCTCGCTTAAAAAGTCCACTGCATCATCAAGGCTAAGGTCGTATAAAATACGTCTTACCTCTCTGTCTGTTATGGAATTTATAATAAGTTCCTGAGTATCCGAGTCCATAAATGAAAACGTGTCTGCCGCATTATCCTTTGTAAGCAGCCTGAATACCAAAAGTTGCATATCAACAGGAATTTCATCAAAAAATTCCGCTATGTTTGCAGGATTATCCTGGTTAAGTTCTATTTTAAGTCTTGAAAGTTCTCCGTTTTCAATCAATTCAAGCCATTGCTCAAATATATTTTCTCTTATATCCATCTTTTTCATCTCCCTCTGCTATGGTTTGTTATAACACAAATGCTTGCACTGCCGTAAAAAATATAAGCAAAGCCAAACAATCCACAACAGTTGTGATAAGTGGACCAGCCATAATTGCAGGGTCAAATTTAAGTTTTTTTGCAAGTATGGGCAGTGTAGAGCCTATACTTTTTGCCAAAATAACTGTACACATCATGCTAAAAGACACAGTAAGATTTATATTAACAGGCACATTGCCAAGTATAAAAAGTCTAATAAAATTTACGCAACCAAGGGCAAAACCTGTTATCACACCAACACGCAGTTCTTTCCAAATAACCCTAAATATATCGCTGGTTTCAATTTCGCCCACTGCCATACCACGTATAATAAGGGTAGACGATTGCGAACCTGCATTGCCTCCAGTGCCCATAAGTATAGGGAAAAGAGATGCTAAAATTACAGATGATGCTAAAACACCCTGAAATTCAGTTATTATAACACTTGATAAGGTGCCGGAAATCATAAGCACCAAAAGCCACACAACTCTGTTTTTTGCCAAGGTAACCACGCTTGTTTTCAGATATTCGTCCTCAGCTGGAATAAGGGCAGACATTTTTTCAATGTCCTCGGTATTTTCCTGTTCAATAACATCCACAATATCGTCAACGGTTATAATTCCCACAAGACGCTGTTCATTGTCAACTACAGGCAAAGCTATAAGACCATATTTTTTAAACAAATATGCTATATCCTCTTGGTCATCAAGGGTTTTAACAAACATTGCATCTTCATCCATAATGTCCTTTACCTTAGCATTATCATCGGCAAAAATTAAGGTTCGTAAGGACACCATACCCATAAGAACTCGTCTTTCATCAACAACGTAGCACGAATATATAGTTTCCTTGCCAGTACCCGTTTTTCTAAGCTGCTCCATTGCATTTTGAACAGTCAGCTCTTTGTTAAACTGGACAAACTCAATAGTCATTATACTTCCCGCACTGTCATCGGGATAGTTTAAAAATTCATTAATAAGCTTTCTTTTTTCCTCATCGGTGTTTTGAAGCACCCTTGTAACCAAATTTGCTGGAATCTCACTTAAAAAGTCAACCGCATCATCAAGACTAAGCTCATAAACAATGTGCCTAACCTCATTGTCTGTAATGGATTTTACAATAAGCTCCTGGGTGTCCGAGTCCATAAATGAAAAAACGTCTGCCGCATTATCCTTTGTAAGTAAACGGAATACAAAAAGCTTTTTCTCTATGGGTATTTCCTGAAAAAAGGCAGCAATGTCTGCCTCGTTATATTGGTTAATCTCCTCTTTGAGCTGTGCAAATTTTCCATTTTCAATAAACCCAAGCCAGTCGTCAAATACAAGCTCTCTATTATCCATCGGTGTCACCTCTTTCTTAAATTTTAAGCATAAAAAAAATATGCTCTACATTAATGTTGCTAATGCAACAAAACCGCAGACATATTTGGAATAAAATATCGGTACACCAACAAAGGGTCAAAAATCTAATTTTGACCTATATGCAAGCGAACCCCTGCCACGGCATCTATAAAATTAAAACTATCGCATAACGGAACACCTTCCGCATTGCAACTACTGCCTGCTTCCATAAGGTTCACCTCCATAAATCAATATAACTAAAACATAATGTTTCTATGTATCAGTATATCCTTAATAAAAAACCACGTCAACAAAATAATTCAAATAATATCATATTTTCTTCTTGCTTACACCCACCGTTAGCTGATAGAATGTGTAATGTGTTATATGTGTAAAATTATGAAACGGAGGTATCCATGACCAAAAACTTAAAGCCACATTATTTACTTATACTCATTTCCACTTTAAAAATGATTGCAACACTTTTAGTGTTTTTTGCACTTGCAATTTTGCTGTCACCAAACAAATACTATACCGCCCTAAATCTCATAAAAATGCTTTTACCCGTTGTAGTGCTTATTTATGCCTATATGTTTTATTTTTGGCATAGTGTAACAATAAACATTACTGCAGAAAAATTGGATTTTAACATGACCGCTGGCAGGCAAAACCACATTGAGATACTTTACAGCGATATGGAAACCTTAACCCTTAAACAAGGCTTTCTTGAAAAAATGTTTGGCGTAAGCCGCATATCAATTACCATTAAAAATGTTGAAAAAACATATGGTGGAAAAATTATGATTTTGGACCAATATATGGTTTTTAAAACCATTAAAGCAGAAGAAATAAGCAGAATTATTACCGAAAATATGAATATTACGTTAAAAAACGGCCCTAAGTATTGACTTTAGGCTGTTTTTAGTATATTTTTAAAATATTGTGAATAAAATATTACTAAAGTGTTAATTAATATATTGGGTGATTAATAAATGAATTTTTTAAAAATATTAAAACTAATAAAACTAAATCATAAACTTATATCTTTTTATGTACTTGTGTTTTCAACCTTTGTTATTGCATTTGTATCCACAGGTAAAAATATAAATGTATATTCTCAACCACTGCCAGTTGCGTCAGTACGCTATGATACCTCAAAAACATATGTCCCATCAAAAGTTGCCTATGACAGCCTTAATCAACTTAACGAAGAAATGGGCGAAAGGGCTTCTCAGGTTGAACCTATAAAAAATGAGGTTGAAACTGAAACAGTAAATGAGGTTCAAACTAAGGCAACTTCCGTTGATACAACCATACCTGTAGGTATGCCATTAAATGGGCAAATAACGTCCCCATTCGGCGATACTATTGGACGCACTGCACCTCATAGTGGAGTGGATATAGGTGCAAGTATCGGTACACCTATAAGATGCACAGGGTCAGGTAAAGTTATATCTGCACGATACAGCAAAACCTACGGATATATTATTGAAATTGACCACGGCAATGGCTACCAAACGCTTTATGCCCATAACTCAAAGCTAACTGCAGATGAAGGAGAATACGTTGCACAGGGTGACATTATTGCCCTCTCAGGTAACACAGGTGATTCCACAGGTCCACACTTGCATTATCAAATGAGTTACTGTGGCAAAGTTATAGACCCTCTAAGCAATTAAACAACCTTAAATAAAATCCGTATAAAAAAATCAACCACATTAGTCTGCGGTTGATTTTTTTATCGTAATTTAAATCAATATATAATTTTTAGCAAATAACAGCAGCAACTTCATTAACTGCCTGTTCTGCATCCTCACCCTCTGCACTTATAGTTGCTTCAATGCCCTCTGCAAGGCCTAAAGAAATAATACACATAAGGCTTTTTGCATTAACCATTTTGTCGTTAATAGAAATTTTTACGTCACTTTTAAATTTGCTTGCTGTCTGCACGAACAAAGCTGCCTGCCTTGTATCCAATGCGTTTTTTACAGTAATAGTTTTGTTAGCCATTATCAATTACCATATCCTCTCTTAAACTTTCTGCCATATCGCTTATTTTTCTAAGGCGATGGTTCACTCCAGACTTCCCAACAGGTGGTTCCATCATCTGCCCAAGCTCTTTAAGGCTTGCCTCGGGAAAATCCATTCTTGCAATTGCCATTTCTTCCAGCGGCTTCGGTAAATAGCTAAGACCAAATTTGTCCATAATAAAGGTTATGTCCTCCACCTGCTTAACAGATGCAGTAATAGTTTTATTAAGGTTAGCTGTTTCACAATTCACCTTACGGTTAACGTTGTTACGCATATCTTTAAGAATGCGTACATTTTCCATCTCCATAAGGGCAATATGTGCCTCCATAATATTAAGCAAGTCCACTATCTGCTCGCCTTCTTTAAGGTAAACAATATAATGCTCCTTACGTTTAACAATTTTAGCATCCATACCAAAAGTATTAATAAGGTTTTTCAAATCCTCGCTATAGCTTAACGATACACTTACGAACTCCATATGGTATGTTTTTTCAGGGTCACTTACAGACCCTGCTGCCAAGAACGCCCCCCTCACGTATGCTCTTTTACAACAGGTACTACTAACAACCAAAGGATAAATTCTATTTACAATTTCAATAGTATCTCCATTTGTGTGTAAAAGTCCTGCAGAGGAAAGGACTTTTTTTGCCTCTGAATTTTTGTTTCCAAGCACAAGCACGTATACTCTGTTCTTTTTCAATTGAGTATTTCTTCTAAGCAATATTTCACACTCTATATTAAAAGTTTTTTTCAATAATGTAAAGCATTTTCTAGCTACCACTACATTCTCGGTTTGTATTTTTACACAAAAATTTTCTCCAGAAACACTAATATGTCCACACATATTTATAATAGCTGCAATTTCTGCTATATTGCAATGGCGTGCTTCCCCAAAATGATGGGACAACTCGCTTTTAACATTAGACGAAAACGACAAATTTCCCGCCTCCTCCTAGTGATTTTTTATTTGTGTTAAGTTTGTAAATATAATACGTATTTTCTAATCCCAAAAGCCTATTTTTTATGTCTTGCATCTTTTTCTATATCATTGTGCTTAAGACGAACGCTGTGTTGTTTACTTTCCAACGCCTTGTAAAGCTCGTTTGCCAGTGTAACCGAACGGTGTTTACCACCAGTGCAGCCAATACTTATAACAAGCCTGTTTTTACCCTCTTTTATATACTGGGGAATAAGAAACTCTACCATGTCAATAAGCTTTGCCAAAAAAATTCTGCTTTCTTCAAAACTCATTACATAGTCAGCCACAGAAGCATCATTTCCTGTACATTCCTTAAGCTCCTGTATATAAAATGGATTTGGCAAAAACCTTACATCAAATGCTAAATCAGAATCTATAGGTATTCCATACTTAAATCCAAAAGAACAAACAGTAATCATAAGGCTTTCAAAGCTTTCGTTAAGCACAAAAATACTGTTAATCTTTTCTTTTAATTCTCTTGTAAGAATGTTGCTAGTGTCTATAATATAATTTGCACGTTTTTTAACCTCATTTAGTATATCTCGTTCAATTTTTATTCCATTGGCAATAGAACCTGTTTTTGAAAGAGGATGGCTTCGTCTTGTTTCCTTAAATCTTTTAATAAGTGATTCATCCGATGCGTCCAAAAAAAGAATATCATAGTCATATCCATTTTCAGTTAGCATTGACAACCCCTTAAATAAATCATCAAATAGCTTTCCTCCACGTATATCAATACCAAGTGCTACCTTGTCAATTTCACTGCCCTGTTCAAAAAGCTCTGCAAATTTCAAAAGTAATGCTGGTGGTAAATTATCAGCACAAAAATAATTTATATCCTCTAAAAACTTAAGTACAGTGGTTTTTCCTGCACCGCTCATACCTGTAACAATAACAAATTTCATACTACTGCCCCCTTAAAGAATTTGACTTTATTTGAACCAAATTCTTTTTTATTCTTCACCCAATATGCGTACCTCACACTGAAGGTCAATGCCATATTTTTGTTTTACTACATCCTTGCAATGCCCAATAACGCCCAGTATATCCCCTGTTGTTGCACACCCTGTGTTCACCACAAAACCTGCGTGTTTTTGAGAAACCATAGCACCTCCTACGGTGTATCCCTTTAGTCCACTGTCTTCTATAAGCTTACCCGCAAAGTAACCTTCAGGTCTTTTAAACGTGCTGCCCGCACTTGCATAATTAAGGGGCTGTTTTTCTCTCCTACGCTCATTAAAATCTGCTATCAGTGCTTTTATTTCCTCTTTGCTTCCATATCTAAGGTTTATTTTCCCGCCAAGCACAATATATCCATCCATAGCAATACGGCTTGTTCTGTAACCAAGTTCAAGTTTATTTGCACTTAACACCTGTACCTTCATATCACAAGTAAGTACAGTTGCCTCTGTAAGTACGTGTTTTATTTCGCCACCGTATGCACCAGCATTCATAAACACTGCCCCACCAAAGCTTCCAGGTATCCCTGCCGCAAACTCAAACCCAGCAAGACCATTTTCCATAGCTACCGCTGCTGCTTGGGAAAGTGTAGCTCCTGCACCAACCGTTATTTCAGTACCATTTACCTCTATGTCTGCAAAGTGCCTTCCTATATGGATAACTGCACCACGTATACCTTTGTCCCTTACAAGAAGATTAGAGCCTTTACCAATCACAACAAAAGGAATACCATTCTCCTTAAGTATGGTAACGACCTCCATCAATGCCTTAGGGTTTTCAGGTGTAATGAAGTAATCCACATTTCCACCTGTTTTAAATGAGCAGTGTTTACTCATATCTTCATTTAAAATTACATTTTCTTTTCCTGCCACTTCAATCAATAAATCTATCAATGCCACTTAATCCACTCCCGAATTAAATTTTATAAATACGTTACGTATGTGCAACTACACCTAAAAAGTGCCATTCTCGTCCGCATAAAAATTATTATTCTTTTCCCAACATTGTTGCACCAATTATAACTGCATCATAACCTAACTCAGTAAGAAGTATTTTTGTATTTTTGTCTTTATGCTGTCCATAGGTTTTTTCTTCAACCAGTGCTGCAACATCATCAATAAACTCATTACCCATCTTTCTCATTTTGCCGCCTATAGCTATTGCATCTGGCTGAAGCATATTAACTATATTTATCAATCCAAGGGCAATATACCGTTTGTACATATATACAATTTCCTTGGCAAATTCATCACCTTTTTTTGCTGCCTCAAAAGGTATTCTGTAATTCATAAGCCTAATATCTCCATTAATCATTTTAAACATTTCGCTTTCGGGATGGCGTATTGCCGCAATTCTGGCATCTCTAATTATTGCTACTGATGAGGCATAAGCCGCCCAACAGCCATTTCTTCCACACTGACATTTTTCACCATCAAGAATTATTACATGATGACCAAATTTCCCTGCACCGTAAAATCCACCATGATAAACCTCGTCCTTAATAATAATACCGCCGCTAATTGCAGAACCAATTGTAACTATGACAGAGTTTTTGTAGCCCTTTGTTGCACCAAGTCTGCTTTCCGCAAGAGCATAGCAGTTTGCATCATTTTCAATGTATACAGGTATTTTTATATGCTTTTTAATTTCATCCAGCAAATGTACATCTCTAAAGCCAAAAGAACTGGAATATATAATTATTCCTTTTTCTGTGTCAATACTTCCGTAGCTGCCTATTCCAACATACTTAATGTCTTTTTCTAAATCTAAGCCTGCTTTTTTTACAATACGGTTAATCAATAGTGCTAAGTCGTTTACAATTTCAGGAATACTCCTGTATCTAAGAGTTGGCACAGATTCTTTAAGGATAATGTTCCTGTCCTCATCAACAACACCGGCAATCAGATTTGTTATATCAAAATTAACGCCTACATAATACATATTTGCACCTCCAAATAGTAAATGGTTTTATCCTTCAATACTCTTTTCCAATCTTTCGCTAAGCACTTTTGCGGCATTATACCCCAACTTTTTTTGTCGACAATTTATAGCGGCGGCCTCACAGATAACTGCAATATTTCGGCCAGACCTAATTGGTATTGAATTGCAAACCACGTTGTTACCTAATATTTCGTAATATTCGTCCTCTAAACCCATTCTGTCATATATTTTTTCATCATCCCAAAGCTCCAGTTTTATAACAAGGTCAATGGTCTGCTCTTGTTTGATAGAGCCCACGCCAAACAATTCTCTTACATCAATAATACCAATTCCTCTAAGTTCAATAAAATATCTTATAAGCTCAGGGCAGGTACCTATAAGGGTTTCGTGAGATATTCTTTTAATCTCAACAGCATCATCTGCCACCAGTCGGTGTCCTCTTTTTATAAGCTCAAGTGCTGCCTCGCTTTTACCAACACCACTGTCGCCAATTATTAGTATACCCTCGCCGTAAATGTCTACCAACACACCGTGCATAGTAACTCTCTTTGCAAGTTCGCCCTTAAGCCAGCGGTTAATCTCACCAATAAAGTCCGATTCTCTATATGAAGTCCTAAAAACTGGCACATTAAACTCTTGGGCAAAAATTCCTATTTCAGGCAACATATCCATACTATTGCAAATTACTAAACATGGAAATCCAAAGCTGAAAAGCTTTCTAAGCACATCTTCACGGAACATAGACTGAAGTTTTTCCAAATAAGAAAATTCAACCTGTCCAATAATTTGTACCATATCATTTTCAAAATATTCAAAATAACCCGCCAACTGCAATGCTGGTCTGTTTACATCACTGCTTGTTAACAGTTTACCATCAAGCGAAATTTCAGGCAAAAGATTTTCTAACTGAAATTCTTCAACAAATTTTTCTATAGGCACAGAATACATTTTTTAAAGCCCCCTTGCAGCAATTCATTCTTTATTACAGTGCTGCAAAAAATAATACACCACCATATTTAACGTTACCTTAAAGTTTACCATGTTTTTTGTTTTAATACAACTTTTTACTGTTATGTTATTCAAAAAAATTTAATTATTCTTTATAATTTTTGTAAAAAACACCCAACCTCAATTTATTAGTTATTTGACTTAAATATAATGCTTAAATACATATTCCAACCTTTATTAATGGCATTTTGTATTTTCCATTCTTGCATTTATAATTGAACTTCAATATTTTTAATTATTTCCCTCCGATGTATCGCTTTTTTGGGTTCTGAAAAAGCTGTACACTGCCTCTGCCGCCTTTATGTTCATTTCCTTAACCTCCAGAAGGTTTTCAACTTCTGCCTCTTTTATTTTTTCAACATCTCCAAAATGTCTTAAAAGTGCCTTGCGGCGAGTTTCCCCAATGCCGTTAATATGGTTAAGAACAGAATCAAGTTGAGCATTATCCCTAAGCTTTCGGTGATACTCTATGGCAAAACGATGCACCTCATCCTGTATGCGTGTAACTAGCTTAAAACCCTCACTGTTTGCAGGCATATAAATTTGCTCATTATTATATAAAAGTCCCTTTGTGCGGTGGCAATCGTCCTTAAACATTCCACAAACAGGTATTGTCAATCCAAATTCGGCAAGAACGTTAAGTGCAGCACTTATCTGTGCCTTGCCACCATCCATCATTATAAGGTCTGGCAGACGTGAGAACTTTCCCTCTTCATTGGGACTCTCCATTTTATCACGTATGCTATGGTTAATTCGTCTTGTAAGCACCTCTTCCATACTTGCAAAATCATTTGCACCTATAACTGTTTTAATTTTAAACTTTCTATAATCACTTTTTTTAGCTTTTCCATTTTCAAAAACTACCATAGACCCAACAGAATTAAAGCCTTGTGTATTAGAAATATCATAAGCCTCAATTCTGCTAATCTTGCTATTAAGACCAAGCACTGTTCTTATCTGCTCTACAGCACCCTTGGTTTTCTCCTGCTCACGTTTCATTCTCTCGCCAAACTGTTCTAGTGTAATTATTGCATTTTTTCCCGCAAGCTCCACCATTTTATGTTTTTCACCCTTTTGTGGAACAGTTATAATAACCTTATTGCCACGTATGGACTGCAACCAACCCTCTATAATCTCTTTCTCATCAAAATCCAAATCCTCTTCCAAAATAAGCTCTTTTGGTATAAATGCAGTTCCACTGTAAAACTGCTTTACAAACTCGGTTATAATCTGCCCACGTGTACTTTCTTCAGTGTTTTTAATAAGAAAATGTTCCCTTCCCATCATCTTTCCGCCACGTATAAAAAACACCTGTACCAAAGCCTCATCAAAAGCTCTGGCAATGGCTATAACATCGCTGTCGTTAAGCCCTGTATTAGACATTTTCTGGCGTTGTGCAATGCTTTCCATACTTCTAATTTTATCCCTAAGCACAGCAGCAGCTTCAAAATCAAGGCTTTCAGAGGCTTCTTCCATTTCTTTTTTCATACGCTCAATAATTCCATGATGCTTGCCTTCCAAAAAATCAATTGCCTCGTCTATAATTTTTTTGTATTCTTCTTTTGATATAAGCCCATCACAAGGTGCATTGCATTGACCTATATGGTAGTTAAGACATGGCCTGCTTTTTCCCAAATCTCTGGGAAACACTTTTTTGCACTTGCGTATAGGCCACATCTTGTGCAAGGTTTCCACTGTTTCCCTAACAGCAGTTGCATCTGTAATGGGTCCAAAATATTTTGCTCCATCCTTTACATAACGTCTTGTAACAAATATTCTGGGAAAATCTTCATTAACAGTAACTTTAATATAAGGATACATTTTGTCATCCTTTAAAGCTATGTTATACTTAGGGCTGTGTTCTTTAATTAAATTGCATTCTAAAATAAGTGCTTCCATTTCCGTGTCGGTTACTATATATTCAAACTCTGCAATATTGCTAACCATGCTTAAAACCTTTGGCGAATGATTTTTTGAGCTTTGAAAATATTGGCTAACACGATTTTTAAGCTTCACAGCCTTGCCAACATATATAATTTCATCATTAGCGTTTTTCATAATATAAACCCCTGGTTTAAGGGGAAGTTTTTTAAGTTCTTCTTTAATATCAAACATACTTATTCTCCTGAAATCTTACAATTCCGTAGATTTTTCATTAATAATAGCAACAAATTTAACACAACCGTACAATTTTATTTTATAATAAGGTTTAAATAAACTCTCGGGAGGAAATTCAATTGGAAAAAGCATTACAAAAAATAGGAATATTCGTTGGCACTTTGCTTATTTTAAATACAGCTATTGTGCTTTTATTTACTAGCTTCAGCATATCGAATATCATTCCTGCCATTATTGGCAGCGTAATTTTATTATATTCGCTATTGTATTATAAAATCAAGGTATTTGCAAAACAAGGCATTGCAAAACTAATACACTATTTCTTTAAATTATGTTTGGTGTTTTTTGTTGTGTCATTCACGCTATGCACCCTAATTGTGTATAAAAACAGTATCAGCATTCCACCAAAAAATGCTGATGCAATTATAGTTTTAGGTGCAGGCCTTCGTGGCAAAAAAGTAAGCCTAAGCCTTGCCTATCGCCTTGATGCGGCAATAGATTATTATAATCAAAACCAACATCCAGTTATTGTAGTTTCCGGTGGTCAAGGTGAAAATGAACTTGTAAGTGAAGCCTTTGCAATGAAAACCTATTTATTAGAAAACGGAATACCATCAGAAAAAATACTAACCGAGGATAAATCCTCACGTACAGTAGAAAATTTCAGTTTTTCCAAAGAAATATTAAATAAATACTTTGATGGATACCCATATGAAACAGTATACATAACTAACGGCTTTCATATTTTTAGGGCAGGGCTTATTGCAAAACAGGCAAATCTTGTGTCCCATGGGCTTTCCGCCCACAGTGTAGCTTTTTTGCAGCCAACTTATTACATACGTGAATATTTTTCCATACTTAAATATTTTACAATAGACTATATATAATTGCTTTCTCCGTCATAGACTATAAAAACAAACTTTGACGGAGATTTTTTTTATGCGAAAAAAAACCTTAATTAAAGGTGCCGCTATTCTTATGTGTGCCAATCTTATAACCCGATTTATGGGCTTTTATTACCGTATATATATGTCAAAAGCAATTGGTGCCGAGGGCATGGGGCTTTATCAACTTATTATGCCAATTTATATGCTTGCTTGGAGTATAACATCGTCTGGGCTTACCACTACCGTTTCAAAGCTTACAGCACAAGAAAATGCAAAAAGGGAGTTTGGCAACACTTCACGTATTTTACATATTTCCCTTTTTATTTCTCTTGTTTTGAGCCTTTGTTTAAGTATTGCACTCTTTGTTTTTTCAGACTTTGCGGCTATACATATTATAAAGGATGCCCGAACATCACTTCCGTTGCGTATTTTAAGTCTTGCATTTCCATTTATGTCGTTAGGAAGTTGTATTAGGGGGAATTTTCTGGGAATGCAGCGTCATTTTTTCCCCGCCGTCAGTCAAGTTTTAGAGCAGTCTGTTCGCATAATTGCCATTTTTGCACTTTCAGACCTGTTCATTCCTCTTGGGCTGGAATATGCCTGTGGTGCTGCGGTGGTTGGCATAGTTTTGGGAGAAATAATATCATTTATTTTGATATTTTTTTCTATGAAATACGTGCATACTTCCCTTCCATCAAAAAAGCCAACCATTTCCCTAATGATTGCTTTTTCTGCAATATGCACAATGGCTGTTCCGTTAACACTTGGTCGAGTTACAGGGTCACTGCTTTCCACAGTGGAAAATATTCTTATACCACAACGTCTTGCCATTTTTAGTGGTGGTCAAAATGCTCTTTCCACCTTTGGAAGCCTTACAGGAATGGCAATGCCGCTTATTCAACTGCCAAGTGCGGTACTTATGGCAATTTCAGTTACTCTTGTACCAGCTCTAAGCGAGTCACAAGCAACCAACAATAGCCGACAAACAGCCTCTTTAATAGAAAAATCCATTACATACACTGCTGTAATAGGCTTTGGCTTTGCTGCGGTTTTTGCCGCATTTCCCCAAGAAATTTGCTATATTGTTTACAATGAAAAGGAACTTGGCAGTCTGCTTCTTCGCCTTTGCATAATATGTCCCTTTATGTATATGCAAATAACCATAAGCGGCATACTAAACGGTCTTGGCAGCCATAGCTTTATATTCAGACAGAACCTTATTTCGTCTGCTATAAATTTGTTTTTCATTTATCTTTTTATACCTCATTTCGGTACAGATGCCTTTATTGCTGGAATTACTATAAGTCTTGTTCTCACTACAACAATGGGAATAATGGAAATTAACAAGAAAAGCCATTCACAATTTTCACCCTATAAAAGCATAATTTTACCTGCTATTTGTGCTGTGTCGGCCTATATATTCTTGCAATTTGCACCTAAAAATACAACTTCAAATGTTTATATTGTTTCCTTGTCGGCAATTTTGCTTTTTCTTATTTATTTCATTTTGCTTTTTTTAACAGGAGCAATAAATAAAAAGGATATTATGTCATTTATGCCAAAACGGCGTTAATTTCAACTAATGATTTTTTTGTTTAGCTAAACAAACTAAAAAAGTTTCTCCTCTTTATATATAACTATAAAGAGGGGAAACTTTTTTTTATTTACTCCAATCGTCATTGTTGCGATATTTTTCTGCCGCCGCTTCAGGCAACAACGGATTTATATAGCTTCCAGTAGCAAATTCAAACCCAGCAGGAGCACCAATACGTGGAAGTATCCTCATATACCAGTGAAAATCCTCGTCTGCCCTTCCTTTTGGGCTATCCTCAAAACATATGTTATAGCAAATACCTTCTCTAAGTTCTGTAACCTTTTTAAGCAGCTGTTTAAGAATAACACTAAGCTCTTTAAGGTCATCATCCGTCATTTTACAAAAGCTAGAAATATGCCTCTTGCTAACAACCCATAATTCAAAGCTAAGCTTTGCGGCATATGGAACAAAAGCAACAAAACTTTGGTTTTCTGCCACAATTCTGGTCTTATTTTTAATCTCATAATTTATCATATCGCATATGATACAGCTTCCTTTTTTACTGCGATATTCCTTTATATTGCGTGCAGTTTTTTCCTGTGCTAACGGAACAACAGATACGCCCATAATCTGCCAGTGAGAGTGGTCAATAGATGCCCCTGCCTCTGGCCCATTGTTTTTAAATATCTGCACATATTTAACAAATTCTTCTTTCTCAATAGCCGTAAACCTGTAGCAAAGCACCTTTAAAACATTGTACATATGTTCCTCAGAAAATTGGCTTGGGTCACCATTATGGTCTGGAGTATCCACCAGCACCTCGTGTATACCTATGCCTGCTTCTGAATAATAAAAGTCCTCATTACATTTTTCAAAACTGTCAGTATCTACTGCTGGGTATAAATTTCTAAACAACCTAAGATTCCATTTTCCATCAGCCCCGTTTTGATAAATTTCATCTGGCGTTTTGTCCTCATTACCCGGACAAAAAGGACAATCCTTATTATCATTAACCTTTTTAGGTGTTTTTTTCATATCAAAGTGATATGGCTTTCTTCTTCTATTGGATGCAAAAATAACCCATTCACCTGTAAGAATATCTTTCCTAAGCTGTGACATTTTATCACCCTATCTTCATTCAATATACCAGCTTTCAATACCATTGTAGCCATCGAATTGCAACGGTGCAATATCCCCTTTAATTCTTTCATCAACAAATAATGCTGATTTTCTGAATACAATACTTACACAGGGAATTTCCTCACAAATTTGTTTCTGGAGCTGTGACATAGCCGTACGCATTGCCGCTTCACCAACTGTATTATAAAAGTTGTCAATAAGCTCATCTGTTTTGGCATTGCTGTAGCCACCATAGTTTCCAGTTCCCCCAGTTTTAAGCATAAACCCAAACTCAGGCACAATGGATAACTGCCAACCGCCCATATACATATCAAATTCTCCATTTTCAAGCTTTGAAATATAGCTGTCATAACTTACTTTTTCAGTTTTAACATCAAAGCCTATTCCATTAAGCTCCTCTGCAATTTTATATGCCGCCTGACATCGTTCCTCGTTTTCTTTATTTACAAGTATGGTAAAACTAAGCTTTTTTGTTCCTTCGGCGTAAACCTTAGTTCTAATTTTTTCATTGCCTTTAGAAGTAAACCCAGCTTTGTTAAGACATTCCCTTGCTGCTGTAAGGTCATAGCTATATACGTTTTCCTTTACGCTGTTAAGCCAGCTTTCAGGGTTAAGCGGCGTGTTTGCCTCAACTGCATTGGATAGATATATACCGTCAATTATATTTTCAATAGGTACAGCAAGAGCAATTGCCTTTCTAACATTTTTATCTTGAAAAATTTCATTGTTAAAATTAAAGCCTAAAAAATCGTAGTAATCATCAGTGTATGAAAACTTTTTTGCTCCATTATCCAAGTCAACCTTGCCCAAAACTGTTTCATCTGCAATAACACAATCTGTAAGCCGTTGAGTGAATGCGTATACATTTGTATCGGCGTCGGTTGTTATGTTTACAATGACGTTTTGAATAGACGGCTTGTTAGCAAAGCTGTTTGTAACTGCCTTGAGCCTTAATTCCTTTGCCGCCGTATAATCATCAAAGGCATAAACGCTGTTGCCAAGTGGTGCAAAATTTTTGTTGCTTGTAAGCACATTTTCACTACCGTAGTATTTTGATGAAATAAGCGGAAAACTCATTGCATATATATTGCCGCTAAATGCCTCTGTAAATCCCACAACAACTGTATATTCCCCTGTTTTGCTGTATGTTGCAACACGTTGAATACACGCCTTGTATACTGTATTTTCCCCAGCTTCCCTTAATGTATTAAGGGAAAATATAACATCATCCGCCGTAATGTTGCTGCCATCGTGCCATTTAAGCCCCTGCTTAATATTAATGGTAAGTTCCTTGCCCTCTTGAGCATAATACCAGCTTTCAGCTATGTTAGGCACAGGCTTGTAGATTTCATTTATGCCAACAAGTGGCTCATATATCATACGCAATACGCTGTCCACAGAAGAATCCTCATTTGTAAGAGGATTGAGAGTCTTTGCCGTACACATACTGATGGTTAAATCCTTATTATCTTTTTTGTTTATCTTGTTAGCATCACCAACCTGAGTTCCAGTCAGTTGTTCACTATTTCCATTGCCTTGTAAGCCGCACCCTGAAAAAAATAGTGTAGCCGCCACAAATGCAGCCAAAAGCTTCTTCATACTTTTCCTCCGTATTAATAGATAAATTCATAAATTGACTTTACAATATTTACCTTTACAACATATTTTTCTGTTTCGCCAAATGGTATTTTGTCAAGATTTATTCCATCTTTCGAATAATTTTCATCTTTAAGCCATTTGCTTACATTTCCACTGCCTGCATTATATGCCGCTATAACTGTATTTTGATTATTGTTATATTGCTTCTTTAAAACGGACAAATACCAGCATCCTATTTTTATATTTGTTTCTGGGTCAAATAAATCTTTGTATTCAAAATCTTTAATGCCCAGTACCTCCGAACCCCATTTACCTGTAGTTGCGGAAATTTGCATAAGACCCTTTGCCTCTTTTATAGACACCGCTTTTTCATCAAATCGACTTTCCACAAACATAACTGCATACACAAGGCTTTCCTCAAGGCCGTTTTCCCTTGCATATTTTTCCACAAAAGCTTTGTGTTCTCTGCAAAACATATGTGGCATGGCAAAGTATCTTATTCCCACAGCCACAGCCACAAAAATAAGAAAATATGTACCAATTTTCCGAAGCCTTTTAAGGCTAAAACAATAAAACATTTCATTCTCCTAAACTATATCAAATAATTCGTCAACCTGTTTTTCCACATCCTCAATTGCTACACTATTGTCAATAATCACATCTGCATACTTTTTGTAATCTTCCCATTTTCTCTGTGAAGATATTCGGTTTCTACCATGAGCTTCATCAATTCCGTCCCTTGCCATAATTCTCTTAAGCCTAACCTCTTCTTTTGCATACACAACCCATATTTCATTGCAAAGGGTTTTAAAATTCCCTTCTAATAAAAGAGGAGCATCAATAATAGCCGCTTTTCTGTTTTCACTTTTTGCCTGTCTAATCCTGTTTTTAATTTCCTTATAAATATATTTATGGGTACATTTGTTTAAAAAATCAAGCTTTTCTTTCCCGTTTTGAAATACCATGGCTCCAAGCTTTTTTCTGGCTATTTCTCCATTGCTATCTAAAATTCCCGTACCAAAATATTTTACCAATTCATCATATGCCGGCTTCCCATTAAGAATTATGTTATGCCCAATGTCATCGGCATCTATTATATATGCACCTTTTTTAGCCAAAAACTTACTTACCACACTTTTTCCACTTCCTGTGCCGCCAGTCAAGCCAATTATTCTCATTTCTTCCACCACCATTTTTTTATTTTGTTTCGTACCAGCTTTTGCCCATTTTAACCTCTGCCTCCATAGGCACTTTAAGTGAAACAGCATTTTCCATGTTGTCTTTAAGCAAAGCAGATACTTCCTCTATTTCATTTATATGTGTTTCAATTAAAAGTTCATCATGGACCTGTAAAATAAGTCGGGATTTAAGCCCTCTTTTCTTAATCTCGTTGTGAACCTTAACCATGGCTATTTTAATTATATCAGCTGCACTGCCCTGAATTGGCATATTCATGGCAACTCTCTCACCAAATGAGCGTTGCACAAAGTTTGATGCGTTAAGTTCAGGCATAGCTCGTCTTCTGCCAAAAATTGTAGCCACATATCCATTAGCTCTTGCGTTTTCAATAGTTTTGTCCATATAAACCCTTATGTTTGGATATTTTTCAAAATAGCTTTCAATATATTGTTCTGCTTCCTTCCGTGATATACCCAAATCCTGTCCAAGACTGAATGCTCCAATTCCATACACTATTCCAAAATTAACAGCCTTTGCGTTTGACCTTTGCTGTGACGTAACCTCATCAAAAGGAATGTTAAATACCTGTGACGCAGTAAGACGGTGAATATCCTGTCCCTCCTTGAAAGCATTTATGAGAGTTTCGTCATTTGCCATATCTGCCAATACCCTAAGTTCAATTTGAGAATAATCAGCATCTAAAAATACATACTCATCACTGCTGGGTATAAATACTTTCCTTAGCTTTCTGCCAAGCTCTAACCTTATAGGTATATTCTGCAAATTAGGCTCTGTACTACTTATTCTTCCCGTTGCAGTAATGGTTTGGTTAAATGTTGAATATATTTTTTCAGTTTTCTCATCCATAACATTCAAAAGCCCATCGGCGTAAGTGCTTTTAAGCTTGCTAAGCTGACGATAAAGCAATATTTTTTCAACTACTGGACTTTCAAGCCTAAGCTTCTCCAAAACCTCTGCGGCTGTTGAGTATCCAGTTTTTGTTTTTTTGCTTCCTTTTAAACCTAATTTTTCAAACAAAATAACCCCAAGCTGTTTTGGCGAGTTAATGTTAAACTCCTCTCCTGCAAGGAAGTAGATTTCTGTTGTAAGTGACTCCAACTCCCTTTCAAGATTTTTTTGATACTCAATAAGTTCCTTACGGTTTACTTTCATTCCCCATTTTTCCATATCACTAAGCACAAAAATAAGTGGCATTTCTATATCATAAAAAAGTGAAACCTGACCATTTTCCTTAAGCCTTTGCTCCATAACCTTTTTACTTTTAAAAACAATTTGTGCCTGAGGTGCAGCAAACTCCAAAAGCTCATCATCTTTAATATCTACTATAGATTTTTTACTTTTACCCTTGCCTAAAACCTCTTCCTCTGACTTTATTGTCTGATTTAAAAATTCGGAGGCAATATCGTCGCAATGGTATGTTTCTCTTGTAGGATTAAGTATATATGCAGCAATAGCCGTGTCAAATGTAACTCCATCCAAATTCACACTCATACTTCGCATAAGGCTTATATCACTTTTTATATTATGCCCTATTTTTATATATTCAGTGTTTCCAAAAAAATCCCTTGCAATATCTGCCACTGCCTCTGTGCTAAGACTTTCAGTAATATATGCAAGGCATCCTCCAACACCCTCATTATACAAACTCAATGCTTTTAATTTGCCATCTTCAGCAAAAATCACATAGGCTGTATCAGTGCCTTTTTCTATAGAAGAGATATACTCGTTAAATTCAATTTTCGATACTATAAGCTTATATGTCGATTTTTCTTTACTTTCAGGTTTTTTAATTTCTTCTTCTACGCTAAAACGGTTAATCATACTTTTAAATTCATATCTCTTAATAAGCTCATATGCCTGTGGAGATATTTGTGACCCTATAATTGGCATTTCATCAGGGTCAAGCTCTATAGGCATATCTCTAACTATTGTGGCAAGAAACTTGCTAAGCCTTGCCTGCTCTTGAAATTCCTGTAAATTTTTAGAGGCTCTTGGTGGCTTCACATTTTCGGCATTTTCAATTGCCGCTTCGATGTTCTTATATTCCGCTATAATTTTTGTTGCAGTTTTTTCACCAATACCAGGTACTCCAGGTATGTTGTCCGACGCATCTCCAATCAAAGCTTTAAGGTCTATAAATTCCGTTGGTGTAACTCCATATTTTTCCACAACATCTTTTTCATAGTAGTCTTCAACCTCTGTTTTTCCACCCTTTGTTTTAGGTATCCTTATTTTAAGAGTATTGCTGGCAAGCTGCAAAAGGTCACGGTCACCCGATACAACAACGGCTTCAAAACCCATGTCTTCAGCCTTTTTAGAAAGTGTACCTAAAATATCATCTGCTTCAAAACCCTCAACGGCATATTGCTTTATTTTTAATTCAGTAAGAAGCTCTTTAAGCATAGGCATCTGCTGTACCAGTTCCTCTGGCATTCCTTTTCTTGTCCCCTTATAGCCGTCAAATTTTTGGTGGCGGAAGGTAGGAGCTTTAAGGTCGAAGGCAATACCCAAATAATCTGGTTTATCTTCATCAATCAACTTAAATAATATATTAAAAAAACCGTAAACCGCATTTGTATATTTGCCCTCCGCATTGGAAAGCAAAGGTACACCATAATAAGCTCTGTTTACAATACTGTTTCCATCTACAAGCATAACTTTTTTCTGCATAATAACCTCCATTAGTGCCTAGGTACTGACTATATTTATTATACACCACTTTTTATTAAACTTACAGTAAAAAATTATCACACAAACAAGCATACTTGAATACTATATAATAAAAAATTTTGGAGGCTGTAAAATGAAAAAAAGCAAAGCCATACTCTGTATTTTCTCTTCTCTTTTACTTATTATTGCATCATTTGCAGGATGTAATAAAGAAGATTCTCTTACGGAGGTACGTCTAAATGAGGTAGTGCATTCTATTTTTTATGCCCCACAATATGTAGCTTTAGAAAAAGGCTTTTTTGAGGACGAAGGTCTTAAAATAACCTTAGATGTCGGTCAGGGTGCAGATAAATCTATGACAGCTCTCCTTTCAAACTCTGCAGATATTGCCCTTTTAGGCACAGAGGCAGGTCTTTATGTGTACAATGAGGGTAAGGAAAACTACGCAATGTCTTTTGCACAACTTACTCAGCGTGCAGGTAACTTCCTTGTTGCAAGAAAAGATGTACCAGATTTTCAGTGGACCGACCTTAAAGATCGTTCTGTTATAGGCGGACGCATAGGCGGAATGCCAGAACTGGTTTTAGAGTATGTTCTCAAAGAAAAAGGACTTACTCCAGGTACTGATATGTCAATTATTAACAACCTTGCTTTCACAAGCACAAGCGGAGCATTTGTTGCTGGTGAAGGCGACTACACTGTAGAGTTTGAGCCTGTTGCAACAACTCTAGAGGAACAGAAAAATGGCTATATAGTTGCATCTTTAGGTGAAGCAAGTAGTAAGTATGCACTACTGCAATACGCATTAAATGCGTGGCTCTTATTTACTTAACACAACCATCTTTGTAGCACTGTCATACCCTACAGTAACTCCTAACAGCTCACACAATTCTCTAATGGTTACATAGTTCGTACCATCCACATTAAACCCCTCTAAGGTCTTTGTAGCACCGTTAACACTAATCTTAATTGTTGTCTTGTCCATTTCTTCTTCCCCCTTTTTATCCTCAACATATGTAATATCCGTACATAAAAACCAATGTGTAAATTTAGCGTTGGATAGTTTATTTTTTCTACACCCGTAAGCACTGCCATCTTCAGCGATGTAATATGGTACACCGTTTTCTATTCCTATATAAATGCCAATATGCCCCGACTGCCAAACCAATGCTCCTACAGGGGCTTTAGCAATTGTACTTATATCATAAACATTTTTGGCAGCACTCTTATATTGTGATGAACCACGCATAACGCCTGTTGCCCAGGATATTAAACCAGAACAATCACAGCAGACTTTTCCAACCTTGTTTTTATCGCTATTCCATACGTTACTACCATAAGCAGTTTTAAGTTGATTATATTTTGCTAAAGTCATTACTGCACCTTTCATGCCGTACACATAAGGAACACCAAGTTTCGACTTAGCAAATGCTACTAATTCTTTATTTGTCATATTACCCCCCTATTTGTCCTCTGTGCCCTCTGTAACGCTTGTTTCTGTTGTAGTGGTAAATGTATCCTCCGTTAACCCATTGGCTATCAGATACCCCACAACAGACCCCAACGCACCAATAATAGCCGTAACCTGTACAATTGTGTTGCTGTCGCACTGTGCAAATGCCATTATAGACGTTGCCAAGCCTGCCAATGCCACCCAAAACTTACGGCTAGTAATTTTTATTGCAAATACGTCCCAACTAAATTTTTTCATCCATATCCCCCTCATCTACATACTCGCCCATTTTCTTTTTAACTGCCTTTTCAAAAATCCTTAAACCACTCACTCCTGCATCTCGTAAATTTTCCAGAATAGAAAGTAAATCCCTTAAAAACATCAGCGTGTAAACCAACTGTGCAAACCAAATTGCAACGGTATCAATAATTGTAAGCCTATAAGCACAGCCACAAATTATCAGCATTACGCCAAACACCAACAGCTTGTCCGTAGTACCTCTTGCAAATGCACTGCTAGATATTTTGTGGGTAAGCAGCGAATTCTTCACGCCTCCGCCTTGTCTGGATAGTGAAAATAGCTTTGTAGCCAAGTCCAAAACCATAATTACCAAAACCGCTGCTGCACCGTAAAGGTACTGCTTTTCTGGAAATAAAAATTTATAGGCTAAGGACACCACTGTTGATGTAAAAAGGGATATTGCTGTCAATACCCTGTTGTCAAATAACT
>DPJA01000009.1 GCA_003543235.1 Lachnospiraceae bacterium
CATAACCTCACTCCCCATTTTTGTCCATTCCAATCTTGTTATTTAAACGCTTTTTTCTCCTGTTAGCATTTATTTTTTCTCTGTTCTCGGTGGCATATTTTTTGGAATATGCTAGTGCCTCCTCACGGTTGTCCAAGTATCTCTTACGTCTTTTTTCCTTGGTACTAATGCCGCTGGTATCCTTTCCTCCCTTAGGACGTCCCCTTCTAGGCACATCTAAACCTAAAATACTATCAATTACCCTCGACTTTTTGTAATCCTCATAAGTAAGCTCGTCATTTATGCAGTCCTCAAACACGCAATGCTCACAGTCAAGACTACACACCACAATATCACCCCACTTTTTTGACAACTATTCTGTCCGCAGATGCACTATTTCTAAGAAATAACATTTACAATTTCTTGAAGTAGACCTTTTAATTCTTCAATATCTTTCAGTGAAAAGTCTTTGCCAAGCTGTAACTTTTCTCTCACAGCGGTTATGGCTTCTTCTTTTTTCACTAACCTAATTAATTCTTCTACAATTTCACAATCTCTTACACTGTCCTCAAACAGCCTCTCGCACCCTTCTCTTGCTTCATTCATAAGATAAGTTTTTGAGTAACAAAGCCTGTTATGCCAAGCCATTTCCCTGCTTTCTTTGAGAAAATCTTTTACAGTTTTCATTAAACCCTCCGTTCAAATTTTCATTATTCCAGTGTACCTGTCTTAGATTCTGTTTTATCCCACCCTGTATATTAGTCCTCCCGACATCAACAGCCGTGCTATCCAACTTCATCATTAGACATTTCTTTTGGGTACTTTCCGCACCTTGTGAGATTCCCTGTGAATAACCATAAACCCATCCGGCTCATTCGTTAGTGCCAGCCAATTGTCTGGCCTTAAGTTCACCTCACGCAACCTTATCTTCTGTGCTCTGGTAAGTTTCTTACCGTTTTTCATTTCTTGTCTCCTTTTGTAAACTGTTTTTTGTTTACTTAAATCTTGCTTTGTGATAGGATTTAATTGATTTATTAATCTATCTATCGTTATTATAGTACACATTTGAAAACAAGTCAACCAAAAAGTTTTCATTTGTTAATTTTAGAAAGGACTTTGTTTATGAAAATAATTGATAGACTTCTTGAAATCATGGACGAATTGCAAGTTAAACCTTCTGATTTAGCCAACTTCTTAGGAATAAATAAAAGTGTAATAAGTAATTGGAAGACACGATCGACAAATCCTCCATCAGACTTAATAGTTCCCATTTGTGAATTTTTAAAGATAGACATATCCTATTTACTAACTGGTACACAAACAGAAACTAACAAAAATATTATCATGCCTAACTTATCTTTAGACGAAACCTCGATAATAGATATGTATAGAGAGCTTGATAAGCGTGATAAAGAAGATATATATGACTGCCTAACCCTTAAATACAATCGTTCACTTAAAAGGGGCAAGACAACGTCATACAACTCGCCTTATACAGACAAAAATGATACGAAAAAAAGCGACCCTGACGACCATAATTCATCCTCTGGAATCGCTTAATTTTTTGCTTTTTTTGATAGATTTATCTATCATTTTTTTAATAATTTTGTCCCATTGCATATGAATTTTTGACTTAGTAGAATATGGCTCAAAGGCTTGATTTTACGGCAATGGGACATTTTTTTCCCGTTTTCTGTAAATGTCCCATTGCTAGTACACATTTTCTACAGTTTTAAAGTATTTTTTTAAATATTCAGTAACGCTCAAGTACGCACTAAGTACGCTGTAGGTACGCAAGTAACGCAAAAATAACGGCTTTTTTTGCATATGTAACGGGGTTTTGCTCAAAAGTAACGCCCCGTTATAACTCGTACTTGCCCGTACCGTACTTGTAATGCGTTTTTTTGTGTTCAAATTTGGTAACCCTCCGCAGCTGGCTGCACTTCCGTACCGGCAATCCCCACTGCCTTTTGTAAAACCCCCTGTTTTCAAGGCTTTCAGCGTTCCACTTTAAGATTGTCCACATTTTTTCAACAAAAAAGCACCCTCCTTGTGGATAATTGCCCATTCTCAATATTCCTGTCAATCGTCCCAGCCTTCGCCCACCTCAAAACCGCTCTATCCCTTGTAAATCAAGGCTTTTCCCCCTCTTTCCCATGTTATCCCGTCTTATCCCGTTTTGTCATTTATCCTGTCCCTGTACATTCTCTTCCTGCACTTCTTCCAATACATAATCACTTATCATGCCAAAATATTTATCTTTGAAATTTAAAAGGCTTGTGGCGTTCAATCTGGATAGATTTTCGTTAATCTTCTCTATATCATCTTTCATTTGTTCCATAAAAATACCATACATTCGCTCTTGCCTTTTTTGTTGATAAGCAAGCAAAGCACTCACCACCCCTGGGGCGAATGTTCCAGCCACCCCTTGTAATATTAATCCACACGCAATTGGTGCTACCGCTTCCGTAGAAGCCCCAAATAAATCTATAGCTTTGTCCTCTATACCCATTATTATCACTCCTTTTTTAAAAGGATACCATAAAAATGGGCATTAAAAAACCACTCTACATATTTTCGTAAAGTGGTTTATTGTTCAACTATTTCCCATCTTCCCCCCTTGCTAGATTCATCTAACGGAGCTGGATTTTCTCGAGCATATAAATAATCTTCGTCACTATCATCAATTACCCTGTAATAATCATCATCTTCAATTGACGCCTCATATACCTTGCCATCTGTAAGGCCATCTACGCCAAAACTTTCACCAATGTATTTAAGTTTCATACTACCGCTCCTTCCTATTTTTAAGTTTCATTTCGTATTGCTTACCGCCTTTTTCATACCAATGCACATCAAAAGTATACCTATCACTTTCAATGCGTCCTACTTTCTTTTGCCATTCTCCCAATACCCCACCATATTTAGCTACAAGCCTTGGTTCGTCCCTAATGGAATCCCCCACTCCCGCACCAGCTATAACCTTCGTTGCTTTAATATTAGTGTTAGTCGGAATAAATTTCTTTTCTCCCTTGAAAGCATATGGTAATTGACTTTGTAAAGACGTTCTCTTGTTAACATTATACCCCTTGTCATTGTTTTTTACAACTGAATCTTTAACGTGTTCCTTATGCCAATCCTTATATTTCATATCCGCAGGCACTTTATACGTTTTCCCATCTTCGCCCCTTGCAGCCCTCGTTTCGCCCTCCGTGAACTCATCATTGAAATACGGCACTGTGGTACTTCTGCACCAAGGATGAAGTGGTGGAGCGTTGACACCTACCTGGTACTCACTCATAGGAAAGTGCTGACCGTCCATCCTCTGGCACAACTCACTAGTTTTAAGGTCCAGCGTAGCAACGTACTCAAACTCCTCCACATCTGACGCTTTGTAACCATCTAACCTTGAAACCGATGCAACGTAGGCACTCTCGGTCATTAAAAGTCTACTGGCTACACTCTTCGATACATTAAGGGTATTAGCCACATCTTTTATTATCCGGTTGGGGTTATCGCCCCTAATAAGTGCCTGGGTGAATTTCGTGTCAAGCTGATACAAAAGGTTTGTTCTGTCTGTTCCCCATATCTTTTGGGAAAAGGTACTCCCATCTGGTGCCCAAGGCTTTGACAATACCTTTTCTATCTTGTTAGTATCCAAAGTAGCAAAAGCCATGCCCTCCCCCAAACCCTTTTGTATCTCATAAATGGTGTGATAATACCCATCTTCATAAACCTTGCCAAGGGTATCGGTTAAGCCTGTGACTTTCTTAGCCTCCAATATTTCCACCTGCTGTCGCATTTGCAATTGTAAGGCTCTTAACCTATCCATGCGGTAAATATCACTGGCACTTTCTAATTCCTTAACCCATTTGCCATCTAAAGCATTTTGTTTACCATACTTTATGTACTCCTCTAACGTCATTTGAAAGGCTTTTCTTTCCTCAGAACTTAATATCTTCTTGGCATCAGATAAGGTCATTTCATTGTTTGTAGCAAATCTACCATAAAACAATTCTATCTCTTTTTGAATGTTCTGGCTGGCTTCGTCATAGGCTGAAATCAACGCTTTGTTGTATTCTTCGCCCTTATTCAATAGGTTCTCATTTAGGTTATTAAAACGCTCCTGCCAGTAACTACTTGATTTGGGCATTATCACCACCACCTAAGCTTTTATAATCTGCAAAAGCCTCCATGTTCTTTTTCTCCTGTGTTTCCAATTCCTTAAGTTCCTCGTTAACATCATCTACAAACGGATGTTTTGCAAGCAAGGTTTTATCTGACACAACGCCTTTTGACAACTGTATCATGTTTACTGTTTCAAGGTCGTTGGTAATCATGGTCTTGTTGACGCTGATATTTATAAGGTTGCTGTCATAATCAGTGCCGTTGTTGCGGTTATAATCATCTGTAATGAACCAGAAAAAGTCCTTTATTGCTGACTTAAGTTTTGGCATCATTGCATTTGCCTTTAAATCCAGTTGGGTATATTGAAACTTTAACGACACCCCCGAGGCATTCCCCAGCTTGTCATTATCCGTATCCACCCCCATTCCAAAGTTGAAAATATCCCTTCTCAGCATTTTAAGCCATTCAATACGCCCTGTAACAGGTAAATCCACCTGCTTTGCGTCAATATTTCCAGAACTGTCAGAAATATTTACCGCTTTATTCACTTGAAGCTTTCTTGCAATCGTGCTGGCTGTTTCACCGCCATAACCCTGTATAGACCAGTATAGGGTTACAAGGTCCAATAAGTCATTAGTACCTTGGCTTGATATAAGGTCGTAGGCGTCAATAAGCCCTTTTATTTTCTGCAAATCTGAGATACAACGAGTATTGTTTTTAAGGGCTGTAAATGGCACTCTACCCCAACTGTGAGCATCTCTGTGACTTTCTACGCCGTTAAGGCTGCTTATCTCAAACCAATGCGGCATAGGATTTATGGGATATTTGTTATCAAGTAAATATCTGCCGTTCTCATCTTCTGTGTAGTAAGTAACATCTTCCTTAGTCCACCACTCAACTTTTTTACGCAAGCATTTATCTTTGCCCTTAATCACCGTTATGTTGTAGTACCGCACAAGCTCCACAAGCTCTGTCTGGTACTCTGTATCATAGATTGGTATAACCTCATTTGCTGGCACAATACAATACTTCAGCTTAAACTCAGCATCGTAGTAAAAGTGTATGTACTCTGTACCTTTGTTGCTTGCTCCAATAACCAAATCAGATAAAATCTCGTTAAGTTTTTCGTCTGCTACACCTGTAATTATATCCTCATAGGCTTTAAGGGAACTGTCCTTTTCTGCACCACTGACACTAATGGTTGGCTCTCTGCCCACCAAATACGCCGCCTTTTGGTCGACTAGAATGGAGTGAAAGGAGTTTACATTGTGGTGGTTACTCCTGTTCGGATTATTAAATAATTCTCGTGTTTCTGTTTCAATACCATCTACAGTAGAAGTTTCAGAAATATAAGTTTTGCGGAAATCTCTATTAAAAATATCATGCTCACCCACATAATATTTCTCGCCTGTTTCCATAATCTTTTTTAGGTCAGAGGACACATCATCATTAATTAAATCTCTTACTATGGCACTGTTATTAAGCCCGGCACCTACAGTTATTTTCATATTTATTAAATCCGTTTCTGTTAAAAGCATTATCTCACCTTCACATTCTTCATGTCACTTTCTCTTGAATATCGCACCGCATCAATGGAGTGGTTGTTTTTGTCGGGGAATTTAGCCTTAAAACCACCGTTGTTGTCGCTCTCCAACTCATAGCCATAAAACTCCTTTGCAGTCTTTGGGCAACGGTTAGGGTCAATAACTATCTCCTCTAAATCCTGCAGCCACTTAATGCCATAGTCCACACTGTCAGGTCCTTTCCTTGCACCGATAACTCTTAAGCCGTAACCACTAACTTCCGCAATAGACTTTGGTTCGGCACTGTCACAAGTAATAAGACCGTTGTTTCTGTTCTCAGCTTTCACCATTTCAGCTGCCTTGCGATTGCTTAACCCTACAAGCTGTATCTCATAGAAAATATATAATCGACCTCTGGTTTTATCATAGTGGTTTACGGTGTAATGGAATGGATCAGTAGCATATCCCCAGTCCAGACCTCTGGCAATGCGGTCAAACCCTTTGATTTCCTCGTCACTGATTTCTCGAATGGTAATGTTAGCAAACACCGCACCACCTGTTCCAGTAACCTCGCCCATATACTCATGGTTGTAAGCTGTTTCATTTACGCTTTTCAAGTGTTCAGCCTCAATAAAAAACTGCTCCCCGAGCCAGTCCTTGGGAACAGTTAAATAAGTGCTATGATGAACTATTCTATCCTTGCGGTCTTTAAGCATTTCCTCATTTACCCAGTTACGTTGGCTCTTAGGTGGATTGTAGGAATAAAAAACGCAGAAGCTTTCGCCTCCACGCATTAGGGATTGGTTTATAGTTCTTATTTCTTCCATGCCGCCGAACTCGTCTACTTCCTCATACCAAATGTACTTGCAGTAGCCTTGACGGAATTTGGTGGACTTAATCTTCTTGGGCTTGTCCGCCCCTCTAAATATTATTCTCTGCCCTGTAGGTATGTATATCAGCTCCAATGGGCTTAGTTTGCTCCGCCAGTACATTTCCACGCCTAATGCCTTAATCGCCCATTCAAGCTGTTCGTAAACGCTGTCTTTAAGGTTCATGCCAACCTTACGCAAAGATACGCAATTGGCTTTAGGGTCTTTCATCATTCCTAAGATAAGCTCGATTGATACAAAAGAGGATTTTGTACTACCACGTCCACCGTTAAGCCAGTAGTGAGTGTATTTATTTTGTTTTAGGTCGTTATGTACGCTATAAAAAGATGGCGATATGAGGTTTTTAAGCTTTGCCATTGCCGTCACCGCCTGGTATATCATCTATAATCTGAACCACTGCCGTACCCTCAACCTGTACCTTGTCGGTAAATATGCTGTACCTCTTGCCGAGAAGTTCAGCGGCTTTGATACGGTCCTTTGCACCAATGCCCTTGTTCACCCTAACTGCAGAAGAACAACCATCACCACAACCTTCAACAACAATAACTTCTTCCTTTTCCTCACCTCTAAGCACAGCAGTTAGATATTTCATAACCTCTGTTGCATCAGCTATTTTGCCATCTGATATTTCCTGCAGCTGTTCGTCAATGTATTTTTTGACGTTAGCATTTGTTAGCAATCTTGAACCATTAACTCTTGCTGTTTCATCATTTTTAATATTCTTGTAAACCGCCTTGTATGCTCTGGTGGCATTAAGGTCGATTATATATTCATCTACAAAACGTTTTTGTTTTTCGGTCATAATGTCACCTTCTTTCTTAAATAAAAAAGGACAAACCGCCTAAGTTTGCCCTTTACATAAATCTCCATGCTAATAGAATAACACCTAATTTTTTCCCATTGTGCAATTTTTTAAAAAATTTTTAATCTTTCTGCAATCTTTTTACTGAACTCATCCTTGAAATAGTTCCATGTTCTTCTACTTGGTCCGTTATCCGTATCACTTCTGCGTATGTGCATATAGTTAAAATAATCATAGCTCCAATAAGCTTTTATCGAATTAAATTCATCATGAACCTTGTTCGACATGATTCCCATGATTTCTATAGCACTTTGTTCTATAGCCTCTAATTCTTTGTCTATGTAAGCTAGTTTTATGGCCTTCTGCTCCGTTGGATTGCTCGTCTTATTTCCTCTTGGCATTCCATCAGGTGGTGCAGCGCTTCCGTGCAATATACATAGTCGCTCTCTTTTTAACCTGTCATAGTCAATTATTTTATATCTCACCTGCATATAAACCGCATGAGGTAATGGCTCTCTATTCTTTTTTCTTTGATAATTCCTCATGTATTCACTCCCCGTTATGCCACATGGTAATTTCTCGGTTAAGATAATATACCTGCTTCAGTTCCTTTTTCGTCAATATCTTGCCCCTCCCATGCCCAGTCTTTTTCGGCAACCAAGGCTCTAAGCAGTAGCAGATAATTTATACTGTCACATATCTTTTCATCCCACAATGAACTGTTATATGTATCTCCAGACATACACATATCAAAAACCGATACCGTGCGCTTTGCCATCATACCTGCTAACGCCTGCTTAGGATCAACACCTTGCAGCTCCGCCGCAACCTTAAAGTTATGTAACCTATCTTCTGTGGCATATTCAGCTGCCTTGCTGTTAAGCAAATTTCTGCATTTAATTAAAATATAGTCAATTACTTCTTCAAATTCTCCTGACTTCATCTTACTTCCACCCCTCTAATATCTGTGATTTTGTAAAAACTTGGCATATAATCATGTTTTTTAAGCCAATCTATAACAACTTGTGTTAATTTCTCATTGAGTTCTTCCGTGTCTTTTTCTATATCTCTAAAATATAGCCAGTTTTCCGCAACATCCCCGCATTCTTCATAGGCTTCCTCTGAAAGAGTTTCCAAAATTCTGTAACTGTCAACGCTGATTTCAAACGGTTTTACTTCCCCAACAAAAATACTTTCCTCTAGATCTTCGCCTGCATAATTTTCAAGATAATCCTGAACACAATCTTCTACTGTGTCAAAAACATCATGTCTCCATATTTCAGTATTTTCACTAACTGCCCATGTATATTCAATTTTATTCATTCCTCAATTCTCCTTTATCTTCCGCTTTATCTTCCGCTCTCTCTGATTACTTTTCTGAAACCTCTGTTTTTTCTAGCTTTCCTACATGCACTACAAAAGTCAGTTTCTTTTCTCTCGTAAAATGTACCGCCACACCGTTTGCAATATTGTGGCCTAATTCTCTGAAACTCCAAGCATTCATCACAGCTAATTTGGTCTTTCTCACAATACCCAACCCAGTGTTGGCACAAATCCTTTTGCCAGAAGTCTGAAGCTTCAAAGTATTCCTTGTACTGATACCGCAGTATTGCCAATAGCCTTGTTAATAGCTCCTTGGTCTGCTGCTTTTCTTCCTCGATCATCAAAAGATACTGCTTAACCTTACGTTCGGGGCGGTTGTCTCCCCAGTTGCCACTGGCCAAGATGGACCTTACCTTATCTAAATTTTCTGTAAGATACATTCCATAAACTCGCCCTCTGATAGCCTTTGAAGATTTTCCGATTTTCTCTGAAATTAGTTCGTACCCATTCCCAGCTTTTATTAGCTCTCCAAGTAGATAAAATTCTTCATCTGTCCATCTAACATGGTTATCAGCTTTTACGGGCCTTGCTCTTATTCCTAAATCGCATACACGCCGTTGTATGGCTCCGTTGGTACGCCTTAGTGCTTTTGATAAATCTGAATAAGTGTATTTTTGCTGTTCAAGCAAATATTTTAAACGGCTATCTTCTGCAGGTGTCCAAGGTGTTTTTATGTATTTTTTATTTTTCTCAAAATCATGTTTTCTTTTGGCTTTAACCCATGTAGGTTCTTTTCCAAGGGCATATTCCTCAAAATTTGAAAAATCTAATAAATCTTTATTTTTCTCTGACCACTTCCAGAAATCATCAACATATACAACTTTGTAAGTGTTTTTATTAACCTGTTTGGCTTTAAGCGGAAACCCTCTATTTTCAACCCAAGATTTTATTTTATAACCCCATCCACCAGTACAGCCAATAGCTATAAGAAGCTGGTTCCAAGTTACATATTCCCCTTGGTCTAAAAAGGCTCCCATCCCTAGCCGTTGAACTTTCACATGTATTGCATTCTCCGAACGGTTTAATTTCCTGCAGATTGTACCTAAAGATTTACTGCCCCAGTTATCACTTAAGTACTGATACTCTTCTTTAGTCCATGGTCTACTCATATGATTTTAAGAGAAACTATAGTTTTATGCGGCCGCAAACCTCTTTACCCCTCTCTTTTTTAATATTTAAAAAATCAACAGCACTTTCTCCTGCGTTTTAGTTCATTTATTAATTCCTTCTCATTGCAAAGAGATAATTGCTTTTTTCGTTCTACATACTCCTTTGGTGGGTTGTGCCGTTTTAGCCTTCCCAATACATCTGCAGGTGAACGGTCAAACAAAGCAAAACCCGCAACATTATTCACTGTTCCACAAGGCAATAATACCCACCACATATTATTAATATTGTGGTACACCTTACCTCTCATAAGATAGCCACTCCAATCACGGAAATACTTAATATCCCCGTTATAAATTGTCTTTTTGTCCCTATCTTGATTGTTGTAACTGTACTCGCTTGTTTCCCCTTCAATTTCTGCAAGGTCAAACCACTGCTTCTGAGGGCGATGGCAACTTCTTATATAATCCTCAATGATAAAGTCTTTGCCTTTTTTTGAATTCGGTCTAAACTCAATAGAGAACCCTTTGCTTTTAAAAAATTGCACTAGCTTTTTTTGAGTAATGTCATATTGTTTACCAATTAGATACGGCATTTTTTTGCGTTTATTGAAGTCATAATACCCACCGTTTGGATTTTCGTAACTAACATCTTGGTAAAACTCTATGTAAAATACATTGGGATGCCATTCTGCCTTGAATTTCAAATCGGCATATCGTCCTTCTTTGTGGTCCTTAAGCAAAATCGGATACTGCTTTTTTATACGCTTGTCCTCTCCTACATAGAAACCGATTGAACCCAGGAAACTCATAGTATCAGCAAAATTATCCCAATGTACATTTCCCTCGTGCTCCCACATATTAGGATTTTCTCCCCGGTCTATACTGAATTTTGTATCATATATATCTACTTTTATCATTTCTAAACCTCCTTAGCGGCTATTTTTAATATATTAGAAATTACCCCTTTAATTTTTCCAACCGATTAATCAATTCATTAATTTTCATTGGTTCATCAAAATAAAACTCACTTCCAAGGTCATCCACTTCTCCTTTTGCCCATCCTGTTTTGTGTACCCGAACCAAACACCTAGCCACATGTCCTGATATGTCAATAAAAACTGTGGGCTTTTCTCCTGTTTCTTCTTTACTTCTTGCTTCAAAGCCATTAACATCTAACACCACATCTAGCAGCCTGTGTAACTGCTCTCTATTTGCTTGTTCCTGCTTTTTAGTCATTCATATTCCCCTCTCAAAATGGCAAATCATCATCTTCTAGGCTTTCATCCATTGGATAAAATCCCTCTGGTGTATTTGGGTCTTTTGGTTCACTTGCCATAGTAGCTGGCTTACCCTCTCTGCTTTCAAAAGCTGTTTTGCTTTCTGCAAAATAGTTCTCTTCAACAATAACTTCCGTACTCCAACGCTTTGTTCCGTCTTTATCATCCCAGCTTCGCACTTGAAGCCTTCCAACCACGCTTACCATCTGCCCTTTTTTAAAGTATCTCTCTACAAATTCGCCGCTTTTACCAAACGCTACACAGTTTATAAAATCTGCATCTGGCTCACCCTCTCGCTTAAATCGGCGGTTTACTGCTAATGAAAATCTTGCTACTGCAGTTGGCGTCTGACCTTGCGAGTACCTAACATCAGGGTTTCTGGCCAATCTGCCCATTAAGATAACTTTATTCACCTAACTGTCTCCTCCCCTGCGAACCACCGTCTGCATTTTTCAACTGGGTAACAGTATTTTTCACGTTTTTGCAATCCAGGCTTAATACTATTTAACAACTCAAATGGCATACCTTGTTTACGGAATATCCCAAGGTGTGTGGCATCTCCTACAAAAAAAACTTCTATAGCATCATCGCCAGATACATACAAAACTCCATCTTTAATAAATTTCATAGCTTAATCCTCTCTTCCCGTAGCCTCTATGTAAGTTATAGTTTTATTTCCTAGCTTCATTTTTTTCTGGCTTACAGTATAGCCATTTTTAAAAAGTATTGCTGCTACCGTTATTCTGTCTGCCTCGTTTACTATATTAATGGTCATTAAAAACACACCTTCCCAAAACACTACTTAAAACAACCTCAACCCTAGGCTTGTCTGAGTACCATTTTTCAACTGTAAGCCTAACAACTTGCTTGTCATCCGCATAGGCTATGCCGTTTAGAGCATCTAAAATGATTTTAGCCACATTATCACAATCAGGCTTTTTATCTGGACGTATAACCCCTTGCTTCATGAGTTCCTTTTTATTTTTGGGTTTAGACTTTGGTATTGCATAATAAGCTTTTATATTGGCTTCTAAGAAGCCATCTAGGATTTCCCCTGAATAAACCGTTTTTACTAAATTCTCATAAAGTACAGTTTTCTTTGGTGTAAATGCCCCTGTTTTAGTAACAACAGGCCTTGCTTTCCCTGTTGGCTCTCCTGGTATTGTAAACTCAATCATTAACTCCGCCCCTTCTATACACCGTCAATATCCTTTGACAAATTCCTAAGTTCTGCCCTTTCAAATTCATCATAGTTATAGTTTCGTTGTTCATAATCTGCAAATTTATTTTTAGCCCCAGATGTACCTTTTTGTGATGAACTATTACCTACCGATATTTCATTTTTTTCCCATTTTCGAACAGCTGCTTTCCAGTCTTTCATTGGTGTTTTTCCAACCATCCAACCATTTGACATATAGTGGTCAACAAATTTCTCTGCACTGATATTATTTTTACGCTCCGTGCAATAGGCTTGTACTTCTTCAACTGTAGGTGGTTTAAATTTTTTAGATTTGGAGGTTTCTGCCCCTATCTCTTTACTTTTATTTACTTTACTTTCCTTTACTTTACTTTGCGGATTATTAATCTGATTAACTCCGTTATTCGCCCGATTAACTCCATCATTGGCCCGATTAATAAAATTGTGCAGAACAATACTCTTTTCAGAAATGGCTCTCATTTCATCTTCTGTTAAAAGCCATTTTGAAAAGTCAATACTCACTGTCTTACGGTCAACAGTAGAACGATAATATGTCTTCTGTGCCCTAACGGAAGTTATAGTTTTGGATTTGAACTGGTCGCCGCTGAACAGTTCACACGCCACCAAATCCTCAATAATCTCCATGACAATTTCAGCTGTAGGCTGGTATTTTCCCTGCATACACTCAAGTACTTCCCACACAACATCATCTTTGTATTTGTCGGAATAATCTATGTAGTAACCCTTGTCTTCGTAAAGGATGCTTAGCAGGGCAATATATATCATAGTTGCCATATAGCCGTATTTAAGTTTACATCTGCGTAATTTTCTATCGGACAGCAAATCTACATCAAAGGGGAAATAATCAAGTCCTACTTTTGTTGGAGCTGCCATCCATTGCCCTCCTTATTTATCATCGTGTTTGTGTACAAAAATATATTGACTATGACTACCCATGTTTTCATACAACCAATTAAGAGCCTTTTCCTCGCTTAGATGGTTCTTTAACACTTCTCTTTCGTAGGCATATTCGCCGTTCAGTTTCTTTTCTGCAATTCTGTTTGCTATTTCTTCCTCTTTGTAATTTGCTTCAATCATATAGATGTCATAACCGTTTGCTTCTATCCCCTCAAGGGTATTAAGGTCTGTGGCATAAAATACCTGTTGCATTCCTTCTGATTTCAAATCAAACTTAAACCCACAATTCGGTATATTGTGTTTTGTTTTAAATGGTTCTACAGAAAAAGCTCTGTAATCATTAACACAATCCATAACAAGTACATCAATATTTCTTTTATCTACCCTACAACCGATTAAGTCATTTATCAGCCATTCCCCGCAAGCAAACCTTAATGTAGGCCTTTCTCTTGCCAATCTATTTATAGTAGCGAGGTTAAAATGGTCCATATGTATATGTGTTAAAAATACAACCTTTAAATCCTTGTAATAGGGCTGTAGCACCTTAAAAGGCACTCCACAATCCACTAATATATAATCGTTCAAAATAACTGCATTTCCTTTGCTTCCGCTACTTAAAATTTTATAGGTCATTTAAATTCACCGATTCTTCAAATCCAGATGCTGCATAATCTTCAAAGTTATCTTCATTCTCCTCTAGCACCTGCTCTTGTACATCCTCTTGCTCTGTAGTAAATACACCATCTTGCATTGTTACAGTACTATTGTCAGCCTCAAAGGCTTGTACCATATCAACACTAAGAACTCCCCAGTGACTTAGCAGTTGTCTAAGCATTGTTTTTTCTGCCATAGCATCAAAATTTTTATACCAAAATGAACTATATTTCCATAAATCTTTTTCGGGTATTTCACCCTTATGTAACTTTTTGTGCATGATAAGACTAAATGCTTGAGAATATCTGTCTGCGTGTTGTTCCATTTTTTCTTTAGACCAATACATACTTTTTCTGAATCCATTTTCAAGAACGAAATATGCGTGATATCCAACTACAGGAGCCTTAAGTTTTATATAATCATCTTCAATAAACTCTATAATCGGGTTTCCTGTGAATTTATCAATGCCTTTATACTCACCTTCATGAATTGTGCTTACCCCTAAATCTGAATACTGTCTTGAGCGGATAGCAAGCTGAACATACCCTTTATAACCTAACTGAAACTGTGCATCTTTTGTATTTTTCTTTCTATTATTAAAAGGCACTAAATAATACTGCCCAAGCTGTGGTGATGGAGTAAGCCCTAGGCTTTCCCCTAACAAAGCGGCCGAAAGAATTGTTGAAGGGTCACACTCTTGCAGAGTAGGATTTACGGCCACCGCACTCATAATGCTGGACATAAATCTTTTTGCTGACTTTGCATCTGGAATGGCACTTCGAATTAATTTTTGATACCCCTCTGTTGTAATTGCTACTGAAAACTTTGGTTTTCTTGTTTGTAAATCAGCACTCATATTTGTAGCCCCCTTCTTCTAAAAACCTCTTTATCTCTCTAAGTTCTTCAAGTGTTCCTGTAACTTTAAATGCAGCTGAATATTTCTTTTCTGCTTGCGGCTCAGGCTTAGTAACTACAGGAGCAGTTAAGTTTGCTACCTTTTCTACTGCTTTCACATGTTCCTGTTCTGCTTGTTTTTTAGCTTCAAGTTCTGCCTGTCTGGCTTTCTGTTCTTCTATGGCTTTATGCCTTGTTACAACCGTTGTAATTGCCTGGGCACAATTTAGGGATTTCTTGTACTCAACAAGAATTTCTTCTTTGTGCTCCTGGGTTACAATCAATGCAACCTCATCCGAAACATGTTCAATAAATACTTTTGCCTGCTCTTTTAAAGATTTAAGGCTTGCTGTTAAAGTAATATTTATTTTTGCATCTTCGTATGATACAAAGTCAATATCTTTACTACTTAAATACTCGTTGAAATAGAGCTTCACCGATTCTTCTTTTTGGTCTTTTAACTCGTTTTCAACGTCACTTATGCGTTTTTTTAATGTATTGTCAGCAGACTTTAACTTATCAGAAATATAAATTTTGTATTTGTTGTTAAACTGCTCATACGGATTCATAATGGCATTTTTAACCTCTATACGTTGTCTTTCTAATGATTCAAAAATCTTCTTCAAATCAGCTCTATCCGATTTAACAACCTTAATATTATCTTCCGTACAAGGCAAAGCCAAGGCAGTGTTGACCCTTATTTCTATTTCATCAGATAAAGACTTTAATCGTTCCTCGATAATGGGAAGTTGCTTAACAGTAATTAATTCTTGAACTTTTGCTTCATCTTCAATTGTTATACTTTCTGGTCCAATATCAATTACAGAAGCTACATATTTCAAATTTTCTCCGTATTTTTCAGATTCCTCTTGCGGAACTTCATCTGAAGTAACCACAAGCTTTTTCCCCTCTGATGTTGTTACAATCTCACCTACTGCTACTTCCTCATGGCTGCCATATGTATATTCCCTGCCTTTCGGCACGTTTTCGTTATCTAAAAACCTGCATTTAATTATCATTTCCACATTCCTCCTTGAAAAAATATTTGTATTGTGATACCATTAAGTTGAATAATTATCTTTGCCGCCCACGGAATGCCAGTTCCTAAGCGGCTTTTTTATTCCCATATTTCCTGTTTGGTAACTGTCAACCATATACCCAGTGCCAATATAAACAGTGCCATGGAGCAATCTTTATCTTCTAACAAAACTGCCTTACTGGAGAAGTACAGCATTGTTAGTGACAGGATAATTGCCAACACTCCCCATATCTTTTGTTTTTTCACGGCTTGTCCTCCCTTTTAATTCGCATATTGGGCATATGTACTTTTGAGCATTTTGTGCCGTTGTACTTACATTCCACTTTTCACCACAATTACGGCATATACGATAACGCATAGTTATAGCTATCCTCCTTACTGCCAGAATGCAGAAATTAAACACAATAAACCCATGTATGCTGCACCTGCATATGGCATTAAAAACCTTTTCATTTACGAGCAGCCCCCTCATGCTTTTTAAAACATTCAGTAAGTTCTTTGTCATCACCGCAATACAATCCCATCTTGTTAAATAATTCGACTATTTCGGACTGTTCCATTTCCTTTATTGTTTCTTTTTTCATAATATTTCCTCCCTATTTAATTTGCCGTATAGGCTTGTACACCTGTAGCGGCTCATTTGGCCGCAAAATCATCAACTTTTACATACCCAGCGGCTTTGAGTGCCCTCTGGTTGTTGCGTATTCGCATTTCCTGTTTTTCATTCTCTGGTATAGTGTCAAAGTCCCTCTCAATCCTTTTACCATCGGCACCAAAACTAACCGCTACTATTTCCCTTGTAAAACCATCACTTAAAGGCTTTCTCATGTTAATCCCTCCCTCGCTAATTTTTATGTTTGTAACTGCTTGTCATATTACGGTATTTTATTCTTTTAACCGCTGAAATTGTTCCTCAGCATATTTGAGTTCACGTTTTATGTTAAGGATTGTATTGGATAAGCTCTCAGCCTGTTCTGCTGTGCAGAGCATATCTCACTCTCATGCCGAAGGATTTATATAATCCCGCAATTTGCCTTTTGCCCTCAACTTCGCTTATTGAAGGGTGGAAAGTATACACCCTATCTATAACCTTATAATTGGCATCACTTACTGGTCCCGCTAAGGCCTCAAATTCTGATTTCATCAATTTGTACCCCTCCTTAAAATTAATAATCCTCTGAAACCAATATCCCGTCATCAAAGAACAAAGGGTAATCTGTATTTGGCGACTGCACTACCCGTTCAACAACCCGTAGTGCTTCTTCTTCTTCAAACTCCGATTTTAAAAACTTGGTAATTTCTTCTTCGGCCGGATAAAACCTCACTACTTCCAAAATCATTCTTGCTATGTTGTCCACAGGAATACTGTGAGTAACTCATATCTGGTCATTTAATCAACCCCCCATTTCCATTTAACATAATACAATTTCATATTCAGGGTGATTCCAGTCCTTACCATTGCGATACTCAATCATAGCAAAGAATCTATCGCTGCCATGATACAAAGATGGGATTCTGCAATCTTGATGAACACATCCACTACTGGTACTAAGCGTTTGACCCCCCTGAATACTCCAAGGAGTTGCTTCTCTTAACCCTCTACTGATTAAATGTGCTGCTTCTGATGAACTAGTAATGAAAATCATATAACTTGAATTGTTTGTATTTTTCATAGCTTAAACCTCCTGTTCTTCTAAAAAATATGTAATCGGTACGTTAAAGTAATTGGCTATTGCTTGAAGCTTGTCTACCTTAGGGGTATAAACTTTATTTTTCCAATGGGTAAACATTGAAGAATTAATTCCAGTTGCCTTTGAAACTTGATAGTCTGTCACGTTGTTTTTATCACGTAACATAGTGTACTTGTTGTACATAGTCCACCTCCTAACTATAAAAAATTTGTATAATTTAGATATTGCAAATATTTTAGTTTTCTAATATAATTAATTCACCACAAACAATTAGATTAGGGCTTATTTATTTGCGTTACCTCAATTTGTATTTTCATTATATTTGAGTTTTCGCAAATAGTCAAGTGTTATTTTTGTGTTTTCTGAAATATTTTGAAAAGGGTGAATATCATGTATGATATGTTTGAGCGTCTATTAAAAGAAAAAGGAGTAACCGCTTATAAAGTAGGCAAAGAAACAGGAATAACTCCATCGACCTTTACTCATTGGAAAAATGGCGAATATGAGCCAAAGTTAGATAAGCTTCAAAAAATATCTGATTATTTCGGCGTTACTGTAGAGTATTTAATGACGGGAGAAGAAAAGAATTGCGATAACGTTAGTGGAACTGATGAATTTACTGCAAAGAACGAGGAAGAAAAAGAATTATTGGTATTATGCAGACAAACTGAGGACATGCCGCCAGAGTACAAGGAAAAGATGTATAATACCATCAAAGATACTATTGACATTTATTTAAAGGCAATTGGCAAGGGGGAATGACGTTGTCACCGAATTTTGACAGGTGCGAAAAATTCGCAACTTCTTTATTGCTGAAACAAAAAGTATTCAGTTCAACACAAATTAAGGTTACAGATTTGCAGTTTGATTACGATATAGTTTTTGATACGTTTTCCCATTACTGCCAAGTAACAGAAACGCCAAGCTATACATTTTTTCTGCCTGGTACAATGGTTTTCCAAGATTGTTTAACTATTAAGCGTGGAAGTGTTTATATAATCCTTTATAATGGCCGTGATAATAATTATGCAAGACGAAACTGGTCTATTGCTCATGAAATCGGTCACATATACCTCGGACACAAAACAGATGGTCCACAAGAAGAAATTGAAGCCAATTTTTTTGCAGCACAGCTTTTAATGCCTGAAGCTGTTTTGAGAACGATTTATTATAACAACAAAAGATTAAATGCAAATGATGTACATAGGTACTTTTATGTTTCTAAACCTGCAGCGATTAAGCGAATACACACACTTAACCATAAGTATTTTAATAGTTCAGAAGAAAATGAAGTCCTGTTGGAAAGATTCAGAGATGCAATTGAATATATTTGTTTTAACCAATCTAAAATTTTAGAAGTTTCTTTTGTATAAAGCAGAAAATAAAAAACCACCCCAGTACTACGAATACTGGAGTGGCGAAACAAGAATTAACGTCAAGGAACGGAGGAAAATTAAATGGCAAAAGAAAAAATTGTAAAAGAAACTATTATTGCCAAGGGCACAGAAATATCTGTATTATCCTCAACAGAAAGTGATGATTATATTTCTCTCACGGATATGGCGAAATATAAAAACTCTACTGCCCCAAAGGATGTAGTTAAAAATTGGTTGCGTTTAAGAGGTACAATTGAGTTCTTAGGATTATGGGAAACTTTAAATAACGATAATTTTAACCGGGTCGAATTCGACTCCTTTAAAATAAGTTCTGGAGAAAACGCTTTTACGCTTTCTCCTCAACAATGGATTAAATTAACAAACGCAATAGGTATTACATCAAAATCAGGTCGCTATGGTGGAGGAACTTACGCCCATAAAGATATAGCAATGGAATTTGCCTCATGGCTTTCTCCTGAATTTAAGCTTTATATTATAAAAGAATACCAACGATTAAAAAATGATGAAAGCCATAAATTAGCTTTAGACTGGAGCGTTAAAAGGTTTATTTCAAAAACCAATTATAAATTACACACAGACGCTATAAAAGAAAATTTAATACCTGAAGACTTACCAAAAGAAAAGCAGGGCTTTGTATATGCTGATGAAGCGGATATTTTAAACATGGCTTTGTTTGGCAAAACATCGAAGCAGTGGAGAGAAGAAAACCCTACCCTTAAAGGTAATATACGTGACTTTGCAAGTATAGAGCAACTTATTGTATTAAATAATTTGGAATCGATAAGCTCCCTTCTTATAGAACAAGGATTATCTCAATATCAACGCCTTACTGAACTCAGAAAAATGGCACTAAAGCAGATAAATGCATTGATAAATAACAAAAGCATATCTGAACTAAACAATATGGATAGCCAGATTAAATTACCATAATAAATAAAAAGCCCCTCCTGCTACCAACAGGAAGGACTTAATATATAGCGGTTAAGCTATACCTTTCTTATGCAAGAAATTATAACATTTGACCGCTTTTATTTCAATATAATAAATACAGGAGGGGTCAAAATGAAATCAGCCGTTTCATATATGCGAATGTCAACAGACAGGCAAGAGCATTCTATTGAAAGCCAAGAACGTTTAATAAAAGAATATGCTAAACAACATAATTATTATATTCAACAGTTTTATATTGACGAAGGTATTTCTGGAAGAAATGCAGAAAAACGCCCTCAGTTTCTACAAATGATTGATGATAGTAATAAGGGCAATTTTGAATATGTTATAATATATGATAGCAGCCGTTTCGCAAGAAACCTTGAGCAATCTTTAGTATACAAATCCATTCTAAAGAAGAATGGTGTTAATATCATTTCAATAACCGAACCCACCCTTGACGAGGATACTTCTCTTATTACCGATGCCCTTTTTGGTGCAATGAATGAAATGTACTCACGTAAATTATCGAAAAACGTTAAGCGTGGTATGGAGCAAAAAGCTTTGCGTGGTGAATTTTGTGCGAATAGGCCTTTTGGCTACGACTATGACAAAGAGTTAAAAGTGCTTGTGCCAAACCCACAGGAATCCCCTATAGCTAAATATGTTTTTTCAGAAATCCTAACTGGCCGAACCCCGTATTCCATTGCCCTTGAAATGAGAGAGAAAAACATTCGTACTAAGAGCGGCATAACCCTTGAAAGAAGACGTATTGAATACATGATTAGAAACCCGGTTTACAAAGGCTACCTTCGCTGGACAGCGGACGATAAAGTTATTATTCGAAAATCCAAACATGAGCCTTTAATAAGTGAGGATGATTTTGAAGAAATTCAAAGAATTACAAATGAACGTGCCACACGGCTACGCAGAAACGCAAAACCGCCAGAATTTTGTAACCACTGGCTTAGTGGAATTATTTTTTGTTCTGAATGTAACTGTGTTTATACATTCGTTAAAGCAAGGGAGCATGAGGGCAAAAAAGCAAGGTTTAGATGCAGTGGGCAATCTCGAGGACAGTGTTCCTCCGGAATATCCTTTAGAGTGGATGCACTTGAAAAACAAGTTTTTTCCATACTAGAGGAAATATTGGACAATGATGATTCCTTTTATACACTCAACATAACTCAAAAAGAATCGCCCAAGGTTGACTACAGCAACGATATACGAAAGCTAAAACAATCTCTTACTCGTGCAAAGGAAGCTTTTCTTGCTGGATTGGATACACTCGTTGAATATGGGGATAATAAAAGAACGCTGCTTGCAGAAATAGAAAAGTTTGAAAATCTTCAAAAAGAAAACAAAGCCCATAAAATTGATATGAATAGGTTTAGAGTCCAACTAACTAACCTGCTTGCTATTTTGAAAAGTAATCAAGACGCACTCAGTAAAAAAGAGGCCTTTCGAGCAGTTGTAGAGAAGATGATCATTGAAAAAACTACCAAAAATATAACCCTTTATTTTTTTGCATAAAGATAGTGCATACTTACCTCTTGGTGAAGCAAGCGGCTATTTACCATACACCGTATATATGGCAACCAAGGATTATATTTCTGCTAACCCAGGCACCATTCAAAAATTTACCAACGCAACTTATAAAGGTCAGATGTGGGTAAACTCTCATACATCTGCTGAAATTGCTGAAGTCTGCCTTCCATATTTTGAAGACAGCAATATTAATACCCTTACCAAAATTATTGAACGCTACAAAGCGCAAGATACATGGAAAACCAACCCTATTGTTGACCCCGACGGCTTTGAGCTTATACAAGACATTATGGAAGATGGCGGTCAACTTAATGCAAGAGTACCATATGAAAAATTTATAACAACAAAGTTTGCAGATAAAGCTGTTAAAACAATAAAATAAATCATATAGGGCATTGGTTTCCATTTTATGTATATTGCAGTAATATATTTTTAAAAGCGGTATTTGTAAGCATTTTACAAATACCGCTTTTTATTTCAGTTTTCTAAAACCACCAAGGCTTTAACTTTGTTAAATTCCACTTTCCACGTAGTTATAAACATGGTTATAAAGCATTTTTTTATATTCGTCAAACTGTTTTCTGTCTATCCCCTCACCATATGTCATTATTTTAAGCTGAATAGGCTCTTCATCTTGCCTATACGGAGGTTGAAGGTAGTAACATGGGTTAAGCACAAATCCCATTCTTTCATAAAAACCAATTCTACGTTTTGCAATTTTATCAACAGGCGGTTCAGCCTCAAGAAAAACCTTTACCTTCACCATTTGCAAAAATTTTCTAAGCATATCTGCACCTATTCCGTTTCCCCTTAAACCATCTCCAACAGCAAAATGCTCAATATATATAGCATACTCAAAATGCCAAAAAGATATAAATGCCGTTTTTTCTTCATTCATAAGTACATTATACTCTGGTTTTTCAAACACTTTCCTCTGTCCGTCATATGTTCGCATTTCGCTATTAGGAAAGGCTTTGTCCATAATCCGAAAAATAATATTAAAATCTGAAACATCAACTCTTATAAGTTCCAATAGTCTTACCTCCTATAGCAAAAATGATAACAAAGGTATTGTAACCATAGAAAATAAAGTGGATACAAATATGTTTTGTGATGCAAAAACCTCATCCCCGTCATATTTTGCTGCAAGCACAACTGTATTACTGCCTGCTGGCATACCCGATAACAGCACTGAAACTCCAACGACTACGGAATCTACATTTAAAAACTTTAAAATTACAACCATAATTATAGGTATAATAACTAGCCTTATTGCTGCAAAATATAAAACCAACCTGTTGAAAACCTTTTTAGGCTCAGCTTCAGCCAAAATCATACCTATCACCATCATAGATATTGCCGTTGAACCACCGCCCATGCTTTTAATTGCTCCGCCTATAAACACCGGTAAATGCAGTGGCGTCACCATCAAAATCATACCAATAAATACGGATACAATACACGGATGAGTAAATATGGTTTTAATAATTTGTTTTCTATCAGTTTTAACAAACATAGCCGTTCCTATTGTCCATGTAAAAATACGTATAGGCAAACATTGTACCGATGCAAGAATAAGACCTGCGTCACCGTAAATTCCCTGCGAAACTGGCATTCCTATATATCCTGCATTGGAACAAATTGTGCCGGCACGCAGCACTGCCTGTTGGTCTTTATTTGCCATAAAAAATAAGTACTTTGATATAAAAACATATACAATCTGTGCAATTGTACCTATTATAAGTGCTTCTGTTGAAAACCTGAATATCTCGTCAGAAAACTCCATATCAAATGAACTTATAATCATACATGGCAATAAAGCATTCATAAGTATGTTTATTATACTTTTTCTTGACTCTTTTGAAACTAAATTCTTCTTTCGTAAAAAAAAGCCAACTAAAAGTATTGCAAATAGCATAAGCTGTAAATCTACTACATCTTTAAAATTAATCATTTGTATATCCTTCACTTTAAATATTTCACTTTTAAACGAGTGATAAATTTCAGTCTACTATCTAGGCATTTTTTTGTCAACACTTCCAATAAATTTACACATTATTAATGCAATCTTCGGCAAATGATGTATAATACAATAGTATCAAATTTTATTAAATGGGGTGTACTATGAAAAAACATATGAACTTTCTTATTATTGTTTTATTCACATTTTTATGTTCTGTATCCGCCTTTGGTCAAGAAAGAGCTATAGATGTTTATTTAAACAACAATAAAATAACATTTAATACCCAGCCGCAAATAATAAACAACACAACTATGGTTCCGTTACGCACAATATTTGAATCTATGGATTACGATGTTTATTGGGACGATGCCACTAAAACGGTAACAGGAATTAACAATGAAACCATTATTCAGCTTACAATAAACAATTCCATCGCATACAAAAACGGAAAATCTATTGACATTGTCACTCCAGCACAGATTGTAAATGGGTCTACTCTTGTACCTCTTAGGTTTATTGCTGAAAGTGTTAGTGCAACTGTTGATTGGGACGAAACTACACATACAGTTTATATTTTCACCACCCAAGAAACTCTGGATACCGTTCAATCCGCTGCAGATGTAAGTGTGGATGCTAATGAAATAAAAAAATCCACTGTTCTTATTAACAGCACAAAGTTGCAAGGCAGTGGTGTTATAATTTCTCCTGACGGCTACATTGTAACAAATTTTCACGTTGTTGCACAAACCTCCGAAATAGAGATAGAATTTTACAATCACCGTGTATATAGTGGCAATATACATATTGCTGGCTATGATACCACACGTGACCTGGTTATACTTAAAATTAATGCCGAAAATTTACCTTTTGCCGCTATTGGCAATTCTGATACAGTTAAAATTAGCGACAATGTAACTGCCATAGGTTCGCCTAACGGTGTGCTTAATGTTGTGTCAACAGGTGCTGTTACTGACAGAAATGATTTTATAATAAGCAGCAGTGCCTATATAACAGGCGGAAGCAGCGGTGGCGGATTGTTTAATGATAATGGCGAGGTAATTGCCATCAATTCTTCTTACGACACCGCAGACCATTATATGGCTATACCAATTAACTACATAACCAACATTGATATATCAAAAAACATCTCCTTAGGTAAATGGAAAAACATTACTGCAGACCTTGTGCCACCCCAAACTTTCAGCTATGTAATTGATAAAAACATAGCTATAATAAGTTGGGATTCTGTATATTCAGCAGATGGATACCACATATATACATCCTACACCGAAGATGGAGATTTCACCATCTTGAAAAATTATTCGTCCAATTCAAATATGTGGAATTGGGGATTTCCTTATTGTTTAAAAATAATTGCCTCGGTAGATAAAACTTTTTATTTTAAAATTTGCTCTGTGCGAAATGGAGTAGAATCACCGCTAAGTAAATCTTATAAAGTAGAGCTATAAATTGCATAATTAAAAGACCATCGCCAAGAAAATTTTTCTCTGCTGATGGTCTTTTAATTCCTAACACTTTTAAAGCTATATCAATTTAATTTAGGCTGTTAAATCCGACTCTTTTGCATCAATAAATTTAATCAAATCTTCAGGGTTTATTATCACCTGACAACCCCTTACTCCAGCACTTATACTTATTTCATCAAAAAGCCCTGCCGTTTCGTCTATGTATGTAGCAAGCTTTTTTTTCATACCTATAGGTGAGCAACCTCCACGTATATAACCTGTCAGCCCCAAAAGGTCTTTAACATGAAGCATTTCAATGCTTTTGTTGTGGGACACCTTTGCTGCTTTTTTCAAATCTAATTCCTCTGCAACAGGTATTACAAAAACGATGGCTCCTGTTTTGTCACCTTTTGTTACAAGAGTTTTAAATACCTGCTCGGCGGGCATATCAATGGCTTGTGCCGCGTGTACTCCTGAAAGGTCAGTTTCGGAATACTCATATTCTGCCGTACGGTAATCTATTTTCTCCACATCCAGCATACGCATTACATTTGTTTTAGTCATAACACTCATTCCTTTGCATAAATCATATGAATTTTGCTCTGTCTTTTTTAAAAAATACCGAAAACCCAGGATATAAAGCTTTGTACTGGCGGCAAATAATAAATCACGGGCATAAATATTGCTGGCAGCATATTCCCAACCTTAAACCGCCTTATCTCTAACATATTACAGCCTATGGCAAAAATCATAATTCCGCCTATTATAGATATTTCTCGCATCATAGCCTCTGTCATATACTGCTGAACAACAGTTGCAAGCATTGTAAGCAAGCCTTGATATAAAAATACAGATACTGCAGAAAACAATACCCCTATACCTAATGTAGAGGCAAAAATAACTGATGTTACACCATCTAATACACTTTTAGTAAAAAGTGTTGTATGTATTCCCTGTATACCACTTTCTATAGAGCCGAGTATTGCCATTGTTCCAATACAAAAAGTAAGGCTTGCTGTTACAAATCCTTGCGATACATTTCCACCCTTGTTACCTATTTTATGCTGTATTTTATCGCCAACTGCTTCCAGCTTTTCTTCAATCTTCAATGTTTCACCTATTATCGAGCCTATTACAAGGCTGACAATATATAAAATCGCCTCTGCATCACCGCTTAGTAACCCACCTAGAGCCGTTGAAATACCTATAAATGCTACAGAAAGCCCCAATACACTTATTATTATATCTTTGTACCTAGGCTTCATTCCGCCCCTAAAAAAAATTCCTATCAATGAACCAACAACAATTGCAAGTGCGTTAACTGTCGTTCCAAGCATTATGTATCCCCCTACTAGGCTTCCTTGCCTGTTCCTATCTTTAATTGTCTTGCGTAATTGAACAAATATTGCTGTGCAAAGCCTGCATACTCACCAAATTTTTCCTCTGCCATCCTATGTATATCCTTTATAGGTGTGTCTTTTTTATTAAAATAAAAATAGCTCATTATTCTTTTAACCCAAACATCAGTAGGGAAAGCATCACTTCTTTTAAGGGAAAATAACATAACGCAGTCTGCAACCTTAGGTCCAACGCCATGTATGCTCATAAGCACAGCTTGTACATCTTTTGTAGTAAGCTCACCAAAGCTCTTGTGGTTAATGTTCCCCTCCACATATTTTGTTACCGCATCGGCAATATATTTCCCTCTAAAACCTGTTTTGCACTCCATAAGCTCATCACCGCTTATTCCATACAATTTTTCTGGTGTTGGAAAAGAAAAATAATCCTCTCCCTCAACGGTTTTTATATACTCGCCATATTTTTTACTTAAATTATAAACCACTTTTTTAATCATAGGGATTCTATTGTTTTGTGAAATTATAAATGAAATAAGACATTGAAAAAAATCCTGATTTATTATTCTTATTCCAGGTGCATACTCCAGTGCCGCCCTCATGGTTTCATCCTTTTTAGAAAGCAACTTTTTAATATCACCATAATTGCGGTTTAAATCAAAATAATCCATCCATATTCTTTTAAATTCATCTTCAGTTGTATCCTCAAAAACTATCTCTCCATCTTTGCTATAAAGGTGAAGTGCTGCTCCAAACGCAGTTACTATATAGTTTTCTTCACCAAGCTTGTTAAAGTTGAAACATTGCCCACACTCTAACGTTTGAGATATTATAAAGCTTTCATCCATCTTAATGCAGATGTCGCCATTCTTTAACCTATAATCCATTTCTGCCCCCAACCTATCTATCCAATATAATAAATGTAGGTGCATTTTTACTTATAGCAAGCATCTTTTTACGTGCTTCGTCAGAACTTGCTACCTGCAAAATGTTCCAACGTCCACCTACGTAATTGCAAATATATTTAATTTCATTTTTAAGCAATATGTAACAGTAATTACTAGTACCTGAAATATATTTAATATCTCCCACGCCGGAAATCATACCTCTTGCTGTCATTTCCGATATAAGTTCATTTTTGTCCTTGCTAATACTTCCTCTAAAATCATTTATAGTATACGCTGGTATCATGGTTATATTATAATCAGGCAATTCTTTGTTTATGGTAATAATCACCCTTGGGTCACTTTCCAGCCCATCTATAACTACCTCCCAAATGCTGCCACTGCGTTTTAAAACATATTGTTTTACATCTTCCACATTGCTTTGCCCAGACAAAACAACCATGGCATATTTATTATCTGCAATAATGCTTCTAACATAATAATTTTCATACTTGCTTTCATACATACTTATAAAATTAAGTATTCGGTTGTATTCCTCCGTATCTGGATAAAGTCTTCCCACCGAACCATGGTTTTGATAATAGCTATTAAGAAGTGCAGCATATTTTGATGCAGTAATTGCACCACCTGAGCTTTTGCTTGTTGTAAGAAGATATACATTGTCTGAAGGATGCTTCATTGCAGCAAAAACAGTTAGCCCTGTTTCCCATGATTTAATTGAAAAATCATCATAATTTCTGAAATCATCGCAGTTTAAAAGCAACACTTCTGCTTGAAGCGAAATGTACTTAGACGAAAGATAGCCATTGGCAACCAGGTAATTTATATCTATCTTTTCTTCTGCCGCCTTGTTATATAAATATCCATTTTTGGTAATTACACGTGTTTTACTGAAATTTTCAATGTAATAGGACTGACCAGCCTCAGCAATTGCATCCAAAGCCTCCCATTTATCCTTCAATATAGTATCTGTAATATATTTACTTCTAACTACACTATCAGAAGCTTCATTCCCTTTGTTGGAATTTGTGGTGGTTGTATTTGCATTAACTGTTTCAGATGGTCGCTGTGCAGGCAAGGTTGTTTGTGCAGTTCCCTCAGTTTCAGTATCTGTTGTTTGAGTTGTATCACTTTTTTTGTCGTCCTTAGTTTCTGTTTCCTTTGTTTCAACAGAATCCTCATTTTTTTCTTCAACAGTATTTATTGTTTCTTCGCTGTTACCACTTTGTCCATTGTCCACTTTTCCCGAAGTTGCTACCTTTACATTATCTGTGCCAAAATTGCAGGCACTTAAAAGAAAAGTAATTAACGCCGTAACAGTGATTACTTTTTTGTATTTTAGGCTCAATTTTTTCAATCAATATTCATCCCTTTTATCTGCAATAGCCTCGTAAACCGACTGTAATTCCTGTTTGTGCAATTTAAGAATTCTGCCTATTTTTTCTTCCATTTCTTCAATGTTGCTAACAAAATCAAAGGTTATACACCATGTAGGGTTGTAGCACTCTGTATCTTCTTCTATAGACGTAACAAAAGGTGAAATTGTTTCATTGTCATAATAATCATAAATAGCTTCAAACTCCCAGTCCTCAACCTCACGGTCAGTTGTTAATTTCATAAATACCTTAGTTTTTTCACCATCTTCAACGGCATAGGTATTGTAAATAAGGTTTTCGTCTTCAGTTATTTTATAGCAGCCAAGTTCTTTTTCCAAAAAACCAGTTTTGCTGTCTTTAAGCATTATCACAATTACTGTTTCTTCCATGAACATTCTCCTTATAGGTGGAATTTTTAACATATTTAGTCTACAATATTATACTCTTTTCTGCACATATTTGCAACAATCATAAAATATCCATTTTTCACATATCATTAAATATTGTATATGTTAGCTTTATACGAAAAACAGCAGACCATAGTTCATAACTATACTATAGTCTGCTGTTTTGTTTTTCAATCTTTATGTAATGAAAATCTTTTTTCAAATTCAACAATAATCAGTGGTACAGACGCCAAAGCCGCCACTATCATCCATTTTTCCCAATCCAGAGGCATAACCTTAAATACTCCCGCAAACACAGGTACCATTATAACCGTGCATTGCATTAAAACACCAATAATGAATGCACCATTTAGATATGCGTTATCAAAAAACCCTTTTTTTATTACAGACACATCGCTACGCATATTGTATGCGTGCACCAGTTGAGAAATGCTAAGCACTGCGAATGCCATTGTACGCCCATATCCCGTGCCAACACCATGGTCGTAATACAAATGCCCTATACCAAAAGCAATAAGAGCAAGCATACCAATCATTGCCCCCTCAAGGCAAATTCTAAGACCCATCTCGCTGTCAAAAATGCTTTTGCCACTGTTTGACGGCATTTTATCCATAACCTCTTTTTGTGATGAATCAAGACCAAGGGCTATTGCAGGCAAAGAGTCTGTTATTAAATTTACCCAAAGAAGCTGTATAGGCAGCAGCGGTGTTTCCCACCCCATAACCATTGCCACAAAAATTGTTATTATTTCACCTATATTGCTTGAGAGCAAAAAATGAACAGTCTTTTTTATATTTGCATAAATACCTCTTCCCTCTTTTACCGCCTCCACAATAGTGGCAAAATTGTCATCTGCAATAATCATATCAGAGGCGTTTTTAGCCGCATCTGTACCTGTTTTGCCCATTGCACAGCCAATATCGGCAGTTTTAAGTGCTGGAGCATCATTTACTCCATCCCCTGTCATTGCAACCACCTTTCCTTTTGCCTGAAAAGCCTTAACTATACGCATTTTGTGTTCTGGGCTTACTCGTGCAAATACGGTATACTCGTCAATTTTATCAACAAGTTCATTTTGCGGCATTTCTTCCAACTTAGCTCCTGTTATGCTTAAATCACCGTCTGTAAAAATACCCACTTGCCGTGCCACTGCCACTGCTGTAAGAACATTATCGCCTGTTACCATAAGTGGTCTTATGCCAGCTTTTTTACATTCTGTAACAGCATTTCTTGCCTCTGGACGTGGAGTATCCATTATTCCCATAAGCCCACACAATGTAACACCCTTTTCCAGTTCAGTTTCTCTTGGGTTGTGGTCAAAGGTTTTTTTCGCCACAGCTATTATCCTCAACGCTTTTTCTGCCATCTGGTTACTCATTTCCACCGCAAGTCGCTTATCTTGTAACGAAAAATCAACTTTGTGACCTTGCTTTTCGCAGTCTTTGCAAATAGCCATAACCATTTCAGGAGCACCTTTTGTAACAGCCAAATATCCATTATTTGTTTTATGTACAGTCGTCATAAGCTTTCTTTCAGAAGAAAATGGAATTTCTGAAATTCGAGGAAATTTTTTGTCCAAATCTCCTTTAAAGCTCCCCCATTCCTGTGCCGCCTCTGCGATTGCCTTTTCTGTGGCTTCGCCTACAAACATTTTGTTCTTGTACTGTGAATCGTTGCACATTGCACCAAGCTCCAAAATATCTTTGCTGCTAGCTATGTCGGCATTGCTTGCCCCCAGCATATCTTTTATCTTAACAACCTTCATTTTATTTTTTGTAAGTGTTCCCGTTTTATCAGAGCAAATAATCTGTGCAGAGCCAAGAGTTTCCACTGCCGTAAGGTGGCGAATAATTGCATTCTTTTGTGAAAGCCGTCTAGTTCCCATAGCCAGCACAATAGTAACCACCGCAGTAAGCCCCTCAGGTATGGCGGCAACTGCAAGGCTTACAGATGTCATAAACATATCAAAAATATCTCGTTTGCGTAAAATTCCCAAAACAAAAATAATAACGCAAATGCCAATTGCACCCAGTGCAAGCACTTTCCCTGTTTCATCAAGTTTTTTGCCAAGAGGTGTTTTTCTTTCATCTTCGCCCTGAATAAGCTCTGCAATCTTTCCAACCTCAGTTTTCATGCCTGTTGCTGTAACAACCGCACGTCCTCGGCCATAGGCTACAAATGATGAAGAAAGCACCATATTTCTCCTTTCTCCCAGTTCTGCTTTATTAGAGCAAATAAGCCTCCAATCTTTTTCCACCGAGGCAGATTCACCAGTTAGTGCCGCTTCTTCTGTTTTTAAGCTTATACTCTCCAACAGTCTGCCATCTGCACATATGCAATCTCCTGTTTCAAAAACAAGTATATCTCCCACAACTACATTTTTTGCCTCAATTTCTTTAATTTTGCCATCACGTAAAACCCTTGCCTGTGTAGGAGTAAGTTTTTTTAAATCGTCAATAGCTTTTTGAGCCCGCTCCTCCTGCACAACTCCTATTATGGCATTAACAACAACAATAGCAATTATAATAATCGAATCTGCAAAATCTCGTTTTCCTTGCAAAAAAGATACAAAAAACGATGCTGCCGCCGCACTTAAAAGCACAATAACCAAAAAATCGTTTAACTGTGCTAATAGCCGTATAAATGTATTTTTCTTTTTGCCGCTCTCAACTATTATGTTTTCGCCATTTTCTTTAAGTCGCCTATCAGCCTCCCTTTCCTCTAAGCCACAAATTGAGTTAGTTTTCAAACAATCCATCGTCTTTTTACAATCCATACTATGCCAGTCCATAAATCTCACCTCGAATAAATTTATATTCTAGCAATAGCAAAGTTATTACTTTATTCATATTATAATTATAACCATATTTAATAAGGAGTTATTATGGTATATCAATTGCTTATATTGGCACTTGCTCTTTCTGTAGATGCCTTTGGTATTGGCCTAACACTTGGTGTGCGTGGAATACGCATTTCAAATGGAGCAAAGGTTATAATTTCCTGCCAAGCCATTTCTATAACTTTTTTGGCATTGGTTTTAGGCGACTTTTTAAGGAAATTGCTGCCCTATGTCTTATCTAAATATCTAGGCACACTTCTACTTATATTTTTAGGCGTTTGGATAATATTCCAATCGAAAAAAAAACAGAAGCCGAGAACTAAAAAGCTATCTTCTTCTGCAAAATTATGTATTTTTATTAAAAACCTTGGTATTACAACACAAATAATCCGCACACCCCTAACCTGTGACCTTGATAAGTCTGAAACTATAGATACCCTTGAAGCACTATACCTGGGTTTTGCATTAAGCATTGATGCTTTCGGTGCTGTTACAGGTGCAGGTATCATTGGCGGGTTTACACGGTTATTGCCATTCACTGTTGCTTTATTACAGATATTGCTTTTAGCTTTAGGTCTGCATACTGGCAAACTTATTAAATCACTATATTGTATAGACGAAAGCCTATGGACATTTGCTTCTGGTATACTGCTTATCGCCATAGGTCTTATATATCTTTTTTAGCTTTGTTTCAAAACGCTATTAATGCCTTACAGTGCTTTCTTCCATGGCTATAACCTTGGTTGTAAAGCACTGTAAGCTTTTCTTCGTTTTTTTCAAGTTTGCCTATACCAACAGGCTTTTCAGGCTGTATAACATACGCACTCCTAACAAATTCATCTAGTGACCGCCGCCGACAGCGTGAAAAAGTCCACCTGTACTGCACCACTTTTAATCAAAATATTGGCACATTCATTTATGGTTGCACCTGTAGTGAATATATCATCAATTAAAACTATTTTTTTATCTCTTACATCAATTTTTTGATTTATCTCAAAGGCATTCTTAACATTTTTAAGCCTTTGCTCTGGATGCAGACCACTTTGTGGTGCAGTATACCGTACACGCTTAATTGCATTTTCACAGCACATTTTTCCTGAAATCTGTGCAAGTCTTTTGGCAAGCACTGCCGATTGATTAAATCCTCTTTCTTTAAACCGTTTGGAATGCACTGGAACAGGCACAAGTATATCAGCATCTTTCAGAATATACGGAAAGTTTCTATCTGCCACAGTGTACATAATTTCTCCTAATGCTATTCCATCGTTTTTAAACCCCTTAAACTTGAAATGCTCAATGGAAAGTTTTATATCGCTGTAGTCAAACACCGAATATCCACGTGTTAAATTATTGGTATTTTTTACGGCACTATCACCCATATATTTTACAACTATACCATTGTTGCTTTCATATTTATCCAAGCACTCACTGCATAAATTTCCGTTGTTCCCCATTTCAATCAACTCAGTACAAACAGCACATCTTGGTGGATAAACTAAATTTATTAAATAATCCCAAGCCTTCAATTCAACACCTCTTTATACTTGGTGCATAAAATCATATAAACTGCAAATTCTTACATCAAGGCTAGAGTATCTGTTTATTTCACGGTTATTGTGAACCATCTTGTTCATAGTTTCTGGTATGCCTACCATCACCGCCAAATTCTTAGCACGTGTTACAGCGGTATATAGCAAGTTGCGTGATAACAGCATAGGAGGCCCACTGTGTATAGGCACAATAACCACAGGATATTCACTGCCCTGAGATTTATGTATTGTAACGGCATATGAAAGTTCCAGTTCATCAAGCTGTGTATAGTCATAGTCTACCCATCTATTATCGTCAAACAAAACCGTTATTTCTTCCTTTGCATCATCAATATCTGCAATAATGCCACAGTCGCCGTTAAACACACCTAAATCCTCTTCAATAATTTTACCTCGCTCATCAGCTATTTTCCACGCAAGGTTATAATTATTCTTAATCTGCATAACCTTGTCGCCTTGTCTGAAAACATTAGTACGAAAGGCTTTTTCTTTTTTCTGCCTACTTGGTGGATTAAGCGTCTGCTGAAGCTCTTTATTTAGCTCATAAACGCCCAATGTTCCCTTACGCATAGGTGTAAGCACCTGAATATCACTGGGTTCGCAACCATTAAAAGCAGGCAAACGCTTCATAATAAGGTCTTTTATGGCATTAACAACATCACCTGTAGATCCTCGTCTTACAAAAAAGAAGTCCTTGCTTTTTTCGTTAATTATAGGTTCAAGACCTTGATTGATTCTGTGGGCATTGGTAATTATTGCACTTTCCTGTGCCTGTCTAAAAATTTCGTTAAGACGCACAACCTTAACAACATTGCTTTTGATAATATCTTTTAAAACATTTCCCGCACCAACAGATGGCAGCTGGTCAACATCACCAACCAAAATCAGCCTTGTTCCAGATTCAACTGCCTTTAAAAAACTGTTCATAAGCAAAATATCAACCATAGAGCTTTCGTCAATTATTATAACATCAGCCTCAATAGGCTCGTCCTCATCTTTTGCAAATGTTTGGTTTCGGCTATCCTCACTTAAAAAATTTATACCTAAAATTCTGTGTATTGTTTGTGCTGGCACGCCTGTTGCCTCTGTCATTCGCTTTGCCGCACGACCTGTAGGTGCTCCCAAAACAACGGTTTTATTTTCATTTTCAAGTATTCTTATAATTGTATTTATTGTTGTAGTTTTGCCAGTACCCGGTCCGCCTGTAATTATTAAAACACCACTTGTCATTGCCTCACGCACAGCAAGCCTTTGTTTTTCTGCAAGGCTAATTCCAGCCTTCTGCTGTTCATTATCAATTACTAAGTCCCAATCTGTATTGTTTTTATCCTCATAATCTATTAAAAGTTCCAATATTTTTTTAGATACAGAAATTTCAGCATAATAATACATATTCAAATAAACAGCAGATATATCATTTATTTTTTCCTGCCAAATCTGATGTTCCATCTGCAACTCAATAAGTGCATTTTCAATTAATGATAAATTAACCCCTAGCAGTTCCTCCGAACCCTGTAAAAGAACTTTAAGAGGCAAATAAACGTGACCATCTACACCTGCCTGATTAAGTATATATTTTATTCCTGCTTTTATTCTGGGTGATGAATCTGGCTCAATCCCTGCCGAAGCCGCCAATTTATCTGCCATTTTAAATCCAATGCCAAAAATATCGTCTGCCAGCCTGTATGGATTGGTATTAACAATATCAAATGTCTTGCCCTTATATTTTTTGTATATTTTCATTGCATATATAGGCGATACGCCAAAATCCTGTAAAAACATCATGGCTCTGCGTAGTTCATGCTGTTCTCTAAAAACTTCGCTTACACGCATTGCCTTTTCATAGTTAATTCCTTTTATTTCAACCAACCTATCAGGCTTTTCCTCAATAACATAAAATGTTGCTTCTCCAAATTTAGCCACAATTTTTTTTGCAGTTTTTGGCCCAATGCCCTTTATAACGCCCGAGGACAAATATTTTTCAATCCCCTCTGTTGTGGTTGGTATTGTTTTTTCATAAAAGTCAACTGAAAGCTGACGTCCATAAGTAGGATGTACAGTCCAGCTTCCTGTAATTTTAAGGCTTTCTCCGCTATGAAGATTAGGCACAACCCCAACGCATATTGTTTCATTTCCATTGTCGTCAACAGAAAATACTGCATATCCATTTTCTGCGTTCTGAAAAATTATATCCTCTACCGTGCCACTAAGTACAATGCTTTCTGCCATAAAATCACCTTCTTTAAAAATCCATTTAATATCCAAGTGTAAAAATATATACCCTGGAAATCTATTCTAAATCAATATAAACACACTAAAAATAATTTTATCACATTATGGCTCTGTAAACAATTGCTACATAAAAAAAGCTCAAGTTTGATTTTTACACCAAACTCGAACTTTTATTTTTCACTTATTTAGATATAATCCCTTAATAACAAATGCTTTGGTATGCCATTTTGCATAACAGGTGCAATTTCACCTTGAATAAGTGGCATAAGATAATCCAAAGCCTTTTGTGTAGCAGCATTTTTAGCCTCATTCATATAATCCTCTGGCACTGTTTTTTCTTTGTTTGCAATAAGCCTAATATCAGTTGCACCCATAGTAATACTGTAAAATCCATTTCTTGCTCTTTCAGTTGTAACCATAACACCGCTTTTGCCTTCTGAGGCAACCTCAACTGCTTTTTCGCCAAGCATAAAGCTTTCATTTATGTCCCTTGCAGATAATAAATGCCCTGCACAACGCTGAAGAACATTAATCTCTACCGCACGAACCTTAACTCCTATACGTTCTTGTATAACAGCCTCAACGTGCTTTGCCGCACCACCTAACTGTCCATGGCCAAAACTGTCCTTTGTCTTTGCCTCGGATATAAGGCTTCCGTCTGCAAGCTTAATGCCCTCTGATACAACCACAACAATCTGTCGTTTGGTCTGCTGAACCTTTTTAACATCCTCAATAAACTTGTCATAATCAAACACATTTTCAGGCAAATAAATAAGGTCTGCCATGCACCTGCCCTTGCTATCCAATGCCAACGCCGCCGAAAGTGCAAGCCATCCTGCATTTCTGCCCATAACCTCCACTACCACAATGCTGTCCATATCATAAACAGCAGTATCTGCCGCAATTTCCTTAATGGTGGTAGCAATATATTTAGCCGCACTGCCAAAACCAGGTGTATGGTCAATACAACAAAGGTCATTATCTATGGTTTTTGGCACACCTACAAATGTGACATCTCCTCCGTTGGCTACTTGATATTCTTCAAGCTGTAAGATAGTATCCATAGAATCGTTTCCACCAATATAGAAAAAATACTTAATGTTGTTTTCTTCAAAAACTTTAAAAAGCTTTTGAAACTCCGACTGTCCTTCCGAGCCACCCTTAAGTTTGTATCTGCAAGAACCCAAAAATGATGAAGGTGTGGTTTTAAGCAGTTTAAGATTTTCATCTTTGTCCAATACACTGCTTAAATCTATAATATTACCTTTCATTATTCCTTCAATACCGTTCATTCCACCATAAATTCTGCCAATAGCAAACTGCTTTTTAGCCGCAGAGTATACCCCTGCAAGAGTTGCGTTAATAGCCGCTGTCGGGCCACCTGACTGAGCGATAAGACAATTTCCTATCTTCATATTAAGTACACATCCTTTTATAGTTTAAACCAATCCATAACAACAAATTCACCATTATAGATAATACTAAAATTTTGTCTAAAAATCAAATATAAATAGGAATATTATTAGTAAAACTATTTATACACAAAAAAACACCGTAAGTCTTTTGACCTACGGTGTTGATGGGAATTACAGGGCTCGAACCTGTGACATCTTGCTTGTAAGGCAAGCGCTCTCCCAGCTGAGCTAAACTCCCAAATGGCGACTCAGGTGGGGCTCGAACCCATGACCTCCGGCGTGACAGGCCGGCGCTCTAACCAACTGAGCTACTGAGCCAGATTGCAATATCTGGTGTCGTCATTTCTTGCTGACGAAGGATATAATAACATATATTCAGCCTAACTGTCAACACTTTTTGAAAATTTAATTTAAAAAACATAGAACCCACGGCAATGCTATTAAAAAATCTAATGGCAAGTCCGTAGGTTCTTAACTTTGTAAATTAATCAAGCAGTTCAAAGCAATCATCATCCATATTGCTGTCTTTATGTTGTTTTTCCTCAAACACAACACCAATATATTTTGCTATAAGAGGTATATATGTTGCAATAAAAACAAACATGGCTACAATACCTACCGACTTCTTTTTTTCGTCACTAATGCCAATTCCAATTAAAATGCCCATAGCACTAAGACAAATCTTTAAAAGTGAAAAATCCCAAATATCCATTTTTTTAATATACTTCTTTGCAGTTCTCATAAGAAATTTCATAACGCAACACATCCCTTCTATATATTCCTTATTATACTCCAAAATCTATTTATTTAAAAGTATTTTCTTTAAAAATCGAAGGCTTTTGGGTTTAATCATTTTTTTCTAAATATGCCCTTGTCATCTTAACCACTTCACCAGAAAGCATAGCAACGGCAATAAGGTTAGGTATAGCCATAAGCCCATTAAAGGTATCCGACAAGCCCCAAACCAGTTCAAGTGATGAGGTACAGCCAACAACAATAATTATGATATAAATAACCTTATATATAGGTGTATATTTAAGCCCAAAAAGATACTCCATACATTTTTCACCATAATAACTCCACCCGATAATGGTTGAAAAAGCAAACATAACAATGCCTATTGATACAAAAACGCCAGCAAAGCTTCCAAACCCCTTGGAAAAAGCCAGTATAGTAAGAGCCGCACCCTTAATCATCTTTCCATCTGCACCCACTGTGCCTAGCACATTTGCCGTCAGTATAGCAATGGCTGTAATTGTACATACAACTATGGTATCAGCAAAAACCTCAAATACACCCCACATTGCCTGTTTAATAGGCTCTTCTGCGTCAGTTGCAGAGTGTGCCAATGATGATGAACCAAGTCCTGCCTCATTGCTAAAAACTCCACGAGCAACACCAAAACGCATTGCTTGTGCAATTCCGTAGCCAAAAACCCCACCGCCTACAGCTTTCATGCGAAATGCTCCTTCAAAAATATCAGCAAATGCCTTTGGTATTGATGTTATATTCATAATGATAAGTACAGTGCCACCAATTATGTAAGCCAATGCCATAAATGGTACAATTTTTTCGGTTACACTGCCTATACGCTTTATTCCACCCATAATTACCATTGCTGAAATAGCGGCAATAACAATGCCAACCGTAAGGTTGTTTGTACCAAATGCTGAATTTAATGCACCTGCCATAGAGTTAGCCTGACTCATGTTTCCAATTCCAAAAGATGCAAGCAAACAAAACAAGGCAAACAGCATTGCCATTCCCCTCATTTTCAAACCTCGTTCAATAAATACCATTGGCCCACCAATCCAGTGACCACTCTCATTTTTGTACCTATATTTCATACTCAAAGAAATTTCAGCATATTTTGTCATCATTCCAAAAAAAGCTGATACCCACATCCAAAAAACAGCACCAGGTCCACCCGACACAATTGCCGTTGAAACACCAACTATATTGCCTGTTCCAATGGTTGCGGCAAGTGCAGTTGTAAGTGCTTGAAACTGGGATATAGCTTTTGTATCATCAGTTGAAGTAACACTTTTATCTCTAAAAACTGCCATTATGGTACTATTCCACCAAAGGTTAATCTTTGTAATTTGAAACATTCCACACCTAAGTGACATATAAACCCCAACGAACACAAAAAACATACACATAAATGGGCCCCAAATAAAGCTGTTAACAACGCCGTTTATATTAGAAATAGTTTCCGCCATAATACAAGTTCTCCCCCTAATAAAATCACTTTATAGCAAACCGCAGCCTTGCGTGCATATAAAAAACACACTTTTCACACCGACCAAAAATAATAATTCTTATTTAGTCAAACATTTTTCTTATTTTATCTTCATCAATAATTTCTATTCCACCTCGAAAAAGCCGCACCATTTTCTCCCCTTGAAAATATTTAAGCATACGTGTTACCACTTCTCGTGCAGTACCCATATGCCTTGCAATTTTTTCATGAGTAATGGAAATTGTACTGTTTTGCTCAATATTCATCTGCTGATACAAAAATTCTGCAAGGCGTACGTCAAAGCTTTTAAACATAATTTGTTCCATAAGCCACATAACTTCAGAAAATCTTGCTGCCATAAGTTCATTTGTATAGTTTGCCACAACCAAAGATTTTTGCATAAGCCCTTCATAAACAGGTGCCTTAATAACAATCATTTCCACATCTGTTTCCGCCTCAACCTTAACATCAAACTGTATACTGTTCATTATGCACGAAGCTGAAAACAGGCACATATCTCTATCAAAAAGACGATACAGAGTTATTTCTCTGCCATTTTCATTTAAGATATAGATTCGTATTATACCTTTTTTAATTAGCAACAAACCAATGCAGTCTTCATCCCCATTATGAATAACCGCACCCTCTTTAACTGTTTTCACACTACTTCCATTTGTAAGTGTTTCTTTTTCCTCATCACTAAGCTTATTCCATACAGGAAAAATCTTAGCAAGTTCCTCTTTTTTATTCAAAAAGCCACCTCTTCGCTTTAATTTTCATCGTTTTTTTGGCAACATTTAGAACCTTTACAGGCTAAATCATTTCCTCCACAAACCCTGAAATCTCCGCCCTCTATTTTAAGCATTTTCCCATTCACAAGACAGTCCGCCAGTTTTTTACGAGCACTTATGTATATAGACTGTACAGTAGTTCTTGCAATATCCATCTTTCCAGCACATTCCCCTTGGGTCATTTCCTCAAGGTCAATAAGTCGAATTGTTTCGTATTCGTCTACAGTCATAGTTACCGTTGGGCAGCATATACCTAAAATTGATGGTGCAAACCCTGTATTAGAAGGCATAGAACATACCTTTCTGCATTTTTTAGGTCTTGCCATATTTTTCCCTCCATTTTTTTACATAACTCAATTATACAATATTAAGACCATATGTCAACAAAGGCAAAAATTTAAAAAGTCCATAGCACCACAGCCACAGACCTTTAATTTATTTATCTTTTCGTGATATTTTTGGCAATAATTTCTTCCTTTCGTTCCAGTATATTACCTTCCAATATAAAACTTTCCACCTTTTCAAAGCCAATTCTATCTATCATATCAGCGAACCGTTCTTTTTTAAAAGCGTTATCACGATATACAAGCATAATTTTTTCAATTATATCCAACGCATCGCAAACTTCATATATTCCTTTAAGAAAAGAGCCTTTTCTGCCTTCACGTCCCCAACGTCCGCCAATAATCACCTTAACGCCTTTTTCCTTTAGCTCAATACAATGAAATGGACACGCCTTAATACATTTACCACAAGCGTTGCAACGATTAGTATCAATTGTTATTAACCCGTCATCATTTTTTTTAGCCGCTTTCATAAGACATACATTTTCTACCATGCAAATTTTACAACTTTTACACTTTTCAATATTTATGCCTGGACTGTTCTGTCCAATCAGCCCCACGTCGTTAAGGTCAGGTTTAACACAATTGTTAGGGCAACCACCAACGGCAATCTTAAATTTATGAGGAAGTTCCACATTTTTGTATCCTTCGTAAAATCTTTTATGTATATCCTTGGCAACATCTGTTGATGGCACAAGACCAAACACACAGGTTTTCCCTTTACACGCAACAACAGGTCTAACCTTATCACCTGTTCCTCCTGTTGCCAGACCAGCATTTTTAAGATATTCTTGTAACGGTTCAATATTATCAAAGGCTACACCCTGTATTTCAACGCACATACGTGATGTAAATGCAACATTTCCGTCACCAAATTTCTCTGCAGCCTCAGCTATACACGCCATCTGTTTAGCTGTCATACATGAATTTTCACTAACAATTCTGGCATTAAATTCATCCTCTGTTCCCCTGTTAAAAAGAAAGCCCATGCCCTTAACTCTCATAATTTCCTTTGCATTTATCTTACCCATAATTCACCTCAATTAATTTTATTAGTTTTCTCATTTAATAGTTTATAATCACCTTTACAAAATCATACTAAAAAGCCCCATAAATATTAACTTTACAGGGCTTTAAAAAACGGAGAGTTAGGGATTCGAACCCTAGGTCGGGTATAAACCGACACGAAATTTCGAGTTTCGCACCTTAAACCGCTCGGACAACTCTCCATAAGAACAAACTATACCTTCACACCTACAAGCAAGGGTATAGTAATTTATATGTATTATGATAAATTGGTGCCGGCAATTTCACGCAGTGCATTTTTTATACTTGTAATTTCATCCATTTTGAAATCCTTAAGCACTTGGGCGTTCACTTCGTCTATAATTTCGGTAATAGGTTGTTGTAATGCTTTGCCCTTTTCTGTAATTGTAACTTGCACTTCTCGCCTATCTTCTTTATTTATAACACGGTCAATAAGACCTTTTTTCTGCATTCTATCAAGCACACCAGAAATAGTTGATGTTTCAAGGCACAATATCTCAGCTATCTGCTTAGGCGTTGCATGGGTTTTACCCCACAAACAGCTTAGCACACCATACTGAGAAGGTGTAATATCGTACTTAGTAAGCTTAACACTTAAAAACTGAAATACATTATGCTGTGCTGTTGTAAGTAAAAAATTAATACACTCTTTAAGTTCCATAATAATTCCTCTTCCAAATTCGTAATAAATGTATTATATAAAAAACGACGACATATGTCAATTTTTATATAATATTTTTTTTACCTTTTTACCTCTTTCTTCGCTAAGCTCTTTAAGTACGCTATTCACTTCAGCACCCATAAGCAAAATTACCGCCATCATATAAAGCCAAACCAGCAAAACAATTATTGCACCTATGGACCCAAACAGAAGGGAATAGTTGCCCATATTTTCAACGTAAAAAGAAAACCCAGCCGATAATAAAAGCCATAAAAACACAGCCAATGCCGCCCCTGGAAAAGCCTGTGTAAAGCTTACCTTACAGTTAGGTGCAAGTATATATAATATTGTTATTGTAACAAAACAAATTATTGCCATAGCCACAAAACGATTATTAACCCAAGCGTCAATAAATTCTGTTGAAATGCCTACAAATTTAGATGCAAAAGATAATATACTTCTTCCCGCAATCATAAATGTAAGCGAAGCAAATATGGTAAACACAAAAAGTGCAGTAAACACAATGACAAAAAATATTTTTTTTATAAAATGGCGTTCTTTTCCCACCTGATACGCTCTGTTTATTTCATCCATAATTCTTGTAACTGCCCTAATAGGAAAATACACCGTAAAAAACAAGCTCACCATAAGTATGTTGGCATTTTTATTTAAACTTACATATACCAAATATCTATTTATTATGTTAATAACATCATGGGGTAAAATTCCAGTAAATACTTTGAAAATTGAGTCTGATGATATATTTGCATAACCCAAAAGCGTACTGCCCAAAATAATAATTGGAAAGAACGAAAACATCATATAATAAGCTAAAGCTGCTGCACTGCTGTCTATATCATCCTTAAAATACCGTTTTACAAGTCTAATTAAAAATTGCACAAATCCCAAATCTAAAAACTTCATAAAAACACATTCCTTTTTTATCCGCATCTCTCTATTATAAATTATTACTCTATTTTAAGTTTAATATTCCACTTCCGTAAAAATCTTTGTAATTATCTTACCACAGCAACAAAAAAATATAAAGAGGAAGACAATTTATAAGCCTTCCTCTTTAATAAATATATTTAATTTAAAGCTTTTATAATCAATTCGCCCATCTGTTTTGTTCCAATTGCCTGTACACCCTTAGTTGCAATATCTGCAGTTCTAAAACCGTCATTTAACACCTTTGTAACTGCAGCTTCAATGGCATTTGCTTCGTCATCAAGCTTAAACGTATAGCGAAGCATCATAGCCATAGATAATATTGTAGCTATTGGATTTGCTATATTTTGTCCTGCAATATCTGGTGCAGAACCATGAATAGGCTCATACATACCAAAAGCACCTTCACCAATACTTGCCGATGGAAGCATACCTATAGAACCTGTTATCTGGCTTGCTTCATCCGATAAAATATCTCCAAATATGTTAGATGTAACAATAACATCAAAATGCTTAGGATTGCGTACCAACTGCATTGCCGCATTATCCACATACATATGGTCAAGTGTAACCTCTGGATATTCCTTTGCCATATCAATTATAGTTTTTCTCCAAAAGCGAGAGCTTTCTAAAACATTGGCTTTATCCACACTTGTAAGACGCTTATCTCTGCTCATTGCCGCCTCAAAGGCAACCTTTGCAATTCGTCTTATTTCCATCTCACTGTATGCCTCTGTATCATAAGCCTCTGTTCCATACTTGCCATCTCTATAACCACGGTCACCAAAGTATATACCGCCTGTAAGCTCACGAACAATAAGTATATCAAGGCTGTCACCAACTATTTCTTTTTTTATAGGTGACGCATCGCTTAAAGCATTATGTATTATAGCTGGACGAAGATTTGCATAAAGACCAAGATTTTCTCTAAGCCCTAAAAGTGCTCGTTCTGGACGTTGGTCACCTGGTACATTGTCCCACTTTGGTCCACCAACAGCTCCCAAAATAACTGAATCCGACGCTTTGCATATATCCACAGTTTCTTTAGGCAAGCACTGGCCACAACAGTCAATGGCACAGCCTCCTGCCGCTACCTCTGTAAAATTGAATTTATGGTCATATTTTTCACCTATCGCCTCAAGTACCTTTAATGCCTCATCCACTATTTCAGGGCCTATGCCATCGCCCTTAATTACCGCCAAGTTGAAACTTGCCATTTGTTTTCCTCCTTTATTGAACCAAAAATATTAGTAAATCTATTTCCCAATTTTACTGCTTGTATATTTAACCAAACCACCCTCTGCCATTATCTTACGCATAAATTCTGGAAAAGGCTCTGCCTTATAAGTTTTTCCTGTTGTAATATTTGTAATAACACCTGTTGCAAAGTCGACGCTAACCTCGTCATCTGCTTTAATATCATTTGCCGCTTGCTCGCACTCTAAAATAGGCAAACCAATGTTTATAGCGTTGCGATAAAAAATACGTGCAAAGGTGGATGCAATAACACAGCTTATGCCAGCACATTTAATGGCAAGTGGTGCGTGTTCACGAGATGAACCACAACCAAAATTTTTGGTTGCCACAATAATATCGCCTTTTTTTGCATTACTAACAAAATCCGCATCAATGTCAATCATGCAATATTTTGCAAGCTCCTCACCGCTAGATACATTAAGGTATCTTGCTGGTATAATTACATCAGTATCAACATTATCACCATATTTAAAAACTTTTCCCCTCGCATCCATTAGTTCATACCTCCTGTTATTTTTTCTGGGTCTGCTATATATCCTGCCAAGGCTGATGCCGCCGCAACAGCCGGGCTTGCAAGGTAAACTTCACTTTCAATATGTCCCATTCTTCCAACAAAGTTACGGTTAGTTGTGGAAATTGCTCTCTCTCCTTCAGCAAGTATTCCCATATGTCCGCCAAGGCATGGTCCGCAGGTAGGTGTAGAAAAAATCGCACCAGCCTTAACAATATCCTCTACATAGCCAAGCTTAATACAATCCAAGTAAATCTGCTGTGTTGCAGGAATTACAATGGTTCTTACTCGTTTGTTTACCTTTTTGCCTCTCAAAATATCTGCAGTAATCTTCATGTCCTCCAAACGACCGTTTGTACATGAACCAATAACCGCTTGGTCAATAACCACTTTTTGTGCTTCTGCTTCATCAATTGTTCTTGTGTTATCAGGCAAATGTGGAAAGGATATTGTAGGACGTAATGTGCTTAAATCTATTGTAATTGTCTGCTCATATTCTGCGTCTTCATCAGCTTCATAAACCTTAAATTCCTTTGTTGTATGTTCTTTTTCATATGCAATTGTTTTTTCATCCACAGGGAAGATACCATTTTTTGCACCTGCTTCAATTGCCATATTTGCCATAGAAAATCTGTCATCCATGGAAAGATAGCTTATACCATCACCAACAAACTCCATGGATTTGTATAACGCACCATCAACACCAATTTTACCAATTATGTGTAAAATAACATCCTTGCCGCTAATCCATTTTGCTGGCTTGCCTGTAAGCACAAATTTAATTGCACTTGGCACCTTAAACCAAGCCTCACCTGTAGCCATACCAATTGCCATATCCGTGCTGCCAACACCTGTTGAAAAAGCTCCTAATGCACCATATGTACACGTATGGCTGTCTGCTCCTATAATAACCTCGCCTGGTGCAACAATACCTTTTTCAGGAAGAAGTGCGTGTTCGATACCCATTTCACCAACATCATAAAAATGCTTAATATCCTTCTCCCAAGCAAACTCTCGGCTGCACTTACACTGCTGTGCCGCTTTAATATCCTTGTTTGGTGTAAAATGGTCTAACACTATAACTACCTTTTCTTTATCAAAAACCTCTGTTGCACCTGTTTTTTTAAATTCTGGTATCGCTACTGCTGTTGTAATGTCGTTACCCATAACTATATCCAGTTTTGCCTGTATAAGCTGACCTGCCTTAACGCTTTCAACACCTGCGTGTGCCGCCAATATTTTTTGTGTCATTGTCATTCCCATTTTATTTTTCCTCCTTATTGCTTAGAACTAATCCCAACATGGCTAATCTTAATAAACAAAGTGTAGGTTTTCATTGGTGCAAACCCAATATCTTTAATTATTCTATAATTTTGTTTACTGCACTTACAATTGCCCTAAGTGATGATTTTATAATATTGCTTGATGTTCCTGCACCAAAACCAATTTTACCATTGCAGTCAGAAATCTGCACGTATGAAATAGCTCTTGCCTTTGTGCCATACTCCATTGAATGTTCACGGTAATCATTAATCTCAAGTTTAACCTTAAAGTGCTTTTCCAATGCATGGGTAAAGGCATCAATAATACCGTTACCGTTACCACACACAGTTATAGGTTCACCATAATAAGTAATTTCTGCTTCAATAGCAACCTCATCACCCTCGCCTGTATTTACTTCTTTATATTTTTCTATAGAAATAGGGCTTCTCCCATCAACATAATTATCGAAGAAAACATCCTTTATTGCACTTGGAGCAATATCCTTGTGGCTTGAGTCTGAAAGCTTTGTAATAACAAGACTGAAATCCTGTTGAAACGCTCTTGGCAAGAACAAACCATATGACTGTTCCAATACAAAAGCTACTCCACCCTTGCCCGACTGACTGTTAATTCTAACAATAGGGTCATAGCTTCTTCCAACATCCTTAGGGTCAATTGCAAGATAAGGCACTTCCCAACGGTCTGGATGTTCTTTCATTTTTTCCATACCTTTTCTTATAGCATCTTGGTGTGAACCTGAAAAAGCTGTATAAACCAAAGCACCTGCATATGGGTGTCTTGGGTGTACTTCAAGTCTTGTTGTTCTTTGATATATTTCCACCGCTGAATCAATATCGCTAAAATCCAGCTCTGGGTCAATTCCCTGTGAAAAAATATTCATTGCAACCGCCATAATGTCGGTGTTTCCTGTTCTTTCGCCGTTGCCAAACAAAGTTCCCTCAACCCTGTCTGCACCTGCCATAATTGCAAGCTCTGTTGCAGCCACCGCTGTACCTCTGTCGTTATGTGCATGAAGGCTTATAATGAGATTTTCTCTGTTTTTAAGCTTTTCGCACTGATATTCAATCTGGTCAGCATAAACATTTGCTGTTGCCATTTCCACCGTTGATGGAAGATTGATAATAAGCTTCTTTTGGGCTGTTGGCTTAATGACATCAATTACAGCATTACAAATATCCACGGCATAATCCATTTCTGTTCCCGTAAAACTTTCTGGTGAATACTGAAAAAAGAAATCAGTTTCAGGTATTTTTTCTGCTTCAGAAATCAAAAGCTTTGCACCCTCAACTGCAAGCTCTGTTGTCTGCTCCATGCTGTTACCAAAAACAACATCTCTTTGCAACGTTGAGGTTGAATTATAAAGATGAACTATTGCTTTTTTTGCACCCTTTAATGCCCTAAAAGTTTTTTTAATAATTTCTGGTCGGCTTTGTGTAAGCACCTGCACTACAACATCATCTGGAATTAAATTTTCATCAATAAGTTTTCTTGCAAACTCAAATTCTGTATCACTTGCCGCTGGAAAGCCAATTTCAATCTCTTTAAAGCCTGTTTTAACCAAGAAATTGAAAAACTCCATTTTTTCATCAAGGCTCATAGGTATTTCAAGGCTTTGGTTTCCATCTCTAAGGTCTACACTGCACCAAATAGGTGCTTTTGTAATTACGGCATTTGGCCACTTTCTGTTAGGCATATTCATCGTTGGATATGGACGATATTTTGTATAATTCATAATAATTTTGCTCCTTTTTATTTGTTTTTTATTCTGTTTATTCAAATTTGAAATAAAAAAAGCCCTTCATCTCCTATAATAGAGACGAAGGGCATAAACTCCGTGGTACCACTCTCATTTGTTCCCAAAGGAACACACTCAATACGGATACGAGCAGTAATGATTAGAAATAATCCTGCTGAATATCCTGTCATTATAACGGTTGACCTCCGATTCCACCTATTAACATACCAAAACGGTTGTTTTTTCAGCAAATCACTCCAAGGCGAGTTCAATTTCTCTCATATTACTGCCTCGCACCACACGGCAGCTCTCTGAAAATTTCAAGAAACTTACTATTCCTCTTCACAGTGTTATCAAAGCTATTCAGTTGATGTTGAAAATTAGTTTATCACACTTACTCTATGTTGTCAACGCTGAATTTCATTAATTTTTTACGACATATTTTTCTGTAGGACAAAAATTTTCACTTATTTTGCACACTATTTTTTTGTGTAAAATACATTTTTATACTTACAATAATAAATTATTGTAGTATAATTGAGCCTGTACGGTTAAAAACTTATTGAGTTGTGTATAAATATACCCAATGTACTTAGGAGGATTAAAATGGCTTACGTTAATATTCAGTACGAAACTATGAAAAAATTTAGCAATCATGTATTTTCTAAATTTGGCTTTACAGATGATGAAAGCAAAATAATTACCGACGTTTTGCTTATGAGCGATATGTTCGGCATTGAATCTCATGGTGTTCAAAGGATGGTACGTTATTACAACACCATAAAAAATGGAAGATTGCATATGGACAGCAAGTTGGAAATAATTCACGAAACGCCAATAAGTGCCGTTATTGATAATAATTCTGGCATGGGTCAATTAGTTGGTCACTATGCCATGAGCAAAGCTATTGAAAAGGCTAAAACAAGCGGTGTTGGTTTTGTTTCTGTACGTAATTCCAACCACTATGGCATTGCAGGATATTATGCAAAAATGGCGTGCGATGAGGGCTTAATTGGCATTTCCACAACCAACAGCGAGGCTATTATGGTTCCTACATATGGTCGTATGGCTATGCTTGGTTCAAACCCAATTGCTATCTCTATGCCTGCTGAACCATACGACTTTTTATTTGATGCTTCCACCACCGTTGTAACCCGTGGCAAGGTTGAAGTTTATAATAAAAAAGGCGAACCTCTTCCTGAAGGCTGGACACTAAATGCAGCTGGTCATAACAGCACCGATGCAGCTGATATTCTTAAAAATATTAATGAAAAAAATGGTGGCGGTATTCTCCCACTTGGTGGCTCAACCGAAAAACTTGGCGGTCATAAAGGCTATGGCTATGGCATGATAGCAGAAATTTTTTCCTCTATTCTTTCAATGGGTCTTACCTCAAACCACACAAACATTGGCTCTACAGGCGGAACTTGCCACAGCTTTATAGCTATAAATCCTAACCTTTTTGGTGACCCAGAGTCAATTAAAGCTCATTTCAGCTCATATTTAGAAGAACTTCGCCAATCACCAAAGGCAGACGGACAGACCAGAATTTATACCCACGGTGAAAAAGAAATTGAGGCATATGCAGTTCGTCTTAAAGAAGGCATACCAGTAAACGAAAATACAATTAAAGAAATGAAAGAAATCTGTAGCGAATATGAAATTGATATGGAAAGCTTTTTAGGTAAGTTAGATATTTAAAGAATATCATTTTATTTTAGTTCTAACTGAAAATATGTCAGTATGTTTTTGGTTTTTTGACTATGCCAAGCCAATATTGTAACACCTTTATCTCTTGCGTCATAATATAAAACTGCAACCAACCTTTAGGGGGTTATAAAATTGACACAGAACTACCAGGATTACTATATGGCTTTTGGCTGTCAAAGGCAAAGAAACACCGACAGATGTGGGTGTGAATGTGAAAACACCCGTGAGTGCAAGCGTGTAGACCCATGTGATTTAACACCCGACGATTTTTGTTATGAAGTGTTAGAATGCAACGACTGCGTTATAGATCATGTTGGCCTTGCACAAGCCTACATTCCTTACCAGACAGATTTCATAACATTTTCGCAAGAGGAAAGCCTTGCCTGTGGCACAATTTTTCCTCAGCTTTCAATTCCGTATACCCGAAACAGATGTCCAGGAAGGAGGTAGCTTAATGGAAAGAGAATGTCTTTTAAAAACACTTACAGAGCTGGATTTTATGGCAACAGATTTAGCACTTTATCTTAACACACATCCAATGCACGAAGAGGCTATTGGTATGTATAATAAAATTATTAAAGCTGCCGATACTGTTCGTGGCAAGTATGAAAAAGTTGTCGGCCCTGTATGTGGCAGCAGAAGTATTAACCGTTGTGAAGATAAATGGCAGTGGGACGATAACCCATGGCCATGGCAATGTTGTTTCAATTTTGAATCCCCTAAAGAGAGGTGTAACTAAATGTGGATTTATGAAAAAAAGCTTGAATTTCCTGTTAAAATCAAAACTCCAGATGCCCGTCTTGCTAAAATTATGATAGAACAGTATGGTGGTGCATATGGCAATAAGATATGTTAAAAAACGGCCATGGCATATACTAGCCACAGCCGTTACTATTAGTCCCTTATTACGCTTTTGTATTCCTCTGAGGTCATTTCTCTTGTTATTTTCCCATGCTCAATAAAAAGCACTCTGTCAGATACATCCCTAACAAACTTTTCATCATGGCTTATTATAAGTATTCCTATGCCTTTTTCTCTTGCAAGGCTTCTTATAATCTTAACCATCTCCACTACCAATGCCGAATCCAGTGCCGCTGTAGGCTCATCAAAACACAAAAGCTTAGGCTTTGTAACACAGCTTCTTGCAATGGCAACCCTCTGTTTCTGACCACCACTAAGCTGTGATGGCTTGCTATCTATCTTTTCACCAAGACCAAGGCTTTCAAGCATTTTAACCGCTTCTTCATTAGCCTCAGTTGGCATCACCTTGTAAACATCTGTAAGAGCAAGGGTTACGTTTTCCAGCACCGTCATGTGAGGAAAAAGATGATATGACTGAAAAACCATTCCCAGTTCATGGCGAATAATTGCCAGCTCATTTTTAGTGGCATAGGTTGTAATGCCGTTTTCAGTTTTGCATATGTATTTATTATTTATGGCTATACTGCCTCTATCACATTTTTCAAGACCTGTAATACAACGCAATACTGTTGTTTTGCCAGCACCGCTTTGCCCAACCAATGACACAACCTCGCCACATTCAACATTAATGCTTATATCATTAAGGACAATTGTATCGTTGAAAGCTTTAAAAAGCCCTTCTGCTTGTAACAACATATTTTTCACCTACTCTTCGTAATTAACCTTTCTCTCTACACTCTCAAACACCTTGGTAATTATGTATGTAAGCACCAAATATACGCCACCTGCAATTAAATATGGCACCAGCGTTGCATCTCTTACTGCTATACCCTTTGCATATTTCAAAATATCGCTTTGACCAACTGCATACACCAAAGATGTATCTTTTACAAGAGTGATAACTTCATTTCCTATTGATGGAAGTGTGCGTTTTATTACCTGTGGCAAAATAATTTTTAAATTAATCTGTATTGACGAAAAACCCAGTATACTTGCAGCCTCACTTTGCCCTTTTTCTATGGATTGAATTCCCGAACGGAAAATTTCACCAAAATAAGCGGAATAGTTAAGTGCAAAAGCAAAAACTATTGAATTAAATCTTCCAAATTTTATGCCTATGCTTGCCAAACCAAAAAATACAAACATAATTTGAAGTAATAGCGGTGTACCTCTAAGTACCCAAATATAAATTTCTGTAACCTTACTTACTGTCTTAATTTTGGAAAGTCTTAAACATGACACCAAAATGCCAAGTGGCAGTGATATTATAAGTGAAACCAAAAACACCCCTACCGTTAAGCCTAATCCATCTAAAATTTGAACAAGATAACCCATAGCTTTTTCCCCTCTGAACTACATTCCCTAATACGCAAATTTAGCCGCCAAATATTTTGGCAGCCAAATTCAATTATATTCTGTTATCGTTTATTTACTGCAATATATCCTCTGCAAACCATTTTTCAGATATTTCTTTGCCTGTGCCATTGTTCTTAATCTCTGTAAGTGCACCGTTTATTGCTTCAACCAAAGCTGTATCTTCTTTTCTTGCACCAATGCCATATTCCTCTTCGCCAAAGTTTTCGTCAAGCACTTTATACTCCGTGCCTTCATGCTGAGAAATATAATAACGTATGAGAACTTCGTCTGCAACAACTGCATCTGCTCTGCCAGCTTCCATATCAAGCAAGCATTCCTCATATGTTCCAAATGTCACGTATTCACCAAATGTATTCTTAATTTCAGGATTTGCTGTAATTGCTTCCTCGCTACTGGATTGTGCCTGAGTAGCTACTGTTTTGCCTTTAAGGTCTGCAAGTGTTTCAATGTCCGAATCACCAGGAACAAGCACGATTTGTCTGTTCTTAAGGTATGGCTGTGTAAAAAGCACCTTTTCTTTTCTTGCATCTGTAATTGTATAACCATTCCATATAAGGTCAATATTTTTGTTTGTAAGTTCGGTTTCCTTCATTGCCCATTCAATTGGCTGAAATTCAACTTCAACACCAATTATTTCCCCAACAGCCTTGGCAAGTTCTACATCAAAGCCAACAAGCTCATTGTTTTCATCTCTAAAACCCATTGGTGCAAATGTATCATCAAGTCCAATAACAACCTTGTCATAACCAATATCGCCTTCTGTTTTTGCCTCTGCTTCGCCTTCTGTTTTTTCCTCTGCAGTAGGTGCCTCCGGTGTTGTTTCAGCTGTTTTTAAAGCACAGCCTGTTAACGTTCCAAATACCATTGCAGCCGCTAAGCCCAATGCTAATACTCTATTTTTCATTTAAAAGCCTCCTAAACTTAATAACTGATTATATGCTATCACATTACCATACTAAAGCAGCCAAGGAATTTTGTCAAGCAATTAAATAAATTTTGCTATTGACTAAATGGCACATTTCACATAAAATGTATTGTGCATTAAAAAATATTTCTAGCGAATTCAAACCTAAGTGTATTTCAATTTAATGTCAACAGCATACCATTGTGTTTCCGTAGCTCAGCTGGATAGAGCACCCGCCTCCTAAGCGGGGGGTCGTGCGTTCAAATCGCATCGGGAACATACAAAATCCGCAAACCTCATTAATTAAAGGTTTGCGGATTTTTTTGTCTAATTTATAGCTTTCATGTTTGTGCAACATTCCTTCCTTTAAAAGCAAAATAAAAATTGCATACCTCTGCAAAATATATTACAATTATAATTATGTAAAAATTCCAACCTTTTCCAACTAATTTACTGTGCTGTAGGAGGACTATTAATGAAAAAACCATCCCGCTTTATAACTATATTTCTTGCTTTAATAATCTCATTGTTAAGCTTTACGCCAGCTTTTGCTGATAAACATGAAACGGTTATACATGTTGGATATACAGATATTGAAGGCTTTATTTCCAGAGGTAAAAATGAAACATATTCGGGCTATGGTGTTGACTATTTAAAAGAAATTTCAAAACACACTAACTATAAATTTGAATATGTTTTTGACACTTGGTCAAATTGCCTTGAAAAGGTTAAAGCAGGTGAAATAGACATTGTTTGCATGGCACAATATACCAAAGAACGAGATGAATATTTTGATTATTCAAAATATCCCATTGGTATTGAAAGCACCATTATTTATACCCTTCTTGATAATGACAATATGTATTATAACGATTATGCCTCCTTTGATGGCATGACTGTTGGAACTTTAGATGGAAGTTTCCAACAGAACTCCTTTGATGCTTATGCCAAGGAAAACGGCTTTACTTATAAAACCAAAAACTATTTTAGCTATTTCGACCTGTTGGAGAGCCTTGAAAATGGCGAAGTTGATGCTATTGCCACAGGTAGTCTTGCTCTTCACAAAAACTTTAAAACGCTATGCAAGTTTGGCTCAGACCCTTTTTATATTATTGCAAAAGACGGAAACACGGCTGTACTAAATGAAATTAACACCGCCATCGATAGCATAAAAACCCTAAATCCATATTTTGAAAGCGACCTTTATGCAAAATTTTACAGTACCAACGCCTCATCCACAAAACCACTTCTTACCCGTGAAGAGGCTGAATTTATAAAAAGCCAGCCTGTAATTAAAATTGGTAATGTTCAAGACTGTGCCCCTATTTCAGCCTATAACCCTAAAACACATGAATTTACAGGTATAACCATAGATATTTTAAATCTTATTTCTAAGGAAACAGGTTTGAAATTTGAATATGAACCTATACCCATTGGCACTTCTTCTACAGATTATCTTAAAGATAATAATGTAGATTTAATTGCGGGAATATTTTATGATGATGAATTTACGAACGATAAAGAGCTGTTACAAAGCAAACCATATTTAACAAGCACTCTTGCCCTGGTTGGAAATACTAATAAGGCTTTTAATCATTACAACAACCTTAAAATGGCAGTTCCCACCTCCTTTAGTGAATCACAGGAATACATAAAAAATATGTACCCAAACTTTACTATAATAACTAAGCCTTCAAATGAACTTTGCCTTGATGCGGTTTCAAATGGAAGTGCAGATGCAATGCTTCAAAATGCACACTACATAAGCTATAAACTTCAAACTCCAAAATATGATAATTTGGAAGTTCTGCCAGCATATTATAGCGATGAAAGCCTTTGTATAGCATCCCTTAAAAATAATAATAACAAAATGCTTATGTCCATTATTAACAAAACCATTGACGTTTTGGATAAAGATAAAATAAATCAGCTTGTTATTAATACCACATTTGCAGACCAATATAATCTTTCACTCAATGATTTTTTTGTTAAATATAGAAGTATGATTTTATCAACATCCATACCCATTATACTTTGTATTTGGCTTTTGTTAATGGTAGCCATGCTAAAACAAAAACATAACACAGAATTACTAAGAAAAAACATTCAGCTTACACAAGCCATAGAACAGGCACAAAAGGCAAGCAATGCAAAATCCGACTTTTTGTCACGAATTAGCCACGAAATAAGAACACCTATGAATGCAATTATAGGCATGACAACCCTTGCCACACAGCATATTAATGATAAAAAAAGAATAGAGGAATATCTTAGCAAAATTTCTTTTTCCTCTAAACTTCTTCTAAACATTATTAATGATGTCCTTGATATGTCTGCAATAGAAAGGCAAAAGCTTAAAATAGCCAACGAGCCTTTTGATTTGAAACAGCTTTTAAATTCCCTTTCCACCATATATTGCAGCCAATGCAAGCAAAAACATATTAATTTTGAAATTTTACTTAATGACGTTACTGAAGAAACCTTGTGCGGTGACCAACTTAGACTAAATCAAATTTTAATAAATTTATTAAGCAATGCAATTAAATTTACAGAGTCTGGCGATGAAATAATTCTTAAAGTAACACAACTTAAAACCCAAAACGAAAATGTATTCATGAAGTTCGATGTAATAGACACAGGCTGCGGAATAAGTGAGGATTTTGAAGCTCGTATGTTTAAACCATTTGAGCAAAATTCCGCCACTACAGCACAGAAGTACGGCGGAAGTGGTCTTGGCTTGTCCATTTGCAAAAACCTTGTAGACCTTATGAATGGCTCAATATCAGTTACAAGCCAGCTTGGTAAAGGAACAACCTTCACTGTAGATTTGCCCTTCGGACTTCCCGAATCTCGTGAAAAGTTTCCCGAAAATTCTTTTAACAACCTTAATGCACTTGTTGTTGTTGATAATTTGGATACCTGCAAATACACCTCTAGCATTCTTGACAAAATCGGCTTACGCCATCATTATGTTACCTCTGGTTTGGCTGCACTGGATGCCATAAAAGAAAGCTATGATAGCGGCAAAGGCTACAACATTTGCATTATAGACTGGAAAATGCCAGATATGGACGGGATGGAAACAATAAAACATATTCGTGAGCTTTTTGGTGAAAACACAATAATTATTATTGCCTCTGCTTACGATTTAAGTGAAATTGAAGATGAAGCCAAAATAGCTGGTGCCAATATGTTTATTTCAAAACCTTTATTTCAAAGTTCACTTTTTAATATACTTGTAAATATTGTTGGCAAAAAGTATTCTATAAACGCCATACCAGAAATAACCTATAATTTCGGTGGCAAAAAAGTGCTTCTTGCAGAGGACAATGAACTTAACCGTGAAATAGCCATTGAACTTCTATCCATGGTTGGGCTTGTAGTGGATTATGCTGAAAATGGTAAAGAAGCTGTTGAAAAATTTGATGCCTCACCTATAGGTACATATTCCGCAATTTTGATGGATATACAAATGCCTATAATGAACGGCTACGAGGCAACTCGTGCAATACGTATCCTTAATCATCCCCAAGCAACCACCATACCTATTATTGCAATGACAGCAAACGCTTTTACAGAGGATATAACCGCTGCCCTTTCTTCTGGTATGAACGAACACGTTTCAAAACCTATAGATACGCAAGTGCTTTTTGCAGTTCTTAACAAATATATTGGAAATTAATATCGGCTAAATAAAAATACCTTGGTGGAATATAAATATTCACCAAGGTATTAATTTTTAAAACACATCTTTATTTTGATTTTTTGGGCCAAATATTCTTTCGTCTAACTCACAGTCTATCCCTCTATCATCATTTTTACTAATAAAATCGGGACGGGCATATTTTTTCTTTTCATCTGTAATAAAATCATCATGTTCTTTGCCCATTCCAAAGCTGTTGTTTACAAAAATTGGTATCGGAAATCCTTTACCCGTCAAACGCTGTGTCGTTGGCTTCATAGTTTTAGATGCACTTTGAGTTGTGTTAAAAGTAGTTCTTTCCCTTTGTGCTGACCGTCCAAAACCACCAAAACTTTCAGTAGAACGCTGCTTTGTTCCATTAGATTTCTTTTTTATAAAACCAATAAACAAAATAACTAGTAAATATACCATAAAATACGGCATTAAGAAACTTTTCATAATAATCCCTCCTAATCAATTTACATCCTTTTATATATTCTACACCCCTTGAGGCAAAAAGTCTATTGTATCAATTAGTATTTTGTGCTACCATATACTAATTGATTCTATTATTTTTCGAAAGGAGTAACTTACAATGAATAAGAATGAAGAAACCGCAAGACTTTTGCGTATAAATGAGCTTGCACACAAAGCAAAATCAGAGGGCTTAAACCCCGAAGAACTTGCTGAAAGAGATATATTAAGAAAAGAATATCTTTTGGCCTTTAGAGAAAACATGATGGCAACTATGGAAAAAATCACTATCGTAGAAGAAGATGGAAGTCATACTCCTGTTGTAAAAAAAGATAAATAATTCAAAGTTCTTGGGGAATAACCTCAAGAACTTTTTATTTTATCTACTCTTCGTGACTGTTTTCCCACTCCAGCATTAACTCCTCAATACGCTCCTCAAGTTTTGTTTTATCCTCAAAAAGCTGCTGTGCCTTGCAGGCATCGGTTGCTACCTCAGGCAACGAAAGTTGTTGGTCAAGATTCTCTATTTTTTCTTCAGCTTCTTCAATTTCTTTCTCTATCTTAGCAATTTTATTTTTAATTCTACGTTCCTTAGCTTGCTGCTCTTTCTGGCTCTGCCAATCCTGCTTTGTTGCAGATACTGCTTCCGTTTTACTCTCTGCAACTTTGGTTCCAAACAACTGCTCTTCACGTTCTTTTAATGTTTTCTTTTCTATGTAATAATCATAGTTCCCCAGGTATTGGTTCATTCCATTTTCCGTCAGTTCCAAAACCTTTTGGGCTGTTCGGTTAATAAAATATCTGTCATGGGAAATATATACAACAGTGCCTTCATATCTATTTATGGCATCTTCAAGTATTTCTTTGCTAAACATATCCAAATGATTTGTAGGTTCATCCAGCATTAAAAGATTAGCCTTACTCAACATTATTTTTGCCAGCATAACCCTTCCTTTTTCACCACCACTAAGGGCATTTATAGGCTTAAACACATCGTCGCCTTCAAACACAAAGGCTGCAAGCACATTACGTATTTCTCCATTTGTAAGGGTTGGGTATGTATCTGCAATCTCTTGAAAAATAGTTTTGCTCTCGTCAAAATTTTGTTGTTCCTGGTCATAGTAGCCAATATTAACATTTGCACCTAATTTAATACTTCCGCTGTCACTTATTTCTTTACCCAAAAGCATTTTAAATAATGTACTTTTACCAATTCCATTAGGACCAATAATTGCCACCTTGTCCTCACGCTTTATATCCATGCTCACTCCGTTAAAAAGCTGTCTATCAGTAAAACTTTTACTTAAATCCTCTGCAAAAAGCACGTCATTACCACTCACAACACGTGGTGCAAGGGTAAGACGCATTTTGTCTGGCAAATTATCGGGTTTATCAACCCTTTCAATTTTATCCAAGGTCTTTTCTCGGCTTTCTGCACGTTTTATGGATTTTTCCCTGTTAAAGGAACGCAGTGTTTTAATTACATCTTCTTGATGTTTTATTTCTTTTTGCTGTTCCGTAAAGGCTTTAAGCTGAATTTCTCTATTTATAGCCTTCTGCGTTACATAAAATGAATAATTGCCCTCATATGTATATGATTTTTTGTTCTCAATTTCTATTATTTTTGTAACTATCTTATCCATAAAATATCGGTCATGGCTTATTATAACAACTGCCCCTTGGTATCCACGCAAAAAGTCCTCAAGCCAGCTTATAGAATCAATGTCCAAATGGTTTGTAGGCTCATCCAACAGCAGTAAATCTGGCTTTGCCAAAAGAAGTTTGCCCAAATGCACCCTTGTTTTTTGCCCTCCCGAAAGCTGCATAATAGGCTTATTAAACTCTTCTTCCGTGAACCCAAGCCCTTTAAGTACCCCTTTAACACGGCTTTTGTAGCCATATCCGTCTTTCTCCTCAAAACTGTGCTGCAGTTGTGCATAAACCTCCATATGCTTTGCTAAAGCTTCACCACTAAGGCTTGCCATATCACGCTCCATTTTCCTCAGGTTCTCTTCGGCCTCTATAATGCCCGAAAAAACCGAAAGTGCCTCATCATAAATGGTCTTTTCACCCTCTACGACGGAATTTTGCTTAAGATACCCTATTTCTATACCCTTTTTAATAAAAATTTCTCCGCTATCATGGCTTATTTCACCAGTAACTATCTTAAAAAGAGTGGTTTTACCTGCACCGTTAACGCCAACAATAGCCACTTTTTCCTTATCCTCAACGTTAAAAGTTATTTTTTCCAGTATAGTATCCACTCCGTATGCTTTCCCTACGTCTTTACTTGCTAAAATCATTTCAAGCAACTCCCTTCAATCCACTAGAGTATAACAGAAATCAATAACAAATAAAAGACAAAACATTGACAATAAATTGTATAAAGTGGTATACTCTATTTTAACAAGGGGTGGTTTTATATGTATAACGAAAGAAAAATTTCTAGTGCTGTTATTAATAGACTGCCTAGATATTATAGGTACTTGGGAGATCTTCTTGAAAATGACATTACACGAATTTCTTCAAAAGAACTTAGCATTAAGATGAATATAACCGCTTCCCAGATACGTCAGGACCTTAATAATTTCGGAGGTTTCGGGCAGCAGGGTTACGGCTATAATGTAGAATATCTGTATAGTGAGATTAAAAAGATTTTGGGTCTTGACAAAGTTTACAACCTTATTGTTGTTGGTGGCGGCAATATTGGACAAGCTCTTGTCAATTACACAAACTTTGAAAAACGTGGTTTTGTTATTACCGCAGTATTTGACGTAAATCCACGTCTTATTGGAATGACAATACGTGGCATAGAAGTCCATGATGTTGACTGCATGGAGGAATTTGTTAAAAACAATAATGTAGATGTAGCAATACTTACTCTTCCAAGGTCACAGGCAAACACAGTTGCTAGTAACCTAGCAGAGTGGGGCGTTAAGGGTATGTGGAATTTCTCTCATGTAGACCTTAATATGCCAGATGACATAAAGGTTGAAAACGTACACCTTACAGACAGCCTTATGACATTGCTTTACAAAATTAATGAGGTTGAAACGGACGAAGCCTCAATTATACACAACACAGATAATAATAAAGAATAGCAAAAACCTTAAGCCTGTATTTATTTATACAGGTTTTTTTATATAAAAAACGTAAATTAATTTGAGGAGGAATATCTACACAATGAACCCTAGTTATATTATTACACCAGTGGCTGGTGCCATTATTGGATACTTTACCAACTGGCTGGCTATAAAAATGCTTTTTAAACCACACAAACAGCTATATATTGGCAAAATAAAAGTTCCATTCACCCCAGGTCTTATACCCAAAGAAAGGGAACGCATGGCAATTAGCCTTGGAGATACTGTAGGCAATTACATTTTAACCCATGATGTACTTTTAGATTATTTAACCAACCCCGAGGTTATTTCAAGTCTTTCTTTATCATTGGATAAAGGCTTTAACTCCGTAAAATGCAGCTATCTTACGGTAGAACAAACCCTTAACAATATTATGGGCAGCGATGCAGAAAGCGTTATATCCGCCACCAAGGCAAAGGCAATTACATCTATTGAAAGTTTTTTGCTTAAACCAAGCCTTAAAGATGATGTAAACACCATTATATTTGATAAAACATACAATCTTCTTGCAACAGACATTAAAGACCTTCCAACAGACAAGATACTTGCAGTTCTTAAAACAGCCATTCAGTCCTGCACTAAAGATATTGTCCAACAAGGGATTATACACAATATTATAGAAAAAAGCCTATGGGACTTTTTGCTAAATTTAAGGGATGATGAACGCAAATTAAGTGCAATCGCATCCTATTCCAGCGTTCAAGATGCAAAAGACTACCTTTCCCTCAAAACTCCTGCTATTGTCAATGCTCTTATCTCCCTTACAGAAAATCCTGAGGTGGAGGAACTGATTAAAGCAAAATTAATGGGCATTATACAAAGCTTTGCTGGTCCGTTTATGGGTATGTTTATAAATGCAGATGATATATACGTAAGCCTTATTGAAAGACTTACAGTATATATTAACGACCCCGAAAATATGCCAGAAATTGAACGTACTGTAAGCCTTATTGTTGATAAAGCTATGGATATGACCATTGGCGAGGTTTGCGAACTTATAACTGGAGAAATGCGTGAAACAGCCATAAACAAAGCAATAGGTTTTATAATAACCGAAATAACAAAAAGTGAAACCATTGACAGCCTTATGTTAAAACTTTCTTCCTATATCAGTGAAAATGGAAATAGCAACATTTTGGATGTTTTAAATAGCATAGACAAAAATACAGATAAAAAGATTCAAGTATTTATTGCTTCTATTACAAACAGCATATTTTCCAAGGCAGCCGTTTCTTTTATAACCGAGGTTATAACTAGACAAACCGACATACTTCTTAACCAAAAAGTTGCTTACCTTGCACAAAAAATAAGCAAAAATAACTTTGAAACCATTAAAAAAACTATTTTTACAATTTATAATAGTTCTATAAACACCGTAGCACCTAAAGTTCTTACTGCTTTTAACATACCAAAAATTGTAGAGGAACGCATAAATTCCTTTAGCATACAATACACTGAGGAATTAATATTGGCCATTGTATCCAAAGAACTTCAAGCAATTACGGCTATTGGCGGTGTCTTAGGCTTTATTATAGGTTTTTTGCCAGTTTTAATAAATCTAGTATAGCTAATGTTCTGTTATTAATTGCTTATAAAAAAAGTGGTTTCATCTAATTTTTTTAAGATGAAACCACTTTTTTAGCTTAAAAGCTATACTAACCTTTGCACTAATAGCAGCAAAGGTTTAACACTATATCTCAAATGTAATATTATCTATAAGCCTTGTTTTGCCAACATATACAGCCATGGCAACTAAAACATTCTTCTCAACAGTTTCCACATCTTCAAGAATTTCACTATCCACTATTTTGACATAATCAATTTTAGCAAGAGGCTCTTTTTCTATAATTGCTTTAATGGCATTAACCACAACTGCAGCATTTTTTTCACCATTTTCCAGCATTTTTCTGCCTTCTTGAAGTGCCTTGCTAAGAACCACTGACACTTTTCTTTCCTCAGCACTTAAATATGTATTACGTGAGCTTACAGCAAGTCCATCATCTTCACGCACAATAGGACAACCTATTATCTCTGTGTCAATATTCAAATCTCTAACCATTCTTTTAATAACAGCAAGCTGCTGTGCATCTTTTTGACCAAAGTATGCCTTGTCTGGAGCAACTATGTTAAAAAGCTTATTAACAACGGTACATACGCCCCTAAAGTGTGTAGGACGGCTCATTCCACACAGGTTGTGTGTAAGTTTTTCCATATCTGTGTAAGTGCAAAAATCTTCAAAATACATTTCTGTTGCCTGCGGATGAAAAATAATATCAACCCCAGCTCCTTCACACAGCTTGCTATCGTTTTCCAAATCCCTTGGATAGGCATCTAAATCTTCGTTTACACCAAATTGAATTGGGTTTACAAAAATGCTCACTACTACCTTGTCGTTTTCCTCATGTGCCTTTTCTATTAGGCTTTTGTGTCCTTTATGAAGATAACCCATAGTTGGAACAAGACCAACAGTTAAACCCTGTTTTTTCCACTCCTTAACATTTTCACGTACCTCAGCAATTGTCATTAATGTTTTCATTCGCTTCCTCCAAAAATTTTTTTGAAATTAATTAATGTATTGTACACGAATTAGTACAACGTATTAATTAACGTTTATTATGTATCAAAACAAACCATACTTCAATAGTAAATAATGATAAATTTAACATAGTAAATAAAGCAAAAGTTTGTATCTTTTTCGCTTTATTTTCCCAACTTAGTGTATTTTAAACCAATTTTATTCATTTATGCATATTGGCTTGCCTTATCAAGTACCGCCCTTACTGGCACGCCATATTTGCCATCAGTTTTGAATAAAACTGTATGTTGATGTTTTTTGTTATATCAATAAACATAATCTTCACCTTTTTATATAAATATGGTATACTAACCATAAAGTAAAAGCCCTCGATTTTTGTCTGCTTTTCTTAATTTACTTTATTTAGGAGGAATATACAATGGCATTTGAAGTTACAAAAGAATCAAAAATTGGTGAGATTTTAATGCAAGATAGAGGCATTGCAGCTATCTTAATGCAGTCTGGTATGCACTGTGTAGGTTGTCCATCATCTGCTGGTGAAACCCTTGCCGAAGCAAGCATGGTTCACGGCATGGATGTAAACAAACTTGTTGCAGACATAAACGCTTACCTTGCAATGAAATAAAACCCATTTTCAACTAATGCTATATAGAAAAGCCCGCCTTAACACAAGGTGGGCTTTTCTTCTCTTTTAATCTAGTTTTTCAATTTTGGGGTAATATTTAAAATATACTTTTCCCAATATTTTATCTTTTTCAACAAATTTGTTCACCCAAAATCTTGAGTCCAGTGATTCATTTCTGTTATCACCCATCATAAAATAGCTTCCATCAGGTACTTCATAAGGTCCATAATTACCATAGGCTGTTTCTTTTATATATTCATCTGCAATGGGTGTGTCTGCTCCATTTATGTACACCCTGCCATCCTTTACCTCTACTGTATCTCCTGGCAAACCTATTACACGCTTAACATACAATATTTCTTCGTTGTCGGGATATTTAAACACTACTATATCTCCTCTTTCTGGATTTTCAAAATAGTATATAAGCCTAAGTGCAATTATTCTATTATTAGGCATTATAGTGTTTTCCATAGACCCAGTTGGCACAGTTGCATTAACAATGATAAAATTATTTATAAAAAAGGCCAGCACCAAAGCAAAGATAATAGTTTTAACCCAACTAATAATTTCAGATTTAGCTTTTGTTTTTTGTTCTTCATTCTCTTCTGCTTTATTTTCTTCTGACATTTGAATTACTCCCTAATTTGTATTTGCTTAATAATAATACCATTAAAATTGAATTGCAAGTAAAAATTTATTCAAATTAAAGGTGACAGTGAAAAATAAATTCCCTGTCACCTTTAATGGCTACATCTCGCTTTTTTCGTCTTTTTTCTCTTCTTCAACCGAGGGGATAATTGTTACATTATCTTCAAAATCATCCTCTTGAGTTTCAGCATCTTTTTCTTCATCGTCAAAGCAGTCCTCGTCGTCAGCCTGTTTTTTTGCTTCATAGCTGTTTCTTATTTCCTCTGCTTTTTCAGAAACAGTATCCGCTGCCTTTTTCATAATAGGCTTGGCTTCTTCAACTACCTTGTCTAGCTTTTCACCAGCTTTTTTCATAACTGGCTTACTTTCTTCAACCATTTTTTCAGTTTTTTCTCCAACGGATTTTGCAAAAGTGCTTAATCCGTCCCCTGCTTTGGAGAGAAGTTTGCTTACCTTTTCACCTACATCAAGGTTCTCTTTCTTGCCAATAGCGGCAAAAAGTCTTTCTGCATCTTCTACGCTTATTATATTCTTTTCAACCATGGATAAAATAGCCATTCTTTCTTCCTTCATACTATTACCTCCTTAAAATTTATTCTTTCAAATAAAGTAAACGTATTAAAAGCTTATTCGTCTGCTATTATCTAAAATTTTATTTTTCTGCAAACTACCCTATAATATTATTGTTTTTTTATTTAAACATATTCTTTTGTATCCCTGCAAAAATCTCCTCAAAACTCAACCCAAGCTTAATTCTTGCCACAAAAAGTATAAATATAACAAACGTAAGAACTGCGAAAGCACATTGCCTTACCAAAAGTCTATTAATGCGTTTATTTCGTCTATCCTCATTCTTATATAAATCGCTTGTAACGTAAAACCCGCCCATTATTCCGTGCCGTACCTCCATAACAAGAGATTTTTTCAATTTAAGCAAAAAATATGCCTTACGAGTCATATTAAACACATATTCTTGACCATTTTGAACACCAATAATAGTGTATTTTCTATTGCGCCATAGGCTGCTATCCTTATTCCTTCTTACAGGCCGACATTCGATAAGTACAAAGGTTTCGTTTTTTGAAAAATACTTATCTATTGCAGTAGTTATAATTCTTGACATAAGAACCGAAACACACAGCGTTATTACCACAGTTGCCATATAAATAAGCGGTATGTCCTTGCTGATTTTTAAAAACCTTACATATCCAAGACATATACACTGATAAAAATAGTATTCAACAACAGCATAATTTAGTGCAAATAAAACTGTCCAATAAACATATTTCTTTTTGCGTTCCAAGACATACCACGCCTTTACTCCCCAAAGGGAATAAGCTGTAATTAAGACCATGAACATACTTATTACAACAATGAGCCCATTTATTGGGGACTCACTAGGAGCAAAGTATGCCATTCCAACAAGCGGTAAGCACCAAAGCCAAATTACAAGCCATAATTTTCTGCCAGTTATTATTACAGCCAGCAGGCTCAAAAAAATAGCAACAATTGAAGTAATGCCTATTACTGCCATATCCTCCTCCAGCTAATGTTTAAATGCCTCTAAACATTTCGGGCTTAAATACCCCATTCTTTTCCGCTTGCTCAATTTGCTTAAGCATAATTTCCTTATCTCTGTTAAACGTACCTTTAAGAGAAATATAATTTGATGCGTGGTTAGCCCTAAAAACAGTACCCTCGGCATCCACAGTTTCTATAAACAACCGCATTTCCTGCAAAATTTCATTAGGCTCCAAAAGTTCAAACTCGCCTGCCTTGTGTTGAGTATAAAGTTCTGTGCCTGGTTCTACCATAAGTGTTAAAAAGCCAACATATTCAGGCTTTATTGCACTTATTACCTTTGCAGAATTTATTGCGTGTTCCTTTACCCTTGCCTTGCCCCCAAGACCAGAAATAAGAGTAATGGAAACAACCATTTTTGCTTTTTTAAGTTTAAGCCCAGCTTCAATAATTTCTGCTGATGTAACACCTTTTTTAACATCTTTAAGAACTGTATCATCACCACTTTCAGCACCCATATAAATCATATCCAACCCTGCGGCTTTAAGCATTTCCAGTTCCTCATCGCTTTTAAGGTTAACATCTGCTGGTGTGCCATAAGCCGAAATTCTTTCAATCTCTGGGAATATTTCTTTAATCTTATTAAGAATATATAATAAATCCTTTGTTTTTACAATTAGTGCATCTCCGTCTGCCAAAAAAATACGTTTTACTGCAATTTTGCTATAGTATTTTCTTGCCATAACCAAATCTTCAACAACCTCTTCAAGCTTACGAACCCTGAATTTTTTTTCTTTAAACATAGCACAAAATGTACAAGTATTTCTTGCACAGCCTATTGTAAGCTGAATAATTAAGCTGCCCGCCTCACTAGGAGGTCTATACACAACGCCTTCATATCTCATAAATTAAATACCTCTCTTTTTTAAATTTCTCTATAATTAATTATTATAATTTTATTATCGAATTTTATCAACACAAATTTTAAACCCAACGGACTTAAAGCCCGTCAGTTTTTTGCTTTTAAAGTGTTGTAGCGTTAATTCTAACAACAAGACCGTCCTCAATTGTAAGTATAACCGAATAATTATTATTATTTACATACCATAAGGAATAAAAGTCACGAAAATTGTATGAAGTCTTTGCACCATCAATACGTATTGTCAAATCTTCATCCTTTGTAATTTTATAGTTCCTTATGCCTGTATCAGTGTTTAAAGCAATTTCACCTGTTTTAAGTGAGTATACTTTTCCCTCCGCCCCTGTAAGTTCTGCACTAATATTTTTTGCAATATCATCAGCATAGCTAACCGTTACATCATATGTTTCCCCACTCTGCCATCCCTTGTATAACAATGCCCCTGAAGATTCTTCATCATCAATTTTCACAACTGTATTGCTTGATAAGTATACTGTTTTTGCACCAATCATAATGCTGTCACTGCCCATTTTGTTAATTTCACCACTGATTCTAGCATAGCTGTCTTGGTCCAGGTCAACAAGCACTTTTACAACCTCTTCATTTTTATTAAACGTAAGCGTAACACCTGTTTTTCCTGTTTCATAAATGGAATTGAGGTAAGACACACTTTCTGTTGTTCCACCATTAAATTTAATAATAACGTCTTCATCTAAAAGGCATTTTCTGCTAATTCCTGCGTTTGTAAATATAGTAATGTATGTATCTGTCAGTTTAGTTATGACTCCCGAATCGTTATCCTCAAGCTTTGCCTCAATTTTTGATACATCGTTACTGCTGTCAAGGTAAACAGTAGCCGTAAGGTCAGTTCCTTCTTCAAATTTGTCTACAAGCTTATCATAGGTTATTTCTTCACCCTCATAGGTTACTATCGGGTCTTTAGAAATACTATAAGTTTGTGTTTTTGAGTCAGAAATTGCAACTACTATTTTTTCATCTGTTACATTTTTCAAAAATCCCTTAACGTTTCCACCAAGCTCAGATACTGTTATCACCATTTTTTCTATCTCATACTCATCATTAAGTGTAGCTGTAACATAAAGCTCATTAGAGCTGTCCATAACATCCTCAATTTTACTTATTCGTGATATTTCACCCTCGTACCTTATGGTTGGATAGTCTGCACAAGCATAAGTTTTTGAAGACCCTCCTGTTCGTTTTATTGTAACTTCATCGGAAGAAATTTCTAAAATTGTTCCCTGAACCGTGTCTTCAAGCCCAGAAGCTGAAACTGAAGTCGCTGTGCCGTTTGAAAGCTTTATAACTACATCTACAGCAACACCATTATCAATTATCTTTGTAATTTTGTTAATTTCCGATGCTTCATCGTTAAGTGAAATAGATACATTTGTAGCCAAAGGATAGATGGCTGTTCCCCCATCTTTAAGATTGACGGTTATTTTTTCACTTGTCATATAGTTTATTGTCCCTGTAACAGAAGAATCATCTATGCTTATTTCTTCGCCTGAAACCACAGAATATGTTTTTGTTGTAACAACTGCCATTTCAGCTCTATTTATAAAATTTTTAGGGTTGAAATTTTTGTTGTCGTCACCAACAAGTATGTTAAGCTTTGCTAAAAGATTTACATATGGTACAGCTATAGCAGACACCGAGGCTTTGTCTGCAAAGGTAAGAACAGGATTACCCTCAACTGGGTAACCAAAGCTTAATGTCCTGCCAAAAACAACAGCAACATCCTCACGAGTTGCATTGTTATTAGCACCTGACGAAGTCATAAAACCACTTAAATCTGTAATATTTATTATCTGGTTTTCCAGTGCATAACTTACAGCTTCATGTGCCCATTCAGGTATTTTATATCCACTCATCACGCTTTTCCACTTAGCCATGGTTGCCATTGATAACTCTGCCTTGCCTTCATTTTTAAGTATGTTATAAGCAAGCTGAACTGTTTCGCAGTATGTAACCTTATCTCTAGCCCTAAAAAGGCTTGTACCGTCGCCATTTTGCTCTCCTACCATAAGCCCTAAAGCTGCCACCTTTGCAACATAGTTTTTTGCACCATCCCATGGTACATCATTAATATCCGAAAACGTTATTGCCGCCATGCTAATTGTTGTAGAACTGACCGCAACCACTGCTGACAATAAAACAGCTGTTAATTTTTTCATATTAATCCCTCCTGTGCAAATTTTAATACATCTTAGTAAATTATAGTTAACTATACTAATATTAACACAATTGACTATATTTTCCTATATTAACATTCCTTTTAATTCTTAAATTTTTAATAAAAAAGAAGGTTACCATGCCGTAACCCAAAGGTTGTTGACATGGTAACCCACTAAAGAACTATTTACCAAATATCTGATGACACATCTTCCATGATATTCCCTGCTTTATTTATTGCTTTTTTACTGTTTTTCATAATTTTACGTTTTGCAGAAGGGTTGTGCATGGTGTACTGAACACCAACCATACCCAAAACCGAACCTAAAATTATGCCTGTAGTAAATCTATTCATAAAAATTCCTCCCTTTCATAAAAAATACAACTCCAACACAACAAGATATTACGGTATTATTATTAAAAAATAGTCGCAATTTTAAACACCCAATTATTACTCTTTTTTATAATTTTTTACTTTTTTAAAATTTACTATTGCAAATTTTTTTTAGTGTGTTATAATGGTCACTATCTTGAAAAGACAATTGTACACGGTTAAAAGAACATTGACAGAAGCTAAGCCTATAAAACTATTCAGAGATTCGGTGGTTGGTGCAAACCGATTAGCAAATTAGGTGTTCCACTTTTGTAGTTGCCGATGATAAATCGGAAGGGTCTGCCCTTTATAGCAGAAAAGAGCGGATGCGCATATTTTTTTAGATGTGCAAGTCAATTCGGGTGGCACCACGGGAGAAGAATATACGACTCTCGTCCCTTATATATATCTATAGGGACGAGAGTCTTTTATTATACAAAATATTAATTTGTTATCTATTTCAAGGAGGAAAATATAAATGAACAGAGTATTCAATTTTTCAGCAGGTCCATCAATGTTACCATTAGAGGTACTTGAAAAAGCACAGAAAGAATTTGTGTCTTATGGCACAACCGGTATGTCCGTTATGGAAATGAGCCATCGTTCAAAAGCCTATGAAGAAATTATTTTTGGTGCAGAGGCTAATTTAAGAGAGCTTATGGCAGTACCTGACAACTACAGCATTTTGTTCCTTCAAGGTGGTGGCAGTACACAATTTGCCATGGTTCCACTTAACCTTATGAACAAGAATAACAAAGCAGATTATGTTAAAACAGGTCAGTGGAGCAAAAAAGCAATTTCAGAAGCACAAAAATATGGCAAAGTAAATGTTGTTGCTTCATCAGAGGACACAGTTTTTAACTACATCCCAACACTTGACCCATCAAAGTTTGATAAAGAAGCAGATTATTTTTATATGACTCTTAACAACACAATTTACGGCACACATATCCCAGATAGCCTTATACCTAATACAAATGGTGTACCTATTGTTGGCGATATGAGTTCAAACATACTTGCAGAGCGTTATGATATTTCAAAGTTTGGTCTTGTTTTCGCAGGGGCACAAAAAAATCTTGGCCCTGCTGGTTTAACAATTGCCATTGTTCGCAATGACCTTATGGGTAATGCCATGGATATTACACCAACAATGCTTAAATATGATACACACGCAAAAGAAAAATCACTTTATAACACACCACCAACATATTCAATTTACTTCGCAGGCCTTGTTTTTGAATGGGTTAAGTCATTAGGCGGAGTTGATGCAATGCAAAAAATAAATGAAGAAAAAGCATCTATTCTTTACGATTTCCTTGATAACAGTAAGTTGTTTAAAGGCACAGTTGTTAAAAAGGACCGTTCACTTATGAATGCACCTTTCATACTTCCTGCTGAAGAGCTTAATGCAAAATTTATTAAAGAAGCTTCCGCAAAAGGCTTTGTTAACCTAAAAGGACACCGCACTGTTGGCGGTATGCGTGCATCTATATACAATGCTATGCCTATTGAAGGTGTTAAAGCACTTGTTGAGTTTATGGGCAAATTCGAATTAGAAAACAAATAAGGAGAGAAAATTAAAATGTATAATATATTAACACTTAATTCAATTTCAGAAAAAGGTCTTGTTAAGCTTCCTGCAAAAGACTTTATAGTTGCAGATAAAATGGAAACACCTGACGGTATATTGGTAAGAAGCGGAGATATGCACAACTACGAAATGCCTGACACTCTTTTGGGAATTGCTCGTGCTGGTGCAGGAACAAACAATATTCCCGTAGATAAATGTGCTGAAAAAGGTATTGTTGTGTTCAACACACCTGGTGCAAATGCAAATGCCGTTAAAGAACTTGTGCTTACAGGTATACTTATTTCTTCACGAAGAATTGTAGAGGGTATTGAATGGTCTAAAAGCCTTAAAGGTAAAGAACATATTGATAAACTTGTTGAAAGCGGCAAAAAGCAGTTTGCAGGTCCAGAAATCAAAGGCAAAAAACTTGGTATAATTGGTCTTGGTGCAATTGGTGTTATGGTGGCTAATGCTGCTGTATCTCTTGGCATGGATGTTATGGGTTACGACCCTTTCCTTTCAGTTTATTCAGCTTGGAGTATTTCAAGTGATGTTGAACTGGCAGACAGCATTGTATCCATAGCTGAACAGTGCGATTATGTTTCAATTCATGTTCCACTTAACGACAACACAAAAAATATGTTCAATGCCGAAATTTTTTCTATGATGAAAAAAGGTTCACGTTTACTTAACTTTTCTCGTGGAGGTCTTGTGGAAACAAGTGCCCTTAAAAATGCTCTTGAAAATGGAACACTAGATAAATATATAACAGACTTCCCTGGTGAAGAAGTGTTAAACCTTGATAACGTGTTGGCTATACCTCACCTTGGTGCTTCAACTCCAGAGTCTGAAGAAAACTGTGCAGAGATGGCAGCAATTGAGCTTAAAGCATACATTAAATATGGAACAATTAAAAATTCAGTTAATTTCCCTAATTGTGAATCACTTTATACAGGTAAAGCAAGAGTTACAATTGCACACAAAAATATTCCTAACATGGTTGGTTCCATAACAGCTGTTTTTGCAAAACATGACCTAAACATAGACAATATGCTTAATAAATCTAAGGGTAATTGGGCATATACAATTATTGACCTTGATTCACTTTACGGAAAAAATGATAATCTTATTGCAGAACTTAAACTTCTTCCTGGCGTTGTTAGAGCAAGAATTGTTAGGGAAAAATAAATGAGGTGTTCCTATGTCTACAATAAAAGAATTTAAGGCAATACGACCCACTGCAAAAACGGCACAACAGGTAGCCGCACTTCCCTACGATGTTATGAACAGTACCGAAGCTCGAAATCTAGTTGAAGGCAATCCGTTATCATTTTTACACGTAGACCGTGCAGAAATTGACCTTCCGCCTGAAATCGACCACTACAGCACTGACGTTTATAAAAAAGCTGCTGAAAACCTTAATTCATTAATTAAGGACAATGTGCTGTTGGCAGACGAAATGCCTTGCCTTTATATATACCGCCTTACAATGAACGGTCACAGCCAAACTGGTCTTGTTGCTTGCACCTCCATAGACGAATATTTGGACGGTACAATAAAAAAACATGAGCTGACCCGTGAGGATAAAGAGCAAGACAGAATTAACCACGTAGACTATTGCAATGCCAATACCGGCCCTATTTTTCTTGCCTACAAAGACGAGAAAAATACCAATGCAATCATAAACCAGTGGGCATCCAACCATGCCCCTGTTTACGATTTTGTATCATCTGACGGAATTGGTCATGCTGTGTGGGTCATAGACGATACAACCGTTATTGCTCAACTTAAAGATACTTTTAATGGTATTTCAAACTTTTATATTGCTGACGGACACCATAGAAACGCATCTGCGGTTAAGGTTGGTCTTAACCGCCGTAAGCAACACCCTAATTACACTGGCAAAGAGGAATTTAATTATTATCTTTCGGTGCTTTTTCCTGCAAGTCAGCTTAATATATTAGACTATAACCGTGTGATAACTGACCTTAATGGGCTTACCGAAGATAACTTTATTGAACTGATTTCAAAAAAGTTTTACATCATCCCCTACGCAGGCAGTGATAGCTTTAAGCCTACAATGCCCCACCAATTTGGTATGTATTTAAAAGGAAAGTGGTACATACTTAATGCAGACCCTGAGGGAATTCCCACAGACCCAGTAGGACGTCTTGATGTATCAATTTTACAGGAAAATTTGCTTATACCTATTTTAGGCATAAAGGATGTACGCACTGACAACCGTATTGATTTTATAGGTGGAATACGTGGCTTAAAAGAACTTGAGAGAAGAGTAAACTCAGGAGAAATGGCCGTTGCTTTTTCAATGTATCCTACTTCTATGGATGAGCTTATGAACGTAGCTGATGCAGACCTTATAATGCCACCAAAATCTACATGGTTTGAGCCAAAGCTAAGAAGCGGACTATTTATCCATTCTTTAGAAAACTAATATATTTTTCCAATCAAAAAAACAGACCCCTAAAAATAAAATTTAGGGGTCTGTTTCTTTGTTATCTTTCTACTGCAATTGTTACTTTCTCTCCGTTAATGTTCCATTCCTTTGTATAGCCTGCTGTGGCATCAAAAACAATGTCATCTGCAAGAACATCACTTTTAATCATATCAGCATTGCGTGTTGCAACATCTGCAACCTTTGAATTGCCCATAACGTAAACCTTAATTCTATCTGTAACCTCAAAGTTTGCCTCTTTACGCATTGTCTGGATTTTACTTACAATCTCACGTACAAATCCTTCTTCAATAAGCTCTTCTGTAAGGTTTGTGTCAAGAACAACTGTCACTCTCTGGTCAGACTCTGTAACAAAGCCCGCTTTTTCAGTGGTTTCAACAAGAACATCACTTTCAGCCAAAGTAACCTCTGTTCCTTCAACCTGGAATGTAACTGAATTTCCAGCCTTAAACTGGGCAACGTATGCACTGCCATCACACTGAGCAAGGTACTGACCAATTTTTGGTACAAGCTTGCCATACTTTGGCCCTAATGTTCTAAGCTGTGGTTTAAGGTTATAGCCTGTGAAATTGTCTGTATCCTGTGTAAATACCACATTTTTAATGTTAAGCTCATCTGCAATTGTTTCCACAAACATTTCTGGCAATTGCTGGTCAGCCTTAACATACATTGTGCCAATAGGCTGACGGTTTTTGATATTTGCTGTGTTTCTTGCCGCACGTCCCTTAACAACAATCTGAAGAACCATTTCCATGTTATCCTCAAGGTCTTTGTCAATCCATGCCTCATTTGCAACAGGATAATCTGTCATATGAACACTTTCAGGTGCATTCTTATCAAAGTTTTTAACAAGGTTTGCATAAATACTTTCTACAATATAAGGCACAAAAGGTGCTGCCAGCTTGCTCATTGTTACAAGCACTGTATAAAGTGTCATATAAGCATTAATCTTATCCTGAGGCATATCCTTGCCCCAGAAACGCTCACGGCTTCTTCTTACATACCAATTGCTAAGCTCATCAACAAACTCCTGCATTGCTCTTGCAGGCTCTGTAATTTTGTAAGTTTCAAGACCTGTGTCAACGCTCTTAACAAGGGTGTTAAGCTTAGATAAAATCCATTTATCCATTGGTGCAAGTTTATCATATTCAAGATCATATTTTGTAGGGTCAAACTGGTCAATTTCTGCATAAAGCACGTAGAACGCATATGTGTTCCACAATGTACCCATAAATTTTCTCTGCTGCTCACTAACTGCCTCTCCGTCAAAACGGCATGGAAGCCAAGGTGCACTGTTAACATAGAAATACCAGCGAATAGCATCCGCACCTTGCTTGTTAAGAACATCCCAAGGGTCTACAACATTGCCCTTATGCTTGCTCATCTTAATTCCGTTTTTATCTAAAACATGACCCATTACAATACAGTTTTTAAAGTCACTCTGCTCAAAAAGCAGTGTTGAAATAGCAATTTGAGAATAGAACCAACCTCTTGTTTGGTCAATAGCCTCTGTAATATAATCCGCAGGGAATCGTGACTCAAAAAGTTCTTTATTTTCAAATGGATAATGCCATTGTGCAAAAGGCATAGCACCAGAATCAAACCAACAGTCTATAACCTCAGAAACCCTTGTCATCTGCTTACCGCACTGTGGGCATTTAATGTGTACTTTATCAATAAATGGCTTGTGAAGCTCAATCTCGTCTGGGCAGTCATCGCTCATGGATTTCAACTCTTCAATGCCGCCAATTACGTGACGATGTCCACATTCACATTCCCAAACAGGCAAAGGAGTACCCCAGTAACGCTCACGGCTAAGTCCCCAGTCAATTACATTTTCAAGGAAATTACCAAAACGTCCTTCTTTAATGTTGTCAGGATACCAATTTACAGTTCTGTTGTTTGCAACTAGCTGGTCCCTTACCTTTGTCATTTCAATAAACCATGTATCACGTGCGTAGTAAATAAGTGGTGTGTCACATCTCCAACAGAATGGATAGCTATGTTCAAAAGGAAGTGCAGCAAAAAGAGAGCCTTTTTCTTTCAAATATGCAAGCACAAGCTTATCTCCGTCTTTTACAAATGTTCCAACCCAAGGCTTAACATCCTCTGTAAAACGTCCCTGACTGTCTACATATTGGCGGAAAGGCAGTCCATTTAATCTGCCAAGGCGAGCATCGTCCTCACCAAAAGCTGGTGCAATATGAACAACCCCTGTACCGTCTGTAAGGGTTACATAGTCGTCATTTACAACTCTAAACCCATTGTCATCATCATTAACAAAGTCAAACAGTGGCTCATATCGAACGCCTAAATAGTCTGCACCTTTCTTCGTTTCAATAAGTTCATATTCTGTATCCTCACCAAGAACCTTTTTAACAAGTGCCTCTGCAAGAATATAATATTCACCGCCTGTTTTAACTTTTACATATGTTTCTTTTGCATTCATTGCAAGTGCCACGTTAGATGGAAGTGTCCATGGTGTAGTTGTCCATGCAAGAATATATTCGTTTTCAGTATCTCTTATTTTGAACTTTGCAATTGCAGAAAGTTCTTTAACATCCTTATAGCCCTGTGCAACCTCATGGCTGGAAAGTGCAGTGCCACAACGTGGACAGTAAGGCACAATTTTATGTCCCTTGTACAAAAGACCTTTTTCCCAAATCTTCTTTAAAGCCCACCATTCGCTTTCAATGTAGTTATTGTGGTAAGTTACATATGGGTCTTCCATGTCTGCCCAAAAAGCAACACGGTCGCTCATGTCCTCCCACTCGCCTTTATATTTCCAAACGCTTTCCTTACATTTTTGGATAAATGGCTCAACACCGTACTCCTCAATCTGAGGTTTACCATCAAGCCCAAGCATTTTTTCAACCTCAAGCTCTACTGGCAGTCCATGTGTATCCCATCCTGCTTTACGCAAAACGTCGTAGCCCTTCATGACACGGTATCTAAGTATAATATCCTTTACACTTCTTGTAATAACGTGACCTATATGTGGCTTACCATTGGCTGTAGGTGGTCCGTCAAACCATGTGTATTTTGGACAACCTTCTCTATTTGCAGTACTTTTTTTAAAGATGTCATTTTCTTTCCAGAATTTTAAAACTTCTTCTTCTCTGGAAACAAAGTCTAAATTTGTTGAAACCTTGTTATACATTTTTTTCCTCCTTTGAAATTAGCTATTAATACCTTAAAATTAGTCCCCAACCTTACAAGCCATTAAAAAGATTTAACTTATAAACCTGTAAATTTAAAAACAAAAAAACGCCCTGCTAAAATTAACAGGGCGTGAATACGCGGTACCACCTGATTTGGCATTAATTAAATAATGCCCACTTTGCAACGTAACTATAATTACGCTTTCCATGTAACGTAGGAAAAACGTCAGCAACTACTAAAACTAGTTCTTTCGCCACTGCCACTTTGGGGTGATATTCAATATTTTTATACTAAGTACAGGCTCTCACTATCCCTATATCGCTTTGCAGTTCAAAAATATCTACTGTCCTCTTCATTGTGTTTAACGATATGTATTATATAGTAAGCAAATTATTTTGTAAAGGGTTTTTCTCTTTTTTGCAATATTTTTTAAATGTTTTATAAACTTATTGCTGGATTATTTTATTTGAATTTGTAAAAAAATAAGAGTATAATAGTGTGCAATATAGAAATAGAAGTTTTTGGGAACCTCATAACATCTTTTAGGTTGTTATTTTATATGAAAAGGAGTATTTATAAATGGATATTCGAGATTGGTCATTGCTTACTGACCTTTATGAGCTTACAATGATGCAAGGCTATTACAAATCACCACAAGAGGGCAAAACAGTAGTGTTTGACCTATTCTACAGAAACAACCCATCCGATGGTGGCTTTGCCATTACCTGTGGGCTTGCTCAAGTTATTGAATATATCGAAAATTTGCATTTTTCCGATACTGATTTAAGCTATCTTAAAGACCTGTGCATATTTACCGATGACTTTATTGATTACCTTAGAAATTTTAAATTTACAGGGGATATTTATGCCATTGCCGAAGGCACTGTTGTTTTCCCAATGGAACCTCTTTTACAGGTGCGTGCACCAATTATGGAAGCACAGCTTGTGGAAACTGCACTGCTTAACATCATTAACCACCAAAGCCTTATAGCAACTAAAGCCGCACGTGTTGTTTGGGCTGCAGAAGGCGAAGCTGTTCTTGAGTTTGGCTTACGCCGTGCACAAGGTCCAGACGCTGGAACTTATGGTGCAAGAGCCGCTGTAATTGGTGGCTGTGTTGGTACAAGCAATGTACTTACTGGTAAACTTTTTGACGTGCCTGTAAAGGGTACACACGCCCACAGCTGGGTTATGAGCTTTGATAACGAATTGGACGCATTCCGTTCTTACGCAAAGCAGTTTCCAGATGCGTGCATACTGTTGGTAGATACCTACAACACCCTTGAACAAGGTGTGCCAAATGCAATTCAGTGCTTTAAAGAAATGAAAGAGGCTGGGTTCAAGCTTCCTGGCTACGGAATACGCCTTGACAGTGGTGACCTTGCATATATCTCTAAACGTGCTCGCCAGATGCTGGATGATGCGGGATATTCAGATGCAATTATAAGTGCTTCCAGCGACCTTGACGAAAACCTTATTGCCAGCCTTAAAGTACAGGGTGCAAAAATTACTCTTTGGGGTGTTGGTACAAAGCTTATTACGTCTGACGATTGCCCTGCCTTTGGCGGTGTATACAAATTAGCAGCAGAAACTGACGGCAGTGGACGGTTTGTGCCAAAAATTAAACTTTCCAACAATCCACAAAAAGTTACCTTGCCAGGAATAAAAAAAGTTATACGTATTTACGATAAGGCTACAAATAAAATTAAAGCCGACCTTATTGCCCTTAACTATGAGCATTATGATGAGAATAAAACCCTTACTCTGTTTGACCACACTGCAACATGGAAACATATGGAGCTTGAACCAGGAACATATTATCTGCGTGAACTTCTTGAGCCTGTTTTTCTTAATGGAAAATGTGTTTACACCTCACCAAAAACTATGGAAATACGCCAATATGCAATGAAGGAGCTTAATACCCTTTGGGATGAACACAAGCGTCTTTCTAACCCACATATTGTGCCTGTAGATTTATCTGAAGATTTATATATTCTTAGAGAACGACTTATAAGAGAACTGAAATAAAGAAATAAAAAACCTACATTAATCACAGAAATTAATTTTGTGGTTAATGTAGGTTTTATATTATTTTCATATCAGCCCTAGTTGGTCTGCTGCTCCTTTGTGTATACCTGTTACCGAATATTCAACCCACTCAGCAATGTTAGTTGCATGGTCGCCTATTCTTTCCAAATACTTAGAAATCATAAGCAAATCAATAGCATACTCTCCGCTTTCACGGTCACTTCCTATACGCTCTATAAGGCATTCCTTAATTTCATCAAAATAATTATCTGCCATATCGTCATTTGCTATAACTTTCTTTGCAAGGTCAACATCCTTGTTTACATAAGCATCAACACTTTGTGTAACCATTTTCATTACAACTTTGCTCATTTCATCAACAGGTATAGTTTTAGCCCACTTAGAAATATCATTCAATTTAGTGATTTCCCCAATGTCTTCAGCCTGGTCACCAATTCGTTCCATATCAGTTATCATTTTCAGGGCTGCAGAAATCTGCCTTAAATCTCCTGCTACAGGCTGTTGCTGTAGAATCATTTTAAGACAAAGAGTTTCAATATTACGTTCTTTATCATCAAGCTCACGAGATAACTGTTGTGCTTTATCAGATAATTCTATATTCCCTGACAAAAGGCCCTGCACTGCATATTTAATGGCAGCTTCGCAAAGCTCACCCATTTCTACCATCTCGCTATGAAGTATTTCAAGCTGCTGTGAATAACGTTTTCTCATCAACCAAACCTCCCCGTTATATAATCCTCTGTACGTTTGTTTTTAGGCATTGAGAATATTCGCTCTGTTTCACCAAACTCCACAACCTCGCCTAAATGGAAAAATGCTGTTTTGTCTGAAATTCTTGCCGCCTGTTGCATATTATGTGTAACCATAACAATGGTATAATCCTTTTTAAGCTCCGCCACCAAATCCTCAATTTTCAAGGTGGATATTGGGTCAAGTGCACTTGTAGGCTCATCCATAAGTAAAACCTCTGGCTGTACTGCCAACGCCCTTGCAATACAAAGCCTCTGCTGCTGACCACCCGATAAACCTAAGGCACTTTTTTTCAGTCTGTCCTTAACCTCTTCCCAAATAGCTGCGTGTTTAAGTGATTTTTCAATAAGCTCATCTAAAATTTCTTTCTTTTTTATGCCATGGGTACGTGGACCAAAAGCCACATTGTCATAAATGCTCATAGGAAATGGATTGGGACTTTGGAAAACCATGCCTACTCTTTTTCGCAGCACATTTACATCAATGTCTTTGTATACATCTGTTCCGGAAAGAGTTATTTGTCCCTCAACTCTACACCCAACTATCAAATCATTCATTCTATTAATAGATTTTAAAAGCGTACTTTTACCACAGCCCGAAGGTCCAATAAAAGCAGTAATTTCTTTTTCTGGTATATTTATATTTACATCTTTAAGAGCTTTAAAATTTCCATAGTATAAATCAAGGTTAGAAACCGTTATTTTATCCATTTGTATTGTTACCCCCGAATTTTTTTGCCATAAAGCTTGACAGTGTGTTTATGCACATTACCATAACCAGCAATACAAATGCTGTTGCATACGCCTTATCTACATATAATCCTTCACTAGAAAGGCTATACATATGCACCGCAAGCGTACGGGTTGAGTCAAACAAAAAGTCCTTGCCCACAGGTACTTGTGCTACCGTACCTGCTGTATACATAAGTGCCGCTGTTTCCCCTGCAATTCGACCTGTTGCCAAAATAATCCCCGCCATAATGCCAGGCAATGCTGACGGCAAAACTATACAAAACACAGTACGTAACCGCCCTGCACCTAATCCAAAACTACCCTCTCTAAAGGTTTTTGGTACAGCCAAAAGTGCCTCCTCGGTAGTACGCATAATAAGCGGAAGTATCATAAGTGCAACTGTACATGAACCTGCTAAAAGGCTCATTCCCCATTTAAGTGCTGTTACGAAAAACAGTAATCCAAACAGACCATAAACAATTGATGGTATGCCAGATAAGGTTTCTGCTGTAATACGAATAATCTTTACAAGCCTACTTCCCTGTGATGAATATTCCACCAAAAATACTGCCGCAAAAACTCCTATAGGTACGGCAATAAGAAGTGAAATCAATGTCATAATAAGTGTGTTTATAAGTGCTGGCAAAAGAGATACGTTTTCAGAATTATATTTCCAATCAAACAAGTCACGGGAAAGATTTGGCACACCATTAACAAATATGTGCCATATAATAAGCACTATTACACCAACAGTTAGTGCTGCCGAAACAAGCACCAACATTTTTAATACAATGCTTAGCAAATCTTTTTTGGATTTCATTTGTTATCTGCCTCCTTAAGCATTGCAAAAATAAGGTTAATAATAAGTATAAACACAAACAGTACAACTCCTGTTGCAATAAGTGCCTCCCTGTGAAGGTCTGCCGCATAACCCATTTCCAGCACTATATTACTGGTCATTGTACGAACACCTTTAAGTAATCCTTTAGGCATTCTAGCCTGATTACCTGCAACCATAATTACTGCCATTGTTTCGCCTATGGCACGTCCTATTCCAAGGACAATTCCTGCCATTATTCCCGACTTTGCCGCTGGAAGTACTGCAAAAAACACACTACGCTCGTGTGTTGCACCCAATGCCAAAGCACCTTGGTAATATTTATCAGGTACTGCCTTTATTGCTGCTTCACTTACACCTATAATGGTGGGCAATATCATAATTCCCAACAAAAGACTTGCTGTAAGCATACTGCTGCCCTTTCCGCCAAATGCGTCACGCACAAAGGGTACCATTACAACTAAACCAAAAAAACCATACACAACCGATGGTATACCTGCCATAAGTTCCGTAAGCGGCTTTATAAAATTATAAAGCCGCTTAGGACAAAAGTTTGACAGGAACACTGCTGTAAGTATGCCAACTGGTACTCCAATTAAAATGGCACCAGCTGTAACATATATACTGCCTGCTATCATTGGCAATATTCCGTATATATTGTTTTTTGGTTTCCACACAGTTCCAAACAAAAATTCGGAAACACCAATCTCTTTTATAGCTGGAAGTCCTCCTGCAAAGAGAAAAATACATATAACCGCTACTGCCAACACCGAAGTGCAAGCCGCTAGGCAAAATACCAACTTTGCAATTTTCTCACTTTTTTTATTCATATAATACCTCTTAATATTAGGAGATTAAATAAGTCTTTTGTTTAAACTTTTTCCTTAATTATTTAGCTAATTCACTCCACTGTGTTGTTTCTCCAGTGAATATTGATTTAATATTGTCTGATGTAAGTTCGTTTACTGAATTATCTTTGTTTACAACAACTGCAATACCGTCAATAGCTATTACTGTAGGTGTAAGTCCTGCCTCTTTTTCGCTGTCTTTAAGTTCTCTTGATGCCATACCGATGTCGCAAATTCCATCAATTGCAGAGTTCATGCCTGTAGTGGAATCACTTTGCTGAACTTCAATATCAACATTAGGGTTAATTGCTGCATATGCCTCTTTAAGTTTTTCCATAACAGGTGTTACAGATGATGAACCTGCTACAATTATTTTTCCTGTTGTTTTACCACCATCAAATGCTTTTCCGTCAACTGATGAAATATAACCTGCACTCTCAACTACTGCCTGACCTTCAGCACTTAAAATAAAGTTTATAAAATCCTGTGCTGTTTCAGTTACATTTTTGCCTGTTGCAATGTTAAATGGTCTTGATATTTTATAAGTACCGCTTTTAATGTTTTCTACAGTTGCTTCTGCTCCATCTATATTAAGAGCCTTAACTGTGTCGTTAAGTGAGCCTAAAGATATGTATCCAATAGCTGCTTTATTGCCTGCTACTGTTGTCATCATTACAGCTGTGGAATTTGAAATGTCTGCTTCCTCTGTTGTATTATCAACTTTCTCTCCTGCTTCGTTCTTCTCCTCTATGCCGAAAAGTTCAATAAATGCTCCTCTTGTACCAGAACCATCTTCACGAGATACTACAGTAATGTCACCGTCAACTGCTGTTGGTTCTTCCACTTTTGCGGTTTCTTCTTGCTTTGTTTCCTGTTCTGCTGTACCCGCCTGATTATTGCTTGTTGAACCACAACCAGCCATCATTGATACTATAACCGCTGTGCTAAAAATAATACCTACTATTTTCTTCATCTCTTCATTCTCCTTTATCAACTAGGGTTTTAACTACAGGTACCATGATAAGGTTAATTTGTAAAATCTACACCCTTACATTTGTGAAATCAGTGTAAAGTCTTAAAATATAATACAAAAAAAGACACAACTCGCATATCTAATCTAAACATACGAATTGTGCCTTTTTCGTGCCTTTTCTTTTCTTAAGCTGTTTTTCAAGAATAATCTGTTTAATCCGTCATATTCTCGATATAGTTTATTACATTATTAAGAACCTCTTCCTCATCTTGGCCTTCAACTCTAATTGTAACTTCACTGCCACAGTTAAGACTCATCATAAGAAGATTTAATATGCTTTTTGCATTAGCTTGTTTATTGTCTTTTATAATGGTAATGTCACACTTAAATTTATATACAAAAGATACAAATTTAGATGATGCCCTTGCGTGCATACCAAGCTTATTCAAAATAGTTACATTTCTTTCTACCACAGTATTCCCTCCAACATTAAAAATTTCCCATTGTTATCTTGGCATAATGTTACCATATGCACTCAAACTTTGCAATCAGTATTATAGATAATAAAATTGCCCAAAACATCTGTTTTTAAGCTAAATCCCACAAAAGAATTTACCTATTAAAGTACATATCGTTAATTAGTATGCTTTTTGACCAAAATATTCACTGTATTAGCTATATGTGATGCAGGAAAGAAATTATTTTGCTTTTTTTGTCCAAAACAGCTATAATAACTACCATGAAATGCTAAACCGTATAAATATAATATACTTTGGAGGGATTATTTTGCAAGGAGAAAAATTTTATATAACCACACCTATTTATTACCCAAGTGATAAACTGCACATAGGTCATTCTTACTGCACAGTTGCAGCAGATGCTATGGCACGCTATAAAAGACTTCGTGGCTACGATGTTATGTTCCTTACAGGCTCAGACGAGCATGGGCAAAAAATTGAACGAATTGCTACAAGCCAAAATGTTACACCAAAGCAGTATGTAGATAAAATTGTGTCTGGCATAAAAGAACTTTGGAGTTCTCTGGATATTTCATATGACAAATTTATACGTACAACAGATGAACAGCACGTTGAGGCAATTAAAAAAATATTCAAAACTCTTTATGATAAAGGTGATATATATAAATCGGAATATGAAGGCTGGTACTGCACTCCTTGTGAAACCTTTTTTACAGAGCATCAACTTGTGGATGGAAAATGTCCTGACTGTGGTCGTGATGTTGAAAAGTTAAAGGAAGAAAGCTACTTTTTCAGACTTTCAAAATATCAAGATAGGCTTATTAAACATATAGAGGACAACCCTGGATTCATTTCTCCTGCTTCACGTCAAACAGAAATGCTTTCCAATTTTTTAAGACCGGGCCTTGATGACCTTTGTGTAAGCCGTACTTCTTTTAAGTGGGGAATTCCTGTAGATTTTGACCCTGGACATATTGTTTATGTTTGGGTTGATGCTCTTTCAAACTATATTACGGCTCTTGGCTATGATACAGACAATGACGAATTGTTTAAAAAATATTGGCCTGCCGATGTTCACCTTGTTGGCAAAGAAATAGTTCGTTTTCACACTATTATTTGGCCCGCAATGCTTATGGCTCTTGATTTACCACTTCCTAAAAAGGTTTTTGGTCACGGTTGGCTTATTATTGACGGTGGAAAAATGTCAAAATCTAAGGGCAATGTTGTAGACCCTAAGGTTTTGGTTGATAAATACGGTCTTGATGCCATTCGCTACTTCCTTTTAAGAGAAGTTGCCTTTGGACAAGACGGAAATTTTACAAACGAGGCACTTATTCAGCGTATTAACTCTGACCTTGCCAATGACCTTGGAAACCTGGTGTCCAGAACAGTTGGAATGATAGAGAAATATTTCGGCAATACGTTGCCATCTCAGCAAGACAGCACAGAATTTGACCTTAGCCTTATTGAAACAGCAGCAGCAACTGTTGAAAAATTTGAAGGCTATATGGACAGAATGCTTTTCAGCGATGCTTTAAGTGAACTTTGGGTGCTTATACGCCGCACCAACAAATACATTGACGAAACTCAGCCTTGGGTACTTTGCAAAGACGAAGAAAAGCAGTCAATGCTTGCAGGTGCATTATATAACGTGTCAGAAAGCATACGTATTATTTCTATAATGATTCAGCCATTTATGACACACGCACCAAAGCTTATATGGCAACAGTTTAATATTACTGACCCAAGTCTTACTGAATGGGATTCCATTAAAAAATGGGGATTACTTGCACATGACCTTTCGGTTACAAAAGGAGATATAATTTTCCCACGTATCGACATGAAAAAGGAGCTTGCAGAGCTTGAAGCTGCACTTAAAGTAGCACAGTCCGAAAGCATTGCAAACCAAACATCCAAAAAAGCTGAAGAAGAAAAGGAAGTATTTGAAGAAATAACAATTGATGACTTCTGTAAAGTTCAACTTGTAACTGGTGAGGTTATTGCCAGCGAACCTGTTAAAGGCAGCAAGAAATTGCTTAAAAATACCGTTAAACTTGATGATGAAACCAGAACTATCCTCTCTGGCATTGCAAAATATTACACACCAGTGGAAATGGTAGGAAAAAAGGTTATTGTTGTTGCCAACCTTGCACCACGTAAAATGATGGGCGAGATTTCTCATGGAATGATACTTTGTGCTGAAGACGTTGATGGAAACCTTTCACTGGCAACTGATGACAAACAGTTTGAAAGCGGCTGTGAAATAAGATAATAATGGTAAAAACCTTGGGGCATAGCCCCAAGGTTTTTTAGAAATGGAGGAATAAAATGTATTTTGATAGCCACGCACACTATGACGACAAACAATTTAATAACGATAGAGATGAGCTTCTTACTAGAATGCACGCCGAAAGTGTAAGCTATATACTAAACTCTGGCGAAAGCATGGGTGCAATAAAAACTGGATTGCAGCTTGCGGAAAAATATCCGTTTATATACACCGCCGTTGGTGTCCATCCACATAATGTAAAAAATATGACTGACGCCGACCTTGCCGTTTTAAAGCTCTATTCAAAAAAAGATAAGGTAATGGCAATTGGCGAAATTGGTCTTGACTACTTTTATGATAATTCTCCCAGGGATTTACAACGCCACTGGTTTAAAAAACAACTTCAATTGGCAAAAGAGGTTAATTTGCCAGTCATCATTCATTCTCGTGATGCTGCACAGGAATGCTTTGATATAATTAAAGAAAGCGGTGTAAATAAAGGCGTTATCCATTGCTACAGTGGTAATACACAAATGGCATTGGACTATATATCAATGGGCTATTATCTGGGCATAGGTGGTGTTCTTACCTATAATAATGCAAAAAAAACTGTAGCAGTTGTTGATGCTGTGCCTATAGAACGAATAGTTATAGAAACTGACTGCCCTTATCTATCTCCTGTACCAAACCGTGGAAAACGCAACGATTCACTTAACCTTAAATACGTTGTTGATAAAATAGCTGAAATAAAAAATATGTCACATGATGATGTGGCACGCATAACCACAGCTAATGCTAAATCACTATATTCAATTAAGAATTAAATTAAAAAACCATTAAATCTTGTTAATTTTAATAATTTTGACCAAAATGAAAATAGGTAATTTTAATTTTTTTATTGTGATTTTAACTAAAATATACTAGTTGTTTTAGTTGATTATGTAAATAACCTACTCGAATTTTCTTTTTATGCTTAGCTATTTGCATTAACTATTAACAAAATTTTATTCAAAACGCTCTATTTTTAAAAATCCGTTGCATAATTGTTACAGATGTGTTAAAATATAAGTCGTAAAGATTAATGAAGGATATGTCTGACTGGCATATCTTTTTCCATTCAACAGTTAATCTTACAAAAATAGTCAATAATAAACTAATAGGGTAAATCGGGATTAGAATTAAAGTTGTACAATAATAAAACCGAGTATCCGAGGAGGAAAAAATGGCAAAACGACTTAGAGTACTCTGTATGGTAATAATCTCACTAATTATTTGCACGGGTACAGTATCCGCCTATAACGGCGACAAAAAGACTGTTAGGGTTGTAGCCCTTGATTTAGACCAGACATTTTCAACATCAACCGAAACAGTTGGTGAATTCTTAACAGAAATTGGCATTCCAATAAGAGATGAATATTCAATCTCAAAAAACCTTAGTGACAAATTAAGTGCCAACGATTATATCGAAATAAAAAGGTCCTTTCCCGTCACTATTAACATTGACGGCTCACCAAGAATGATTTATACAAGTAAAGAAACTGTGGGAGAAGTACTTTCCGACTACGAAAAAAATATTGGTTCAGATTATATTCTGAACGATATTCCCCAATCGACTAAAACAAAATCAAAAATGACCATAGACATAACCACGGTAAAAGAAACTATCGTTACAGAAGTTCAAGCTATTCCTTTTAAAACTGATACTGTTAAAACTGACAGCCTTATAAAAGGTGAAGAACGTGTTGTTAATGAAGGTGTAGCAGGCGAAGCAACAATAACCACAAAAAATGTTTATGAGGGTACTGAAGTAGTATCTTCAGAGGAAATATCCAGAGTTGTTGTGGCACAGCCAGTTAACAAAGTTATTGAGGTAGGTAATGCAGACCCTGCTCCAAAGACAGCTTCCATTGATGGATACGAATATACATCCACAATTGGCGTAACAGCTACAGGATATACCCCTCACGATGCAGGCTGTACTGGCATTACATCAACTGGTACCGTTGCTAAAAAAGGTAGTATAGCAGTTGACCCTAAAGTAATTCCTTATGGAACCGAGCTTTACATACCTGGCTACGGATATGGTATTGCTGAAGACTGTGGTGGTGCAATAAAAGGAAATAGAATTGACCTTTGCTATGAAACTAAATCTGAAGCCTTCAGTTGGGGCAGACAAAAAGTAACAATTTATATTCTTGGTTAAACTAAAGGGAGCAGACAATGTCTGCTCCCTTTAAATCAACTCGTTTTGCGACTTGATTTAGTTATTGGTATGCCAAAAGGCAGTGTTTTCACTTCAGGCTTAAAAGCCTTGAAAACACTGCCTTTTTTTGCGTTTCGGTGGAAATAAATTCCGCGGAAACGATTCCATTCGGGTTGCTACACCCACGAATGCCTGTTTATTTAAGCCGCACTTACTCTACCGTTACGGATTTTGCAAGATTTCTTGGCTGGTCAATATCTGTACCAAGAGCTTTTGCAACATAATATGCAAACAACTGTGTTGTTACATTTGCAATAATAGGTGCTGTCATCCAACCACTGCGTGGAACATAGATAACATCATCTACCTGACTTTTTATGCTGTCATTTCCATTTAACGCAATGGCAATAACCTTTGCACCTCTCGCCTTAACCTCCTTAATGTTAGATAAGGTCTTTTCAAAAAGCTCTTCCTGCGTAAGCATTGCTATTACTAGCGTACTATCCTCAATCATAGCTATAGGCCCATGTTTAAGCTCACCTGCCGCATATGCCTCGCTATGCAGATATGCTATCTCCTTAAGCTTAAGCGAGCCCTCCATGCTTATCAAATAGTCAAGCCCTCTACCTATATAAAAAACATTTTTGCTGTTAATATATTTTTCAGCAAGCTTGCTTTCTTCTCCACATTTTTGTATTACTTCAGAAATACGCCCTGGAAGAGAATTTAATTCAGCTCTTGCAGCCGAAAACTCTGCCTTTGTCATTTTTCCTGTTTCCATGGAAATATGCAGACAAATAAGCTCCATAGCTACTACCTGTGCAGTAAATGCCTTTGTGGATGCCACTGAAATTTCTGGGCCTGCAAGGATATAGAAAACGTCATCTGCCTCACGTGCAATTGAACTGCCCACCGCATTAACAATAGCCAAAACCCTTGCCTTATTGCGTTTAGCAATTCTAAGTGCCTCAAGAGTGTCTGCCGTTTCACCGCTTTGAGATACAACAATAAGCAGTGTTCTTTCATCCAAAATAGGGTCTTTATATCTAAATTCGCTGGCAACATCTGCAACTACTGGTATTCTTGCAATTCTTTCAATAAGGTACTTACCTACTAATCCTGCGTGATATGCTGTGCCACAGGCAACAATATAAATTCTGTCTATATTTTTTAAGTCATCTTTTCTAAGGCTTATTCCTTCAAGGTTTATTTCATCTTCGTCTTCTTTCATTCTTATTGAAAGCACATCCTGAACAATTTTAGGTTGTTCATTAATTTCTTTAAGCATGAAGTGGTCATATCCGCCTTTTTCTGCAGCGTCAATATCCCAGTTTACATGAAAAATATCCCTATCCACCTTGTTTTTATCTCTGTCAAAAATATCAATGGAATCTTTTTTAATAACTGCTACTTCGTTGTCATTAAGGAAATATACCTCTCTAGTACGATGTAAAATTGCAGGTATATCTGAGGCAATAAAATTCTCTCCTTGCCCTTTACCTATAACAAGTGGACAGTTTTTTCTTGCAGCAATAAGTGTATCCGGATAGTCTTTGCATATAATGCCAAGTGCATATGCACCCTCTATTCTCTCCAGCACCATAAACACGCTTTCCAAAAAGCCATGTCCTTGCTTATAATAATAGTCCATAAGATGGGCCACAGTTTCTGTGTCTGTTTCAGACACAAACCTATATCCCTTTGCACTAAGTTCCTCTTTTATTTCCATATAATTTTCTATAATGCCGTTATGCACTACAGCAATCATTCTATCCTCACTCATGTGTGGGTGGGAATTAATGTCACTAGGTGCACCATGGGTTGCCCACCTAGTGTGTCCAATGCCTGCCTTACCCTGTATTTGGTTATTCTCAAGCATTTTTGCAAGGTTTACAAGCTTACCCTGAGCCTTAAGTAAATTTATTTTTGTTCCGTCATGCACTGCTATTCCAGCAGAATCATAGCCTCTGTATTCCAATTTGCTCAAGCCCTCCATAAGAATGGATGGTGCCTGCTTAGAACCTATATATCCAACTATTCCGCACATGGTTTTACCTCCCCAATGTTTACTGAAGCTTTTCTTCAATAAGCCTTGCAAGCTTATTGGCTTCTTCATTCATCAAATCTATATCTTTTCCCTCTATCATTACCCTTACAAGCGGCTCGGTACCTGATGTTCTTATAAGCACCCTGCCCTCATCTGCAAATTTTGCAGAAAGCTTTTCCACGGCAATTTTAATCTCCACAACTTCCATATAATCATTTTTTTTAAGATTATTAACTCTTGCGTTAACAAGAACCTGTGGCATAACCTCCATAATGCTTGCAAGCTGTGAAGCCTTTTTTCCGCTATTTTTAAGTACAGTAAGCATCTTTATGGCTGTAAGTATTCCATCCCCTGTTGTGTTGTGGTCAAGGAATATAATATGCCCCGACTGTTCTCCACCAATATTATAGTCACCTGAAATCATTTTTTCAAGTACGTATCTGTCACCAACATTTGCCTGCTCAATATTAATTCCATTTTCTTTACCCATCATAACAAAGCCAAGGTTACTCATAATTGTGCCAACAATGGTATTATTTCTCAATATTCCATTTTCTTTCATATCAAGACCACAAATTGCAAGTATCTTATCGCCGTCAATAAGCTGGCCGTTTTCATCAACAGCAAGGCATCTATCAGCATCACCATCAAAAGCAAAACCAATATCTGCTCCATTTTCAACGACAAATTTCTTTAAATCGTCCATATTTGTAGAGCCACAGTTTTTATTAATGTTCATGCCATCAGGCTCGTTATGGATAATGCACATTGAAGCACCAAGGTTAAGTATAGAAATAGGCCCTGCCTTGTAAGCCGCCCCATTAGAGCAATCCAGTGCAACCTTAATGCCATCTAACCTCACTGGGCATGATTTTGTTAAGAACTCAATATAATCCTCAATGGCATCCTCTGATATAGATTTTGTACCAACCTCGCCTCCAATAGGCTTTGGCAGTATTTCCTCTTTATTATAAAGTATATCCTCAATTTCATTTTCAAGCTCATCACGTAATTTATAGCCGTCCTTATTAAAAAACTTAATTCCGTTGTATTCAACTGGATTATGTGATGCCGAAATAACAACACCTGCATCCAAATTATATTTGCGTACTAAATATGCAATGGCTGGTGTAGGTACAACTCCTGCCAATATTGCGTGTGCACCAACTGAACAAATTCCTGCCACAAGGGCACTTTCCAACATATCTCCGCTCATTCTTGTGTCCATGCCAACCAAAATTTTAGGTGCATGGTCTGTTTCTTTTGTAAGCACATAAGCGCCTGCTCTGCCCAAATTATATGCTAATTCACCTGTCAGTTCCGTGTTAGCAATACCTCTAACGCCGTCTGTGCCGAATAACTTTCCCACGGGGTAAATTCCTCCTTAAATACAAATATGTAACCTATAACCAAACTATTATATCACCTTATCTCCTGTCAAACAACTTATTTCTATATTTTGCTCTCTTTTGTGCAATTCCATTGACGTTAATCGAAACAGTGATATAATAGTTAATAAAATATATACATTATGAATTGAGGATTTTTTATTATGAACGTTAAAAACAAAAGTTTATTAATGATGCACATGGCAATTTTTATGTTTGGCTCATCAAGCCTTTTTGGAAAACTTATTCACCAACCCACCTTTGTTATTGTAGCTGGTCGTGTTTTAATTTCCTTTGTTATTACAGGAATTTATTTTAAGCTAAATAAAATATCCATAAGGCTTAACAGCAAAAGAGATTATGGCATTGTTCTGCTGATAGGCGGAATATTGGCGTTGCATTGGCTTGCTTTTTACAACAGTGTGAAAATTTCAACTGTTGCAATAGCATTGCTTACGTTTTCCACCTGTCCTATTTTTACAACCTTTTTAGAACCGATATTTTTTGATGAACACCTGAAAAAAAGCGATGTTTTTGCTGCCATTTTTGCATTCTGCGGTGTAATCTTTGTTTTACCAAAGGTTGAACTTGGAAGTTCTGTGTTTATGGGCGTTATCGAGGGTATTTTTGCTGGTTTCTCCTTTGCACTTGTTTCTATGTTGGAGCGAAAGTATGTTAAAATATATGAAGGAATTGTTATCTCATTCTATGAACAAGCAATAGTTTTCTTTTTACTTCTACCGTTTGTTCTTATAGTTGGAATTAAGCCATTGGATAACACACAAATTGGTACATTCATTATTTTTGGTACTATCTTCACTTTACTTTCAAGGTTACTGTATATAACGTCACTTAAAGGTGTAAGTGCTCAAACTGCTACTGTTGCAACGTGTTTAGAGCCACTGTATGGCATTATTCTTGCATTTATATTGGTACATGAAATACCAACCATGCGTGACCTTATAGGTGGAGCAATAATACTTGCCGCCGTTGGATATTCCTCTTTTAATTCCATGCGTGAAACTAAAATAGAGATGATAGAAATGCCGTCACAAATACCTACCGAATATTAAAAAATCATTTATTTTAAATAAACCAAAAGCCACAAGCAAAATGCTTGTGGCTTTTTATATGCGTGGGTATTAATGACAAACCACATATACTCTTTAACTATGTTCTATCTGGTTCATTTCTCACTTTGTAAGTTGTGGCTTATCGTCTAATGTAAGCTCTTTAAATGCCGTTGCCAGCCCTGCAAGGCTCTGAATTTCTGACGGTATGATAATCTTTGTTGCCTGTCCGTCAGCAGCCTTCTGAAACGCTTCAAGGCTCTTTATAGCAATAACGCCCTTCTGTGGTGCAGCTTCATTAAGCAGCTTAATACTCTCAGCCGTTGCCTGTTGTACCTTCATAATAGCCTCTGCTTCACCTTCGGCACGTTTTATGGTAGATTCCTTTGCTGCCTCAGCTTGAAGAATTGCAGATGCTTTTGATGCTTCAGCACGAAGAATTGTACTTTCTTTCTCGCCTTCTGCAACAAGTATAGCACTTCTTTTCTCGCCCTCTGCCTGAAGAATTCTCTCACGTCTTTCACGTTCTGCTTTCATCTGTTTTTCCATAGAATCTTGAATTTCTTTAGGAGGCATAATGTTTTTAAGCTCAACACGATTAATTTTGATACCCCATGGGTCTGTAGCCTCATCAAGGATAATACGCATTTTAGAGTTAATTATATCACGTGATGTAAGTGTCTGGTCAAGTTCTAAGTCACCTATAATATTTCTAAGTGTTGTTGCTGTAAGGTTTTCAATAGCCCTAATTGGGTTATCAACACCATACACATAAAGCTTAGGGTCTGTAATCTGTAAATAGATAACCGTATCTATCTGCATTGTTACGTTATCCTTTGTAATAACAGGCTGTGGAGGAAAATCCGCAACTAATTCTTTTAAATTAACCTTTTTGGACACACGGTCTAAAACAGGAAGTGCAAAATGTAACCCTGTTCCCCATGTTGTATAGTAAGCACCCAGTCTTTCAATAACATAAACATATGCCTGAGGAACTACTTTAAGGTTGCTTACAACTAGTACAAGTATAATTATTGCAAGAACTAAAACCGGTATAAATCCCATACTGCATCTCTCCTTCTAAACTTCTTAAACTTCCTCTACCAATACCTTAACACCTTGAATCTTAACGATTTTCACCTTGCTGTCTTTCTGTATACCTTTGCCGCTGTCGAGGCTTCGTGCTGTCCATACCTTGCCATCAATTTTAACAGCACCTTTTTCAGCAAAGTTATCAATTTCCTCAACAACAACACCAACGTGCCCTATTATTACATCTGCATTGGTAGGCTCACTTTTTTGCTTAAGCACCTTTTTAATAAAAGGCTTTGTAAGCACAAGCAATGCAATTGATACAACCAAAAACACAACAACCTGAACAATAAGCGACGTACCAGCCCTTGCCGCAACCATCGCTGCAAGAGAGCCTACGCAAAACCAGATAGACACCAATGCACCTACCGTTGCCACCTCTGCTACAACAAAAATCACAAATAAAACAAGCCAAAGGGTAGTTAAACTTAAATCAAAACCCATACCAGCACCTCCTTATAAGGATAGCTTATTATTTTAAAAATCCATTTACAATCTGTGCTTCTGCCTCTTGTTCTGTAAGACCCAAGGTCATAAGCTTTACAATCTGTTCTCCGGCAATTTTGCCTATAGCCGCCTCATGTATAAGTGAAGCCTCCACATTGTTGGCTGTAATCTCTGGCACAGCAGTAACCACTGCATTATCCATAATAATTGCATCACACTCCGAATGACCTATACAACGTGCATTGCCATTTATAACAGAAACAAACTTTTGCTTGGATTTGTCTTTAGCCACCGAACGTGATACAAGGCTTACACTTGAATCATCGCCATCCATATCAATCTCAAACCTAGTTTCAGCATATTGATTACCATGGGTAAGTATCTTTTCCTTAACAACAACCGAAGCTCCTGCCTTTGCGTGTGCCTTTGTTGTTCTTATGGTGGAATCTACACCTTTAAGCTGTGTTGTTTCCAGCTCAATATAACTTCCCTCATCCGCTTCAATAACAGTTTGCGGATTTATAATTCTTTCACCCGCACCATCGCCTGTGCCTATATGTTTTTCAACATATCTCACTCTGGAATTTTTGCCAAGAAAAAATCTGTGAATACCATTATGCTCGCTATTCTGGCTGCCATCATTGTGTATACCACAACCTGCAACAATAACAATGTCAGCATTTTCTCCAACATAAAAATCGTTATAAACAAGGTCGTGTATTCCAGCCTTTGTTACAATAGCCGGTATATGCACGCTCTCGTTCTTAGTATTTGGTTTAATTATTATATCAATACCACTTTTGTCTGTTTTTCCAACAATTTCAATATTTGCTGTTGAATTTCGCCCGTCAAGTTGGCTATTCAACCTTATATTGTATGCACCAGCAGGCACATTATGCAATTCTGAAACCTCTGCAAGTAAAATATCTCTAATGTCATCATTCATAATTATTCTTCCTCCCTGTAGTACTGGCAGCCAGAATAAGCCATTTCGGCCTGTTCAAGCAATGTAGGCATAATTTCTTCCTTAGTACCACGGGTAGCAATACCTCCATTTGCAAGCACAATAATTTCATCGGCAATATTAAGTATTCTTTCTTGATGAGAAATAATAATAATAGTGCCTTTAATCTCAGTATGAATTTTTTCAAATACATCAATGAGGTTTTTAAAACTCCAAATATCAATCCCTGCTTCTGGTTCATCGAAAACAGAAACCTTGGTTTTTCTCGCCATAATTGTTGCAATTTCAATTCTTTTAAGCTCTCCGCCTGAAAGAGATGCGTTAACCTCTCTGTCGATATAATCTCTTGCACAAAGACCAACCTCAGAAAGGTATTGACAGGCTTCAGACGTTGAAAGACTTTGTCCGCTTGCAAGATTTATAAGGTCTTTAACGGTAACACCTTTGAACCTTACAGGCTGTTGAAATGCAAAGCTTATACCGAGTTTTGCTCTATCAGTAATGCTCATTTGTGTAATATCTTGTCCATCAAATAAAATTTCACCTTTTGTAGGCTTAACAATACCAGCAATAATTTTTGCAAGAGTACTTTTACCACTGCCATTAGGTCCTGTGATAACTATAAATTTTGCATCCTCTACCTTTAAACTTACATTATTGATAATATCCTTTTCACCTTCAACAGTGTATGATATGTTTTTTAATTCTAACATAATTGCCTCCTCAAAAGATATAAAAACTTCTTCACTAATAGATTATACCAACTTGTACAATTTACGTCAATAAATACCTTTTATACTGTTATTATACTACACAAAAAAAGGAAAGACTGTTGCAAACGCAACACTTTCCTTTTTTTCACTTGACTATTATATTATATACAAAATTACACAATTAAATTCTGTGGCATTCCCTGTTCCCATTTAAGTATATTTTCAACAACTATACCAGCACGAGTGTATAAAGCTTCTTCTGATGCAAAAGCAACGTGTGGTGTTACCACCGTATTTTTGCTTTTAATAAGCGGATGTGTTGATGGTATTGGTGGTTCCATCTCAAACACATCAATACCTGCACCTGCTATTTCCCCGTTGTTAAGTGCCTTTGCCAGCTCCTCGCTGTCTACAACACCGCCACGAGCAGTGTTTATAAGTATTGCTGTTTCTTTCATAAGCTGAAGCTGCTTGTTGCCTATAAGCTTTGTTGTGGTGTTATTAAAAGGCACGTGCAATGATACAATGTCACTTTGTTCAAGCAGTTCCTCCATAGAAACAAACTTAACGCCCTTTTCTTCCAGCTGTGGCTTTATACTTCTGCTATAAGCAAGCACATTACAGCCAAATGCCATAGCAATCTCTGCAACTCTGGAGCCTATAGCACCTGTACCTATAATTCCAAATTTTTTACCAAACAGCTCACAACCAACAAGTCCCGCTTTTGTCCCCTCGTTACGTACAGCGGTATCACACGCTGGTATATTTCTCAAAACTGATATAGCAAGACCAAATGTAAGCTCTGCCACTGCATTAGTGGAATATCCTGCGGCATTGCACACAGTAATTCCCTTTCCCTTGCAAAATTCTGTATCTATATGGTCCACACCTGTGAACGCCACTGAAATCATTTTTAAATTAGGGCAGTTTTCAATAACAGCTTTCCTTAATGGTAAATTTGCAACTATTATTATTTCTGCCTCCTTGCCTCGTTCAATTAATTCAGAAGTTTCCTCTGTACGAGTTTCGTGGTAAACAATCTCATGTCCTGCCTCTTTAATGGGTTTTATTACCTCACTAACCTTTGAAGATGTAATTCCTAATGGTTCAATAATAACTATTTTCATACGTCAACTCTCCCCTTATTTTACTGGTAACAGTTTATATATCTTAGCCTTATTTAACGCCGCTCCAATAACCATATAAATCACAAAACCGCCAACGCCCTGAACAATATTGCTTGGTATAGATGTAAGTGCCACTGTAAAACTTCCCTCGAGTATTGTTCCGCCTACAAGGTATCCAAAAATCATCCATACAATACCTGCTAAAGCAGCAATTACATTTCTTGCTGAAAAAAAGTTGCCTTTTACACCGTCATAATTAGCCATCTTGCCTATTATTAAGCCCATAATTGCTTTTATAACCAATGTAAATGGTGCCCAATGGGCATATCCGCTAAGTAAATCTGCCATCATAGAGCCAACACCACCTGCGATAAGACCATATTCCCAACCAAAAAATATGCTGCTTATCAAAATCACACTGTCCCCTAAATGTATATACCCATTTGTAGCTGCCACTGGCACACTAATAACCATTGTGGATACTGCCACCAATGCAATCAAAAGTCCCTTAATACACAATTCTCTAGCCGATAAATTTTTCATATTACTATACCTCATTTCATATTATTTTGTTAGTGAGATAATAGCACAAAAAAACTCGTACTTCTATGAATCATAGTAAAAAAGTAACAATTGTACGGGTACAATGTTAATATTAAATTAAAAAGACCATAAACAATAAGTCTATGGTCTTTTCTATGGGAATTACAGGGCTCGAACCTGTGACATCTTGCTTGTAAGGCAAGCGCTCTCCCAGCTGAGCTAAACTCCCATAGTAACTGGAATAAATATGAAGTTAAATGACCCGTAAGGGAATCGAACCCTTGTTTCAGCCGTGAGAGGGCCACGTCTTAACCGCTTGACCAACGGGCCGAAATAGCGGAGAAGGGATTTGAACCCCTGACACCGCGGGTATGAACCGCGTGCTCTAGCCAACTGAGCTACTCCGCCAAATCAGTTACTTGCATAAGTATAGACGTGCTTGGGTCAATTGTCAATAGTTTTCTGCAATTTTTTTTAATTTATTCCACCCGGTTCTTAAAAACCATCTCATCAGGCATAATAAGCCCCAGCTGTTCCCGTGCTACTTTTTCTATGTAAACATCACTTGTATAGTAATCCTGTTGATTTTTCAGCTGGTCATTTTCAGTTTGTGCATCATCTATTTTTTGTAAAATTTCCGTTTTTTCACCCTTTAACGCATACAACTTACGGCTTTGTGCAAATAAATTTGCACAGACTGCCATAGTAAAAATAAGCATAAAGCAAAATACCATTATGCTTGTTAAGGATTTTTCTTTTTTTGTTTTTTCTCTGGCTTTGCTCATAATATACACCCTCGATTATATCTTTTTCAAAAGTATGCCAAGGTTTTTAAACCATTTCTTTGTGTATATTTTTACATACATTGTAAACAAATGCAATGCTTTTTTATAAATTTTGGTAATCAAATTGCTTGTTTTTTTGCATGGAACTTTAAAAACACGCCACAAAAGTCGAAACGGCGTAACCAAAATTTCCAAAAAAAGTCGTATAATCCATTTAACTGCATTAACTACCCTTTCAGAAACCATTAAAAACAAAGGGCTTATGGCTAAAAAATAAAAAATCATGCCCAAAAATACACCTGCAACACAAAATACACGTATTTCACCAAAGCTTACGCCTAGCATTACAAAAAAAATAACAAAAACTACCGTAAACCAATACACCGCATCTTCTATCTGTACAAATATTTTTTTGTGCTTAAATACCATGCGAACAACTTTAACAACATCATAACAAAACGCCAATATAAAGCCCCAAACCATTGTTGTAATAAAAAGCCGTGCTTGGTAGCTTAGTGATAGTATCATTGAGCCACCCCATTTATTTGAATATCCTGCCCAAAAGACCACCATTATTTTTAGATAATATGCCTTCATCACTGTATTCAAGAGATTCAATTTCGCCCTGAACACTAAGCTGTGCCTGTTCCAAATTAAGCTTTTCGACGTGCATATTTTTACCCTTTAAAACCAGCACACCCATATCAGTTTCGCACACAATACTTTCCTCATCAAAAGATATAACCTCCGTAACTCCATCAACCGTAGCAGTTGAACGCTCGTCAATAATTACTCTGTGTTTACAGCTTGTATGTCTGTCTTCAGTCATAGCCAACCTCCAAAATATATTTATACATTATATGACGGTTCAAAAAAAAAAGACTAAACCATGTGGCTTAGTCTTTCCTTTTACAAACTTTTATACATATTTGCAGCTTCTTCTTTACGTGGGTTTTCTGACAGAGATAATACTTCAACCTTTGTAATATTGTTTCCAAAGCGAATTTCTATTACATCGCCTACTTTAACATCTACTGATGCTTTTGCAGCTTTTCCATTAATGGAAACTCGTCCGGCATCACAAGCTTCATTAGCTATGGTTCTGCGTTTAATAATACGTGATACTTTAAGATATTTGTCTAATCTCATTTTAATTCCTCCGCACAAAAAATAAAAAGCCTGTACTAATTACAGTACAGGCAGGTTAGATTACTTATTCGTTTACAGCATCTTTCAAAGCTTTACCTGCTTTAAATTTAGGTGCTTTTGATGCACTGATTTCCATGTCTTCGCCTGTCTGAGGATTTCTACCAATTCTTGCAGCTCTCTGAGCAACTTCAAATGTGCCAAACCCAACCAATTGAATTTTTCCATCATTTTTAAGTTCTTCTGCAACAACCTCTTCAAAAGCTTTTAAAGCCTTTTCTGCATCTTTTTTACTAATTTCAGCCTTTTCAACCATAGCTGCGATTAACTCTGATTTATTCATTATATTTCCTCCTTAAAGATAGTTATAAAGCTTACTGTTTAGACTGTTCCCATAGCTGGTCCATATCCAAAATGGTCAAATTCTCTAGTGTTCTTCCTCTGGAAAGAGCAGTCTCCTCAATATACCTAAATCTATTTATAAACTTTTCTGACGAATTTGTCAAGGCAAACTCTGGATTTAGCCCTAAAAATCTGGAAATATTTACACACGAGAACAAAACATCACCATATTCCTCCGCAATGCCTTCATCCCCAGAATTTAAAGCATTTTTAAGTTCATCTATTTCTTCTTCAAGTTTTTTTATCGCCTCATCAAGGTTCTCTAAATCAAATCCCACGTCTGCCGCCTTTGCTTGTATCTTCCTTGCACGTGTAAGTGCTGGCAATGCCTTTGGGATGCTTTCCAACACCTGTGTTTGAGTTTTATAGCCCTTCTCCTTTTTCTTATTTTTTTCCCAATTTACAACAACGTCTTCTGGGGTGTTTGCAACATCTGATGCAAATATATGACTATGGCGTGAAATCATTTTTTTGCTTATTCCATCATAAACATCTTCAAGGGTAAAGCCGCCTTTTTCAGCCTCCATTGTTGCATGAAATATAACCTGCATAAGCACATCTCCAAGTTCCTCACAAAGGTTTTCCATATCCTTGTTGTTTATAGCCTCAACCACCTCATATGCCTCTTCTATCATGCTATCTCTAAGGGTTTCGTGGGTTTGCACCTTATCCCATGGACAGCCGTTTTTACTTCGCAAAATCCGTATTATTTCCACCAAATCATCAAAGCCATATCTATCCTTCAAAGTCTGTTTCCCCCTGTGCATTATACTAATTTTAAGCCAAAATTTTTCAGCTTATTTTGTTAATTTATAAATAATTTCAATTAACTCATCTATTTTTTCATCCTCATTCCCGTTCTCAAAAGCTTGTTTTACACAGCCTTTCATATGGGCACGTATTACCTCTTTATTCGCCTTACGCAAAATAGCATCGGCTGACATAAGTTGATTAGAAATATCAATGCAATATCTGTCTTCTTCTATCATTTTAATTATGCCGTCTATCTGCCCTCTTGCTGTTTTTAAAAGACGAGTTACCGTTACTTTATCTGCCTGCATAATTCACCTCATTTTATAGACATAACCTCATATCCCGCCTCTGTAACTGCTTTTGTAAGCTCTTCATCACTAACATTTTTGCTTAATTTTAAAAATGCACTTTTTTCGTCAAGGCTTACTGTTGCTGTAACACCTTCGATTTCATTTAATGCCTTGTCCACTCTTCCTGTACAATGTGCACACATCATACCCTCAATTACCATTGTTTTTTCAGTCATTTTATTTTCCTCCTTAGTTTTAATTTCTTTACTAACTTCATTCTTCAAAATGAAAGATGGCTTGAAAAATCTTAGTCTTAATGCGTTTGTAACCACAAAAACTGAGCTAAGACTCATTGCACCAGCCGCCAGCATAGGGTTAAGCTTTATTCCCAAAAACGGATATAAAAGCCCTGCCGCAACAGGTATACCAATCACATTGTAGAAAAATGCCCAAAACAGATTTTGCTTTATATTTTTTATGGTTGCACGACTAAGCTCTATTGCCTCCACAGCACTCATTAAGTCGCTTTTCATAAGCACAATATCTGCTGACTCTATAGCTACATCTGTGCCTGCTCCAATTGCAATACCCACATCTGCACGAGCAAGAGCAGGTGCATCATTAATGCCATCGCCTATCATTGCAACTTTTTTACCCTCTGCCTGTAAACGCCTTATTTCTGCTTCCTTATCCTGTGGCATAACCTCGCTTACAACACGATTTATGCCCATTTCCTTACGTATTGCCTCTGCCGTAACAGCATTGTCACCTGTAAGCATAATAACCTCTATGCCTGCTTTTTTAAGCTGACTTATTGCCTTTTTACTATTCTTTTTAACTACGTCTGCAACAGCAATAATACCTGCCAGCTTTCCGTCCACTGCAAAGTATAACGGAGTTTTACCTTCATGGGCAAGACTTGCTGCTTTATTTATATTTTTTCCTACGTCTACACCACTCTCAGACATAGCTTTTAAATTACCTGCAAGTATTTTCTTACCGTCAACTATACACTCTATACCTCGCCCTAAGAATGCCTTAAAATTTGTTACTATATACAACTCTATGCCGTCAGCTTCTGCTTTTTTAGTTATAGCCTCTGCCAAAGGATGCTCAGAATATTTTTCTGCCGATGCCGCAATTTTTATAAGCTCTTTTTCCTCAATATCCGCTGTGCATATAATATCAGTAACCTGTGGATTTCCTTCTGTTATTGTACCTGTTTTGTCCAAAACCACTGTGTTTATAAGATGGGCTATTTCAAGGCTTTCTGCGGATTTTATAAGAATTCCGCTTTCTGCACCCTTTCCCGTGCCAACCATAATAGCCGTTGGCGTTGCAAGGCCCAATGCACATGGACAAGATATAACCAAAACAGCAATGCCTATGGAAAGAGCAAAGCTTAAACCAAAACCAGCCAACAACCATATAATAGATGCCACTAACGCTATAACTATAACTACAGGCACAAATACACCTGCAACCTTATCAGCAAGCTTGCTTATTGGTGCTTTACTGCTTGATGCCTCCTCCACAAGGCGTACAATCTGTGCAAGGGTTGTATCTCCACCAACATTTGTTGCCTCAAATTTAAAACTTCCTGTTTTATTTATTGTTGCACAAATAACCTTATCTCCAGGCTGTTTTTCAACAGGTATGCTTTCACCTGTAATAGCCGATTCATCCACTGCGGAAGAACCCTCGGTTATTATTCCATCTACAGGAATACTTTCACCTGGCTTAACAATAACCAAATTCCCTGTTAAAACATCCTCAATAGGAATAACTGCTTCTTTCCCATCAAGTAAAATTGTTGCCTTTTTAGGTGCTAAATCCAACAAGCGGCTTATTGCCTCACTTGTTTTTCCCTTAGAACGTGTTTCAAGAAATTTGCCAAGGGTAATAAGGGTAAGTATCATACTTGCAGACTCAAAATATAAATCCATCATGTTGGCTTTGGCCAAATCCATGTTTCCATGCCCCATGTTGTAGCCCATTTTAAATATGGCATAAACACTGTACACCGCCGCCGCTGTTGCACCGATAGCAATAAGCGTATCCATATTAGGTGCCAGATTGACAAGGCTTTTAAACCCAATTTGAAAATATTTTCGGTTAATATACATAACTGGCAATGTTAAAAATAGCTGTGTAAGGGCAAAAACCATCATATTTTCATGCCCCGTAATTATGGTCGGAAGTGGTGCATTCAGCATATGACCCATAGAAATATAAAACAAAGGAATTAAAAATATAAATGAAATTATAAGCCTTTGTTTCATTTCTTTAATCTCATTTATAACAATTTGGTCAACATTCTGGGTGGTTTTAGCAGTTTCACCTGCTATTTTAGCCCCATATCCTCCCTTTTCAACCGCTTTTATAATTTCTTCAGGATTTGTTGTTTCTGCATCAAATTCTACCGTCATACTATTTTGAAGCATACTAACGGCTACCTTATCAACACCATTTACTTTGGCTACACTTTTTTCCACATGGGCACTGCACGCACTGCACGTCATTCCCGTAACATCAAATTTTTCTTTCATATTGCACACCTCCCTACACCCCACTGGGGTATAACACAATTATATGCATAATATTATAGTTTGTCAACTTAAAAACAAATATACAAAAAAGCCTCCGATTTTTTCGGAAGCTTTTAGTATTATCCTAACTTTCTTTTAATGCTTTTTATAGGTAACAAATTTAAATTCAACTCCGTTGTGCTGTCGTAACTCACTTTCATCGACAACCGACCATTCACCAAATGTATCCAGATTATCTATAAAAGTGTCTGCCTCATTAAAGGTTTTGCAAATTTTTGTTATATATGCTGTATCACAGTATTTAAGCATCTGCCTATATACCGTTCCGCCGCCTACAACAAACACATCCTTGTCCTTATAATTTTTGCTTATTTGAGCAGCTTCTTCAACGCTGTGGCAAACTACGCATCCATCCTCAACGAAATTTTTATCCCCAGTAATCACTATATTTATGCGATTTTTAAGTGGTTTGCCATCAGGAAACGACAGCAAAGTTTTTCTGCCCATAATAATTACAGAATCTTTTGTTTTTTCTCTGAAAAACATCATATCCTCAGGCAATGGCATAAGTAAATCTCCATTTATGCCTATTCCCCATTTTTCATCTGCCGCCACTATCATTATCATTAAAATTCACCTCACACAGCTACAGGTATTTTTCCAATACTTTCACCATAATTATAGTCCAATATTTCAAAATCATCCACTGTAAAGTCATAAAAATTTGTAACGCTTTTGTTTATTTTAAATATCGGTGCTGGCAATGGTTCTCTTTCTATAAGTTTTTTAACCATTTCTATATGCCTGTTGTAAATGTGCATATCGCTTATAACATGAACCAGTTCACCTACCTGCAAATTACTTACCTGTGCCAACATATGAATCAAAACTGAATACTGCACAACATTCCAGTTGTTTGCCATAAGTGTATCTTGACTTCTTTGGTTAAGTATTGCATTAAGACGCCCATCCACAACATTAAAGGTCATGCTGTAAGCACATGGATACAAATTCATATCATGCAAATCACTAAAGGTATAAATATTTGTCATAATTCTACGACTATAAGGATTGTTTTTAAGGTCAAAAAGAACTCTGTCTACTTGGTCAAACTCGCCCTCTTTATACTTGTGCTTAACACCAAGCTGATAGCCATATGCCTTGCCTATAGTCCCATCATCGCCCATCCATTCGTCCCAGATGTGGCTGTTAAGTTCTGAAACCTTGTTGCTTTTTTTCTGCCAAATCCAAAGCATTTCATCTATTGCCGCTTTCCAATTTGTGTATCTAAGTGTTGTAATGGGAAATTCCTTAGAAAGGTCGTAGCGGTTTACAACGCCAAACTTTTTAATGGTATAGGCATATGTTCCATCATCCCATTTTGGTCTATTCTTTTCGTTCTCTGTTGAAAATCCATTTTCAATTATATCGGTGCAATTTTCAATAAATATCTTGTCAGCTATACTCATAATTTTCAGCGTACCTCCTTACATTTCTCTTCTTCCCTCCAAGGCCCTTGAAAGAGTAACCTCGTCAATGTATTCCAAATCTCCACCTACGGGAACACCATTTGCTATACGAGTTACCTTAACCCCTAGTGGTTTTATAAGCCTGCTAATGTACATTGCCGTTGCTTCGCCCTCAACATTTGGGTTTGTTGCCAAAATAAGCTCGTCCACTTCATTCTCGCCCATACGTGCAAGGAGTTCTTTTATTTTAATATCCTGTGGGCCTATGCCAAGCATGGGGCTTATTGCACCGTGCAATACATGGTACACACCGTGATATTCTTTTGTTTTTTCGTATGCCGCCATATCTCGTGGGTCTTCCACCACCATAATAACCCTGCCATCACGGTTAGGATTACTGCACACAGGGCATGGGTCCTCGTCTGTAAGGTTTTGACAGCAAGAACAATATCTTACATTTTCCTTAGCTTCCATAATAGCCGTAGATAGGTTTTCCACCTTCTCATGTGGCATATTGATAATATGAAATGCCAGCCTTTGTGCACTTTTGCCGCCTATACCCGGTAACAAGCTAAGTTCTTCTATAAGACGTGTTATTGGGTTGCCATAATAATTCATCTACATTCTCCTTAAAAATGGCAGATAGCAAACACCCCCACCATAGGCAGGGGATTTGTTGCATCCGTTTTTTTAGAATAAGCCGCCGCCCATTCCGCCTGTTATTTTGCCCAAAGTGCTGTTTGACATTTCATCTGCCTGACGAACAGCCTCATTTACTGCTGAAAGAATTAAATCCTCAAGCATTTCAACATCATCTGCGTCAACAACCTCTGGGTTTATTTTAATTGATTGTATTTCTTTTTTGCCAGTTATAATAATTTTTACTGCACCGCCACCTGATGTAGTTTCAATAGTTTTTTCTGCTAAAGAAGCTTGTGCTTCCTCCATTTGTTTCTGCATTTTCTGTGCCTGCTTCATAAGGTTGTTCATATTCATGCCACCCATTCCAGCCATTCCACCAAATCCACCTTTTGCCATTTCTCATTCCTCCATTTAATTTTAATATATTTTAGAAAAACATTGGAACTCATTTCAAACCTTGCAAGCCTTTACACAAACTTCAAAATTCCATATCTATTCAAATTCCGCCTCGGGGAAATATCCTCCCATAAGACTTTCAAACTCAGGGTCACTTTCTGGTTGATTTTCACCATATGTAACTCGCTCCCATGCTTCAAATTCAGACTTTACAATAGTTTTTATTTCAAATTCCTTTTTCAGCCTTTTATCAAATGCCTCTTTAATTTCTGGAATTTTATCCCTTAAAAGTCCCTCGACTGCCAAATTATCACAAACTATAGTCAGCCGTCCATCCTCCATGTACCCAGGCTTTGTAGCTGACATAAGTCCCTGTAATATAGGGTTAAACTCAGAAATCATATCACCCCAAATATCAATTGCTGCGGTTATATCCTCAGGCAATGCCTTTGGTCGCTGTTTTTTGGGCTGTGCTTTTTTAGCAGGCACCTGCACTGAAGTGCTTACGCCCGATACCATAACGCCATCTTTCACTTGTCGCTCAAGGCCTGCAAGTCTTGCAATAACTGCATCAAAATCAGTTTTTTCAGATGGAGAGCAAAGCTTAATAAGCTCCACCTCCAGCAGTATACGCTGATTATTTGCATATTTCATTTCACCGCTAAGACGTGAAAAAGTTTTGATAAGAAATATCAGTTCCTCAGCAGACATAGTCTTTGCCTGCACTTTAAGCCGGTCAATGTTTTCCTCTGCCATGTCCAATATTGAATCTGCCTCTTTTACTGTAAGTGTAACAAGCAAATTTCGCAAATGCACCGTAAGTTCGGTTACAAACTGCCCAACATCACGACCATCATTTATAATATCATCAATAATATCCATGCTTTTTGCGGCATTTTTATTATTCAGTGCCTCAGTAATTTCAAAAAATACCGAAGTATCTACCGCACCTGCAATGTCCAGCACCTTTTCAAGGGTTATTTCCTCCCCATAATAAAATGCCATGCACTGGTCCAGTATGCTAAGACTGTCACGCATAGAACCGTCTGCTAAAGCTGCAATATAATGCAGTGCCTTGTCCGTTACGTTTCCGCCATCTTTTTCGATGTATCCTCTAAGTGTAGCAACTATTTCTCCTGTGGAAATCCTCTTAAAATCAAATCTTTGGCAACGTGAATGTATAGTTGCAGGTACTTTTTGTGGGTCTGTTGTAGCTAGTATAAATATAACGTGCTCTGGTGGCTCTTCTAGGGTTTTTAAAAGTGCATTAAATGCCCCTGTAGAAAGCATATGCACCTCGTCTATTATATAAACCTTAAAACGTCCTTCCGTAGGCGGATATTTTACCTCCTCACGGATTTCTCGTATATTATCAACACCGTTATTTGATGCGGCATCAATTTCTATTACGTTAACGCTTCGTCCCTCCGCCATTGATATGCAAAGCTCACATTCACCACAAGGCTCACCATCTTGGGGATTAAGGCAGTTAATTGCCTTTGCAAATATTTTTGCTGTGGAGGTTTTCCCCGTACCTCTTGTTCCACAAAAAAGATACGCATGAGAAACTCTGCCTGACACCATTTGGTTCTTAAGAGTTCGCACTATATGGTCCTGACCGACAACGCCTTTAAAGGTGTCAGGTCTGAATTTTCTATATAAAGCTGTATAAGCCAAAACCCAACCTCCTCCTTTAAATTTATTTATATAAGTCAATTATGGTTCTACAAAAAAATAAGCACACAGATTATAATTTCTGTGTGCTGCGGATTCAACGCAAAATATATGAATCCGTGCGCCTGCTTTTGACTCTTTTTCCCTAAGCGTTACCTTTGTCCTTAGCTCAAACTAAGCTACCTTGCGGCACACAGAAGTGGTTATTTAGTGCTGCTTCCTTCCGGACCTGACACGATTCATAAGTTCCTGTTGCACAAGACTCAGTCGTCAACGCTCTCTTCAAAGGGCAGACCTTAAAAAACAAAAGCCTAGAGCAGACATCACCCCCATTATAGCGGATTTAAGGGCATAGGGAGCCGCTAATTCCCCGGCTAGCACGGAAATTTTATGACATATTGATATTGCCTAATAATTATAACCGTTTTTTTAAATTATGTCAACACACTAATCTATAACAAAAATACCTGTTTTTTTCAAGCGTTTATAAGATATTATTTTCTAAACCGTTTAAAAAAGTCCTTCATAATGCCACTACATTCATCAAATAACACACCTTCTATTATCTCTGCTCTATGATTAAGGCGTGGTTCCTGCAAAATATTCAAAACTGAGCCTGCACATCCAGCTTTTTTATTTGCCGCACCAAAAACAACCGTAGGTATTCTTGCCTGTACAATTGCACCTGCACACATAGGACATGGCTCAACCGTAACATAAATAGTGCAATTTTCAATACGCCAATCACCCATAAATTTGGCTGCTTGGTTTATTGCTATTATTTCAGCATGACATAGTGGATTATGGTCGGTATTTCGCCTGTTATATCCACGACCTATTATCTCTCCCTCATGCACAATTACTGCACCTATAGGTACTTCATCTATGTCAAAGGCTTTTTTCGCCTCTTTAAGTGCTTCAATCATATATTTTTCGTGTTCCATTTTTACCTCACTCTTCAACTGCAATATACACTGCTTTACTAGAATTTTCCTCACCCTGGCTTTTGATATAATCCGCCAGTCCGTCGTTATTAAAATCGCTTACATAAAACCTGTCACTGTAGCTAATGTCGTCATTTTTTGCAATAAGACCATTTTTAGATATGGTATACCTTATAGCTGTACCTGTGTTGTCGGATACATATATTTCCTTTGCATGGTCATTATTTGTATCCCCTGCATAAATGTATCCATAAAAACTTTCAACTGATATATTTGTACTCCATATGCAATTAAGACTTATGCCATTTTTGCGATACAAATACAAATCCTTCCCGTCGGTAAGCAAATACTCTTTAACGCCGTCACCATCCAAATCATCACACAAAAAAGCTGTTGCCTGAACATTGGTATAATAGCTGGTTTTAACCACCCATTTGCCGTTTTCACTAGCATAAATTTCTATGTTTCTATCATTTATTAGTAACAGCCTATCATCATCAGCTACCACACAAGAGTATGCACTGTTAGTAAGTAACATCTCCTCACCAGTAAGGCTATAGTCTTCATTAAGAAACACAATTTTTTCGGCAATAAGACGACCATTATCACATTCTTCACCGCTGCTGGCTTGTGAACCTAAAAGCACTGCAATTTTATTGCCATCATAAAAAGTTGCCGACATGGCTTTACTTCCATTCAGACCCCAAGAGCGAATATTTTTCATAATGGAAAATCTGTTGTTTTTAAATTCGTAAACCGTCAAGCTTCCATCCACTATATTAATGTATTGCTTGTCCCCTGCACTATCTACAGTTTCCGACATAAAACCATCTGGAATGTTAGCTGATTTGATATTTTTATACTCAATAACCGATTTATCTGTTTCATAATTAGCAAACTGTGTGCCTTTTGAAAAAACATTACGAGTTTTAAAGTCGTAGGCACTTTCCGTATTATCTATACTCACATAATACATACCAACAATTGAATTTTTGACGAAATAAAAATATGCAGTTCCTGCTTTATTCTTATTAAAATGCATCAAATCCACGGTGTATACTACTGCCTCTCGACCACTATACTTTTCCAATTCACAGCCGTTTTCTTTGCTTGCCTCAAATATTGCTTTTGTAGAATCAGCAAAATCAGGTACTGTGCTTTGAAAATAAGCAAAACTTTGTTCATCATAATACCAATAGAAACTTTTTAATTCATTATCTATTAAGGTTTTGTAGTTTTCCTGTTGTGTCTGGTTTAAGGCAAACCTTATTTCTTCCGCTTCGTCTGCGTTTGAAACACAGCCCGAGAAAGTAAAAATCAGTAACAAAAACAAAAGCATTTTTTTCATCTGCATAACCAACCCCAGTCATATTTCCTTATTAGATTATACCACAAATTACAAAAAAGCAAAGAAAAAAAGTTGCACTTAGCATTATTAATATCTTTATGCCGTAGAATTAAAAAGCGGTTTTACCTGAACTTTCTCAAGTAAAACCGCTTTTATATTAAATACTATTTATGTTTCAATAAATTATTGTGCTGCAAGTCTTTTGTAGCTTTCAAGTCTTTCTTTAGCATTTTCCTCTGCCTTAGCAAAAAGCTCTTCTGCAATTCCAGGGAATGTTCTAAGAAGTGAAGTGTAACGAACTTCTCCTCTTATGAAATCTTGGAAACTACCTGTTGGCTCTTTAGAGTCTAAAGTGAATGGGTTCTTACCCTGTTCTTTAAGCTCTGGGTTAAAGCGGAACATATGCCAGTAACCTGCCTCAACAGCTTTCTTAATTTCAGTCTGAGCACCTGCCATTTTAATACCATGGTTGATACATGGAGCATAAGCAATTACAAGTGATGGACCATCATAAGCTTCTGCCTCAAGTAATGCTTTAACAAGCTGTGCTGGATTAGCACCCATTGCAACCTGTGCAACGTATACATAACCGTAGCTCATAGCCATCATACCAAGGTCTTTCTTTTTAATCTTCTTACCACTTGCAGCAAACTGTGCAACAGCACCTGCAGGAGTAGCTTTAGAAGCCTGACCACCTGTGTTAGAGTAAACTTCTGTATCAAATACAAATACATTTACATCTTCGCCTGAAGCAAGAACATGGTCAAGTCCGCCGTAACCGATGTCGTAAGCCCATCCGTCACCACCGAAAATCCACTGGCTCTTCTTAGCAAGCTGGTCTTTATTTTCAAGAACAAAATCAACAATAGCCTTAGCCTCGTCGTTGCCCTTAAATTCTTCAAGAAGTGCAACAAGCTTAGCTGTTGCTTCTTTATTAGCTTCACCATCGCTCATTGTACCAATGTAAGCGTCAATTGTTTCAGCCATAACTTCACAGCCCTTAACAGCTTTAAGTTCTTCAAGTCTATCTCTAAGACCTTCTCTCATCTGTTTAACAGCCATTGCCATACCTAAACCAAACTCTGCATTGTCTTCAAATAAAGAGTTTGACCAAGCAGGACCAAAGCCCTTGTGGTTTGTAGTATATGGTGTAGATGGTGCAGAACCACCCCAAATTGATGAACAACCAGTTGCATTAGCAATGTACATTCTGTCACCAAAAAGCTGTGTAATAAGCTTAGCGTAAGGTGTTTCTCCACAACCTGCACATGCACCACTGAACTCAAGCAATGGCTGTACAAACTGGCTTCCCTTTACACTATCTTTAGGCATAACATTTTCTTTAACAGTAACATCATCTGTTGCATAATACCAGTTTTCAGCTTCTGCACTCTGTGTAGCTGCAGGAACCATAACAAGTGATTTTTCTTTAGATGGACATACAACAGCACAGCTTCCGCAACCTAAACAGTCAAGTGCAGATACCTGCATTCTATACTTAAGTCCTTCAAGACCTTTGCCCTTTGCATCAACAGTTTCAAATGCAGCTGGAGCAGCTTTAGCTTCTTCTTCTGTAAGAAGGAATGGACGAATTGCAGCATGAGGACAAACATAAGCACACTGGTTACACTGGATACAAGTATCCTTGTTCCATGCTGGAAGGTCAACAGCAACACCACGTTTTTCGTAAGCAGCTGTACCCTGTGGGAATGTACCATCTTCACGACCAACAAATGCACTTACAGGAAGGAAATCGCCCTTCTGTGCATTGATAGGCTCTACAATGTCTTTAACAAAAGCAGGTACTTCTCTCTTAACAGCAGCAGCACCGTCTGTAGCAGTTGCCCAATCAGCTGGAATTTCAACTTCAATAGCACCATCAACGCCCTTATCAACAGCAGCAAAGTTCATGTTAAGGATTGTATCGCCTTTTTTGCCATAGCTCTTTTTAATAGCTTCCTTCATGTAACCAACAGCTTCATCAATAGGAATGATGTTAGCAAGTTTGAAGAATGCAGCCTGTAAAACAGAGTTAATTCTGTTGCCAAGACCAATTTCTTTAGCAATCTGAGTACCATTGATTGTGTAGAATTTAATATTATTTTTAGCAAAATACTGCTTCATAGCTGCTGGAAGTTTTTCGTTTAATTCTTCTTTTGTCCACTCAGTGTTAAGAAGGAATGTTCCACCTGGGTTAAGCTCAGTGTGCATATCATAAAGATTTACATACTCTTGCTTGTGACAAGCTACAAAGTTAGCAGTTTTTACAAGATATGTTGAATGAATTGGTTTTTTACCAAAACGCAAATGGCTCTGTGTAATACCACCAGATTTCTTTGAGTCATATGAGAAATAAGCCTGAGCATACATATCTGTATGGTCACCAATGATTTTAATTGAGTTCTTGTTTGCACCAACAGTACCGTCAGCACCAAGACCCCAGAATTTACAAGCGATTGTACCGTCGTCGCCTGTTACGTCAACCTCTGCACCTACGTTAAGTGAAAGATTTGTAACATCATCAACAATACCCATTGTAAAGTGATTCATAGGCTTGTCTGCTTTAAGATTTTCGTAAACAGCAATAAACTGTGCTGGTGTAACGTCTTTAGAACCAAGACCGTAACGACCTGCAACTATCATAGGCTGTTCTTTAGCTTCAAACATTACTGTACAAACATCCTGGTATAAAGGCTCGCCAAGTGCACCAGGCTCTTTTGTTCTGTCAAGAACAGCAATCTTTTTAGCTGTTTCAGGTATAGCTGCAAGTAAATGTTTAGCTGAAAAAGGTCTGTAAAGATGAACTTTTACCATACCAACTTTTTCGCCTTTAGCTACTAAATAGTCAATTGTTTCTTCAATAGCTTCACAAGCGGAACCCATAGCAACAATAACTCTGTCAGCATCAGGAGCACCGTAGTAATTGAATAATTGGTAATCTCTACCTGTAAGCTTGCTGATTTCAGCCATGTATTTTTCTGTTGTTCCAACGATTTCGTTATAAAATGGGTTACAAGCTTCTCTTGCCTGGAAGAAAATATCAGGGTTCTGAGCTGTACCACGAAGAACAGGATGCTCAGGATTTAAAGCATTTCTTCTGAATTGATTTACTGCATTAAGGTCAGTAATTTTTTTAAGTTCATCATAATCAAGACATTCAACTTTCTGAATTTCATGTGATGTACGGAAACCATCAAAGAAATGAAGGAAAGGAACTCTACCTTCGATTGTAGCAAGATGTGAAACAGCTGCAAGGTCCATAACTTCCTGAACACTGTTTGATGCAAGCATTGCAAAGCCTGTCTGACGGCAAGCCATTACGTCTGAATGGTCACCAAAAATTGAAAGTGCGTGTGAAGCAAGAGCACGAGCACTAACATGGAATACACATGGCAATAATTCGCCTGCGATTTTGTACATGTTAGGAATCATAAGAAGTAAGCCCTGGCTTGCAGTATAAGTAGTTGTAAGTGCACCAGCTGATAATGAACCGTGAACTGTACCTGAAGCACCTGCTTCAGACTGCATTTCAATTACCTTTACTGTCTGTCCGAAAATATTTTTCTTGCCATTTGCTGACCAGTCATCTGTCTTTTCAGCCATTGGAGATGATGGTGTAATTGGGAAAATACCAGCTACCTCTGTAAATGCGTATGATGCATAAGCAGCAGCCTCATTTCCGTCCATTGTTTTCATTACTTTAGACATACTAAAAACTCCCTTTCGATTTTGAATATTAAACATTAAATTTTAATTTAGACATTAATAGTAAATTTTAATATCACAATGTAATTATTATAGAACATTAAAGAAAATAATTCAATGCTAAATTACTGAAATCTGTTTCGATATAACCGAAAACCGTCACTTTGGTGCTATTTATGCAATTTAAGCTCATTTTTTTACGTATTTTAGTGGTTTTTCACCGCACTTACTGCGATATAAATTAATTTTCTTGTTATTATGTCTTAAAAAAACAGATGTTCAATGAGTATTTTCGTACCTATTACTATTAACACAATTCCTCCAAAAAGCTCAGCACGTTCTTTAAACACCTTCCCAAGCTTTTTCCCAAGAATTCCGCCAAATAACGACAAAATAAAACACACCACACCTATACTAATTGCAGCACTTACAATATCAACCTTCAATAAAGAAAAGCTTATGCCAACAGCAAGAGCATCTATACTAGTGGCAATCGCCTGCAAAAGCAATTTTTTGTTTGTAAGTACAAATTCAACACTGCAGTTGCCTTCGTCATCATCTTTACTCAATGTTTCTTTTATCATGTTTCCACCTATAAGCAAAAGAAAGAAAAAAGCTATCCAGTGGTCCACTGCCTCAATGTACACACGTACACTATTGCCTAACAGCCAGCCTATAAGTGGCATCATACATTGAAACAAACCAAAATATGCTCCCATCTTAATGCCATCCGATACCTTAAAGTTCTTAAGTGCTATTCCGTTAGACACCGAAACCGCAAAAGCATCCATTGCAAGGCTCAATGCTATCAAAAAAACTGTAATTATTCCCATAGAAATCTCCCGAATTTAAAATTTGTAAAAAATAATAACTTTAACAATGGTAATGCTTGTGATGTGAACGCCCAGCACCTCTTATTAAATCCATTGCAACATCAATAGCCTCATCAATCATCTTGGGCATAGAATCGGTGTTGACTCCAACAACATACAGCCCGCAACGCTTAAGTGGTACAAGTATCTTCATAGCCTCACTCTCACTTATAGCATTTGCCATATCAGGCGAAAGCTCACCAAACATTGCATTTGCAGATATAATTCCTATACTTCCTAATATTATATCGGCTCTTTCTGCATTGTATTTAACGGCATTTTCTCCCGTTGCCACATTAACTGCACCGGCTTTCATCATATTCGCTGTTGCTATAGAGTTTGTGCCCACTGCTACCAGTTCATGTTCTTCCGGCAGTATAGGTTTCAGCTTTTCTATAACTGCTTTTCCAACACCACCGCCTTGCCCGTCTATCACCATAATTACCATAGGTAGTTCTCCTTTCACATAATTTTTTTCGGGCAAAAATTCAAATAGTCTGACGATACCAAATGATATTCTATTCCATCGTGCATTCCTTTTATTCCTGCTGTGAAATTATCATTGCCATGAAGATGTCCATACACAACAGTTTTAACAGGATATTCTTTTAATATATCCACAAAAGCATTTTCTTTTACCCCAAATATAGTAGGCGGAAAATGCATCATAAAAATTATTTCATCATATTTATTTTTTGCAGCACGCTCTAACGATAATCTGCACCTAATAAGCTCTCGTTTATAGGTTTTCATGTCGTTTTCATCAAACTTATGTTCATTTGGCAGTATCCATCCTCGTGAGCCACATACAGCTTTTCCATCATAGTCCACATAATCATTCTGAATAAAATACATATTTTCATACATTGAATTAAGACGTGACACGCTGCTCCACCAATAATCGTGATTACCTCTAAGCAACAACTTTTTACCCGGCAAATTTGCTATAAAATCCAAATCGCACTTTGCCTCACTGAAATTAAGTCCCCAAGAAATATCTCCGGGGATTAGCACAGTGTCATTGTCAGTAATTGTTTTACACCAATTATCTTTTATTTTTTTTTGGTGCTGCTGCCAGTTTTCACCAAATATATCCATAGGCTTTGGCTTAAATCCCGATAAATGCAAATCTCCTATTGCAAATAAACTCATAAATTTTTATACTCCGTATACCTTAGCCATCTCACTAAGCTTATCCTTAAAGGCTTTAAGGCTTTCTATATCTCCATTGCTCCACAAATCTACCAACTGCTTGTTAACAGCCTCCATCTCATCTAGCTTTGTCACAAAATACAAATTTTGTATGTAGTCTATTATATCGGCAATAAGGTTATCTTTAAGCTTATTTATACGCTGAGCATACATTATTTCATTACGAATAGTACTCATTTCGTTATCCATATTAAAGGCTGCCTCGGCACAATTAATCAGTCTTTCCTTAATTTCTTTTGGAATATTTCCACTATATTTATATTTAAGCGAATGCTCCGTAACTGCCCAAAAGTTCATGGCAAGGGTGCGTATCTGTATTTCCGCCAAAATTTCACGGTAACCTGCTACCGAATTTATTGGGTACTTAATTATAATATGATAGCTTCTGTAACCACTTGGCTTTGTGTTTGTAATATAGTCACGTTCTTCCAGTATAGTAAGGTCACGTCCATCACGTCGGTGTATAAGTGAAATAACCTTAGGAATGTCCTCAACAAACTGGCATAGTATTCTTACCCCAGCTATATCTTCAATTTCCTCTTCAATTTTTTCATGGGTTATACTTTTTTTATTGGCCTTATCTAATATACTGGATGGCTTTTTAACCCTACCCGTAACACTCTCCATGGGCGAATACATACCCAGCTTTTTGTACTCCGTCATGGTATACTCCAACTTAAGAGTAAGCTCTGCAACAGCCTGTTCATACGGATAAAGCAATTCTTTCCAGTTAAGTATTTCCAAAACTACAGCCCCTTTATTATCTACTCTTTACGTTTGTATTTATACAATTTGTTATCAGTCCTTGTTAAAAACACCTTTAACACAAATAATCATACCAGTCCCATTCTTGACTCATAACAGCCTCGGCCGTTTCCTCTACCGGCTCGTTAACTAGCTCAAACTCTACCTGAAAATCCTGATAGGTTTCACCATCTATAACCGCACTGCCTGTAAGCACAAAGTTTTTGCCTTCGCCCTCAATGCACTCACCCATTATAAACACATTGTCATCCTCAATAATAACCTTGTTAATTTCCCGTTCCTTTTGGTCTTCTGTAAAGTATTCTTTCATATTAAAATACCCTCCCTCTTAAACACATATTACTGATATATAATATAACATCACCTTGAAGCATATTTCAACAAAAAAATTACGTTTTACACATAACAATGTTTTTGGTATACTATTAATTAAAGGAGCGTTGTTTATGAATTATATTGTATTGGATTTAGAATTTAATCAGGCCTACAACTTCAGAAAAGGAAAACGCACTATACTTAACCCAAAATTACCCTTTGAAATTATTCAGATAGGTGCAGTTAAAATGGATAATGATTTTAACATTACCGAAAAGTTTAATTATTTTATTAAGCCCCAAATATATAAACGTATACATCCTATTGTAGAAAAACTTACTGGCATAACTATAGATAAACTTATAGGCAGTGAGGACTTTTTGACAGCCTATAATTCCTTTGTAAGCTTTATAGGAAGTGATGATGCTGTGCTTTGTTCATGGGGTATAGACGACATAAAATCCTTGTTTCGCAACATAATTTACTATAACTGCGACCAAAGTAAAATCACAAAAAAATATACTAACATACAAAGCTTTGCTACAACACACCTTAACTTTGAAGCCGGCAACTCCATAGGTCTTAAAAATGCAGTTGAGCTTTTAAATCTTCCAAAAGAAAGTCAATTCCATGATGCTCTAAATGATGCCTACTACACAGCATTGGTATTTCAGTTGGTTAAGCCTGAAAAGCTTAAACCTCTTACTTTTACCTCTGCCGACCTTGAGCCTAAAAAAACTGCACTAACACGCCTTAATACCAAAGCACTTATGGGTTATTTTGAAAATTCACTGGCAAGAGAGTTAAGTGCAGAAGAAATATCTATGATAAAAACTGCCTACAAATTCGGAAAAAACAATTCTTATGAAATTCCAACCAAAAAAAATACAAAAAAAAGCACCTCCCAAGATTAAAAAATCTCGAGAGGTACTTACACTTATATTAATTCCGCATAGCTTATAGCATATAAATCCACAGCTTCTTTTATTTGTTCCCTCTCATCTTTAGCCGCCTCGTCCTCTATGGCAACTGTATAAAACCCAGCCTTTTTTGCATTAATAACAGCGTGTAAAGCATCCTCAAAAACAGCCGTTTCCCCCTTGTTTGCACCCATTTTTTTTGCTACAAAATCGTATATGTCACCTTTGCTTTTGCTCATGCCAAGCTGTGTACAGGTATATACATCTGTAAAAAATTTATGTATCTTCAACCGCTTTAAAGCTGGTACCACAAAATCCTTTTCAGAAGCAGTAAGTATACACATTTTTGTACCTTTATCATATTGTTTTTCCAAAAATTCATATGCCATAGGTTTAAGCGGTATGTCTGTTTCATACTTTATCTTAACCATACCAATTATATCTGCAATAAACTGCTGTGATGTACCCTGAAAGCCAAGCTGTTCCTTAAAATACATTGCAGACTCCTGAAATGACATAGTCCTAAAAATTTTATCTATGTTATTCGGTGGTGTAATACCATGGCTAATCAAAATATCACGGGCAACATTTTCCCACACAGGCATACTGTCTATCAAAGTACCATCCAAATCAAATATTATATTTTTCTTCATTGTGCCACCATTTTTTGCGACAATTTAAGCATACTTTTTTTATCTGCTTTCAACCTTCGCTCCCCCTTAATACGTTTTACATTCATTTTCTACATAGTCAACTATTAATATCAATTTTGCTCCATGCACTTTCATCTTTAGCTATAGATGAGGCTGCAGTCCATTTTTCCAGTTCATGGCTAAATATCTGGTCTTGTACAGTTTTGGTATAGTCATCTCTAAGCTTCTGAATAATTTCGTCTTTGTCACCATCAGCTATGCTAACCACCTTAAAAATACCATACATATTTTCCGATTCTATAGGCTGGGAAACAAAGCCTGCCTTAGTATCAATAAGCTCTGCCAGTTCACCCTCCAGTTCCTTTTGGCTTGCCAAAAAAACGGAATTTTCCCCAGTTTCATTGTTTTTGTCATATAGAGCATCAAAGCTTTCACCCTGGGCAATCTTATTATAAATTTCGTTTGCTTTTGCCTCGTCTGTGCAAAACAATGCCTTTACTGTAATTTTTTTCATTTCTATTGCTGTTGCCTCATAGTTGCTTTTGCAATAGGCATCATATTCCGATTCACTTATAACATAATCCTTGACTATAGCTTTTTTAACCTTGGAATATAAGCTTTTTTCACACATTATTTTCTCAACGGCTTCTCTATAGGCATCGGAATATTCACGTCCCGAACCTTCAATAATTGATTGCGTATCGGTTATTGCCTGCTGTTCTTCAGCTTCCGAAAGCGTTATGTTTAACTCATTTGCTTTTTGTGCCGATACCTTTACCGCTATCATAGAGTTTAAGGCACTTTCCTTCGCCACGTCAACAGCACTGCGTCCATCAAAGTCTGTTTCCCAAATATCTGTACCACCTATTTCCTCAAAATTCTGCTTTACTTCGTCAAAATACACAAAATATTCTTCAACACTACAACTGTCGTTATTTATGGTGATAAAAGCACTTTCAGATATTTCATTACTTTTTGCACAACCAAAAAGCAACCCCATTGAAATCGTTATCAATATTAAATTAAATAATTTTCTATACAGCATCTTTTTTCACCTAACTTCTTTTGGAAAAACCTCTGTGTAGCTTACTAAGCTATTGGGTTCTATTTTCTTCAAGCTCATCTATCAAACCTCTTACAACATCCAAAGTATCCTTACTAGACATATCGGTAATTTTTATTGTTATATAAGGATTTGTTGCCGAAGTAAATAAATACTTCCTTAAATTTTTACCCACTACTTTAATTATAACAGATGGGTCAAGGGCTGCATCCCCACGAAAAGTAACTACAATATTTGTTTGTTTTTGTGCTATAGATAAAATATCCAACTTGTGTGCATCCACCTTAAGCAACACAATCTCCAAAAGCATCTGTACACTTTTAGGCAAATTGCCGTACCTATCCTCAATTTCCTCTTGAACATCAAAATAATCATCAGCGTTTGCAATACCTGAAATCTTCTTATAAATTTCAAGCTTTTGCTCCTCGTTTTTAATATAAAAAGGCGGAATATATGCGTTTATGTTAAGGTCTATAGTCGTTTCAAAATCTTGTTCTACAACCTCGCCCTTAAGTTCCTTAACTGCCTCGTCCAATAGCCTGCAATACATATCATATCCAACGCTTTCCATATGACCATGCTGCTGTGCACCTAAAAGATTTCCAGCACCTCTAATTTCTAAATCCCTCATAGCTATTTTAAATCCTGAACCAAATTCTGTAAACTCCTTAATGGTTTGCAGTCTTTTTTCAGAAACCTCTGTAAGCACCTTATCCCTGCGGTACATAAGGTAGGCGTAGGCTATTCGGTTGCTTCTTCCAACACGTCCTCTAAGCTGATAAAGCTGGCTTAAGCCCATTCTGTCAGCATCTTGTATAATCATTGTGTTTACATTTCGTATATCCAAACCTGTTTCTATAATTGTTGTACAAACCAAAACGTCAATTTGTCCCTCAATAAAGTCCTTCATAATTACCTCAAGCTCTCTCTCGGTCATTTGCCCATGAGCGTAGGCTATGTTGGCTTCAGGCACCAGCTTTTGTAACTTGTATGCCTCTTGTGAAATGCTGTCCACACGATTATGCAAATAATATACCTGTCCGCCACGTGCAAGTTCTCTGGTTATGGCATCCTTCACAAATTCAGGGTCATTTTCCATAACATAAGTCTGCACAGGATGTCTTTCTTGAGGTGGCTCCTCCAAAACACTCATATCTCTAATTCCCGAAAGGCTCATATGAAGTGTACGAGGAATAGGTGTGGCTGTAAGTGTAAGCACATCTAAATTTTCTTTCATAGCTTTCATTTTTTCTTTGTGAGCAACGCCAAATCTTTGTTCCTCATCCACAATAATCATACCCAAATCTTTAAATTTAACATCCTTGGATAAAATTCTGTGAGTACCTATTACTATATCCGCCAATCCCTTTTCTAATTCTTTAATTGTTTCTTTTTGCTGTTTTGGTGTTCTAAAACGGCTCATCAATTCTATCTTTATAGGGTAGTCCTTCATTCTTTGGGTAAATGTATTAAAGTGTTGTTGGGCAAGAATAGTTGTTGGCACAAGATATGCCACCTGTTTTCCATCCTGCACAGCTTTAAATGCAGCACGAATAGCAACCTCTGTTTTTCCATAGCCAACATCACCGCATACCAGTCTGTCCATTACCCGTACGCTCTCCATATCCCTTTTTACTTCCTCAACAGCTGTAAGTTGGTCATCAGTTTCCTGAAAAGGGAAAGTTTCTTCAAACTCCTTCTGCCACAAATTATCCTTGGAATATTGGTACCCAACCGCCGCCTGACGCTTTGCATAAAGAGCAATTAAATCCTGTGCCAAAATAGCAACCGCTGCCCTAACCTTGGATTTTGCCTTGCCCCAATCCTGTCCACCAAGCTTGTTAAGCTTTACGTGTTCGGCATTACTGCCTATATATTTTTGTATGGCATCCATCTGGTTAACAGGCACAAACAGGCTTCCGCCATCTGCATAGCTTATTTTCAGATAGTCCTTGTTTATACCATCCACCACAATTTTTTCCAAACCTCTAAACACGCCTATACCATGGCTTTGATGAACAACATAGTCGCCCACCTTTAGGTCTGTAAAGCTTTCTATAGACGCTGCTGTTTTCTTTTTTTTCCTTGCTTTTTTTCTTGTTTTTTCATCAAAAAGCTCATGGTCGCTGTACACTGCCAGCTTAATGTGCTGATATTCAAATCCTCGGCTAAGACTTCCTCTGGCTATGTTTACTGTACCTTTTGTAAGCTGTGACTCATTCAGATTTTCTAAAAAACCTGCCGTTATACCTTGCTCATATAGCTCTTTAATAAGTCTTTCCCCACGGCTTTGACTTCCAGTAAGCACCAAAATGCTATAACCAATTTTTTTTAATTCGGCAATCTCCTCACAAAACAAATCCGTTTTGTTATTAAAAGCAGATGTACTTTTAACTTCAAAGCTAATTATATCCTTTATCTTAAATTCCCTAACTGCCTTGGTTATGGTAGTTAAAACAACCTGTCTATAGCCCTCTGCCATTTTAAGGACCGTTGTATAATCAAATATAACACTGCTTTCTTTTTTAAGCATATATCCCTTTTCAATTCGGTTTTTAATGCTTTCAGCGAATTGTCTAAACACAGTTTCCGCCTGCTTTGCAATATGCTGTGGCTCGTTATAAAAAACAATTGTGTCCGGAGGCATATAGCTAAGTATGCTTACTGTGTCGTCATAAAAATATTCTATAAAACTGCCTGCACCTGTTATGTGCTTTTGGGTTTTAAGCTTTTCTATTGCCTCACCTATATGTTCCCCAAGCTTTTTTATTTCTTCGGTCATTTCTTTTTTTACAAAAGCTGCATAGGTTTTCTTGTACTCCTTTTCCAGTAACAAAATGGCTTTTTCTAGTTCTTCTTCCCCATACACAACCTGGTCTGACGGAAAAAGCTGAGTGCTTTTAATTTTTTCCAGTGAACGCTGTGAATAGCAGTCCATTGTTCGCACAGAGTCAATTTCATTGTCCCACATCTCAATTCGGACTGCTGTTTCTTCCACAGGTGAAAACACGTCTATAATACCGCCACGCACCGAAAACTGCCCTGCACCCTCCACAAGTTCAGTACGCTCATAACCCATAAACACAAGACTTTCAATAAGCTTATCAACATTTATTACCTGTCCCTCGCTTATGGTTATTATATACTTTTCAAAGGTTTCTTTTTTTATATGCCTATCAAAAAGGGCTTCTACAGAAAGAACTACTGTAGGGCGTTTATCATTGACAAGGGCATTCACAACCCTTGCCCTTTGCATATCGGTTTCTCTGCTGTGTACATCTGCACTGTAAAAAATGAAGTCCCTTGTGGGATAATACATAGCATTTTTATTAAAAAACCGTATATCCTCATAAATTTCCTTTGCCTTGAGTTCATCTTCTGCAACAATAAGGCTAGGTGCATTAACAAAGCTTTCTACGCCTGCAATAAGGTGTGCCGTCTGCACATCAATAACTCCTGTTAAAAGCACAGGAGTGTTTTTTGTTTTTATGTCCTCTATGAGGTTTTTAAAGCCCGAAAGTCCCCAAAGTGGTTCTATCAGTGCATTCAACTAAATCATCTCTTTTCTTTCTGCAAAAGTAAAACCTTTAATACTATTTTTTTGCATCAGCCTTGGCTGACATATTGGTTTGGTTCATAGCTGCCTGTATGCCATCTTTCACAATTATTTCTACAGCCTTTGCGGCTCTTTCGTATCCTGACAAAATAAGTGGCTCGTCGCCTTTTTCAAAACGACTTAGCACATAGTCCGCCAAATCCCATCCATTAGGTTTTGCACCTATACCTACTCGTATACGTATAAAATTATCCGTTCCCAAATGTGCAATAATATTTTTCATACCATTGTGTCCGCCTGCACTGCCTTTTTCACGTATGCGAGTTGAACCAACAGGTAAACTTATGTCATCATAAATTATAACAATATCTTCTATGGATATTTTGTAAAAAGTCGCCGCTTCTTTAACGCTTTCACCGCTTAGGTTCATAAATGTTTGTGGCTTCAGCAAAATAACTTTTTCTCCACCAATAAATCCATCACCTACCATTGCCTTGTGTTTAATTTTGTTAACATTTGCACCTATTGCCTTTGCAACTAAATCTATTACCTCAAACCCCACGTTATGCTTCGTTCCCACATAATTTTTTCCAGCATTTCCTAATCCAACTATAAGTTTCATTTCGTTTACACCTCCGTACATTTGAACATAACAAATGACTCCAAGAAAACCTCAGAGTCATTTCATTGTAATGTATATTATGTTTTTTGTCTATTATTTTGCCTGATATTTAACTTCATTTTCAAGTGGTGCACCATCAACAAATGCTTTTAAGTTATCCAATGATACTCTTGCAATAGCCTCAAGGGACTCGTGTGTGAAGAATGCTTGGTGTGATGTAATAATCACGTTAGGATAAGCCATAAGCTTAATAAGCTCATCATCCTTTATAATGTCGTTAGAACGGTCCTCAAAGAAATATTCATCTTCTTCCTCGTAAACATCCAAAGCAACACCCATAAATTTGTTTGAACGAAGTCCGTCATTAAGTGCCTGTGTGTCCACAAGACCACCTCTTGATGTGTTAATCAAAAAGACTCCATCCTTCATTTTTGAAATGCTGTTTTTGTTTATAATATATCTTGTGTCTGGTGAAAGCGGGCAATGCAAAGTAATCATATCACTATTTTTAAGCAATTCATCAATAGTAACATACTGTACATTAAGTGATGTATCAGGATATGGGTCATAGGCAAGTACGTTCATGCCAAATCCACTTAAAATTTCAATCATAATCTTCCCTATTTTGCCAGTACCAATAACACCAGCTGTTTTTCCTCTTAAGGTAATGCCAGTAAGACCACTAATTTTGAAGTTAAACTCACGAGTCCTTGTATATGCTTTATGAATTTTTCTGTTAAGAGTAAGAAAAAGTGCAATAGCATATTCCGCAACGGCTGTTGGTGAATAACTCGGTACTCTCATAACAGTTATTTTTCCTTCACAAGCTTTAAGGTCTATATTGTCGTAGCCTGCACATCTTAAAAGAATTGTCTTAACGCCCATGTCGCAAAGCATATTAATTGATTTTTCTTCAATAACATCATTTACGAATAAACAAACGGCATCGCACCCATTCGCAAGGATTGCAGTATCAGCAACAAACCTGCTTTCATAAAAAATTATTTCATATCCGTATTCAACGGCAAGCTTTTCAAACCAAACTTTATCATATTCCTTAGTATCATAAAATGCAATTTTCATATAAAGTTCCTCCCTAAATAATATCTGACAACTTTATTATATCCACAAATGCAGATTATTTTTGATGGATATAAAATCCAAAACCAAACTATAATAATAAGATACAACATAGTTAAATATTTGTCAATCAAAAGAATTGCAAATAATTATATTAAGAAATTAAGGGTATCACCGTTTAAAAACAATGACACCCTTAAAAATCTCTTATATAGCAGACCTTACGGTCTATACTATTTTTTAATCAAATAATTTTGAAACTGATGTACCCTCATGAATACGATTAATTGCTTCAGCAAAAATCTTTGAAACTGAAAGGTCCACAATTTTGCTTAATTTCTTTTCTGCAGAAACACTGATTGTGTCAAGCACAAGCAACTCTTTAATAGCAGAACTTTCAATTCTTTCAATAGCTGGTCCAGAAAGAACAGCGTGTGTACAACAAGCGTCAACCTCAATTGCACCTCTTTCTTTAAGGGCATTAGCTGCGTTTGTAATTGTACCTGCGGTATCAATCATATCGTCAACAAGTATTACCTTCTTGCCTTCAACATTACCTATTATGTTCATAATTTCAGATACATTTGCCTTTGGTCTTCTCTTATCAATAATTGCGATAGGAATTTCCAACTTAGTAGCAAATGCTCTTGTTCTGCCTACACTGCCAAGGTCTGGTGATACTGCAACAAAGTTGTTGAGGTCATCGCCATATTTTTCACGGTAGTAGTTTGTGAGCAAAGGTACACCAACAAGATGGTCTAAAGGAATATCAAAAAATCCTTGAATTTGTGCACAGTGAAGGTCCATAGTAAGAACTCTGTCCGCACCTGCGGTTGTAATAAGATTAGCTACAAGCTTTGCACTGATTGGGTCTCTCGCTCTTGCTTTTCTATCCTGTCTTGCATAGCCATAGTATGGCATAACAGCTGTAATTCTTCCTGCTGATGCACGCTTCATTGCATCAATCATAATAAGAAGCTCCATAAGGTTATCATTAACCGGCTGTGATGTAGACTGAATAATGAATACGTCAGCACCTCTGATGGTTTCATCAATCTTTACAGAAATTTCTCCATCGCTGAAATGTGTTACTTCAGACTGTCCAATAGTAAGTCCCAGATTTTTTGCAATAGCTGCTGCCAAATCTGTGTTAGCATTACAAGAGAAGATTTTAATATTGCTTCTGCCTGTATACATCATATTACGTTTCCTCCCAACAATTTCAATAAAAATTATTATAGTACAATTGTGCACCTACAGAACTATGTTACACCTCAATATGCTAAATTTCAAGTATAAATGACAAATTTTTTATTTTTTCGTCCAGCCTTTTAAGTTTGTCTGCCTATTTCTTGCAACTGCAAGGGCTTTTTCGGGAACATCTTTTGTTATTGTAGACCCTGCCGCAACATAAGACCCATTTTTAAGGGTAACTGGAGCAATAAGGTTGGCATTACAGCCAACGAACACATTATCCTCTATAACAGTTCTATATTTATTTTTGCCATCATAATTTACTGTTACTGTGCCACAGCCAAAATTAATGTTTTGACCAACGTCACTGTCGCCAATGTAGGTAAGGTGAGAAATTTTTGTGCCATCACCAATAACTGAATTTTTAACCTCAACAAAATCTCCAACCTTAATGTTATTGCCTATTTTTGAGTTTGGACGTATATAGGCATAAGGTCCAACGGTAGTATTTTCTCCAACTTGAGAATCTATTGCTGTTGAAAACTGAACCTTTGTTCCATTACCTATTTTCATATTTGATAATTTTGTATATGGTCCAATTTGACAGTCCTCAGCTATTTCTGTTTTGCCCTCAAGCACGCACCCTGGGTAAATTATTGTGTCACAGCCTATTTTAACACTGTCTTCAATGTAAGTCTGTGCTGGGTCTATAATAGTTATGCCATTTTCCATGTGCATACGGTTAACCCTGCTTTTAAGTATAGCCTCAGCCTCTGACAACTGAATACGGGAGTTTACACCTGAAAACTCAGTTACATCATCTGCATTCATAGCGTTAACCTTGTTCCCTGCCGAAAGTATAATCTCTAGTGTATCAGGAAGGTAATATTCACCCTGTGCATTGTCATTTTTAAGTTTGCCAAGGGCTTCCTTTAGTTTACTGCCCTTGTAGCAATAAATGCCTGTATTTATCTCTTTAACCTTCTTTTCTTCCTCAGTTGCGTCCTTGTACTCCACGTTCTTAATAAAATTACCTTTCTCGTCCCTTATAATATGCCCGTATCCTGCGGAATCATCCACGACAGCTGATATTATAGATACACCATTATTCTCGCTCCTGTGGAATTCTACAAGGCTTTTTAGGGTTTCTTGTTTTATAAGCGGTGTATCCCCGTAAAGAATTATTATATCCTTATCATCATCAATAAAATCAATTGCCTGAATAACAGCATGACCTGTTCCTAACTGTTTTTCCTGCAACACAAAAAATACCTTTTCATTTTTCACAGCATCTTTAACCATGCCAGCCTTGTGGCCAACAACCACCGCAACCTGATTTGCACCAACACCCTGTGCCGCTTCAATAACTCGTTCTACCATAGTCTTATTCATTACTTTATGTAATACCTTTGGTATTTTAGATTTCATCCTTGTACCCTCGCCAGCAGCAAGTATAATTGCTTTTAAATTTTCCATAGTATTACTCCTTTTATTTTTTTACATTACTATTTTATATTTTCTCACTTTATTTTGATTTTTTCAACATAAAATTATTTTATCTGGAAAATATAAAAATAGTTAGAAAGGTTTTTTATTCTTTTTTCGACAAATCTGTTTACCTTTTAATAAAAAGGATATAGAATAGGAACATATGAAGGGAGATGGTACTATGAGCAGAATTACTATTGTAAAAGGTGACATTGTAAAAACTAAAACTGAGGCTATTGTTAATGCAGCAAATACTTCTCTTTTAGGTGGTGGTGGCGTTGATGACGCTATTCATCGTGCAGCTGGCAAAGAACTTCTTGCCGAATGCATTACTCTTAACGGTTGTGCCACTGGTGAAGCTAAAATTACTTCAGGTTACAAGCTTAATGCAAAATATGTCATTCATACCCCTGGGCCTATTTGGCGTGGTGGAAATAAAGGTGAACCAGAGCTGCTTGCAAATTGTTATATTAATTCCCTTAACCTTGCAAAGCAAAACGGAATTACCTCTATCGCTTTTCCTTCTATAAGCACTGGTGTTTACGGTTTTCCTGTAGACTTGGCGGCTGATATAGCTATTGAACAAATTAACAAATTTTTGGCAGATAATCCTTCATTTGAAAAAGTTGTTTTTGTGTGCTATGATGAAAACAGCTTAAAGGTTTATAAAAACGCTCTTAAAAAATTTGAACAGTAATTTTTTTCTTATTTTTATTTCTTTTATTTTACGCAAGCATATTCCATTTTTTTCTATTTACATAATATGTTTGCGTAAACCTGCAAAACAAGTTGTCCACAGTAAAAATACCGTTAATTTAGTTGTGCACAAAGTTATCCACACTATCCACAATTATTATGAACACCTTTTGCTACTCTCTAAACTAACATTTCATTGGTCAAATTAAACAAATTCAAGTCGAATTTTTAACAAAAATAAATAAATTTACAAATATTTGTTTTTTTTCACTGTATAAAAGAGGATTTTTACTTTTTACACAGAATACTAATAATATAGAAAAAGAAATTTGTTATCATATTTTTTTCAAACAACTGTTAGCAATTAATTTTGAACAAAACTTTAGAACCTTAAAGTTTTAATATAGATAAGCAAAATGCTTATTGGAGGGAGTTGTTTTTTATGACATACAACATCAAAGGAAAAAACATCACATTAGGAGACAAGACCAAAGAAAAAATCGAGGACAAGCTTAACAGAATTTCCAAACTATTTCCGCAAAATGCAGTAGCCACTGTAAAAATTAGTGCTGAAAAACTAGATTACAAAGTTGAGGTAACAATTCCCATGTCTAAACGACTTGTACGTGGCGAGTCAACCCAGCAGGATATGATAGCTGCCCTTGACAAAGTGGTTGATGTAATAGAAAGACAGGTGGTTAGTTACAAAGGTCGTATGAGAAGCAAAGTACGCCAAAATATCGCCTTTAAAGCTGAATATGAGGCAATTCCTGTTATGGAAGAAAACCTTGTTGATGAAGACTTAACAATTGCTATTGAAAAAAATAAACGCTTTGAGTTAAGACCAATGGACGCCGAAGAAGCAGTTATGCAGATGGAGCTTTTGGGACATAGCTTTTTTGTATTTATAAATGTTGATAGCGATATGATAAATGTTGTTTACAAAAGAAAAAATGGCACATATGGAATAATTGAGCCTGAAAATTAAAATATCTGTTTACATCAAGCCACAGCGAAAGCTGTGGCTTTTTTATTTTGGAAAAAACTTTGTGCAAAATTTCTTTTAAAGTAGTAACAGTTTGTCCTTCTTGAACATATCTTGTAGTATAAACAAAAAACATGTGTAAATATGTGTAAACAAGTAAGGGTTCAATAAACTGCAGAATTAAAAGTAGTTATACATATGAACTTGATCTAATATCAAATATTCAATATGTAGTTAGTTGTTGCTTGTTAACCTATTATATAAAAAGGATGATGTAAAAAATGAGTAATTGCGGTAATTCTTACTATGGTAATGATTATTACAATCGTAAGCCTTGTTGTCCAGAAAGTGTAAATAACAACAATAATAACAATATCGTTGTTCCACCTGTTGTTATTAAAGACTGCCCAGACAAAAAAGACGACCATTGCAAATGTAAGTTAAAAGATTTTGCCTACGATGTATCACCTTCACAAAAGTATGATTCCACTTATACACCTATATCACATGATGAAAGTCAGCCTACAGAAATTGCAAAAGTAACTTTAACTAGAATTAAAGCGGGCGACCTTGTTGAGCTAACAGGTATTTTCCATGTGGAAAATACCGAAAATAGTAGAATTTCAGCTCATGTTAGAATTTATGCAAACAATATTGTTCCTGGTGAGGAAATATATGATGCTATTGTTGACATTGAAGATGCAGTCTACGATGGCAGAACACATGTAAATGTACAAGATGTTGAAGCCTTTGCTTTCGACGTAGGAACAGTGACGTATATTCTAACCGTTTTCATTGAAAACGGAGAAACCGCTGCAAACTTGAGAAGCCCAATCACCTTTACTGGCTCTTTAATTAAAAACTAAAAAATCAATTTGCTAAAGAAAATATAAGATAAAAATATTTCAGAATTAATCAAGTTCATATGTAATTCTAAAGCAAATAATTTTTGCCTCCATAATATGTTTTTATTAACGTGTTATGGAGAGGTTTTTTACATACCTGTATAGAGCGTTGCTACGAATAACAAAGCCTTCTATTATAGATAATACCTCTGAAAGCAGGTTAAAGATATGGGTAGAAAAAAACAACAGAAGGCCGCCGTGCCTGAAAGCGAAAAAATTTCGCCGAACGACTTTTATGCAGATGGAGCTTTTGGGACATAGCTTTTTTGTATTTATAAATGTTGATAGCGATATGATAAATATTGTTTACAAAAGAAAAAATGGCACATATGGAATAATTGAGCCTGAAAATTAAAATATCTGTTTACATCAAGCCACAGCGAAAGCTGTGGCTTTTATATTGCCCAAATATTTAATTTATTATTACAATTTGACAAAATCCAATAAATAAAGTAACCGATTATACACCTTAAGCATAACTTGTACTATAAAGAAAAAGGAGGTGAATCCCAACAATATAAAATAAACTAAAGAAAAGCCAGTAATTTATAAGTACAAATGCAATATTTATTAATGTTTTTGTTACGTGTTAAAATTATTATATTAAAAATGGAGGATTTAAAATGTGCAATTTTTGTAATGAATACTACAAACCTAACCCATGCTGTCCCGATAAAGTAAATAACAATATCGTTGTTCCACCTGTTGTTATTAAAGACTGCCCAGACCATAAAGACAAACATCCTAAATGTGTGTTAAAAGATTTCTTCTCCGACACAGCCTATCCACAAGATTCCTGTGCTCCTGGCTGTAAAATCTCAACTTCAGAATATAACCCTACTGTAGTTGCTCAGGTAACAGTAACTGATATTAAAGCAGGAGATCGTGTTTGGTTAAATGGTCTATTTCATGTAGATAATGGCGAAAATTCTACTGTTACTGCTGACGTCAGAATTTATAGAAACAGCTTTGGACCTATGAACCAAATTTACCGTGCTACAATTGACATCGAAAACTATGACGAAGATGATGAGGCTCAAATTAGTGTACAAGATGTTAAAACTTTTCCTCACGATATAGGCAGTGTAACGTATCTTTTAACAGTTTTTATTAAAAATAACAAAGATGATGTAAAATTAGAACACCCAATTACCTTTACCGCTTCATTGATTGGGTGCTAATAAAAGCTTCATACAGATATTGAATTGTTAATTCCTACGAATAACAAATTACCCTACTACAGATAATACCTCTGAAAGGAGGTTATACACATGAGTACAAACAAAAACCGAAAGGCAGCAGTACCTGAATGCGAAAGGCTTTCACCTAATGACCTATTAGATGAAAGTATTGCGGACATCCGACAAAACTCTCAGTATGACGAACATTGTACAGCAGCACCGCTAAACGATATTTTTTTTGAAACAAAGAATAATCCATTAAGCAGCAAAGGTAACTGATAAAGCATGACAAAAGCAGTGATTTTAGGTTTTCCCAAAATCACTGCTTTTTAATGAAAATTTTTCTTCACTTTTAGCGTAAATGTGATATAATGATCAAATGCGGATGTAGTTTAGTGGTAGAACATCAGCTTCCCAAGCTGAATATGCGGGTTCGATTCCCGTCATCCGCTTATTTTTATGCATCTTTAGCTCAGTGGATAGAGCGTTCGGCTCCGAACCGAAAGGTCGTCAGTTCGATTCTGATAAGGTGCATTCATTACTAACCATCAGTCACAAATTTGGACTGGTGGTTTATGTATTCTATCTTCCAAAAACCCATAGCACTACCCCATATGCACAAATAATTCCAACTAAATTTGCAATAAGTGCACCTTTTAAAGTATACCTTGTTTTTTTTATTCCAACGCTCATAAAATATACACTCATTGTATAAAAAATAGTTTCTGTAGACCCCATCATTACACTTGCTACTCTTCCTGTAAAAGAGTCTGGTCCAAAGATGTTATATATGTCCAATAAAAGCCCTGTTGCTCCCGATGACGATACTGCTTTCATAAGTGCCAGTGGCACGGCTTCCACGGGAAATCCTGTTACACTTATCAAAGGCTCAATCAGCCTGCAAAGAGCCTCCAGCACCCCCGAACCACGTAATACCTCCACCGCACACATAAGTCCAATAAGAGTTGGCAGTATTCCAACAACTGTTTCAAGACCTTCCTTTGCCCCTTCCACAAAAGCTGCATAAATATTTACGTTTTGAAGAAAACCGTACATAACAACAGAAAATACTGTAAGTGGCATAAGCATTTGCGAAATATATATAATCCATCTCATTTGCCAAACCGCCTTTCATATATAAGTGCCGCAACAATTCCCGCAATGGTAGATGCACAGGTGGCAATTATGGATGGTAATATTATTTCTGATGGATTTTGGCTTAAATACTGGGCACGGTAAGCAAATATATTTACACTTATTAGCTGGACTGATGACATATTGATAATCATAAACATACACATAGCACGTGAAGCAATAGTTTTATCTTTGTTAAGGTCTTGCAGTTCTTTCATAGCCATTAGCCCCGCAGGTGTTGCCGCCCACCCAAGACCAAGAAAATTTGCAGCAAGATTTGTGGCTATATATTGCATGGCCTTATGGTTCTTAGGCACTTGAGGAAAAAGAAATTTCATAACTGGCATAAGTCTTTTTGCAATACCCTTTATAATTCCGCCTTTCTCTGCAATTTTCATTATTCCACACCAAAATGATATTATTCCTGCCATAGTTATTGCTAAATTTACAGCATCTTTACCTCCGTTTAACAAACTTGTTGTTATTTCCGCACTTTTTCCTGAGCATAATCCCCAAATAATGCCCAAAATTAACATTCCACCCCATATAAAATTAAGCATTTTAACCTCTCTAAAAACAGCTTGTAATCTATAATATGCTATAAATATTTAATTTAGAAGGCCGAATTTTACACAATTCTTACAATATTACATATTTTAGCTTTTATATGTTGACAATTATTGACATATATGTTATTTTGTTGATGTTATGTTTTTATAAAATGAAGAAAGGAGCATACAAAAATGAAATCGACAGGCATTGTTAGAAAAGTAGACGAGTTAGGAAGAGTTGTCCTCCCAATCGAGCTTAGACGTAGTCTAAATATCGACGTTAAGGATTCTCTAGAAATATTTGTTGATAATGAAAAAATTGTATTAAAAAAATATGAACCCGCTGATGTTTTTACAGGAAGCATGGAGAATCTTATCGACTTCAATGGTAAAAAAGTATCCGTAGATTCCATAATAGAAATGGCTAAACTCGCAGGCTTAAAGATTTCAAAATAATTACCGCTTGATTAGAACCTAGCGTTTATCTCATAGCAAGTTCTAACAGAATAAGCTTTAAAATAAACAAAAATCATAGAAAAAATTCCTATGCCTTAACAACCGAACTGACACTAAAAAGTTGGACAAACTTTTCAGTGTCAGTTCATTTGTTTATATTAGTAACTTTCTATATCTATTTCCTCTGTTGAATATCTTTTTTCCAATGCTTTTGAACATATTTTTTCAAACATATCTGTTGTATCACTTACAAAAAAGCTGTGCTGTGGCTTTGTTTCCGCCACCCTTAGCATATTATTTTTCACTAGATATTCCTTTATAGCCATTGCTGTTTCATATGCAGGGTCAACAAGTCTAACCTCGTTTCCCACCACGCTTTGCAGACATTGTCTTAAAAGCGGATAGTGAGTGCAGCCCATAACAACGGTATCAACACCTTTTTCAATAAGCTCTTTTAAATATTTTTCAGCTGTAAGCCTTGTTATTTCTTCGTTTGCCCAGCCTTCTTCCGCAAGTGGCACAAAAAGCGGACAAGCCTTGGAATACACCTGAACATTGGCGTTTACAATATTTATAGCTTTTTTATAGGCATCACTTCTAACTGTCCCTATAGTTGCAATTATGCCCACCTTTTGGTTTTGTGTAACTCTAACTGCCTCTTTTGCACCTGGCACAACAACGCCAAAAACCGGTACATCAAACTTATTTATTAAATCATCAAGACTGTTTGCACTTGCTGTATTGCAAGCAATAATAACCGCCTTTACATTTTTGCTTAATAAAAATCTAACATCTTGACAAGAAAACTTTGTTATAATCTCCTTTGATTTATTACCATACGGAACTCTAGCCGTATCACCAAAATAAACTATCTCCTCATTTTCAAGTTGTTTAATTACTTGGCTGGCAACTGTAAGCCCACCAACTCCCGAATCAAAAATACCTATCGGTCTGTTATCCATGGTATTCCTCCGTTAATGTATTTCAAAAGCAAGCTCAATAAGCTCCTCAATGAGTTTTTCTATAGGCTTTCCGCTGTCCTCCCAAAGCTTAGGGTACATACTTATGGATGTAAAACCAGGTAGTGTATTAAGTTCATTAAACACAACCCTGTTAGTGCCATCTTCAAGGAAAAAATCCACCCTAGCAAGTCCACTTCCATCTACTGCCTTAAACACTTTAATTGCAGTTTTCTGAATTTCCTTAATAATTTTCTCGTCTAGCTGGGCAGGAATAACTGTTTTAGACTCAGCGTTGTTATATTTTGCATCATAGTCATAAAACTCTGCCGCTGCAAGAATTTCCCCTACTGATGAGGCTGAAACGTCACCGTTGCCAAAAACTGCACACTCTAATTCTCTTCCTGTTATGTTTTCTTCCACCAATATTTTTCTGTCATAAAGTGCCGCAAGCTTAAGTCCTTCAACAAGTTCTTCCTTGTTGTGTGCCTTAGTAATACCAACCGATGAACCAGCATTTGATGGCTTAATAAAGCATGGATAGCCTATTTTTTTCTCTGTTCTTGATACTGTTACTTTTTTCCCTATATCTGCTGATGATATATGAACATAATTTGCTTGATTTACTTTTGCATTTTTGGCAACTATCTTTGTATACACCTTATCCATAGAAACCGATGACGCCAACACGCCACAGCCAACATAAGGTATCTGTGCAAGCTCAAAAAGACCCTGAACAGTTCCATCCTCACCGTGTAAGCCATGAAGCACAGGAAAAATAACGTCTACAGGTATAAGTTTAACCTTGCTGCCAACTATTTTCAAAATTCCCTTTTGACTTGCGTCAGGACTTATAATAGCTGGTGTACCAAACTTTTCCCATTCTCCATTTTTTATGTTTTCAACCGGTCCGTTATAAATCATCCATTTTCCATCTTTTGTTATGCCAACAGGAATAACATAGTACTTCTCCTGATTTATATTAGAAATTATGGTTGATGCAGAAATTCTGCTTACCTCATGTTCTGAAGACTGTCCGCCAAATAATACTACTACTGTTTTTTTGTTCAAAATGCTCCCTCTTTTCCTAAGGGTCTAAAAACCCGCTATTACTCCATTATATTCTTATTCCCCTTAGTTGACAATACAAATGTTTGTACAATACAAAAAACCTTGATAACATTACTGTATACAAGGTTTTTGCTTTCTTTACGTATAATTTTCACGAAAACTTCAATAACTATCTATTTTACTTTTCTTTCCTGCCACCATTCAACCACCTTGAACTTAATTTCAGGCACAACTTTTTTGTTATCTTCAGCAGCTGCAATTACACTATATTCCTCTTGTGTTAAAATATTCTTAAGTTCTTCCTTTGTTCCTGTATCCAAATGTTCACAGCCCTCATCTACAAAGCATAATGGCGGAAAAACTACGCACCAAAAATTTTTTCCCTCAGCCGCACCTATTTCAACCCTAAGGGCATCATAATTTCCCGCTGGAAAAATTGTGTCACCATATTTTTTCATAGGAAAACTGCAATTTTCAAGACTAACTCTTACATCATAGTCTTTGCCGTTTTCTTTAATAGTTTCCAACGCTGCCTGCCTCATTTGTTCGGTGCTTTTTTTCAAGATTTCAACTGTTTCCTCTTTTGATTTGCTTTTACCTACCATAGGCTCTATCTCTGCCAAAACCCTGTCCCTAACCTTGAGTTTAAGCGTTTGGTCTTCAGTGCTATTGCTGTTTGCCAAACAATGAAACCTAACAACACTGCTGCTTATACCACCTTGAATTTTATTTGAATACTCAGCAGAAGCTACTACTCCAAAAACAGTTGTTACACTAAACGCTAATACAAAGGACACAAATAATATTTTTTTGTCCTTCCTAAGCTGATTTATACCACATTTAATTATATTCATATTTATCACCCAGTGTCATTATAGCCATAAATTTCAACTTATAACCCCGGTGCCTGTAATTTTTGCATCAACATCAATATTAAATTGCATCTTTTGAAAACATTCCTCTTTGCCGTATTTATTATATAAATCCTCATTTTTTTTGCTGATTTTTTCAGTTACACCAAATATATCTGTTTTATACTCTGTCTGTGCTTTATTAATTGTATTTGAAATTTGTCGTTCTATAACATCTTTAAGTGCCTTTTGTATATCTTCTGGGTTATAATCTTCTCCATGTCCCTCAACATTTGCCCTTACGTCAATTTTTATATCGCAAATGAGCTTGCCTTCATCACGAAATTCCACCTTGGCATCACTTTTTGCTATGGCAACTGGTATAAGCTCATCACCAACGCTGGCTTGAACCATATGCCCTGCACAGTTTTCTGCAACCCACACATACCCTTCCATTTCATTTTCGTCTAAAAATCCAATAAGACCATTTTTGCTTGCAACAGCCCCACCGCCAATAATTATTTTATCTCCCTCTACGCTTATAACTGGAATAACGACACTGTTTCCAAGTCGAAATTCTTCCTCCATATCATTAAGCTCTAATCGTGTTGTTGCCTCTGTTTCGTTTGCATTATTTTTATAAAAGTCCCAAATATACAATCCTTCTCCATTGTCACTTTTTTCCACAGATTTAATGCAGTCTGTTGCCTTACCCTTTGTACAGAGCATAATCATTTTAAGGCTAAAATCATTGTTTCTCATCATGGTGTCCAATATTTCTTCCACCTCATCGGGGTCTTTCAAAATTTCACTGCTTAAAACAATGTTTTTTGTATGCCCAAAATACATACTCTGGCTATCCGTTGAAGATGTGAGCTTTACTGCCTGTGCAAATGTGTCGCCCTGAATTGTTTTTATCTCCTCTGCAACGCTGCTGTCAGTTTTTGCATCAGGCTTTGCAATGCCAAGAGCCACATTAATTTTTTCATTATCACCCTTGTCTATGCCTACTGATATTACAAAATTTCTGTCATCAATTTCCTTGCTGTCATAACATCCACCCAATAACAAAGCACAACACATAATAACAGCTATCATTATATTTTTATTCAACCTTTTTCACCACCTTGTCTGCTAAAAACATCGCAACAATAACGGCATATGTGCCAAAATTAAGCACCTTGGATTTTTCCATAAGGGCAGTTGCCGTAGTGATGTTATCTGGCAAAACCGATACAGCAACAATAATTACAGCAACAATAATATAAAGCAGTTTGTCGCACTTCTTTTTAAACGCCGTTTCAGAAAGAATAAGACCTGAATAAAACACGCCTGCATTGACAAAAGCAAATACCGAAGAAATCCAAAAACCCGTCATAAGCAAGTCCTGTCGTTCCAAAAGCATAAGGGGAAAATCTATTGTATCCATTATCTGCAAAACTGCCCATCGTCTTTTAATTACACCATCTACGCCAAATACTGCCACTGTAAGTGCCGTAATAACTGCCAACATTAATCCAATAAATATCCCCGATTGAACCATACTCTTTGTAATTTTTTTGTTTGCGTTTAGATATTCTTTTATATAAAGCAAATACTCTATGCCAAATGCTGATGAAAATACGTATATTGTTGCCTTCATTCCGCCGTTTTTATTTATAGGTAAAAGTTTATATAAATCAATATTTGTTGATGTAAGTGCAAATATAGTCACTAAAATCAATACCATCCCAATGACAATTATTTCAGCAGACCTAGCCCTTGCCTCAATACCTTTTATTGCAATATACAGGCACACCAAAGTTATTAGTGTGGAAATAAGAACAGGAGGAGTTTTTCGCAATAATAAAACATTTATTGTTTCCGAAAATATTCGTAGCCAAAGTCCCGCTGTAAGCAAAATTTTCCCACAAATCAAAATGCTTGCCAGTATTCCAATAGGTGTTGAAAACAGTGTTTTGTGTGCATTTTTTATATTTAGTGCTGCACAAGCCACTACAATAACAGCCAATGCACCCACAACCACCCATATCCAGCCTGTTTGTGCCGCCTTAAGACTCACGCCCAAAGGTAAAGATATGGCTGATATTCCGAATATATCCACTATTGACAACGCTTGAAGTTGCCTTAAAGATATTTTATTTTTTACTTCCATTATTTTCTCCCCTTTTACGATTAAGTCGAACTGTAGAATCTTTTTTAGCAAATATAGGTCTATTCTTCATAAAAATAAGCGGAACTCTAATTAAGCTGTCCTTTAAATCAGAATAATTATTAACCGACCCACTGCAAAAAGGGAATAAATAAGGTATACCATAACTGCTTAATGCGGAAAGATGGCTTAAAATCAACAAAACGCCAAGCCAAAAACCAACAAGTCCAAAACATGAGCAAAACAAAATAAGCATATATTTTATAAGCCTTACAGAATTAACCAGTTCCACGTTAGGTATGGCAAAACTGCTAATGCCTGTAAGTGCCGCAATAATAACCACCATAGGCCCCACAATGCCTGCGTCTACTGCCGCCTGACCAATAACAATACCACCAACTATACCAATTGTACTGCTTGCAGGGGAAGGAAGTCTTAGTCCCGCTTCTCGAAGAAGTTCAAAAGCAAGCTCCATTATAAGCACTTCCACAATAGTTGGAAAAGGTACATTTGCCCTGCCACCGGCAATTTTTAGTGCCAAAGATGTTGGTATTAAATTAGGGTGAAACACCACCAGTGCAATATATAGCCCTGGCAAAGTTGCCGCCGCCGCCGCACCAACAAAACGCATAAGACGAAGAAAACTCATTATTTCCCATCGCTGATAGTAATCGTCTGATGCTTGAAAAAACACATTAAGGGTTGCTGGCACAAGTATAACAAAAGGCGAGTTATCTACAATAATTGCTATTCGTCCCTCATATATTGCAGATGCCGTTTTGTCTGGTCGTTCTGTAAGCTGTAGCTGCGGGAAAGGAGAAAGAAAACTCTCCTCAATAAACTGCTGTAAATATCCACTGTCAATAATTGCATCGGCATCTATTTCCGATAATTTTTTTAGTGTTTCTTCCAATATTTCGTCACGCACAATATCCTGCATATACATAACAGCAACGTCTGTTTTGGAACGGCTGCCAATTTTCATACGCTTTACCTTTAGACGAGTATCTCTTATTCTTCTGCGGACCAAAACTATATTTGTACTCCCTTGCTCCGTAAAAGCATCCTTTGGCCCTAACAGCGTTACTTCTGTTTGCACTGCTGGTATTCCTCTGGTTGGCCATCCCTTTGTGGATATTTGCACCGCAACATTGTCATTTTCACTAAACACAACGGTATCCCCAAGTAGCACAGCATCGTAAACCTGTTCAAATGTAGTTACCTGTGCAACCTCACCAACAGCAATGGATTTAAGTTGAAAAGCCAATGTTGATGTTTCCTCACCGCCACGCAGCATAAGGTTTGTCAAAATATTTTGGTTGACTGAATCACCATGTACAACATTATCTGCATATACCATAAAAAGACGCCTACTGCCGGCATAAAACTCTCGAAAAACAATGTCACCAGCGTCTTTAAAGGTATTTTTAATTTCTGCTATATTCTTATCTAAATTTGAATATAAATTTTGCATATCATCACCCTACATAAGTTTTTACTTATACATGGTTTTTTATACAAAAAAAGGGTGAGAACTAAGTTCTCACCCTTTAACTCGCTAAGAGTTAAACAACTATTAAATTAATTATAAATTAGTTTAATGTAGCTGTCTTTGTTGTGTCATCCCAATTGATTTTGCTGTCATTTAAGCCAAGAGCGTAACCAAGGTCACGAAGTGGAATAAATGCTCTAGAATCTGTGATTTCACAAGCAGCCTGCATCTGAACAGGAACACCATTGATGTTCATTGTCTTAGAACCAACTGTCATGCTGATTACACGAGCACCAAATGTGATTGTAACAGTCTTTGTTGCGTCATCCCATCTTACGATAGCAACTGTTGATAAAGCTTCTGTTACTCCACGTACTGGAAGCATTGTGTAGCCATTAGCAATGTAAGCAGGTACATCAAGAGCGATTTCTTTTGTACCAGCAATAATCTTGTCTGCACCGATAGCTACAGAAATTGTTGTTGTAAATGTAGAGTCATCCTGGTCACGACCAGCTGTTACTACTTCTACAAAGTTATCAAGTACTGTAACGCTTCTTGTGTCAAATAATACTGTCTTCTTGTGTGTTCCACCCTTTACTACAGAGTTCTGGAAGAAAGCATTGTCACAAGCATCGTTGCTTTCAGATGTTGCACCAACGTTTATACCAGTTACAAGATCGTCAGCAACAAGTGTATCCTCACCAGCAATAAGCTTTAATGCATAGCTACCAGCTGGAATACTTCTGTTAAGGAAAAGTTCATTGTTTGTTATTTTAAGAACTGCAGGAGTTTTGCTTGATGCTGTTTTAACGTCAATTGTAAGAATGCCGTCTGCTGCATCAACATTATCAATCTTGATGTCACCTTCAACTACTTCAACAGTTGGTGTACCGTCAAAGCTAATATCTTCTAACTCAAGTCTAAGTGTTTTGCCTTTTTCTAATGCACCAGCATAAGCTTCTGTAATAACGATGTCACCAATTGCTACATTTCTGTAGTCGATTGATACTGGGTTACTTTCAGCTTTAACAGTGATAGGAGCTACAGCTGTACCAAGAACTGCTTCAACATCTTCTTCAATAGCTGAACCACCAAGAACTGCTGTGATGTCGCCTGTGAAGTCTGGAGCAATTGAAAGCTGGAATGTAAATTCAATTTTAGCTTTTCCTTCGTGATCTGCTGGGTTTGAAATTGTTAATACGTTGTTTTCAACTGACAAATCTGCGTCTGAAAGACCTTCTTTGTATGCTGGGTCAACAGCAATAATTTTAACGCCTGTTGGGAAAGTAATTGTTGTTTTTCTTGAATCTAACCAAGAATCTGCAATTACTTCTTTCATTGTTACTTTAAGTGTATCTAACTCTGCATCTTGACGACCTGAATAGAAAACTGGAAGAGTTTTGTTTTCAGCTGTGAAAGTTACTGCAAAAGTTTTTGCTACTGCAACTTCAACAGTTGCTTTAGTCATGTCGTAACCTGAAACTGTAATTTCAGCTACATCACCAGCAGCGATATCATCTTCATCATACTCAACATTGATGCCAGAAATAGAAAGTGTCATTGCAGTTGTTGAAGTACTAAAGTTAGGAAGTTTGATGTACATTTCTTCTGCATCTGAATCACAGTAAATACCTGCTGCCTCTGAAGCAGGTGCTGCAGTTACAACTGGTGTATCAGTTAATGAAATAACTGGACCTTCAGAACCAGTATAACCTGTAACAGTTACAGTTTCATCTGTAGCATAAGTGAATCCACTTGTAAGCTTAAGTTTAAGGTAACCTGTTCCTGTATATTCCATAGCGCCTTTTGATGTTTCAGTAATAACGATAGGTTTGATTTCACCGCCAGCTTCTGAAATATCAACTGTTTTTTCAATTGTTGTTGTTGTTGAACCTGTAACTACGTTAGCGAACTTGTAAGTTCCTGCTGTAATAACAGAATCAAGTGGGTCGATTGTGATTGTAGCTTCACCATCTGACTTTAAAGTAGAAGCGATTGGGAATTTGATGTTTGCAGTATCAAAACCATAACCATCAATTGTACCTGTGATCATAGCAATGTTTGATGCTAACATTTTAATTGTTGTATCACCATAGCCAAAATCGATAGTTTCTTCATCACCAGTTTCCAAAGGTTCAGTATCAGCACCGATAAAATTAAATTCAGCATTTGATAATGTAGCCTTAAATGTTACAGTTGAAGCAGTTTCATCTTCAAGATTTTTCTCAGCAATTTTGAATACAGGTGCAGTATCAGCTGTGAAATTATCATCAACGCCGCCTGTAACAATTTTGCTTACTGTGTTTGTTGTAACAGCAAATGCAGTAGCTGGAATCATTCCAACAACCATAATAGCTGCTAACAATAAAGAGATTTTCTTTTTCATTGTTTGTTTTCCTCCTTGTAATTTGGGTTTTTTTGTTTGCCATCATAAGAGCCATTCTTCCTGCTACCATTTGGTACACGAAGCCTTGCTCCCTTGAATACAAACTGAATTATAGCACCCCTCATGCTTACCGTCAATAGATTACGTCAAGGTGTAACCTTACTGTAACACTAATGAAATATTAGTAATATTAGCTCCGCTACTAAGCCATAATACCTAAATCAAAATGTAACAGGGCTTACTCCTTACGCATAAAAATATGTAGTGGCACGAGAATGCTTTTGTTATTATATATTACAAAACCATTTTTTTCAAGTACTTAATATTACAAATTCGTTACATATATCTATTGGTTTTATCTATTTTTAGGTTTTATCATAAAAATAGACAGAACCCAAAGCTCTGTCTATTATATTTATTAAGTTATCCAATTGCACATGGATTTTCAAAACCAAACTTTGTAAGCTCGTAGCTATACTTCAAAGCTTTAATGTTGTTTTGTATTGTCTTTACCTTTAAATTTGCCTCATCCACGTTAAGCTTAGTGCCTCTGCCTAAGCTCAGGTTAAGCTCTGCAATTGTAAGTGCAGTTTGTGCTGTTTCCAAATTAGTTTCCATACTTTTAATGTTGCCTTCAATCTCAATCATGCTTTTGTAAGTGCTTTCAATGGCACCTTTAAACGCATCCTCGGCATTTTTCAATGCAATTTGCCCACTGCTTATGGTGTAATTAATACTGTAAGAGCCATAAGGTGTTGAATCATTAGCAAGTGTAAAATTTTTGTTAGCAATAACATTCTCTAACGCAACTCTTGATTTTTCCAATGTTGGATTTATAGAGTTACTTTTTGAGATATATGCACTCAACTCACCATTAAGCACGTAAGGAGTAAATTCTGCTTCATATTGAATAGCAAAATCAATTTCACTTATGCCCATAAGCCTAGCAAGTGTTCTAAATGAATTGCTAATTTCCTGCTTTGTTGTTTCAACTGAAGCCTCATAGCTTTCCACATTTGCTCTTGCCGATGTAACTTCTGTTTCAGTACACATTCCAAGGCTATTTCTAAGCTTAGCCACCTTGTACTTCTCATTGTAAACAGCAAGTGTGTCATCTTCCAGTTCCAACGCCGCTTCGTCAATAACAATTGTACTCATTGCACTTTTAACTGCTTTTTCTATACCTATTTTCGTTGCCTCTTTTGCATATCTTTCACTTTTTGTGCTTGCACCTAATGAATTAATGCTCATAAGCTCCGAGTAAGAATCCATTTGAGAATATTGGTTAACGATTTGTGGATAAACAAGACCTCCAAGGCTTTGTGCAGCGTAACTAGCCTTCTTTTCGTTTAAGTCTATTTCCAAGTCAGACAAAGTAAGCTCTGTAGAATTTGCAATTGCCTTTGCTAAAACCTCTTCGTAGGTATAAATCTTTTTTTCCGTGGCTACAGTTGTAGTTGTTTTAGTTTTACTTCCCGTAGCTGCGGCTGCAAAGGTGGGACTAACGGCAAACAAAGAAACTGCCATGGATATTGCTAAAATTTTTCTATACTTCATTTGTTAACACTCCTTATTAAGTTCTTTTAAAATGGAAAGTGTGAACTTCGTTTTTAGTTGAACCTGTTTCTCTAAGGGTAACAGTTAAGTCAGCATTGGTCCATTCTTCATCAAGAAGGTTGAATAAAAGATAGCCTTCGTAAGAATCATCATATTCAATATCACTTGTTGACCAGCCATTATCCCAGTCGTTTACAAGCACACTTGCATCAACTGTTTCTCCATCCACAACTAACGTTGCTGAACTTGGAATAAGCTGAACCCCAATGTCGTTGTCATTATCCACATCCACAAAAATCTTTGTGTTTCTATCATATGTATCACGTGACACACCAGTAACTTCCACTGTATGCTTATTCATTTTACTCTTTATTGGCAGGGTTTCGTATGTATTTAATTTTGAACCCTCTTCAGAATCCTTATCAACGTACACAATTTTTTCCACTTCTACTTCTTTAACATATGTCTTTTTGTCAGACTGAATCTCAACACAACGGCTAGGAACATTCCAATTAACTGTTGCTCCAAGGTTTTCAGACACATACCTTATTGGTACATAAGTGTATCCATTGTAGTTCAGCACTGGCTGGTCTGATGGTGATGCCGTAGCAACTCCGTCAAATTTGAATGTTACGTCATTAAATAATTTTGCTGTAATATCGCTGTATGCTCCAAACGCTGTAACGGACACCATACATAACGCTCCCGCAACAAAACCCATTGTTGCACTTTTAAAATTTTTCATATTAAAAATCCTCCTATTAAGTAGTTTTTCTCGCCTATCCCCTTATTTTAATGTTTGTAAGAAAAAAACACAATAAAGTTTTCATTACAATCCTATTACATTAAACGTATTTAGGCGGCAGAAAGTTTGACAATAAACATTATTTTCTAAACTTTTTTAAAATTCTTATATCCTCGCCAAAAAACTTGAGGGTAATACATCCACCCATAAGCCGTGACGTAAGCCTGTCAGAATACTTTTCGCTAAGGTCCTTTAGGGCAAGATTTGTAGATATTATTACAGGTTTTTTATTCAAAAACCTTGTATTAATTATGTTAAAAAGCTCACCTACAGTGAACACTGTGGTAAATTCTGTACCAAGGTCATCTATTATAAGCAAATCAACCCCCAATACATCTTCAAGATAATCACCGCAATCTTCTTCATCGCTCCTGTTAAAACGTTCCTTTTCAATGGCTTTAAAAAGCTGTGATGCTGTAACATACATTACAGTAATGCCTCTGTCCAGCAATTCTCGAGCAATACAGTTACACAAAAAGGTTTTGCCAAGCCCAGGGCTTCCGTACAGCAAGAGATTGTCGAAAGTTTTGCCAAAGCTTTTAGTAAATTTAAGGCAAGCACTTAAAATACGTTGTATGTTTTCTCTAGGAGAAATCTCCTCGCCCGTTTCCTTGCTAGGTGAATAGTAGCTTAAATCAAAGGAATCGAAATTTTCCTGCTTTACAATCGCCTTGATATTAGAGCTGTTGTATGCTAAATCCACTAATCTTTGAGAAAAGCAAGTGCAACGGCTATCCCCTACAAACCCTGTGTCTTTGCAAATAGGGCACTGATATTCCATTTCAAGATAATTGGCAGACAGTCCATTTTCTTGAAGCAATCCCTCCTTTTCGGCAGTAAGCTTTGCAAGGCTTTCTTTAAGGGAATTTGCTATTTCAACTGCATCTGATGGTGTATTTAAAACCGCCTTTGCCATGGTTATTCCCGCCATAGAAATTTCATTGTCTATTTCTTCTATACGTGGCAATTTGCTATAAAGTTCCATCCGTTTTTCTCTAAGCCTTGCGGCGGAGGCAGTGCGTACCTCGTCATAATACCTTATTATTTCCTTATATAAAGCACTTTTGCTTGGCATATGCTACCCCTTTCTACTTTGTATTTTTCTGTTCAAACTTTTCAAATTCATCATAATCATATTGACGCTGTTGGTAATTGGAAAATTTATTTTTAGCCACAGGTTTCTTTTGTTCTTCTGCTTTCTCTTGTTTCTTTGAATTAAATTCGGTTTCTATTCTGTCAATATCGCTTGTGTTTTTAACACCCGCTGTATGCCAGCTTGCAATTATTTTATCTGCATAGCTAAACGCTGCTTTTCCTGTATTCAGCACTGTCTTTTCACACGCCATTTCCAAAAGCTCAATTGGCATATTCCAGTCATTAATCCACTTTTTCATAAATTTTTCTTCCGACGCAATGGGATTTCGTCCACTTTGACCAAAGGCACGAATAATACGTCTAAACTCTGTGTTATATAAATGGATACGCTCGTCCGCATCTTTAGCAGTTGTAATTCCGCTTTCCGCCCAATCTATAGCTACACGCTCTATATACCGCATATTGCGATGATTATTTTCCGCACAATAGTCAAGCAATTTATTTATAACCTCAAGGCTAAGTCCCAGCCAGTGATACAATGAAAATATTCCCGCAAGGTCACTGTGGGTAAGCATTCTTCCCAAATATTTCTGTGTCATATCAAAAAGCTGACGAACATCACTATTTTTTTGTGCATACATATTAAGTTCCTGAGGCTGATATTGAGGCCTGTCCTCCAATAGCATTTTAGGCAGCTGTTTGGTTTCCTTTTTTTGCTCATTTATAGGAAAAATAATCATGCCATCGTCCATTTTAATAAATCCCTTTTCTTGCCAATACATAGCCGCATCAAAAACTTCGGCAACTGGCATAGAAAGATTTTTTACAATGGAAGTAAGGTGAACAGCACCATTTATTGCTGTGCTTTTGGCAAACATATATACAACAATGTACTCTGCTGGTGCACAACTGAGGTATTCTCGCAAAAAGCCAGCACTAAGCTCTATGTTATTAAACTTTATATCTTTTGCATTATCCATTATACTTCTCCATCCATTTTAAGTATCTGTTAGTATAACACAATCTGCTTAAATAAAAAAGACCCTGCGGCAATGCCACAAGGTCAAAACTTCATTAATAATTTTCAGCTAATATAGCAAAATATGCCTTTGGATGGTCACAAACAGGACAAACTTCAGGTGCTTCCTTGCCAATATGAATATGTCCACAGTTAGAACACTTCCAAATTTTTTCTCCATCTCTTGAGAAAACAATTCCATTTTCAATGTTGCTTAAAAGTTTGAGGTATCTTTCCTCATGCTCTTTTTCAATTTTAGCTACTCCTTCAAAAAGAGCTGCAATTTCGTCAAATCCCTCTGCTTTGGCATCCTTTGCCATCTTTACATACATATCAGTCCACTCAAATTTCTCACCAGCGGCTGCATCTTTAAGATTTGTTACTGTATCAGGCATACCATCATGAAGAAGCTTAAACCAAATTTTTGCGTGTTCCTTTTCATTATCAGCTGTTTCAGTGAAAAGAGCCGCAATCTGCTCATAGCCCTCTTTTTTAGCCTTTGAAGCATAGTATGTGTATTTATTTCTTGCTTGTGATTCGCCGGCAAAAGCCTCCATTAAGTTAGCCTCAGTTTTTGTACCTTTTAATTCTTTCATATGAAATTCCTCCCTCTCATAATTATTCTTTATTTTTCCACTTGTTATTAAAAAAATATATAACAAAACTTAACACAAACACAGTAAGCATAATAACTACCAGTGTTTTGGTATCTTTAAATGTTATAAAAATTGCCAAAAGACCGCACAGAATACTAATTCCGTAAAGTATCATAACCGCCTGTTTTTGAGAAAAGCCTCTGTCAATAAGACGATGATGCAGATGACCTCTGTCTGGTGTCATTATAGATTCGCCCTTAGCTATACGCCTGCTCATTGCAAAAAGGGTATCAAAAATAGGAAATCCAAGTGAAAGCATAGAAACAACCAACGCTAACAAGGCATATCCCTTAAAAACACCAAGCACACTGGTTACTGCAAGGGTAAATCCCAAAAATGTTGCTCCTGTATCGCCCATAAAAATTTGTGCGGGATTAAAGTTACGTGGCAAAAATCCAAGACAACTTCCCGCAAGTGTTGCCGTAAGTACAACAGCTATTTCATCCCCTGTAACAATACAAAGTGCCATAAGGGAAAGTGCTGCAATAGAACTAACCCCTGCCGCTAATCCATCAAGACCGTCTATTAAATTAACAGCATTTGTAACGCCTACAATCCATAAAAGAGTAATAGGACCGCTGAGCTTTTGTAACGCTGCGTTGAACGGCCAAAAAACAATATTTATGCGTACGCCTGCAAAAATAACCACAAGTGCCGCAATTATCTGCACTAAAAATTTAAGCCTTGCCTTCAAATTAAAGCAGTCATCAAACATACCCAGCACAACAATAATGCCGGCACCTATTATAAACCCTGCCAATTGCCGTGACAGTTTATGGTCCATAAACCTGTACAGCAAAAGCAATGTAAACAAAAATCCAAGAACAATGGCAATTCCGCCCATACGTGGCATAGGCTTTGCGTGCATACCCCTAGCTTTCGGATAATCTATAGCCCCAACTTTCAGTGACAGTGTTTTAGCAACAGGTGTCATTACGTTGGAAATTGCAAAAGCAGTAGAAAATGCCGCTATATATAAAACCCAATCGTGTTCCAAATTCAACCTCTCCCAAGCATACTATTTTGTACCGAAAATTCTGTCGCCGGCATCACCAAGACCTGGCACAATGTAGCCATGGTCGTTAAGACATGGGTCATATGCCGCAGTATAAATATCAATATCTTCGTGTGCTGCCTGAACAGCTTTAACTCCGTCGGGTGCCGCAAGAATACAAAGCATAGTGATTTTTTTGGCACCTCTTTCTTTTAAGAAGCCAATAGCAGCTTCAGCGGTACCACCCGTTGCCAACATTGGGTCAACAAGAAGCACTTCACTTTCTGCAATATCAGCAGGAAGCTTGCAGTAATATTCAACTGGTATAAGTGTATCTGGATCTCTGTAAAGACCAATGTGACCAACCTTAGCCGTAGGCAAAAGTGTCTGCATTCCGTCTGCCATGCCAACTCCAGCACGAAGAATAGGAACAATGGCAATTTTTTTAGAAACCATCTGGCAATCAGCCTGCTCGATAGGCGTTTCTACTTTTACGTCAACAAGAGGAAGTTCTCTTGTAGCCTCATATGTAAGCAACAATGCAACCTCGCCAATGAGTTCTTTAAATTCTTTTGTACCTGTTTCCTTATTTCTAAGAAGTGCCATCTTATGTTTTATAAGTGGATGCTCTGATATAAACAGCTTGCCCATTTTTCGTCCTCCATAAAATTAATCTTCAATCATATTAATACGTCTTATATGTCTTTCATCATTTGAAAATGGTGTTTCAAGAAAATTCTTAACAATTTCAATAGCAAGCCCTGCACCTACAACCCTTGCACCCATGGCAAGTATATTTGCGTTGTTATGCTCTCGTGTAGCTTTTGCAGAGAAGCAGTCGTGACAAAGGGCAGCTCTTACACCCTTAAATTTGTTCGCAGTAATTGAAATGCCAATACCTGTTCCACAAATAAGTATACCTTTTTCACATTCATTGGTAACTATAGCTTTTGCAACAGCTTTTGCAAAAATAGGATAGTCGCAGCTTTCCTCGGAATAAGTACCAAAATTTTTGTATTCTATTCCTTCGTCTTCAAGATATTTAATTACTTCTTTCATAAGCGGATACCCGCCGTGGTCACAACCCAATGCTATCAATTATATCTTCCTTCCTATAAAAAACAAATCCCCAAACAGCTTATGTTTATAATATAACATTTCCAGCACAAAGTATCAATTTATTTTGTTATTATATCTGCTGTTTCGGTAATATATTGCTTAAGCTTTGTTATACATTTTTCATAAATTTCAAGGTCACACCCATAAGGGTCAATAATATCCTCTTCGCCATGGCCTGCATACTCTGCCAATGTAAACACGGGTACGCCAAGGCTGTTAAAGGCATTTGCTATAGCCTGTTTGTGTCCAATTGTCATAGCAAATATTATGTCTGCCTCTTTAACAAGATTTTGAGTAATTTGTGTTGCCCTGTGTTCCTTTAAATCAAACCCTAGTTTTTTGGCCGCCAAAATAGCATTTTCACTTGCAGGCTCGTTTTCTGTTACGCTAAGCCCCGCCGACATAATGTTGTATTTATCCTCAGGAAATATGCTTTTTGCAATCGCCTCTGCCATGGGGCTTCGGCAAGTATTGCCAGTACATACAAATAATATATTCATACTCTCACACCTCAATATAGTTGTAGCCTGCAGCCTTATTCAGTCTATTCATAATGGCAAGTCCTTCTCCTGTTTCAGCGAAAACCTCAGAGTATACAATGTCTGCCGCAAAAAAATCGAACTTTCTAAGTATTTTAAACAAGCTTGCTCCTATGGCAATTTCATCATTTCTTGCCCCAACCGAAAGCACAATATCTGCCTTGTATCTATCTTTTGTTTCGTCTGTTGCCATAACCCCTACTTTAAGACCTTTAGCCTGATTTTCTGCTACCAAGCTATTTATTTTTTCAACAACAACACTCGTTTCACCCTTAACCAGAATAACCTGTGCTTTAGGTGAATAATGTGTATATTTCATTCCAGGAGCTTTTGGTACAGCATTTGATGTTCCTCTAGCTAAAATTGCAGGGTCAACTTCAGCATAACCCAATAAATCCACCAGCATTTCTTTTGTAATTGCACCAGGGCGAAGAATAACTGCAACATCGCCAGTCACATCTACAATTGTACTTTCAAGTCCAAAATCTGTTGAGCCACCATCAATAATCATTTCAACCTTGCCATCAAGGTCAAATTTCACATGGGATGCCTTTGTAGGGCTTGGCTTCCCTGATGAATTTGCACTTGGTGCAGCAATAGGCAGCTTGCTTTCCCTAATAAGCTCTCTTGCGACCATATTTGAGGGAAATCGTACACCTACGGTATCCAAACCACCTGTAACAGAATTTGGTACACATGGTTTTTTCTTAAAAATAAGCGTAAGTGGCCCTGGCCAAAAAGCATCCATAACTTTCTTTGCCAAAGCTGGAACCTCTTCAACAATCTGCTCAAGCTGTGCAAAATCACCAATATGAAGAATAAGCGGGTTGTCCGATGGCCTTCCCTTTGCCTCATATATCTTCTTGCACGCCTCTTCAGAAAGTCCGTTAGCTCCAAGCCCATACACCGTTTCTGTAGGAAAAGCCACCAGGCCTCCCCTTTGGAGAATACCGGCGGCTTCTTTAATTATTTCACTGTCAATATTCAGATTATCTATTTTTCTGATTAGTGTTTCCATAAATTATGCTCCGCAACATTTTTTATACTTTTTGCCGCTTCCGCAAGGACATGGGTCGTTACGTCCTATTTTATCTCCTTTAACTACTGTTCTTGCCATTTTCTGCTGGCTAAAAAGCACTTTTCTTTCAGCTTCTGTAAATACATTGTCCCACTGAGGAAGTGTAAAAAGATGCTCAGCCTTATATTCAACCATTTTTTTGTAAAGTTTCTCAAAATCAATAACTATTTCAATATCAGAATTATCATCCAATTCATCCATTTTGTATGGATTTGGAAGAATATCGTTAATACCATCAACAAAAGCAACCATATGCTCAATGCTCATGTCAAATTTCTTTCCAAGCTCTTTAATTGTACCTTTAATTTCTGTTACCTTTTCTTCAAGAATGTATTCGTATATTTTCTGCTCTTTTGGCAGATATTCATTCCAAATAGGCTCAACACTTTTGCCCTCATCAGTAAAAGCTTTTTTTATCCAATCTTCGTAAACACTCATTTAATTCTCTCCTTTTGCCTCAATGCTTTTTATTCCAATTGAAATAATAATATATTATAACACTTTATGCAACAAAAAACATCAGCATTTTTCCCTCTTTTATGTGACAACGCATTTATTACGGTTTATAATCATGTTTTTTTCTGCTTCGTTTCGTTTCACAACAACAACATCCACAGGCAAATTAATATTTTCAAGAACAATCTTTAACTTCTTTTCAATTTCCTTTTGAGTTGCTATGTTGTCCATAGGTGGCTCGCCCAAAACCATTTTGGTTATACCTTTGTCATTAACAAATTGACCTATACATTCTGTTATATGCTCGTCACAGTAAAAATGTATCATTCCACCTTTTTTAGAGCCGTAATCAAACAATTCCTCCAAAAGCTTCGGTGTATCAGCATTGTTAAAAATACTGTCGCCACGTTGAACGTGAATAATATGTAGTTCACCGTTAGCCTTGCTTGCAACCTTAGCACCTTCATCTATAAGCCTTTTAGAGTTGCACTGTGCAGTAATACACACCAGAACTCTTTCAATACCATCGTTTGTTTTCATAAAAACATCTTCTATTTCTCTTATCATTTATTTTACCTCCATAAAATCGGATACAAATTACATCTGCCAATCTCACTATAATGCAATATACGTAAAATATGATAAATAGTCGGTGAATATAATGTTAACAAAATGTAAATAAAATTCATAAAAACGAGACAACCATAGCCTTAACCAAGTTGCCCCATTATTTTATTATTTTTCTTCGTATTTAATTGCAGCCCCAACAAAATCTCTAAATAAAGGATGTGGTCTGTTTGGTCTTGATTTAAACTCAGGGTGGAATTGAACACCAACAAACCAAGGATGATTTTTAATTTCAACAATCTCAACCAGTTTTTCGTCAGGTGAAATACCAACAACTGACATTCCTGCATCCTGTATTTCTTTTCTATATACATTGTTAAACTCATATCTGTGGCGATGACGCTCATATATAAGCTCTGAGCCATACGCATCATAAGATAAAGAATTTTCAAGAACCTTGCATGGATAAGCACCAAGACGCATTGTACCACCCATATCCTCTATATCCCTTTGTTCAGGCATAAGGTCAATTACAGGATGAGTTGTGTCTGGCATAATTTCCGATGTAAAGGCATCCTTATATCCAAGGACGTTTCTGCTATACTCAATAACGGCACACTGCATACCAAGGCAAATGCCAAGGAAAGGTACTTTATTTTCTCTTGCATATTTAATAGCAGTAATCTTGCCCTCAACGCCTCTATCGCCAAATCCGCCTGGTACTAATATGCCGTGTGCATCTTTAAGAATTTCTGTGGCATTGGCTTCTGTAACATCTTCTGAGTTAATCCACAAAATATTAACATCTGCTGAATTATAAATGCCTGCATGATGCAGAGATTCCACTATAGAAAGGTAAGCATCGTGCAACTCAACATATTTACCAACAAGGGCAATGTTAACTTTTTTGCACATATTGCGTTCTTTGTCAAGCATATTCATCCATTCTGTAAGGTCAGGCTCTCTATTCTGAAGGCCAAGTTTTTTACACACAGCGTTGGCAAGACCTTCCTCCTCAAGCATAATAGGAATTTCGTAAAGGCTCTCGGCATCAAGATTTTGTATGATGCAATCTTCTTCAACATTACAAAAAAGTGAGAGCTTGCCTTTCATATCCTGACTAAGCTGATGTTCTGTTCTTAACACAAGCATATCTGGCTGAATACCTATTGATAAAAGCTCTTTAACAGAATGCTGTGTAGGTTTTGTTTTCATTTCGCCGCCCTTGGAAAGATAAGGGATAAGCGTTACGTGTATATACATACAGTTTTCCTTGCCAACCTCTCGGGAAACCTGACGTATAGCCTCAAGGAATGGATGACTCTCGATATCACCAACCGTACCACCTATTTCGGTAATAACAATATCTGGGCCTGAAACCTTGCCTGCTCTGTAAACACGGTCTTTAATCTCGTTTGTAATGTGAGGTATAACCTGAACTGTACCACCAAGATATTCGCCCTTACGTTCTTTGTTAAGCACAGACCAATACACCTTGCCAGTAGTTGTATTGCTGTTTATGTTTAGATTTTCGTCTATAAATCTTTCATAGTGACCAAGGTCAAGGTCAGTTTCTGCCCCATCCTCTGTAACAAAAACCTCTCCGTGCTGATATGGGCTCATTGTGCCTGGGTCAAGATTAATATATGGGTCAAACTTTTGTATAGTAACTGTGTAGCCTCTTGCCTTAAGCAGGCGTCCTAAAGATGCTGCAGTAATTCCCTTTCCAAGACCAGACACAACACCGCCTGTAACAAAAACATACTTTGTACGCATTTTTCAATATCCTCCTAAATGTAGAACCTTCTCCTATTTGCATAAGATAGACATACTATCCGCAAATTTTATCACTTTAATTATATTATCATATTTTTCTCTTTTCCTCAACAAAAATGCTGTCAGTTTTTCTTAAATAACAAAGAATGTTTTAGTGCATTTTTTAAGACCGTAAGGCAATGCCCACGGTCTTTGTAATTACTCACCGTAATTAATAATTTCAATTTTTTCAACAATAACATCTTTCAATGGCTTGTCATTTTCATCTTTTTCAACCTTTGCAATAGCATCCACTACATCAAGCCCTTCAAATGCCTGTCCAAAAATTGTATATCCATAATCAAGCTCAGGTGTACCGCCAAGTTCCTCATATTTTTTCTGCACCACATCAGAATAATTTGTGCGGAAAATTTTGTTTGTTGATTGATTATATAAAAGCTTGCTGTTGCCATATTGGTCTGTAACTTGCTTAACATAATCAAAATATCCATCAGAAATCTTAGCTTTCTGAACAATGTAAAACTGGCTTCCATTAGTATCTGCACCACTGTTTGCCATTGCCAGTGCACCCCTAAAATGATACATATTAGGTGAAAATTCATCTTCAAACGTTCCGCCCCAAATACTTTCTCCGCCTGTTCCTGTTCCCTCAGGGTCACCACCCTGTATCATAAAATCATTTATAACCCTATGGAAAGTAAGCCCATCATAATATCCTTTTTTAGCAAGTGCAATAAAATTTTCCACTGCCTTAGGTGCTTCAAGAGGACAAAATTTAACTTTAATTTCACCAAGACTTGTTGTAATAACGGCTATTTCTTCACCTTTTTGTGGCTCATCTAACTGAGGCATTGCATCGGTGGTTTTCAAAAGCTTTGCTGCATATTCATCATTTTCAGTTTCAACCTCTTCACCTATTGTTTCGTTGCTGGCGTCATCTGCCTTTGTTTGTGCTGTGTCACCTGTTACATTTGTTGTATTTGCTGTATCCGTTTTATTTGTTTTATCCGAAGTTCCTGCACACCCTGTAAAAAACACTGCCAGTGTAAGTGCCAAATATAAAAATCTTTTCATTTTATACCTCCTCTAAACATATTTAAGCTTGCTAAATTTTAAGTCAATATACCTCATTTGTCAAACACATTTCCTTTACAAGTTTCTTAAGCCAAAATTTTGAACCCATCACTTTTCCCCTGCATACCCTCTTATTAACTGCATAACTGCCTCAACGCCGTCGGTATGCCCGCTTTTGTTCATTTTTTCTACATATGTGTACCTGTTTTTATATAATGTATATATTGCACTTGTTAATGTTTTTTCAGACATTTTATCTTCATCCAAACCCATGGCAAAACCTTGCTTTTCAAAGCTTTTTGCATTAAGTATCTGGTCACCACGGCTAGCCCTTGCAGAAAGAGGTATTAACAACGATGGTTTTTTCAATGCTAAAAATTCTGATATTGAATTTGAGCCTGCCCTAGAAACCACAATATCTGCCGCCGCAAAAATATGAGGCAATTCATGTGACACATATTCAAACTGCTTATATCCTTGGGTATTTATAAGGCTATTATCAACATTGCCCTTGCCACAGATATGCACAAGGTCAAATTCCTTTAAAATCACATTCAAAGCACCACGCAGACAGTTGTTTATTTTAACCGCCCCAAGGCTTCCACCCATCATCATGATTACTGGTTTTTTACCGCTGAAACCACATATCTCAAGGCCCTTTTGTCTTTCTCCTTTAAAAAGTTGACTTCGTATGGGCGTACCTGTGTTTATGCCTTTTTGTCCTTTAATATAACCAACTGTTTCTGGAAATGTAGTGCATACATTTTTGGCAAACGGAATAGCAATTTTGTTTGCAAGCCCTGGCGTAATGTCGGATTCATGCACAATAATAGGCACACCATTAAGCTTTGCCCCCAAAACAACAGGCACTGCAACAAACCCGCCCTTGCTAAATACCAGGTCTGGCTTAATACGCCTTATAAGTCTTGTTGCCTCTTTTATTCCTTTTATAACTTTAAAAATATCTGTAAGGTTTTCCCTGGATAGATACCTCCTAAGCTTACCCGATGACACTGAATAATAATCTATGTTTTCTTTTTCAATTAGCTCTTTCTCTATTCCATTTTTTGTACCAATATATTTTATGTCCCATCCCTCTTTTAAAAGAACTGGTATAAGGGCAAGGTTTGGTGTAACATGACCTGCTGTACCTCCACCTGTAAGCACTATAGTTTTCACTTTACCATCTCCAAATCAATATAAACATTAATATCTATCAATTCACTATATTAACAGAAATATATATGGTATTCCACTAAAATTTAGTTATTGCAGTAATGTTTTATGTCCAAAGGAATATAATTTTATAAAATCCATTATTAAGGAGTGTTTCCCATGTATCCATACAATATTGATAAACCAATACAAAAAGCAACTGCCCAAGGTACCTTTCCAGAGCCAATTCCCAACGATGAGCGTCTTTTAGAGCTTATGTTAATGGCCATGCAAGACGAAGTTAATGATGCGGAAAAATACAGAGAAATGTCTAACGTCACAACCGACGAGGAGGACAAGGATATTTTTCGCACTATGTACCTTGAAAACGCGCGTCATAAAGTCTTATTAGGCGAGATGTACTCTCATCTTTCAGGTGTTGATGCACCCGAACTAACGCCAGAACCTAATGAAGAAACATTAAGCCATTATGAACAGCTTAGAAAAAATGTAGCCAGTGAAATAGAATCGGCAAAATTCTACAGAGATTTGTCAACGCTAGTAGATGATAGTGACTCAAAACATATGCTGTCAAGCATTCTTAGCGACAAGCAGAATAATTCTATTTTAAATATGTATCTACTTACTAAGTAAGACTTCCATTAAAAAAATATCCGTGGTATACTTTACCTGTTATGGCTGAATTTACAAACAAAGGAGGTAATATATATCATGGATAATTGTATTTTTTGCAAAATAATAAGTGGCGACATTCCATCGGCAACTATTTTTGAAAACGATGAATTCAAGGTTATTTTAGACCGTTTTCCTGGCAACCAGGGTCATGTGCTTATAATGCCAAAGCAACACTGTGCTAATATATTTGATATAGACTCTGACAAAGCTGGAAGGCTTTTCTCTCTTGCTGTTAAAATTGCAGGCGTCATGAAAAAAACTCTAGGCTTTACAGACATGAACGTATTACAAAATAACGGTGAAATAGCGGGGCAAACTGTTCCTCACTTCCATCTGCATCTTATACCTCGATACGAAAACGACGGTGTACAAATCAAATGGAAACAGCTTGACCTTACAGATGAGCAAATTGAAAACGTAAGAAAAAAAATATCAGAAAATCTTTAAAAGCAAAATTACTATTATGACATCATTTTAAAGGAGAAAACACTTTATGATAAATGAAATATTAAAGTACAATAAAGCTTTTGTTGAAAACAAAGAATATGAAAAATATATTACCAGCAAATACCCAAATAAAAAGGTAGCCATTGTTTCTTGCATGGATACAAGATTAACCGAACTGTTGCCTGCAGCTTTGGGACTTAAAAATGGTGATGCCAAAATCATCAAAAATGCAGGAGGTATCATTTCACACCCCTTTGGAAGTGCAATGCGAAGCCTATTAATTGGTATTTATGAATTAGATGTGCAGGAAATTTTAGTAGTTGGTCACACAGATTGTGGTGCTAGACATACAGACAGTAAAAAAATGTTAGAAAAAATGAAAGCTCAGGGAATTGTGCAAAAAGACATTGACCTTTTACAATACTATGGCATTAATTTCGATTCATGGCTTAGTGGTTTTATAGATTTAGATGTTTCTATTAAGAAATCCGTAGAAATCATACGCAAACATCCTTTGGTTCCAGAAAGCGTAATGGTCTATGGCTTAATAATAGATTCCGTGACAGGCGAATTGCAAAGAATAGATTAAACTGAATGTATTATAAATGATTCTTCTGGCAAGCGTTATTATGTGGACATCCCTTGTAACGCTTGCCATGGTATCTATAATTCCTCAGCTGTACAGCTTTTTGCAAAAGCAAGGGTATAAAAATTTTGACCTATATGCTCGGCTACATAGTCCTCCAATATAAGCCTTAACTGACAACGCACCTCATCCGAAACCTTGAAAGAAAACAACCTGTTATCATTGCTTTTAAGTACATAGTTAATAACTTTGTAGGTTCCTTCCAAAAGGGCGAAAACTCTGTTGGCACTTTTTTTGCATTTGCCGCATATTATTCCTCCATCATCTGAACAGAAAAAAGCCTCTCCCTCAATATAGTTTCCGCAGCAGCTGCATCTGTCACCCTCGTCAAAAAAACCACTCAGCTGTAAATATTTTATTTCAAATATGCTTACGGCTAACAAAACATCAATATCAGTCTTTGCAATAATCCACAAGGTTTTTAAAGTCAGTTTAAGCACCTCCTCACAGTTCATACTTTCAAAAACTGTTTTTTCCAACAATTCCATAATGTATGCACTGTAAGAAAGCTTGTTAATATCATTTCTAAGGCTATAAAAGCTTTCAATTATCTCTGTAGATGTAACAGAATTAAATCCTCGTCCCTCATAGACAACGAACTCACTATAGCAAAACATCTGTGTGGTGGCAAGATGTTTGCTTTTAGTATTTTTACCGCCCTTTACAGTCAAGTTTATTTTGCCCTTTTCACCTGTAAGAACAACAATTTTTTTGCTGCTTTCGCCACTTTGATATTCTTTTAAAACTATTCCTTTAAGCTTTTCTATGCTCATTTTTTTAACCCCAAGATGTGTTAATTATATATTTCTTTGGTCATAACCAAAGTTTTTAAGTAAAAAGTCGCTGTCACGCCAATCCTTTTTAACCTTAATCCAAATTTGCAAATTAATAGGAGAACCCAAAATAGCAGAAATATCGCCCCTTGCCCTTGTACCTATTTTTTTAAGCATAGAACCCTGTTTACCTATTATTATTCCCTTGTGGGAGTCTTTTTCACAATAAATAGTTGCCTCAACGTCTACCAAATCCTTGTCTTTTCTCTTTTTCATTGCAGAAATTTCCACCGCAATACCATGTGGAATTTCCTCTTGCAAAAGCTGTAACGCCTTTTCTCGTATAATTTCGGCAGCAATCTGTCTTTCTGGTTGGTCTGTAACCATATCCTCTGGAAAATACTGTGGGCCTTCTGGAAGATATTTTTTAATAACCTCCATAAGCTGGTCTGTATTTTCGCCCATCTTTGCTGAAACAGGAATAATCTCCGCAAAGTCATATAGACTTCTGAACATATCCATTACCGTAAGAATTTTAGATTTTTCTATTGTGTCAATTTTATTAATAATAAGTATAACCGGTGTTTTAATCCCTTGCAGACGTTCTATTACATACCTGTCCATTTCAAGAACTCTGTCTGTAGGTTCAACAAGCATTAGCACTGCATCCACCTCGTTAAGGGTAGTTTCAGCCGCCTTAACCATATAATTTCCCAGCTTGTGCTTTGGTCTGTGTATGCCTGGTGTATCTATAAATATAACCTGAAAATCCTCTTTTGTAAGAATTGATTGTATTCTGTTACGTGTTGTTTGTGGCTTAGGGGAAATAATAGCTATTTTTTCTCCTATAAGTTTGTTCATTAAAGTAGACTTTCCAACATTTGGTCTTCCTACCAATGAAATAAATCCTGAATAAAATTTGCTTTTTGCCAAAATAATGTTCTCCTCTCAATTATAGGAAACTGCCATTCAATTTCCTATTCAACTGCCTTAGGCACTACGTTATCAATTAAATTTATTGCCCTTCTGTTTACCTAATAATATTTCTTACCTCACAAAGGCTTTTGGCAGTAATTCCTCCACCGAAAACTCCTTTATTATACCTTCTTTGTCCTCTAAAATCACCATTCCACCACGCATAAACTCAGCCATTACTTGCCTGCAAATTCCACATGGAAATGTTAAATCTTGTGCTGTGGAAACAATAGCAATTTTTTTAAACTCAATTTCCCCTTCAGAAACGCCCTTAAACATTGCAGTTCTTTCAGCACAATTGGTTGCCCCATAAGACACATTTTCTATATTGCATCCCGTATATACCGTTCCTTTTTTACCAACTACTGCCGCACCAACCTTAAAGGAAGAATATGGTGCATAAGCATTCTCCATAGCTTGCTTAGCAAGGTTAATTAACTCCCTGTTTTCCATTTAATCACTCCAATTTACATTATCTTTTTATATCCAATATATCAAGAACTTCTTTTTGTTTAGCAAACATTTCCTTTTCTTCGTCCTCTTCCATATGGTCAAAACCCAAAAGATGAAACATACTATGGGCAGTCAAAAAAGCTATCTCACGTTGAAGGCTATGTCCATACTCCTTTGCCTGCTCTTTGGCACGATTAATAGAAATAATAATGTCACCTAATATTATTTCATCATTTTCGTTGACATCTGCCTTTTCATCTTCTTCAAAGTTCAGCATAGGAAAACTTAATACATCCGTTTCCTTATCAATGTGCCTAAACTGAGCATTAATTTCTTTAATTTCCTCACCAGTTACAAAAGAAAGGCTAATTTCACAGTTGGTATCAAATTCCTCATATTCAAGACACTTTAATGCCACGTCATTTATCAGTTTTTCATATTCAGGTGTAATGCTCCAATCAGTTCTGTTGTCTATCAATACAGTCATTTTATTCCTCCTGTTTTTTCTGTTCTTGCTTAATTTCCTGTTGATGCCTTGCCGCCTCAATTTCCTCATCCTTAGGGTAGGCAATTCTATCATGGTACATTCCATTAAACACCTTTATAAATGATTTTTTAATATTTTCAATCTCCTTTAGGTCAAGTCGGCAATCATTAAGCTGTCCATCATTAAGCTTGTCCTTAAAAAGTTTGTCTATAAGTATCTCAACCTCTGCTATGCTTTTTCCTTCTCCAAGTGAGCTTCTTATGGCAGCCTCTACAGTGTCGGCTAACATAACAATAGCTGCCTCTTTTGACTGTGGAATAGGGCCTTTGTAGCGAAAATCCCTTTCCAGTGTTTCTATCATTGCCTTTTCCTTTGTAGACTTCATGTAAAAATATTTTACTAGTGTTTTCCCATGATGCTGTTCTATTATATCTCTAACTATTTTTGGCAAATGGTTCTCCTCTGCCATTTTGACACCTTTTTCAACATGGCTAATTATCATTTTTGCACTTATGTATGGGTCCAGATGGTCATGCACATTTTCTCCAAACTGATTTTCGCTGAAATACAGTGGATTTTCCATCTTACCAATATCATGATAATATGCACCAACCCTAGCAAGGGCACCATTAGCAAAAATATCATAAGCCGCTGTTTCTGCAAGATTTGCAACAATAAGGCAGTGGTGATAGGTTCCAGGTGTTTCTATCATAAGCCGTTTCATAATATCGTTGTTAGGGTCTGCAAGCTCCATTAGTCTATACTGTGTGTTTATGCCAAACATTGCCTCCCACAGTGGCAAGCTTCCAACCACAATAATTACTGATGCCATGCCAATAAAAGCAGCATATATACTGTCTTGCAACAGCAATGATGTATACGCTTTGTCAAAAAACAGCCTTGCCGACATATATGTTGCCAAATGTGCAGCACCCACCAACACAGACACAACCAATATTCTTTCACGCCGATTGGTATATTGCACCAAAAGTGCCCCAAAACTTCCTGTAACAATTGTATACAAAAGAAAATCAGCACTTCCATTAAATATGAACAACGCAGCTATGCTTGCAAATACATTCAAAACAAGTGCAATTTTGGGATTAATAAGTATTGAAAGCAGCATTGCAAATATGGAAACAGGTATAAAATAGAACGTGCTTAAGTCTGCCATTAAACTATGTATTATAACCGTAAGTATATACAATGCAAACACAACCACAGTCTTTTTTTCATCCTTAAGTACTTTTTTCTGCTGAGTAATTATATAAAAACACACTGCAATAAAGCCCAAAAACACAAGTGATATACTGCCCACAAAAGGAGTTATACTTCCTATATAGCCTTTGTTTATAAACCCAAACTGACTAAGCAATTGGTAAGCTTCATCTGTTACGATTTCCCCTTCATCCACAATCTTTTGATTTTTAAGCACCATCACAGGCTCAACCTCAGCTATGCTTTGTTCCTTTGCTACTCTAATGGCCTCCTCGTCTAAAACAAGGTTTGGATGAAGAACTGCCTTTACCACTGCTTTGCCAAGTTCAGTAAGCTGTTCCTGCCCAATGTTTTCATCAATCATATCCAATGCTTGCTGTGATATTTTTTCTAGTGTTTCATCGGTTATTTTTTGTTCGTAAGCAAAATTTATGGCGTTAATCACGTCAGCCTGAAACTGTGCCTTATGGTCACTTGTAAGCTGATAATATTCCTTTGCCTGCTGTTCATTCACCGCAACAGGAATCTGTGTTACCAGCTGTAAATCAAAGTTACGCAATCCTTCCTTGCTTGGCAACACTGTTTTATTACCATTTGAAGCACTGGCTTCAGCCTGTTTAACTGCTTCATCATATGCCAAATCAGCATTGCCATCCATAGTATTAAGTGCATTGGCTAAATCATCAAAAAAATCTTGCGTCTGTTTGATAGCCGTTACCTGCACAGTTGCGTCAAGTTTATAAAGCTCACCCACCGCCTCTACTGCTTTATCCTTAAGCTTTTGGGTTTCAAAAGTATTTTCCATATCCCTTGTTGCAACATAACGCCTGCTTGCAACGCTTCCAACTGTTACAACCTCTGTATCTTTAAGATAAGAGCCAGTAACTATAGCCACTGCCGTTACAACAAAAGCCACTGCAAGCATGACCATATTAATGGTTATTGGCTTGTTATATTTTTGTTTTTTGCCCTCTGTTTCTTTCAAATAATCACTTCCGTTTTCCTCTTAATGAACCATATTCTATTTTTTTGTCAGTTGTTTTCTTTTTACTCTCCACTTTTTCGTATGCAGCAATTATTTTTTGCACCAAAGGATGTCTAACAACGTCCTTATTTGTGAGAGCTATCATCTGTATATCATTTATATTTTTTAATATTTGTGTTGCCTCAAAAAGACCACTTTTCTTGCCCTCGCCAAGGTCTACTTGTGTAATGTCGCCTGTAATAACAGCTTTTGAACCATAGCCTATGCGTGTAAGAAACATCTTCATCTGTTCAGGCGTTGTGTTCTGAGCTTCGTCTAAAACTATAAAAGCATTATCTAGTGTACGCCCACGCATATACGCTAGTGGTGCAACCTCAATTAATCCTTTTTCCATATTTGCCGCAAAGCGTTCTGCTCCCATAATTTCATAAAGTGCATCATACAGCGGTCTTAAATAAGGGTCAACCTTCTGCTGCAAATCTCCCGGTAAAAACCCAAGCTTTTCCCCTGCTTCAATTGCAGGTCTGGTAAGAATAATTCTGTTCACTTCATTATTTTTAAATGCAGTTATTGCCATAGCCATAGCAAGATAGGTTTTGCCTGTGCCTGCTGGCCCTATACCAAAAACAATTGTGTTATTTCTTATCATATCTACATAGCTTTTTTGACCAAGGGTTTTGGGTTTAATTGGTCTGCCATTTGTGGTAAGGCAAATAACATCATCATATATTTTGCCTATTTCATCTATTTTTGTATCATTAATGGCATCAATAATATATTGAATGCCCTGCTCAGTTATAGGCTCTTTTTTACTTGCAACGGTTCTTAGGTGCGTAAGCACTCTTGCCGCTGCATCAACCTTTTTCTCATCACCAACTACCTTTACATCATCACCATGATTTACAATATGCACACCAAAGGTGTTTTCAATTTTTTTTATATTTACATCGTATTGTCCAAATACTGCTGAAATATTTTCATTTTCTATTGTCACCATTTTTTCTGCTTCATTCATCTGCTCCCGCTTCACCCTTCTCTTCTTCTATATTAATACCCATCTCCTGACCAACGTCCTCTATAACAGTAAGGGTTGTTTTTGATGTCAATATATTATTATTAAGAACAAATTTTGTATCCTCGTCTATTATCTGTGCTCCGCCCAACTCCATATCCTGTTTTGTTTTAAGCAGCAGACCATTTATTTCAGCTTTTGCCTCCTCCTCTGTTCGGTTTTTTTCCTCTTTAACATACTCTGCATATTCGGTACTTAATATTTTAAACGGCAATTTATAATCACCTATTTTAAATTCTTTAATGTCTTTCTCTTCCTTATCATAAAGTTCAAACTTAACTCTTGGTGCTATAAAATCCAATATATATTCACCAAAAACCATGCTATTGTCTGTAGTAATATTTCCCGTTTTTACCTTATTGATGTATGTAAGCGGTATGGTATTGTCAATAGTATATACACACCTACCCTTTATATTTGCTACTGAACGCACATATTTTTTGCCAACCTCTGTATCCATATCCATTATAGACAATGTACCGCTTACAAGCATATCTCCCTTTTCAACTACATCTTTTGCTTTAACAAGAGGTACGCCTGCACTAACAGATATACTTTCTATAATACACGGCTTATCTGCTATTATACTACACGGTGTTTCTCTGTCTACTATTTGTGTTTTAGGAATAGTTTCCACTATGGTTACCGTTACTTTTGTACCTTTTGTGTTAATGGCAACCCACGATATATCATCAAATTTCAATATAAGGCTGTCTGTAATTTTTCTTATATCTGCCGTCATTTTCAGCTTTCCTGGTGCAAGCCCCTGTTCACTGCAAAATGAAAGTATATCACTTGTAGATATACGGTTGTTTCCCATTACTGTAACTGTCCAAATAAATGAAGATAGAACATATAGCAACGCTACAAAAAAGAATACACCAGCAGTATATACCTTACGTTGCCTGCATCTATCCATCAAAAACGGAAATCCTTTTTTATCCAATATTTTATAGCGGCATTTCGTCTTTCTTGCACATTCCTTAAGACCCTTAAAGCCCTGTGGACTAACCCTCATAACAACTGAATTTTTATCTAGCTTTATGTCCCAAATATATATTCCTCTAATAGCGGCAAGATTTACAAACCGTTCAACGGAAAACCCTGACACCCTTATAATAACATATCCCCTTAAATAATGCCATAATGTGAGAAACATATTCTTCCTCCAATTAATCTAAATAGCATACTGATAAAAAAGTACCCGTTATAGTTATGCTTTCAGCAAGTATGCTTTTTAGCGTAAGACATCTACCGTCAATACGCACCACTCCAACGCCCGTGCTTATACGCACTACCTCGTCGCCATATTCTATTATGCCTTTGTAGTTTTCTATAAAAAGCTCCTCACGACCCAGCAATGTTATAAGGGGCAAGTTAAGCATAGATTCTTTAGGTAGCTCAAGTATATCTGTAACCCGTCTTCGCACCCCTCTGCCCAAGTAACTACCTCCTCACACAAAATCCTATTCCTTATAAATATGCTGAAAATAATACAAAAAGACCTTTAGGGCAGTTCATCTAAACAATCCCAAAGGTCTTTATTATTAAATGTTATGATTTATACCTTTCGTCCGCTAATGCCAAATATTCCTATGGACTCACGGTATTTTGCCACTGTACGCCGTGATATATCTACTCCCAGCTCATTAAGTCTTTCTGCAATCTTTCTGTCAGACAAAGGAGATTTCTTGTTTTCACCATCTACTATCGCCTTAATCATTATCTTAATTCGCTCCACCGTAAAGCTTTCCTCTGACTCAGATGCAATACTAGCCTGAAAAAAATAGCTTAATGGGTAGACCCCATGTCTGCACTGCAAATACTTATTCTTTATACTTCGGCTTACAGTACTTTCGTGCATACCTATAACCTGTGCCACATCATTAAGACACATTGGCTTTATAAACCCTACGCCATTATCAAAAAAATCCTGCTGTATGTCAACAATGCTTTCAAGAGTTTTTATCAAAGTGGAATTTCTTTTCCCTATACAAGTCATTACCCACTCTGCTTGTCTTATTTTGTTTTGTATATATTCCTTTGTTTCTTTATCACTATTACCACTCATCATAGTTTTATAGTACTCATTTATACCAATTTTAGGAAAAAATTTATCGTTAAGCACTATTTCATAACCCTTTTTCCCTTTGACCACTATGGCGTCTGGCACAATATATTCCAAACTTTTGTACGAGCCAAAACTATTTCCCGGTTTTGGGTTAAGAGTTTTTATCAGTTCAGCTGACTCTGAAACCTCCGCTAGGCTAAGCCTAAGCTTTTTAGCTATAAGATGAAGTTGATTTTTGCCAAGCATTTCAAGGCACCCTTCAATAATTTGCTCTGCCGTTTTATTCTCAATTTTCTTTCGCTTCAGCTGAATAATTAGGCACTCTTCAATATTCCTTGCACAAACACCAGGTGGGTCAAGCTCCTGCACCATAGTAAGCGCCTGCATTGCAATTTCATCGTTTACGTGCAAAATATTGGCTATATCCAAAATATCCTCTTTCAAATAGCCGTTTCCGTCTATAGAGCCAACTATGTAACTTGCCATACGTTGAATATCCTTTTCCCAGCACATATCATTAACTTGTTCCATAAGGTAGTCTTGGAGGCTGTGATTTACATTTTTTTTAAATTTCCAGTCATCATTTTCCCTTTCATCACTCTTTAAGTCAGCATAATATGTTCTGTTTTGTTCATCAGAGGCATCAAGATAGTCAAGCTTGTGTTCCATGAGGTTAAATTTTTCATTTTCGTGATTTATTTCTTCGTAGTCCACCAAAGGGTTTTCCACAGACATTTCCTTTATATAGTCCAAAAGTTCTTCTGAACTCATCTGCAAAATTTCTGTCGATTGAAGCATTTTTTGTGACATAAGTATCTTTTGACTGGTATTAAGCAAAAGCTCCATATTAACACCTCCTTCAATGAAAATTAATTCTTTTATTATACTCTGCTTTTTCAAATATGAAAATACCTTTTCCCCTACGCAACAAATTCCTTTGGAAACCTAATGACATTGTTAGTCTATTTTTTTGTTAAATTTTTATATTAGTACCAATCATTGATAAAAATGCACAAAATATTCTGAATATTAATAAATTTACATTTACTTTGTATAATTAATGTAGTAAAATTCTAAATGCGGAAAGTCTAACCTAAGTACAATTCTGTAAAATTATGGTTAATTTTCTTTGCCTGTTCTAATATAAGAGCATTTTTTTAACATTTTTTCTTTTTTATTAAGAAATTTGTTAAATAGTGTTGAGAACTCCTCAGTTTTGTATTAGAATAGTAGTGTTAAATTAGACTGACCGTAATTTTGGGTGAACGTCCCACTATCGGTCCGTTTATGTTGTTATATTTTTTATAAACCAAATTGATTTGCTTTACACACGGCATACTTGCTGTTGTGTAAAAACAACAAACACAGAGGGGGATAATATGCAAACTTTGACGTTCAAAAGGGGAGTTCATCCACATGATGGCAAGGCTTTAACAAAAGACGAGCCAATTAAAGTGATACTTCCTAAGGAAAACTCGGAATTGTTTTTCCCTATGTCTCAGCACATAGGAGCACCATGCGAACCAATAGTTCAAGTTGGTGATTACGTTAAGGTAGGTCAAAAAATTGGTGAGGCTAAGGCCTTCGTTTGTTCACCTATCTTCTCAAGCATTTCCGGAACAGTAACAGACATAAGACCAATGCTTACGCCTGGCGGAGCAATGAGCCCATCAATTGTCATCAAAAATGACGGCAAGATGGACGAAATTGAAGGACTTACAGGTAAGGATTATCAGTCTATGTCCAACGAAGAAATAATCACTGCTATTAAAGAAGCAGGTGTAGTAGGTCTTGGCGGTGCCGGATTCCCTACACACATCAAATTGGCTCCACCTCCAGGAACAGCTATTGACTACGTTCTTATCAATGCTGCGGAGTGTGAACCTTACCTTACGTGCGACTACAGGCTTATGCTTGAACAGGGCGAAGAACTTATTAAAGGACTTCAAATTGTTCTTAAGCTTCATCCTAACGCTAAAGGTGTAATCGGTATCGAGGATAATAAGCCTGAAGCAATTGCTTACCTTAACGGTCTTTGCAAGGATATTCCTAATATCGAGGTTGCAACACTTAAGGCTAAGTTCCCACAGGGTTCTGAAAAACACCTTATCAAAGCAATTACTGGCAGAGAAGTACCATCTGGTGCTCTTCCATCAGCAGTTGGATGTATTGTAGATAATGTTGACACAATTATATCTATTTACAATGCAATTACAGAAGGAAAACCTTTAATGAGAAGAGTTGTTACAATAACAGGTGGTGCACCTGCTAACCCTGGTAATTACCAGATTAGAATTGGTATGACTTTCACTGATTTACTTGAGCAAATTGGTGGATTTAAAGTTTCCCCTTCTAAAATGATTGCTGGCGGACCTATGATGGGACCAACAATGTATACAACTGATGTTGCTACAACAAAAACATCTTCCGCTCTTCTTTGCTTTACAGAAGAAGAAGCAATTACACCGGAAGAAAGTAACTGTATACGTTGTGGAAAGTGCGTTAGCCACTGTCCAATGGGTCTTATGCCTTTTATGCTTAATGCTCTTGTTCTTCAGGATAATGGCGAAGCCTTCTGTAAGGAAAACGGTCTTGATTGTATCGAGTGTGGTAGCTGTTCTTATATTTGTCCAGCAAAAAGACAGCTTGCACAGAGCATCAGGGCTACTAAGAAGGTTGAAATGGGTAAAAAGGCAGCCGCTGCAGCCGCAGCAAGAGCCGCAGTCGCAAAATAATTGAAGGGGGATTAACATCTAATGGAATATCCAAATATTACAATATCTGCTACCCCTCACGTTCGTTCCAATGAGTCAACTCAAAGTATTATGCGTGATGTTATTATTGCGCTTTTACCGGCAACAGCGATGGGTATTTACAGATTTGGTGTCAAAGCAGCAATGCTTATTGTAATTGCAATTGCAGCAGCAGTTATAGCAGAGGCACTCTATCAGAAAGCAACAAAACAAAAATTAACAATCAGCGATTTATCTGCTGTAGTAACAGGTTTACTTTTAGCAATGAACATTCCTTCATCTGCACCTTGGTGGATGCCTATTGTTGGTAGTGTATTTGCAATCATCGTGGCTAAACAGCTTTTTGGTGGTATTGGTCAGAATTTTATTAACCCTGCTCTTGCAGGACGTGCTTTCCTTTTGGCATCTTATCCAAGCCTTATGACAGCATGGGTTACACCTGGTGCTGACGCTGTAAGTACAGCTACACCTCTTGCACTTTTAAAAGCAGGAGAAATTGCAGAACTTCCATCTTTAGCAGATGCAGCTTTTGGTAACATTGGCGGTTGTATTGGTGAAACTTGTGCCGTTGCACTTATTCTCGGCGGTATATACCTCATCGCAAGAGGTATCATAAGCTGGAGAATTCCTGTTACATATCTTGTAACTGCTGCTATTTTCTCAACTATTTTCGGTAGAGAAGGCAGTTCCGCACTTTATGAACTTATGATTGGTGGTATGATGCTTGGTGCATTCTTTATGGCTACCGACTATGCTTCATCACCTGTAACACCAAAAGGTCAGCTTATAATGGGTATGGGCTGTGGTTTCCTTACAGTATTAATCAGATTTTACGGCGGTTATCCAGAGGGCGTTTCATACTCAATTCTTATTATGAACCTTTGCGTACCACTTATTGACAGATATACAAAACCTAAAATCTTCGGTGCATTACCAAAGGAGGCGAAGAAGGCATGAAAGATATAGCTAAACCAGCAATAATATTATTAGCAATTACAGCTGTAGCTGCTGCCCTCCTCGGCGTAGTAGAAAGCGTTACAAAAGAACCTATTAGAATTGCAACTGAAAACACACAAAATGCAGCAATGAAGGCTTCACTTCCTGATGCTGAAACTTTTGAGCCTGTTGAAGCAGACTTAGATGGAACAACAATTTCATCTGTAAACCTTGGCAAAGATGCAAGTGGTAACGAAGTTGGTTACGTTATTACAGCAAATCCATCCGGCTTTGGTGGCGCAGTACCTACAACAGTTGGAATTGGTAGTGATGGCATTATTACAGGTATTCAAGTAACAACTCCTTCTGAAACACCTGGCCTTGGTGCTAAAGCAACAGAACCAGCATTTCAGGACCAGTTTAAAGGCATGAGCGGTGAGCTTAAAGTTAACAAAGACGGCGGCCAAGTTCAAGCAATTACAAGTGCAACTATCACATCCAGAGCTGTAACAAGCGGTGTTAATGAAGCACTTACTTGGTTTGAAGCAAACGGAGGTGCTAAATAATGGGTAATCCACTTAAAATTATTAAAAATGGTATCATCGATGAGAACCCTACCTTCATTCAGGTTATCGGTATGTGTCCAACTCTTGCTGTAACAAGTAGTGCTATTAACGGTATTGGTATGGGTGTTTCAACAGCAGCCGTTTTAATCTGTGCAAACGTAGCTATTTCCTTACTTAGAAAGATTATTCCTGACAAAGTAAGAATACCTGCTTTCGTAGTAGTTATTGCCAGCTTCGTAACAATTGTACAGTTCCTTTTACAGGCGTACGCACCTGCACTTAACGACGCTTTAGGTCTTTATATTCCTCTTATCGTTGTTAACTGTATCATTCTTGGTAGAGCTGAAGCATTTGCTTCAAAAAACAATGCTTTTGATTCTCTCTTTGATGGTATTGGTCAGGGTCTTGGTTTCACACTTGCACTTGCTGTTCTTGGTCTTGTGCGTGAATTCATTGGCAGTGGCACAGCTTTTGGTTTGCAAATTATGCCAACAGCTTTCCCACAAACTTTAATCTTTATCATGGCTCCTGGTGCGTTCCTTACACTTGGTTGCTTAATGGCTCTTTTAAATTACTTTAAAAACAAAAAATCTGCTTAAGGAGGGGTAAATAGTGGTTCAGCCAAATCTTATTATGTTAGTTTTAGCGGCAATATTTGTAAATAACTATATATTGTCACAGTTCTTAGGTATCTGCCCTTTCCTTGGTGTTTCTAAAAAAGTAGAAACAGCAGCAGGCATGGGTGCCGCAGTTATTTTCGTTATGTCTTTAGCGTCGGCAGTTACCTACTTTGTATACAACCTTGTTTTAGTACCATTAGATATTAAATATCTTTACAACATAGCTTTCATTCTTGTTATTGCAGCTCTTGTTCAGCTTGTTGAAATGTTTTTGAAGAAAAGCTCTCCAGCCCTTTATCAGGCATTGGGTGTTTATCTTCCTCTTATCACAACAAACTGTGCAGTTCTTGGTGTTGCCGTTGTTAATATGCAGAGAAATTACACTTTCCTTGCATCAGTATTAAACGGTTTCGGTGGTGCTGTTGGTTTTGCCTTGGCAATCATTCTTTTTGCCGGCATTCGTGAAAGAATTGAATTTAACAATATTCCTAAAGCCTTTTTAGGCTTCCCTATCGCTTTAGTTGCAGCTACATTAATGTCAATTGCATTCTTAGGCTTCCAGGGATTAATTACTTTATAATCAAAGGGGTGAACAAAAAGTGGACATAAACAGTATATTATTTCCAGTACTCAGTATTGGTGGCTTAGGTCTTGTTTTTGGTGCAGGCCTTGGTTATGCGGGTAAAGTATTCGCAGTAGAAGAGGACCCAAGAATCGGTGAGGTTACAGATTGTCTTCCTGGAGCAAACTGCGGTGGTTGTGGCTACCCTGGTTGTGGCGGTCTTGCTGCAGCTATAGTAGCAGGCACTGCACCTGTTAATGCTTGCCCAGTTGGCGGAGCAAAAAGTGCATTAGCTGTCTCAGAAGTTATGGGCGTTGTTGCAGAAGAAAAAGAACGTGAAGTAGCTTTTGTAAAATGTCACGGAACCTGCGATGTTAGTGCAAGCAAATATACCTACGCTGGTATAGATGATTGTGGCATGGCAAGCCAGCTTGCTGGTGGCGGTGCAAAGGGATGTTCATTTGGATGTTTAGGACTTGGCAGCTGCGTTAAAGCTTGTGCCTTTGATGCTATCCATATTGAAAACGGCGTTGCTGTTGTAGATGACGAAAAATGTGTATCTTGCGGTAAATGTGCTAAGGCTTGTCCTAAAGACCTTATCATCATGGTACCTGCTAGCAAAAATACTAGAGTTGCTTGTAACTCTAAAGATGCTGGTAAAGTTGTTATGTCAAACTGTAGCGTTGGCTGTATTTCATGTAAGATTTGCGAAAAGAACTGTAAGTTTGACGCTATCCATGTAATAGACAACATAGCCGTTATTGACTACACAAAATGTAAGGACTGTGGCGTATGTGCAATGAAATGCCCTAAAAATGTAATTGAAAATCCTAAAATTAAGGCTATGAAGGAGAAAAAAGCAGCTGAGGCTGCTGAGGCAGCAAAGAACGCTCCTAAAGAAACCGAAGAAACAAAAACAGAAGAATAAAATTCTTTCAGCCGTGAACAAAAATTCACGGCTGTTTTTTTTGTAAAATAACACATTTCTATTGCATAATGACTACAATAATATTAAAATAGTTAAAGTAGTTTTAAGATAGCAAAATGGAGGTATACATATGTACAAAAGTGGAGGTAAAAACATCTGGGTATTAGTTCTGCTATTGCTGGCAGGAGTTGTTGTTGGCGGTTTTATAGGTGAATACTTGGGTACAATTTCCTACCTGCACTGGCTGGCTTATGGTAAATCCTTCGGGCTTACCTCACCATTGGCACTAGACCTTGGTGTAATTGTATTGCAGTTTGGACTTACAATAAAGTTTACCATTTCTGGCATAATCGGCATAGTAATTGCCTCAGTCTTGTATAAAAAAATGTAACCATTTCTTTTGAAAACATTAAAAATCATAATATTAATCATTTTAAGGAGTATTGTTTATGCAAAAAATTATATTAGCTTCATCCTCACCACGAAGACGCCAAATACTTGAAAACCTTAGTATACCTTTCGAGATAATAAACAGCGAAGTGGATGAAACCATTGATGTTGACAACTCCCCTTACGAGTGGGTAAAGACCCTCTCCTCCAAAAAAGCAAATGCTGTATTGGACAAGGTGGAAGGCCCTGCAGTAATAATTGGTGTTGACACCGTAGTAGCCGACCTTGGCAGAATACTTAACAAGCCTGACAGCAAAGAAACCGCTGTAAAAATGCTTCGCCAACTTCAAGGAAGACATCACAGCGTCTACACAGGCATGACACTTCTGTTTATTGATGAAAACGGTAATGTTGAAGAAGAAAACTTTGTGGATGGCACAGAAGTTACCTTTAACAAAATGACTATTGAAGAAATTGAAATGTATCTAGGCACTGGTGAATTTACAGATAAAGCTGGTGGCTACGGTATTCAAGGCAAGGCATCCATGTTTATAGACAGCATTACAGGCAATTACGACACCGTTGTTGGTCTTCCTGTCCCTATACTTTACAATGCCTTAAAGCAACACGGTATCCAAATAATGGATTTCTGGAAATAAATCAAAACGGACCTTGAGTGCGTTAAAAATAACACTCTCAAGGTCATTTTTTTACTTGCCTAACCACTTCTCCACTGCATTTTTCAAAAACATAGCACAACCTTTAACATTTTTGTCATAATAGGCTGTAAACTGTGGGTTGGTAACATACATACGAACGGCATCTAAATGTGCTGCCACGGTATATTCATGCCCAGTAAGCATAAGCCACTTTTTATGTTGCTCGGCAATTTCTGCCGCCTCTAGGCAATCCTCCCGTATACCTGCTGTCACAGCCGCCTCTAAACGTTTAATTATTTCCCCCTCAATTATTTTCATCACCTCATACTCTTCTTGGGTCATGTTTTCAGACTGACCATTGCTTTCTCCAATGGCATCGTAGCTGTATTTTTCTTTCAATTCCTTACCATAATCATTTTCGTTTTTGCATATAATGCTTTCTGTAAAGCTGTCAAACTTCTTGCTTTTTTCCATTATTCATGCACTTCCTTCACATTTTATTAATGAATATTTATATTAAGCTATTTTAATAATATCTTAATAGTATTTTTATTGAAATAAACTACAAAAAGATGTATTATATTTAATATGGTATTTTGGGCTTAATCTACAGTTCAGTATATCCTTTATTTGATTTTTTTAAACTGAAGGGAGTTTTTTAATATGTTTTCCAGAGATATGGGAATAGATTTAGGTACTGCAAACACACTTGTTTATGTAAAAGGGAAAGGTATTGTTGTTAACGAGCCATCCGTTGTTGCTATAAACACATTAACTAAAGAAGTTCTTGCCGTAGGTAATGAGGCAAAAGAAATGATAGGCCGTACACCTGGCAATATTGTGGCTATTCGCCCTATGAAAGACGGTGTAATTGCTGATTTTGATATTACACAAGCTATGCTTCGCTATTTTATAGATAAAGCATATACCCGTTCTTTTTTTGGCCCTAAACCACGTGTTATTGTGTGCGTTCCATCAGGTGTTACCGAGGTTGAGAAACGTGCTGTTATGGAGGCAACTATAGGTGCTGGTGCAAAAAATAATGATGCGTACCTTATTGAAGAACCAATGGCAGCATCCATAGGTGCAGGCCTTCCTGTTGAAGAACCTACAGGCAGCATGGTTGTGGATATTGGCGGTGGCACAAGTGAGGTTGCAGTTATATCCCTTGGCGGAATTGTAACAAGCACTTCTCTTAGGGTTGCTGGTGATGAAATAGATTCTTATATAATTAGCTACATTAAAAAAGAATATAACCTTGCCATAGGCGAACGTACCGCTGAAGAAATTAAAATAACCATCGGCTGTGCTTACCCTAAAGAAAAGGATGAATTTTTAGACATCCGTGGACGTGACTTAATAAGTGGTCTTCCAAAAACCGTTAATATTACATCCACCGAAATACTTGATGCTATTTCAGAGCCAATTTATTCTATTGTAGACTGTATTAAGCAAACCCTTGAGTCAACTCCTCCAGAGCTTGCGGCAGATGTTATGGAATACGGAATCACCCTCACTGGCGGTGGTGCTCTTTTAAGCGGACTAGACACACTTATAACTAACGAAACTGGTATGCCCGTGCATATTGCCGCCGAACCACTTAATTGTGTTGTTTTGGGCACAGGACGTGTTTTGGAACATATAGAAACATTAAGAACAGTACTAGTATCTCCTAAAAAATTAAGAATGTAACAAGGGGTGCTTGCTTTGAGATTCTTCAATGATTATAAAAAACAAATACTTATATTGTTAGCAGTTGTTTTTGCAATATCAGCTCTTATAACTGCTGGCAAAAAAACCAAATCTAGTATTTTTGATAACGCACTTGGCTTTATTGTAACGCCACTGCAAAGCATAACAACCACAGTTAGTGGATGGTTTGGTGACAGAATTTCCTCTTTCAAAGACGAAAATGACGTCTATGACGAAAACGAGGAGCTAAAAGCTAAGGTTCAGCTTTTGGAAACGGAAAATAAGCGTCTTGCCCTTTATGAAGATGAAAATGCAAAGCTAGCAAAACTTTTGGAAATTTCCCAAAAATATCCTGAATACGACACTACTGCCACAAATATTATTGGCAAAGACCCAGGCAACTGGTACAATGTTTTTGTTATTAATAAAGGAACAAAAGACGGAATTACAGCCGATATGGTGCTGACAAGTGCCGGTGGTGTGGTTGGCAAAATAACGGAAGCTGGCCTCACCTATTCAAAAGCACAATCTATTTTAGATAACCGCAGTTCTGTTGCGGCAATGAGCCTTCGTACAGGGGATTTAGGTGTTGTTCGTGGAGATTATTACCTTATGAATGATGGTCTTTGCCGTATGGAGTATATAGATGTGGAAAGCGAGATAATGAAGGGTGATGAAATAGTTACCTCACATTTAAGTGATATTTACCCTCCTGGACTTACCTTGGGCTATGTTAAGGAGATAGTAACTGATACAAATGGTCTAACTAAATATGCAATAATAGAGCCGCAGGTTGATTTTAAACATCTTGCCACACTTTTAATAATAACAAAATCTTTTGATAAAGCAACAACGGGAGGCGAATGATATGCAACGCAGAGCCACCATTTTTGCTGTTCTTATACTAAACATTGTGTTGCAATCCACCATTGTTCACTCCATACAAATAAGGGGAATAATACCCAACACAGCCATAATTGTCATAGTATCCATGTCACTGTTGCGTGGCAGCACTGAGGGTGCAGCAACAGGCCTAATTGCTGGGTTGTTGCAGGATATATTTTTTGGTGTGTCTTTTGGCTATTATGCCCTTTTTGGTATGCTTTTAGGCTTTGGAGTGGGCAAGATAAATAAAGGCTTTTATCGTGAAAATTATATAATGCCTGTGTTTGTATGCTCTATTTCCACCTTAGCCTATGAATCATGTATATTCCTTACAGGCATATTGTTTAGCGGAAATACAAACTACCTTTATTTCCTTATTAACCTTATAATTCCAGAAATGGTGTATAATTCAATTTTAACAATACTTATTTATCGAGTTCTTTTTTCCATAAACAGTGTTCTAGAGGAAAAGGAAAAGTATAAACGCAAATTATTCAGCATCAAATAAATGAGGCCGCCTCATTGGAGGAAACAATGAAAAGTTATTTAGAACGAATAATCGAATTTATGAAAAGCAGACTTTTTGTTATGCTTTTAAGCGTATTTCTGCTTTTTTCCATGATAATGTTGCGTCTTTTTTCAATGCAGATACTTAACGGAGAAAAATATCAACAAAACTTAAAGGCAAGCATATTACAGGAACTTTCTATACCTGCATCAAGAGGTATAATTTATGACCGCTATGGCAGACCACTGGCTACAAATCAGGTTGATTTTTCCCTTAAGCTAGATGACAGTATTAAGGTGTCACTCTCTAACCTAAACCTTATACTGCAAAACCTTGTATTGTCATACAACAATGATAATTCAACAATAATGGATACTTTGCCTATAACATCAAGCAAGCCTTACGCCTTTACTTTTAAAACAAAAGAAGAAGAAACTGCTTGGAAAACGTCTATCGGTCTTACAAAAAAACAATTGAATATGACTGCTGAAGAAGTAATAAACTATCTTACTGAAAAATTTCAGGTGTCTAATTCACTTACAACGCTTCAGCAACGCAAGATAATTTCCCTTGGCATAAACTGCAACGAGAAAAATCTTATGCTGTTTTCTCTTATACAAATTTTGGACAAAAACGGAGAAACTCTTGTTAACAACCTCCCTATTTCCACCTCAGAACCATACACCTTTCAGTTTGATGGCAACGAGAGTAAAGAAATAGACTGGAAAGAAAGCGTGGGCATGGAAGATGAGCAGCTTAGTTATACACCAGCACAGTGTATGGAATACTTAGAGGACCTTTTTGAAGTTCCAAAAAATCTTTCTTCTGATATGAAAAGGAAAATTATAACAGTTAAATATTCTCTCTACCTTAAACGATATCGAAAGTATCAGCCAATTACCGTAGCCCTTAACATAAGCGACAAAACAGTGGCAAGCGTAGAAGAACATAACGACTCTTTTCCAGGAGTAATTATAGATACCTCGTCCCTTAGGAATTACCCTAACGGAAAATATTTTTCTCATATTTTGGGCTATATACGTAAAATATCAGACACGGAGTATGAAGAATACAAAGACTATGGCTACACCAATAGCGATATTATTGGTAAAAGCGGTATCGAAAAGCTTTACGAGCTTGACCTCAACGGTGAGGACGGCGAAATGATGGTTGAAGTTGATGCCTCTGGTAGGCGTATAAATACCATTGAAACCAAACAGCCTGTTTCGGGTAACAATGTTTTTCTTACCCTAGACAAAAAACTGCAAACCGCCGCTTATGACTATCTTGAGCAAGCACTTACCGATGTGCTTGTAAGCAAGCTTACTGCAACTTCTTTAAAGAGTTCACCTATTACATTAAAGGAATTTTTTACTTCTTTGTTAAAATGTAATACTATAAGTCTTGATAAAATAGTAACATCCAACTCAGGTCAGCAAAAAGAAATTTACAATATGATTATGGCAGCGTATCCAACCTTTTCATTGACCAACGACGAGGATAGAGAAACAGCACAACAGTTTATTATTAACTGCATAAATAACAACGCTATTAGCTATAAACAACTGCTTGTTGTGCTTTTGGAGCAAGGCACTATTACCGCAGATGAAGATTATCTAAACAAAATTAAAAATGGAACTGTATCGCCTCTTTCTGTAGTTATTGCTAAGCTTAAATCTGGTGAACTAACACCTGGAGATACTAACCTCGACCCATGTTCAGGCTCCATTGTTGTTTCAGATGTAAATTCGGGCGAAACACTTGCCCTTGTTACCTATCCGTCTTACGATAATAACAGACTGGTAAATAATTTTGATAACGATTATTACAACTCACTTTTGGTAAATCCAACAACACCATTGGTAAACCGAGCTTTAAGGGAGGAAAAAGCACCTGGTTCAACCTTTAAAATGATTACAGCCCTTGCTGGTCTTGAAACAGGTGTAATAACACCAACTTCACTTATACAAGATTTAGGAGTTTTTACAAAAGCAGGTGTTCCTTATGCAAAATGTTGGATATATTCCTACGGCAGCACCCACGGAAGCATTAATGTTTCCACAGCGTTGGAAGTAAGCTGTAACTACTTTTTCTATGAAACTGCATACCGTATGGGCAATCAATCTACAGGAAACGCTGTGCAAAGTATAGAAACCCTTAATAAGTATATGTCTGCCTTTGGCTTAGATAGATACACAGGTATAGAAATAGGTGAAAATAAACCAAACATGGCCTCCCCTAAGTATAAGGAGGAAACCATAAAGTGGCAAAATCCAGATGCAACCACAAGCCAAACAAGGTGGTCTGACGGAGATACAATACGTGCAGCAATCGGTCAGTCGGTAAATAACTATGCCCCTGCCCACATGAACAAGTATCTTGCAACTTTAGCAAACGGTGGTACACTCTACAAAATGCACCTTGTAGACAAGGTTGAACAAACCAACGGCAATATTGTTGAGCAGATAGACCCAGTTATTGAAGATGTAACTCAATTTAAAGATGAAAACCTTCAGGCCGTGTATAAGGGTATGCTATTAGTTACACAAGGTGAAAAAGGTACATTACGTGGAGTTTTTAAAGATTTCCCTATAGATGTGGCTGGAAAATCTGGTACAGCACAGGAAAACCTTACAAGAAGCTCTCATACTTGGTTTACAGGCTTTGCACCTTATGACGACCCACAGATTGCAGTTACAGTAATGATTCCTTTTGGCGAAAACGCAGGCTCACCTGCAGCTGTTGTGGCTAAAAATATTATTGGAGAATATATGGGACTTAACTATCAGCCTGAAAATTCATATATGGACAACGTACTTGCAAAATAAACAGGAGGACTATTATGATTATATTTAGTAACGAAAACGAAAACACTTCCGACATTGCCGATAATTGTGATGAAATTGAAATAAGTGTTGCCCAAGTAGGCGATTCTATGGAGAATATAATTGAAGCAGCAGAAGTAAAAGAAAATGCAGAAAAAACCGAACCAATAATTTCACTAACGGACGAACCTGAAATTACAACTAATAAACGTATTTCTGAATTAGTTGCAACTGAATTTATTAAAGAACACCATGCAAAATTCCATAAAGGAAATTTAAGAAGTGGAATGGTACTGGAATATGACGGAAGTATAATTTTGCTTGGTGACGTTAATCCAGGTGCACAAATAAGGGCAACTGGGAACATAATTGTTCTTGGTACACTTAAAGGTGTTGCTCATGCGGGAGCAAATGGTGAAAGGGACGCATATGTTTTTGCCCTTAAGCTTGCTCCAGTTCAGCTTAGAATAGCGGATATAATAACTAGGTTTCCAGAAAGCAGTAATTCAAAATCCAACATAAATCCTGAATATGCCTATGTGGAAGATGGAACGGTTTTTGTATCCACTTTTGAATAAGTAAAAAACAGGTTTTTTGCATGATATGCACCACTATGTCGATAAGTTTAAAAATTTGCTTGAAAAAGTTGGTGCATTATCTTAATATTTTTGTTAATATAAGCTTATATAGCTTTGTATATTAATTTTTTACTAATGAATAATAACGAGCTGGGAGGATTATACATATGGGTGAAGTAATAGTAATAACAAGTGGAAAAGGTGGCGTTGGAAAAACAACCACCTCTGCAAATATTGGCTGTGGTTTGGCAATTGCAGGTAAAAAAGTAGCGTTGGTGGATGCCGACATAGGTCTTAGAAATCTTGATGTGGTTATGGGTCTGGAAAACAGAATTGTATATGACCTTGTAGATGTAGTTGAGGGCAACTGTAAAATTAAACAGGCACTTATTAAGGATAAACGATATGCTGGGCTTTTCCTGTTGCCTGCAGCACAAACACGTGATAAAAATGCTGTTTCTCCTGAACAAATGCAGAAGCTTTGCGAAAGCTTAAAAGAAGAAGGCTTTGACTACATAATAATTGACTGCCCTGCTGGTATAGAACAAGGCTTTAAAAATGCCATTGCTGGTGCAAACCGTGCTTTGGTTGTTACTACGCCAGAGGTAAGTGCCGTAAGAGATGCCGACAGAATTATTGGACTTCTTGAAGCAAACGAAATAAATAACCCTAACCTTATTATTAACCGCTTAAGGGTAGACATGGTTAAACGTGGTGACATGATGAGTATTGATGATGTTACAGAAATACTTGCAATTGATATAATTGGCGTTGTTCCAGACGATGAATCAATTGTTATCACAACCAACAAAGGTGAACCTGCGGTTAATGATGCAACCTCAAAAGCCGGACAGGCATATCGCAACATTACCCAGAGAATACTGGGCGAAGATGTTCCACTTATGGATTTTGAAGTTGAAGAAAGTTTCATCGACAAATTAAAAAAACTTTTCCGTCACAGTAACTAAAAGGGGGGAATTATAATGGCAATTGACTTTTTCAGTTTTTTTAAGAAAAAAGAGCAGGCAAGCGGTAGTATGGCAAAAGATAGATTAAAACTTGTGCTTGTGCATGACAGAGTAAACTGTTCCTCCCAAGTGCTTGAAATGCTTAAGGGCGACATTATAAAAGTTATATCCAACTATATGGAAATTGACGAGGATGAGCTTGATATAAACATAACCCAAACCGAAAGCGAGGACCACAAAGGAACAGTCCCTGTGCTTTATGCCAACATTCCTATTAAAAGTATGCTCAGAAACTCAAATAACGACGATTGATAGAATAGGCTTCGCAAAGTCGAAGCCTATTTCTGTATGTTTAAGGTGATTTATTTATGGATACTAAAAAATTGTTTTATAACTTAGATTACTGGCTTATAGTCCCAGTGTTTATACTATCCATTTTTGGGATAATATGTATAGGCTCTGCGACGCATATAAACCTTGGCGAAAGTCCCGCCACCTACTATTCCCAAATGGTATGGTTTGCAATTGGCATTGCAATTATGTTTGGTGCTATTTTTTTGAACTATCAATTTCTTTCGCAATATTATTTATGGCTTTATGTGATAAATATATTGCTGCTTATAGCCGTTTTAATTGTGGGCAGAAATGTAAATGGTGCAACTCGTTGGCTTTATATTGGCGGCTTAGGCATACAACCATCAGAATTTGCAAAAATTATTATTATATTTTGCTTAGCAAAACTCATTGACAAAAATAGACAAGAGATTAATAATATAAGTATACTTGCATTTATTGCAGCATTTGTGTTAATACCTATTTTCCTTATCCAAAAACAGCCTTCTCTTTCTGCTAGCCTTGTGCTTTTGGCAGTATTAGTAGTTGAACTGTTTGTTGCTGGTATTAATTACAAGTATATTTTAATTGCATTGATGGTTATTATTCCCATTTTGGCTTTCATATGTTGGGATGTGCAAAACGAACCACCTATTATTGTAAATAAATTATTGGCATCACACCAAATAACACGTATAAAAACCTTCCTTAATCCCGTTGAAGGCTCTAACGAGTATTATCAGACAATAAAGTCTATTAATGCCATAGGCTCAGGTAAGATGATGGGAAAAGGCTTATATCAGGGTACACTTAACCAATTAAGCTACCTACCAGAGCCACATAATGATTTTATTTTTTCGGTTATTGGCGAGGAATTTGGGTTTATTGGATGTATAAGTGTTCTTATATTAGAGTTTTTTGTAGTTTTTAGGTGTATACTGATAGCAGTTAGCTGTAGGGATTCATTTAGCCAGCTTATTGTTGCTGGCATAGCCGGCATGATAGCCTTTCAAGTGTTTGTCAACACAGGTGTTGCAACCAGCATCCTTCCAAACACAGGTATGTCACTGCCCTTTGTAAGCTATGGCGGCAGTTCAATGTGGTCTAACATGGCATCTATAGGGCTTGTGTTAAACATTGGCTTAAAGCGTTCCAAATCATTATTCGAGGGGGTATAACTAGTGAATATTGCTTTAATAGCACATGATAACAAAAAGAAATTAATGGAAAATCTTTGTATTGCATACAGACATATTTTAAACAAACATACTTTATACGCCACAGGCACAACAGGAAGCCTTGTAGAGGCGGCAACCAATCTTTCGGTACACAAATACCTTGCAGGACATTTGGGCGGAGAACAGCAACTAGGCTCTCAGGTAGCCAACAACGATATTGACCTTGTTGTTTTTTTGCGTGACCCAGTTGCACCAAAAAGCTATGAGCCTAATATCAACGGCATCTTAAGGCTTTGCGACGTGCATAATATCCCTCTTGCAAGTAACCTTGCAACAGCTGAAATTTTACTTCTTGCTTTAGACCGTGGAGATTTAGACTGGAGAAAGATTTAACCTAACAGATAGAAATGTGGTGAATTAGATATGAATATGGCTACAAAAATTATTTTAGGATATTATCTTGTTCTAAACTTAGTTTTGCTTATAACCATGGGCATTGATAAAATGCGGGCTGCACATAAAGAATGGCGAGTTCCAGAAAGCACATTATTTATAATGTCACTGCTAGGTGGTGCAATTGGAGGCTTTGGTGGTATGTTTTTGTTCCACCATAAAACCAAAAAACCAGCGTTTTACATAATATATGCAGCTGCACTAGTTCTACACTTGGCACTACTGTACTTCATTTTTACAAAAATTATTCAGTTATAGAAGCGTAATTTTGAAAATTTATATCCTTTTGAATTATTTACAAACATAAAATGCCTTTAACCAAAAGTATATCTGGTTAAAGGCATTTTTAATAATTTAAATTAGTACAACTCAGCAGTTGTACACCTTAGTTGTTTACACGTCCTAAGTATTCACCTGTTCTGGTGTCAATTTTAATTTTTTCGTTTTGGTTTATAAATAATGGCACATAAACAGTTGCACCTGTTTCAACAACAGCAGGCTTTGTTGCACCCTGTGATGTGTTGCCAGCAAAACCAGGCTCTGTTTCAATAATCTCAAGCTCTACAAATAATGGAGGCTCAATACCAAATACCTGACCATCATAGGAAAGAATTTTAACCATTTCGTTTTCCTTAACAAACTTAAGTGTGTCACCAATGTCGCTTTCGTTAACAGCAATCTGCTCGTAGTTTTCTACGTTCATGAAGTGGTATAAAGTTCCATCAGCATATAGATACTGCATATCAAGTCTTTCGATATGAGCTCTTGCCATTTTTTCTGTAGGTCTAAAAGTTCTTTCAACCACACTACCTGTTTTAAGGTTTTTAATCTTTGTACGTACAAAAGCTGCTCCCTTGCCCGGTTTAACGTGCTGGAACTCAAGAACAACAAAAATTTCACCTTCATATTCAACTGTTACACCATTTCTAAATTCACTTGCAGAAATCATCAATAAATCCTCCTCATTAGACTAATCTTGTACTAGTTTAAATTAAAATTCTCTATTTCGCAATAGTTTTATCAAAAATTTTATATCTTTAGCTTTTTTTTGCATCTTCAGCCATCATTTTAAATGCCATAAGTGCCAGTATATAACCATTTTCTCCAAATCCGCACATTTGTCCTATACATGATGCGGCTGTAACAGACTTATGCCTGAACTCATCACGCTGATGAATATTGGATAAATGAACCTCTATTGTTGGTATTTTAACTGAGGCAATGGCATCACGCAGTGCATAACTATAGTGGGTAAACGCCCCTGGGTTGATTATTATGCCCTCAACACCGTCAAAATAACATTGCTGAAGCTTGTCTATTATTCCGCCCTCATAATTACTTTGAAAAATGTCAGCATCCATTCCCATTTCCTCTGCCTTTGCCAATATATTTTTGTTTATGTCATCAAGGTTTTTTTTCCCATAAACGCCTTGTTCTCTTATACCTGTAAAGTTAAGATTTGGCCCGTGTATTATGCAAATCTTTTTCATTATATTTATTCACCTCCCTCTCTATTTTTTCAGTAATATGGTTAACGTCGCCTCCATGTACACATACTGTAACATCTGCATATTTCTCATACAGACTTTTTCGTTCTTCCATAAGACGTCGTATTATGCTCAATTTATCGTCGCCTTGCAGCAGCGGTCTTGTAACGTCATCTCCTATGTTTCTATAAATATGCTCAGGTGTAGATTTAAGATATACAATTATACCAGCTTTTTTAAGCATACACATATTTTCTTCATTTTTTATTATTCCGCCGCCAGTAGCAATAATATTACCGCCCTCTTTGGAAAGTATTTCAACGGCGTTTTTTTCCAAATCTCGAAAGTATGCCTCACCTTTATCCTGAAACATTTGGGCAATGCTTGTACCCTCTTTGTGCTCGATGTATCGGTCTGTATCAATAAAATTATATTTAAGCTTTTGGCTAAGTTTTTTGCCAAGTGTTGTTTTTCCGCACCCCATAAATCCTATAAGCACTATATTTTTTCTCTTGTCCATTTTTACCTACCTTTTGGTTCTGTTGTCTATATAGTAATTTGCAAGTTGATTTCGCAATGCTTTTGACATTTCGTCATCAATTTTTATATCATGCCAAATTTCATAAGACGCAATACCTTGATAAATTAACATATCAAAACCATTTATGGCAACACAACCATTTTCTTTTGCATCACTAAGCAATTTTGTTTGCCAAGGTGTGTATACAATGTCAACCACTGCCTGTACTTTCTCAAAAAATGCAGTATTTTCCACAGGTGATTTCCATGTACCCTCGCCCATGCCAACCGATGTAGTTTGAATTACAATTTCAGGCTTTTCTATACTCATAAGTTCATCAAAAGATATAACAGATATATTTCCCTTGTAGTAACGTGCCGTCTGTGCCTTCAGAGCCTCTGCATTAGCTTTTGTTCTGTTAACTATAATAATATTGCCTGCCATACGTTCTGCCGCCAAAACAGCAGCAGAATTAGCCGCACCGCCTGCACCAAGAATAACTACAGTTTTGCCCTCAATAGTTATACCCTCAATATCAAAGCATTTCCCCAGTCCTAAAATATCAGTGTTGTAACCTTTGTACCCATTTTTTGTGTACTTAAGGGTATTTACCGCACCAATCTTCAATGCAAGGTCGTCTATAGCTACAAGACTTTCCATAACCTCCTTTTTGTGAGGAACAGTTACATTAAATCCGCATATGCCTAACTTAAATGCACCCTCAATTGCAGTTTTCACTTCTCCGCTTTCCACCTTAAATGGAACATACACTACGTTCTCACCCATAGCCCTTGCCACAGTGTTTTGTAAAACAGGTGAAAAACTATGCTCTACAGGGTTCCCTATTATACCAAACACCTTTGTCTTTCCGTTGACCGCATCTGCTATATTCATTTTGCCATTCTCCTTAGATATGCTTTAATTACCTTTCGCTCAAGACCACGTTTCACCTTGGTCATCCACTGGTCACGGTTGCATATTGGCTTTGTTAAAACTGCTAACACACCTGCCTTATGGGCACAATACATATCAGTAAACACTTGGTCGCCAACAAGAGCTGTTTGTTTTTTTGTAACTCCCATATCAAAAATGGCATTTTCCAGCTTTTTAACGCCTGGCTTTCCTGCCCTGTATATCGCCAAGGTTTCAAGCTTTTCATTAAATTTTTCCACTCTTTTTTTATTGTTGTTTGAAAGCAGACAAAGCCTGTAGCCCTGCTTTTTGAGGAATTTAAAAAAGTCTATCATTTCCTCATCTGCCTCTGCCATATCGTATGGTGCAACGGTATTGTCTATATCAAAAACAAGAGCCTTTATTCCACGTTTTTTAAACTCGTCCAAAGGCAAAAGAAAAATATTGTCTATGTAAATATCAGGATAAAATCTCTCTAGCACATAAATCACCTCACAAAATTAGAAAACTGTAATTCTAAAACTAATATATTATTTCTAATTATAGCAACAATCCCCTGCAAGGTCAAACAAAAAGACAGTATAAAGACCATGAGAACACTACGCTTTTATTAAAATACGCTGTGTTCCACGGTCTTATTTTTTACTGCTATGTACTATTTTCGTGCCTGTGCAAGGCTTTCGTCAACAGCGTCAAGTATAAGGGCTGTTGTTACACTTCCATCTTCCTGTGTGTCAATCTGTGTTGTCTGCTGTTTAACCACTTGTTTACCAATGTCCTCTGCCACGGTGTCAAATAACGGATAAAATACTGGCACTGTTTCGCTGTCACTGCTAACGGCAACCTTCTTTATCTTGGTTTTGCTAACCTCAACTTCCACCATTACATTGCCGTTTTCCAGCTCTATCTGTGCCGAATATACTCCAGGATTATATACTGCTTGGCTGTTCCCAAGTTTTCCCACTGTAAAGTATATCAAAGCAACAATAATCGCCACCCCCAAAACGGCAAACACCGCTGTTTTCATTAGCTCTTTAAGCTTTATTACCATAAATTTGCTGCCCGGCATAAAAATCCCCCTAAAATACAGATGTACTATATTTTATTTACAAACCTTTGCGTTTATGCTTGCTTATAACAAATTGGGTTGTTATGATGTTATTCAGGAGGTGCTTACAATGGCTTTAAAATTTATTATAGGAAGAAGCGGCTATGGTAAAACACATGAATGCCTTAGCCTTATTGCAAAAAACCAATACCAAAATATAAAAAACAACCTTATTTTTATAGTTCCTGAACAGTTTTCTCTTCAGGCAGAAAAGGATATTATAAAAGAAACCACAGGCAAAGGTATAATGCAAGCAAAAGTGCTAAGCTTTAACCGTCTTGCCTATACTGTGTTTTCACAAACAGGTTATCCCAAAACACAACCACTTACCGATACATCAAAGGCAATGGCATTAAAAAAAATAATATTGGAAAACAAAGACGACTTACAATATTTTAAAAAATCAGCCGATAAACAAGGCTTCATGCAGCAACTAAGCACAACTGTGTCAGAGCTTTTCCGTTATGATATATCAGGCAATAAGCTTTTGGCTATTGCAAATGCAACGCAAAATAACGATATTCTTAAAATGAAGCTTAGTGACCTTGCCCTTATATACAATAGCTACAAAAGCTTTATAGATAACGGATATATTTCCTCCGATGAAGCCCTTGACCTACTGTATGAACATATAGATTCCTCAAAACTTGTAAAAGGTGCAGATATATGGTTAGATGGCTTTTATGGCTATACTCCGCAGGAGCTTAAAATAATAGGCCGATTACTTGTAAACGCTGCCTCTGTCACTGTTACCTTAACTATGGACAGCTATGCCCTTAAAGAAAAATCACTGCCTATGACAAATGTTTTTTTTGAAACAAAAGAAACATACCTTGCCCTTTGTAAGCTTGCAAAGGATAATAATGTTGATATTGAAGAACCACTTATTCTAACCGGGCCGCAGAGGTTTAAAAGCACTGCCCTTGCCTCCCTTGAAAAAGAATTTACAAAAGCAATGCCCTCCACTGTTGACGAAACCAATGACATAGAGATTTTAACAGCACCAAACGCATTTGATGAAGCTGAAACCGTTGCATTAAAAATAATTTCTCTTGTACGGGATAAAGGTCTTAGATACAGGGATATTGCCATTTTGGCAGGTTCACTTGAAGGCTACGAAAGTATCCTTCGCACAGTAATGTCCGAATGCAAAATACCGTTTTTTATGGACAGTAAACAGAGTATAACAAACCATCCTCTGGTGGAATTAATTAAGGGAATCCTTGAGATTTTTCTATTTAACTATAGCTATGATTCCGTTTTCAGTTTTCTAAAAACAGGGCTTACCCCTATGGCACAGCAGGATATTGAAATACTGGAAAATTACTGCCTTGCCTACGGCATAAAAAGCTATAAATGGAATTTTGAAAAATGGAGTTACGGTCTTACAGAAGGGGAAAATAGCGAAAAGTATTTGAAAATAAACAGCCTTAAGGATGAATTTTTATCCTTTCTTTCCCCTATAAAAAACTGTTTTGCCCACAACAAAAAATGTTCTGTTTCTCAAATATCCACTGCTGTTTTTACAGCCCTTGAAACCATGGGTGTTGCCCAAAAGCTTTTAGCACTTTCTGACAAAATGGAATTGGAGGGAAATATAGCAAAAGCTTATGAAAACAGACAGTGCTGGAATATTGTTATGGATATTTTGGACTCTATGAATGAAGTTTTGGGCGAAAGTGTAGTAACCCTTAAAGATTACTTTTCTCTTTTCGACAGTGGTCTTTCTGTATGCCAAATGGGTATTATTCCACCAGGCATAGACAACATAATTATAGGTACTCTTGAGCGTACACGTCTGCCAAAAATAAAGGCATTATTTATTATGGGCATGAACGATGGTGTTATACCGTCGCCTGACAGCACTGAAGGAATTTTATCTGATGATGAGCGTGAAAGCCTTGAAACAGATGGCGTTTCCCTTGCACACGACGGTACTCGCCGTGCCTTTGAAGAACACTACCTTATTTACAGTGCCATTACCAAGGCAGAAAATTATCTTACCCTTACCTACAGCTCAGGGGATTTAAGCGGAAAAGCACTTCTTCCCTCGGTTATTATAAATAAGATTTTAAACATCTTTACAAGCCTTAAGGTTCAAACTCAAACAGATGACCCTCTTCACATTTTTTCGTCACCTGCTATTGCGTTTCATCACTTAGGTCAAGGCTTAACAGAAGAAAATAACGCCCTTTGGCTTGCTTCACTTAAATATTTTGAAACTGCTGAAGAATGGGATGAACGCACACGTCTTTTAAAGGAGGGTCTTGCTAACAAACGTCCAGATGAACGCCTTAAAGAAGATACAACAAAGGAAATTTTTGGCGACACACTTTTTTCAAGTATTTCTAAATTGGAAAGGTTTTCGTCATGTCCTTACTCCTACTTTATGTCCTATACCATGAAGGCCGCCGAAAGACCTGTGTATCAGCTTAGCACTCCTGATTTAGGCAGACTATTCCACTCTGTTTTGGAGGATTTTTCCTACAATTTGCAAGAAAATAAGCTTAACTGGCAGGATTTAGACAAAGGACAGATAACCACCCTTGTGACCGACGCCGTAGATAGACAAGCTCCATCCTTAGGCAACGAAATTTTACTTTCAAGTCATTCGCTTATGTATCTTGTTAAACGCCTTAAACGTATATCTGTTCGTGCAATTTACACTCTTGCTATGCACCTTAAAAATGGAAGCTTTCAAACCTTTGCCTATGAGCTTGGCTTTGGTGTAGGTCAGCAATTGCCACCAATAGCCATAGACCTTAAAGACGGGAAAAAAATGCTGCTTACAGGGAAAATAGACCGTGTTGATATACTGAATAAAGATGGCACTACCTATGTTAAAATTATTGACTATAAGTCTGGAAGTAAAAAATTCGACCTTTCTCAGGTTTACTACGGTTTACAGCTACAGCTTTTGATATACATGGATGCTCTTATTAAAAATGGACAATCCCTTTTAGGTGATAACATTGCACCAGCTGGAGTTTTCTATTTTAGAATAAAAGACCCAATGCTATCTGCCGACGGAGAACTTGATGCCGAAGAAATTGAAGCTCTTATTACCGCCCAGCTTAGTATGTCTGGGCTTGTAGTTATGGACGAAAAAATAGTACGTGCTATGGATAACTCAATAACACGAACATCTAAAATTATTCCTGTAGGGTATAAAGCAAGCGGTGGTTTTACCTCAGCCTCTTCCGTTGCCGATGTAAAAAGCTACAAGCAGTTGTGCGATTATTCAATTACCAGTGCACGTATAATAGGCGAAAAAATAAAAGCTGGGAATATACAGATTTTGCCCTACAAAGAAAAAGGCAGAACGCCATGCAGCTACTGCCCTTATCTGTCTGTATGTGGTTTTGAAACGGGTGACCCCAATTTTAACTGCCGAAACCTAAAGCCCTTAGGACAAAAAGCTATACTTGAAAAAATAAAGGATACCGAATAAAGAATAATACCATGGGAGTGTAAATCTAAAATTCATGATTTACCTCCCTTTTGTTAACCTTACTTTAAGCCAAAACACTACTGCAGCACGTCGGAATAAACGCCATATATGCCCATTGCCTTAAACCGCTGGATATCAGCCTTGCTGTTTACAGTATGGGTAAAAAGACGTATTCCGCTATTCTTTAATGCACTAACATAACTGCTTGTTGCAAGCTGACTTGAAAACGTAATTGCAACAAGTTTATGGCTTTTAGCAAAGCTTACTATTTCCCTTGTGTTGGTCTTTTCTGAATAATTAAGCATATACAGTGTATAAATAATATTAGGGTAACCCATTGCACGAACTTTATCATACTGTGACTCGCTGTATATCTGAGGAATAAGTCTTCTCATCATATACGGACAGTTATCTTTAATGTATTTCAGCCCTGCAATGTTGTCACTTTTTATATCTGTAATTATGTATGTGTTGGGCTTGTTCATCAGCCACTTCTCAAGAGATTCAAGTGTAAGGGTAGTATACTTTCCTTCAATTTTAAGCTTTTTAAATTCTTCTAAGCTTACTGCACCCTTAAATTTGTAGTTGGAACCAAAATAATTTTTTTCCCAATCATGAATACAAACCAAATGCCCATCGGTAGTGAAGTTAAAATCCAATTCAATATACCTATATCCGTTGTAAAACGAATTATTAAGTGCCTCCAACGAGTTAGTTCCTATTTCACCACCAACCACACCGCCTGCGTGTATAACCGATGTCATATTTTCTGTCACACTGGTTTCTGCGGCAAATGTTATTAAAGAAAAAGAAAAACTAACTATAACCGCACATATCAGTGCTACAAATTTTTTAAATAAGCTTATCATTTTATAAATTCTCCTATGCAATTAATTAATACAATACCCTTTGTGGAACCTACCTCATTAACTATTTAAATTTAACCTTACATTCTATGAACTTCCATTATAACATAATAATTCCAATTATTATTTACATTTATATTAAATCTTTTTACAGCCTTGGTTTTTTATTGCACAATAAAAGCACCTGCAAAAATTACAGATGCTTTTAACTCCAAAACAATTCTTTAATTTTTAAATATTAATATTTTCCTTCCACTGACACAACTTCAATGTCACTAAACACCACGCTATCATAATAGTTGGGCATTGCTGGATTGGCACCGTGAGCCCTTGTTTTATACTTTATTGCGATTTCAATTGGTACTTGTCTTTTAGTATCTGCTTCCGTAAACAATGCAGTAATTTTACCTTCACGCATATATTGATAATATGGAAGTGGAATAGAATAACCTTCAGCTGGCTCATATAAAATTACATTTAACAATAACAATGATGACGGTTTTATATTGTAATTAACTAATTGTAATAACTTGTTTTCCGTACTTGGTGATAACATAAATTTAGCTTTTCCAATAAGTTCCTTTGTTTCTCCATCGTAAACAACTATCTCTGGGTTGCTAATTTTTGTATACATTGTTATTTTCCTCCCCTCCTTACCATACTATTCACATATATAAAGCACTGACATAAACTTTTTTCTAAATTCTGTAGAAAAAACAGCACTATTTGTGAACGGTCAAAGTGGTGGTCAAAAAAACAATACCAATTTTACAATATAAAAAAGTTGTGAAATCTCTAGGAAATCACAACTTTTTTAATGTAGACAATAGCTTATTAAAGTTCCTTATGTCTTACAAAATAGTCCTTTGTTTCTTTTACAACCACACCACTTAAAACAATAATTGCTATAAGGTTAGGAAAAGCCATAAGACCATTAAATATATCGGCAATATTCCAAACTGCCTCTACTGTCATGTATGGTCCTATAAATACACACAATATATATAACCATCTGAATGCAGGTATAGCTGCTTTTTTGTCCTTTACAAGGTATTCAAGGCATCTTTCAGAATAATAATCCCAGCCCAAAATTGTTGTAAACGCAAAAAATACAAGACACGCCATAAGTATAAACGATGATACAGTTGATGAAAAAGGTAACCCTTGCTGGAAAGCATAGTTTGTAACTTCTACACCTTTAAGTCCTTCTACCTGCCATGCACCTGTAATTACAATTGAAAGCCCTGTCATTGTACAAATTACAATAGTGTCAATAAATGTACCTGTCATTGATACAAGTCCCTGACGAACAGGCTCTTTTGTTTGTGCCGCTGCAGCCGCAATTGGTGCAGACCCAAGACCTGCCTCGTTGGAAAAAATACCACGTGCAATACCCTTTTGCATAGCAATTGCCATTGTACCAACAATGCCTCCTGTTACAGCCGCTGGATTAAACGCACCCTTAACAATTTGTGCAAGAGCCGCTGGAATAGCCGACGCATTTGTAACAAGAAGAATAAGGCATACAACAATATAGATAACTGCCATAAATGGCACTATTATCTGAGATACATTTGCAATTCTTTTAATACCACCTATTACAACAAGTGCAGTACAAACTGTAACAATAATTCCTGTTATAACAACCGCCCATGAATAGTCTGTGCCAAGTACGCTTACCGTCACTAATGACTGTGGGTCAAAAAAGTTTTTAACTGCTGATGCAATGCCGTTTACCTGTGTAAATGTACCTATACCCATAAGACCAACACATAAGCCAAAGAATGCAAACATCTTAGCAAGCCAAGACCATTTCATTCCCATACCTCTTTCTATATAATAGAAAGGTCCACCAAGTGCATGGCCTGTTTCATCTATCACACGGTATTTAACAGCAAGCACACCCTCTGCATACTTGGTAGCCATACCAAAAAAGGCTGCTACAACCATCCAAAAAAGTGCCCCTGGTCCACCTGCACAAACTGCAGTAGCAACACCAACAATGTTGCCAGTACCAATTGTTGCCGAAAGTGCAGTACAAAGTGCACCAAAACTTGATACCTCGCCGATGCCGTCTTCCTCATTTTGAAACATAAATTTAAGTGCTTTAGGCAAGTGAATAATCTGCAAAAGTCCAAGCCTTAATGTAAGCATAATGCCTACTGCAAGAATGAATACAATAAGAGGCAAGCCCCATACTGCATCATCAATAAGAATTATTAAATTGTTAATCTGTTGAAACATTTTCTTCATCCTTTCCTGTTTAGGAACAATATAATAAGCCGCCAGCTTTGCACTAACGGCTCCAGAGAAAAGGCACGTAATTAAATTTACGCTCTGTCCTTGTGCCTGAGAGATTTGTGTTTTATTCAAAACACATTACACCTTCGGCGTCCATCTAGGGAACTCTCCAGAGTTATGACATTTGTACGGAAACTAATTTTGCAAGACTTACAAAATTATTCGCATTTTTTGTCAACCATAATAAATTATCATACTTTTTCAACTTTTACAAGATAAAAAAACAAAAAAATCAACTTTTTAACTTTAATAATATAGACAAATGCAGACAAATGCAAAAACCACTATTGCTTTAATAGCGTTATCCTCTTGTTTTTTGCAGAATTTTAACCACTTCATCTGTTTTTAAAACCTTGCCAAAAGAAACCACCTTGTCATCTACAACAAGTGCAGGCGTAGACATAACGCCATAATTGGCAATCTCAGTAAAATCAGTTACATGGTCAATGGTTGAATCCATACCCAGCTCCTCTAGTGCAGCCTTTGTTGCAGCCTCAAGCTCATTGCATTTTGCACATCCTGAGCCAAGCACCTTAACGGATGCACCCACTGCCTTTACTTTTTCAGTCATTTCTGTTGCTTCTACATCACAATTACATCCACAAGAACAGTCGCTTTCTTCTTTTTCCGTAACTTTAGAATTACAAGTTCCTCCGCAATTGCAACTGTCGTTGCCTTTATTTTTCTTTTTACCAAAACCAAAAAATGCCATAATTAAATCCTCCTATTATAATTAAAATTTATAGTTCTATTATAAAGCCCTATTTTTGAGTTAATTAATACACTGGCAATCCGAGGTATTGTTGTTACTTTGTGTAAGCCTGTTTAAAAGTTCTTTTGCATAATCACTTCCCTCAATGCTAATTGAATAATGTATCCATTTGCCTTCCTTGCGTCCTTTAACTATTCCCGAATCACACAATATCTTCATATGATGGGATAGGGTTGACTGACCAATATTCAAATCTTCAAGTAACCTACAAGCACACTTTTCACCACTTTGAAGCAACTCCAATATCATTAAGCGGTTTTCGTCACAAAATGCCTTAAACACTTTAGCATTCTCTTTGTATGAAGATACCATAGTTTCACCTCAATCTAATTTACTCAATATAAGCTATTTTATTCCTTAAATCTATAAATGTCAATGTATAAAACAAAGAATATTATTAATAATTATGTCCAGAACATATTTAGATTACAACATATCTTTAATCATAAATCCTAGCTTCAATTGCAGACGAACATCCAAGCTAGAAAGATTCATATCAAGAATTTCTGCGGCCTTATTTAATTTGTAATTAACAGTATTTCTGTGTAGGTATAATTCGTCAGCAGTATCATTTACACTTCCATCATGTGCCAGATAGCACCGTAAAACATTGGATAGGTCCGAACCGCTTTGCTGGTCATAATTATACAAAGGCAAAATGCTATTCATATAATATTCAGCTAAAACTGCTTTATCCTCTATTCCCATTAACAGCTTATATATTCCCAAACGAGAATAGGAAATACACGAATCCTCTATCTGATGGTTTTCGTGAAGTTTTTGTATAGAAATTGCTTGATTATAGCTTTTGTACAAGCAGTGAATACTTTTGGTACATTGCCCTATGCCAAAAAAATATTCATTGTTTTTGCATAAATATCTTTTACTATATTCTTGCAAATCTTCTATAAATAAATCCAATTTCTCTTCCTTATAATCACCCAGAACAATGAGAATTTGGTTCTCATAATTAAATATAGCAATATTATCATATTGTCTGTGTAGCAAATAATTATTCAAATTTGTACATATGAGTTCCAACTGTTTAATTGAAGGAACAAAACCAGAACTATCCACTACCTTAATAGCACAGACGTAGTAGCTCCAGTTAACACGAAAACCTAATTGGGATAATGGAACTACATAGAGTTCCTCCTGTTTCGGGAAAAAAATTGCATTTTTAAACGCTGTGGCAGTTTCCAACACTTTTTGCTCAGACTTTGTAATGGCATAGCAAAAAATACGCATAATTTCGGCAATATGAATGGTCCAAGGAACCAAGAATATAGGAAAGTTATTCTCATTTCCAAAATCAATCACCTCTTGGGGAATTGTTTTAATAAAAGGTCCCGTATTTATTACAACTCCTGCCGCCTTATTGTTGCACATATTCTCAACAAGCTCTAAAAGGCTTACAGTGTTGTTTAATCCTATGCCCGTAGAAAAAGCAATTTCTCCGCCTTCCAAAAAGGTTGTGCCTTCTTTAGTTTCAACCATATGTACCCAACTGGCAAAATGATTCATGCCTTTCTCACCAGCCACCAAGGTAATATCCATGTGAGAAACATCTTTAATTAATCGGCACAATTCTATGGCCATATTAACACCTCCTAAAAACAGGTAAAATCAAAGAGCATCATTAGTTCTTTCCTTAATAATGATTTATCTAATATTTGTGTAATGATAACATAATCATATTTTCATTGCAAGATTTTTTGGCGAAATAAACCAGTATAATTGGGCTTCAGCACAAAATTAATTGTGCTCCAGAATATTGAAAAACAAAAAACGTATGGTTATACTTTGCAACATAGACGACAAGGCAACGGGGCTTATAAGCAATCTTTCGGTGACTTGTCGCTTTTTTATATAAAAATATATAAATTATAGTTAAATACTTTCTTGCATAAATGGGGGTTATTATATGAGCGATGTGATGGAAAAGATAAAAACGGAAGACCGTACTGTTGAAATAAAAATTAGAGATTTAGGTATGACGTTTAAAGATAATAACGGAAATGACATGAAGGCACTTACTGGCGTTAATCTTGACATATACAAGGGCGAATTCATTTCTCTTTTAGGCCCATCGGGATGTGGTAAAACCACATTGCTGCGTATGATTGCAGACTTGCTAGAACCAACCGATGGCAGTATACATATTGACGGAAGAATTCCTAAGGAAGTACGACTAATGCAGAAATTTGGGATTGTGTTTCAAAGTGCAGTGCTTTTTGATTGGCGAACAGTTAGAAAAAATATTGAGCTTCCATTGGAAACAATGAAATTCAATAAAGCAGAAAGAGAACAACGGTCTTCGGAAATGTTGGAAATGGTAGGCCTTACAAAATTTGCAGACCATTATCCTGTTCAACTAAGTGGCGGTATGCAGCAGAGAGTTAATATTGCAAGGGCTCTTGCAATCCGTCCTGAAATATTACTAATGGATGAGCCATTTTCTGCTTTGGATGAATTTACAAAAGAAAAACTGCACAAAGACTTACTTCAAATATGGAGAAAAACAAATAAAACAATTATTTTTGTTACCCATAACATCAGTGAGGCAGTATTCCTTTCTGACCGTGTATGTGTATTATCTCCTCATCCTGGAAGGCTATCTGCAGTGGTAGATATTGACCTGCCAAGACCTCGCACACTTGAAATGAGGGAAACACAACATTTCAACGAACTGGTATTAAAGGTTAGAAATAGCTTTGAAGGAGGAAGCCTATGAGCATACGGAAAAAGATAACCTCAAAACCCTGGCTGCCCATGCTTATATGGATTATTGGAATTATCCTTGTATGGGAGATTGCCGCAACTATAGTTTCCGTAACCAAGAGAACGCCTGAAAATGTGCTTCCCCACCTGTACCAAATTTTTGGGCAGATATTCAGCACCAAGGCTGTAAGTAGTGGGAAAACAGCTACAATGCTTGTACTGGACAGTGCAAGTAAAACCTTGTTTAGGGCGGCAATTGGTTTTATTACTGGTACAGTTTTGGGCTTTGTTCTGGCATTAATTATGAAAATTTCCAAACTTGCCGAAAAAACCATATTCCCTTACCTTATGTTAATTCAGATGGTTCCTATTCTGGGAATGGCACCAATCATTCTCTCCATAACTGGAGATATAAACACCAGCCGAATTGTCATTGCCGCAATTTTAACCTTTTATCCAGTAGCCACCAATACTTTGGCAGGCTTTAATGCTGTTGAAAGAGAAAAATATGATTTAATGTATTCATATGCAGCCAGTAAATACACTATATATAAGAAAGTTCTAATTCCATACTCAATTCCTTATTTTTTTACTGGTCTAAAAATATCTGCACCAATGGCCATAACTGCATCCATTCTTGTGGATACACTACAGGGAGATGGCGGGCTTGGAAGTATGCTGTCCCAGTCCCTAAAACACGCCATGTCAATATATGTATTTTGGCTTATTGTTTTCTTTAGTGCATTTATTGGTATTTTCAGTTCATATTTTATGGGCTTTTTGGAAAAAGCTGTATTGCCCCACAAGAGAAAAACTAAAATTAAAAGGAAGGATGATGCGGTATGAGTCGAAAGCTGAAACGGAAAAAGAGCCTATGGTACAGAATACACCAAAATGAAAAAGTTCAATCAGCAGAAACCGTATTACTTCCACTGCTGTTCGGCTTCTTGTTTATGATTATGTGGCAAACCCAAAAACTTCATACCCTACTTCATACAGACACCTTTACTCTTCCACTGCCCAGCAGAATTCTTACCATTATTGCCGATAATAGTGATAAAATAATGTTGAATGTAAATGCAACGGTAATTGTTACCTTAGCAGGTCTTGTTGCCGGTTCCCTAATTGGTTATGGAATAGCCGTTTTAGCGGCATTGTTTCCAAAATGGGGTTCATGTGGGTTAAAAATAATAGCCGCATTTAATGCCATTCCCATTGTAGCTCTTGCACCAGTTATGACTAATTGGACAAAAGATGTCAGCAACCACGCCGATATAAGAAGTATGGTTGCTAAAATAATGGTGGTTACCATTGTGTGTATTGCAAATATGAGCATTAACGCATATCGAGGGCTTACAGAGTTAAAGCCATTTTCCGAGGATTTAATGTGCTCCTATGCCGCATCTAAAAGAGTAACACTAATAAAGCTTAGACTTCCCAACAGTGTTCCATATATTTTTACAGCATTAAAGGTAGCAGTACCCTCCAGTGTAATAAGTGCTTTAGTAAGTGAGTACTTCGCTGAATACATTGTTGGGGTAGGAAGGCAAATTCGTGAAAACATAGTATTGGCTCAATATTCTAGTGCATGGGCATATATTGTGGTGGCTTGTTTAATTGGAATTATCATGTATGCTGTATTAATGATTGCCCAGAGTTTTATGTTAAAAAAGCGTGCGTAGTGCATACTTTTTGGCTTAACTATAATTTAAATCTATAGGAGGAATTAATTATGAAAAAGAACACAGGAAAATTAATTGGTTTATTATGCGTATCTGTACTTACTGTAAGTGGACTTGGTGGCTGCGGAAGCAAAGCACCTGCCCCAACTGAAAAGGCACCCGAAGCTTCCAGTGATGCAAAAACTGAGCAAGCAGCTCCAAAAACAAATGAAGATATACTTGTAGCAGCAGCACAAGCTGGAAAGGTAGGCAACTGGGGTCTTGGCAACGAGTATGAGGTTAAGGCTCTTCTTACCAAATACGGACAGGATACATCTTATTTAAGTCAGGCATTCGACATGGATGGATTTGATGATGATTCCATCACACTGGCATCTGCAATGACTTACAATGAGCTTGGGCTGGTTAAAAATGATTATGACGGCGGTTATGGCTATGGTGATTCAGTAAATGTTATAGATATGAATGACGAAGGCGTTGCAATGCTTGAGGATAACATTTTCACAACAAAGGCATTTGCTGAAGCAAACCCAAATACAGTTAAGGCATTTCTCTACGCTTCAATAAAAGGCTGGGAGTATGCTGCACAAAATCCTGATGAGGCATCAAAAATTTGCTTTAATTACGGCTCATCTGTATCTGAGGACCACCAGAAATATATGGCTTCAGAAGTTAAAAAGTTGGTAGAAACAGATATGAGCGGCAATGCCGTAAGCGACATTGGAAATATGGATGAAGCAGCAATGAAACAAACTCTTGACCTTGCAAAACAATATATAAAGCTGGATGACTCTGTAGCAGCAGATAAATTAAGCACATTGACTCTTGATGATATTAGAAATACTTCTTACCTTACAGAAGCATTAGCATCTGACGGAAAATTTGACAACTTAGAAAAAACAGACGTATCTATTCAGTTAAAATGGTTACCACAGGCACAGTTCATGGGTTACTATGTAGCATTAGAAAAGGGTTACTACGATGAAGTAGGCTTGAATGTAACCATAGTACCAGGCGGTGGCGACATAAGCGAAACAACAGCAGTAAATAACGGAACTGTTGATTTTGGTGTAACATGGGTTTCTAACCTTATTGCTGCTAATGCAGGCGGAATGGACCTCCTTGAAGTTGCACAAATTTATCAGAGATCAGGTCTTGTACTTGTTTACAAAAACGATAATTTCAAATAGGCAGTAAAAAGGAGGACATATTATGAATCTACTTATTAAAGGTGGTACTGTTGTAACAGCAACGGAAAGTTTTGTTGCAGATGTTGCAATACAAAATGGTATAATAACTGCAATAGGTAAGAATTTGAATATTTCCGCAGATAAAGTAGTAGATGCAACCGGCAAGCTTGTCTTGCCGGGAGCAATTGATGTTCATACCCATTTGGCGATGCCATTTGGCGGAACCGTATCTGCGGATAGTTATCTGTCTGGTACAAGAGCAGCTGCGTGTGGCGGTGTTACAACTGTTTTTGACTACCCAATACAACGGGCTGGGCAAACCATTCTTGGACTAATTAATTCCAAGAAAGAAATTTTAGAAAAAGAAGCTTGTGTTGACTATGCGTTTCATTGCTGCATTACCAATTTAAACGACGGAGAAATTCTGGATGAAATGGAACTGGCTATAGAAGAAGGCATTACCAGCTTTAAGTGTTTCCTTGTTTATAAAAAAGAAGGAATGATGGTAGATGACGGAACACTGGTAAAACTCCTATTAAGGGCAAAAGAATTAGGGGCGATGATTAATATTCACGCAGAAAACCCAGATGTAATTGACATTAATATTGAAAAATTCCTTTCAGAGGGTAAGACCTCTGCTTGGTATCATTATTTAAGCAGACCTGAATATGTAGAGGCAGAAGCAGATAAGCGTGCAGTACATTGGGCAACAAATTTAGATGCACCTTTATACCTTGTGCATATGGCTGACAAGGAAGGTCTTGAAACGTGTATTAAAGCAAAAGAAAACGGTAAAAAAATATATGTTGAAACTTGCCCACAATATCTTGAATTCACCTGCGATGTTTATAAAAGAGCAGACGGAAGAAATTTTGTATGCTCGCCACCTATGAAAGGTCAGGAAAGTCAAGATTCTTTATGGAAAGCACTGAAGGCTGGTTTTATTGATACAGTTGCAACTGACCACTGTCCGTTCCAGAGCTATGAAAAAGATTGGGGAAAAGATGATTTTACCAAAATTCCTAATGGATGTGCTGGTATAGAAAATCTCTACCCTTATATGCTAGATGCGGCGAACAGCGGAAAAATCAGCTTTGAGAAAGCGGTAGAGGTATGTGCTACCAATCCCGCAAAAATTTTTGGTTGTGAAAACAAAGGCTCTATCAGTATTGGAAAAGATGCAGATATTGTCATTTATGATAAGGAAAAAGATTTTACTGTAAGCGTTAAAAATATGCACTCCAATTACGACCACACTATCTGGGAGGGAAAGAAGCTTCATGGATATCCAGTACAGACATATCTTCGTGGAACATTGGTATATGATAACGGAGATTTTCTTGGAAAGCCTGGTACTGGAAAATATATTAAAAGAGGTCATTGCAAATAAAAATATATCAATTTAGATAGGAGCCCATGCCATGTCATACAAAACAATAAAAGTAAAAACAGAAACAGGAAGATGCCTGTTGTGTCATGATGCACCATGTAACAAGGCGTGTCCATATGGCGTTCCTATTTCAAAAATGATTAGGTCCCTCCGCTTTGAAAATGAAGCTGGTGCTTCTAAAAGACTGGCGGGAGGAGGATTTTGTCAAGAATGTACTGAAGAGAGCTGTATGAAAGTCTGTACACGAGGAAAAATTGACTATCCTATACATATAAAAGATTTGTTAACAACTATTGATACGCAAGATAGTAAAACGGAATTGCCAATTGACTTGTCCATAGATTTTTGTGGAGTTCATTGTGAAAATCCGTTTTTTCTATCCTCCTCTGTTATAGGAAGTAATTATGAAATGGTTGCAAAAGCCTTTGATATGGGTTGGGCTGGCGTTGCGTTTAAAACTGTTGGCACCTTTGTGCCTAAGGAAGTATCCCCCCGCTTTGATGCTTTAGAAAAAGAGAGTACCCCTTGGGTTGGCTTTAAAAATATAGAACAAATATCTGACCATACTTTTGAAGAAAATCTTGAATTCATGCGTAAATTAAAACAAGATTATCCCGAAAAGGTTATGATTGCCTCCATTATGGGACAAAACGAAGATGAATGGACTTTTCTCGCAAAAAAAATGGAAGAGATAGGTGCAGACATTATTGAATGCAATTTTTCCTGTCCACATATGACTGGTGAAGGTCTTGGAAGTGACGTAGGAAGCAATCCCGAATTGGTTAGGCGGTACACCCAAGCCACTAGAAAAGGTACCAAATTGCCTATTCTAGCTAAAATGACACCTAATATAACCAACATGGAAATTCCAGCCGTGGCGGCAGTTGAAGCTGGTGCTGACGGCATTGCGGCAATTAACACCATTAAAAGTATTATGAATATAAATCTTAGCACCTTTTCCTCTGGGCCAGATGTAATGGGTAAATCCTCAGTTGGCGGATATTCTGGAAAGGCAGTAAAGCCTATAGCTTTAAGGTTTATTCGTGATATGAAATCCAATGAACGCCTTAAATCAACTCCTATAAGCGGCATGGGAGGAATTGAAACCTGGAAAGATGCAGCAGAGTTTATTGCCTTGGGATGTGAAACAGTTCAGGTTACAACCGCTGTAATGCAGTATGGTTACCGTATCATAGAAGATTTAATTGATGGTATGTCCAATTATATGAGAAAAGAAGGCTATTCCCATATAAATGAAATTGTAGGAAAGGCTTTAAGCAATATAATTCCAGCAGAGGAATTAAACCGCCATTCCATATGTTATCCAAAATTTGATAGGTCTTTGTGCGTATCATGCAAGAGATGCTACATCTCATGTTATGACGGTGGACATCAGGCAATTACCATAGGGTCAGACGGAAAGCCTATTTTAAACGGTATGAAATGTGTAGGCTGTCAGCTATGTGTGTTAATATGCCCTGCCTCTGCTATTTCAACTGGAACTAGAGTATAAATATAAAAAAGGAAGTGCTTACCATGTATGAATGCAGTAGAGAAAGAATGAATGATAAAATTACAACCATGAGCCAGTTTGGTGATGCTGGACATGGTGGAATTACCAGATATTCCTTGTCACCCGAAGCAATTATGGCGAGGAACGACTTTATAAAAAGGATGGAATCAATTGGTGCAAAAATAGAGATTGACGACGTAGCTAATGTTTATGCCACAATTGAGGGTACTGATTTAGATGCAAAAAGAATTGTAATGGCATCTCATTGTGATTCAGTAAAAAACGGTGGTAATTATGACGGCATTTTAGGAGTTATTTCTGCTATGGAGGTTCTGGAAACTATTGTTGACAATAATATCCCCCACAAGCATCCACTTACTGCCATGATATGGACAAATGAAGAAGGTTCTCTTTACCCTCCAGCCATGATGTGTTCAGGCATTGTATGTTATGATTATCTTCCAGAGGACATAAGAAGCAAATTCAAATATGAAGATATGATGAACACTAAAAGTATGCTTTCCCCAGATAAAACCTTTGGAGAAGCTCTTGAAAATTCTGGCTTTAAAGGTGAAAAGAAATACCGTCTTAATCCCGAAAAATATTTGAATATGTTTGAATTACATATAGAACAAGGTCCTATCCTTGAGGATAATGGAAACGATATTGGCATTGTGGATTGCGTTCTTGGTATGTTTAACTATAGGTTGAAATTCTATGGTCAAACTACTCACGCTGGAACTTTTCCTATGCCAAAACGCAAAGATGCTTTTTTTGCAGCCTCTCAGGCTCTTTGCTATCTCCATGAAGAGATTGATAAGCTTGGAATTTCCGAGTTGGTATATACAACAGGAGAAGTAATTTGTCATCCATGCGTGCATACTTGCGTACCCGATTTTTTTGATTTCTCATTTGATGCAAGACATGAAGACCCATTGGTGTTAGAAAAGGTCCTTGCTATTGTAAAAAGCTGTGCAGAAAAAACATGGGCTGGCTGTACCTGTGAAGTTGTAAGGGCATGGAACAGAGATACCGTTTACTGGGATAAAACATTGGTAGGCTATGTTAAAGCTGCTGCTGAAGAAGTAGGAATAAAGCATCAATACATTCATTCTGGTGCTGGTCATGATGCACAATTTGCAGCATATATGATTCCAACTACCATGATATTTGTGCAGTCAAAGGATGGTCTTTCTCATTGTGAACCAGAATATTCCGGTTTGGAACACTGCACTGAAGGTGCAACCGTAATGTTAAATGCAGTGCTAAAAGCAGACGCACAATAGCCTTAGTTTTTATACAAAATCCTTTATCTAAAGAATGGGAGGTTGAATTCATGGATAATTATGTAATAACCATTGCCAGAGGTTTTGGAAGTGGCGGCAGAGAAATAGCAACAAAATTAGGAGAACATTTAGGTATTCCCTGTTATGACAGACAGTTGCTTACCATGGCATCCGAACAGACTGGAATTGATGAGGAAGTATTTATTGAAGTAGATGAAAAATTAAGAGGAAAATACATTTCTAATTTTCTTCGCAAAATCCCTTTTTCTATGGTTTTAGAGCCTCAAGAAAAGGACTTTGTGTCCGACATAAATGTTTTTAATATACAAGCGGAATTAATACGTAACCTTGCCAAAACAGAAACTTGTATTATTGTTGGAAAATGTGCAGACCATATCTTAAAAGACTATAAAAATGTAATTAGCGTCTATATTGAAGCCCCAAGGTCGGCCTGCGTGGAATCCGTCATGAAAAAATTATATGTATCGGAAGAACGTGCAAATCAGCTGATACAAAGCACCGATAAATATAGGGGCAAATACTATAATTACTATACAAACGGAAAGACATGGACCAATCCCATTAATTACGATTTAATTCTTAATAGCGACCGTGTTACAAGGGATAAGTGTGTAAAATTAATAGCTAATTATATTAATATTAAGTTTGACCGTAATGAATAAACAAATATAAAAAATGCCCTTGCCATCTTTTAAAAGCTGGCAAGGGCATTTTTACTTAATGCTTATGCAAATATTTTTCTCTTGTTGCCAAACCGCCTCTAATATGGCGTTCTGCCTTATTTATCTCCAATACCTTACGTACATCCTTTGCAAGCTGAGGGTTAAGCTTCTCTACCCTATCCGTAATATCCTTATGTACTGTGCTTTTACTTACACCAAACCGTTTTGCAGTTTCTCTTACTGTAGCTTTAGAACTGATAATGAATTCCGCAACTTCAATTGCTCTTTCTTCTATATAAGTCTTCAAAAATAACACCCCTGAATATACTTGTTTTGCTAATGTATATGCAAAGATATGGTGCGGTATGCTTACTAAAGCAGTGGCTAAATAATTTTCATCCCATTAATAGGTATTAAAAGTTAAAATAATATGCTAAAATAAATACCGAATAATTTAACAAGGAGGAAAAATATTGAAAAATAAAATGGTATTTGCCTTAACTGCCATGGTCCTTACCCTTTCAACCAAAGCAATAGCAGCCCAGCCCTTTATTATTGAGGGACAAACCAAAACAGTTATTGCAAATTCAAGCTATAACATAAATCCATGGAACACAATCACCCTAAGCGGTGTAGGTGAGGGCAACCTTATTAAGTTGTATACTCCTAACAAAACTTTGGAGCTTCCTCTTACCTCACCACTATACAAAATTACAGACTACTACTGTGATAAAATAACTCAAATAAATGGCATTTGGGGTGTTGAAAGGAATGTAACTGTTAAAACCTTTACAGGCGATGAGGATTGGCAATTGGTTAAAAATCAAAGTTTTAAGAACAATAAAACTTATATTTTCAGCTGCAAAAACAACGAGAATGTTGGTATATGTAATGGCTATTGCACTCACTTTGATGTGCATACATATTCATCACAGCAAACCAATATTTATGATGGAATTTCTTTTGGAAATGACGACATCTTAATGCGTTTTATGAATGTTCGTAATGTTAAAACTGTTGACGCACTTAAATATTATTTAAAAACTCAGTACAATAATGGAAACCCAGTTCGACTTTATTATGTAAGCCCAACGCCACAGTTTCAGCCTTTTGGAGAAGAAATTCAAACAGCTCTTAATGCTTCAATGTCTGGCAATATCGGCTACACAGATTTCAACATTACAAGGATAAAAACTGGTGATGACACAAAAATAAATACAGATATTTTTATAAAATCATCTACAGGCAATCTTGTTATGGACAGATTTCTTTCTGCTGCAGAAAGTCTAGAAATTTTCAACATCAACGGTAACTCAAACTTTTTTGTAAAGGGAATTTATCCAACAACTGATGGCTTTTCCCTTGAAATAAAAGACAAAAACCAAAATACTTATACTGGGAAGGTGCTTTTTTCAAAAGCTGATTTTATGACATCAAAACCAACTGAAATACTTCTTTGCGGCGAAAATTCCACGTCAATAAGGCTTATGGTTCATCTTTCCGAAATTCAGCTTCCAAATGCCAATCTAAGTGGATTTTCCTTTGACCAAACAGGTATTTTAAACAGCTGTACAGTCAACAAACAATTTATTATTCCATCGGTTATACCTGTTTTAAAAGACACGCCACTAGATTTTAACAATGCACTTTTACACGGAAATATATCCTCTGCCGACCAAATTACCATTAAGGACAGCAACGGCAATATTCTTTCCCCCAACGGCAAAATTACAGCAAGCACCGAGGGTGAGTTGAATTTATTTGTTAACGGAAATTTAACTGCAACTACCAACATTACTTTTACCCAAAACCATACCGAAGCTGCAGCCATACTTTTTATGGGTGACAGCCTTTTAAACCAAAATTATTACACAAATTATTTTGTTAATATGTTTAATGAGGGGCAAATCAATCTTTTGGGAACACGTGGAAATGATGGCAGTAAGCATGAAGGTCGTGGCGGATGGTCTGCTTATGATTACTGCAATGTTTCTTCTAAATATGGCTTTGATAATCCGTTTCTAAATAACGGAAAATTTGATTTTAGCAACTATATGAAAAAAAACGGCTACGCCAACGTAAATTATGTAATAATAAGCCTTGGTATTAATGATATTACCCTTGCAGGTCACAATACCACTGCAGAGATTTTAAGCTGTTTTAACAAAATAACAGACAGCATACATACATATAGCCCTAACACAAAAATAATTATAAATGCTCCTATAATGCCTTTTGCTACCGAAGAAACAACCTATGCAAAGGATAAACGCCTTGAGTTTACAAAAGCTCTTTGTGACCATTATAGCGATACAAATGTTTACATATCTCCAACATATTTAAGGCTTGATTGTTATGATGATTTTAAATTCACTATGCCTATAATTAATAATGAGAACCAAAATAGTGCTATGGTTGTTACCGACACAACCCATCCTAACCTAGATGGATATAAAAACCTTGCAGCTGCAAGCTATAGCGATATTAATTTTCTTAATGAGCAATAAAATAAGCCCACCAAAATAATATTTTTTGGCGGGCTTATGCTTTTTATAAAAATATTTCAGGTTCAGCCCTACGCTGAAATTCTTGTTCAAGCTCTTCTTTATGATACAAATAATTCTTATCGTCATAGTATTTTGCTTCTTGCGGACATTTTTTTATACACGCTCCGCACTTAATGCAAATACCTATAACCTCACTTACATTTTCACTGTTTATAGAACCCATAGGACATACCTTAACACAAATGCCGCAATTGTTGCATTTGTTGTTGGTTTTTGGCTTAACCTTACGTATATCTATGCTATTGCCTTTTCGGTCACGAGGCTGATAATACCCTCTTATTGGGTCTTCTCCCCTTACCTTAACAGGAATATTGCCAATATTTCCGTTTATTATTTTATTTGCAATTTCATGTGCAAAATCCTTTGCAACTTTTAAATCCTTTTCGTCGGGTCTATTTTTGCCAAGTGTTTTAGAAAAAGAATGCTCTCCTACAAACGCTCCTGCCGCAATGGTTTTAAAGCCATTATTTTGTAAAATATTTCTAAGCTCAATAAGGGAATCGTCGTAATTGCGGTTTCCATATAAAACCACAGGGACTGCAACTGCACCGCCACCCACTACGGTACTAAGGTATTTAAGCAAAATATTTGGCACACGCCCTGCATACACAGGTACGCCAAAAATAACAATATCATTTTGTGAAAAGCTTTGCCCTTCATTGCGTACCATAGGTGGTGTAAAATCCAACGTATTTATTTTCACTCCCATATATGCACCTACATCGTTTGCAATTTGGGTAACAATCTTCTTTGTTGTTCCTGTTGGGCTAAAATACATTGCCCACACTTTTATGTCTGCCATAGCCAGTCACCTTTTCCTTGTTTTTTTATTACAGCTATCCATTTCAATACTCAAATAAATTATACAAAAATTTGGGTTACATAACAACTAAAACATGAAAAAGCCCTATTGCAAAACACTTATTATGTCGTCTTGTTTATAAACCGTACAGCTATACTTAACGTCACTGTTACCGTACCTAAGACCGTCAATATTGATGTGTACATTGGCATACATAGTTCCCTCAACATATACACACCCTACAGACCGCCCATTTACCTGAGAAGCAATTAAGCTTACCTGAGCCATCAAATTTGTTGTTTCAACCTCTAGCTGCCTTTTCATACTCATCATTTTGAGGACCTTTTTGCGATTTTCCACTGCATCGCCTATTGCTTTGCCACTATTTATAAGTGCAATAATTTCATCCAACTTTTTAATATTTTCATCATTTTCTAATATTTTAGCTTCCAGTTCCGATTTTTTCCTAAGCAATTGAAGTGGTCCAATAAGCTCTATAACAGTTGCTACGTTAGATTCATTCCCTATCTGCGTAGCTTTCACATCGTGGTTTACTCTGCAAAATCCGCCTATAATACGACCGCCTCTGCCCGCCGCCGTTATACTTCCTCCACATTCAATGTTAGAGTTGATTATAGAATCAACAAAAATATTTTGCTTTATTTTAACATTAGCCGTCTGCAAATAGCCCACCGAAAGGTTTCCATTTGCAGAAATTCGCCCGCCTTTTCCATTTACGCCTTTTTTTATTGTAATGTCATTTTCTGCCTCTAAAATAACATTTTCCTCAACGGTGCCTAAAATTGTAATGTTTCCGCTAGAGCGAATAGAAAACCCTTCACGTACATCGCCTTTAACCGTTACATCTCCCCGAAATTTTATATTCCCTGTGGAATAATCTATATTTTCTACAGTCATTACATTTTTAACCAAAACTTTTGTTCCTACTCTATTTGCATGACCATCACAAGCGGAAAATAACTGCGATTTATCAGGCGAAAGATATGTATTCTCCCCATTAGGCAATGGCACTGCCTTTCCCTTCTTGCCCACAATAACATTGCCATATACATCATAGCCATCCCTTGCTTCTGTTGGCAAAATAATATCACAAAGCAGTTCATCCTTTGCCACATGATGAATATTTTTGAGATTTTTATAGTCTATATCTTTCTTCTCATCAAGTTCATTGTCCTCATCATTTTCAAAATAACAAACCAACTTACCATCAACACCATCAACAGGCGGAACTCCCTCTGCAACTAAAAACGTAATTCCATATACAGGGTATTTTGCCAATCGTGTTATATATTTTTCTTGTATTCTTTGGGTTATGCCCTGTTCCTCAAGGCTTTTAAATATATCCTCTTCTGTAAGTTCTTTTCCGTTTGGACCTGGTGCAGACAATTTGATTTTCACTTTCATTTTGTCATGGTCAACCAATATGTTAACCATTGCCGGCTCGCCCTCATACTTAAAAATTTGGTCTTTTTCTATATTTGACAAAGAAATTCCATCCATTGTAGGCATAGGCATTTTATCGTCGTCTTCATCAGAATAAAGGGATTGTTCCCAAAGTTTATGCTTTATGGATTCTACAGCAAATTTCTCATTTTGTACTGTAGTTGTTTCGTCATCTATATCCAGTTGTAATCCGCTGAGGCTACTTAGTCCCATTCCTTTTAACTCGTGGTCGTTTAAAATAGATTCTTCTAACGTTTCTCTTTGTACATTATCCTTATCCAACAAATCCCACCTCCTTGATTTTACATTTTAATTGGTTTTATTATACCATTTTACAAAAAACAAGTAAACTGTAACCTTTATTTATGAATTTAAATTGCATAAAAAAAGCCCTCAAGTCTATATTTTGTACTGTCATTTTAAAACGACTGTTCATAAATATAACTCTTTGAGCTCTAAATTTTATCTGTCACTTTTTAAATATTTTCCACTGCTGAAATTCCCAATGCACCCTGACCGCCATGGGTAGACATTACACAGCCTGTGTGTAAAATAACAACGTGTTTAAATCCCTTTTCTTCAAAATATTTCTTCATTTTATCTATAATATTTTCATCTGCTCCCAGTGCATACATAATATATATAGCTTCACGGCTAAGCTCTCTGCTATGCAAAAAATCCTCTGCAAATTTAATCGCAACTCTTTCCATAGAACCTCTGTATTTTTTTGTTGCAACAAGTTTCCCATCTATAATGTCTATACGAGGTTTTATTCGCAAAATAGTTGCTCCGATAGCCGCTGCATTAGATACTCTGCCGCCTGCTGCCAAATATTCCAAATGGTCAGGCAAAAAGCTTGTAACTATATGTGGCACATATGCTTTAATTTTTTCTGTCAATTCAACTACTGTTGCATTTGGATTTTCGTTCCTAAGCTTAACCGCAAGCATTGTTAAGTTTGCCGCACCTCCAGATACATTTTTCGAGTCAATAAGATGCACATTTACGTTTTTTCTTTCGCTAATTCCTATTACAGCATTTTGATAAGTACATGAGCATTCTGAAGAATAACCTATATGGATAATAGATGCACCTTCATTTTCTTTTGTTATTTTCTCAAAAAACTCTGTAAACTCTGATGGATTTACGGCACTTGTTTTTGGTACTTGCTTTGTTTTTTCAAAATAATCATATATAAACTGCACAGGGATTGTTCCATCCGCAAAGGTTTCTGTTTCAAAAACAATATGCATAGGTATAATATAAATATTATTCTTATCAATCATTTCCTTTGTTAAGTCCGAACAACTTTCGGTTGTTATAATAATTTTATTCATAGCTCGCTCCTGATAATACATACTTCAGCATATAGTTTCCATTACCACTTTAATATTGTTCCCCAAGCTTTTAAAATTTATAGGGCTAAAAACCTCATTAAGTTGTATAAACCTAATGCTAACCTTGTTTTCGCCCTTTGTTGCCTTCTTCCTTATAAAAGCTGCCTTGCCGCACCATATATGCCCGCATCATTGCCTAGCGTTGCCAACTTAATAGGTGTATTTTTTGTTGCATGGAAAGCATACATACGATAGTATTTTTCTATAACCTCCAACACAATATCTCCAGCTTTAGATACCCCTCCGCCAATTAAAAATATCTGTGGATTTACAATACAAGCCACATACCCAAGGGCAATACCAAGGGTTTTACCCATCAATTCTACCACTTCACAGGCAGCTGCATCGCCTTTTTTTGCTTCCTCAATAATTATCTTTGCTGTTAAATTCTTTTTTGCTATCAGGGAAGAATTTGCACCCTCCTTTTCAAGAATTTTTTTTGCCATCTTTACCATGCCTGTAGCCGAAGCATATTGTTCCACACAACCTTGCTTTCCACAGTTACAGCTTTCCTTTTCATTTAAATTTATTGTAATATGACCTATTTCGCCACCACTTCCATTATCACCAGTAACTATTTTCCCGTCAACAATTACGCCACTGCCAATGCCTGTGCCTAGGGTTATAAGCACAAGACTACTATACCCTTTGCCACGCCCTCTCCACATTTCACCCAAGGCGGCAACATTAGCATCGTTTCCTGCCTTAACAGGCATATTCATAAGCTTGCTCAAGAAATCTGCAATAGAAAAAACTCCCCAGCCAAGGTTTACACAACAGTGTACAACGCCATTTTCGTCCACAGGCCCAGGCACACCAACGCCAACGCCTATCATGTCTTCAGTTGTAAGGTCTTTTTCAACCATTTTGCTTTTTAATTCTTTGGCAATATCTTTAAGTATTTCATTTCCATTATTGATTTTGTTAGTTGGTATTTCCCATTTTTCAACAAGCTGTCCATCATTTTTAAACAGACCTATTTTAATGCTTGTTCCTCCAATATCCACACCAAATAAATATATCTTTTCCTTCATGTTAATACCCTGTTGGATGATTTTTATGCCAATTCCATGCTGATGAAATAATTTCTTCAAGACTGTCATGCTTTGGCTGCCAACCTAAAATCGTCTTTGCTTTTTCACTTGAGGCAATAAGCTGTGCAGGGTCACCGTCACGCCTTGGGGTTTCCTGAGCTGGTATTGAATGGTTTGTAACTTTTCGTGCGGTTTCTATAACCTCTTTAACAGTGAAGCCTACGCCGTTGCCCAAGTTAAATATATCGCTTTGCCCACCATTTTGAAGATATTCCACTGCCAAAATATGTGCATCTGCAAGGTCAGTCACGTGTATATAGTCACGCACGCAGGTTCCATCCTTTGTTGGGTAATCTGTGCCATAAATGCTTATAGCCTGTCGCATACCATTTGGCACTTGCAAAATAAGTGGAATAAGGTGGCTTTCAGGATTATGTGCCTCACCTATTTCTCCGCTTTGGTCTGCACCACAGGCATTAAAATACCTAAGAGAAACAAACCTAAGACCATGGGCATTTCCTGTCCATTTAAACATTTTTTCCATTGAAAGCTTGGTTTCGCCATATGGATTTGTTGGCTCAGTGCGGTCGGTTTCCATAATAGGAACTCTTTCAGGCTCACCATATGTTGCCGCTGTAGATGAAAACACGATTTTATCTATACCATTTGCAACCATAGACTCCAAAAGCACCTTTGTTCCGCAAAGATTATTTGTATAGTATTTAAGTGGATTTGTAACGCTTTCACCCACCAATGAATATGCTGCAAAATGAATAACAGCATCAATATTTTCCTTAGCAAACAGCGTATCTAAAAACTGTCTGTCGCTTATATCTCCCTCATAAAACCTTGCCAACGGATGAACTGCACTGCGGTAGCCTGTTACCAAGTTGTCTGCCACTACTACATCTGTTCCTTTTTCGCATAAAGCACGAACTGTATGGGAACCAATATATCCAGCTCCGCCTAAAACTAAAACAGTCATTATTTTTCCTCCTTGAAAAAGTGTATTTGCTTATAATTTCATCAAAAACTAAAACTAATGCTATTACAAAAACTATTATAACATAATCCATTGTTTTAAGTGACACATTTATTTTGTCATACATATTATATCTTGCTCCTGTAATTGCTTATTCCAAAATACTTAATTCTGGAAAATGGCATCAAACCCTCCTCTTATACAAGGACATTAAATTTTTAAAGACGACTCGACACGCAATACAAACAGCGGAAGCTATAATCGGCTTCCGCTGCTTTTTTCTTTGTATACAATTTGTTTTTTCTTATACCCTGTCATCCTCACATAGCCAAAACAATGGATTTAATCCATAGTTTCGTAAGTTCTAACGGCCATAAGAATTGCCGCCTCTCGGGTTGCCATACCGTAACCAGCCGCAACTTTAGCCGTTGTGGTTGCCTTTGGCATAAAGTTACCGTCCCTGTCACCCTTGATGATGCCAAGCTTCGACATATACTTGGCTGAATCCACTGCCCAAGAAGAAATATCCTTCTGGTCTGGAAAATCCTTAATGCCAGTTACGCTGTAATCTGCATCTGGTGCTATAGCCTTAATAGCTCTAAAGAGCATAGCTGCACACTGCTCCCGATTTATAAGAGTTTTAGGAGAGAAGGCGGTAGCTGAGGTACCAGCCGTAATTCCCAGTGCGTATGCCTTAAGTATTTGACTGTTACTTGTGTCGGTGAATGGATTTGGAGATATTGGAGCCGCCGCAGTATCTGTAACCTTTTCATATAACAGAACTGCCAACTCGCAAAATTCCTCACGGGTTATTGGCTTTGTCATATCTGCACCTTTAAGAATGTCTGGAATAAGTTCCAGCTCACTTGCTTTTTCCAACTCTGGCTCCGCCCATTTGCTTGCATCGGAATAAAAACTGCCAGACCCGATGGTAACAATATTAGATGCTGGGGAATAAATTGGCTGTATGTCTGGCCATCCCTCGTAGTAATCATAGTAAACAAGCAACTTATATGAATAAATATGGCTTTTTATATCAATGGAGGTAAGGCTTCCCTCGTCGATAGGGTCGAAAGTAATGGGAAAGGTGCCAGCACTAACTGGTGTTTCGCCGTCCTCGCCGCCAGTATATACGTTGATATACCCGCCGCCGCCAAATTCACTCCATGAACCGTTGTCAATCTTTACCGAATAATCCCAGAATACCGAGCCATCACCAGGGGCATCGCTGTCCAAATTAAGAACGCTCTGTGGGAAATATACCTGAGCTTCAAAATACGGATTGCCGTCTTCGTTATGCTTTAGCTCGATACTCTTGACCTGTGGAGCCTCCAACGACGTGGGAACACCTTCAGGCAAAGCCGCAAATGCAGTGGCAGAAAACATAGTGTTTACAATAAGTACTGCTGCCATTAATAACATAGTTTTAAAATGATATCTCATAGTAATCCTCCTTTTAATTTCTTCATATTTACCCCCACGAATTGGTTATGGGTTATCCTCCTCTGGTGGAAGCTCCTTCTGTGTAAGCTTTGCCGCACAGTATCCCTCCTTTCCTATCCTTCTATAATTCATTTTGCAACAAGTCTTTTTACTCTGCAATATCCCTATTTGGGGAGGATACTAAAAAATACACCCTCCCAAAACAGGGAGGGTGTATTAAAAACGCTGTTATTTTCAGTTTATTCATGCCTAATGGTTTGGATAGCTTCCGCCGTCTGCTGGCATCCAAACAGCAGAAACAATTCTGCACGACTGTTAATTCCCAGCTTTTTATAAATAATCTTACTATAAGTTGAAACAGTAGAAACGGTAAGCCCCAACTCCGGAGCAACCTGTCTTAGCGTCATTCCCTGCAAAAGCAGCAGTACCACCTGTTTTTCCCGTGGTGATAAGTTGGTGTCATCCAGACTTGGCTTCTGATTTTCCTCTGCCGTGTTTGTTTGCAGAGTACCGTCAACAAAGGATGTCATATTTATCTGACGAAATTCATTTGACCAGTTGGTAAAAAACAAGTGCTGTGAAAAAACAGGAGAAAGCAGCAAAAACACTACAAATAAAATTCCGGCTGTGATAGAGGCAACAGACTGCGTGAGCATTGTCATATGCACTACATCAATCCCCACATAAATAATGACGATGAATGTCATACATATAAGAACCAGGTACTTGTGCATACGGAAATCGCAAAATTTATTTGTAACGCAACCCATCAAGTAGAATATTATGAAAAATCCAACTTCCTTCAGCTCGGAAAACAGATAGGCAGCCTGCGGAAATTTTATATACCACATTAAATGGCTCATGATTGATGCAATAAAAAACACATTGCACATAGTCCAGATACTTCGTTTAAATACCACCTGTAAGATAATGCAGAAAAAAATCAAAGCAAAGGCAAGTATCCTCCACTGCAACGCATTGGATGGGTGCTGAAATGCCGAGGCATAAAAACCCGTTATTCGAATGGCAAAGTAGGAGAAAAAGAGAAATAACACAAGCCAGATGCTTGAATCAAATCTCTTCATTGCCTTATTTTCAGTTCCATTATAGTCTTTATTTTTTGATAGATACATACATACGCATAGAGCCGTAATCATAACCAGAGCAAAAATCTTCCGAACAACTGGGGAGATTGAGATATGCTCAGAACTTAGCTCTACCAGCTCAATAAATAATAGCATTAGGGTACTGCCAAAAAAACGCTCAGCATTGTTCAGCATAAAAACAAAGGAAAAGCTACTGCTGGATACGCATCCACCAACGCCTGCCATAAAAATCACATCACATACAAGGGAAAGATAACCATCGGGAAGGAAAACCCATGGTACAAATCCCACTGCAGTAATGAAAGCAGAGATTTTTGAGATGACGGATATATTCTTTTCATTGGAAAAAGCGAACATTACAATGGCTCCCAGAGCAAACGCAAGGAATGTGATAGTGGTGTGAGGCAATCCAAACACGCCTATGCCTTGGTCCAAAACAAAATCTTGTATATTAATAAAAGTCATTGCCAGAGGGAATGCAAAAAAATATTGCAGATAGCCTTTCTTCCTAATGTTGCGAAGTGCTAACATTTCCTGTGCACTCCAAAGATTGTGCAAAGATGAAATCAGTTTTAATAGGTATCCTTTTTTTCTTACCCTCAGCTCTGTCATATGAAATTCTCCCGCAACCCCGTACTTAACGTCATTTTTTTGTATACTGAAAATGCAACATACAATTTTATCCATGTCATATATAGCACAGTATAGCATAGTTTTACATCTTGTTCAATGTAATTATGTTAACTTTTGATGTTCTGAAACGCCCTGCAAAATAACATGATTTAGACAAATTATATGCTATTTTATACAATTAAAAAGACATTTTTCCAATGACCAAGTCACAGAAAAAATGTCTTTTTCTTCTTCAAACCACATGGATTATTACGCAGTTTAAAGTAATTCAGGTTTATTAAATTTCTCCACATTAAGCATATGGCTATAAAAACTTGAAATTATTGTATCTTCCTTACTTGCAACATCATTTTGTGCCTGTTCAAGGTCAATACGGCTTGCTGCACCCATTTCATATTTAGTCTGTAATGAAGAAAGCTTTTCTTTAAGGGTTTCCAGCTCTTTTATATCATTTGAAATATTTGTTTCGCTTTCAGTAATGGTATTATAAAGCTTTCGCAAGGTTTCAGCTACAGAAGTTTTTGTATCAGCAACATTCATTTCCGCAGTATTTAAACTGTTTTTTGCAGAAGCATACGAGCCTAACACTTCACTTGTAGCGGCTGTAACATTAAATTGCTGTTTAGCAAGGTTATATGAATTTTCTTTTTGTTTAACGCTTGCCGCCTGTGCCACTGTGGAATTTATGTAACTTTCAAGGGGTATAGAAAGATTAAGTTCTTCATACTCAACAGGCAGTTTAAAGCTATAGCGGTTATTTATATCCACACCCATACGCACGTTAAGTGCAATATAGTCGGCTTCAAGTGCAATCTCATCATTTGTAATTGTTGCCAAGTTTTTTTCGTAGTTAAGCTGTTGCTCCTTAAGTTCCTGGTCACTTAAAGTCCCCATTTTGTTTTTAATTTTTGCTATTTCAAGATTTTTTTTGTCCGTTTCAAGTGTTTTAGCAGATAGTTGAAGTTTCCTTTGAGCCTCAATAATTTCAATATATGTCTGCTTAACGGAATATTTAATGCTCTCTTTTTCACTGCTTTGAGAAATAAGGCTATTTTTATAGCTTACTTGGCTTTTAATAAGTGCAATAACTGTATTCAAATCTGCACCGCTTGAATAGGTAAGCTCTGTAGCTGCTATATCCAACTCATCCTCTTGCAATTCCAGACTTGACGCTGTTTGTTTTACAGTTGAGCTGGAATTCAGCGTTTTTGTTATAGCTTCATCAAGAGTTAGTGGCGTTAAACCGCTGTAATCAATATTTATCATTGTTGAATACATATCATAAAGACTTGTTGTTTGAGTTTCCTCTGTCGTTTGTGTTGTTTCTGATGTTTCCTGTGCAAAGGCACAAACACTGACGCACATTGTTAGTGATGCCACCAAAATACACAATAATCTTTTTTTCATATTATACCTCCTTTACTCAAACCTTAGGGCTTCAATAGGGTCTAGCATAGCCGCCTTATTTGCTGGTGTTACGCCAAAAATAATGCCTATTGCCATAGAAACACTAACTGCACCAACAATTGCTGTAATGCTCATAACAGGCTCTATGCCTACAAGACTTCCTACGCCAATTGCACCAAACCAGCCAAATAAAAGTCCTGCCAAGCCTCCCATTCCCGTAAGTATAATTGCTTCTATAATAAATTGAATACGTATATCCTTGTTTTTTGCACCTATTGCTTTTCGTATGCCTATTTCTCTTGTACGCTCTGTTACTGTTACCATCATAATATTCATAACACCAATTCCGCCTACCAAAAGAGATATTGCGGCAACAAAACCTATAAATACCGTTACATAGGAAAGTATGGAGTTGATAGAATCCACCATATCCGTTGTATCCGAAATGAGATATTTTTCCTCATTGCCATGGAACTCCGAAAGTTCAGCAAGAATAGTATTACTCATTTCATCATTTGTCCCAGCGTCCTTCAAAACAATAGAAATTCCTGAAAGGGTAGACCCTGTAAACACCTTCATACACGTGGTTATAGGCATTACAACTGAGTCCGAATATTCATCAGGGTCAGCTATCTGCGAAGCATCTGTATTTTCAACAATACCAACTACAGTAAGTTTTGTTGTACCCTTCCATGATTTAATTTTGATTTTTTCACCAATTACGCTGTCGTCACAATATCCAAAAACCTTCTTTGCCGTGGTGTCCATAATTACACAAACATTGTTACGCATTTCAACATCATTGTCGGAAATATACCTGCCATAAAGCACTGTTGCATTTTCTATATACTTATAGTCTGCAGTTGCACCTGTAACCGTTGCACTATTGGTTTCCTGTGGGTTCAAAAGCTTTATATAGGCATTAGAACCGCTATAAGTTGGCGAAATATATTCAATTCCCTCCAAATTCTGAAGCAAATAATAATCATCCATTGTTAAAAGGTCACGTGTTTCAATATCTTTTGAAGAAACAAGACCAACTGAAAGCGAGCCAGTACCAAAGCTTTCAAACTCCTTTTCTATAGCCGCCTGACTGCCGTTACCTATAGCCACAATAATAATTACACTGCTTATGCCAATAATAATGCCAAGCATGGTAAGAAACGTACGCATTTTGTTAGCAAATACGTTTTTAAAGGAACTTGTTATACATTCAAAAATATTCATTTATTGTTCACCTCCAGAAAAAATACGATTTTCCACAGGTTTATCACTTATTAGCTCTCCGTCCTTAAAAACCACAATTCGCTTTGTGTACTGGGCAACATCCGGCTCATGGGTTACCATAACCACCGTAACTCCTTCATCATTAAGCTTTTGAAAAATGCCCATTATCTCAAATGTAGATTTACTATCAAGGTTGCCTGTAGGTTCATCTGCCATTATTATTGAAGGGCTGTTTACAAGGGCTCTAGCAATAGCAACTCTCTGCCTTTGTCCACCAGAAAGCTCATTGGGCTTATGCAAAACTCTTTTTTCAAGCCCAACCTTTGTAAGTGCCTCCATTGCCTTTTCACGTCTATGTTTTTTAGTTGAACCAGCATATGCCATTGGAAGCTCCACATTTTCCAATGCTGAAAGTTTTGGTAAAAGATTGAATGACTGAAAAACAAATCCTATCTTTTTATTACGTACATCTGCAAGACGAGAATCGTTAAATTCGGAAACGTCCTCACCATCAAGGAAGTAAGCTCCTTGTGTAGGTCTGTCAAGACAACCCAAAATATTCATCATTGTAGATTTACCTGAACCACTTGTGCCCATAATAGACACAAACTCTCCATCACTAACATCAAAGTTTACATTCTTTAGTGCCATAACTGCAAGCTCACCTTGATTATATTGTTTAAACATATTTTCTATTTTAAGCAATGGCAATTTGCTCACCTCCTTTTTTTTATTTTACATTCCGCTTGGTCTACCACCGCCGCCACTTGGTGGCATTCCACCACCGCCGCCTTGCATACCGCTGTCGTTGGAATTTGTTCCACCTGTTAAGCCACTTAAAATGCCTTCAGATGATGTTTCTGCACCTTCTTTGGCAGCCTCCTGTGTTGCATAATCCATAAGAGAAGAACCATCTGTTACCTCACTTGTAGGGCTTTCCATAATTGTTTCGCCCACTTCAAGCCCGCTTATAACTTCTGCATACATATCACTCATTGTACCAATTTCAACAGTTCTCTTTTCTAATTTCTGCTCCTCACCCACCACGTAAACGCAATAGCTTTCCGTTTCCTTATCCTTAATGACGGCTGAAACAGGAATATAATTGACATTTTTTAAGTCTGTCACTATTATCTCCATATCAAATGAAAACCCTGGCTTAACCAATTCATCAGGGGCATCCATATGTACTAAAATAGGCACTACTGTTTCACTTCCGCTAATTGTGCTTTGCGTTACTGCTGTAGGCTCAATTTTTGTTACAACGCCCGTATATACAGTGTCTTCAATACCGTCAGATGTAAGTTCAACCTTTTGTCCCACTTTAACATTTGCAATGTCATATTCGCTTACATATGCTGATACATTAAGGTCTGTAAGGTCTGCTATCTTCATCATTACTGTACTGTCAGTAAGCATCTGACCCTCAACTGCATTACATTCTATAACCGTACCACTTATAGGGCTGTAGGTTGCTTCTGTAAGTTTTGAAATATCGTCCTGAATGCTTTGAATACTTCGCTGTACCGACGAAACAGTGTTAAGCTGTTTCTGATAGTTGTCTTTTGTTGATTTATCATTAAGCCTATTGCTTCCATTTTCTAGGTTTGTATTTGCCTTTTTAAGAGCAAGCTCTGCTGCCTGCACATTGCTTTCTATAGTTGTTTTTGTATTCAGCAAAGTGTTATATTCTGTTTCATACTTATCATACTCGCTTTGGCTTAGTGAACCCGCCTCTAAAAGCTGTTTATAATATGGTAAATTCTTTTTGGCATCTGCCAAACTTGTTTCGTTCTCGGACAACGCTGTTTTTGCTTCCTGCAAAGTTTTTTCTGCTGAAATAACGGCAGTTTTAAGGTCTATAAGCTCAGTCCCCTCTGCTGGGTCAGTTAACTCCGAAAGAGCAATTTGTGCATTCTGCAATGAAACTTTTTCATCTGCAAGCTTATTTTCCAGCTCCTTCTTTGTATCCTCAATATCATATGTAACTAAAAGCTGTCCCTCTTCTACATAGTCGCCAACTGCTACTGGCACTGTTTTAACCTCTTGGGAAAGTTCAATAAATATTGAATATGGGTCTGTAGCTTCTGTAGTTCCTGAGGCTGTTACCCTTTGGTCAAAATCTCCTGTAGTAATTTGCGTTGTGGTAGGCGGTATAATCTTTACAGAAGACTTAGCTTTGGTTTTTGCCTTCGTAACAAAAAACGCAGTCGCCAGTGCGGCTGCCAGAACAATCACCATCACTATTCCCTTTTTCTTCGTCATCTTAATCTTCATTAAAATTTTCACTCCTTACAAATAATATTTTAATATGTTATAATGGTAAATATAAAAGCAACTCACGTTCTCGCTTTCCGTATATCAAGCATACACTTTCCTTTTATTATTGTAATTCAGCAAACTGCATTTTGAATGAACACAAAGTGATGGTTTTGTGAATGTTTTCCATTTAGAATAACTATAAACACCTTTTTATTCCAGTTTTAGCGGTATTAATACAAAACCTCTTATTGTAAAAAATTTTAAATCATAATATAATTACAACAATTTGTACTATTCGAGAAGGGGGAGCTAAAATGAATTCAATAGCTAGTATTTTAATTGTATCAATGCTTTTTGGCAATGCAGCAGGTGTAGACAACACTGCAAATACACCATCGACAACCCAAGCTACATCCCAAGAACCTGAAACTTTAGTTGTTTTTGAGCAAACAGAGGAAGAAAAACAAGCTGAACTTGAGGAACAAAAACGCCTTGAAGAGGAGGCAAAACAAGCGGCGGCAAAGCAAGCGGCAGAAAAACTGGCCGCAGAAAAGCAAGCCGCAGAAAAACTGGCTGAAGAAAAACGCTTAAAAGAAGAAAAGGCAAAAGCAGCAGCAAAGGCAGTGGACTATGACCACGATATAGCTTCATACACCACCAACTACAGCCAATCCGCCTCCAACGCCAACAGAAATTTCAATATGCTTCTTGCTTCAGACTCTATAAACGGCGTAATAATTAAACCAGGTGAAACTTTTTCTTACAATGATGTTATTCTTAGCCACCGTACTGCCAAAAGAGATTATCTAGCCGCAGGAGTTATATCTGATGGTAAAATAGTTAATGCCATAGGCGGTGGTATTTGCCAAATTTCTTCAACACTATATAACGCAGCTATGTACTCCGGCATGACAATTACAAAAAGACAAAACCACTCTCTTAAGGTAGGCTATTTACCTGCTGGACGTGATGCAACAGCTAGCTGGGGTTCAATTGATTTTTGTTTTAGAAATGATTTAGACAGACCTGTTAAAATCGAATCCGTTATGAAGAACGGTGTAATTAAAATTAGATTTTTGTCCCCAGGCAACCCAAATATAGGCACTATAAAAATTGATGTAACACAAAATAGTGGTACTTACTACCTTAAACGTTATGTAAACGGAGTAGTAGATTATACTGCAACTAGCCGATACAAAAAATAAAATAATAGCAAAAAAGCCAAAACCTTAAGACCAAGTCTTAGAGTTTTGGCTTTTTTTAAAATAGAAAATACCTTTAAAAATCACTTTTATTCTAATATTTTACCTTCTGATGATATAGTTACCACATGCCATGGAATAAATTTACCACTGTTTTGCAGTGCTGTTTTTACTGCATTTTCAATACCGCCACAACAAGGAACTTCCATCCTTACAACTGTAACCTCTTTAATGTCATTATTTTTAATAATTTCTGTAAGTTTATCACTGTAGTCCACCATATCCAGTTTAGGACATCCAATAATTGTTACGTGATTGCGTATAAATTTTTGGTGAAAATCTCCATATGCAAAAGCACTGCAATCTGCCGCCACCAAAAGCTTTGCTCCGTTAAAATATGGTGCTTTTACAGGCAAAAGCTTTATCTGCACAGGCCACTGCGTAAGTTGGCTTTCCACAACCTCATTAGTTGTACATTGACTCCTTGTTATACTTTTTGAATTTGTTCCTGGGCAACCACAAGCAAGAGGCTCTGCCTTAGCGGCTTGATTTTCTTTTACAGCTTCTTCATCATATGCCGCCGCTTCCCTTTCTTCAAAACTGATTGCATCTGTAGGACATACTGGCAGACAATCTCCAAGTCCATCGCAATAGTCATCTCTTATCAAATTTGCTTTGCCGTTAATCATTGCAATTGCACTCTCATGGCAAGCCTCTGCACATGCACCACAGCCATTGCATTTTTCCTGATTAATTTTAATAATTTTTCTAATCATATCTTTATCCCTCCAAGGCATTAAATTCTTTGTTATGTGACCATATTACTACACTTACAGCAAAATTTCCGTTGTTTTTGCAACAAGAAATAAAAAAATCCCTTGCTTGTCACAAGGGATTAAAATCTATATATTGGTTTAAAATTTTTCTTCATTAAGATGAGGTGCCATAGGCATA
>DPJA01000019.1 GCA_003543235.1 Lachnospiraceae bacterium
TGCAAATGACTTTGGAAAACTTGAATTGATAGGAAAGTCACTTACTTTTGAGGAACCAGACCATGAGTCTTTTAAGTCAATAAGATTATCTTATAAGGCTCTTGATACAGGCGGGACGATGCCAGCAGTATTAAATGCATCAAATGAGGCTGCGGTAAATTTGTTTTTAAATAGGAAAATTCGCTTTTTAGATATACAAGATTTGGTTGAGCAGTGTATGAAAGGTCACAAAACAATTCAAAATGCAACGTTAAATGATATACTGAATGCAGAAACATGGGCAAAAGAAGCGGTACATAAATTATTAAATTAAAAATATATAAGTTGTATTAAATATCTTATACAAAAGAGTGCAGAGAAGCTCAAAAAACAATGGACAATTTACAATGCAAAATGCAAAATGCAAAAAAAAGAGCGCAGAGAAGCTTTGCCGGGGTGCGGGGTGCCGCACAGCTCACTTCTCACCAGCCCCCGAAGTCGGCTGGTGGAAATACAAAATAAATTGCATCGGGGAGGAAGAAATGTTAAGTACATTATTGATAGTAATCGAGGTTATTCTTGTATTTAGTGCGTTAATACTTATTCATGAGTTTGGACATTTTATTGTTGCAAAGGCTGTAGGTATAAAGGTTCATGAATTTTCTCTTGGTATGGGGCCAAGAATAACTGGGATTAAAAGAGGAGAAACAGAGTATAATCTAAGGGCGATTCCAATCGGTGGATTTATAAGACCTGAAGGTGAAGATGCTGAATCGGAGGATCCAAGGGCTTTTGGGAATAAGCCCTTATGGGCAAGAGCTGCGGTTGTGGCTGCAGGCCCGATATCTAATTTTATTTTGGCATTTATAATAATCATTGCTTTATTTACCTATCTTGGAAGACCTGCAATCATTGTAGGAAATTTAACTGCAGGGATGCCTGCTGCGAGTTCAGGACTTCAGGTTGGTGATGTAATAACAAAGATAAATGATAAAAATGTCTTTTTCCCTCCTGAACTTATTAAACAAATAAGTTCATCAAAGGATGCAAAAATTTCTATGACTGTCATAAGAAATAACAAAGAATTGAGATTCAATATTCCAAAGGTGTATTCACAAACAGAAAAGCGCTTTATGGTAGGAGTACTTCCTGTTCAAGAAGCAGCAGGTTTTGTGCAATCTAACTATTGGGAGAATTTAAAGTTATCACCCATTTACCTAGCTGCAATTGTGGATGAAATAGGTAGGGGATTAAAAGGCTTATTCACCGGTCAAGTTTCAAAGGATGAAGTTGGAGGACCAGTAAAAATAATTCAAATTACAAGTGAAGTCGCAAAAACAGGCATTTTTAATCTATTGAATCTATTGGCGTTATTGAGTCTAAACTTAGGTATAGTTAATCTTTTCCCTATACCTGCGCTTGATGGTGGGAGACTTATATTTTTTGCTATTGAAGGTATTAGAGGAAAGCCAATTGAACAGAAAAAAGAGGCAGTAGCTCATATGGTTGGGTTTGTTTTTCTAATATCACTGATTATTTTAATAACAATTAATGATATAAAGCCATGGCTACAAAAGCTTTGGGTGTTATTCTAATATTTGGGGGAGAGTACTGTAATGATTTCCATAAATAGAAAAATTACGAAAAAAGTTCGAGTAGGCAGTCTATATATAGGTGGAGATTCATCTATTACCATTCAATCTATGACAAATACTGATACAAGAGATGTTAAGGCTACTGTAGAACAGATAAAAAGGCTTGAAGATGTAGGGTGTGAGATTGTCAGAGTAGCAATACCTGATATGCAGGCTGCAGAATGTATTAATGATATTAAAAAGCAAATTAATATACCATTGGTATGTGATATACATTTTGACCATAAATTAGCTTTAGAATGTATAAAAAGAGGAGTCGACAAGGTAAGAATTAATCCTGGAAATATAGGTGACATAGATAGAGTAAAACAGGTAGTTACGGCAGCTAAAGAAAGAGGGGTTCCAATTCGAATTGGAGTCAATTCTGGCTCTTTAGAAAAACCTTTGTTGGATAAGTATGGAGTTAGCGCTTATGCGATGGTGCAAAGTGCGCTTGGACATATAAAAATACTTGAAGACCTTGATTTTAATGATATTATCGTTTCTCTAAAGGCTAGCAATGTTCCGCTTACAGTTGAGACATATAAGGAGTTTTCAAAAGTTTCAGATTATCCTCTACATGTTGGAGTTACTGAGGCTGGCACAGTTTGGTCGGGAACAATCAAGTCTGCAGTAGGAATAGGAAGTATACTTTCTCAAGGAATTGGAGATACATTGAGGGTATCGTTAACTGGTGACCCTGTGGAGGAAATTGGTGTCGGGATTAATATTTTAAAATCGCTTAAAATCAGAAAAGATGGAATAGATTTTATCTCTTGTCCGACGTGCGGAAGAACACAAGTCGATTTAATTACCATTGCAAATGAGGTCGAAAAAAGACTTTCTCAAGTGGACAAGCCACTTAAGGTTGCAGTAATGGGCTGCGCTGTAAATGGACCTGGTGAAGCACGAGAAGCTGATATAGGCATTGCAGGAGGTAAAGGTGAGGTTATACTCTTTAAAAAAGGTGAGATAGTTAGAAAAATTCCTGAGGAAAATGCGATTGATGAATTGCTAAGAGAAATCGAGAAAATGTAAGTAGGAGAATGTACTATGGCACAGTTACAAGGTATTTTTGAATTATTCCCTGATATTGGTATAGATAACGAACTTAGGTCATATTTTAAGGATTCGGCAATATCTAATATAAATATTTATAATAAAGAAAAGAAGATTGAGATTGTTCTAGATTCTGCTTTCCTGATTCCAAGGGAAGCAGTTTTTAAAGTTTCTGAAAAGATTCAAAAGAAATATAAGCTTGATACTTTGAAAATTAAAGTTAAATATACAAAAATTGAAGGAACACCTGAGGAAATTCTTTTTACATATTGGGCAAGTGCAGTTGCACATTTAAAATCAACTATTCCTATAAGCAAGGCGATATTGCATGGCGCCCAGTGGAGCGTTGATGGAAATAAATTAAATGTTAATCTTAAAACATGTGGAGCAGAATTGCTGGATTCAAAAGGCTGCTGTAGGGAAATTGAAAATCTTCTTAGTGATGAATTAGGAATTAATCTAAAGGTTGTACTGCACAATCCAAAACTCACAAAAGAAGAACAGGACCACTATGATACGCTAAAAGGCAATACTGAACTTAAGGTAATGAAAGAAACTTTAAGCAAACCGTCTGAAGTAATTGTTCAAAAAAGTGAAGTTCAAGAAACAACTCCCCTTCAAAATATTGGGCCAATTGATTTAATTCATGGAAAACATATTAAGAGCGGTGAAATAACAGGTATTTTTGGATTAAACGATGACTCGAGAAAGGTTATAGTTGAAGGTGATATTATAAAAGTCGAAAGTAGAGAGATAACCAGTGGAAAGTTCCTCATTTCGTTTGATATTACCGATTATAAAGGAAGCATTACGGCTAAAATTTTTATAAAGCCTCAAGTATTTGAAAAAATCAATGAAAATCTAAAAGTGGGTATTAGAGTAAGAGTTCAAGGTGACGTTGTTTTTGACAAATATGTTCGTGAAGTGATTATAATGGCAACAAATATAGTTAAGCTTGAAAAGAAAGTGCGTAAGGATAAGGCAGATCAAAAAAGATCTGAACTTCACTTACATACTAAAATGAGTGCTATGGATGGTTTGTCTTCTGTAAAAGATATTGTAAAACGCGCTGCATCTTGGGGACACAAGGCTATTGCAATCACTGATCATGGAGTTGTTCAAGCATTCCCTGATGCTTTTGATGCTGGAGAGAGTCATGGAATAAAAATAATTTATGGCGTTGAGTGTTATCTTGTTGATGATAAGGCACCTATTGTTGCTAATACTTCTGATGAAAGCCTCGATGATACATTTGTTGTATTTGATATAGAAACAACAGGGCTTCATGCTGAAAGGGATAAGATTACTGAGATTGGGGCAGTTAAAGTTTCAAAGGGTGAAATTATTGATTCTTTTAATACCTTTGTAAATCCAGGTATTCCAATTCCACACAAGATTACTGAACTCACTGGAATAACCGATCAGATGGTTGAAGATGCTCAGTCAATCGAAGAAATACTTCCAAAGTTTTTGGAGTTTGTAGGAGATGCAACTTTTGTTGCTCATAATGCAAGCTTTGATATGGGATTTATAAGATATAATGCAAGGAATCAAGAGATTAACATTTTAAATCCTGTAGTTGATACTCTTGAGCTTTCAAGGCTACTACTTACTAATCTTAAAAAACATAAGCTCAATATTGTTTGCGAGCACCTTGGAGTAACCTTGGAGAATCATCACAGGGCAGTTGATGATGCGAAGGCAACTGCATATGTGTTTATTAAATTTATAGATATTCTAAAGGATAAAGGTATCGATAGCCTTCAAGATATAAACAAAAAGCTTGGAGATTCAAAGAAGCTCTCAAATATGGGTTCATACCATGCAATAATTCTTGTAAAAGATTATAAAGGACTTAGAAACTTATATGAGTTGATTTCAATATCTCATTTGAAACATTTTTACAAAAAACCCAGAATACCTAAAACGCTTCTGCTAGAACATAAAGAAGGTCTTATTATAGGTTCTGCATGTGAGGCGGGAGAGTTATATAGTGCAATACTTAATCATAAAGGAGACGAAGAAATAGAAAAAATAGCTGAATTTTATGATTATCTTGAAATTCAGCCGATTTCAAATAATATGTTCTTAGTTGAAAATCAGAAGGTTAAATCAGTTGAAGATTTAAAAGCTATCAATAAAAAAATTGTAGATCTAGGAGAGAAGCTTAAAAAACTAGTTGTTGCAACTTGCGATGTTCATTATTTAGATCCTGTAGATGATATTTTTAGAAGAATTCTTTTGAAGGGTCAAGGGTTTGAGGATGGAGACAAAGAGTCTTTTTTATATTTAAGAACAACAGATGAGATGCTTAGAGAATTTGCATATTTGGGTGATGAGAAATGCTTTGAAGTGGTTGTTACAAATCCAAACAATATTGCGGATCAAATTGAAGAAATAATTCCTATTCCTAAGGAAACCTTTCCACCTAAAATTGATGGTGCAGAAGAAGAACTCCAAAGGCTAACATTGGATAAAGCTAAAGAAATTTATGGAGACCCTATTCCACAAATTGTACAGGAAAGAATTGATAAAGAACTTAATTCAATTATAAAAAATGGTTTTGCGGTTATGTACATAATAGCTCAGAAACTTGTTTGGAAATCATTAAATGATGGATATCTTGTAGGGTCAAGAGGGTCTGTTGGCTCATCATTAGTTGCAAATTTGAGTGGCATAACAGAGGTAAATGCGTTACCTCCTCATTATGTATGCCCAAACTGCAGACATTCGGAGTTTATTGTGGATGGTTCAGTAGGTTCGGGTTTTGACCTCCCTGACAAGGTTTGCCCAAAATGCGAAACTGAAATGATGGGAAACGGTCATGATATACCTTTTGAAACCTTTCTTGGTTTTGACGGCGATAAAGAGCCGGATATAGACCTTAACTTCTCAGGAGAGTATCAGCCTGTGGCACATAAATATACAGAAGAATTATTTGGAGAAGGCTATGTATTTAGGGCAGGTACAATAGGTACAATTGCCGAAAAAACAGCCTATGGATTTGTGAAAAAATATCTTGAGGGAAAAGGTGTTACCACAAATAATGCAGAAATTAATAGACTGGTAATGGGATGTACAGGTGTAAAAAGAACCACAGGACAACATCCTGGAGGTGTAATGATTTTACCCAAGGGCCACTCAATCTATGAGTTTTGTCCAATCCAGAGACCTGCAGATGATACGGGTTCTAATACAATTACAACACATTTTGATTATCATTCAATAAGTGGAAGGCTATTGAAACTTGACATATTAGGACATGATGACCCTACTGCAATTAGGATGCTTGAGGACTTGACAGGTATTGATGCAAAGAAGATAAAAATTGGTGAAAAGAACGTAATGAAGCTTTTTACAACACCTGAACCGATGGGAATAAAGCCTGAGGATATAAATAGTGAGGTTGGGAGTTTTGCAATACCTGAGTTTGGCACAAAATTTGTTCGACAGATGCTGGTGGATACTAAGCCTACAACTATTTCAGAGCTAGTCCGTATATCTGGATTATCACACGGCACCGACGTTTGGCTCAATAATGCTCAGGAGCTTGTCAGAAATGGAGTAACAACGCTATCAGAAGTTATATCAACTAGGGATGACATCATGGTGTATCTAATATACAGGGGACTTCCTCCAAAGTCGGCTTTTAAAATTATGGAGGGAGTAAGAAAAGGTAAAGGCTTAAACGATGAGAATGAAGCCTTAATGAGAGAACATAATGTTCCTGAATGGTATATAGATTCATGTAAGAAGATAAAATATATGTTTCCGAAAGCCCATGCTGCAGCCTACGTAATGATGGGTTTTAGAATAGCATATTTTAAACTATATTATCCAGAGGCTTTCTATGCGACTTATTTTACCGTTCGTGCTGATGAGTTCGATGCAGGAATTATGACTCACGGTGCTGAAAAAGTGCAAGTTGCAATCAAAGAAATTGAACAAAATGGAAATAATGCAACCCAAAAGGAAAAGAATATGCTAACAATTCTTGAAGTAGCAAATGAAATGTACTGTCGCGGACTAAAATTTGTACCAATTGATATTTATAAATCAGATGCAAAGAGGTTTGTTATTACTCCAGAAGGACTCTTGCCGCCGCTAAATGCGCTTCAAGGCTTAGGTGTAACTGCTGCCGAGAATATCATAAAAGCCAGGGAAGGCGGCGAGTTTATGTCAAAAGAAGACCTGAGAATTAGGGCAAAAATAAGTAAGACTGTAATTGAGATAATGGGACAAAATGGATGCCTAGAGCTGCCAGATAGTAATCAAATTAGTTTTTTTGGATGAGTTCAACCCGTCCCAATATGAAATAATGTAGGGGCGTATTGCATACGCTCTCGAAAAAACGAGGAGGAATTGACACATGTATGACGTACCATTAAAAATTCTTTATACGAATTATAAAGGTGAAACTTCGATTAGGAATATTGTTCCGCAGGAAATTTATTTTGGCAAGACTGATTGGCACCCAAAGGAGCAGTGGCTGCTTCAGGCAACCGACGTTGACAAGGGTGCTGTGAGAACCTTTGCGATTGAGGACATTGATTTTATTTATGGAGATAATGATGCGGAAAAGTTGGGAAAAATAAAGAGAATATTTGATGCAGAGTAGCTTAAGGTTATTGCATTGACAGACTAAATTAAAAAAATTGACACCAGAATAAAGCATGATGTATAATATATAATAAGAATGTGAGAAAATCGGAAAATGGGAGGGGATATTAATGATAACTCATTTAAGGGAGCGGTCACAAATAACATTACCGAGTGAAGTTACAAAACAATTGAATTTGAAACCAGGTGATAGCTTGGATATATCGGTTGAAGATGATAGAATAGTTGTAAAACCTGTAATAATAATTGATAAATCTCAAGCATGGTTTTGGTCAAAAGAATGGTTAGAAAAAGAAAAAGCAGCAGAAGAGGATTTGAAAAGCGGAAATGTAAACAAAGCAAAAGATGTAAATGATTTAATGAAACAATTGGAGTCATAATATGGAAATCTTATTTTTAAATCGATTTAAGAAAGAGTTCAAGAACTTAAGTATGGAAGAAAAAAAGGCATTTGAAGCTAAAATGAGATTGATGAGTGAAAATCCATATCACCCATCATTAAGAATAAAGAAAATTCAAGGGAAAGAAAGTATTTTTGAATGTAGTATTACAATGGCGATTAGAATGACATGGGAATATATCAATGACAATATATATCTAAGGGTCATTGGAGAACATGATTATACATTAAAAAATCCATAAATATTAAGGGAGAATCAAAATGATTACAAATAATAAAGAACTTGCTGACATATTATTGCCTGATGTTAAAAATTCGCCACAATATTATGAAGAAAAGTATCCCCAGAGGAATCTGCCTCAAGATGCTATTGTTACTAGATTTGGTCCAAGTCCTACGGGATTTTTACATATAGGAAGTTTATATGCAGCGCTAATTGAGAAAAGGGCAGCAGACCAAACTGGCGGTGTATTTTTCTTAAGAATTGAAGATACTGATAAAAAAAGGGAAGTAGAAAATGGAGTTACTCTTTTATTGGATGGCTTAAAACAATTTGGCATTGTCCCAGATGAAGGCGTAGTTGGTGAAGAAAGTGAGAAAGGCAATTATGGTCCTTATAAGCAAAGCGAGAGAGCTGAAATTTACAAAACTTTTGTAAAGGAACTGATTGCCAGAGGATTAGCTTACCCATGTTTTTGCAGTCAAGAGGAATTGGAAAAGTCCAGAAGTATTCAAGAACAAAAAGGGATAAGACCTGGATACTATGGGAAATGGGCAAAAGATAGGAATTTATCATTTGAAGAAATAGAAAAAAATCTAAAAGAAGGCAAAACTTTTGTTATACGTATAAAAGCACCAGAGCAAAAAGGGAAAACAATAAAGTTTGTGGATTTAATCAAAGATGAAATTGAAATGCCTGAAAATGATCTGGATGCCGTAATATTTAAATCAGACGGGCTTCCACTGTATCACTTTGCACATGCTGTAGATGATCACTTTATGCGTACAACTCATGTAATTAGAGGAGATGAGTGGCTGCCATCAGTGCCGCTTCATATACAATTGTTTGAAATGTTTGGGTGGAAGGTACCGATATATGCGCATGTAGCTCCAATAAATAAAATTGATGGAAATTCAAAAAGAAAGATAAGTAAGAGAAAGGATCCCGAAGCGGCAGTTAGTTATTACCGCGAAAAAGGCTATCCAAGTGAGTCAGTTATAGATTATCTGTTAAACCTAGCAAACTCTAACTTTGAGGAATGGAGAATGGAGAATCCAAAAGCTCCTAATACTGAGTTTGTTATAGATTTTGTAAAAATGGGAGTTAGCGGGCCATTATTCGATTTTGTAAAAATGAACGATATTAGTAAAAATGTAATTGGTTTTATGACTTCAGAAGAAGTATATGAAAAGTCGTTAGATTGGGCCGAAGAGTTTGATAAGGAATTGGCTGAACTGATGAAAAGAGAAAAAGAGTATACTATAGGAGCATTGAATATAGAAAGAAATTCGGTGAAACCGCGTAAAGACATTGCAAAATGGTCGGATGTGAGACCAACTGTTGAGTTTTTCTATGATGATGTTTTTGAAGTAGATGAAAACTATGATTTCTCTGAAAATGATACAAAAGAAAATATAAATTTAGTACTTGAAAGTTACGTAAAAGTTCTTGAACTGGGTAATGAAAAAGAACAGTGGTTTAATCATCTCAAAGACTTCGCAGAAACTGTTGGCTATGCAAGGGATGCAAAAACATACAAAAAGAATCCTGACTCATATAAGGGCCACGTTGGCGATGTAGCAATGATTCTGCGTGTAGCATTGACGAAGAAGAGAAACACTCCAGACTTGCATGAAATGATAAATGTTATGGGCAAGGATAGAGTGCAAAAAAGGTTTGTAAGGTGTATTGAGGGAATATAATACGCTTGCGTAGGGGCGATCCGGTGGGTCGCCCTTTTTATGTGTGTTGAGTTTTGTAGCGGTTGTACAATTACCAAGTTTTACATAGGCAATTGTGAAAAATTGTGTTATTATATGTAAAAATGAATTTTGGGAGGGTGTATATGACTGATGTAAGGAACAAAGGGATTGTAAAACCTGCTGATCACACTGAACTTACTGAACTAATTGAGTCAAGTTTAAATGCGGGTGAAAAGTCTTTGCAAGGTGAAAAAATGACCCAATCTCGGGGAAAACAAACAACTAAGGGACTTTGGCTTCCAGAGAATTATATAAAAATTAAGAGTGGAAGGATAATTGAACTCAATAAAATTATTGGAGTTGATCTTTTTGATGGACTTGTACTTAAATCCAATGCCTTAGCAGACAGTATTATAAAATGTGAAGATGAAAGACATCATATAGAAACTCGAAAAATTGGCGAAAAAGAGTTGGATTTGATTTATGAGTTTGGCAGATTGAACCGTATTCGTATAGATGGATATAATATTAAGTTAGGGAGTAGAGAAGTTGAAGAAATTGAGTGGAAAGAGCGTGGAACTGATAAAAAGTTAAACTTCAAATGGGAAAAAGGGGCAAATGGTAATCTTGAAGTATATTTAGTTCATGAAAGCCATAGGAGGGGGCGAGATACATATAATAGAATTTCAGTTCCTGTAGACGGGTTAGAAGTACGTATTGCGGTAGTAGATTCATCAGTGCTGACTAAGGAATTCCATGTAGGTAAAGCAAAGATTATACACAGGGGAATAAATGGGAAACTAGATCCTGATGATGGAACTCCATGTGATGAGTTTAAGATGGTTTTACATCATCGATTAGGGGAAGATGGCGTAAAAGCTTGGGAGGAAATACATTCATACTTAAGATGCGCTCTAGATAGGGCTGGATGGGCAACTTCTAATGCTATGAATAAAGAAAGGTATACGAAGCTTTTCATAGATGAACAAAACTATAAATTAAGGTAAAATAAATTACCAAAGAAAAAATGTCAATCACCGACATTTTTTTCTTTGGTAAAATCTCCGTAATGTTCCAGAATAAAAACTTACAATATTCTCATAAATTTGTTGACCGAACATGGTATAAAGTATTACAATTAATAAGAGGTGACAAAATGTTTTCATTATATGTCGGGTGTTTAGCATTTGGACTGTTTTATTCATTAATATCAATGTTTTTGGGCGATCATCATGGGTTTGATCATAGTTCAACTGACCATGGTGGTGAAGTTGGTACTGACGGAATTGAACATATTTCTCCGTTTAAACCTATTGTTATAGGGTCGTTTATTACAGTATTCGGAGGAATGGGGGTAATTGGGCACTATATTTTTAATATTGCTGCATTATTTTTGTTCGTTATTGCATTAGTTTCCGGACTTGTGGTTGCGACAATCATTTTTTATGTTGTGGTTGTTACGATGTACAAAAACCAAGGAAACAGCATCATTTCTGTGCAAGACCTCAAGAGAACAATAGGGGATGTTATTACTCCGATTCCTGCTAATGGAGTAGGAGAAATTTCCTATACAACGGCTGACTCAATTTATAAGTCAACTGCAAGGTCTTTAGATGGTGAAGAAATCGCAAAAGGTGAAAAGGTCATTATTGTCGACTATAATGATAATATAGCGACAGTTGTAAAAAAACCAGAGATAAATTTATAAGGGGGTATTTAAGTGTTTGATTCAGGAGGAATAATGGTTCCGATATTAGCGGCTTTGATAATGGTTTTTGTAATGGTCATTTTAATTAAGGTATTCGCTTCAAGGTATGTGAAAGTTGGACCTGATGAGGCTTTGATAGTCTCAGGTCGAAAAAGAAAGTTGACATCAGGCCAGTATGTAGGTTTTAGAATAGTAAAAGGTGGAGCAACCTTTGTATGGCCAGTGCTTGAAGTTGCAAAGATAATGTCACTTAGAATTATGCCAGTTGATGTATGCTCAAGCGCATACACATCACAAGGCGTACAGGTTATGGTGGAAGGCGTTGCTCAGGTAAAAATTGATTCAAAGGAAGAGTCAATCGCAACTGCTGCAGAACAGTTTTTGAGTCTTACATCAGATGAAATTAAAAGAATTGCAACACAAACTCTAGAAGGTCATCTTCGTTCAATTGTTGGTAATTTGACAGTTGAGGAAATTAACCAAAATAGAGATCGATTTGCACAAAAGGTTCAAGAGCTTGCAGCTACCGATCTTGTGAACATGGGATTAGTAATTATTTCGTTTACAATAAAAGAAATATCAGATAATAACGGCTATCTTGAGAGTCTTGGAAAAGCTCAAATTGCGAGGGTTCAAAGGGATGCAATTATTGGACAGGCAGAAGCACAAAGAGACTCTGATATTAAATCTGCTGAGGCTTCACAAGCAGGTCAAACTTCAAAATATTTAGCTGAAACCAAGATTGCTGAAGCAAACAAAGATAAAGAAATAAAAATTGCAGAATATCAAGCTTTGATGAATGCAAAAAAAGCTGATGCAGATTTATCTTACGATAAACAAAAATTCATTCTAGAGCAGGAAGTTCAAAAAGAGGCTATGCAGGTTGAGATAGTGAAAAAGCAAAAAGAGATTGAACTTCAAGAGCAGGAAGTATTGAGAAGAGAAAAAGAACTTGAAGCTACAATAAGAAAACCGGCTGAAGCCGATAGATTTAAGACAGAAATTGATGCAGAAGCTGGTAAGATTAGAAAACAAAAAGAAGCGGAAGGCCAAGCGATAGCAATTAAAGCCGAAGGACTTGCAAGAGCAGAAGCAATAAAAGCTGCCGGTCTTGCAGAGGCAGATGTAATTAAGGCCAAAGGTGAGGCTGAAGCGGAAGCAATGCTCAAAAAAGCCGAAGCATACAAGCAGTTCAATGATGCGGCGATGGCTCAAATGATTATAGAAAGACTCCCAGCCATCGCATCTGCAATAGCACAACCGCTAGCTAAGACAGAAAAGATTATTATGATAGGAGATAGTGGTGCATCCAAACTGACAAAGGACATCACAGGTGTATTGGCACAGCTGCCGGAGACTGTGAAGGGATTGACAGGAATAGATTTGGTAGAATTGATGCAGAATTATGCGAAGGCAGCAGTTCCAGCTATAGCTGCGAAAGTGGCGCAACCAGTACATGCAGCAGCAACGGTAGCGAAGGAAGTTGCTGTGGCGAAAGAAGTTTAATGGTTAACGGTGTACCGGTTCTTGTGTTAACTTTTTAACGCAAGAACCGGTACACCGTTTTTAAAGCAGTTATTGTGATATTATACATAAAAAACAGGAGAACAAAAAATGGTTGATGGGTTAAATAAGAACTTAAAACAAATACTTGATGCTCGAGACGATACAAAACAAGCTCTAGTGCCTATTGCAATTGGTCAAAATCTTGTAGTTAAGAATGGAAATGTGTTGACAAAAGTAGAGCTTGATGACTTATTGAGTGTATCGAGGATTAGAAAAAAAAGTGTGAGTAATAGNNGTGCAGCTTTCACTTTTAGAACAAAGAATGGTGGGAATATGGGCAGATTTATATAGCCCTGAGAGGTATCGGAAATATAGTGATGCTCAAAAAAAGTTTATTGATTTGATAATGAACATTCCGAGAGATAAAGATAGAGACTTAGATTTTTATACTGTGGTTTATCTATACAGACATTTGTCTATTGCACTATATGGTATGGAAGTTGGAATAGATAATCGTCAAAATGTTTTATCAGAGGAATGGAAAAAGTCTAATGCTGGATTAATATATAAGAAATACATGAGTTATAGTTTTTATATTAATGCTGATGATATTGAAGCAAAAGTAAGCAAAATAAAAGAGTGGAAGAGGCATATGCAAGACCGATATTCATCATTAAATATAAAACCAGTTAGATTAGCAGAAAAAGATATGGATGGATTAGTGGATATTTTTATATAAATTCATATTATGATAAGAAAATTCTAAAGGAATGTGAGCAACGTACCTGCTCTTGTGTCTACTAAAAAAGTAACCACAAGAGCAGGTTACGTTGTTTCATTTGAAAATAATTAATATTATGCTCCTATTGGTAATACATTGTATTATATAAAAGCGTAGGAGGCTTAATATGAGTTTATTTATTGATCCGAAAAAAGAGCCAACGGTTTATACTAATATTTTCGGTAAAATTAGAAGGGATTTTTATAATGCAAGAAATGCTGCAAAAATGGATGGGAAGTTTAGAGGAAAACTTTCTTTAAAACAAAAGAAAAGCAGCTTGGATAGCTTTGATGGATATGTTTATAAATATCCGGGAGCTTTTGGCTGTGAAGTAAGCATTTATGATGATAATGTGAATGCAAATGTAACACCTGGTAGAGTGGCAGAAGCAGCAGAAAAGGTTATTACACGATTGGGAAAAGATTTTATAAAAAGAGTATATATCGCCAAAGAAAGCTATTCGAAAGATCCAGAAATAGATGCTGTAGTTACAAAAGATATAGTCATTTTGAATAGTAATCGGAGTTTGTCAGCTAATCAACTTGATGAAATTTTATATCTTCATGGATTATGTAGCTTGTGTGATTATGCTATAAGGCAAAACAAAGAGCAGGATTCTCCGCTATATTATGATACTTCGACTGAAAACACACTTTGGAAGCTCTTTGAAGAACAACAAAAGGGCGTTTCGTCAATAGGAAAAAAGGAAGGTTGGTATTTTGGTCATATTACAGAAGAAATATTTGAGGATAAACCTTTCGAATGGGCACTTATGAGTGCAGAGAAGATTATCAAAGAAATAAAGAAGTGTGCTTCAGGTGAGGACTTTACTTTTGCTAAGATTGCAACGTTATATTTTAAGGATCAAGAAAATTTTAAAAGGAATTACTATGATTATTTTCTTGTGATGAAGAGGATGATTAAACTATATCCTATGAGTGAGAAATCTAGAATTGTTGCGAAAAGGGGAGAATTGGATAGAATTATATTTAATGATGTTGAATCGAAGCGCGAAGTAATGGTGGATGGTCATTGAGATAGGTTAATGAGAGGAAGAAAAAATTATTTTGGGAAAGAGACTTTGAAGGTTAAAAATAAACTGCTGGGGAAAGGATAAAATAAGGGTGTTGATTTTGTGTTAAATCAGCATCCTTATTTTAGATTCGATTAATTTATTATATCTGTTAATCTACAAAGCACGTAGAAAACTTCTGAAGAGGCAAATAAAACTAACTTTTAAGTTTCTATTTACAAACATAGTTTTAAATTATAAAATATTTAATAGAGCTTATTGAACAGGAGATAAATTTGAGGCAGTAAATAAGTAAACTTTTGGATGATTGGCACCTTTTTACTTTATATAGGGAGTGATAAAATGAGTTCAAAAATAGGAATTAAAATAGTTGGCCTGATTATCCTATCGAATATATTTCTCGTAGGAGCTGTTTTAAGCATTCCTACAGATTCACTAATGTTTTTGCCTGCACTGATTTTAATCGGGGCAGTTTCTTTGGTTTTAGGGACTTTGTTAGGTAGTCATATCGAAAGGAACTTTGCTAAAATAATTACTTCTGTTAAAGAACTTTCTAAATTCGATAATAACACTAATAATAAATATGAGTTAGATGCTTTGCAAAGAGATGACTTAGCAAGTTATATAAAACAGTTTATTAAGAATTTTAAAAACATTATTGAAAAAGTAAATCAAGCAGGCGAAATGATATTTTACTCTTCGGAGGAGCTGTCAAACTCAATTGAGGCGTCCCATCTATCAATTGCAAGTATTTCATATTCAATTTCGAAAATTGCAGATGGTATGGAGGGAAATGCAGCAGCAGTTCAAGAAACCACAGCTTCTATAGAAGAAGTGTCTTCAAGTGCCGAATCTGTAGCACAGTCTAGTCATGATGTGGTAGAAGATAGCATAAATGCAGAAAAGTTTGCTGAAAAAGGTAGTGAAGCTATTCAACAAGTAATTAAATCTATTGATGAAGTAGCAAAATCATCTGTTGACGTAGCCAACACAATATCACAACTTGCAGTTTCTTCTAGTAAGGTTGGAGAGATTCTCAATATTATTACAGGTATATCGAGCCAAACTAATCTGCTTGCACTAAACGCTGCAATTGAGGCAGCAAGAGCAGGGGAACATGGGAGCGGGTTTGCTGTAGTTGCGGACGAAATTAGATCTCTTGCTGAGCAAAGCACAAAATCTGCGAGGGAAATCTCAGAGCTAGTAAAAGGTATTGAGATAAGAACAAGTCAAGTTGTAGAGACAGTTGGTGTACAGGAAAAAAGAATTAATTCAACTGTGGAGAAAGCTCAATTAATTGACATCAGTATAAAGGATATTCTAAAATCTATCAGAAATGTTGTTATAAAGATTAATGCTATTGCTTCTGCATCAAAAGAACAGGTACTGGCAATTGACCAAGTCACCAAGTCGATTGATAGTATTTCTAGAGTTACTGACGTGTCTGCAAAAAATGCTTATGATATTAGTGATTCAATAAAAGTGCAGGTAACTACCTTAGACGAAATTAGTTACGCTATTAAGGAAATTATTAATCTATCTAAATCACTTGATGTCAAAATAGGAAACTTTAATAATTAATTTGATATGACATAGAATATTAAAATCATTATAGGCCAACGGAATCTAAAGAGGGGCTTTTTTAAAAGAGTTTATATTAACTCTCTCCCTGTTTCATAATCTCGGTCTTTCGATTTTTCCCTTTCCCACTTTATTGTTTGCATTTTATTAGCATGCGGGCTAAAGATCTCATCTTTTATACTTTCTTTATGTGCATTTTGGGAATATATTACAGTACGAAGGTTCGATATCATATTAAAACAATCATCGTGTTTTGCTAATGAGCATCCTATATATATTGAGTTAATTTTGGGTTGTTCTTAATTTCTGCGCCCATCCCTTTTGCTCTTCGAATGATTGATTTTAAAAGTTTTTTTGGAATTTGCGCCGTTTCAAATGAAACATAACCGCCAAAAGTATCATCTCCAGCACAAGACCCGAATGAAATTTCACAAAACTGTCATAAGACTGTCCTTCTAGTAATGGAGGCTTTAGGTCGAGTTTCTACTTCAACCCATTGAAATCTCTCGTAATAACATATAGTGGTGAATTTACCTCTTTCAGACATATGCTGTGGAACCTTCATTAACCCAAATGAATCTTTATTATCTAAACTAGGTTTTCCTTTTTCCAATTCGTTTTCCCACTCAGCATTCCTTTTACGTTGTTCTTCAGGAGTAATATACCGTACAGTGATTGGTTTATCTAATGTAAGATATTCAATAGCTGCATCTGCTATTTCTTTTGTAATTCCATCAGCAAAATAAGTTTGTATCAAATACGGTAGCAAATCTCCCATATCTCTATTATCATCAATTATTAAAATTTTTTCAATTTTATATTTACCACCTTTTCTATCGAAAAACTTGCCCATAGTGTCTCGCCACGCTTGTATTTCGTCGCCTCTATTTTTGTCTTTTAGCCTTGGTGTACTATCAATGATATGCCTGCCATCAATACCGTTCTTTTCGAAAAGTGCACGCAAATAATCTAAATGAGCTTTCCAGTCTGAAGAAACCACAATTTTAGTCCATGGAACTTCTAATATTTTATTTAAATAATAAACACATTCTTCATTAAATTTATAAAACCCCATTTGAGTAGAAGGATGATAGTTTTCTATAGTTTTTAGTGGTCCATCAACATCTAAAAATAAAATATACAAAGTTTATCCTCCCCTCAGCATTTTGTTTAATTTTACCACGATAATTCACAAAATTCAACCCTTGCAAATCAACAGTCTACGTCATGGTTGTGTGACATCTCCAAAAGGCTGCTTAAAATGTTTTATTTATTTCCATTCTTGACACCATCACAATTGCTATAACAATTACTCCTATTATTATCAATGTCTTTTTCACAAGAAATTCTCCTTTATGCTAATTTTATTATTAAATACTTTGCAAACCTGATTTTATAACTAGCTGTCTAAGAAATGGATTATACATAGCTGGGGATTTTAAATTTTTAATNNATAAAGAGCTTTTTAATGCGTAGCTAATTCCCTCTGCAGAGCTAGGACTAATCGCTCCTGCTGCTTCCCCAATCAGGGCTATTCCATCCTTTCCTGCATAAAGCTGCGATACCTTTTTAGGCCTATTGATATATGCCCCCTCTGTTTTTATTTTGTTATCTAAATTAAAACCTAGGGTTTTTAGTTTTGTTTTCAATAAATCATACTTTTCCCTAGTATTCTCCCTAGGCGTAAGGGCTGATCCTAGTAATAAATAATTCTCCTTTGGTATAATCCAGGAATAGAAATCACTTATTTCTTGATCAAAAATTGCTGTAAAATAGGGTATATAATCTGAACTTTTAAACCATTCCTGAATTGAAATATACTTTTCAGGAATGGTTATATCTTTACTAATAAACTTCCTTATCTTTGAGAAGGCACCATCAGCACCTACGATAACGCTTGTCTTTGTAGATATTTCTTGTCCATTATAAATATATCTAATTTCATATCCACCTGGTATTTCAACAAAGTCTCTGAAAAATGAGTTAAACTTTCTATCAACTCCAGATGGTAGCATGGAAACAAGCCATCTGTCAAATTTATCCCTATCCATATTAAAATAGAACCTCTGATATATCCTTTCTAGATTATTAGTTAAATCAATGGTTCTTACAGCAAAAAGCTGCGGATCAACTAGAACATCTTTAGGTATTCCTAACCCCAACTTTGCAATCATTTTTTGAGCATCGGGGGCTAATAATCCTCCGCAGCATTTGTTTATATGGTTTTGGGGATTCTCTTTTTCCAGATCCCGCTTATCTATTAATAAAACCTTATATTTATCACCAATTAGCCGTGCAAGGTTAGACCCTGCAGGGCCTGACCCTACTATTACAATATCATACATAATATAACCTCACAAAATAATTATATGTGCAATAAATGTCTTATAAATTCTTATACAATCTTTATTCTTTAATTATAATTTCACTTCTATATTCCAGGATATCGCCTGGTTGACAATCTAATACTTTGCAGATAGCTTCTAAGGTCGATAATCTAATGGCTTTTGTCTTTCCATTTTTCAATATAGAAAGGTTAGACTTTGTTATTCCAACACGCTCCGAAAGTTGTGTTACGCTCATTTTCCTTTTAGCCAACATCACATCAATATTGATTATAATCGCCATATTTTTCACCTCAAACCATTAAATCATTTTCCGATTTTATATTAACAGCTTCTTTTAAAAGTCTTTGAAGAACAGCAGCAAAGACTGTGATAACCATTGAAGCAAAGATAGGGACCATTCCGATTATTATGAGACCTGGGGTATAATCTGGATTTGTTGGATTATTAGCTAACCAATTCAACCTAAATATGCTCAAAGCAAGAACTGGGATTCCAATAAGGATAACAGCTATCTTCAAGAAAATTGTTGAACATCGTTGCATAAAAAACACCTCACTTGTTTGTTGTTAATTTGATTTTAATACACCATTTATCGTTTGTCAATAAACTATTATCGATTCATAGTATATTTTTATTGTTCTAAAGTATAGTTTTTTCGTTCACGAGGTCTATGACAAAGTATATTCCTATATGGAACAAATATATGGATATTATAATAAAATATTAAGATGCAAAATTCTTTTTTGAAAATGCTAATAAGTCTTGATATAAAATTTACATACATGAAATATTAGGTAAAACCCAGCAATTTAGCCTTTGCAATAATTCTATCTGTATCTGTGGTCAAGATGTAAAAAGGTGCTTTGAATTTAAAACCATCAGCTTCAAAGCATATTGCAATCGAAACGTTGTCAAAATCATTAACATTGCCAATTGTACTTTTATTTTTGCATAACTAAAGTATATTATAGGAATATGGAACAAATTTAAATTATGAACCCAGTTACGACGAAAGACTTGTAAAAAGGGTAGAATTTTTGTATAATTAACTAAATTTTGTTTTATTACAACAATTAAGATATTAAGATAGGGGGAATTAATTTTGAAATTTGATAAGAAAAAGAAGTTTCATTTATTGGTAATTGTAAGTTTTTTAATAGTCATTTCTTTCTGGGGCAACGCGTTTGCATCAGTGATATTTCAAGATAGGAACAATAATGAAAGAAACATATCGTACAATCCTGAATTGATGCCGCCAAATCCCAACACTTATCCAAGTGCTTATGATAAAGGGACCGATTTGGTTTCGAGGGAATCGATAACTCCAGTTAAGATTTTGACATCGAAAAGAAGCTTTATCACAAAAAGTCAATTGGCTCCACCATCAAATGGGAGGACAGAAAAGATTCTTATTATTCCAATTGAGTTTACGAATGTAAAGTTTGATGCAAGTCATAATAACGCCTATTACCAAGATAAAGCAAACAAACTTAAAGATTATTATGAAAAGAATTCTCAATACAGTGCAGCTTCACATGGGATAACCATTGATACAACAGTGGCTGACCCTGTAAGTAGTGTTAACGCCATGGAATATTATGGTACTGACGGTTCTGACATTGATAATGATAACGGTGATATTTCAGAACTTGCCAGGGAAGCAGTGCTGCTCTTGGATGCGAGAGGTTTCGATTTTTCTACATTTGACACAGATTTTGATGGCAATATTGACCATATTATAATTGTGCATGCAGGGGCTGGACAAGAAGAAGTGGATAATACAAATCTTATTTGGTCGCATAATTTTGCCATTTCAGGTGATGGTCAACAGGTTGACGAGAAAAATGCTCTAAATTATTCTGCTATTCCTGAAAATGTGGTATTAGGTACTATAGCTCATGAATTTGGTCATGATTTGGGGCTACCCGATTTGTATGATACGGATGATATATCTAATGGGGTTACATATGGTGTTGGTGCATGGGATATCATGGGTACAGGTTCTTGGAACAGCATACCAGGGGAAGAGCCTGGAAGTTGTCCTGCCAACCTTTCAGCCTGGAGTAAAGTTTATCTTGGATGGACTACTCCGACCGAAATAACTACCGACAAATCTGATACGCTATCAGATATTGACGGAAACAGTACAGTTCTACGTGTTTGGCCAAACGGAGATCAGTCTAGCAATGAATATTTTCTTGTTGAGTATAGAAGAAAAGCCAATTATGATGCTGGCCTTCCGGGGGAAGGAGTGCTGGTATGGCATATAGATAGCGAACAAATAAATGCATCTATTTCAAATAATCTAGTAAATGCTTATGAAGGAAGACTGGGTGTTGAGCTTGAACAAGCAGATGGGAAATACGATTTGTGGTATGTAACAAACTCAGGCGATGCTGGCGATCCATTCCCAGGAACGAGTGAAAATACCAATTTTATTGCAGTCCCATATGGACTAAATTACAGCAATATTACACCTGGTGGTGCTACATATGTCGAAATTAGAAACATTGCTGTAGGTGGAAGTGTCGCAACACTTGATATTCATGTTACATCAGGTGCTCCAGATACTGCGCCGGCATTGAACAGTCCATCAAATAACAGCTTGGTTGATATTCAACCCAACTTCGATTGGAGTGTAGTTTCACTGGCTAAACAATACAAACTGCAGATTGCAGATGACAACGGATTTACTACAAATGTTAAAGAAATACTTCTGAGTAATAATCTAACATATGAAGGAGGCAGGTATTCTCATAAATTATCAACCAGCGAGAAACTTGACTATGAAAAGACGTATTATTGGAGAATTGCTGGGGTTAATGAGTTAAGTACAGATGGGAATATGGTTTGGAGTGATGTCCAAAAGTATTCGACAGTTAATTCAGTCAATAATGTATATGATACTACGTTTATACCTTCTAATATTCAGCCATCTGCAAGCTCAGACTCGATGACCCTCACATGGGACGCAGTCAGCGGTGCAACTGGTTACTACGTCCTAGGCGACGGTGTTGAAACTTACGTTATAACAAACTCATACACCCACAGTGGATTAACAGCAAATGCAAGACATAAATATCAAGTAAGAGCTGTAAATGACACAAGCACAAGCGATTGGAGCCAGAAAGTAGTTACTTATACTACAGGTGCACCTATAATTACTACTGATGCTACTACTATTGCGGAAGGTAGCGAGCATATTGGGAAGATAGTTGTTAGTGTTGCGAACGGGACATTCCGCTCTGACGGAATTTATAATAGAGCTACAGTAATGATTGATGCAAACGATTTGCCGCAAGGAGTTAGGCAGGGCGTAATAACCAGAATGGATGCAAATACACTTGAAATTAATTTGGTTGGAGACAGTACTGCTGATTATGATACGAATAAAGCTGTAACTGTAATGGTTGCAAAAGAAGAAATTGATACAGCAAGATATACAAGTCCTACAGCGGATGCTGTTTTTACAGCAATAGTAGAGGCAACACCGGGGACTCCTAACGTCACTTTCAGTTTTGATGGAGATGGTGCAGGAAAGCTGATGGGAATTACAACTGATATGGAATACAGCTTGGATGGTGGAAGTATTTATACAACTGCGAGCCAAAATGATTTGGCATTAACTCCTGCACAAATTGCGAGCATTAGTGCGGTTAAAGATATTAAGGCGAGAGTTAAGGCAACGCTGAGAGCGTTAGCAAGTAGTGTCCAAACAATTGATATATTGGCTGGTTCTATTTCGCCAAATATTACTGTAGACAAGCTAACAATCATAGTCTCAGGAATTGATGATACAATGGAATTCAGTACTGACGGAACTAACTGGATTAAGTTTAATGATAACTTGCCGGTATTAACTAGGGATATAATATTAAGAATAAGAAAATCAGCTTCTGGTTTGACATTGGTGGGTGAAGTTACTACAATATCATTCATTAGACAAGCCCCAAGTGTAACATTCAGCTTTGACGGTATAAATGTTGGTAAACTTATGGGTTCAACCACCGATATGGAGTATAGTCTCGATGGTGGGCAGAATTATTCTTCAATTTCTGCAAATGATTACGCTTTGACTCAGAATGAAATATCAGGTATTTCTCCAGTAAACGATATTAATGTCAGGTTAAAAGCCACTGAAGATGAGTCTGCAAGCTACGCTGTGAACTTAGATATACAAGCTGGCGCTACAGCTCCCAATATAAGTGCAAATGACAGTTTAAACACTATTTCAGGCATTAATGATACCATAGAATTTAGTGTTGATGGCGTGAATTGGACTAAGTACAATAATAATTTGCCAGACCTTAGTGGTAATCTTACATTAAGAGCTAGATTTGCAGCAACTGGAATGACGTTGCAAAGCGATATTACTACGTTAACGTTTACTGTAACGTTTNNAGCAAGAAAGATGTTATCACCTCCATTTCCGAAGATGCGAAAGAAAAAGCAGTGGTTATTGATATAGATGCATTTAATCAACTAACTGAAAAGGGTAAGAAATTAACTATAAAGAGTGAGGTTGTTGAAATTAAGCTGCCACCTGCTGTAATTGATACTCAGGTTTTAAAAAATGCAGGTAAGGATGCACAAGTGAAAGTTGCATTAAATGTTGTCCCAAGTGAACAAGTGAAGGCAAAATTGGCATTTGCGCCACAGGAAAATAGTAAGTCACTTATTTTAGTAGGGAACAGTGCATTTGAATTCAAAGCTGAAATAGTATCGAAGGATAATACAAAAAGCATTCATGAATTTAACTCTTATGTTACGGTAATTATTTCGCTCAAAGGAGTGGATTTAAAGAATGTTAATGTAGATAAACTTGGGGTTTACTACTATGACGAAACAAAAAAAGAATGGCAGTATGTAGGTGGAAATTTTGATAAAAAATCTCAAAGAATTTCATTTTCTACAAGTCATTTTAGTCTTTATACTGTAATGCAATATAATAAGACATTTAGCGATATTCAAAAACATTGGGCAAAGGTAGATATTGAAGCTATGGCTGCAAAATATATTGCACAAGGAAAAAACGAGGATGAATTTGACCCTGATACAACAATTACAAGAGCAGAATTTACAGCATTACTCGTTAGGGCATTAGGACTTAAGAATAATACTAAAGGACAAATGCCGTTTGAGGATATAAAGAACGACAGTTGGTACACTAGTGAAATGGGCAGTGCATTTAAGGCAGGTATTATCTCTAAAGTGGATGGAGTTTCATTCCGACCAGATATTAATATTACCAGAGAAGAAATGGTTGCATTGATAATGAGAGCACTAAAGGTAAAAGGTAAAGAGGTAAAACTAACAGATAATCAAGTAAACGAAAAACTGAAGAAGTATAGTGATAACGGTGAAATAACAGATAATGCAAAAGTTGCATTTGCCGTAGCAATTCAGAAAAGGATTATACAAGGCCGTACAGCAACCACTCTTGAGCCAAGAGGAAATGCAACTAGGGCAGAGGCTATTGTAATATTAAGAAGGTTATTAAAAACAGTAAATTTATAAAAAACATATTAGATGCAAAAAATGATAGTATTAGATGTAATATTATCATCACGTGGGATCTTAAGTAGATTGAAGATAAAGAGTTACTAGAATAAAACACGGAAACGGGTGTATTTAATTAATGTGAA
>DPJA01000011.1 GCA_003543235.1 Lachnospiraceae bacterium
AGTTATTTGACAACAGGGTATTGACGGCAATATCCCTTTTTACATCAACAGTGGTGTCCTTAGCCTATAAATTTTTATTTCCAGAAAAGCAGTATCTTTACGGTGCGGCGGCAGTTTTGGTGATTATGGTACTGGACTTGGCTACAAAGCTATTTTCACTATCCAGACAGGGTGGAGGCGTGAAGAATTCGCTGCTTACTCACAAAATATCTAGCAGTGCGTTTGCAAGAGGTACTACGGACAAGCTGTTGGTGTTTGGCATAATGCTGATTATTTGCGGTTGTGCTTACAGGCTTACAATTATTGATACCGTGGCAATTTGGTTTGCACAGTTGGTTTATACGCTGATGTTTTTAAGGGATTTGCTTTCTATCCTTGAAAATTTACGAGATGCAGGAGTTAAGGGTTTAAATATTTTTGAAAAGGCTGTAAAAAAGAAAATGGGCGAGTATGTAGATGAGGGGGAATTGAAATGAAATTTGATGCAATAAACGTGCAAGAATTGACGGTAATTGTTATATGCGGAGTTGGTTTGGTGTCAGCAATATGCTTTGGAAGAAATGATTTAGCTATGGCGATTGGAAGCGGCTTGGTGGGATATTTAGGCGGAGCAAAGTCTAGTGCAAAAACCGAGGATAAATAAGGATGGTGCGGTATGAATTTAAAAACAAACATCGCTAATAGCGGTAATTATACAAGAGGTCGCACAAGAAGTATTAAATACATAATAATACATTATACCGCAAATAATGGCGACACAGCAAAGGGAAACTGCAATTATTTTGCTATAGGAGGAAGAAACGCCTCGGCACACTATTTTGTAGATGAAAATGGTATTTATCAATCCGTTGCAGATAGCGACACAGCGTGGTCGGTGGGGGCTTCAAGATATTTTCACGATGATTGCAGAAACAACAACAGCATATCCGTTGAAATGTGCAGTCGCAAAGATTCCAGTGGTAACTATTACATTAAAGAGGATACTGTTAGTAATGCTGCTGAGTTAGTTAAGGTATTGATGGAAAAATACAATGTGCCTATTTCCAACGTACTTAGGCACTACGATGTTACAGGGAAGAACTGCCCTGAACCATTTGTGAGAGATGCGACACAATGGACGGTATTTAAAAAGAGATTGGAGGAGGAAGAGATGGAGAAGACAGCGGTTAAGATTAGCGTAAACGGCACAGCAAAGACCTTAGAGGGCTTTAACATTGATGGTACGAACTATGTTACCATTAGAGAATTGTGTGAGCTGTTAGGGGTTACAGTAGGGTATGACAGTGCTACAAAGACGGTTGTATTAAGCAAGTAAAACGTTAGATAGGACATATTTAAACAATGTAATAAAATCTTTAAAATTTATTAAAAGCGTTGACATTTTAAGAAAGTTGTGGCAATCTACAATAAAGGGTATAGTTAAAGATTGAATTTATACATATTTTAGAGTCCTCTCAGTGTCGAAAGGAAAGTTGACAACAGGAGGTTTTTTTAATGACGTAGAAAACACAGTGATATAGAGCTGTTTTCTAATAAATATATTTTGATTTTTAAGAGGGGGATAACAAGTATGAAAAAGTTTTTAAGCTTAGCAATGGCAGCAATGATGGCAGTTTCTATGACAGCATGTGGAAGTAGCAGTGCTCCAAAGGATGCGTCTTCAGATGCAGCAGATAAAACATCAACAGAGGCTTCAAGCGATGCTACATTTAAGATTGGTGGTATTGGACCTATTACAGGAGGTGCCGCTGTTTACGGTCTTGGTGTTATGAATGGTGCACAGCTTGCAGTAGATGAAATTAATGCAGCAGGTGGTATTAATGGTTACCAGGTTGAGTTTAATTTTCAAGATGACGAGCATGATGCAGAAAAATCTGTAAACGCTTACAATGCGTTAAAGGATTGGGGTATGCAGGCACTTATGGGTACGGTTACAAGCACACCTTGTATTGCAGTAGCTGATAAAACAGCAGCAGACAATATGTTCCAGATTACACCATCAGGTTCAGCAGTTCCTTGTATTGCAAATGATAATGCTTTCCGTGTTTGTTTTTCAGACCCTGATCAGGGCGCTGCATCTGCAAAATATATTGGTGAAAACAAGCTTGCAACAAAGGTTGCTGTAATATACGACAGTTCTGATGTCTATTCCTCAGGTATTTATGAAAAGTTTGCTTCAGAAGCAGCAAATCAGGGAATTGAAATTGTTGCAGCAGAAGCATTTACAGCTGATAGCAAAACAGATTTCTCTGTTCAGCTTCAGAAAGCAAAATCAGCAGGTGCTGAAATGGTATTTTTACCTATTTACTACACAGAGGCATCTTTAATTCTTGCACAGGCTGCTACACTTGACTTTGCACCAACTTTCTTTGGTTGTGACGGTCTTGACGGCATACTTAATGTTGAAAAATTTGACACCTCACTTGCAGAGGGCGTAATGCTTCTTACACCATTTGCAGCAGATTCACAGGATGAACTTACACAGAAATTTGTAAGTGCTTACAAAACAGCTTACAATGAAACACCAAATCAGTTTGCAGCAGATGCGTATGATGCTATTTATGCAATAAAGGCAGCTATGGAAGATGGGGCTGTAACACCTGATATGAGCGTATCAGATATTTGTGACGCGATGAAGGCTTCTATGGTTAAAATTTCAGTTGATGGTCTTACAGGTCTTGGTATGACATGGAATGAAAGCGGAGAGCCAAGCAAACAACCAAAGGCGGTTAAGATTGTAAACGGTGCATACACAGCTATGTAACGTATATTCTGTTTTGCAAATAACAAAACAGCGCTTTTGTGGTGAAAGCAATTACGGAGGGTTGTCTGTGGACAGCCCTCTTGTTTAGTTTTAACAAAGGAATATTTTTGATATGGTCAAGGATACATTTGGTAAAAAATATACATTGGCAAACGCTATGTGTAAAAAAAATATAGGAAAGGTGTGTTGGTATGACTTTTATATCGTATTTGATTAATGGGATAAGCCTTGGCAGTGTATATGCCATTATTGCTCTTGGGTATACGATGGTTTACGGCATTGCAAAGATGCTGAATTTTGCACATGGCGATATTATTATGGTAGGAGGGTTTGCGGTATTTTTATCAGTAAACAGTTTAGGGCTTCCGCCTCTTGTTGGTGTTTTGATTGCGGTTATTGTATGCACCGCCCTTGGTGTAACAATAGAGAGGGTTGCTTATAGGTCACTTAGAGGTGCGTCACCATTGGCGGTACTTATTACGGCTATTGGTGTAAGTTATTTACTTCAAAATCTTGCGTTGCTCCTTTTTGGTGCAAATACAAAGTCTTTTTCTTCTGTTGTAACTGTACCAGCAATTAAGCTTGCAGAGGGTCAGCTTACAATTTCGGGCGAAACTATTGTAACTATTTTAAGCTGTGTTGTTATTATGATAGGCCTTACAACATTTATTAGAAAAACAAAAGCAGGACAGGCTATGCTTGCGGTGTCGGAAGACAGAGGTGCGGCAACACTTATGGGTATAAATGTAAACGGAACTATTGCTCTTACTTTTGCAATAGGTTCAGCTTTGGCAGCAGTAGCAGGCGTGCTTCTATGTTCAGCATATCCGTCACTTACTCCTTATACAGGTGCTATGCCTGGTATTAAGGCCTTTGTTGCGGCAGTTTTTGGAGGCATTGGGTCTATACCGGGAGCTATGATAGGCGGTATTTTGCTTGGTATTATTGAAAATCTTTCTAAGGCGTATATTTCTTCTCAGATGGCAGATGCAATTGTTTTTGGTGTACTTATAATTGTTTTGCTTGTAAGACCTACTGGAATACTGGGCAAGAAAATACATGAGAAAGTATAGGTGGTCAAAATGGATAACAAAAAAATGAAAAAAACTACAAAAAGCAGTATTATTACATATGCTATGGTTATAGCCGTTTACATAATTGTAGAAATCATGCTTAAAACAGGAAGTATGTCTAGCCTTATGCAGGGGCTGCTGGTACCTATTTGTGTATATATAATTCTTGCGGTTTCTCTTAATCTTACCGTTGGTATATTGGGAGAACTTAGCCTTGGACACGCAGGGTTTATGTGTGTGGGTGCATTCTCAGGGGCATTTTTTACAAAGGTAATGGCTGAAATCATTCCAAATGTTGGTGTGCGTTTATTTTTTGCTATTTTAGTTGGTGCCGCTGTGGCAGGCTTGTTTGGTATTATTATAGGCATTCCCGTTCTTCGTTTAAAAGGGGATTATCTTGCTATTGTTACTCTCGCATTTGGCGAAATTATTAAAAATATTGTTAATGTACTTTATGTAGGTAAAGACAGCGTAGGGCTGCACCTTTCCACAAAGGATGCGGTGGCTCTTAAATTGGCTGAGGGTGGCGAGGTTATTATAAACGGGGCACAGGGCATAACAGGAACACCACACGCCTCAACCTTTACATTAGGAATAATTCTTATACTTGTAACCTTATTTATAATTATGAATCTTGTAAATTCCAGAACGGGCAGAGCAATTATGGCTATTAGAGATAACCTTATTGCAGCTGAATCTGTAGGGATAAATATAACACAATATAAACTTTTAGCTTTTGCTATTTCGGCAGCGTTAGCAGGTGTTGCGGGAGTGCTGTATGCTCATAATCTTTCAACTCTTACGGCTTTGCCTAAAAACTTTGGCTACAATATGTCTATTATGATACTTGTTTTTGTTGTTCTTGGAGGAATAGGCAACATAAAAGGTTCTATTATTTCGGCGGTTATTTTAACACTTCTGCCAGAACTTTTAAGAGGTCTTAATAACTACCGTATGCTTATATATGCCATTGTGCTTATTGCAATGATGATTTTTAATTCAAGCCCTAAGGCAATTGAATTAAGAATGAGGTTGGTGGAGAAATTTTGCATCAGGAAAAAGAAAGGGGCTGCATAACCATGGCTTTGTTAGAGGTTAAGGATTTAAACATTGCCTTTGGAGGGTTAAAGGCAGTTGACCGTTTTAATATAACCATTGAAAAAGGCGAATTGTATGGGCTTATTGGTCCTAATGGTGCAGGCAAAACAACTGTATTTAATTTACTTACAGGGGTTTATAAGCCTGACTCGGGAAGCATTTCTCTTGATGGCAAGGATATTACAGGAAAACGTACAATTGATATAAACCAAGCAGGTGTTGCAAGAACTTTTCAGAATATACGTTTGTTTAAAAATATGTCAGTGTTGGATAATGTAAAAGTTGGTTTGCATAACAATAACAAATATTCAACAATAGAGGGCATTTTACGTATGCCAAGATATTTCAAGGTGGAAAAGGAAATGAACAATCGTGCCATGGAGCTACTGAAAGTTTTTGGACTTCAGAACGAATGCAATTTTAAAGCTTCTAATTTGCCTTACGGCAAACAGAGAAAGTTGGAAATAGCCAGGGCGTTGTCGACGGAGCCTGTGCTTTTGCTTTTAGATGAGCCAGCCGCAGGAATGAATCCTAATGAAACAAAGGAGTTAATGGACACTATTCGCTTTGTTAGGGACGAATTTGGAATGACAATACTTCTTATAGAGCATGATATGAAGCTGGTTTCGGGTATATGTGAAAAGCTTACGGTGCTTAACTTTGGAAATGTGCTTGCACAGGGACAAACATCGCAGGTGCTAAACAATCCGCAGGTTATATCTGCATATCTTGGAGATTAGGAGGGGAACTTATGGCTTTGCTTGAAGTAAGGGATTTAGAAGTATTTTATGGTGTTATCCGTGCCATTAAGGGAATTTCCTTTGATGTAAATGAAGGCGAAATAATTGCACTTATAGGTGCAAATGGTGCTGGAAAAACAACAATTCTTCATACAGTAACGGGTCTTATCCCATCAAAAAGTGGTAAGATTTTTTATAATGGAACAGAGATAACAAAAATGCAGGGGCATAAGCTTGTGCCTATGGGGATTGCCCATGTACCAGAGGGCAGACGAGTGTTTTCTCAGCTTAGCGTTATTCAAAATTTGAGAATGGGTGCGTATACAAGGAGTGACAAGAAAGAAATTGAGGATACACTAAAAATGGTGTATGAAAGATTTCCAAGACTTGAAGAGAGAAAACATCAGCTGGCAGGTACACTCTCTGGTGGTGAACAGCAAATGCTTGCTATGGGCCGTGCACTTATGAGCCATCCTAAGCTTATTTTGCTGGACGAGCCATCTATGGGGCTTTCGCCTATATTTGTAAAGGAAATATTCGATATTATAGAGAAAATAAGTTCAGATGGAACGACGGTGCTTTTGGTTGAGCAGAATGCAAAAAAAGCACTTTCAATTTCAAATAGAGCATATGTACTTGAAACAGGAAATATTGCATTAAGTGGCGACGCAAAAGAGCTTATGAACAATGATTCTGTTAAAAAAGCATATTTAAGTGAATAAAAATGTTAAAGGGTCGTGGAGTATATCCATGGCTCTTTTTTTATTTATCTTAATTTAGAAGGATGCTGATTTGGAAAATAAACTATTTATATTATCTGATTGAAAATCCTTAAAATTAAAATAATGCTGTTTTTTTATAATAATTGTGCTATAATTAAATAATAATTATAATTTATAAGGAGGTAATATTTATGGAAAATGAAAATACTTATCAAATGCCTTTGTTGGGGGACTTGGCACCAAGCTTTGAGGCAATAACTACTCAGGGGAAAATCACTTTTCCTCAGGATTACAGCGGTAGTTGGGTTGTTCTTTTTTCTCACCCAGCGGATTTTACGCCAGTGTGTACAACTGAAATGATGACCTTTGCTAATATGTCCGATGAGTTTGACGCAATAAATACAAAGCTTATAGGTCTTTCGGTAGATTCTCTTCATTCCCACATAGCCTGGATAAGAAGTATGTGCGAAATTGAGTGGAAAGGCATGAAAAATACCGATATTAAGTTTCCTATTATTGAGGACATAAGGATGGAAGTGGCTCATAAATATGGTATGATGCAGCCAAAACAATCAACAACACACGCAGTACGTGCGGTGTTTATAATAGACACTAAGGGAATTGTTCGTACAATACTTTATTATCCTCTTTCAACTGGGCGTAATTTTGTTGAAATTAAGAGGATAATTCAGGCATTGCAGAAAACGGATGAGGAGGGTGTTGCAACTCCAGCAGACTGGAAGGTTGGGGATGATGTAATTATGCACACACCAACCACCTGTGAAACGGTAAAAGAGCGAGTTGCAAGCAAGGATGAGAACCTATATTGCTTAGACTGGTTCCTTTGCTTTAAAAAAGAAAAAAATAATTGATAATTTAAAAAGCACTTGACTTTTTATAAGCAAAGTATTATCCTATACAAAAGATAAACCGTTGAGAAAGAAGAGTAAGCTTTTAATGATATTACAGAGAGTCGCAGAGGGTGGAAATGCGGTATGGAGTTATTAGCTGAATGGACTTTTGAGGGCAACCCCAAAGCTTTTTTTAAGCAAGTAGGCGTTGACGAGAAACTTAACTCGTTATAAATTATGGGATGTATGTCAGTACATTATAAGAGGTCAATTTTATTGACAATTTGAGTGGTACCACGATTATAACTTTGTTTATAACCGCCTCAAGCATTATGGCTTGGGGCGGATTTTTTTGTTTATAAAAAGATATGAATTTAAAGAAAAGGGGTTTATATTATGAAGAAAAGAATTTTAGCATTGGTTTTAAGCTTAGCAATGACAACAGCACTTGCAGGATGTAGCTCAAAGGCTGATACAACACAGCCTGACACAACAAAGACAACAGAAAATGAGAGCAATTCGTCACAGGCGGAAACAACAGAAGGCGAAAATTACACCGTGGGTATAAGCCAGTTTGCAGTACATGGTTCTTTGGATAACTGCCGTGAGGGCTTTTTAAAAGGTCTTGCAGAAGAAGGCATTGTTGAGGGTAAAAACTTGACAGTTACTTATGAAAATGCTCAGGCAGACACAGGTACAGCAGGACAGATTGCAGACAATTTTGTTTCAAATGGAGTAGACATGATTTGTGCTATTGCCACACCAAGTGCTGCAAGTGCATATTCAGCAGCAATGAAAAGCGATATTCCTGTTATATATACAGCTGTATCAGACCCAATAGCGGCAGGCCTTGCTAACGAGGACGGAACACCTGTGGCTGAAATTACAGGTACATCGGATAAACTTCCTGTTGAACAACAGTTGGAAATGATAAGAAAAGTCCTTCCAGATGCTAAATCAATTGGTATCATTTATACAACTAGTGAGGCTAATTCCGAAGCTACGGTTAAAGAATATCAAGCTCACGTTGCAGATTATGGTTTTACCCTTGAAACAGTAGGAATAAGCACAACTGCAGATATTCCTCTTGCGGCAGACAGCCTTATTTCAAAAGTTGACTGTATTAATAACTTAACTGATAACACAGTTGTTCAGGGTCTTGCAACTGTTCTTTCCAAGGCAAAGGCAGCAAACATACCTGTATTTGGTAGCGAGGTTGAGCAGGTTAAAAATGGTTGTCTTGCGGCTGTTGGTATTGAATATTCAGACCTTGGAGTTCAGACTGGAAAGATGGCGGCAAAAATATTAAAGGGCGAAGCAAAAGCATCCGAAATGAATTTTGAACTTATTTCAGAATGTGGATTATATGTAAACAAAGCTGTTGCAGCCGACCTTGGAATTAAGCTTGACGAAGAATATGTTAGCGGAGCAGTTGAAAGTTTTGACGAAATAGCACAATAATCACAATAATAATGTAAGAAAATTTAGGAGGAACAGATATGGGCATCTTCATTGGTGTGTTGGAGCAGGGACTTATTTATGGAGTTATGGCTCTTGGCATTTACATTACCTATAAAATATTGGATTTTCCAGACTTAACCGTTGATGGAAGTTTCCCAATGGGGGCGGCAGTAACGGCAGTCCTTCTAACTAAAGGAGTAAATCCATATCTGGCACTTCTTGTATCATTTTTGGCAGGTGCAGCTGCGGGTATATGCACAGGGCTTATACACGTTAAGCTTAAAGTAAGGGATTTGCTTTCAGGTATTATTATGATGACGGCACTTTACAGCATTAATTTAAGAATTACAGGAAAAGTCAATGTACCACTTTTTACAAATGAAACTGTACTTGAAAACAAGGTTGTTGATGAAGCATTTGCTAGAATGCCACAAATTCAAATACTTATAGTTGCACTTATAATTGCACTTATTGTAAAAATACTTTTAGATACATATTTAAAAACAAAATCGGGATATTTGCTTCGAGCTGTTGGCGACAATGAAACTATAGTAACAAGCCTTGCAAAAGATAAGGGCATGGTGAAAATTATTGGTCTTGCAATAGCCAACGCTTTGGTGGCTTTAGGCGGAAGTGTTATGTGCCAGCAACAAAGGTTTTTTGATGTTTCTATGGGAACGGGTACAATGGTTATAGGTCTTGCCAGTGTTATTATTGGCACAAATATATTTAAAAATTCAAGAATAATTAAGCCAACAACAGCAGTGCTTATAGGTTCAATTATTTATAAGGGCTGTGTTGCTTTTGCAATATCACGTGGACTAAAAGCAAATGATATGAAATTAATTACATCTGTGCTGTTCCTTGTTATTATAGTTATAACTATGGATAGAAAAAGGAAGGTGAAAGGCAATGCTTGAGTTGAAAAACATAAGTAAATATTACAACCTGGGAACTGTTAACGAAATGTGCCTTTTCAACAACTTTAATTTATCCGTAAATGAGGGCGAATTTGTATCGGTTGTGGGAAGTAACGGTTCGGGCAAAACGTCTATGCTTAACATAATTTGTGGCAGTATAGATATTGACGGCGGCAACATTTTAATTAAAGATAAAAACATTACTAAAATGAAAGAGTTTGAACGGAACAAGGTTATTGGTCGTGTATATCAAAACCCAGCTATGGGTACGTGTCCCAACATGACAATACTGGAAAATATGTCTATAGCAGACAATAAAGGCAAGGTCTTTGGTTTAGGGCGAGGTACAAATAAGGAACGCATAAATTATTACAAGGAACAGCTTAAATTGCTTAATTTAGGGCTGGAAGATAAGCTGAATATAAAGGTAGGTTCTCTTTCGGGAGGACAACGACAGGCAATGGCATTGCTTATGGCGACTATGACACCTATTAATTTTCTTATTCTTGATGAACATACAGCGGCACTGGACCCGAAAACGGCAGACCTTATTATGGAATTGACTGATAAGGTGGTTAAAGAAAAAAAACTTACTACCATTATGGTTACTCATAACCTAAGATATGCAATAGAATATGGCAATCGTCTTATAATGATGCACCAAGGTAACGCTATATTGGATAAAAGTGCTGATGAAAAGACAAAAACCAAAATAGAGGATATTTTAAAGATGTTTAACCAAATAAGCATAGAATGTGGAAATTGACAAAAGCTGAGGTACTTCAAAACGAAGTGCCTTTTTTTAATTTCTGGGTATATAAAAAGGATAAAAACATCGAAATTTAAAATTGATGTAAAAACAAGATGTATTCAACATTATTTGCTAAGAATTTAAGTGTAAATTGTAGTTTTATGACGTATTTTGGAAGATTTGCAATGTACAATATGACGAATAAAATCTCCGCTAAATATGGAAAACATTGCAAATTTGATAAATGTGTGCTATAATAAGCACATTATTAGAAATTTTTATACAATTGTATTGCTTTAAAAAAGACATTATTAAAAAATAGTTAAAAATAATAACAAATTTAATATTTTTTGTAGATTTTTAACGTCATGAGGTGTGGTAGCATGAGGTTTTATAAGAAAAAAATGCGTATGGGCGACATACTCATTGAACAGAAAATGATAAATCAAGAACAACTGAATATGGCTCTTGAGTTAAAGAAAAAAACAAAAAAACGTCTAGGGGATGTCCTTGTAGAAGCAGGAATTATTACCGAACGTGAAATAGCATTTAGCCTGAACAAACAGTTGGGGATTGATATGATAGACCTTAGAGGTATTAAAATACCTCAGGAGTTAATTGGTCTAGTAAGTGGGTCAATTTTGCGTAAGCATAAGGTTTTGCCTATTGGCTTTGATGAACAAGACTCTACCACACTTCTTCTTGCCATGGCAGACCCCTTAGATATTGTGGCACAGGATGATATATCAATAATAACTAATTTTCGTGTAGAGCCAAGAATAGCTACCGTTGGTGATATAAACGCAGTTTTAGATAAATATTTCGGAACAGAAGAGGCAATGAGTGCTGCCGAGCAGTATACCAAGGAACGTGAGCAGCAGTTGCAAATAGAATCATCAACCTCTTTACAGGACGAAGTCGAGCTTAATTCTGCCCCTATTGTGCAGATTGTAAAAACAATGGTGGAACAGGCGGTAAGGCAACGTGCTAGTGATATACATATAGAGGCCCTTGAACGTCAGGTGCGTATTAGATACCGTATAGATGGAGTTTTAACTGAAAAAATGGTTTATGATAGGTCGCTGTTGTCAGCCATTGTCACACGTGTAAAAATCATGGGGCATATGGATATTTCAGAAAAGCGTAAGCCTCAGGACGGACGTATAACCATGGTTGTAGACCTTGCGGAATATGATATTCGTGTTTCTGTACTGCCTACATCATTTGGAGAGAAAGTGGTTATGCGTTTAACCAGTGCCACAGGTCTTACTCGAAACAAATCGGAATTAGGGTTGAGAGATTGGGAGCTTAAGAAATTCGACAATATTCTTAAAAATCCTAACGGAATTATTTTGGTAACGGGACCAACAGGAAGCGGAAAATCCACCACTTTGTACACTGCTTTAAGTGAATTGAACACTGAGGCTGTAAACATAATAACTGTGGAGGACCCTGTTGAGGCAAACATAGCTGGTATTAATCAGGTGAATGTTAACCCAAAGGCGGACTTTACCTTTGCAAATGCTTTGCGTGCTATATTAAGACAGGATCCAGACATAATTATGATTGGCGAAATAAGAGATTATGAAACAGCCGCTATTGCTGTGCAGGCATCCATAACGGGGCATTTAGTTGTTAGCACGTTACATACTAACAGCTCGGCTGCAACAATTACACGTCTGTTGGATATGGGAATTGAATCATTCCTTATTGCTGACTCAATTGTTGGTGTAATTGCACAGCGGCTTGTGCGTCGATTGTGTACATCGTGTAGAAAGCCTCGACAGGCAGACGATGAAGAAAAACTGATTTTAGGTAAAGCCATCACTGATGATGTTGTTATATATGATGCTTGTGGTTGTAGCATTTGTGCTGAAACAGGTTACTATGGACGTATTGGCGTGTACGAAATTATGGAGATTGACCAGAAGCTTAGGCAGGTAATTGTTGCTAAGAGCAGTACCGAGAAAATAAAGGAAACTGCTGTTAATAACGGAATGCACACACTGCACAGGAGTTCTGTGGAATATGTATTGGATGGTATGACAACTATTTCTGAAATGATGAAAGTTTCTTTTGAAGGTTAACTAAGGGCTTATAAAATTTTGCCATTGTAATTTTACCAGAGATGAATGAGGTGCATATATTATGGGAGAAGACAATAAATTAACAAAGCTTTTGAAAAAAGCAGTTGAAAAACGTGCTTCAGACATACATTTCAGTGCAGGGATAGCACCATCTTGCCGTATTGATGGAAAGCTTTGTGCTATGACAGAAGAAAAAATTATGCCAGAAGAAATAAATGAACTTGCTAAAATACTTATGAATGAGAAACAATGGTCTGTGCTTAACAGTAAGGGAGAAGTTGATTTTGCATATTCGTTGCCTGTGGTAGGCCGTTTTCGTGCCAACGTATTTCATCAAAGGGGAACAATTGCAATGTCACTGCGTATTCTTAACCTTAAAATACCTTACCCTGAAGAATTGAACTTACCAAAGCTTGTAATCGATATGACTAAAAAAAGACGAGGGCTGGTACTTGTAACAGGAATTACAGGAAGTGGTAAATCCACAACACTGGCATCTCTTGTTAACCTTATAAACGAAAATTATGCTTACCACATTATCACACTTGAGGACCCTATAGAATATCTTCACAGGCACAAAAAATCTATTGTTAATCAGCGTGAAATGGGAATGGATTCTCAAAATTATGCCAGTGCCCTTAGAGCGGCATTAAGGCAGGACCCTGATGTTATATTGGTTGGTGAAATGAGAGATTTGGAAACAATATCTGTAGCAGTTACAGCGGCAGAAACAGGGCATTTGGTATTTTCCACTTTGCATACAATTGGTGCGGCAAATACCATAGACAGAATTATAGACGTTTTTCCTACCTATCAACAACAGCAGATACGAACCCAGCTTGCCGATGTGCTTCAATGTGTTGTATCTCAGCAGTTGCTTCCTAAGAAGGACGGCAATGGTAGAATTGGTGCATTTGAAACTATGGCAGTTAACGGTGCAATACGTAACATGATTAGGGAATCTAAAACCTTTCAAATTCAAACAGTAATGCAAACTAGTCGTGGTTTGGGAATGCAAACTATGGATGATGCAATTTATGACCTTTGTGTGGCGGATATTGTTGACCAAAATGAGGGAATAGGCTATGCACAGGATACAGAGGCTTTGCGAAAGAGATTAGGTCGTTAGGGGATGATTTAGTTGGAAACTTTTAGTTACAGTGCAGTAGACAGGAAAGGTAACCAGAAAAAAGGTGCCATAGAGTCAGATAATATAGACAAAGCCATTGCCACCTTAAAGGCTGATGGGCTTATACCTATTTCTGTGGCAGAGCAAAGCTTGCTTGGCAAGGATATTGAATTGAAGTTTTTATCTTCTAAGCCAAAAGCCAGAGATTTAAGCGTTTTTTGTCGCCAGTTTGTAAGCATAATATCTGCGGGTGTTCCTATTATAACTGCCTTGGAAATGCTTTCGGACCAGACAGAAAATAAGATGCTTAAAGGAGCAATTAGCGAAACAAAGCGTTCTATAGAAAAAGGAGAATCGCTGGCATCTTCAATGAAAAAGCATACAGACGTGTTTTCTGAAATTTTTATTACTATGGTTGAAGCAGGAGAGGTTTCGGGTAGTTTGGAAATATCCTTTGTACGTATGGCACAGCAGTTTGAAAAGGAAGCCCGCTTAAAGGCACTTATGAAAAAAGCCACAATTTACCCAGCAGTTGTATCTGTGGTTGCGTTGGGAGTGGTAATAGTAATGCTTACCTTTGTTGTACCAACGTTTCAAAGTATGTTTGACGATTTGGGAACCAAATTGCCTGCACTTACCTTGGCAGTAGTTGCCGCCAGCAAGCTTATGCAAAGCTATTGGTATATATTTATTGCAGTAATAGTTGGTGTAGTTTTTGCCATTAAGCAGTTTAGTAAAACCATGCTGGGCAAACGAATATTTGGAAAGATAGAGCTTAAATTGCCGTTGTTCGGTAAGCTTGTAACAAAGTCCGCTTCGTCAAGGTTAGCACGAACCTTAAGCACATTGCTTGCGGCAGGTATACCGCTTATTGAGTCTTTGGATATTACAGCAAGCACTATGATGAATATATATTTTAAAGAACTTTTGTTAGAAGCAAAAGATGAAGTTGCTATGGGTACACCACTTTCAACGCCTATTACCAATGGCGGATTGTTTCCACCACTGGTTTGCCATATGATAAAAATTGGTGAAGATGTTGGTGATATGGAGGCTATGCTTGATAAGCTGGCGGATTATTACGATGAAGAAGTGGAAATGGCAACTCAGGCACTTATGGCGGCACTTGAGCCAATGATAATTATTGTACTTGCCGTTGTTATAGGCATAATTATTATGTCGGTTATGTTGCCAATGGCAGATATGTATAAAAGCTTGGAAACAATTTAAGAAAAAACATATTAAAGGCACCTGCTAAGGGTGGTTGGTTACGTTTAAACATTGAATACGCTTAGGGGAGTATTCAGGTTTATATAAATAAGTATAACAGACCTAAAGGGCATATTAAAAAGGGAAAGAAGGAGAGTTATTATGAGAAAATTAAGAGAAATGACACAAAAACGTATGGGCAATAAAGGTTTCTCTCTTGTGGAGTTAATTATTGTTGTTGCTATTATGGCAGTGTTAGTTGGAATTCTTGCACCACAGTATCTTAAATATGTTGAAAGATCAAGAGTAGCAGCAGATGATGCAATAGCTGAACAAATTAAAAGTGGAGTAAGTGTTTTGCTTACAGATGATGATTATAAAGAAGTTAAAAGTAGCTTTACAGTTACATGGACCGGAGCTGGTACCAATCCTGACACAGTTACAATTGCAGGACCTTCTGGTGCAGAACTTACAGCGATTGAAAAGGGTCTTGATGAATACCTTGGCCTTGGCTTTGGTACTACTGCAACTGCTCATAAAGATATGAAAGCAAAAGGTCATGTGCCATCAGACGAAACACCTAACCCTGCAGCAGCATCAACAGCAGCAGGATATGCTGATGCTACTACATATACAGTTACAGTTACAGCTAATGGTGGCATTGGTACAGTAACAAGTGCTGCATGGACTGACTAATATAAGTAGCAACTTTTGAAAGGAACATGAAATTATGGATATGTATTTGGCACTTCCCTACATAATAATTTTTCTTTTTGGTGTTAATGTCGGCAGTTTTCTTAATGTTTGTATTTGCCGTATACCCAAGGGAGAAAGCATAGTAACAACGCCATCTCACTGCGTAAGCTGTGGGAAACAGCTTAAATGGTATGAACTTATACCCCTTTTCAGTTGGCTTGCCTTAAGAGGTAAGTGCGGTGGTTGTGGAAGTGTCATTTCCGCTCAATATCCCCTAATTGAGGCGGTGAATGGTATACTTTGGGCAGTGGTTTTTCACTGCACAGGTTTCTCAATAGAAACTATATTTTTCTGCCTAATGACCTCAGCACTTATTGTGCTGAGTGTCATAGACAGTAGAACCTTTGAAATTCCCCAAGGAATAAATATTTTTATATTGGTTTTGGGAATTATACATACAATTCTGAATTTAAACAATTTAATAGATTATTTTATTGGTTTTTTTGCCGTTAGCGGCATTTTATTTGTAATTTTTGTGCTTACCGCTGGTGGTGGTATTGGTGGCGGAGATATTAAGCTTATGGCAGTTTGTGGACTGCTTTTAGGTTGGAAATTGATTGTATTGGCATTTTTTATAGGGTGCATAATTGGCTCAATCATTCATTTGGCAAAAATGTATCTGTTTAAAGCGAAAAATGTATTGGCAATGGGACCATATCTTTCAGTGGGAATTTTCATTTCAGCACTGTGGGGCGATGGACTGATTAATTGGTATTTAAGCTTTTTAAATTTGTAAATAATGTTCAGCAAAAAAATGAACTGGAATATATACTGTAAGGCTATACACTTATAGGGGGTAATTTGGATGGCAGGGAAGAAAATATTAAATATTGAAATTGGAGAAAAACTGGTAAAGGTTTGCGAAACCTTGCCTAAAAATCAAATTAGTCAGGTTTTGAACAGTTTTATGTTTCAAACACCTGAAAATACTGTAAATGACGGAATGATTACAGATTGCGAGGTTTTAGCTCAAAAGCTTCAGGAAGAGTTAAGAATACATTCCATTACAAATAAAAATGTTGTGTTCTCCCTTGTATCGGGAAAGGTAGCAACTCGTGATGTGATAATTCCTCCAGTTAAGGACAGTAGAATAAAGTCGCTGGTTGAGATAAATGCAACTGAATATTTTCCAGTTGAAATGAGTCAGTACACAATTACATATACCTTGCTAGAAAGAATTTCAAAAGGTGCAGATGCTGGATGTCGACTTTTAGTAATGGCTGTACCAAATAATATTTTGAACGGCTATTTCAAATTGGCAGAATATGCTAAACTGCAAGTGAAAAGTATTGATTATAGTGGCAACGCTGAATATCGTGCCTTAAAAGAAATGGGACACAAGGAAGTTACCATGTTTGTGAATGTGGACTGTAGTTATTGTGGTGTTGCGGTTATTCGTGACGGGAGCCTTTTGATGCAGAGAAACTTTGCAGTTGGTGGTGACCAGCTTATTGTAACACATATGAACTCCATGAAAAAAGCAGATGACGAGTATCTACAGGCACTTGATGAGCTTATGGTTATAGGAGATAAAAAACCAGAGATTTCCCTTTCGACAGAGGAAATTCACGAAAGTCTTAGCCGACTTGTAGGCAATGTGGTTAGAATAGTGGATTATTTTAACTCTAGCAACTGGGAAACACCTATTGAAAAGATAGTGCTGGTAGGAGCTTGTGGAAACTTAATTGGTTTAAAAGAATTAATTGCCGAAAGTTTTGATATTCCTGTTGAAAATGCGGAAGGCATTACTGGGTTTAATATACAGCAGGAAGCAAAAGAGCCTATTACTTGTTATGTTTCTTGTATTGGCAGTGGCATACAGCCTGTGGATTTGATACCAGAAAAATATAACAAGTCTAAAAAGAAGGACAAAGCTACAGACATAGATGAAGTGAAGCGTGGCACCATTATTTGCGTAGTTTTTGTGGTTGCAAGTATTGCAATGGTTGGGTATTCTGCCTTTGGATATCTAAACGCAAAAAATAAAAAGCAAGAACTTGAAAAGAAAATTGAAGAGTTAGCATATGTTGAAAAGGTTTACATTACATACAGCGATTATCAAACCCATGTAGATGGTTTAAATGAGTTAAAATCAATTGCGTCATCACCTAATTCAGAGCTTGTATCATTTATAGAGGAGCTTGAAAAAGAAATGCCAAGTGAAATCACTGTGTTATCGGCAGCTTGCACTGTAATTGGTGTAAACATGAATGTTGAAGTTAACACAAAAGAGGCGGCGGCTAAGGTAATTTCTCAGCTTAGAAGTTTCAAAAGCTTAAAAGATGTAAAGGTAAGTGGAATTTCCGAAATGGACAATGACCTTGGTATAAACAGAGTTTCTTTCTCAGTTAGCTGTGAATATGGTGAAAATCCATATGTGGCTGCTGAACCAAAGCAGTAAGGGGGAGTTAAGATGACACTATCAAAAAAAGATATTAAGTTATTGCTTATTTTAGGTGGTATTTTAGTTTTTGTGTTAAGCTATTTTGTTATATTTAAAGTTATTTCAGAGAAAAAAAATAATCTTCAAACCCAAATAGCACAGCTTGAGCCAAGGGTTAAAGAGCTGGAATCATATTATGACAACCTTAACGCATACAAGGTGGCTACACACGAAAACAATGCAATTATTGACAAGCTTATGCCTCGTTTTCCAAATGACGTGCGAGCAGAGGACAAAATTATGTATTCTGTAAACCTTGAAAAAGAGGTTGGGTTAGATGTTCATGATGTTAGTTTTGCAGACCCTGTTGAGGTTTTGGAGTTTAAAGGTGTTAAATATGACGGAAATGACGTTAATAACTATACAAATTTAAATCTTAAAGCATATTGTTCAAGCATGGCTATAAGCTGTACACTTGGCTACCAACAACTGAAAAAAGCTATAGACTATATTTATGCAACACCAAATTTTACAACCTTAAATTCGGTTAATGTAAGTTACGATAGCACAACAGGCAAGCTTACAGGCGGCATGAATATAGATAAATATTTCATAAAGGGTGTTGATGATACCTACAAGGAAACCTATATACCATCTATGCCTATGGGTACGAACAATATTTTTAACACTGTTGGTGAATAAGAGCAATGGGTATCGACTTCTGCAAGGTAAATTTTATTTTGTGAGAAAGGGGTGAAACTGGTGAAGGGGAAAAATTTTAAATTGGATAATAAGGGCTTTTCACTTGTGGAACTAATAGTAGGGGTAACTATACTGGTATTAGTAGCTTCACCCATGTTACAAACTTTTGTAACTTCGGCAAAAACCACAGCAAAAAGCCGAGAAACTAGAAATGCAACTTTAGCCGTGCAAAATGTGGTGGAAAATATAGCATTACGAAGTATTCCAAGGCTTATTCTGGATGTTAAAAATGGCACTGACACTTCTCTATGGGGAATTGGCAGTACTACAGAGGTGAATTTTTACTCATTAAATGCTGCTGGCGAGTATAATGTAATTGATGCCAACACCGTTAAAAGTGGTGAGGATGAATACTATATAGGCCTTAAAAAAATTGAATCGGGAAAGTCGGATTACGACTGCATGGTAAAATTTGATGCGATGGCAGATGAATACAGGGGAAAAAACGAAGTGCCACTTGCAAAATATACCAACATGGATGGTGTATATTCTCAGCCTTTTGATGTTGACGAAAATCCAGACACGCAGGCGGCGGCATACTTTGTGGATATGGCTACAGTATTAGCAGGTGTGCCTGTAGCAGATGATTATTTTGACGACATAATGGAAAGAAAAATTGTGATAACTGTTGAAAAAACACCAGACTCCGAAGGGGCAACAACAGGCATTTTAAGTGCCAGCGTAGAGTTTATATATACTGCAACATATGGTACAGAACCGCTGGAAAAAAGTTATACCACGGAGTTTTATCATAGTGCATATGATGAAGCAGACGAAGGGCTTGAGGCACTTTATCTCTTTTACTATCCTATGTATTCAACAACAGATAATATAACAATTTATAACATGAAAAACGTGAAGTTCAATATGTTTTTGATTAAGCAGAAAATATTAGATACTAACGATTCGGAAATTAGTATCAAGGAAAATACTTACAAGGCAAAACTTTTAGTACATGAGGCAATGGGGTCAGTAGCTACCGAGGCTTGTGCAAAGATTTCTTCAAACCTTAACGTAAACCTTATAACAGAAGCACCTATAATACCAACGTCAAACTTTGTATACCAGTTGTATAAGGGTGCTTGGTACTCAAACTTTACTATTACGGGTCAGCTTGTGGCAAAAGAGCCAGAAAATAGAATTTATAAGGTGCAGGCAGACCTTTATGATGAAGGTCAGAATTTTGCAGAGGACTCTCATATATTTACTTTTGAAACTAGCAGCACGAATTATAATTAACTGTTAAAGGGGATGAAGGCATGGAGAAGGAAAGAGAAATAGTTTTTAATAACAACAAGGGGTTTTCTATTGTTGCTGTTTTAGTTACTGTGGCCTTTGTATCTATTTTAGGTTCAATTCTCCTTTTTACATCACTTACAAACTATCAAATGAAGAATATTGAGAGAAAAAATAAGCAAACCTTTTACAATGCCGAAAGTGTTCTGAACGAAGTTAGAGTGGGTTTACAGCAGGTGGAGTCGGATTCTATTTCCCAAGCATACACAAATGTGCTTATAAATTATAACACTGCGGTGGATACAGAGAATGCTTTTCAAAATAATTTTAAAGATGCTCTTTGTGAATGGGAAAAGGATGGAACCTTACTGCTTAGCACAAATGGTGCAGGCGAACTTATCTATAATCCAAATGTGCTTCTTACCTTTGTTAACGATAGTACAGGCGTGGTTCTTGAGGGCAGCCAAGTGGAAGTAACCGAAGATTTCGTTAAACTTAAGAATGTATCGGTAAGTTATATTAAAAATGGATATGAAACACACGTGGCGGCGGATATTTGTATGGCTGTGCCAGAATTTACATACACCCAGTCGGAGATGGTGCTTTCAGCAGTACCGGATTATTCCCTTATTGCAGATGTGGAGTTAAAGCAGGTGGCAGGAGGCAATATTGTTGTAGATGGAAATGCTTATGCAGGTAAAATAAGCATAGAAGGTGCCGGCAACCGTATGGAAGTTGGAGTTGGCGATAATTTTATTTGCAATGGTACATTAAGTACAAATTTAGCAGAGTTTTATATGGGGAATACATCCTCCCTTTGGGCAAAACGTATAGAGCTTGGGAATTTGGGCAAGGTGTCCGCCTTGGGCAGTACGTATGTTGCAGATGACATAGAGCTGCTAGGGGATGAATCCGGGGTGGTTCTTAAGGGTAAATATTTTGGCTTTGGTAAGTCTGTAACAAACGCTGCACAAAGCAGTTCTATAATTGTTAATGGAAAGGATACCACGCTGGATATTTCGGGGCTTAAAAACCTAATGTTGGCGGGAAACAGCTTTATTGGTGGCGATGATAATGAAATTTTAATGGGTGAGTCACTTTCTGTAAAAAGCAATCAGCTGGCATACCTTATACCAGCAGAATTTATTGAGGGTATGGCTACAAACCCAATTATTTTTAATAACGGTGACCCACTTCTTTCAAATACAGCAGCATTAAAAGCATATGTAAACAAAGATGCAGAGCTTTGGGATGGCAAAACAATAAGCACTTATACTAACGATGTTCAGCTTGTTTTTCATCCATTAGGTGCAAGTCAGACGCTTGTGTATTATTATATGAAATTTGATACTACAGAAAAGGCAAGCCAATACTTTGCGGACTATTTTCAGCATAATTCCACTGAAATTAAGAAATATCTGGAGATATATAGTGAAAGCATAGCAGTAGATAATACAACTGTGAAAAACATATCAGGCGACATAGTTTCTTATGATGAAACAGGGGTTAACCTTATTAATGCCTCTCCAGCAGTGTCAGCCACAACGTCACAAAAACTTGCAGCCATGTTTGCAAACCTGTGTGCTACACTTTCTACTAATATAAGCGGTGAAGGTACTGTTTATAATTACGTAGTAGATGAAGATGCAATAGCTGCCTTGTCGTCAGATGAAACTGAGTTTAAAACAGGCGAAGATGTGATGGCTGTTGTTAAAAAAGGAGATTACACCATAAGTTCAGCTACTCCAGATACACTTAAAATAATTGTGGCTACAGGTGATGTAGAAGTAAACTCTGCCTTTACAGGGCTTATTATATCTGGTGGAACAGTGAATGTTATGGCAAATTTACAAGCTGATAGGGAAGGTGTGTCACAGGCATTTGCGGCTAAGGCAACTATTGGTGCTGACGAAAAGCGGATTGTGGATTTCCTTAAAATCACCTCAGAAGATGATGCAGGAACTGGTGCACATTCTGAGAACAATTGGAATTTGGATAAGTTGGTTACATATAAGAATTGGATAAAAGATTAAAGTTTGAAAATTTTAAAAATCATTAAAAAGTGACTTAAACTAATATATGGCAATTCCATTATATGAAAGGAGGAATACACAGTGCGTGACAGGGGCTTTTTAAAAACATATAGGCACAAACATATAGGCAACAAGGGCTTTTCATTGGTAGAGCTTATAGTAATAATTGCTATTGTTGCGGTGTCGGCAAGTGCCACAACTATATCTATGAGTTCGTTGTATTCCTTTCATGTAAAGCAGTGTGCTTATGATATAGATGCACTGTTATCAAAGTGCAAGGTTGGTGTTATGAGCAAGGAAGGAAACGTATATTTACGCCTTTACAATGGCACAGATGGAATTTATGGTGAATATTTTGAGGCAGGCATAGCTGTGGCCAACGAAAAAATAGCAAATGATACTGTTTCAATAAGCTATATATCCTCCAATGGAGATACAATTAACACAATAGGCACAGGTGGTTTATATATATCCTTTGACAGAACAACAGGCAGTTTGCTTACCCTTGGGGAAGCAGCCACTCTAGGCGGGGCTACAGTTGGGGATGAAGGATATTACAGTACAGCAATTATAGTGGAAAGTGGCGAAAAAAATGTAACTGTTAGGATTGTGCCAACCACTGGCAAGCATTTTATTGAAAGCTAGGAGGCGAAAAATGAAAAATAATAATAAGGGTTTTTCGCTTTTAGAATTAATTGTATCCTTTGCCATTTTGGGTATTGTTAGTGGAATTATTATGAGTATGGTTACTACAAGTTCAAATACATATAAATCTGTTACATCAGATGTTAATTTGCAGTACGAATCTCAACTGACAATGAGCCAACTGCAGGAATATATTGTGGACTGCAACGGTGGTATTTGCTTTGACGATAATAAGTTATATTTATTGAATACTAATGGTACAGGATATGTAGCACATATTTTTAGGTTTGATAACACTGACGGCCGTATGTATTATGCAAGGGAGCCGGTTGTCATTGATGAGTCTGCAGGTACAGCAACCTGTGATGTACCATCGGGTGACTTTATGGCAGGCTATATAACAGATTTTGATGTACAGCTTTCAGCAACGGATTCTCTTACAACAGCAGTGGTAAACATTACATTCAGTGTTGGGGGCGGGGAATATACAGCAACACAAACCACTACCTTACGCAACGATGTTACTATAGGAACAAGCTTTGATACAATGCTAGTAAGTGTTTGCAGCGGTTAAAAAAGGAGTGAAAAACATGAGAAATGAACGGTTAAATAAGAAAAAAAGCGTTGTTGGGATGTTAAGCTTTTTGCTTGCTTTAATTGTGTTTGCCACATCATCCTTTGTTAACAGTAAAAGTGCGGCTGCTGGCATATCACTGCCCCATATTACAGAAATTATTGCCGAAAAGAGTACCTTTAATATTTTGGAAATAATTCCTGAAAAAGATGCAGGCTCTCTTGGTTATTATGCAAATGGTCAGGAGCCAGATGCAGATTGGCTTAGTGACCTTGCGGATATGAATGGGTCAGCACAGCGAACAGAATATGCAAATGACAAGTTTGAGTCAATAAATGATGCAGAGCTTATTAACACCAGTGGTACAGCTCCGTTGCAATTAGAAAAATGGGATGACATTGGTGGCAGTATAATTTACTACTCTGAAATGCTTCCATGGGAAAAAGAAGAGGATGAGGACTGGAAAACACTTACCCTTAACCATGCAGAAAGCACAACCCTTACAGGAACTTTTTCAGAGCAGACTAACGGAGAATACAAGGCACTTTATGAATATAAACTTAACCTTGAAACGGGCAACTATAAACAGGAGGTAAGTGAGGTTACATATGGTAATCAGACAGAAGAAACGTATTATTACAATCCTGTATTTGAGCCGATTGAAAGTGGGAGTGACATTACCGCTCTTACAGGCAAGTCTGTTTATACATACAATGAGGGGATTTATGAATTGGAAGGCGTAATAGGTAATATGGGCGGTCTTGATGTAGAAAAAGAATATTTTTACATTGGAGATATAGGTGTTCCGTTTGCCGAGTTTGATGCAGTTAACGCACCATATGCAGCCACAAAGGCAACCTTTGTTGCAGCCAGCCCAGGATATTTTGTACGTGATAAAATAGGCTATGAGTATTGCGAAAATGGTGGCGACTATACCTTTGCAGAGGATGGAGGTACTGAGAGTGCTGACATTGAATATCGTTTTGTACGATATAAGGCAGGGTATAGTAACAACAATTGGATTCAAAAGAACGTTTTCAATTTGGAGGACAGCCAATTATCCAGCTTTAATATAAACGTAAAATCGGTGCTTGCAAGTGATGTATCAGCTGCAGATGCCAACGGAGCAGATCTTATTTATATTTCAGCAGGCTTTTTGCCAAATAACGAGCCAATAGGTTATAGTCATTTAAATGATTTATCAGCAGATACAGCTCTTGCCATATACAGCAATGTGGCAAATAAATGCCCTGTTATTATAGACAAGGAGTTGGCAACAAGTATAGACCAGAGTACAACGGATGTCCTTAATATACAAAAGTTGGCACGTCTTTGTTTGCAGGATGGATTAAGCACAGCAGAGTATGATGTGTTTGATGATGTGGAAATTAACTGGGCAGATATGGCTACCTTTAGCAGTGACATTGATGGTACCTTTGTAAATGGAAATGTGTACTGTTTCAATCCATTTTCCACTGATGTACTTAATGGTGCGGCCAACGTCAACGCAATGGCAACCCAGAAATTTGGAAATAGTTTTGCTTCAGCAGTATACAACGATGGTTTTGCACCAGTTTTATCCGAAATTAAAGATGAAAATTTCTACCGACAGATAGATGGTGACAGTAATCGACTTGAAGAAAAAGTGAGCATTGCAAATGCGGTACGCTATATTATTAACTATGCTGACCGACGTGTTGTTGCTGATGTAAGCAGAGTAAGGGTGCTGGAGATACAGCCAGCAAAGGTTAATAGTACTCAAGCTTTATCTAAGGCAACAGTGCTTACCTGGTTGGGTGATGACGTAACGCTAACAGAAGAAGATATTGTTATAACCACCATGACTAGTGCCGAATTTATAGGAAAAATAGAGAATATAAATGAGGAATACGACCTTGTGTATATTGGTGCATCTACGGCAGGAATGAATGTCAGTAGCGGTGAAACAGTATATAATGACCCAGATATGAGAGGACTTATTTACAGTAATGTAGGCGATATTTATCGTTCGGATATTGGTATGGCAAGTCTTTTAGACAGAGATCATTTAACTACAAGAGATGGAAGAGATGCTATTAACGGAAAATCAAATACTTTGGCTAACACTTTTCGCTTTTCGGGCAATGATATCACAGAAGCAAAGGTTAGGGATTTAGAGGATTTTGCAAATGCAGGCTATCCTGTGGTTATAGACGATAAACTGCTTAACGTAAGTAATGTTGTAAACACAAATAGGGTGGATAATTCATCCTTTATGTATAATGCACTTGATTTAATAAAGGGATTTGACAACGTAATGGATGTCACCATAGCGTCAAGCAACAACGGCAAGGTAATTAAATATCTTGGTGTTTCAAAGCCTCAAATCAATTTAATTTCATTCCCTACAGAATATTCGGTTAACAGTGGTACTGCAACAAGCATGGGGGCAGATGAAGACGGATATTATTATTTGGAATATGTGTTCAATATAGAAAATGCTACAGATTCAACTCCACTTACAACAACCTATGATTGCGGTCTGTATTTAGACTTGAATGCAGATGGAAGATATATAAATGAAGAAAGGCTTGTAGATATTGAGGTTTACGAAAATGACAGCGGAATACAAATTTTGCCAACGGAAGATGGAACCAATGAGATTTATTCTCTTTCGGCTGGGAAAAAATATAAAATAAGAAGGCAGATGCCTGATGGATTTGTTGGTATTATTCCGTGGAAGTTGGAAATTGTTAAAAACAATGCTGACCATATACATGCCTCTGAACATAAGTATACACGTATTGCTTCAGAGGAAAATAAGCAGCAAATTAAGGTTTTGCAGATAACAAAACAGTATAGCTCTACTAGTTTATTAAACCTTGAGGAACAGCTTAAAACGGGAACTACTTATAATTCTCAGCTTAGAGGTGAGGATGGGGTTTACTACAAAGGAATATACGGCAAGCTGATTGCCGATTTAGATGACTTTGATATAGAAATAGCCACTTTGGAGACAAATCAACTAGCAGCTTTTGGTAATAATTCAACAATTTATAATAAGCTAGATGACTATGATATGATTATAATTGGTTTCGCCGATATGTATGGTGAGGTTAATGAGGAAAGTGCTAAAGCTATAGTAAGATATATAGAAAGCGGTAGAAGTGTATTGTTTACCCATGATACAACATCTCATTCAGGCGTAGAAAGTTCCAGTTATCCATTGATAACGGATTATCGAGTAACAACTATAGGCACTGCAAGCAGCATTGGCTATTGGGGTCACTACTTCAACACTATTATACGTGATGCTGTTGGTTTAGATAGATATGGAATTACATCTAAAACTATGGCAGGTGGGGCAACTGTTAAAAGTATAATAAAGGGTCATACTGGTGCAGATAATTATTTAACAGCCCAACAAATTCAAGATATAGAGAATGCAGACTACAGTGTTGCCTATAAAGCAAAGAGCAACGGTAATTATACCGAGCCTGAAACCCAAGGCTACACAAACTATGAGCTAATTCGTTATGGCAAAAGCGGACAGATTAAGTATACCAATAATACTTATTCTACACGTGAAACAAAATACGTATCTCAGGTAAACGAGGGGCAGATTACTACCTACCCATATAATGTAAATACGGCAAATTTTGGTGGAAATATAAGCGGTAATCTGGGTGGAAGCTACATGACTGTTGGTAATACCCATGAGCAGTATTTTCAGCTTAATATGAATTCTGACGATATTGTGGTTTGGTATTGCTTATCCAGCGGCACTTCCAATGACACTAGCTATTATTATGATGACTCACCAAATGATGCTATAAATGCCTACTACATTTACAACAAAGGTAATGTTACCTACTCAGGTGTAGGGCATTCAGCACAAAATTATCATTATACAGGCAGCAGTATAGAAACGGCTTATGTGAATGAGGCAAAGCTTTTTGTTAACACAATGATTGCGGCGTACCAGTCTGGTTCTCAAGCACCTACTGTAAGCATAAAGGACAGTAAGGAAGGTACAACAGATTTACAGACAAAGTATTTTACCATGGAATATAATATGGATGATACAGCAACGGTACTGGAAAGTGAATTTGGTGATGTTAGCGAAAGCAGAACAGTATATTTTAAAATTTCGGACCCTAACTTGAGTGAAAGTAAGACTATTGATTTAGAGTATTACTATTCACAAGATGGAGGAACGACTACCCACCAGTTTACGCCAACTACATTGTATGTAAACGGAGCAACGGTAGGAACAATTAAAAGTGGTGTTGTATACAAAATATACTTACCAGATGAAGTTTTAAATACTCTTTCGGCAGATAATGTTAATGCGGTGCAAATATATGTTCGAGTTAAAACAACCATAGGAGAGAAAATTCTAGTGGGAAGTGATAGCATTGATTTGCGTAAGGTTGGATTATTCAAATTGAAATAAGATAGACAAAACAAGGCACATTCCGTTGTTGGAATATGCCTTGTTTTATTATGGGAAACATTATGTATTATAGCTTTTGTTGAAAGATGCTGGCTGCAGTTGCAGAGATAAGCTTGTCCGACACTAGCACCAATTCATTTTTTGGCAGTTGCATTTCGGTGTCAAACCACTCTTTTATAAGACCCAGTATCCCTGATGTAATGAAACTAAAAAAATAATCCAAATACTCTTGGTTATAGTCAGAAAACTTCATGCGTATTATGGAAACACCGTTATTGTGAATAAGCTGCTGAAACTTCTCCCAAAAATCGTTGGAGGTTTTGTTTTGAAACAGCACACGGCATATGTCCAGGTTGTCTACAATATAGTCCACAATAGGGGCAATGACAGGCAACATACTGTTACCTTCCATTTGTGGGCAATAGGTGTCAATCATAGTCTGAAAATCATCCAAAACCTCATTTTCAATTTTTTCCAATAAGTCGTAGGTATCGTTGTAGTGTAAATAAAAGGTGCCCCGGTTCAAATCTACTAAATCTGTTATGTCTTTAACTCGAATGTCTTTAAATTCTTTTTCTTTTATTAAAGAGGCAAACCCACTTTTTAATAGCTTTTTGGTACGTCGTACTCTGCGGTCTTCTGGTTTATTATTCATAAGTGTACTCCTTTTTTAAACTAATAAACATTCAAGGTTGAAATGTTAAGTTGTTAACATAAGTTGAAAAATTGATTATTGCCTTTATTATTTAATAGCATTATAATTCAATTGTTATAAAAAATCAACACAATGTTGAATAATGGAGGACAAGATGGTTAGTAGATTAACTAGTAAAATAGTACATAATGTTGTTTATAACGGAAAGAAAATAGAAAAAATATTTATATCACTGGTTATAATTTGTGCCATATGTTATCCCTTTGTTGGTGTAAATTACGATTTAAGCAAGTATTTGCCGGAGTTTGCACCTACAAAGCAAGGATTGGATGTAATGGAGAGAGAGTTTGGATACCCAGGTATGGCACGTGTTATGGTTAAGGATGTTACTCTTTATGAGGCAAAAGCCATTAGGTCGCAAATTGCTGAGGTTGATGGTGTTGACCTTGTTATAGGTGTAGACAGCTTTAATGACGTAAATGTATCGGACAGCTTTATTGATGTTGATACCATAGACGATTTTTACAAGGATGGCTGTGCAATTATGGAAATTGTGTTTGAGGACGGCGATAGTGACAAAAGAACCCATGAGGCATTAGACCAAATATATAAAATTGTTGGAGATAGAGGGTGTTATGGAGGTACGGCAGTAAGTAATAAATCTAGGCAAGAAACCATTGGCAAGGAAATTACAATAGCCATGACCCTTTCATTATTAATTATTTTTGCTATATTGACCCTCACAACAACATCGTGGTTTGAGCCGCTGCTGTTTATATTAATTATGGGAGTTGCCATAATTATAAACATGGGCAGTAATATAATGTTTGGAACAATATCCTTTTTTACATTCAGTACAGCGGCTATTTTGCAGTTGGCAGTATCTATGGATTATTCAATATTTTTACTTCATACATTTACTGCAAACAAAAATCAAGGCATGGAAATTAAAGAGGCAATGGAAAAGGCATTGCATGAGGCATCAACCTCTATTTTTGCCAGTGGTGCAACTACAATAGTTGGGTTTTTAGCAATTGCACTTATGAAGTTTACTGTAGGCAAGGATGTTGGGTTTGTACTTACAAAGGGAATTATAATAAGCCTTTTAACAGTAATGCTTTTAATGCCGGCACTGATAATTCGTTTTAACGATAGAATAGAAAAATATAAACATAAGCCATTTTTTCCTAATTTTGACGGCTTTGCAAATGCAATGTATAAAATAAGAACCGTAGTAATAATAGTGGCTGTTGTTTTCGCATTGCCAACCTATGTTGGTCAGGGAATGAACCACTTCCTATATGGTGATGATGCTTTGGGTGCAGGTCCTGGTACGGTGGTTTATGAAGACAGTGAAGAAATGAACCAAAAATTCGGGAAAAGTAATGTTCTGCTAGCTATAGTTCCAAACGAGTCTATTGTTAAAGAAAGAGATTTGACAAAAGAGTTGGATAAATTGGATTTTATAGGCTATGCACTTTCACTCAGTGGAACACTTCCACAGGGAATACCAGAGGACTTTTTGCCACATGAAATAGTAAAAGAGTTTCGTACAGATAACTATGCAAGAATTTTGATTTCCATGGAAACGGTGCAGGAAAGCGATTACGCATTTCAGTGCAGTGAAAAAGTCGAATCAATTGTAAAGAAATATTATCCCAATGCTGCTTATGTAGTAGGCATGACACCAACAACCATAGATATAAGAGATATTTTAACTAAGGATTACAATCATGTAAGCATACTTTCAATGATAGGTGTGGCATTGGTTGTGGCAATAACGTTTGGTTCGGCAATTATGCCTTTACTGGTCATTATACCTATAGAGGTGGCTATTTATTTAAACATGACAATACCATATATAATTGGCGATACAATGCTTTACATAGGATATATAATAGTTAGCTGTTTACAGTTGGGAGCAACCATAGACTATTCAATTTTAATGACCAACAACTATCTTGAGGCAAGAAAGCAGATGGAAAAGCAAGAGGCCGCAAAGGCTGCAATAAGCAAAAGTGCGTTGTCTATACTTACATCGGGTTCAATACTTACGGTAGTTGGCTATGGTTTATATTTTACATCATCAATACAGGGCATATCTCAAATTGGACATTTGGTAGGTCGTGGGGCACTTCTTTCTATGTTGCTTGTCCTTTCGCTATTGCCAGCATTGCTTGTACTATTTGACAATATGATAGAAAAGAGTAGGCAAAAAGCAGATAAAAGAAAAGGGAGGAGAAAAAATGAAACACTTTAAAAGACAGGTATCTGTTTTAATAGCTTTAATAATGGCTGTTTCGGCAGGCAATTCATTTGTATATGCAGCTGCACCTGTACCAACGGATGACGAGGCCATGTATGTAAATTTGGATTATTACGGAGTGGCTGAAAACGTAAGCGTGGTAAAAAGCTATAGTATGAATGGGACTAATAAAGTTGTAGATTACGGTGATTACACCGACATAATAAACATGACCAATTATGCCCAAGGAAAAACTGAGGGAAACAAGGTAAGCTTCAATTTTGATAATGCCGTTGACCGATTTTATTTTGAGGGGAAAATGAAAAGTGAACAGGTTAACTTACCTTGGAATTTTGATGTTACCTACAAGCTTAATGGTGTGTTAACATCTGCAGATAAACTGGCGGGAAAGGTAGGGCTTGTGGAGATAGAGGTTCATGCTATTCCAAACCCAAAGGCTAATACTTACTATAAAAATAATATGATATTGCAGGTTGGTACAGCTGTAAATGCTGATGAGATACTTAGTCTTGAGGCACCTGGGGCACAGATACAGTCCTTGGGCAACAAAAAAGCGGTCTTGTTTATGGCATTGCCACAGGAGGAACAGACATTTACAATACGTATTGGCAGCAATGATTTTCAGTTTTCAGGTCTTGCGATGATGATGCTTCCTGTTACTCTTTCCCAGATGGATGATATTAAGGAACTTAGGGAAACGAAGGAAAAAATTCAGGATTCTGCTGATGCAATGAGTGACAGCATGGACGTTATTTTGAACACCCTTGGTGGTCTGCAAAGTGGATTAAGCTCCACAGTTACAGGGCTTCAAAGTCTGGATGAAGCAAGGCAAACCATCAGCAATTCCAAGGGGAAGGTTTACGAAAGTGGAGATATTGCCTTAGATGACCTTAAAGAGTTCTCGGCTGCAATTGAGCCTCTTGTTCCGCATATTGATAATTCAAAAACCATGTTAAATGAAGTGAATACAAGCCTTAATAGCTCTGTTTCAACCTTGAAAGATTTACAACCTCAGCTTAAAAGCCTTAGTGCAACTGTTGATAAAACCAATACCGATGTTGAAGGGCTTAAAACTATGGTAGAGGAAATGAAGGCTAATGAAAAAGACAGAGAAGCCCTTTTTACGGAGATTGTATACCAAATGACCTCCATGGGTGAAGATATGGATGACCTTTACGACAACATGGATGACCTTGGAAAGGCAACAGATATACTTTATGACCTAATGTGGGATTTACCGCATATTAGCAACATACCAATTGACACAACAGATATAAATCCAAGTGCGTTGGCTGGAGCAGGTGTATCAGATGTTGCAGGTACATATATTACGCTTTCAAGTATACAAGGCTCGCTAAATAGCCTTGCAGATTCTGTAAATGAAGACCTTGATGAGGTAAGCAATACTATTGAAGAGGTTAGGGGTCAGGCGTACACCCTTACAAAACCACTTAAAGACCTTACAACCACAGGTGCAAGCGTTAGTAAAACAGGCGGTGACCTGGCAGATACAATGGCAAAGCTTGTAAAGCTTACAAATAAGTATATGACATCAGCAGAAGACCATAGTGACGACATTATTTCACTTTTAGATGATGCCGATGAGATTGGAGAGGCGGCAGGCAACATTACGGATAAATGCCAAACGCTTATTGACAACGTAGATGAGATGAACGGTATTTTAAACGCCCATGAGCTTGGTATGGAGGAAACCGCCAGTGAATGCAGTACATTACTTACAAAAAGTGTAAAAGCACTTGATGATACAAATAGCTTTATAAAAACATTTGAAGAAGTAGCGAAAACAAGTGGAAACTCTTTGGACGTTGGTACGCAAAAAACCATAAGTGGTTTGACAGAGTCTTTGCAACAGTCTATTTCTGGCTTGGCACAGGCACCTGTTTTAAGGAATACAAAGGATACAGTTAAAGGCTTGATAGATGATGAATGGGATAAATATAGTAAGGATGAAAATGGATTGCTTAACATAGATACTAGTGAAAGCCCTGTTTCCTTTACATCATCTCAAAATTCAGCACCTAAAAGTGTGCAGATTATTGTTAGAACTAAGGAAATAATCAAGGACTCGTTGAAAACTGACGTTGACCTTGAGGCTCTTAACCAAAAAGATAATGGAACTCTTTTAGGAAGAATAGCAAATATATTCAAAAAAATTTGGAGCGTTGCAGCAGGTGTTTTTAGCTAATAAAACGCCGATTAAAGAGGGTGTGAGGACGAAGAGTTCTTACACCTTTTTTTGTTGAAATTTAGGCTTATATGGTAAAATACGCATCTTTATTGTAGATTTTAAGAATAAATGATATACTAAAGCAAGAAAAAAGGAGAGGTTAATTATGAAAAAGTATCTTATACATATAATAGTTATTTTGGCAGTTTTATCTTCCATTGCCCTTGTCGGTTGTGGTGAAAAGAAAGTTGCCGTAAGTGAAATATCAAAGCCTGTGCAGGAGGAGATTGTTCAGGAAGAAGAGGCACCCAAAGAGGATGTCGTAAAAACTGCAAAGCTGACTGTTACAGGAGATTTAATGGTGCATAGCTGGCAGTATAACGAGGCTTATGACAGCGACACAGGCACTTATGATTTTTCCCATAATTTTAGTGAGATAAAGAAGTTTTTTACTAACTCGGATGTAGTTATGGGCAATCTTGAAACAGTTTTTGCAGGCGAAGACAGAGGAATTAGTGATTATCCAAGTTTTAATACACCAGACGCATTTGGTGATGCCCTTAAAGAAGCAGGATTTAATTTGCTTACAACGGCAAATAACCATTGTATGGATAAAGGCACAGATGGACTTAACCGAACCATAGAGATTTTAGATGGGCTTGGCATAGAGCATATTGGAACATATGCAAGGGAAGAAGAACGGAACAACATACTTGTGAAGGACGTAAATGGCATCAAAATTGCATTTCTTTCATATACATATGGCACAAATGGAATAGCTGTTCCACAGGATTACAGCGTTAATCTTATTGACGGCGGGAAAATGGAGTCCGACATAAGCCGTGCTAGAGATATGGCAGACCTTGTTGTTGTTATGCCACACATGGGAAATGAATATGAACAGAACGTGGATGACCAATTTAAGGTTTTGGCAGACAAGATGTTTTCTGCTGGGGCGGACATAGTTTTGGCAAGCCATTCTCATGTGCTTGAACCCATGGAATATCGAACAATAACTGATGAAGATGGCACAAAAAGAGAGGGATTTGTGATATATTCTCTTGGCAACTGCATATCCTCCCAAACAACACCACCACGAAATGCTGGGGTTATATTAAACATTGAAATTCAACAGATTAACGACCAAAAGCCAGAGATAAAGCAGGTAAGCGTTATTCCTATATGGACTCAATTTAGAAATATTAATGAGCAGGACCATTTTATAGTTAGAAGTGTATATGATATGCTTAGCCTAAGCGATGATGAATTAAGAGCTACAGTGAGGGCAAAGGACATAACACGTCTTAAAGAGATACAGCTGCAGTCTACAAAAACCCTTTTAGGTTACGAAGTTCCTATAGAGAAAATGCAGAGTGAATATTTATTTGAAAAAAAATAAAAAATATCAAATAGTAATAATTGTTACTTACTAGACTTTTTTTGAGTGATGTGGTATAATGAAAAAGATACATAAATAATATTTTTTTACTTTAGGAGGAGATAATAATATGAGCGAAACTAAATTTTTTGTCTGTAAGCATTGTGGAAATTTAATTGGAATGATAGAGAATTCAGGTGTACCTATTGTGTGCTGTGGTGAAAAAATGACTGAGCTTGTTGCAAATACAGTTGATGCTAGCCTTGAAAAACACACTCCAGTTGTTAATGTAAACGGAGATAAGGTAGAGGTTACTGTTGGTAGTGTTGAACACCCAATGCTTGACGAGCATTTTATTAAATGGATTTATCTTGAAACAAAGAAGGGTGGACAGAGAAAATCTCTTAAACCAGGGGAAGCACCAAAAGCTACCTTTGCTGTTGCAGACGATGAACCTGTTGCTGTATATGCTTACTGCAATTTGCACGGATTATGGAAAACTGTAATTTAATAAATAATTGAATTAAAAAATCGTGGTGGCAATTGCCCCACGATTTTTTTTAATTTATTTAGAACATTTTTCATGTTTTTGATGTAAAATTTTGTAATACAAAAATATAGAAAGCATTGTACTGCATATATCGGCTGTTGGCTGTGCGTAAACCAAGCCGTTAAGTCCAATTACCGCATTTGATACTATAAGTACAGGTATAAATACAATACCTTGGCGTGAAACTGATAAAATCATAGACGGTAAAGCCTTGCCCATGGCCTGAAACACGTTAATCATAAGAAACAGGCAACCCATAAATGGTACGGAAATAATGTTTACACGTAGGAAACCTGTGCCCATGGCAATTACTTCAGCATCTTGTAAAAAAGCCCCAATTATATGTGGGCTGGCGGAAAATATAAGTATGGAAAAAAACACACCAATGGTTGTGCCAGCAATGCCTGTTGTAATTATTGTACTGTGCATACGCTCATGGTTGCCAGAAGCATAGTTATAGCCAATTAATGGTTGAACACCCTGTGCAAGACCTATTAAAAGCATAGCAGGCAGCATGGTTGCTTTTGCCACAATACCCAACGAGGCTACAACATTGTCGCCGTAACTAGCAGCAAAATTGTTTAATACAATATTGGAAAAACTGAAAAGCAGGGTACTTATTGATGCAGGCAAACCAATTGAAAATATATTTTTGAAAAGTTCACTGCTTGGATGAAAATCTTTTGGGAGTACAGAAAGGTTGGGGCTTTTTTTCAGCATATATTGAATATAGTAAAAAACAGATGCTATGTTAGCAATTATTGTTGCATATGCCGCACCAGCAACGCCCATTTTAAAATATAAAATAAGTAAAGGGTCTAATGCTATGTTTATAATTGTTCCAAGCATCATACCAAACATTGCATTTTTTGCCGCACCCTCTGCTCTAATTGTTTGTCCCAGGGAAAAGCTTAGTATAACAAATGGTGCACCACCTATAATTATAACAAGGTAGCTTTTTGCAAAAGAAAAGGTCATTTGGCTTGCACCTATAACATTAAGAATAGGGTTGATTGCCAAAAGTCCAGCTATGCAACAAAAAATACCAACAACAATAGCACAATAAAAGGCAACAGAGCTTGTCTGCTTGCATTGTTTTAATCGTTTTTGACCAAGCAGACGAGATATATATGAACCGCCACCAATACCAAAAATACTGCCCAATGACATAAGGCACATAAAAATAGGCATGGCAATGGTAACTGCGGCTACCTGATTTGCATCTTTAAGCTGTCCAACAAAAAAAGTGTCCGCAAGGTTGTAGATAATTGTAACAAGCATACCAAGCATTGTTGGTGCTGCAAGTTTTATAATAGCTTTTGGTACAGGCAATGTTTCAAATAATTCGTTTTCCATAAAAGTTCCTCCTAAGATGTTTGCGTTTCTAAATTTTTAAGCCCTGGGTGTAAAAGATTTGAAAAAAATGCCCCAACCTAGAGGCTGAGGCATTTTATGTTCAAAATAAAGCATTAAGGGTTAGTGATATAATGTTATTGCATCATCATATCATTAAGAGAGATTACTTTTGAACCATCTGTAGGCTCACCAATTGGAGCATTTGTTGTTTCGGCATAGTCAAAATTACCTGTTAAGGTCATATCAAAAATGTCCTCTACATTAATTGACATATCCATTGATGATTTAAGACCGTTTTGTTCAGCTGTTAATTTCATAACTCCAGAACCCATATAATCCATTGACATATCAAATGAACAACCAGTTACCTTGTCGTCTGCTGTTGGAAGCTTCATAGATAATGTTACTGTAGCTCCGTCTGTTTCTTGTTTATAGGTTGACTCATATCCGTCTGCTACAGTTTTAAATGCACTGTCACTAAAAATACCTGTAATAAGCTTGTATGTTTCAATTGATAATGCAGCTGAATCCTTGTCTGTTGTTGAAATTTCAGTTGACATAGCGTGCATATAAGTTTCAAAGCTTGCTGCTTTTGCCATTTTTGCAAGGTCTGTAAAGCTAAAGCTTGAACCAGACATTTCCATCATGGAGTTCATATCAATTGAGTACCATGTGTCATCTGCTGAACCCATAAGTGTTGAAAAAAGGCTGCTTTGAATGTAATATTTGCCTGTATCTAAGTTAAAAATTAAGTTGAAATCAATACTTTTTAAAGCTTCAAGCAAAGCAAGAGTTTCTGCGTCAGGTGCAGATTCAGCATCAATCATTTTTTCAACTGCAGAAAGGTCAAGTTCTGTTACTGTATTCATGTTTACCTTTGAGGAATCTGTAATGCCATCTATGTTACAAACACCTTTAATATATTTGTCGCTAGAACCATCAATGTTGTTAACGCTGAAGTTAAAGGTACCTGTAAGAGCATATGTTTTTTCAGAAAATTCCTTTGCATATGCAAGGTATTTATCCATAATTGTGTAGGTTTCGTTTGCACCAGTTACTTCGTCAGCATCAAAAATGATTGCTGTTTTATCGTCATCATCCCAACCTACTGTGCAGTCAAGAGCCTGTGCAGCAAAACGAACAGGTACATAGGTACGACCGTTCTTTATAAATGAAGCCGCATCTGTTTCAACGTTTTTGTTAGTACCGTCTTTTTTTATTGTCATGTTTTTATTACCAACTACAAAAACTGCTTCTGTTGTATCTTTTTTTGCAGTAATTGTTTTTGTTGCATCATCGTAAGAAACTTCAGCATCAAGACCTTCAAATACAGCTCTAAAAGGTACATACACTCTGCTGTTTACAATTACAGGCTGTGCGTCTGTAAAGGACATATTAGTTCCGTTAAGCTGAATGGCAACTGAAGGTGCTTGGGCTGTTTCAGATATAACAGTTGTTGTGGCTACTCCTTGAGCAAAAGCACTGCTTGGTGCAAGAACCATAGCTGAAGCCATAGAAAGTGCAGCTAATTTTTTAAAATTAATCATAATCGAAAGTTCCTCCCTTTATTTTCATTGTTATTATTCACATAAATTAGTTTAGCACCATTTTCTGTAAATTGCTATAGAAATTGCAATATGTGATAAATATTAATAAAATTGTAAAAATTTAAGCATGAAGGCTGGTGCAATGAATTATGAAACTTTGTGTTGAAATAAAAACAAAACAAGGTATAATATTATTTATAAAATGTATACAGTATATAAAAAACACGAAGAATATGGTGACAATATGGAATATATAAAATTAAAATCAAGAGCAAAAATCAACCTTACATTGGATGTAATAGCTAGGCGTGATGATGGATACCATGACCTTGAAATGATTATGCAAACAGTAGGTCTTTATGACAGTATTTTTATTAAAAAAACTGATAAAGATGAAATATTTATTAAAACAAATCTGCATTACTTGCCAACCGACGAACGTAACATTACATATAAAGCGGCAAAGCTTATTAAAGACGAATTTGGAATATCCAACGGTGTGTATATTGAGCTTACTAAGAGGATTCCTGTGGCTGCAGGGCTTGCTGGAGGCAGTGGAAACGGAGCAGCAGTTATTAAGGGTATGAACAGGCTGTTTGACCTTGATTTGTCTACGAAAAAGATGATGGAATTGGGTGAACACCTTGGGTCCGACGTGCCATATTGCCTTATGGAGGGTACTGCTTTGGCAAAGGGACGTGGGGAAATTTTAACTCAACTTAACCCTTGCCCGCATTTTTATGTGTTGTTGGCAAAGCCGGATATAAGTGTATCTACGGCATCTGTTTATAAAAATCTTGACCTTAAAATGGTGAAAAAACACCCTAATACAAATGCGGTGCTTGCTGCAATTGCAAATGGGGACAAAACGGGCATTTCCACAGGTCTTTGCAATGTCCTTGAAACGGTGACAATAAACCAGCGACCAATAGTTAAGGAAATTAAAAATTTCATTGCGGAACAAGGTTCTTGCGGAGTGTTGATGAGCGGAAGTGGGCCTACGGTGTTTGCTCTGTTTGAAAAAATAGAAACGGCCAAGGAGGCTGCAAAAAAAGTTAAGGAAAAATTTAATATAAAAGATGTATATGTAACAGAGATATATAATCCGTCAGGTGAAAAGGGGAGAAACTGAAATGGACTATAAATTTAACGTAAGAGTTAATGAATATTTGCCACTTAGAGAGGTTGTGTTTAATAACCTGAGGGATGCTATACTTAATGGAGAACTTAAACAAGGAGAGCGATTGTTGGAAAATCAGTTGGCAGAAAAGCTTGGCGTAAGCCGTACTCCTGTAAGGGAAGCATTAAGGATGCTGGAACAGGAAAATTTGGTTGCCCTTATGCCACGAAAAGGTGCACAGGTGCTGGATTTATCTGCTACGGATATAAAAAATGTGTTGGAAATAAGAAGTGCGTTGGAATTGGTTGGAATGCGTCATGCGTGTCAAAGCATGGAAGAGGACCAGCTTAATGAACTTAAAAGATTGAATGCAGAGTTTGAGCGTGCCTTTGAAGAAAAAGATTACGAAAAGGTTGCAACTACCGATGAAAAGATACATGATATTATTTTTGCGTCTTCCCACAATGATAGACTTATACAGATAGTAAGCAATATGCGAGCACAGATTTATCGTTACAGAATGGCATATTTAAAGGTTTATGAAACAAAAACAGCGGTTATAAATCATCATAGGGGTATAATAAAAGCGATTGAAAACCATCGTGAACGAGAGGGCATAAAAGTGATGTCAGACCACATAGAACATCAAACAAATGTAATACTTAAATCTTTAAAATAAGATTACAAAAGCTTGATTTTATTGAAACAAACTGGGATATGGAATAGAATTACATAAAGTAAAAAATATGAGCATACTAATCAAAACTAAGGGGGAACTGTATATGAGTAGTTCACAGGGCAGACAAAATGGGAAAAAAACAATATACAGCTCCAAAACTGAGGTAAAGGATACCGCAGGAGGGTATAGCCTTGGGCGTGATAAACGTAATGAGCTTAGGTTTAACAGGCGAAAAAAACAAAGCAAACAGCTTAAAATAGCGGCGTTAAGTGCATTGGTTTTTATTGTGGCTATGAGTATGCTTATTGCATTTGGCAAAAATGCAGTTAATGTATATCTTGGCGATGAGTGTGTTGGTATGATTAAAAAAACCAATGTTACAGCAGAGGATTTTAAAAATTCAGTTAATGCACAGCTGACAGGTGAAATGGGTTCTAATGTTCAAATTAACGAGGAAATTAAGTTTGTGTCTGTGCATGGCAAAAAAAAGCAAATTGTAACATCAGAATATGCACTTGCTCAAATTAAAAAGATGGTTACCTATAAAATTGAAGCTGCGGTAATTACAGTGGATGGAGCAGAGATACTGGCGTTGAAAACACAGACCGAAGCAAAAGAAATGCTGGATGGTATTATTGCTGAATATATACCAGAGGGGTCTAATATAGTGGAAAAAGGATTTGTTGAAAAAGTTGAAACTATTGCAAAATTTGTTGACTCCAAAACTATTGTATCCAAAGAGGAAGCTATTGCAAAGCTTACGGCTGGAACAAGTGCAACCAAGGATTATTCGGTTACCTCTAATGATACATTGTTTAGAATAGCCACAAAAAATGGAATAACCATTGAGGACGTTTTGGCGGCAAACCCTAGTATGACAGTCAACACTGTACTTAGTGTAGGGGAAAAAATAAATTTGAAGGTTATGGTGCCTTTCCTTTCAGTTAAAACGGCAGAAAATACGGTGTTTACAGAGAAACAAGAAAAAGAAATTGAATATCAACAAGATAACACCAAGCCTGTAAGCTACAAAAAAGTAATACAGCAGGGCAAGGACGGGCAAAAAGAGGTGACAACGCAGATAATAAGAATAAATGGTTTTGAAAGTGAGCAAAAAACAGTATCGGAAACTACTACCGTTGAGCCGGTTTCAGAAATTATTGTTGTAGGCACCAAATAATATAAAGTTGCGGGGGTTTTTGCATGGAAAGAAAAATACTTGTTGTTGACGATGAAAAAAACATAGTAGACATTATCAAGTTTAACCTTAAAAAAGAGGGCTATGAGGTTATTACGGCGGCAGATGGCGAGGAAGCAATAGCAAAGAACCATGAGGAAAATCCTGACCTTATTTTGCTGGATATAATGATGCCAAGGGTAGACGGTTACGAGGCTTGCAAAAAAATTCGAGAGAAGTATGATACACCTATAATTATGCTTACAGCAAGGGCTGAGGAGGTTGATAAGGTGCTGGGGTTAGAGCTTGGTGCTGACGATTATGTTACAAAGCCTTTTGGAGTAAGAGAACTTATGGCACGTGTTAAGGCAAATCTTAGGCGGAAGTCTGTTGCCACACAGCAAGAGGAAACACCTAAAGGAAATACAATAAACTTTGGAATTCTTGATATTGACCTTGACCTTTATGAGGTGAAAAAGAATGGAAAGATTGTGGAGCTTACGTTCAGAGAGTTTGAGTTATTGAAGTTTTTGGCAACCCAAAAAACAAAGATTTTTTCTCGTGAAACATTGCTGGAAAAGGTTTGGGGATACGAGTACTTTGGGGATGTTCGTACAGTGGACGTAACTGTTAGGCGACTTAGGGAAAAAATAGAAAGCGAACCTGGACGACCACAATACATACTTACAAAACGTGGTGTGGGGTATTATTTCGGCAGTTAAAGGATGGACAGGCATGAAAAGTATAAAATGGAAACTTATAGCTATGTATCTAGGTTTGGTGCTTATTGTAATGATAGTAAGTGGAAGTTATATTTTAATCAGCCTGCAAAACATAGAAATGGATAAAGCCAAAACCCAAATGGAGCTGTATGCCCAAAAAATAAGTGAGCAGGTGGTGCTTTCTTATGAAGAGGACAGTTTTCAGATGGGTCTTATTCAGTTTAGCAAAAGCGGCGGCAACACAGCACAGATACAAGGCAATATTTTAAATAACACAGGCGAAACAATAGCCTCTACCACTACAAATAAACCGCCGTATCCCAGCTATAAAAATTCCGTTATAATAGGTGCAATGTCAGGCAATGCAACCTTTTCAAAAAACAGTAAAGATGAGGATGCAACAGGTACAGAGTACCTAAGCTATGCTTACCCAGTTATGGTTAACGGCGAAACAGAGTATGTTATTTACAATCGCATGGATGCAGAGGCTATATATAACAGTATTAATCAAACCAGAAGAACTATTATGTTCAGCATGGTGCTTGCTCTTTTTATGACGGCATTAATGGGATATGTGTTTGCCAAAACACTTACAGGCCCTATTGTTGCACTTACGGGAAAAGCAAAGGAGCTTGCAGAGGGAAAGCTGGACCAAAGCGTAAAGGTATTTTCTGATGACGAGATAGGTCAGCTTTCGGAAAGCTTTAACTATATGGCAAGTGAGCTTAGCAACACAATGGGTGAGATTTCTAAAGAAAAAAATAAGTTTGAAATTATACTGCATAACATGACCGACGGAGTTGTTTCCTTTGATAGAGATGGACGTGTAATGCACTACAATAGTGCCAGTATGGACTTGCTGGGTTTTAGTAAAACAGATTTTACCTTTGATGAGTTTATAAAAAAATTCAACCTAAATGCAGGAATTTATATAGATATGATAGGCTCGGAAGTTACTAAAACAGTAAGCTTTTGGTCAGAGAATAAATATATAAATGCCAGCTTTTCTCCATATACTAGTGAAAGAAAGGAAATGGAGGGGCTTGTGGTTGTTTTGCAGGATAACACCGAGCTTAAAAAATTAGATGATATGCGTAAGGAGTTTGTTGCCAACGTATCTCATGAGCTGAGAACACCCCTTACAACTGTTAAAAGCTATACAGAAACCCTTATTGAAGGTGCTATTGATGACCATGAGGTGGCAATGGAATTTCTTGATATTATTAATAATGAGGCAGACAGGATGTCTTTTTTGGTACGAGATTTATTGCAACTCTCACGTTTTGACAATAAGCAGATTTTTCTCAATTATTCAAGCATTAGCCTTAATGATTTTGTTGCGGAAAATATACGCCAGAGCAAAATACACGCCGATAATAAACAGCAGAAGCTTACCTTTATTCCTTACAAAACAGACGTGCATATAACTGCTGATAAGGACAGAATTACCCAAGTAATGAACAACGTGCTTACAAACGCAATTAAATATAGCCAAGAGGGTGCAGACATAACGGCGTGGATAGAGGAAAGTGAAAAATACTACAAAATTGTTGTTAAGGACACAGGCATGGGCATACAAAAAGAGGATTTGGATAGGATTTTTGAGCGTTTTTATCGTGTGGATAAAGCCAGAAGCCGTTCGATGGGAGGAACGGGACTGGGCCTTGCCATTGCCAAGGAGATTATGGAAAGCCACGGCGGAAATATAGTTGCCCAAAGCAAATATGGAAGTGGAACTACTATGACTTTGTGGTTTCTTAAAGAACTAGAGGAACATGAAGTTTAAAAAGCAAGAATTTAAGTGTAATTTAAAAGTAAGCATGATGTAACACAATTGTAACAATAATGGTGTATACTTTTTTCTATCAAGATAGAACAATGTGCATATCATAAGTTTAAAGGAAGGAGGCTGTATATTATTATGAGAAAATTTTTCATGGGGCTGTTGGTTGGAGTTTTAATGTGTTTAAGTTCAAATATTGTTTATGCAGGTTCCCTACAGGCGGCAGAGGTCAATGTAAGCGTTACAGGTGACTTGAATTTTGAAAGAGATAAGGTTTCTACCTTTAATGAGTCCAAAACAATTTCTGGAACGGCAGAAAAAGGTACAGACATAGATATTGTTGTTTATACAAAAAGCTTTTACGGAAGATTTAAAGAGGTTGAAAGCTACAGTATAAAGGTTGGTGATTCTAATCTTTTTAGCCAGGCATTGGGGCTTCGTGTAGGTGAAAATTATATTGAGTTTAGGGCAAGCAAGGATGGCCTCAAGGACTATTATAAAAGTGTTATCGTAAATCGAAAGAATAAAGCTATTAAAACTCAGCTTGAAAATAGCATATATATACCTTAAAGGTGTGTATAATTATAGAAAATAAGGGATTAAAAGCGGTGAAAACAAGATGAAATCTGTAAAGTTCAGCAGAATTAAGAATTTTGTAATAGTGGGCTTGGTTTTTGCTGCGATTTATCAAACAGGGATGTTATGGCTTGGTGATTATTCGGGCCATAACTTTTTTTATTCCTTTTTAAATATTCAAGATGGGGACAGAAGCGGTAAAAATATATCTGCTGAGGTTATAGATGCACAAAAAATAGTGGTTGGCTATGGTAACAAATCCTTTAACGTAATATACCCAGGAGTTATGGACGGGGACAATATTCTGGCTAAAACCAATGCCTTTATATCAGGGGTATTGTCAAACGGTCAGTATGTAAAAACGGAGGACACGGCTCTAGACGATTACATAAGCCAAAAATGCGTGATATATGACTTTGCTTTCAATGTATCTGCAACCCAGTATTTTATTGGAATAGGTGCACACGCAGGTGAAGACCTTGACAAAATAACTGAAATAAATCAAATTATTGCAGTACCCTCTGCAAGTAAAAATGGCACAAGCTATTTGTATATTGTAGATGCAGAAACGGGAAAAACAAATATATATGAAGCCGACACATTTGATGAGGCAGAGCAACTGTACACGGAAATAAAAGACTTTGAAGAATTAAACATTGACAAGATAAAGTATATTTCTACACAGCAAAGCGGTTTTAATATATTTGGGCAAAACACCTTTGTGCCACAGTGGACCAAAAGCAAATACGAATATGAGAATATAAATAAGGTTAGCCCTTTCAAAGACGCTGGAGAAGACGCTGAAACGGCAATTGAAAGTGGAACATCGGCATTTTTTGAAAACTATTCAGCCAAAAACTTAACAAAAGATACTAACGGTGTGTATATGATTAGTGATAACAGCACAGTAGTTAAATACTATCCGCAAGGCATAATAGAGTATTACAATTACGATGATGGCATGGATGGAAAAACTAATCAGACTCTCTCCACAGCATATTATGCGTGTAAACAGTTTTTAAAAAGGGATGAGCTGCTTAATACACGGTTGTTTTTGTCAGATGTTCAAATTAAAAGCGATGGCCTTGTATTTTGTTTTGATTACTGCGTAAACGATATACCAGTTTTTTTATCTGAAAGTGTTAAGGAAAGTTTGTCAATAGAACATTCTGCAGAAGTGGTTGTGGAAAATAATACAGTAAAAAAATATAAGCGTTATGCTTATGATTTTGTACTTTCTAACGAAAAGGACAAAGAAGTAAATGTAGACTTTTTGGGTGCAATGAACAAGGCAATTGCAAGCACAGGACATGAAGACACAGTTAATGAAATTAAAGATATTGTGTTGGGATATTATGTGGATGAAAATGAACAAGGATACCTAAAATGGTTTACCTATGTGGATGGCGGAATATATACTATTGATACAGTGGATAATACACCAAACCAAGATGCGGCAGAGGATGAAAAATAAATGGATTGGGAAAAGGTGAAAAGGATATTTATATGGTTGCTTATAGTCCTTAACATAGGGCTTTTTAGTGAGAACTATATTACAAACCGACAGTACGTAATGACAAGTGCACAGGAGAAAGCCATTTATGAGGTTTTGGGCAGTAATGGCATTGGTATGTATACAGAGCTTATTAAAAAGACTACGCCAATGCGTCAGCTTAGTGTATTTATGGTGCCAATAGAAACGGAAAGCTTTAAAAGTATGTTTTTTGGCGAAGATGAGGACGTGAAAATAACTCTTCAGTTTGATAAAACCATATTTGCCAGTGACACCAAAAGCCTTATCATACAGGATAATAGCATTGTATTTCTTAACCATGGTGGAAGTGGTGAGTTGGAAACATTTACAAAGAAAACGGCACTAAAGGCAGCTGACGATTTTATTAAGAGGGTTGGCATGGCTTCAAGTGAAAATATAAAGCTTGAAAGTGTGGATTATAACGATGGTAAGTATATTTTTGAGTATAATGAAAGGTACAAAGATTATAAGCTTTTTAGCAATATAAAAAGGATTACAGTGTCCCAAAAAGGGGTAATTATGGCAAGTGCAGCATATTACAAGGTGGAAAATTTTGTTGGTGAGAGCCGAAAAATTTGCACTTGCGATGAGGTGCTTCTTACGTTTTTAGGTGAGGTTAAAAAAGAGGGGAAAACAGAGGGTGTGTATATAGAGAAAATTGAGTTGGGATATGATTTTCAAGATTCTGGTGATGTTGCAGATGGAAGTAACCTTAGATTAGTACCGTGCTATAGAATTTTTGTATCTGGTTCGTCTAGGGAGTACCTTATAAACGCATATACCAATCAAATTATGGAGTAAACAAGCAGGGGCTAAGCTCAAAATAATATGAAAATTTGCTAATGCCTCTTTTCCCTTGTGTTTTAATTTTTAGAGATGTATAATGTAAGAAAAACCATTGGGGTGAGCCATGAGGAAATACGAAACGGACTTAACAGAGGGGAATGTAACAAAGCAGCTATTAAGTTTTGCGACGCCCTTTTTTCTTGCCCAAATTTTGCAAGCGTGTTATAGTATGGCAGATATGCTTATAGCCGGTAGGTTTATGGGGGACTATGGAATATCTGCAATAATTAACAGCTCGGTTTGCATTATGCTTATAACAATGTTAGTAAATGGCTTTGCACTAAGCGGAACAGTGCTTGTGGCTCAGCATGTAGGGGCAAAACAGCCTGAAAATGCAAAAAAAACTATATCCACATTGTTTACAGTTTTTATTTATTGTGCTGTGGCTATAACAATTTTAGGAATTCTGTTTACCAACAAAATTATTGTTATGTTGAATACACCACAGGAGGCTGTGACACAAGCACGAAATTATTTGCGTATATGTTTTGGCGGCACAATTTTTATTTGTGGCTATAATGCCGTAAGTGCGGTGCTGCGAGGACTGGGAGATTCTAAGAGGCCATTATATTTTGTTGCAGTTGCCACTGGTGTTAATGTGGTGCTGGATTTGATTTTTGTTGGCGTTCTTGGCTGGGGAGCAGGAGGAGCGGCATTTGCCACTATTTTGGCACAGGCGTTGTCTTTTGGCCTTGCTGTGCGTACGCTGTATAAAAATAACTTTCTTTTCGATTTTAAGCTGAAAAGCTTTGTTATATACAAGGATAAACTTAAAATGATACTTAAAATAGGGCTTCCATCGGCGATACAAAGTACGGTTATAAATTTTTCCATGCTTTTTGTACTTACTGCAATAAATGGATATGGTCTTGCGGCATCTACGGCGGCGGGCATAGGGGCAAAAATAGACTCCTTTGCAATTTTGCCAACCATTGCCGTAAGTCAGTCAGTAGCCTCCATGTCGGGGCAAAATTTGGGTGCAGGGCGTATAGACCGTACAAAAGAAACAGTTTTTGCTGGGGTGAAAATTAGTTTGAGTTTTGGTGTTATTATATATTTGTTTGTTAACCTTTGCGGAATAAAAATAGTCGATATTTTTAATTGCTCGCCTCAAACAGTGGAAGTTGCATTAATGTACATAAAATATGTATCGGTTTTTTATATTGCGAACTCGGTTATGTTTGTTATAAACGGGCTTGCAGCAGGTTCGGGCAATGCAATTTTTGCCTTGGGAAATGCGGTGTTAAGTGTTATTATTGTGCGAATACCCCTTATCTATATTTTTCAAAATTTCATGGGGCTTGGGCTTAGGGGTGTATTTATGGCAATGGGGCTGGCACAATATGCAGGGTTGGTTACGGCAGGGCTTTTTTATATAAGCGGAAAATGGAAAAAATCATTGGTAAAATAAAACTTTTCACATTATATAATTATGTGGTATAATGTTTTATTAAACTAGGTGTATTATGTTGAATTTACATATTTATTTGGAAGGGTTTGAATGCACAAAATGGACAAACTTGTTATAAATGGCCCAAGTTCACTTATGGGCGAAGTTGTTATAAGTGGAGCAAAAAATGCGGCAGTAGCTATTATACCAGCTGCAATTATGGCGGATGATGTATGTATAATAGAAAATTTGCCAAATATTGAGGACGTAAAAAGTCTTTTTACTACTATAAACAAAATTGGTGCAAAGTGCGATTTTGTTGACAAACATACTTTGAGAATAGACAGCAGCGGAGTTGAAAATATAAGTGCAACCTTTGACGAGGTTAAAAAAATGCGTGCATCCTACTATCTTTTGGGGGCTCTTTTGGGGCGTTACAAAAAAGCTGAGGTGGCAATGCCCGGCGGATGTGATTTTGGTACACGACCTGTGGATTTACACCTTAAGGGCTTTAAAGCCATGGGTGCAGAGGTAACAATTGAACGAGATATTATAAGGGTTGAGGCAAAAGAACTTAAAGGTGCGGCAATTTATATGGATACAGTAAGTGTTGGTGCAACTATAAATATTATGTTGACGGCAACCCTTGCTACAGGTACTACCACCATTGAAAATGCGGCAAAAGAACCACACGTAGTTGATGTAGCAAACTTCCTTAACATTATGGGTGCAAAAATAAAGGGAGCCGGCACAGATGTTATACGTATTGTTGGTGTTGAAAAACTCCATGGTGCAGAATATACAATAATACCAGACCAGATAGAGGCAGGAACTTATATGATAGCGGCGGCTATTTCCGGCGGAGATGTTACAGTTAAAAACCTTATACCAAAGCATATGGATTCTCTTTCAGCAAAGCTGATGGAAATGGGTGTTGAGATAGAGGAATTTGACGATTACATAAGAGTTAATGCCACAAACAGAAGGCTTAATGCTGTCGATGTAAAAACAATGGCATATCCAGGGTTTCCTACCGACCTTCAGCCGCAGATGGCAGCACTTTTGGCAGTTGCCGAGGGTACAAGTAAAATAACTGAAAATGTGTGGGAAAAACGCTATCAGTATGCAGATGAGCTTAAACGCCTTGGTGCACAGGTTAATGTTGAGGGACGTGTAGCAATTATAACTGGTGTCAGTCAGCTTAAAGGTGCAAAGGTAGATGCAACCGACCTTAGAGCAGGTGCGGCTATGGTTATTGCGGCACTTAATGCCAAGGGCGAAACTACTATAGGTGAGGTTAAATACATAGACCGTGGCTATGAGGACTTTGAGGATAAGCTTAATCAAATGGGTGCTGATGTTAAGCGTGTTTCAATGTAAAGGAGCGTATGCGTATGATACGGTTTTGTCCTGTTGTAAGCGGAAGCAGCGGAAACAGCGTTTATATAGGCACAGATTATACCCATTTGCTTATTGATGCAGGGGTTAGCGGGAAAATCATACAAGCTGGGCTTAGTGTGTTAAATGTTGAAGGTGCAATGCTAGATGGTATTTTTGTAACCCATGAGCATAGTGACCATATAAAGGGCGTTGGAGTGCTTTCACGCAGGTTTGATTTACCCATTTATGCTACCGAAGGAACGTGGAATGCCATGGAAAATTCTTTGGGTCAGATAGCCAGAAAGAACAAAAAGATTATATATAGTGGAGAAAAACTTGAGATTAATGACCTTGTTATAAGTCCCTTTGATATACCCCATGATGCCGCAGAGCCTGTTGGCTATAGCGTTATGGCTGGTGATATAAAAATGACAGTGGCAACGGATTTAGGGCACATAACCGACTCAGTTAAAAACGGAATTGCTGATAGTGATATACTTTTGCTGGAAGCAAATCATGACATAAATATGCTTAAAAGTGGAACATATCCATATTCCCTTAAGCAAAGAATATTAGGCGAGTTTGGTCATCTTGCAAATGAAAATGCAGGCAGACTGTTATCCCAAATGACAACAAAACGCCTTAAACACGTTTTTTTGGGGCATTTAAGTGCAGAAAACAATACACCAAGCCTTGCATATAAGGCAGTAGAGAATATATTAAATGAAAACGGCATTAAAGTGGGGCGGGATTTTTCCATGGAGATGGCAAGCCGTCACAGTGTAAGCCGATGTATAGAGCTTTGAGGGATATAAACTTATGAAGATTTCTATTGTTTGCGTAGGCAGACTTAAAGAAAAATATTGGACAGATGCAGTGGCAGAATATTCCAAGCGTCTTGGCAAGTATGTTAAACTGGAAATAACGGAACTTCCCGATGAAAAAGCACCTGAAAGCATGAGTGTCGCACAGGAGGAGCAGGTTAAAACAAAAGAGGGACAGAGGATACTTAAAGCTATTAAGGAGGATGCCTTTGTAGTTACTCTTGAGGTGCAGGGCAAACAGCTTTCTTCAGAGGAACTGGCACAGCTGATAGAGGCAAAAGGCATAGGCGGCGTAAGCCACATTGCTTTTGTTATAGGCGGTTCGCTGGGGCTTTCTGACGAGGTAATAAGCCGTGCAGGGTATCACCTCAGCTTTTCCAAAATGACTTTTCCACACCAAATGATGAGGGTAGTGCTTTTGGAGCAGATTTACAGGGCGATAAAAATTAATAAGAATGAACCGTATCATAAATAACAAGAAAATATTTAATTTGTCTTTTAGAAAAATTAACTTATAAGGAGGAATTTAAAATGATTAGAAGAGCAGACGAAAGAAAAAAATTGGAATTGAAGAATGCACAGGGTGGTCTGGAAACAATTTTTCCTAATGTTATTCTTGAGGGTGATGAATTTACAGACGCAGGTAGACTTTTCAACATTGTTACTTTTCCACCTAAAAGTTCAATTGGCTATCATGTGCACAATGGTGAATCAGAAACTTATGTTGTGCTTTCTGGTGAAGGAAAATACAGTGATAATGGAACAGAAGTTATGATTGGCGTAGGCGATGTTACATTTTGTCCATCTGGAGAAGGTCATGGCCTTGAAAATATTGGCGATGAGGACTTAGTTGTTATTGCGTTAATCCTTTTCGATAAAACTAAATAAAGTTAAATAGCAGTAAAAACCTCGGGGAATAAATATCCTCGAGGTTTTTTATTAGTAGAAATTGTAATGGGAACAAACACTAATTTTTGTTTGCATAAAATTTATGTCAAAATTTGTTGAAATGTGAATTCTGTTATAAAAATTGTGAACAACTATGTGGACAGTGTGGATAACTACTCACCAATAAGGCTTTCCCCTACAGAATATACATCTCCTGCACCCATAGTTATCAACATATCACCAGGCTGTGCTGTGGATTTAATGAAGTCAACTATGTCATTAAAACTGCCAATGTATCTTGCACTTTTCCCGTTGCTCTTAATTTTATCCGCAATATCTCGTGCGTGGACAAGACCTGTGTCTTTTTCCCTTGCTGCATATATGTCTGTAACAATAATTTCGTCTGCATCTGTAAATGCGTTTCCAAAATCTTCAAATAAGGCCTTGGCACGGCTGTAGGTATGAGGTTGGAATACACACCAAAGTTTTTTGTGCTCCACCTTTTGTGCCGCCGCAAGGGTTGCACGTATCTCCGTTGGATGGTGTGCATAGTCATCTATAATGCTAATGCCATTGTAGGTTCCTTTATACTGAAAACGGCGGTTAACGCCTGAGTAGTTATCAAGACCTGTTATTATGCTTTCCATAGGTATGGTAATTGCATAAGCGGCTGCACAGGCGGCAAGGGCATTAAGTATATTATGCTCGCCCGGAATACGCAAAGCAATACGTCCCATTACCTTGCCGTTAAATACTGCATCAAAGCTATTACGTCCATTTGGTTCGTGTATAATATTATGGGCATACCAGTTTGCGGTGCTATCAAGACCGTAGGTAATAACTTTTGCTTTAAGACCGTCAGTGATGTAATCCTTGCCAACGGTGGCGTTATTTATAATGACAAACCCAGTGCTAGGTGCATTTGATGCAAAGCCTTTAAAAGATGTTTGAATTTGGTGCAAATCTTTGAAATAATCTAAATGCTCGGCCTCTACGTTAAGTATAATGGCTACAAATGGGTTAAATTTAAGAAAACTGTCGTGATATTCGCAAGCTTCCGCAAGGAAAAACTCAGAATTACCTATTTTTGTATTCCCACCAATGGTAGAAAGCATTCCGCCTACAGAAATGGTAGGGTCGGCATTATCCGCAAGTAACACCTCGCTTAACATAGAGGTGGTTGTGGTCTTGCCATGTGTTCCAGCAACAGCTATGCTTTGGCTGTAGCAAGACATAATGCTGCCCAAAAGGTCACTTCTTTCTATAACCCAAATACCTTTTGCCTTTGCAGCAACTATTTCTGGGTTATCCTGCTTAACCGCCGCAGTAAATATAACCAAATCTATATCATCCGTTATATTTTCAGCTTTATGACCAAAATTAACCTTAATGCCAATACTTTCAAGGTGGCTAGTAACGTCAGATGCTTTAACATCTGAGCCGCTTACGTGTATACCTTTAAAGTTCAGTATCTCTGCAAGACCACTCATACTTATGCCGCCAATGCCTATAAAATATATATTTTTGTATGTGTTTTCAAAATCCAATTTCATTGTTATTTACGCCTCAATTCATATTAAAATAATTCCAATAAGTATACTACAGTGTGTACATAAAGTCTAGTTTTACAAGGACTTTTGCATTTTTTTTGCTTTGCAGTTAAGCAGGAATAGCATAAACAAAAAAACAATATGCAGAAAATTTTAACAAAAATGAATTTATTTTATGCGGAGTGATGGTAAAAGTATTACGTCAACCAATGCGAAAATGTGCAACTAGTATGCAGTTTTTGTTGAAAATTGCAAAAGCATATATATAAATGCCAAAAAAATATTGAAAATGTAGCTTTGGTTGGATAGATTGTTACATAAAAATGGAAATAAGTATTTATAAAGGTGTTAAAATATGATAAAATGATATTACATAAAGCAGTGTATGCTTTTTTGGTAAAACTTATCCATATTCAATATGGGCATTAGGAGATGATGACATGAGTAAAAATGAAATGATAGCTATGCTATTAGCAGGAGGACAGGGAAGCAGATTGGGTATTTTAACCCGAAAGATTGCAAAACCAGCAGTTGCCTTCGGTGGCATGTATCGTATTATTGACTTTCCACTTAGTAATTGTATAAATTCCGGGGTATATAATGTCGGAGTTCTCACGCAATATCAGCCTCTTCGCTTAAATCAACATATCGGTATAGGTATCCCTTGGGATTTAGACCGAAAAAATGGTGGAGTAACTATACTTGCACCTCATGTTAAGGGTGGAGGAGATAGTGGCGAGTGGTTTATGGGAACAGCAAATGCCATTTATCAGAACATAGAATTTATTGATGCAAATGACCCAGAGTATGTATTGGTACTTTCGGGCGACCATATTTATAAAATGGACTATTCCAGAATGTTGGAATTTCACAAAAAAAATAACTGTGCCGCAACTATTGCTGTTTTGGAAGTGCCAATTGAAGAGGCCAGCCGTTTTGGAATTATGAACACCACTGGTGATGACAAGATTTATGAGTTTGAAGAGAAACCTGAAAACCCTAAAAGTAATCTTGCCAGCATGGGTATTTACATATTTACATGGAGTAAGCTTAGGGAAGCACTTATACAAGACAGTAAGGTTCATCCTGATAGCGATTTTGGAAATCATATCATTCCTAAAATGCTTCAGAATAACGATACTATGTACGCATACCGTTTCCGTGGTTATTGGAAAGATGTAGGAACAATTGAAAGCTACTGGCAGGCTAATATGGAGCTTATTAAAACACTTCCTGCATTTAATCTTTATGAGGACTTTTGGAAAATTTATACTAATACCGACCATCAGCCACCTCAGTTTATAGGTAAAAATGGAAAGACAAAAATGAGCATTATTTCAGATGGATGCGAAGTTTGCGGTGAAGTGTATAACTCGGTTTTGGGTCCTCAAGTTATAATTGAAGAAGGTTCCATTATTAGGGACTCAATTATTATGAGCAACTGCACTATAGGCAAAAATACAACTATAGACAGGTGCATAATTGATGAAAAATGTACCGTGGGCGAAAACGTAAAGCTTGGCACAGGTGAAAATGTACCAAATATAGACAAGCCGTCTATTTATAATACAGGTATTACCGTTATAGGCGAAGAATCGACTGTGCCAAACGGAGTGGTTGTAGGTAAAAACTGCGTTATATATGGTGAAACACAGGCACAAGACTACCCTGATATGAAGCTTGAAAGCGGAATGTCTATCATAAAAGAGGGGGTTGAAATATGAAAGCTATAGGTATAATTTTGGCAGGTGGAAACAGTGAAATGCGTTTGGGAGAGCTGACAAACACAAGGGCGGCAAGTGCCATGCCTGTTGGCGGATGCTATCGAACAATAGATTTTCCGCTAAGCAATATGTCTAACTCAAGAATAAGTAAAGTTGCAGTTATAACACAGTACAATTCTCGTTCCCTTAATGACCACCTTACTAGCTCTAAATGGTGGGATTTTGGACGTAAGCAAGGTGGATTGTTTGTGTTTACACCATACATAAGCACTGATAATTCCTTTTGGTTCAGAGGTACAGCAGATTCTATTTACCAAAATCTTTCTTTCCTTAAAAAGAGTAACGAAACTTATGTGGTAATAGCTTCAGGAGATGCCGTATATAAAATGAACTACCGTGATGTAATTCAGTACCATAAGGACACAAATGCAGACATAACGGTGGTGTACAAGGAGTTTAACGACAAGGACCTTACAAAGTTTGGAATTATGCAATTGGATTCTGAAAACAGGGTTATAGAATTTGAGGAAAAGCCTATTGAACCTCAAAGTAACTGTGCATCAATTGGTGTATATGTTATATCTCGAACATTACTTATAGAGCTTTTGGAAGAGGTAGTGCCTGAGGGAAGATATGATATAGTTAAGGATGTTATTATTCGTTTCCGTAGAAAACTTAATATCAAGGCGTATAAATTTGATGGATATTGGAGCAATGTTGGCGGCGGTATAAAAGATTATTATAACACCAATATGGATTTTCTTAAACCAGAGGTAAGAGATATATTTGTAAAGCAATATCCTTACACCACAACAAAGCCTAAGGATGAACCACCGGTTAAATACAACTTTGGAGCAGATGTAACAGACACCATCACAGGTGGGGGAAGCATTGTTAACGGAAAAGTAAACCATTCTATTTTATTTAGAAGGGTGTACATAGGCGAAAATGCTGAGGTTAAAAACTCCATACTTATGGAGGGATGTTATATAGGAAACAACTGTGTTATTGAAAATGCAATATTTGATAAAAATGTTGTTATTTCAGAGGGAAAGCACATCATTGGGGAGAAAGATAACCCTGTTGTGTTGAAGAAAGACTCTGTTGTATAAAAATAACTTGACGGATTATTACAACTAGGTGAAATCAACTTTTTGGTTTTAGTATATAGGTTGGTTTCACTGACACAAAGAGGGGCGGGCTTGATTTATGGAGATTACTGACGTAAGAGTAAGAAAAATAAATAAAGAAGGCAAAATGAAAGCAGTTATTTCAGTAACATTTGATAATGAATTTGTTGTTCATGACATTAAAGTAATTGAGAGAGAAGAAGGCTTATTTATTGCCATGCCAAGCAGAAAAACAACCGAGGGTGAATTTCGTGACATTGCACATCCAATTAATGCCATAACCCGAGAAAAAATTCAGGCTGCTGTTTTAGAAAAATATAATATTGCACTGGAAGAAATGGAAACAGAGGCAGCACAGGAAGCTTAAACAATAAAACAATTAAGTTAAAGCCGTAACCTAATTATAAGGGTTACGGCTTTTTTGTTATATTCAATTTGTTAGTTCATAGGCATAAACTTTAATTTTGATAATATAATTAGATAGTAGACAAAGCTAAAGGAGGGTAAACATGCCATTTGAATTAATAAAAACGGACAAAGAAACCTACGAAATCATAGGCAGGGGCACAACCCAAGTACTGCTGGAGGGTGATATAATTGTACCTGATATTAAGCCTGATATTGCCGAGGTTTTGCGAGTTGCGGCACAGCCATACATTGAGGAGGAAAAAGCAGCAGAGGATAGGGTAGGGTTTAAAGGTGGACTGCATTTAAACATAATATATGAAGTAAAAAAAGCAGAAAAGCCTGTACATAGTATGCAAGATACACTTACCTTTGAGGATTTTATAAACATAGACGGTGTTACAAGGCTTAGTGATGTACAGACGAGGGTAAAGCTTACTCATTTGGAGTATAAGCTTATTAACGACAGAAAGATTAGTGTGAAGGCAATAATTACAGTTAGTGCCTGTGCATGGCAAAAGGAAACAAAGGAAATATTACAGGATGCAGTAGGTGACGGGCTTCAGCTTAAAACTTGCACTGTGGCAATGAACAAATGTACAAATAATAAAAAGGACAGGTTTGTAATTAAGGAACAGCTTACTATGGAGCGAAGTAAGCCGGACATAGCACAGATTTTAGATAGTGACGTAACTATCTGTCAAAAAGAAGTAAAGGCAATAAATGGTGGAGTAAGTGTGAAAGGTGAGGCGGCTGTAAGTTTGCTTTATACAGGCGAAGATCAGGAAAGCATAGTGGAACTGGGTGAATTTTGGCTGCCATTTAATGGCGTTGTTGAAATTGATGGAGTTACACAGGATATGTACCCACACGCCGACCTTACAGTGGAAAAAATAGATGCCTATGTTTTGCCCAACGATGATGGCGAGGATAGGGTAGTAGATGTGGAAATAACGGTGCAGGCAGTTGCAGGTGCCGAGGAAACAAGTATGCAGGAGTTTATAACCGATGCGTATGCCACCAATGGTCAGGTTGAGTTGGAAACCGAGGATATGGAATATCAACAGATGGTTGGCAGAAACACTACACGTGCAAACATTAAACAAAACCTTACTCTGGAAAACGGTATGCCTGATATTATGCAGGTGGTAAAGGCATGGGGTGTGGCGATGCTGGATGATACCGTGGTTGCAGAGGACCGAGTTAATACAGATGGGGCAGTTGCTTTGCAGGTAATGTATATTGCGGAAGATGATGATAGTCCTGTTGAGGTGGTGGATTTTTTACTGCCTTTTGAGCAGACAATAGAGGTAATGGGTGCAAAAGCTGGTGATGAAGCAGAGGTTAATGTTAGTGTTGAAAAAATATTAATAAATATGCTTAGCGGACAGGAAATAGAGGCAAATGTTACACTTATTATAGAAACAAATGTCACAAGAAAAGAAAAGCAACAGGTTATTAGGAACATAGAAGAGGCTACAGACAGCGAGCCACAGAAGGTATATTCAGTTGTAGTATATGTGGTGCAAAAAGGGGATACGTTGTGGAGTATTGCGAAAAAATATAATACAACGGTTAATGACATACTCATTGTAAATGATATTGAGGTGCCTGACAGTATATATCCTGGTGAAAAATTGCTGATAATACGCAGAATGTAATTGGTAAAAGTTAATGAGTAAAATTATAAAGCTCCACCATCTTTTAAAAGACGGTGGAGTTTTAATTAATTTATAAAAAGCTGTATATGAGTTAATGGCATAAGTCATTAACTGAATTTGACTTTTTTCAATATTATTAGTAGAATAATATTATTGGAAAATTTAGATAATAAAAGCAATGGATTTTAAAAAAGGCTCTAATAAGGAGGATATATAAATGGACGAAAGAGATAAAATATTAGCAAAAAATTTGGTAGAATATTCTTGCCGTGTTAAAAAAGGCGAAAATGTATGTATTAGCTGTAATGGTGTTGGGCCTATTCCTCTTGTTAAGCAAATAATAAAAGAGGTATATAAGGCAGGTGCTACACCTTTTTTAGAAATGAAGACGTCAGGGCTGGAGAGGGAAATACTTTTGGGTGCAACAGAGCAACAGCTTAAAATGATGGCACAGTGGGAATGTGAAAAAATGCGAGAGATGGACGCATTCATTGGCGTGCGTGGAGAGGACAATCTTACAGAAATGGCAGATGTTCCAGAGGAAAAGTTAAAAATGTATTCAGTTTACGTTACACGCCCTGTAAATGAAATAAGAGTTCCTCACACAAAATGGGTTGTTCTTAGATACCCAACATCAAGCATGGCACAGTCGGCAAGTACAAGCCTTGAAGCTTTTGAGGATTTTTATTACAAGGTTTGCAATTTAGACTACAGCAAGATGTCTGTGGCTATGGACAACCTTGTTGCATTAATGAACCAGACCGATAAGGTGCATATTAAAGGTGTTGGTACAGACATTACTTTCTCCATAAAAGACATACCAGCTATAAAATGTGCAGGAGAATGTAATATACCTGATGGCGAAGTTTACACAGCTCCTGTTAAAAACTCCATTAATGGAACTCTTACCTACAACACGCCAAGCGAATATAATTCTTTCACCTTTGAGAATGTAAGCCTTACATTTAAGGATGGAAAAATTGTTGACTGTTCTGCAAATGATACCCAGCGTCTTAACAAAATTTTTGATACAGATGACGGTGCAAGGTATGTAGGAGAGTTTGCAATAGGTGTAAATCCATACATCACAAAGGCAATGAACAACATATTGTTTGATGAAAAAATTATGGGAAGTTTCCATTTTACACCAGGAAATTGCTATGAAGATGCTGAAAATGGCAATAGGTCTGCAATTCATTGGGATTTGGTTTGCATACAAACACCTGAATATGGTGGAGGCGAAATATATTTTGATGATGTCCTTATAAGAAAAGATGGAAGATTTGTTATTGAACCACTTATGTGCCTTAATCCCGAAAATTTAATATAAAATGATATAGACAAATATACACAAATGCCGTAAAATATAGTTTTGCAGAATAAAGAGAATGGAGCATATACAGATGAACAAAAAAAATGAGATAACGGTAATTGGACATAAAAATCCCGATACAGATTCTATCTGTTCGGCTATAGCATATGCAAACCTTAAAAATCATATTTCTTCCGCAAATTATGTAGCAAAAAGATGTGGAGATATAAGCAAGGAAACGTCATATGTGCTGGACAGATTTTCAGTGGCTTATCCTCCATATATTAATGACGTACGTACGCAGGTTAGCGATATTGAAATTAAACAGGTTGACGGTGTAAGCGGTGATATATCAATTAAAAAAGCATATAGCATTATGAAAAAGCATAACGCTGTTACACTGGTAGCTACTAAGGCAGACAATAGAATTGACGGAGTAATAACCATTGGTGACATTGCTGCATCGGATATGGACGTGTATGACAGCAAAATTGTGTCAAAGGCAAATACATCATACAAAAATATAGTTGAAACCATTGAGGGACGTGTGCTTTGCGGTGACATTGATGGCTATTTCAATGAGGGAAGGGTAACGGTTGCAGCCAATACACCTGACCTTATGGAGGACTATATTGGTCCAAAGGATTTGGTTATAACGGGAAATCGCTTTGAGAGCCAGTTTTTTGCTGTAGAAATGGGAGTAAGTTGTATTGTTGTTTGCACCAACAATGAGGTTTCAGAAATCGTTTTAAGAAATGCCAAGGAAAAGGGCTGCATTATCATTTCCTCACCTTATGACTCTTACACTGTGGCAAGGCTTATTAACCAAAGTATGCCAATAAAATATTTTATGACTAGCAAAAACCTACTTAAATTTAACATTGATGATTTTACTAACGATGTTAAAGAGGTAATGGCTAAAAATCGTCATCGTTATTTTCCTGTGCTTAATGAAAAGGATGAATACATAGGTCAAATTTCTAAGCGTAGCTTTTTAGATATGGAAAAGAAAAAGATTATATTGGTTGACCATAACGAAAAAAACCAAGCAGTGGATGGCATTCAATATGCTGAAATTTTAGAGATTATAGACCATCATCGTTTAGGCAGTCTTGAAACAATTAACCCTGTTTTTTTTAGAAATCAGCCAGTTGGTTGTACGGCATCCATTGTGTACGAGATGTATAACGAAAACGGTGTTGAGATAACGCCTGAAATTGCAGGAATTTTATGTGCAGCAATTATTTCAGACACACTTATGTTCCGTTCACCTACTTGTACCACAGTAGACAAATTAGCAGCAGAAAATCTTGCAAACATTGCGGAAATTAATATACAGGAATTTGCTGAACAAATGTTTTCTGCAGGAAGCAGCTTGAAAGAATTAAGTGATGAAGAGATTTTTTATCAGGATTACAAGGAATTTAGCAACAGCGGCATAAATTTTGGTGTTGGACAGATTACCTCAATGAATGTAAACGATTTGCAGACAATTAAATTACGTATGAATGATTATATGGACAAGCTTGTTGCAAAAAGCGGCATGGATATGATAATTATTATGCTTACAAATATTATTGATGAGTCATCAATTTTACTTTTCAAGGGAGCAAAAGCGAAGGAATTTTTGGAAATTGCCTATGGCAGTGAATTTGATGGTGACAGCATATTTGTTCCAGGCATGGTTTCCAGAAAAAAACAGCTGATACCAGATTTAATGCAGGCTATACAGCAATAAAATGGTTTTTGTATTTTATGAAATGCAAATATGCGGTTACTAAACGCAATAAAAAAAGTGGGAATAACCCACTTTTTTTATTACAATTTTCCAAGTAGTGCCAAAGTAAGCAATGCACCTGTAAGTGTTGCACTAGCAGGATTTACTACTTCGCTTTCGGCAGGTTCTTCACCACTGCTTTGCATCTCTATGGATTTTTTGCCGTTGGAAAGCTGAGCCAAAGAGCCTTGTATATTTTCCGCTGTACGTAAAAATGTAAGCATTTCTATTACGCTGTCTATTTGTGGCAGTGAAGATTTGGGAGAAAATCCCTTTAACGCACGCAAAAGCACTACTTCTCGAGGAGGTTGTTTCTTTACCTTGTCCTCTTCACTTTCAGCTGCTAAATACAGCTTGCGTACGTAGTTTTTATGAAAATTATTTTTTAGTGTATCTATGACATTATACACATCTTCATCTATTGGATTGGTGCTTGTAAGAAGTTTTGTAAGCTCGTAAATACGATTACTCTCGCCCATATTAAACCTCCAAATAGTATTTATAGCATTATATTTAACAAAATGAAGATTTATCCATAAAATAATATATGTGTATGTACGTTGTTGAAAATTTTGCTGAGGAACATTTTTATATGCTTAAAATAATACAAAATGGATTATTTTTCACTTCATTAAAATAAAATTTATTATAATTTTGGAAATATATCTGTATACTCAAAGGTATTGAAATAATGGAAATAACATGAAGTGAGTTAAAAAAACGGAAAATTGGTCTGACAACTAAACAACTATGGCGTTAAATTACCCTAATAATTAGGTTTTATATTGTACTAAATTAGATACAATTCACAAATGAAATTAAATTGTAGAAATTGTATTGACTTTTGCATAATATAAGACTAAACTAACAACAATCATTTTTGAAATTCATTTCATTACTATTCTAGCGAAGGAGGAAGTACAATGTTCAACTTATTAAGTAAAATTGCAAACTTAAACAGCGTCCTCGTCCTCGTGAGCCTCATTCTACTAAATGAGGTCCTTTGTGTTATACAAAAAAGGTATTCGCTGAATAATATGGCAATTAGGCTATGGTGAGAAATTTTATCAGGTAGCGTATTAGGGCTGTACAGTGAATACTGTATAGCCCTTTATTATTTTCAAAAATAGCATTGATGGAGGAATTAATATGTTGCTAACAGGGAGTCAAATAATTATAGAGGTTTTAAAAGAGCAAAAGGTTGATGTAATTTTTGGTTACCCAGGTGGTCACGTTCTTAGCATCTATGATGAACTTTTTAAAAATCAAGACAGAATTAAACATATATTAACTGCCGACGAACAGGGAGCTTCTCATGCGGCAGACGGATATTCAAGGGTAAGCGGAGAGGTTGGAGTTGTAATTGCAACCAGCGGCCCTGGAGCAACAAACTTGGTTACGGGTCTTGCAACAGCTTTTTCAGACTCTATACCCATGGTGGCAATAACAGGAAATGTTCCGTTAAGGCTTAGCGGAACAGACAGCTTCCAAGAAATTGATGCAATGAGCCTTACAGTTGCAGTAACAAAGCATAGCTTTTTTGTAAGAAATGTTGAAAAGTTGGCAGACACCATGCGTGATGCTTTTAGAATAGCAAAAAGCGGAAGACCAGGACCTGTGCTTATTGATATTCCCCATGATGTTCAAAAGGAATTATGCACATTTGAAACAAAGGAAAAACAGCAAAAAGATGAAAATGAACAACCACCTATTGAAGAAATGAATAAAGCGGTTGAAATGATAAACCAAGCTAAGCGTCCTGTTATTTATTGCGGCGGAGGAGTTATAAACAGCAATAGTGCTGAAGAGATTAAGAAGCTGGCTGAAAAATGTGATGCCTATGTAGTTTTCAGCATGATGGGGCTTTCAGCAATGAGTGCCGAACATCCAAAATATCTTGGTATGGCGGGAATGTACGGCAGACAAGATGCCTCAAGAGTTATGGCACAGGCGGATTTGGTAATAGCCACAGGCGTAAGATTTGCCGAAAGAGGCACAGGCGATAAGGAAAAATTTGTTGAAAAAGCAAAAATAATACACTTAGATATAGATATTTCAGAGCATGGAAAAATTATTAACGCCGATACAGAAATTACAGGGGATTTAAAAACAGCACTTAAATATTTGGAGGAAAATGTTGAACAAAAACATAATACCCAATGGAGTGAAGAGGTTGAAAAAATAAAGCAAACCTATGGTGAAAAACCTGCAGATAAAAAGTTTTTCAGACCAAAGGAGATTATAGAAACAATAAATAAAATTGTGCCAAAAGGGACAGCAGTGGCAACTGACGTAGGTCAGCATCAAATGTGGACAGCAAAGTATTATAGTTTTAGCAAGCCACGTACATGGCTTACATCAGGCGGATTTGGAACAATGGGTTTTGGTATGGGGGCGGCAATTGGTGCCGCAGTTGCAACGAAGCAAAAAACCTTGTTGTTCACAGGGGATGGAAGCTTTTGCATGAACATGAATGAAGTTATAACAGCATCAAGAAATAATCTTCCTGTTATAGTTGTTATTTTAAACAATGGAAATCTTGGAATGATTAAACAACTGCAAACTTTCTTTTATGGGGGAAATTGTTTTTCCATTGACTTAGGCAACAAAACAGACTTTGTAAAGCTGGCAGATGCCTTTGGGGCAACGGGATATAGGGCTAAAAACATGGAAGATTTGGAAATTGTAATGAAAAAAGCACTGCAAGATATAGGACCTGTAATTATAGACTGCATCATATCACCAGAGGAAAATACATTACCTATGATGCCGCCAAATGGCTCAGTAAATAATATTATTACTAAATGAAAAGAGGGGTAGAGTATGGAAACCATTAAAATAGTAATTATGGCAAATAACACAGAGGATTTACTCATAAGAGTCACTTCGCTTTTTCATAAAAGAGGTTTTAGAATTAAGACATTTGTGTTTGATGAAACCACCTCTTGTGATTTAGTAAAAATGTATATAACAGTTGTTTGTGATTACAGTAAAGGTGAGCAGATGCTTAGGCAGTTAACTAAACTTTATGATATTAAAGAAGCTGACTTAATAGCTTGTTAAATATATATGTACACTAGAATAAAAAAATTTTTATAATCAAAAGGAGAATGAAAACGATGGCTAAAATGTATTACACAGAAGATGCGAAACAAGAAATGATTACAGGTAAAAAGGTATCAATCATTGGCTACGGCTCACAGGGACATTCCCATGCACAAAACCTTAAGGACAGCGGCATTGATGTAACAATCGGCTTATATGAGGGTTCAAAAAGCAAGGCTAAGGCAGAAGCTGCAGGCTTAAAAGTTATGAACACAGCTGAGG
>DPJA01000021.1 GCA_003543235.1 Lachnospiraceae bacterium
GTCTACTTTATTGTAACCCATCCAGCTTTCCTATTAAAACTCCAGCAATCATACACAGTGCTACCCATATTGTTAAGTATTTTTGAAAAAAACTTATTTCTGTTGATTTTTTTTATTCATAGGTTTCTCTCCTTTAATAAGGTTTATTTGTATTTGCACAAACATTTATCGTCTTGTACTTTTCGCATTGTTCATGGTCTGTTTGATAGGTTGGTAATTCAACTATCTGATGTTTCAAATACTGCCACAGGTCTTTGTGTTCTACTATAAAGCTTTCGCTTATTCTGTAATATGCCCATTGTGCCTTCTTATAACAATTTAAAATCCCACAGTTTTTAAGTACAGTCAAATGTCTGGAGGCATTTGACTGCGTCATGTCCAAACATACTTCAATCTCACATACACACATTTCCCTTTCCATCAGTAAAGTCAGAATTCTTAACCTGCTTTCCTCTGATAGCGCTTTAAAAATATCAACCACCATTTTCCCCTTCCTGTGTAAATATTTATATGAGCATATATGCATGTTCTATGTATGAAGAAATCATTGTTACAATGATTTCTTGTTTTTACTATAATTTTTATGCCCGCCAGATAAATTATAGACTTCGTTAAACCCATGGTTTAACAAAATGTTTTGTGCTGCATTCCCCGTAACACCTTTGTTGCAATAGGTTATGGTCATCGTCTCTTTAGTTAACTGATCTAATGAGTCTCTTAATTTTGCATGCGGTATACTTATGGCTGTTTCCACATGATTTTCTTCGTATTGTGAAGCCTCTCTTGCATCAATTAATTTATAATTCTTGCTAGAGCTTATTAGTTCTTCCAGTTCATCAGCGGATATCAGTTTTCTGTCGGAGTGAATCGCATTATCTAAAATCATGCCTGTGTACATAACTGGATCTTTTGTAGTGGAAAATGGCGGTGCATATGCCAAATCCAGATGAAACAGGTCTTCCACTTGTGCTTTATAACTAATTGCTGTGGCAAATACATCAATTCTTTTATCAACACCTTCAAAACCTACAATTTGGGCACCTAATAGTCTTCCAGTATCTTTATCTGCAATGCCTTTAATAACCATTTCCTTACCACCCATATATTCCGGCTTATTGGGTTTAATATTATGGCAGACCACAACATCGTAGCCTTCTTTTATTGCTTCTCTCTCTGATAATCCTGTAAGTACCACTGTCATATCAAACACCTTGAAAATACCAGTACCAAGAATACCTCTAAAAGATAAATCCCCTCCAGTGGCAACATCCCCAGCGATTCTTCCTGTTTTATTGGCAGTAGAGCCCATTGGGCGATATACTGGTTTCCCAGTAACCACATGGAACTGCTCAGAGCAATCACCGCAAGAATAGATATCTTTTATATTTGTCATCATTCTTTTATCTACTTTAATTGCTCTTGTTACCCCAAGCTCAATACCAGCTTTTACAGCAAGGTCTGTATTCGGCCTTACTCCCGTGGAAAGAAGTACAAAATCAGCCGCTACTTCTCTTCCGTCATCCAAAATCACCTTATCTTTTTTTATTTCTACTACCGATTTTCCTGTAAAAAGTTTCACTTGGTTTTTCTCCAAATGTTCTTCCACATATACTGCCATGTCCTCATCCAGACCTGGAGTTACCTGTGGAAGTCTCTCTATTAGTGTAACATCCATACCAAGTTCTTTTAAATTTTCACATACTTCTAATCCTATAAATCCAGTACCAACAATCACTGCTGATTTTGGTGAGAATTCATTGATATAATTTTTAATTTGATTCATATTGCCAATATTTCTTAATGTAAAAACATTTTTAAGTTCTGCACCTTTCACTGGTGGTATAACAGCAGATGCACCCGTTGCTATGATAAGCTTATCATAATTATTGGTAAAGATATTACCAGTTGACAGATTTTTAATCTCCAATGTCTTATTTTTGTCATTGATTGACAGCACTTCGTGTCTTATAAAAATATCTACATTATATTTACTTTTGAAGAATGCCGAATTACGAGGGATAAGTTTTTCTGCATCCCCTACCTCGCCGCCGATATAATAAGGCATTCCACATCCTGAATACGAAATAAAGCTGTCTTTGTCATAGATAATAATCTCAGCATTTTCGTCGTTTCTTCTGGCTTTTGCCGCTGCCGAAGTACCTGCGGCTACTGCACCAATTATAATTAATCTCATCTATTTCGCCCCCTTAAAATTTTTGCATATACACTGTTGTAATGTTATTCCTGTAATTTTTTATATTTTCTATTAACTCGGTATTGTTGCTGTACTATTTAGTTGCTTCAATAATGTAAGATGCAACAAAATTCTCAATATTTCTATTTGGAACCCATGAACTAATAATAGCTTTACTGTTATCTTTCGGAGTTAATTTAATATCCTTGAAACCAGCTTTCTGCATCATTGTTCTAATATTTTCAACATACTCAGCTCCAGCAACGCAGCCCGTCATCATATTTAAGTCCTGTTTTACTTGGTCAGGTAATTCTGCTGTTGCAACAACATCAGAAATAGATAATTTCCCTCCTGCTTTAAGTACTCTATATGCCTCACAAAATACTTTCTCTTTATCAAGAGATAAGTTAATAACACAGTTAGAGATAATTACATCTACTGAAGCGTCAGCAACAGGCAAATGTTCAATTTCTCCTAATCTAAAATCAACATTTGTATATCCACTTTTTTCAGCATTTTCACGTGCTAATTTTACCATTTCAGGTGTCATATCAACACCTATTACATATCCAGTATCTCCCACCTGCCTTCTAGCAAGGAAACAATCAAATCCACCGCCGCTTCCGAGGTCAAGTACATTTTCTCCTTCTTTTAATGAAGCTATTGCAATAGGATTCCCGCATCCCAAGCCCATGTTGGCTTCCAACGGTGCTTTATTTATATCATCTTCCGAATATCCTATTCTTTTAGTTGTTTCACCAATATCTACGCTTGTATCAGTACCACAGCAACCACTGCTGCAACAACAACCGCTTTGTGCACCATTTAAAGCAACCTTAGCATAATTTTTTCTAATTACTTCTCTCATTTCTTCTTTTTTACGTATCATTATTATCCTCCGGATTATATTAGTTGCACTCTATTTTTTGACTTCTTAATAACTTCAACAATAATTAAAATCCTAAATAAAACATATAGAATGCTATGAGTAAAATAGTACAACCCATCACTATTTTTAAGACCTTGCTGAATGTTCCATATTTCTCACTTTGTGAAAGTTTCTGAACAAATCCAACGCTTGTACCCGCTATTACGGCTAATCCCCCATGCCCTACAGAATATAACAGCAAAAGTAAAATTCCCCATACAATACTTCCTTTACCCGCTACAATTGCTAACAATGCAATTAAAACTGGTGTCGAACATGGTGAAGAGAATATACCTCCTAACACACCTGCAATGAATGCCCCTATATAACCGGTCTTTGTACTTTTTGAAATTAAATAAGTGGAAGGTATAAAATTAAACACTTCCCACGTTTGTAACGCCATCATTAACATTAGGATACCCAATGCAATATACCACCACTTTGCAGATGTCCCCATTAAGTTGCCTGCAAGAGATGCCAATGTTCCTAATGTAGTAAAGGTTAATGCCGCCCCCAAAGCAAAAGTCAGTGACAGCTTAAAAGCCTTCTTTGTATCCTTTTGACCTGTTCCACCAACCACCCCTATAACAAGAGGTATTGTTGATAAGGAACAAGGCGTTACAGATGTAAAAATTCCAGCCACAATTGCTAATAGTGGTGCCAGCCACATACTATCTTTTATCATTATTGATAGAGATTCAAGGATTTCATTCATTTTTACTCGACCCCCATTTCAGCAAATATCTTTCGCATCTGCTCTTGGGTAACACCTCCTTGATGAACAGTATATATATGCTCGTTGGTGTCTTTTGAGCTATACAGGGTAAATTCAATTTCCTGTGCAAGTTCATCACTTGGTACAAAAGGGGTTCCATCTGCATTGAAAAATACTTGTGTTGGAATAACCGATACAGGGAAATTATTTGCAGCAGTTGTGTTTTTCCACACATCTACGAAATGTACAATTGCTTTTCCCTGCCATGATTCATGCAAGGTTTCTAAAACTGGTGCCATTTCTCTACAAGGCATACAGGAATCCGAACCAAAGTCGATTACAAAAGGAAGTCCATAAGACTTGATTTCATCTAAATCAACGGATGATATTTCTAAAGGCAATTCTTCTTCCTTTGCACTTTCAGAATCTATTTGGACAGTATTCTGATTATTTAGTTTATCTTCCTCAGCTTTCTTATATACATATATACCTGCCACAACTGCTAATGCTAAAATTACAATAAGTATTTTCCCCCACAAATTTTTATTTTTTTTCACCATTTCATTTTCCACAACAATTTCCTCCTGTAATAAGATTTTTTCTTTTCATTATTAGGAAACATAAAGTCATCTTATCCTATTCAGTTACAAATGTCTTTCCAATTTCATCTTTAACATCTAAATTTGAAACCCTAACTAAAATATATTCATTTTCTTCTTCTACGTATGAATCTAAAACACCTGTAACTTCTACCCATGTCCCCTCTTCAGGAATGTCTCCTTCCCATGCTATCTCAAAACCGACAACGCTTTCTTCCTCTGCACATTCACATACGTATGTATTTCTGACAACATATAAATAGTCTTTACCTTCATATTTTTCTAAAAATATATATCCCTGATATCTCACTGTTTCACCAAGATATTTATCTGAATAATTGTATATCTCCTCCATCTGTGAAACAAATTTATCTTCTTCAATTTCTAATACACCATCTTTTGCTTCTTTCAATGGTTCAGTTTCGGTAGAATTGCTTTCTTCTTCTGTTAGTAAACCCGAATCTGTTTCTCTACCTTCTAGTGTTTTTTCATTAATATTACTTTGGCAACCTGTTATTAATACTATAACTAATCCGATTACTAAAAATAGTATTTTCTTAAATCTGCATCCGCTCATTATTTTAGGACCCCATTTACATTATTTTGAATTCACTACATAATAAATAATTCTTGATTTTTTAATTACATGAACTCAGTGTTTCCTTAAAATAGCTTGCTGCTAAACATATCTATATTTATCAATATCTTAACAGCCGTATCTATAAATGTCAATTTGTTTCCCTATTGTTCACAAAATTTTCATATCCTTATCTGTTTATTTTATAAATATAGTAGGTAAGCCATTAATCTATACTTTAATTTATTTTTGCACTAAATAATTAACAATTCCTTCCACAACCGCAGGAATTGTTATCATCAGTACCATTTGGAGGGGTCATTACAACATTTATTTTATTTTTTTCAACAAAATTACGATTAATTTCTTCATACACATTTTGATTTTTCCCAATTACAATTGTAGGCTCATTCTGTACCAAAAACCAGCAAAATTAAACGCTGGTTTTATACAAAATCAAAACGCCATTGACAGATATTTTGTTAATGATTTGATTCGGCATCATCAATTTCTACTCACGCACACCATGCGGGGTGCGACAACATTCATATTAGCAGAAAATCTTGATTCTAAAGATTTCTACTCACGCACACCATGCGGGGTGCGACTAAGAAAATTCAGAAAGATTTTCACGGCACATATTATTTCTACTCACGCACACCATGCGGGGTGCGACTGGAGTTTCTTGAAGTCAGCTATTCAAGGTGCGTATTTCTACTCACGCACACCATGCGGGGTGCGACATAAAAAGGGTTGGACTACGGCAACCAAAATTAATTTCTACTCACGCACACCATGCGGGGTGCGACACAATTTTTGCTTGATAATTACGGGAATACTTCTATTTCTACTCACGCACACCATGCGGGGTGCGACTACTGACTTAGGGCGTTCCGCTTGGGAGAGTTTGATTTCTACTCACGCACACCATGCGGGGTGCGACCGCAAAATGTTGTTCTCACTTTCCAAGCACCCACTACATGTTGTGGACTATTGATAATTCAAATCTATTTTTTAAAAATAAATACTCAAAAATGGAATTTTTTTTACCTTTTTTAAGGCGAACCTATTAGAATTTCACCTCATACATAAGGTTCTCATTTTTTAAATAATGAGTAGTCCTTCTGAGTCATAGCCTTCCTTTGTACCAAAATGCTCTATTCTGTTTTTCCAATGATTCCCCAAATAATAAAAACGCAGGCTGTCTTTGTCCTGATCAATTATTTTCAAGAGTTTATCCTTCACTTTCAGAAAATTACCATAATCTAAATTAATCTCAAAGACTGAATTTTGAACCCTTTGCCCATAATCGACACAAGTTTTTGCAACCTTTCTTAACCTTTTCTTACCATCATCTTCAGTAGTATTTACATCATAGCTCACAATTACCATCAAATCGCATCACCTACTATAAAATAAATGCTGGATATTCTTCAATATCTCCTCTTATATATTTGGCAAGCAAATTACTTTGTACATATGCCAATAATCCTATGGGAATCTTTTGTTTCAAATATGGATGAAGCATATCACTGCGCTTTTTTTCCTGCCAGTGCTTTAAAACCTTTGTTCGTCCCTCGCTATTCAAATAAACCGCCCCGCAAATTTGTTGTTCAAAATCACTCTCATTTAAAATTTTCAAATTAATTAAGCTTAAAACAAATCTTTCTATAATACATCTTGTTTCTTCAATTAAATCGCAAGCAAGCGAACTCCGCCCACTGCGCAAAGAATGACAAAATCCAATATAACTATCAAGGCCTACTGTTTCAAGTGCTGATGCAATTTCACTTGTATAAATAGAATACATAAACGACAAAATCGCATTTGTAGCATCAAGCGGAGGTCTTTTATTCCTATTGTTAAATTCAAAAATTTCGTTTTTATTCTTTATGAGTTTATTGAACACGCTAAAATATATATGGGCGGCATTTCCCTCAATCCCCATTATTTGCTCCGTATTTTCGGCATCCCACAAGTGGTCAAGGCTGTTTTTCAAGAAGCTGATTGCTTTTTCAATCCCCTCATCTTCTCTTAAATCTGGTGTGTCATGTAATGTTCTTTTTATCACACTAATTGTATTACAAAATTTAGCTGCCATAGTGTTTTGGGAAAGAGATATTCCGCTTTCTCTAAATTTATCAATTTGCCCAACTCTTAATGTTACATTTCCCCTTGTTTCTCCGCAAACCTTTGCCAAAAATTTACCATTAGGTGTAACAAAATTAATCGGGATGGAATTTTCTACACATTTACCCATCAAGGCAGGCGAACAACCCACGTAACTAAAACAAACAATATTTTCAATATTTAAAAAAGGAATCCTTAGAACTGTTTTCTCATCAACCTTGCAGACAATGTTTTCACCATCCAGCGATAAATAGGCCAATTCATTTGTTACATAAATTGTATTTAATAATTTTCTCATTCCTCCTCCTCCAGCTTATTAAAAATTATTTGTTTTAGGTTATATTTTACATTTCTGGTTGGCATACACAAGTCCTTTAAAGAACACCCTGAGCATTTTTGTCCTTTTCGGATAGAGGGTATTTGATTTTTTAATAAATACCCTCTCATCGCCTCAATTTTCTTTATGAGCAAGCTATAATAAAATTCATATTCTTTCTCAAAGGGTAATTCTATTTTAAATTTTTCGTTTTTATAATATAAATACCCCTTGCTATTTGTATGAAAAATAGAATCCACACATATTTTTTGTGCAAATACCTGTAAAGCATCGTCAATATTAAAATCAGAGCCTTTGGGTTTTGTTGGTTTATATTCCATAAGAATATATTTATTTTTTTCAATAATCAAGCTATCTGTAACGCCAAAAATCCCCAATTCATCATGATATATGGCTACTGCATTAAAGGTTTTTTTATTTTTTGCATAAGTAACCCGATTGGAATCATGAACGTTTTCGTGCATTAAATTTGATTTAATTACAAATATATTTTCTGCCCAAACCTTATCAATTACAATTAAGCCCCATCTATGCTGACAATACAAAAAATGTTGTAAATCCCTTATGTTTATATCCTCCATACTTAAAATCAACCTATCTTAGAAATCAGTTCAACCCCTTGTGGCATTTCTTCTTCAATTGAAATTGTATAATCCGAAAAAGCTCTTGGCGGTGCCGGATAATTATTTTGTACCACCTTCACTTTATCAAATAAAATATGAGAAAGGCAACTTCCCAAAATGTTATTATGCTTAAATATGTAAAGTTTTCTCATGCACATTTTCCCTCTTGCGGCACTATGGTCCTCTTCAAACATATTGATGATTGCATCCCACAAAACGGACAAATCCTCTTCCGACAAATCTGTCACCTTATTGGCGAGCGCTGCGGAAATATACCCCTCACTTCTGTATAAAGCATAGGGAATGATGCTTTTCCTTCCCATTTCACTGCCACCTGCTTCGGCTCTGCTTACTGTGGTTTTAGCTTGGCGTGTAATGGTAATATCCTGAATATAAATGGGAGAAATGCTCTTTGCAAAATTGATTTGAACAGGCCCTCTTACTATGCCACAAGGGTCATCCCCTGTTGACATAACCGCACCAAAGGTTCGAACATCAAAATACCTTTCGCAAATATATTTTTGTGCTTTCTTTACATCATCTTCGTTTTTACCCTTTTGTTTTAATGGCAAGGAAAGCTCCTCGTAAGCTTCAGTAAACTTCGTGTTTAATGGCTTGTCCATTTTGATTAAAATATCATAGCCATTTTCTTTTTTCTTTGCAACTTCCACATAATTTCTTATTTTTCTTTTCAAGCAAACATCCGTAACAATCCCAATATTTGTTTCAGGGTCAATCCTTGGCGTATTTCCCGCATCAGGATCACCATTGGGATTTCCATTTTCCACATCAAATAGCATCACGAATTGATAAGCATTGTTTAAAGCCATATTATTCATCCTCCTCTGAATTTTCAACTGTTTTCTTATTTGATTTATAAAATTGTTGATAATATCCTAAAATAAATTTGCCTTGCTCTACCAAAGGCAATGTGGTAGGAAAAGTGCCCCCCAGCTTATTCATTATTTGTCCTAGTTCATAGTTCATTTGCGGCCCATATTCCGCTTTTGCAAGATGATACTGGGCAAGCTTCATTAATTTAGGGAAAATAATTGCAGGTGTTGCGCAGGCCGAGGCAAAATAGGCATCCTTTATGGTTCTATTTAATTTTTCTGAATACGCACCAAGCTGTGCTTTTTCCAATACGGCAAAAAGTCTTCCGCATAAATAAGCTTCATTCAAATTTTCATCGTTTAATGCCAAATTAAATTCCTCCTTTTTCCCACTTAGTCTTTGTTTTCTGTTCAGGCAGGCCTTGATGATGCCAACTCTAGTAGAATTGACTTTTTTGTATCTATCTGTATCTTGATCTGTTTTCACCCGTCTGACCGCTATTTCCAATAAGCCCGTTGGATATTGATAGCCGTTAATCACAGCATTCAAAACCTTTTCCGCCAAAGCAGGATCGTTCTCCATTTTTTTGTTGGTATTTGGTTTTAATTCATTCATAATACGCCGGAGTGAAATTTTTTTAGAGTTTTCATACATTTTAACATCTTCTTGGTGTTGTGCAATATTATTGAGAATATCAGCAAATTTTTGCTTATATACAAATTTAACTGCCAGCCTTGATGAATTTGGCTTTAATCCAAACATATAAAAGGTAGCATTTTCATCAATACTATCCCCAATATTCAGCCTTTCCTTGGTGACATAAAGGTCTTTTGCTTCCTTCGCAATGTTATCCAGCAATACATCCGTTTCCTCCTGATCTAAGGAATTAAAATCACCAAACATTGCTTCGTTAAATTCATCAACATATTTTTCACTTTCATCCATTGCAAAATAAATCATGGTTATTTCATCAAGCATTTGCTTATGACCTTTTTGCGTCAATAAATAGTTTAATGCTTCTGTATAGCGTTCCATCATGTTTTTTGATATATTGCTGTTGTACGCCTGCTGGTTTCCATAGGATTCTTCCGACTCATTGTTGAAGCCTATTAAAACAGACCCCATCGCATTAAAACCTTTTATTTTATTATGAAGCCTTGAAATGGGTGCAAACTCCCCTGATACTGCACATTGTACAGAAATATCCTCAGTGCTGCTTTCTTTTTCCTCATATACTTGATTCCATTTTTCATTAAGCTGCGGATCCTTATGTAGCAAAATATCAGTCCGCCCCTCCAAGCAGAAGGCAAAACCCGCTGTTTTATACTCTTTTCCAACGGATAACAAATAAGGGTTTTTCGTTTCTTCATTTGGATTAAAATTTATAATGAAACTTCTAAACGCATTCACAATGGGCGAATCTATGCTTTCAATCAATTCCAAATTAGTTTTGCAAAAGGCTTCATGGGATTTCAGGGCTTTATTGGTCTTATCCTCTGCTGAAAACCCATTGTTTTCATAATTTAATCCAAAAATATACAATGGCCGATGCTCAATGTTATTGCCCTCTATTCCGGGTTTTTCCGTTCTTTTCGGTAATTTTTCCTCCCTTGGCACTTCTACCTGCTTTTCATTTTTGCCTATTAAGCGAGTTTCTTTTTTTTGATAATTAATGATTCCTTTTATTTTGCCGTCCTCGGAAAGCTCGATTATATAATGTATTTTTACCGACGAGTAGCCTTTTGGTAAGACCTTGTTCTCTTCGGCTAAAATAGCATAATAATCGTTCAGTGCGGAAATTAACACATTCTCACCCCATTATATCATTCTTATATTTTTTCACATCAATCACTCCATTTATCATGTGTGGACGATAATACAAGGTGTTGGCTTTGTCAGAAAATTTAGGATTCTCCCAATCTCCGTTTATCGGCTGTCCATTATCTAAAAATGAAACCCCATAGCTCATAAAGCCTAAATCCACATCTCCCATACGAATCATTTCTTCTGATATTTCATCCATAGGGAGCTCCTCTACCAAGGAAATTTTTCTGGCAATATACTCACTGCAACCTAGGCAGGGTGTGCGAAAGCTTTGCCCATTTTCAATACGCCTTTTCAAAATGTTATAATGCTTTTCTTCGCCTTCATCCTCATGATTACTTTGATACCCAGTTAATTCAAAATGAAATTCAATCCCGTATTTTACATCCTTTAAAATCATGGAGGCTCGTTGGCTTCGGCATTCCGAGGTATAAATCACAGGGTCCTTTCCCCCATGATTCATTTTACTGCGAACATTTTGATAAGAAATTTTACTTTTTACTTCATTTCTTCTAATATTCATAAAGTTAATTGGATTATACACCACTATTTTATCAATCACATATTTTATCGCAGGTTTCCAATAAATCGACTTTATGAGCCCTTCTAATGCACCTGGGGTCGGTACATCATAGCTTACCCGTTCTACCTTCAACTCAGGTCTTGTAAAGCAGGCATAGTCTCCTTCAACAATGATTCTAAAACCAAAAGACATCTTATCACCCTTTCTAAATGAAATAATCTTTTCCATGAAACAAAATACCTATTTCTTTGTTATAGTAATCTGTATTCGTTAAAAAATATGCACCTGTATTAAAATCCTCCAATACACCCTGCTTTCGTAATTCTTCAAATTCCCAAATTTTGATGGATGCCATATAGAGCTGTAGCTTTCTTAAATTGGATACACCGAATTTTTGTGTTTCCTCCATCAACGCCATACTGTATTCATCACAGGGAACAATGATAGAAACTGCATTTTCATCTTGAATAATTTTAAAGCTTTCTGCGTAATCCTTAAAATTTATGCTGTAAGGCTTTTTACGTATGGTTTTCAACTCGTTTTTTATAATCTCATCAGAATAAATCTCAAAAATCCTTTCATAATACTTTTCAATACATTCTAATTGATTAATATCCTCAAATTCTCGAAAAAGGTCTTTGGCAATGCTCGCATTGTACTGCAGCTTATTTTGTGCCAATTCAAATACGTACACCTTGGAATTTTCCTTATTCCTTCTACCCTCTCGGTTACATCGTCCACCTGATTGTAAAATACTGTCCAAGCCTGTTAGCTCACGATATACTGTGTGAAAATCCAAATCCACGCCGGCTTCAATTAAGGAAGTAGATATGACGGTAATTTGTCTGTTTTCTGGAATACTTTCGATAGTATCAAATTCTTCATCAAGTAATTTCAGCCGTTCCTTTATTTCAGAAATCACCCTGATTCTATCTTTTCCAATCATATAAGTTGAAAGATGATATTTCTCGCCAATGGAATTTTCATAAAGCTCTCTGGCGGCTTTTTTACTGTTTACAACCATTAATTTTGAAGGAGTGCTGTAATTCAATATATTTTCCATCCTAGCTTGTCCGACATATTCATAATCACATTTAAAAAACATATGAAAGTCTTTCTTGTTTGGCACTAAATCAACAATTCCATGGTTTTTTGAGCAATAGCGGTTTAAAAGGCTTTGAAAATTCGGCATTGTACCAGTCAAAAAAACCGCTTCACTGTTTAAATAATGTGTAATATGAAAAATTCCGTTCAGACAAGGCTGTAAAAATTCAACGGGCATAAGATGTGCTTCGTCGAAAATCAAAATGGAATCTGCCATATTATGAAGCTTTCTTAGCTTTCCTCTTTTATTTGCATAAATAGATTCAAAAAATTGAACTGCCGTCGTAATAATGAAATCTGCATCCCAATTCTCACACGCTTTTTTATACTGATATTCTTCATCGGGGTTATCGTCATTTTCATATTGAAACGTGGATTGGTGGCGTAAAATGTTTAAGTCCTTTCCAAAAATTCCTTCAAATACATTGGCAGTTTGGTCTATAATACTGTTATAGGGAATGATGTAAATAATTCTTTTTTTATTAGTTTCGATTGCTTTTTCAAGTGCCCATTTTATGCTGCAAAGGGTTTTGCCGCTGCCGGTAGGCATATTCATTAAATAGATTTTTCCTGCTTCGTCCAGCCTTTCATACACTTGGTTTTGCAATATCTGTCTTGTTTTTTGCAACGGTGTAACTGTAGTAAACTCTTCAAACTTCCGATTCAGCTTATCCAAGCAGCTAATAAAATCAGACTTTATACTTTGATATTCTCCTTGGCAAAATTTCTGTGTATCTATGGAATCAGCATCCGTTAAGCAGGAAAAAGCATATCTGGTTAAAAAAGCAAATATCTCCGCTATTTTTTGATTTGACAATCCTGATTTGTATTCTTCTTCTAATAGTCGACCAATCTCATCAGCAGCTTTTAATTCTGATTCCTTACATTTCAACTCCTCACTGTATGCACTATAATCTTCTGTTTCCCTTCTTAAAGTGCCACAAAGTGTATTATCCTGCTCCGTATCGGCACCGGTTCCAAAATTATGAATGCCCGCATGATGTCCGCTGATACAGTATTGCATTAATATGCTTGTAAAGCTTTTTCGAAATAAGCAATCCACCTCCTTCGCACCACACAAGGCATGAGGGATTTTAATATTTTTATTCCCTTTTATTCTAAGCTGAAATGAGGTTTGATATTTCCCAATATCATGCAATAGTCCCATACCGTAAAGTATATTTTTTAATGGGTCAATGGCAAATTCCTTTGCTAAAACAGCAGTATTGACGCTGTGTTCTTTTACTGTTTGGATCTCATTTTTATCATTCACATGAGCAATATACATAAATTTATACCTCTTAAAGGAAGTTTTTCCAATATTTACCTACAATAATAGAAGTTTTAAAATTATTTGTCAATAAATATTAGTATTTATTTTATTGGCTATTTAATCTAAGATAACAATCCTATTTTCTCAACTTATCCCAAAGCTATCCTGTCACCTCAACCTGCCACTTCCATACACAAATTGCACTTTCCATTCTCCAAAAAGCAAAAATCTACGAGAATCAGGAGTATACCCCCAACCCTCGTAAACCCTGTTTTTTCTTCTGACATCTAAATATAATATTGAATATACCATCGCGGTTAATACCATAATATTAAGTCTTTGTGCAATTTCCCTCAATACCACTTTAGATATAGCAAAGCTACGCTACTCCTTGCAAATTACCTACTTGCATATTTAATGTTATACATATATTCATCCGCCTTGCGAATAATTTCCTTTGCTTGATTATCTCTGCTTGAAAATACACCAACAGATAGAGATAATTTTTTATAGTTCTTCTCATGTACATACTTCTCAAATTCCTTCTTCAGCTTATCTGCTTGACACTTAGCTTCTGAAATATCAGACTCTGGTATAATCACAACAAATTCATCTCCACCAAATCTTCCACAGATGGAAAAGTTATTCCTAAGTATCTCTCCCAGTTTTATTAATACAACATCACCCTCCAAATGGCCGAAATTATCATTTATCCATTTAAAATTATTGACATCTATAAATAACAAAGAAATATTTTTCTTCTCTACATTATTATTCACAAGATTCTCCAAGCAATTTAACAAATACCTATGATTATATACCCCTGTTAACTCGTCTGTAATAGATAATATGTAAAATCTTTCTTTTTCCTTAACATAATGCCTATTGATATAGTTAATAACCAAAAATAGTAAAAATACAATTATAATGAAATTAATTGTTATATCATTCATCTGGGTTTCTTTATCTGGAAATGGAATAAAATGCTCAGGATTAATCAGTTCATATCTTATCATTGATACCGAAATTGCTATACTAATTACTGGAAACACAAGTTCAAACTTATGCTCAATAAAATATACAGACATGACAATAACTAATATCGCATAATAACCGATTGAACTTGATATTCCTGGAGAATAATACCATGATATCGGCAAGTAAATCCCACAAAAAAAGGTCATATAAGTTAGTTTGGCAACATATCGGTGTTTCTCTTTCTTCTGATAAAACCAGATTCCAATTATAAACAATAAGGCTAGAACCGGCTGCAAGATTATGGTTATGGGTCTTTTATTAATAATATTACTTATTGTAGCAAATACCGCTGCAACTAATGTAATCATTTGCAACACTTTTAGTACATGCCATCTTAAATCTTGTTTGTAATTCTTCACCCTGCACACCCCATTTGTAAAATCGGTTATCAGATTCGTATTTTTTCCATCCTAATTTTTGGTTGATATATAGAAATGACGATTTAAATTAACCAAAGAATCAATTTTCAAGAAATTGAGGTGCTTAATTGCATTTTCCCCTATTTTAGTAGCTAAAGATGACAAATTTGTTATTTTATCACTTTTATATTATCCCCCTGGCTCTTCAACCACATATCTATTCCATCCCCAAATACTTCTACACGAACTACATACTTTTCATCATCACTAGACAAAATTTCTGCTGTTGGTAGCTTGTCCAATACAGCTTCAATTGCCTGCCCGTAAAACTCAAAAGTAACTCTACGCAACGGACCAGAATACATAAATTGAACTCTCTTGCGAAATTCCCCTTCATTAAATTTATCTTTGTAAGGGATTTGGAACTTTTTGTTTAGTGCCTTTAATGTTTCAATTCTATCAATACGAAAAACTGTCGGATAATCTTTGCTATCATCTGCCATAAACGCAATTAAATAGAAATAGTATTCAGAGAACATGATAGCAACTGGCTTAACGTCGTGTGTTTTTGAAATCCCATCTTTCCTTGTGTATGAAATTTCAATAATTTCATTTGTAGTTACATATTCAGAGAGTACCCATATGGAGTGACTTGGGTAAATAATTTAGATAAAAGCATATCAAGCTCCGCTTTGCAAAAGGCTCTGCTCTCTAATAGTATCTTACTTAAAGCCAACATTTCTTCATTTGTAAGCCACTCTCTTTCAAAACGAACCAAATAATATCCATTACGAGCCTTATCGTATTTTATTGCTACTTCACTTTCAGAAAAATGTGTTTCTGCAAGATACGCTCTTAAGTCATCCATATCTCTTTGGATTGTTTTTTGTGTAACCCCATATTCTAATGCCAGGGTTGCTTTACAAAGTACTTCTCCCTTGTTCAATCTTTCATTGATACTAAGTAGCCGAAACCCCTTATTGCCATTATAATCTAATCCTGCTGTCAAGTTATCACCACCTTTAACTCCATTATATAACTCAACATGGACATATATTGGGTTTATTTTTAAAATTATAAAAAATTAAGTAAATATTTTATAAAAATTTTTAACCAATCAAAATTATACTTTTTCTCACATTATTATTTAAGGCAATTTGAAAAATAAAGGAATTACTCTCAGGATATCCACCAAAGTATCTAAATGTATTTACGTGGCATCTTATAAGTGTATTTGCAGTCATATCTGTAACAAACTCAATATATCTGGTTCTGGAATATCCGAAATCATAAGAAAACAATATAATTCTTATACTCTCCGTTTTGAAACACTTTATAATTTTCAAAGAATCCCCAATCCACTTACCCCTGAAGACCCGGCATAGTTTCAAAACGCACCGTCGCCTTTTTGCTAACTGAGTTTTTTTAGAAGCTACATATTCTCTTACTATATTTTTTTTGAGTGTAACACAAAATATTTTCTACCCCATAAAACTACAAAATTTAACCGCTGTTTTCTTAGATTTTATCACCGTCATTGACAAGGTATATTGGGAAGAATACGCTGAAGCTCACCAATATGATCCCCATAATAATGTGTAAAGAATACAGCTTCAAAATTTTCTTCCTCGTAAGTAAGCCCTTTAATTTCTAATTCTTCCGCTGTTTCATTTCCCGGCAAATTTTCTACCATATCTATACAGATTCGGGTTGTATCCGTATTGACTATAACCACACATCCGCCAATTTGATTTCCCCTGTATACTTTAATATTTGTCGCCATATTCACACCTCCAATAAACATTGCTACATCGCTTTTTCTTATACATCACTAAATAATTATGTACTGAATTATAAACTCTTGAGCTCAATAACTCAAACCAGTTTGTAAAAATGTTATGTTACTCTTCTTGCATTTAAACATATCTGTTGCACCAAAAACAGTGTATGTAAATTTATATACTATTAATAAGAAACATCCTGTTCTTTGATAATTAAATAGTATAGACAATTCAAAACAATACTGGAGGTGCTTTTATGCTTTTTTCTATTTCCAATTTAAGCTTCGGTTGGCTCAATTTCTCTATAGGAAATTATGATATTGGAGTGTCACAACTTCAAGCTGCCTTATTTATAAATGATTTAATCAAAAACCTTCTCTCAATTATAAAATTAGAAAAGCTTACAACTTTTACTTATGGTGGAAATGAAACATCTAGTTTTTCTATTGCATTTATGCAAAAACAAGAAAACTATAGTTTTGCTTTTTTTTAGACTATATAGAAAGTACTGACGATAAACTTACCAAAGACAAAATAGAACATAATAATCTTCATTAATTTAATTTAAAACCACTATAGCAATGTTTTTAAACTTCGCACATTTAAACTCATCCAGACTTTAAGTAATAAGAAAACGGACTATATCTTTTTGATATAATCCGTTTTATCTATAGCTTTAACCAAAATCGAACTCTTTCCACAGTATTACTATAACATGAATAAGAATGTTACTTTATCCCATTTTATCATGGGTTGGGGTGGTTAAGTTCTCCTATGATACCATAAAATTCCATGGTGTTTTATACGATTTTATAGTTCAAAAAGTGCCAAATTAATTTGGTAATGTATGGCTTACGACTTATTCCTAACGCTATGTGCATAAGAAATTTTATATTCTTGTGTTATAATTTTGATTAATTAGAGCATCCCAGGCGAAAAGGATGTTCTAACAATTTATCATCATCAAATAGACTTGCTTTTACGATCTGCAAGTTGTCATATGTTTTAAAAAAATATTCACACGTATTTGTATTTATAAAAGCTGTATATTTTGTATAGTCATATGTATTTCTTGAAGATATTACAGCTCCCCTAGGAATAGATACACTTTCCATAATATGAAAGCAAGATACTATTGCTTCAATAGCGTTTTTAGGTGTTGGTACATGGGTTTTCAAAAATATAGTTCTTACAAAACGTTCCGGAGATGTGTACCCTCCTGGAAGTAACATAGTTCCTCCAGCTTGACCAAATGGCTTTAACCTGAGATTTCCCCAAAAAACTTCTTCAGTCTGGTCTGGAGAAACTTCCATGTAGTTTCTCAAATTAGTCATATGCCATGGAAAATCAGGACTATTGGCCATAACCCCCACAGGGTTGTCAAAAATTTTCAATCCGTTTTTTGTTTGTTCAATAACAATGCTTTTTCCACTCTTATCTGTAGCCATCCAATGTAGGGGAGCTACACTTTGTGTAACCGGGTCTGGCATACCTATAATAGAGATGTCATTTAATACTATTTTCAAAGCTTCTATTGATTCACATCTTCCTAAAATATAGTGAAGAAAATCAATTGAGGCTATTGGCTTAGAAGTTGAATAATGCGATTGCGTATTATACTGAGCGTATCCTGCAAAATATAATGTAGCTGCAGCAAAGCCTTCTTCGTTTACACCGTCAAAAAAACCTAAAATGCCATCAAGCTTCTGCCCAATTCCGATAAAACTATATTTATTACGAATCAAATTCATATCCAAAGTATTATTCCATATATAGCCTTTAGGTACTATATAAATCTCAGGTTGAATATCGTAAGAAAAGTCCATAGTCCTTCCAAAAAATGTTTCTCCTTGTTCAGATTGTAATGTCATGGCTGTACACATATTATATCCCCTTTTTTATCAGTATATGAGAGCACATGGTTTTAATATGTAAAAGGCACTATAAAATTCAAATATTATACCTATTGTTTTTTCCATACGATTTATGTAGAAATTTACCTACACACTTTTTACGCATTGCCCAAGCCATATTAATATCTTGTTTCACTTTAAAAAGTAAGGTTACCTTCATTTTCTTTTATAAGCATATAATGCAAAGCTATTTTATTATTTCCTAATAACAAGCAAGAGCAGTATCTATTATAGAGACTGCTCTTTGTCATTATTCCATCGTTTAATTAACTAGACTTTTTAATCGGTAATTTATCTACAATGATTTCTTCTGATACATCAAGATTATATTACCAATGAAAGATTACTTGCTCCTCTGTTTACTGCTTGAGCTTGAATACTACGAGCTCTTGTCTGTACTTCAAAGTATTCTCTGTCTGCTGCTGATAGTTGGATGAGTTCTTCATCGCCTGATATCATCTATAGATATATTGCAGTTATGAGAAATTGGCTCCCACTCCACATTTTTAAATACGGCAACAATTGTAATAGGAATATAGGTAAGCATAAATATCGGGAACGTAAATACATACAGTATTTTTTTCCATGTCTTTGTATTGATATTTTTCCACTCAGTAACTGTTGTAATTAACCCAAAGGCAAAAAGAGTAAAGTAGGCATTCTTAAGTATTCCAAAAGCTAAGTATATTGATAACCACCCTTTAGTTCCAGCTAAGACGCCCATTGCAGCTGCTGATAGATTAATTAGTAAGCCTATTATGGTGACAAAAACTGCTGGCAAAATAGTCATACTCATATCAAAGCTAGAGAAACTTCCCTTCAAAGATTCTTTCATAAGTTTGTATCCATATCTTTGGAATACCTGAAGATACCCTTTAGACCAACGCAATCTCTGGTTCCAGGACTGGCTTATATTTGTTGGCTGTTCATCATAAATAACAGCATCTTTACAATATCCTATTTTTTCTCCATTGATAATACTATGTACTGAAAATTCAATATCTTCTGTCAGTAGGAAAAATTTCCATCCCCCATTTTTACGTAGTATTTCTCGACTGAACACAAATCCTGTTCCCGAAACAGCACAGCTTGTGTTAAGCAACATACGAGCGTTATTCAGATATTTTGACTCCCGTAGAAACCAGAGTCCGTAGCCTGCAGATATCCAATTATCACCATAATTTTTAGAATTGCGGTAACTGGTAATTATATGGTATCCGTCAGAGAAAACCTTATTCATTTCCGAAATATAATCCCTATCCAAAATATTATCTGCATCAAATACAAAATAACCGTCGAAAGTTTCTATGCCATAATCCTCAACAATATGTTCAAGCAGGTAGTTCAAAGCATACCCTTTACCTACTTGGATTTGGTTATGGCGTTCATATACAACTGCATTAGCACAGGCAGCATATTCAGCAGTATTATCCGTACAATTATCAGCAACCACAAACACTGTAATGCGTTCAAATGGATAAGACTGTTTATTTATGCTTTCTATAAGGCTAGCAATGACTTTTTCTTCATTTCTCGCAGATATCAGAACAGCATAGTTATGAAGCTTTTCAACCAACCGAGGTTTTTCTTTTTTAAGTAGTGCAATAGGTACATAGTACAGCTGATACAAATAGCATAGTAAAAAAATAATGCCTATAGTTAAGTTAACGATCTTAATTGTTTCCATTTTATTCTCCACACTCATCTTCAACTAGTATTTATTTTAATTTCTTATTGGCAACAAAACTTCTATAAAACCATTCTACTTTCTGTTTTCTATCCTTTGTCTCTCTTTTTTTGCAGGATAAAAATCTAGTAAAGTCATACATTTTGATATCTAAATTCTCCGCATTCTGTATATCTTTTAAGGGAAGCGTCCTAATTCTATGTAAAAAAAATGATTTTGTACGGATTTTAGTTTCAGTATCAACATATGTTTTCCCATCTGCTCTGCAATATCAATTGCAATTATCAGCTTTTCATAATTTTGCCTTTCACTTTTGGACCAGTGGCAATCGACATGATTCGAATCCTTCTCTTGTAGATACGTAGAATCAAGTTACCGTAAGGCTCTCAAGCTAGATCTAAAATAACTACATCCGAACTACTTTAAGTTATCCGCCATATTTAAAACCTTTCTCAAAAACACGGCATATAAAAAGACATCCTCGTATTAAGCAACTCATAAATAAAACAAAAAACTCTCTTTTTTTATTCATGTAAAACGCTATACGACTATGCCCAGTCATTTTTTTATCAACCTGTAGCTTTCTCCCTAAATTATTTATATCAGCATAAGTATACTCTGTTTTTATTAATAGTCAAGATATAAAAACCATTATTTTTTAATGACTTATTACAGCTGAAGAAATAACAATAAAAAATACAAACGATTCCACTGCAAACGCTTTTCACAATTAGATTTCCTCCTTCTGGATGGGTTACAATAAAGTAGAC
>DPJA01000014.1 GCA_003543235.1 Lachnospiraceae bacterium
TCAAGACACTTTGAGAATTTAGAGCATTTAAAACGAGAATTGTCAGCTTATGTTTACTGGTTTAACAACAAAAGAATTCATGGAACACTCGGATACAAAAGTCCTGTTGAGTATAGGCAATCTCTCCTTTAAAATATTGTCCAAAAATATGTTGCCTTTCCATTGCCTTTCCAACAAGCCTTATCACTTCGGATCAACTTGGTCCGAAGTCCCGCACCACTGTTGTTCTCCTCCTTTCTTCATTTCGATTCCAGCATCCCTTAAAAAATCGAAATGGAGGAACGCCTTATGGCTAAAATCAATCTGCGGGATTATTACTCGTTCTATAGTTCAGACTTTTTTATTGAAGGGAAGAAATTACATTCACCACCGTTTTTATAACAAAGCCCACTATTCGTTGGACGCTGATGGTGGAATCGAAAAAAATATTTTTTCCTATCCCTTTCCCCTTGTGAAATTTACGAACACAAAATGACTGATTATTTCTTATATTTATATGCAAACCTATTTTTACGACTAGCTCATTAATTTTTTCATTTTGACTTCTGTATCTGTATCCGGTGCAGGAGCATTGACAAATAACTTAAGACTCATATTATCTGCCACAAAGAAACTTGTATGTTCAAATGTCAGTTTCCCTACTATTGGGTGATTGAAAATTTTATAGTTTCCTTTTTCGTTTTCAACATCATGCATCGACCACCATTTATCGAATTCCCTACTCTCATTTTTTAATTTCTGAACAAATTCAGTTACCCAGGGATCTTCAATATATTTACCACATTCTGCACGAAAACGTGCGACCAGTCCTTGAGCCTGGTTGTCCCAATTATTAAAGAGTTCTTTGAATTTTAAATTCGTAAATATAAGCCAAATATAATTTCTTTGTGAAATATCAATTTTTCCAAAATCTAACATGACTAATTCAGCAGCTCTGTTCCAAGCAATAATGTTCCAGCGGGTATCAAATATCATGGACGGAGAAAGCGACAAGCTATCTAATATACGCTGTAGCATTGGATTCACATCATGATGGTATGGAGGAATATCTACTGGTGAATTTTGATTTGCCAAGGTATATAGATGGCGTATTTCATCTTCATTCAGCATTAATACACGGGACAAACTTTCTAATACTTGTGAGGAAACCTGTATATCTCTTCCTTGCTCTAACCACGTGTACCACGTAATTCCGATACCAGAAAGAGAGGCAACTTCTTCACGTCTTAGTCCGGGTGTTCTGCGGCGGGAGCCTTCTGGAAGTCCTACTTGTGAGGGCGAAATCTTTGCTCTGCGAGTTTTTAAAAAATCACCAAGTTCTTTATATCTGGATATTACCTCTTTCATGTGAAAAGTTCTCCTTTTTATAATGCTAGAAAATAGAATGTGCCAAATCCTAAACAGGTAGTATTTATACTACTATAAACACCTATCTAGTAATAGTATAAACCTTTGAGTATACTAAAATCAAATCTTTTACAAAAAAGAACAGATAAGAAAAGAGGTCAAGTTCATGGAATCAGGGAACAAAAATAACGCTAAAAAAGCTACTTTAAATAAGCGTTTGATTTTATTAATGTCGGTTGCAAGTGGATTGACGGCAGCAAATTTATATTACATACAACCGCTACTAGCGGAAATTGCACAGTATTATCATGTTACACAAGGATATTCTGGTCTTCTGGCAACCTTAACGCAAGTTGGAGATGCTTTAGGGCTACTACTTATTTTGCCATTAGCAGATATCCTAGAAAGGCGGAAGTTGATTTTAACTATGATACTAGGAACGGGTGCATTTCTGCTCCTATTATTTTTTTCACCAAACATGATAATTGCATCAATTGCTTCCTTTGGAATTGGTTTTTGCTCTGTGATACCTCAACTTTTAATCCCTTTTGCTGCACAATTAGCCAGTCCTAGTGAAAGAGGAAGGGTAATTGGCAGTATTATGAGTGGATTGTTGATAGGAAACTTACTTTCACGAGTGGGCAGTGGATTCATTGGGAAATATATGCTGTGGAAAAATATCTATTTCATCGCCGCATTTTTTATGCTACTGCTTTGGGTGGCTTTACGTTTGGTGCTTCCAAAAAGCTATGGAGATTCAAAAATAAAATACAGTGAATCTTTAAAATCAATGGCGGCCTTAATAAAACAGTTTCCTCTATTGAGAGAATCTGCTATCGTTGGTGCTATGGCATTTCTGGCATTCAGTGCATTTTGGACGACACTTACATTTTTATTGCAAGGTTCGCATTATCATATGGGAACTGACGTGGCCGGATTATTTGGCTTGGTTGGAGTTGTGGGAGCATTATTTTCTCGTTCGGCAGGCAAGCTTTCGGACAAAAAAGGTGCAAGATTTACAGTCGGGATTAACATTGTTGTTATTATAGTGGCCTATGTGATATTGGGTATTTTAGGAGTTCAGTTATGGGGACTTATTGTGGGCGTTATTTTACTAGACTTGGGTGTTCAGTCCTGCAACGTCAGTAATCAGACAAGAATTCATCAGTTAAGCGAAGAAGCACGTAACCGCATAACAGCTATTTACATGGTATCATATTTTTTAGGTGGGTCTTTGGGTTCATGGCTGGGAACATTCAGTTTCCAACATTTCGGCTGGATTGGGGTATGTATTGTTGGGCTAGCCAGTCAGTTGATTGCCGGTTATGTGCATATAAAAGGAAGCAGGAATATTAGATAAGTTCTTTATCAAATTTTATGACATGGCTATTGCAACCCTTTAGGAAAATTCTTTGTTGAAAAGTGAGCATTCTATTTGTGGGAAAATATACTACAAAAAACAGATCTGGTTTCTGTTGAAAAATTCAATATAGTTGATGATATCCATTTGTTTTTATAATAACTGAAGATTGTAAAATAGCAGAAAAGCTGTATGGGAAAATTATCCAAAAGACGAATTCTCTTCCCTTACAGCTTATATACAAATATTTAAAATTGACTTATACTTTTTTCTTCTGTGCCATCAATACGTCCCTTTAGATAATTGATTTTATACTCCACAATTTTTTGGTAATTTTGTATTTCCTTAAACTGCCGCTCTATTTCAATTTTTTGAGATTGGAAAAGTGCAAGTCTTCTTTCGAGTGTCGTATCCCCCTGCATACACCAATCCATATAGGTTCTAATTTGCTTTAAAGGCATTCCTGTGTTTTTTAAGCATTGTAACACGGCAATCCATTCATAGTCGTTTTCATTAAATAAACGGCTTCCATTTGGTGAATGTTCAATGAAAGGAAGTAGCCCTTCTCTATCATAATAACGTAAAGTATGTATGGAAATACCTGTTTTTTTAGAAGCTTGTGCAATTGTATCGTACATGTATATCCTCCAGCCTGGCAATAATCAATCACTAAATATAATTTATAGATCTAAGTATATGCTATGTCAAGAATTATTTATAGAAATATTTATAAAATCTGAAGATTCTTCTTGCGCTTGAGTATACTCAAGGCTTTACACTAATGTCATAAAATGATTGGAGGAAAAACATGAAAAACTTTGAGTATTATGCCCCTACACGAGTTATTTTTGGAAAGGAAACAGAAAAACAAGTAGGAACATTAATTCGTTCATTTGAGTGTAAAAAAGCACTTGTGCTTTTTGGAGGGAATAGCGCAGAACGTTCTGGCCTTTTAGAACGTATATATAGTTCGTTGTCAGAATCCGGTATATCTTTTATCTCTTTAGGAGGAGTTGTGCCAAATCCAGTGTTATCCAAAGTATACGAGGGTATCAATCTTTGCAAGAATGAACAGATCGATTTTATTCTTGCCGTTGGAGGAGGCAGCGTCATTGATACTGCGAAAGCAATTGCATATGGTGTGGCAAATGAAGGTGATGTCTGGGATTTCTATAATGGTAAAAGAAAGCCTGCTGCATGCTTACCTGTTGGGGCGGTTTTAACAATAGCTGCTTCAGGAAGTGAAATGAGCTATTGTTCTATGATTACGAATGAATCTGGGAACTTAAAAAGGGCATGCAATTCTGATTTGGGAAGATGTAAGTTTGTTGTTATGAATCCGGAGCTTACTTTCACATTACCTAAGTGGCAGACAGCTTGTGGTTGTACAGATATTTTAATGCATTCTATGGAGAGATATTTTTCTTCTGAGTCTTCAATGGAAGTTACAGATGGGATTAGTGAAAGTATCATGCGTACTGTAATTCATAATTCTAAAATTTTAATGAAAGAGCCGGAAAATTATAAAGCTCGTGCGGAAATTATGTGGGCTTCGAGTTTGTCACATAATGATTTGACGGGATGCGGTTCAGCAAGTGATTGGGCAACTCATCAATTAGAACATGAATTAAGCGGAATGTTTAATGTTTCACATGGTGCTGGATTAGCAGCAATATGGGGGAGTTGGGCCAGGTACGTATTAAAAGCAAATCCCAACAGATTTATGGAATTTGCCTCCCATGTTTTAAATATTCCATGTAATTTTTCTGAACCTGAAAAGGCGGCACTTGAAGGGATTGAAGCTTTGGAAGAATTTTTTATTGACCTTGGCATGCCTACAAAAATGGGTGATTTAGACATAATACTAACGGAATTGCAGATTGAAGAGCTTGCACAAAAATGCAGTTTTGAAAATCAACGAACCATAGGAAATTTCAAGGTACTAAATAAAGAAGACATGAAAGAGATATATAGAATGGCTTCATCACAATAAAAAGGATTCTCTTTTTTATTATAACAATTTGATTTAGTTCTGGAAAAGGACGGGAACTGGATAATTGTAAAATGACAAATAAGATACAAAAGGCAGAAAATCTAAACTAGTTATGGTTTTCTGCCTTTTATAAAATTATAAAAGTTCATAAATGTAAAAATACCAAATGGCTTTTTAATCTACAGAATGGTACGTGGTAAGAATATTATCAAATTTTCTACAGTTCTTAAATATTATCCCACTATTTCGTTAATAAACGTAAATCTTTAAAAGTAACTTGACTTAAAGCGCGCTTTAAGTGATATTTTAGGTATGTAAGGGAGGTGTTTTTTATGGCAGACATTGAAATAAGTGACGTATCAAAATTAATGAAACTAAACTCTAGTACGTTAAGGTACTACGAAAGCATTGGATTAATCACGGATATAAAAAGAAATGCTTCTGGAAAAAGAATATACAGTGAGGAAGACATAAAATGGATTGAGATGATAGGCAGGCTTAGAGAAACTGGAATGAATATAAATAAAATGAAGAAATATGCTCAATTGCGGAAGATGGGAGATTCAACTATTACAGAAAGAAAAAATATTATGAAAGAACATTTAGAATTTATTGAAAATAAGATTGAAGAATTATCTAAATCACGAGATTATGTTGCAAAAAAAGTTGAAATTTATACGGAAATGGAGGGAAAAATGAATGGAAGATAGATTGAAACGAGGACTAAAAAAATTACAAGAGGTAGACGGGAAATCTGGTGATAATGTAGTAAATAGCATGAATGACATATTTCCAGATTTGGTTAAGTATATGATTGAGTACGTTTGGGGGGATATATACTCAAGAAATATACTGGATTTAAAATCAAAAGAAATGGCTGTAGTAGCGGCATTAACAGCGATGGGAAATGCAAAACCACAATTAAAGGTTCACATAAATGGAGCATTAAATGTTGGCTGTACGATTAATGAAATTAAAGAAATAATACTTCAAATGTCCGCTTATGCTGGTTTCCCAGCAAGTATAAATGTGATGAACGAATTAAAGAACGTGTTAAAGGAACGTAAAAATCAAGGGATAAAGGATTGTATAGGAGAAGAACCAACAAATAAAGTTTTATCTTCGGAAAGATACGAAGTCGGTCTAAAAGAACTTTCTGAATTGGATAGTCATCAAGCGGAACTGCTTAATGAAACATATAAAGATATTTCACCAGATTTGGTTCAGCTTATAATATGTGCTCAAGCCGATATTTCGGCAAGGAACAATTTAAGTAAAAGATTTAGGGAGCTATCTACTATTTCAGCTTTGGCAGCTTTGGGAACTGCTGTTCCACAGTTAAAATTTCATATTAATGCAGGAATTAATGTAGGTTTAACGGTTGACGAAATTAAGGAGATTATGCTTCTGGTTTCTGTATATTCAGGTTTTCCCAAAGCTATAAACGGAACTAATGCTTTAAAAGAGATTATAACAGAAAGAAGTGTTAAAGATCTGTGTGGATAGAGAGTTTGAAAGAAAAATATTAGAGGACAGGAATGAGTAAATGAGTGATACTATAAAAGATTCAAATACAATAAACAGGTTTCCGATTCTGGAGTTACTTGTCTTGGCAATGACAATATTTACAGCCATTATGACAGAAACACTTCCGGCAGGTCTGTTGCCACAAATAGGAAAGAGCCTTGGAGTCTCAGAAAGTCTTGCTGGCCAGTTAGTTACCCTATATGCAATTGGCTCATTAATTGCCGCTATACCATTGATTACCATAACTCGAAGTTGGCGGCGTCGCCCACTTCTTCTTATATCTACTTGCGGATTGCTTATTTTCAATACAATTACAGCAATATCATCTAACTATATGTTGACATTAATTGTACGCCTTTTTGCGGGGATATTTGCTGGAGTTTTGTGGGGAATGATTCCTGGATATGCCCGGCGCATGGTTCCAGATAATTTAAAGGGACGAGGTTTAGCGATAGCAATGATGGGTGTCCCAATTGCTTTAGCCCTTGGAGTACCTGTTGGAACATTTCTGGGCAACATTGTTGGCTGGCGCTATATATTTACATTCATGGCAATACTTAATTTGATTTCGGTAATATGGATTATTATAAAAGTCCCTGACTATCAAGGACAGTCTGATAAAGCCGCGTTTTCTGTTTTGAGTATTTTGAAGACTTCTGGAGTATGCCCTATTTTATTCGTTATTATGACTTGGATACTGTCTCACAATATTATTTACACTTATATAAATCCATTTCTAACGTCATTGGGTATTGTGAATCATATTGATTTGGCATTGTTCATTTTTGGTATTTCAGCAATCGTAGGTATATGGATTGTTGGTCTATTCATAGACCGGTGGTTACGGTTATTAGTTTTGATAAGTATATTTGTATTTTTATTGGATTCAATCCTGTTTGGAATATCTACCAATAATCTTATAGCTATCTATGTATGTACTGCTATTTGGGGGCTTACCTTTGGTGGTTCATCTACGCTATTAAGCACATCACTTGCTAATACTGTTCCAGATGAAGGCGTTGATATAGCTATGTCGATAAGCACAACTGTGTGGAACTTGGCTATAGCAGGTGGAGGATTCGTTGGTGGAATACTCCTTAAAAGTTTCGGTGCTACTTTGTTTCTCAAAGTATTATTTATATTATTAATTATAGCATTTTTAACAGCCTATATGGCAAAAAAACATGGATTTACTAAATAAAAACATAGAGCTGATAACAGCAAATGTCTGGCTTAAAACACCCTATATCAATAAAGGTTTCAATAGCTTTTAATTATTCAATATAATATTGAAATTTAAGTGAAATATAGTAGCTTAATTAACTGTTTAAGGATATAAATTCAATGCTATTTCTAAAAAACATTTGGTAGCAGGTGAAATATTATCTTTTTTCCAAACAAAAGATGGTTGATAAGCATGGCGATTTGTCCCCAGCAACTCCTTATATATAAGGTCGCTCCTTAAATATTTTGCAGATTCATGAATTAGTGCAATACCAATCCCACATGATACAAGTGATAAAATAGTTTGCATTTCATTTGCTGTCTGACAGATTTGAGGACTAAAACCAGAATCCATGCACATTTTAATCATGCTGTCATAATAAAAAGCTCCAACCTCTCGATTGGTAGTAATCAGATCTTCAGTTTTCAGATCGTTAATAAAAATATTTTGTTTTTCAGACAAGCGGTGTTCTTTTGGCATCGCTACCCAATAAGATTCTTTTCTTATAATATGAAAATTCAGATTCGGATTATTTGCAGGAAATCCTGAAATTCCAATATGAATATTTCCATTTTGTAAAGCCTCAATTTGATTTATTGTATGTAAATGTTGCAAGGATATTTTTACGTTTGGAAATCTCTTTCGGTATATTTCAATAACATGAGGGAGTATATCCCATGAGGTAGATTCGACAAAGCCAATCACTAATTCCCCGAAAACTCCTGAAAATGCCTGCCTTGTTATATCTACTGCGTAATCGGCTTGTGTAATTATTAATCTAGCCTGATTTAGAAAAAGTTTTCCTGCATCAGTAAGAGAAACGGTACGTTTTGTTCTAACAAAAAGCTTACCGCCTAAATCTTGTTCTAATTGTTGAATTTGCTGGCTTAAAGCAGGTTGCGCTATACCTACTTTTTTAGCCGCTCTACCAAAATGTAGTTCTTCAGCAACAGCTATAAAATATTTAAGTTGTCGAAATTCCATTTGTCTTCCCTCTTCTATTAATATAATTAACTTATTACAGATAGATAATAAATATATTTTACTTATTAATAAGTAAATAGTACAATAGTAGTTAGAAAAAGTCAATCTGGAGGTAAACGATATGGAAGAAAAACGATTTGCTGTAATTACAGGAGGCAGCAGCGGAATTGGACTGGCTACAGCAAAAAAAATGCTGGAAAAAAACATAGATGTAACAATATTAAGTCGGACGGAGCCTGACTTCGCAGAACAGTCCCTTAGTAGAAAAAACATTCAGTGGATTAAGGCAGATGTCAGCAATAGAAATGATGTCGAACTGGCACTCAAACAGATTTTAGGAAAAACTAAGGTTATTGATGTTCTTGTTAATAATGCAGGTTCAAATGGCAGAATTACAACAAAAACTCCTCTTGAAGATGCGGAAAAAATTTGGGATAGCGTGACAAATGTAAATTTAAAAGGAGCTTTTCTCATGTCGGTTGCTATTGCCCCTTATTTGCGAAAACCGGGTGGAAGAATTATAAATATAAGTTCCATTGGGGCATTTACTGGTGGTAGTAATGCAGGTGCCCTTGCTTATGCATCGTCAAAAGCAGGTTTACTCGGTTTAACACGTGCTTTAGCGCGTGAATTAAGTTCCGAGGGGATTACGGTAAATTCTGTGGCTCCCGGGTTCATTACTTCAACAAATTTCTTTAATGGAGAATTGACAGAGGATATGTTGAAGAATTATACAGAACAGATTCCTGCTAAAAGAGCAGGAGTACCGGAAGACGTTGCATCCGCTATTTGCTTTTTAGCTTCTTCGGAAGCTTCCTATATTAATGGAGAAGTATTAAATATTAATGGGGGCTGGCTGTTTGGCTGATTAATATTCAATAGTACAACTTGTTTCAATCATTGTATGTGAATGACGGCGTGTTAAAGCCTATCGGAAAAGATTATGTGTTTTCGGAACTGATAAATCCTATTTTTAACCAAAGCGGCAATCAGGTCACGATTTCATTGGCTGGCAAATATCTGGATAACTAAACAAAGGCAACTAAGGTATTTCAATTTGATTTAGTACTGGAAAATAATAAATTAGAAATTGGAAAGTGGAAATATAACTCTATATCTTCCAATGAAGTACCAATGATTTTAAAATTTTTAATGATTTTTAGTCGGAACAAATCATTTTCCGAATAGATTCTTCGATTACGAAAATCTCTTTTGAGAGAAATTAAGTTCTTCTTTTCATATAAACGTAGTGTGTGGATACCAAATCTAATTTGATAACATCTTTAACATATGCGTATATACAGTGGATTGGAATCTGTATTATCAGTATTGGAGTTTGTATCATAAATGTTTTTATTCAAAGGAAATCTAAACACTAAGTAACGTTATGTTTAACAAAAATTAGTAAAGATGTCATTAAAAATGTTGACATACTGATTTATCCGCAAAATTCTATTATGGTCATTGTAAATTAACAAAAGTAGTGATAAAATATAGTTAACCCACTCATACATTTACCGTGTCATATATATAGAGAAAGGAAAAAGCATGACTGATAATAATTATATTCAGGTATCAGGTGCAAGGGAGCGAAATCTAAAAAACATAAATGTTCTGATACCCAAAAAAGAAATTACGGTTTTTACAGGTGTTTCCGGTTCAGGGAAATCATCATTGGTATTTGATACAATAGCGGCAGAATCGCAAAGACAATTAAATGAAACCTACACCAGTTTTATCCGCCACCGTATGCCACATTACGGAAAACCCGATGTGGACACCATCGAAAATTTGTCTGTAGCCTTTATTATCAATCAAAAAAGATTAGGCGGTAATGCCCGGTCAACGGTTGGGACAATTACAGATATTTATTCTGTATTACGTTTATTATTTTCCCGAATTGGAGAACCATTTGTAGGTTATTCAGATGTATTTTCATTCAACAACCCGGCTGGTATGTGCGAACATTGCGAGGGCTTAGGAAAAATTGAAACCATCAATATTGAAAGACTGTTAGATAAAAATAAATCCTTAAATGAGGGAGCTATCCGGTTTCCAACTTTTGAACCTGGCGGTTGGCGATTAACCCGCTATATTCATTCAGGCTTTTTCGATAATAATAAAAAATTGAAAGACTATTCTGCCGAGGAATTGGAGCTGTTACTTTACACTGACGGAATTAAGATTAAAAATCCCACACCCGAATGGCATAAAACCTCCTTGTATGAGGGGCTGATTCCACGCATTGAGCGGAGTTTTCTAAAAAAAGAAGATGGCGAAAAAGTCAGATATGGAAGAGAAATTGAACGATTTGTTGTGAAACAGGAATGTCCCCACTGTCACGGAACACGTTTAAATGATAAAGTATTGTCTTGTAAAGTGAACGGTAACAACATCGCGGATTGTGCAGATATGCAAATTAATGAGCTTTTGGATTTTGTTCAATCCGTTCATGCTCCTATAGCCGCTACAATTGTTTCAGAACTTGTGAATCGGATTCAGCACATGGTATCCATTGGGCTAGGCTATTTAAACTTAAGCAGAGAAACAGCTACACTTTCAGGCGGGGAGTCTCAAAGAATTAAAATGGTTAGCCAACTTGGCAGTAGCTTGACTGACCTCACTTACATTTTTGACGAACCAAGTATAGGGCTTCACCCTCATGACATAAGCAAGATTAACGAGCTTATGAGGCTGTTGCGTGACAAAGGGAACACTGTTCTGATCGTAGAGCATGACCCAGACATGATAAAAATTGCAGACCATATTATTGATATGGGGCCAGGTGCTGGAACCCACGGAGGGGAAGTTGTATATCAGGGGAATTTAGATGGGCTGAAAACAGCGGATACTTTTACAGCAAAATATTTATCTTATTGCCCCAAGCTAAAACCTGATACTCGTACCCCGAAAGGCTGGCTTTCCATTAAAAATGCAACCATGCATAATTTAAAAAACCTTTCAGTTGATATACCAAAAGGAGTAATGACTGTTGTAACCGGGGTTGCCGGTTCAGGAAAAAGTACGCTAATTAATGGAGTATTGCCACAGCTTTATACTGAAACTGTTTTTATTGATCAGAAAGGAATTCAGGCGTCAAAACGTTCCAATATAGCGACCTTTACTGGTATCTTTGACATTATCAGAAAATTATTTGCGAAAAGGAACGGTGTAAGCGCTTCCCTATTCAGTTTCAATTCACAAGGTGCTTGTCCTGCCTGCAAAGGTCTAGGAGTTACTTATACAGATTTGGCGTTTATGGATACAATTGTTACGGTATGTGAGGAATGTCACGGAAATCGTTATACGGACGAAGTGCTTGCCTATCAGCTAAGAGGAAAAAGTATTGCCGATGTTCTTAAAATGACAGTTACGGAAGCCTTAGAATTTTTTCAGGAAAAAGAAATCGTAACGGTATTAAAACGACTTTCAGACGTGGGTATCACTTATGTTTCCTTGGGACAGCCATTAAGCACGCTTTCAGGTGGTGAATTACAGCGGATTAAACTTGCTTCCGAACTTGAAAACGGTGGTCAAATTTATGTTTTGGACGAACCGTCAACAGGTTTGCATATGGCTGATATAAAACAGTTGATTCGTGTAATGAATCGCCTTGTAGACCAAAATTCCACACTTATTGTCATAGAACACAATTTGGATATTATCTGTCAAGCAGATTGGATTATTGACATAGGTCCCTATGCAGGACAGAATGGTGGTAAAATTATGTTTACAGGATTGCCAAAGGATTTAATCAATTGTCAAGATTCTTTAACGGGAAAGCACCTGAAAAAATACATTGATAATAAATAGGAGGTTGGCTTGATGGCTATAAAAGAATTAGAAGAGAGTTATGTTCCCTTTCAATGCATGATTGTATCAGATTCAAATCGCTTCAATGTTGAGGGCGTTTCGACAGCACAATACTATATACTTGACACATTGAATAAGCAGGGGGCAAAAACCACAAAAGAACTTGCTGAAATGAGAGGTATCTCACAATCAGGCATTTCAAAATTAACAAAGCGTTTGCTGGAAAAAAAGTATATTATTCAGGAAAGACAGATAAACGACCGCCGCTCTTACAATATTGTTCTTACCAAAGAGGGGCAAGCGTTTTTGAATCGTGTTGAAGATTTTGGGAATGAAATTATGAACCTAATTGAAGAAGCATTAACAGCGGAAGAAGTATATGCTTTTTCAGTAATGTGTAAAAGGATTACGAACTTATACGCAGAAAAACAATAGGCATACTTGGTCGAATACAAGAAATTATCTGCCCTACGGTAATTGATAACAGTAGTTATGGCAGATGTCTCGTTGCGCTGTAATTTTAAAACTGTAAAAAGTACTCATTATAATATATTTTAGTAATAAAATATCCCCTCCTGGCTCTGTCATAGTTAATATTCTCATTATAGGTACCAATAATAAATGTTGGCAGAACACAAAGGGAATGTGAATTTACAGATTTTACTCTTTTCATATTTCTTTCCTCCATGATATATAGATTAGAAAAAATATTGCATCCAGACGCTTGAAAAGCAAAACGTATCCTAATAAACATATCTTCTAAATAAAACTAAAGTAAGACCCGCTAAATAAAAAAACGTTGAGTTTTGCGGGAGAATTTTCATGCTCAAATGACTCGTCCCTCCAAGCTCATAGGTTTGGAGGGACTTTGCTATGTGTCAAATTGGCGTTCAGCTATTATGGGAAGGGTCGTCATCTCACCATGGCGACTGGTTGTAGCAAAAGTTTCTATATTACATAATCTCAAAAAACTATACCAATTTTCAGGGTACTACTGCGCCCATCTTTTATTCGACACCTTTCGAGTTTTCCCTCGTAAAGGTGTCTTTTTATGTCATTTTTCAAAAATATATAGATTTTATCCAACAGCCATAACAGTCAAACCTATGGCATTGAGTGTTGGATGCCGTTCTCCACCACCCTTTTGATTCAACTCAGTTAACAAAATCGAAAGGATGGATAAAATATGAAAATTATAAATTTAAAAGATTATTACACTTATTATACAGATGATATGTTTATTGAGATACCTGATGAATTAGCAAACGTATTTAAGGATTTTGATAAAGCAGAGGCTGCATATGAGCGAAAGAAATACCGTACAAAGCTCATTACTCTCTTGACCGTGGCGATGGAATTGAGCACAACATCTCGTTTGTTTCTCTCTCGCTCGATGAGATTTACGAACGTAAGCTAACAAGCCAGCAACTTCACGCTGCCATTGCTTCTCTTCCGGATAAGCAGGCAAAGCGAATCTATGCTCATTATTTTATGGGCATGAGTAAGACTGCTATTGCTAAAGCAGAAGGTGTAAGCGAAAAAGCTGTCCGCATTGGTATAGAAAGAGGTTTACATACCATAGAAAAATATTTAAAAAGTTTTTTCTAAATCACGTTCCGTTTCCACAAGAAAAAAGTCAGGGTATATAGAGGGAGGTAAAATCTTCCCCATGTTCCTTGACAACCGAATATACGGTATTTTGAGTACGAAACTTATGTGGCTGAAAAGTAAAGCGACATAATGGGCATCGCCATGATGACTGCTGTAACACACTTGCCAAAGTAGGAAACCAAATAATTGATGAGAGTCTTTATGAGCATGGGTATTACAGCAGTCGGAGCGATAAATGCAACCATTAGACCGAACGGTGGCACGTTCGCCGCAATAACACACATAAGGGATAATGATACTTTCTCACGACCTCCCACAGACTTGAGGGGGAGTTCCTGCGGTATGCGTAGCTTTTGGGACAAGCACATGCGGTATTGCAGGGCTATGATGCCGAGCTAACGGCAGCTCAAAATATCCCCTTGCCGGGGGGCGTGGCAAATACGGCAAACCAATAAAACTAATCGCACCGCATTTTTGTTTTATGTAAATTTACTGTGTGCTTGGTTTTACTATAATTGATGCAGTGACAAACTTTTCATATATGTTATCTATGCTTATACTTTATATAAGCAATACACTTGGAGGTGATTGCGAATGGAAAATATCAAAAATGCGCCTGTTCCTACTGCTACGGATGCTACACCGCCTAATTCTTATGAGAAAAGCAAAGCATATCAGGATTTTATCAATGTACTTTCTCAGATTATAGAAAAACATGGTGCAGAAGTTTTAGATGAGATCAATCGTGTTGTCTGAAAGAGCAGTGTTTATGGATTGATGTTTTCCAATCATTGATTGGAGGTCAACTACTATGAATCGGAGTGGAAAAAAATGTGTACTTTACCCTCGTGTAAGTACCGAAATGCAGGTTGATGGGTTCAGCTTGGACGGGCAGAAAAACAGCTTAAGGCGTTTTGCAGACAGAGAAGAAATGGAGATCGTAGACATTTACGAAGATGCTGGTAAATCCGGCAAATCCATAGAAGGCAGACCCGCTTTTAAGCAAATGCTATGTGATATTGAAAATGGTTTAGAAATTGACTACATCTTAGTCTATAAGCTCTCCCGATTTGGAAGAAACGCAGCCGATATTTTAAATTCGTTGGAACACGTTCAATCCTTTGGCGTAAACTTAATTTGCATTGAAGAAGGAATTGATTCCTCACAAACAAGCGGAAAACTTTTGATTTCAGTGTTGTCTGCCGTTGCAGAAATAGAGCGTGAAAATATCATAGAGCAGACAATGAACGGACGAAAAGAAAAGGCTCGTCAAGGAGGCTGGAACGGCGGGTTTGCTCCCTATGGTTACTACCTCAAAGACAAACAGCTCTATATCCAAGAAAGTGAAGCAGAAGCGATACGAATTATCTTTGATAAATATGTAAATGGAAATATGGGATTTTATAAAATTGCTAACTACCTTAATTTGCAGGGTATCCCAAAAATTAAACGTGCCAACGGTACTCTTTCACAATGGAGTACGCATTTTGTCAGAATGATAATCGACAATCCTGTGTACACTGGAAAAATTGCTTTTGGCAGACGGACAAGAGAAAAGGTCAAAGGCACAAAAAATGAATACCGCCAAGTACACCAAGATGAATACATTATTGCAGACGGTCAGCACGAGGCTATCATAGATGAGGAACTCTGGAATGAAGCGCATGAAAAACGAGAATTAACAGGCATTAAATCCCCGTCCAAAATTGGTCGGGACAGGGCGCACTTATTAAGCGGTATTTTAAAATGCCCGAAATGCGGTGGTCCGATGTATACCAACAAACACGCTTGGACAAACAAAGACGGTACATATAAAGAGATTTACTATTATGTTTGCAGTAAGGCTCGCACCGCACGGGGAAAAAGCTGTGACTATAAAGCTATGCTCAAGAAAACTGACATAGAGCCGCTTGTCGTCGAGGCAATCAGGGAACTGATTAAAAATCAGGATTTTGCAGCAGAAATCAAATCAAGGATCGGCAAGGAAATTGATACTTCCACTTTAAACAGAGAACTCAAAAACTATGAAAATAAACTCAGAGAAGTGGAACTCAATAAAACTCGTCTTGAAAATGAAATTGACAGTCTGCCGGAAGATACCCGTTTTAGAGAACGCAAGCTCCACGATATGATCCTCCGGCTTGATGGGCTGTATGACACCATCGTAGAGCTTGAAGAAAAAATTGAAGATGTAAAGCTGCGCCGTAAAGCTGTGGAGCAAGATGCCATTACACTGGAAAACATCTACACCCTACTGGCAAACTTTGATAAGGTGTATGACAAAATCAGTGATGAAGAGAAAAAATCTCTAATTTCTTCGCTAATCAAAGAAATAGAGATTTTCCCATGTGACGAGGCTGAATTGCCTTTAAAGTCTATTTTATTCAATTTTCCTGTTTATAAAGACGGTGGAGATGTTTGTGGGTTTTTGTGGGACAAAAGTACGCACGTCTCAACGTGTGTTGAGAGGACAACATTGATGTTTTTACCTTTGCTCGTATGACAGAACTGGTCGACTGTGATTTTTCATCATTTACTTTCAATACCAAAATACTCTGTAATATCTACATCCCATTTATCCGCATATTTCTCAATCCATCCAATATCTTTATTACCGTTTGCAGCATAATCAGTTTCTAGTTTCCATTGGTTTTTATTTAGGTAATGGACTATTTTAAAATTATAATAAGATGAATATTGTCCTGCTACACTATTGTGATACTCAACTCCTGCATCATTTAATCTGCAGGCATATGTATATATAGTAGTTTCATCATTTCCATATGAATAAGCTCTGTCTAACTTATAGTACGTCAAAAAGTTCTTTGGTAAATAAGAGGTTATTATTTGCAGTGCTCCATCGATATCCATATTTTTACACAATTCTTCTTGGAAAATGTTAATCTGTACAGTTCCCACATAACTTTCTTTTGTTGAATGTTGGATAAAATAAATTAATACTGGATCGTCAGCTATATTTTTCAGCTTACTTTGTAATTGATAATGTTCTTGAATTGATACAATTGCAATCCGATCATCACCAATGCCATCATAATATGATCTTGTATTCTCAAGACTATCAAACACAACCGGGTGTTGAGACATGTTGATAATGTCTAGTGCTGAGTAGTTGGTTGATGATTCCATTGAAATAGTATGAGCATTTGATGATTCATCTTTTTCTCGATTCTCTACTTGGTCATAGCCTAATTGTGATATAACTACTGTTATTAATGCTGTTCCTAGTATAAAAATTATAAATGGCCAAAGACACCCATTCTTCTTTTTTTGTTTGGGCATTTGAATACTTTGAATTTCTTTTCTTACTATGTTGCATAAATCCATCTGTTCTTGAGTAATCTTCTTTTTATCTTTTTCTATCTCAGAAAAAATATCCACTCCCCTACTATGCTCACCAACTACATAATTGATGAATCCACAAGCGTAGACTACAAGCGCTGCGTTCATCTGTATATTCTTTGATGCTCTCCCAGATTGTATTATAAAACTCGTCTTATCAATTATTTTAGTGGCAGAAATCTTATCTACTCTGTATTCAAAGCTATCATCTTTCCCGACAAATAAAATCCGTTTATTTGTAATGATCAAATCCCCATCATTATAATTTCTAACATTATTCCGGATTGGTTTTCCACCCATACTGCCTGTTCGAACCGAAATACCCTTAGCAACTCTAACATTTACACCCGCAGACTTTCCAGTATACCCTACTACCATATTCTTATCAGTAAATGTCTGAGCTGGTGCAACATATATAATTACCTCTCTAGGCTGGGCAAAAAACCCTCGATAATTAATACTAGGAAACCCAATTTCTAGTTCATACGGAGTAATATCTGTGTATGCGTTGGCAGAATTGGCGAATGCAATCTTCTGTTTAGTTTCAAATGATATACCGCTTTCAGTGGCATTGATATTTTTCACAATTTTCGTTCTCCTTTTACAATTATTTTTAAAATCAATACGTTAGCCCATGGCATAAAACAGATTTATTTTTTTTGGGGGGACATAATCTATACTATAAAAGTGACACGATCTTAACGAACACTGTTTTTCCAGAAAGAATTTTCTGCAACATACAAAGTAGAAAATTAATAAACCGTACCCCATGATTCCTATCCTTAGTACATTATTCTTCTAATAGTACACACATTTTAACAACTTCCATTTTTCACCAATTATAATCATATTCCTTTCAAAAATAAATGTCAATGTTTTACAAATAATTCACTCATTTCTATAATATGAAAACAAAGACACATTGATGGTTGATGAACCAGCAATGTGTTTTGTAATCAAGTATCCATCCTTATTTAAAGTGTGCGTCAAAAAGGAGGTATTCACATATCCACAACTGTAAAAGTCATTATGATGAAAAATAATATTGGATATTAGAAAGCACACAATATTTTGAAAGATGTGTCTATAACGTTAATTTTATTATATAAAAATCACCATCTCCAACCATATCTATTAAGGTTTGATTCATTTAATTCTTTTTCTCCGCTAGATTTGGAATGTTCCCGTTTACCTAAATATTCATCCATTGTAGCAATAATCGGGTCATACCAGTCTGCTTTTCTCTTTGCCCATTGAATCCATTCCATCTTTTCAGCATCAAGATTTTCTTTTTGCATAACTGCTGAAATATATTGTCTAATTTCACAAGCTATTTTATAATCCTCCGCTTGATTCACCAGTTCTTTTGTTCTTTTTATTTCTTCTGCTTCTCTTTTACGGATTTCCTCTTGACGCTGGGCCTCTTCTTTTCGCTTTCTCTGCTCATCCTCTCGAATTTCTCGTTCTATGCGTATCTCTTCAGATTTTTCATATAATGCTATCAAAATATCGCCTAATCGATCTTCCAATTTTTCAGAATTATCCCGAATATAATTTCTATCTCCAAGTACAATTCGCAACCTTCCATTATAAACATAGTCAAATTTCGGGATTTTCGGTTTAGATGTCCAACTATATTTTTTAACCTCGTCATTATATTCGACTAATTTGCGGGCCTCTTCCTTTGTTAATTCATGGCTAACCTTATCTTGATTTTCTACCACACGAATCCTGACTATATCAGATTTGATTTTTAGGGTAAGATCTGCATTTATCTTACCGCCCAAGCTTTCGACTGCGCAAAAAACTGCATCTAATATCCGTATAGCGCGAGTTCTTGTAGCATCCGAAATTTCATTGAAAAATGTTGGCTCGCTCTCTGGCTTATCGTATCTGGGATTATAAAATTGTTTTTTCTGTGCTTCTTTTTCTTTTTGTTTCCACTCATCTAACGTATTTTTATATTTTACTAATTGTTCATGTAAGCTTCTGCTATTACGAATTACCAAACTAACAGCAACATCCAATACCTGACGTCTTTCATCTTCACTTAAAAATGATAAAATATTATTATCATAATTGACATCTTCTTTGGATTTGAATTCCTCTTTATCTATTAATTCACCTAATCTCTCTTCAACAGTTATATCTGATGTAGCTTCATCAGCTGAACCCACCGAATTAATTTCTGCTTCACTTTCTTCTTTTAAAACCAATTTGTCTGAAACCACTATTTTTTTCGTTTTTACCCCGGTAAGTAATAATTCAACAGTTTCAATATTAGAAGGGGGTAAGTCGACAACTTCATTAATAACATCCTTCCCCATATTTCTTCGAGTCCAATAACCCGAAGATGGAAATGGTATATTAGCTTCTTTGCATTTTGCAATTAATTTTGAATAATTCAAATTATATTTTCTAGCCACTCCTGCAACGGAAACTTGCCAAATCTCATCATATAGTTGTTGACGTGAAATTTTCATTGTTTGATTCAACATATTAGCAATTCCCCTTACCTTCATATTTTTTTTCTATTTCTTCATATTTTCCTAGCGAAAACGCATACTCAAATAATTCGAGTTCTTCTATTCTGCGTTTTCGCTTAATAGAAAAAGCAAATCTTTTTTCATTAATTCAAACTGTTCAATTATCGTATTAAGACTTTTTTCTATATAGTGAACCTGTATTTCTGATACACGTCCAAATTTATATGCGATCATTCTTTCTGGCACAATATGATATGTCCAGCTTTCACTCCACTTACGGTCACGTTCTTCATTGTGTATAGCAAATCCAACTGGCAAAAGGTTATTTCTCATACCAATGCTAACAGCCATTGGTGAAATCCCTAAATAATCACCAGCAATCTTACATGTAATTTTTGGCATATTTCTAATTTCATCATCTGTATATTGGGGCAATCTCAACACCTCCGCTATTCTTATAACCCACTATTTTATAAATTTACAATGCTTTCTCTGAACAACTACCAGTATGATTTTCCATAATATGTATTAATCATATTCTTTTAGCAAAATTTGTCAATAATTCTCGCCCATTTTTCTTCTATAAACAGATAGAGCACTCTGCTAAAACGCAGAGTGCCTAATCTCCTTTTTCATATTTCATCACTAAAATACATACCGTTCTATTTAATTTTCGTACGTACACGTTCTTGTTGTTGTGTCCTACGTTCACGCATTTTAACATTGTTTTTAAGGTTGTTATATAGTTTTATATCATCTTCACCTGTATAAGAAAAAGATATAGCAAGTGCATATTCTTGTGGTAGTTCTTGCTCTGCATATTTGAATCGCTCTTTCCCTGTAACTAGCACATAAATATATGCTGCGCCATCTTTTTCATCGGGCAATAAATCTGTACCACCTCTAGAACCTTTCTGCCAAATTCTTTGTTGTAAAGTACCTTTGACTAATTCTGTATAGCCTGGTGAAAAATCTGCTTTATTTTTGTCTGGTAGATTGCTTAAATCATCATCGGAATCTGCTCCTGCATATTTTTTCGCTTTGTATTGCAACAAAGTGTCTTCATCAATTTTTCTAAACACCTCGAACCACAGATTATTAGTTAAGTAGTCTTTTCTACTCATTCTAGTAATTGGATTGTATGCAAGGCTTATTGCAATTGTCTTATCCGCTTTCACATTCAAAAACTCCTTTGGTACAGGAATTTTATATAAATGAAATGAGCGTAGTTCCAATTTGTCTTCTGCAAAGAGCGTAACACAATTATTGTTAGAATAAAGTAAACTGTCATCTACCCTACCAAAACCCATCATTCGAAGGCGTCGCTCTTGTTTAGGGTTGGCTTTTCCTATATACAAAGCATCTTTAGATTTTTCTGCCCACTCTGTCATATCTTTAGAACACTTTGCTGAATTAGCTAACATTGCCCTAATCAAATTCGCAGAAGGTATTTCTTTCATTTGTTCTTCTAATGCACGCTCTATCCTAGCTGCAATATGAGTAACATGGGGAGCAGAAAAGCTAGTACCACAATAACCTTTGAATATCTTATCATTTCCATTATGTAGTGTAGGTTCTATTAACTTGAAGTCTGTCTTCAGCCATCTTGTATCATCACGAGATATTTGATGGATAGCATAATTTCCACCATAATCAACAAACTCTGGTTTTATGGCTCTATTGACACCTTTTCCAATGCGAGTAAAAACAGATAAATAATCTTTGCGTCCAACAGAAAGTCTGCTTGCTCTATTGGGGGTTATCTCTGGTTCATCGAATCTAGTAATAGAACCAACAGTTACACTCAATGCAGAAGTGGCAGGATCAATCAATCTATGTTCCGGATAAAATAATTGATCCCTACATTTTTCCATCAGTTCATCCCTTGAGGTAAAATTATTAATCTGCGGTGACGAAACATTGCCAGCACTTACAACTATAACAATATCGAGTTGCTTGGATAATTGATCCAGCATTTCTGCCCATGCAAATTGGCGTCCACCAGTGTAAATATGTTCGCCATCTCCGGCAGACAAATTAAACACACGACACCCGTACTCCTTGTAAAAATATTCAATAGCTTCTTTAACAATCTGCTCTGGTCTGACATTGCTAGGAAAACATGGACTATTCCCTAACAACTCCAAATTCTCATTATGCATTATTTTGCCATTACATATACGAACTAGTGGTTTAAAAACTCTATTTTGCAAACATTTATCAAGATCACCATAAACAATAATTCCTGCAACACCTGTGCCGTGGCCATTCAAATCTGAAGTGGTATTCTCTGTTGTGTCAAACATTTCTTCAGCTACCACTACATTCTCTAATAATGGGTTTCCTGCAAAAACTCCTGAATCTAAAACCGTCGCCAATGGAGCATTATCATCTAGTTCGTTTTGAATTATAGGTTCAAAATCCCATTTATACAATTCATATGGTTCTGTTGAAACAGCGCTGAAGGGTAATTCAACTAGAGCTACTATATCTAAATCTAACAAAGCATTTAATGTATATTCATTAACCATAGCACGTCCAAGTAACAAGCTAGGAATTGAGAACAAGTCACCTACAAGGTTACTTCCACCGGTTCCTAGCGCTCGTTTTATTTGCCCTTCAACTTCAGTAACAGTTGAAAGTTCCCCGTTAAACCACACATCTATATTTACAATAAATAATCCATCAGGGATTAAAGATGAATCATTAAGATACTTTTTTAATCTAATCCCAACACGGTCATTTCTTGAAACAGTTCGGATAGCTTCTATGCAATTAAAAAAATCTCTTCTTTTAGCATAAGTTAAAACACCTTCTTCATGGCTATCACATTGCCATAGTTCTCGCTCTTTACTAAATAAATTTAGTGCAGTTATATTTTCAAATTGAATGACTAGCTTTGAATTATTAGTATTTGGTATATCAGTCTCCTCAACAAGATATAAATCAAATTTACGAAGCATGTCTTCAAGGACTTCAGGAGACATTGCATCGCTAATAAGTTCCAAAACTAATAATTTTTCTGATTGAATACCTATATCACGTCTGTTGGATTTTAAGCTATCCAGTGATTGCAATAATTCGACTTGAAGTTTTTGTCCATGCTGTTCTTTGTCACGAACAGGAGGGCGAGGAGCACTTCTATTCGGTTTAAAACGATAATTACTGACCGTTTCCTCCCGCATTATTTCAATATGATTTAATTTGGCCATGCACTTGCCCTCCTTACAACTTAGTATTGCGTCTTTCTTAAGGCAACAATACTTTCTTGTTTTTTAACTGCATATTCTACATCATTTTTTGTGTACATCTTTTTGCCTTCTAGGATACATTTTTTCATTATTATCTGACAAATTTTCTCTATATCAGAATGCGAAAACCGATCTAGTTCATTTAGGTATTGTTCTATTACGTGTTCGGGTCCTTTAAATCTTTTCATCTTTAGTATGAATAATTTTATTTTTTCGTCATTGGTTGGCATATTAAATTGAATGGTTTCATCGAACCTTCTCCAAATAGCATAGTCTAGTGATTGTTCAAAATTAGTTGCTGCTATAACTAAAGCTCGCCCATGATAATTATCAATCTGTTGTAAAAACGCATTGACAACTCTTTTAATTTCACCATGCTCAGATGAATCATTCCTACTCCGTCCTATTGCATCGAACTCATCAAAAAAAATTATCCAACTATCATTTTTGGCATAGTCAAATACTTTTCTTATATTGCTAGCCGTTTCACCTAAATAAGACGAAATCAATGCATCGAATCTTACATAAAGCATCGGAATGCCTATTTCGGAAGCCAATGTCTGTGCTGCAAGTGTTTTTCCGCAACCAGGGGGTCCATAAAATAAAACTCGTCTAGTGGGGAATACTCCATTACTCACCAAAACATCCCAGTTATTAAATTCTCTCACTATTTGTTCAAGTTGCTCAATTTTTTCATTTGTTGTTATTAAATCTGAAAAATACTTGTCAGGATATATTACTTCAACTAAAGAGGTATCTTTATCCTCATCTTTTGGTGTACTCGTTGCAAATGTAGACATATTCTTCTTAGATTGATAGTTTCCATTTAGTATCATTTTTAAATCATCAGCTAAAATACCATGATTTTTTTTGCGCTCATCCTCTATAATTTCACTAGCTATTTTATAGAACATATCTTTATCATTATGTTTATAACTACTGAATAGTTTTTTTAGTAAATCAGCTCTAGCCATAGAAAATATCTCCTTTCAAATTAGCTTCTTTTAGAGTTGCTTGACTTGCTATAATTTTTCTAGTTCGGAAATAATCGTGATATCTATACTGCTATCTTTACAAAACTCTAAAAGGCGCATTTTTGCCAATTTACTAGGCGATGTATGACCATTTTCCCATCTGTTAATTGTTGAAAAACTAATATTCAACTCACGAGCTAATTGCTCTTGAGTTATATTTAGTTGTTCGCGTACTTGTTTGATAATATCTTCCAACATAGTATAGATACACCTCCACTAACATACACTATAGCATATGCTATAGCAGATTTCAATATTTAACTTATTTTACGGATTGATTATACAGTTGTATAATCAAAATTAATACGCCGCCATTTTTCGTTAATATTTAAATGTCAACATTTATGCAAGACTTAAACTCCACGCCTAACCTCCCCTCAAATACAGTAACCTTTTCAATCAATCGCCTAACTAGCTGCTCATCATATTCTTCAACTTCCCCAGTCTGCCCATTTAGAAATTCTGCCATTTCAGTTATCCGCTGTTTCAAACCCTCACGCTCAGCACATTCCACCAAGGCACTCTGCTTTTCTTCCCTCAATCGATTAATCTCATCAGCAACATCTTTATAATCCTTTTGCGCAGTGGCCCTTTTTAGCAATTCCTTTTGCAATTCCTCCAACTGGGCATCAATACTTTCCAATGAGGTTTCATTCTCCTGGCTTATAACGGTTTTAATGTTCTCCCGCAAGACCTGAATTATTCTATCCTTATCACCCAAGACAAGATTGAGGGCTTTAACCACCGCTGCTTGCAAGTCTGTTTCCAAAATGGTGGGTGCATCACAATTACTAGGACCATTATCCAATCTCGTCACACACCGCCACACGATGGAGTGCTTTCCCCTATTGTTCCAAGCAACCCTGCGGTAGATATCACCGCAATTACCACAGTACACAATCCCCGACAAGGCATATTTACTGCTATAAATCCGTTTCTTATTGCCACTGTTGAGGTTTGCTCGCCGTATCATTTCCTCCTGCACCTGCATATAAAGTTCTTTTGGTATGATTGGCTCATGGTTATCTTCCACATAATATTGTGGTACAATGCCGTTATTCTTCACCCGCTTTTTCGTAAGGAAATCTACAGTATAGGTCTTTGCAAGGAGGGCGTCCCCCATGTATTTTTCATTCAGGAGCATTTTCTTTATGGTCTCGGGACGCCATTTCTTCTTGTTGGCACCTGTAAGAATACCGTCTGCTTCTAGGCCTTTACCTATCTGTGCAAGACTTGACCCCTCCAAATATTCACGATAGATACGTTTTACTGTTTCTGCCTCCTCTGGCACAATGATAAGCTTTCCTTCCTCATCTTTGGTATATCCAAGAAATCGGTTGTGGTTCACCTGTACTTCTCCCTGTTGATAGCGGTATTGAAGTTCCAGCTTTACGTTCTGACTTAATGACTGGCTTTCCTGTTGTGCTAAACTTGCCATAATAGTAAGTAGCACCTCTCCTTTGGAATCCATGGTATTTATTGATTCTTTTTCGAAATACACGGGGATGTTTTTATCCTTTAGCTGTCGGATGTATTTTAGGCAATCCAGGGTATTTCTAGCGAATCGGCTAATGGATTTGGTGATAATCATGTCGATATTTCCTCTCATGCATTCTGCAATCATGCGGTTGAATTCCTCACGCTTTTTGGTATTGGTACCGCTGATACCGTCATCTGCAAATATTCCCGCAAGTTCCCACTCTTCGTTCTTTTGAATAGATACCGTCATCTGCAAATATTCCCGCAAGTTCCCACTCTTCGTTCTTTTGAATAAATTCCGTATAATGCTCAATCTGTGCCTCATAGCTAGTTGCCTGTTCGTCACTGTCTGTAGAAACACGACAATAAGCTGCTACCCGAAGTTTTGGTTTCTTTTCTGCAATTGCCTGTGTTCCCATCTGATACCTTGCAGGAATTACCATTACATTTCTACTCATCTGCACTCACCACCATTTCAATTAAACTATAGGCATATTCCGCCTGTTTGAACGGATTTTCATATTGCTGTATAACTGTGCCCATCATAAATTTTGGAATTGTAGTTGGTTCATCTTTCGGTTCAAATACTCTGACAAGGGCTTTGGCTCGTTTTAAGCGTTCTTCTTCTGTCCTTTTAAAGATGTCAGCATCAATAATTGGTGGATAATAATCATCCCCAAGGTAGTGTTGATTTTTCAGCATTCTTCCCACAGTCCCATGCTTAGCCTTCATTTCCGCTTTTTTTGCTGCCTCTGAAAGAGAAAGTCCCGATAGATAATACTCATACAGCTTTTTTATCTTTTCAGTCGCCACTTCATCAATCACGACTTTTCCATTCTCAATGTTATATCCAAATGGCGTATGTCCCATATTTCTCACATCCGTTCTCGAAGTGTAATACCACATTTTAATTGAAAATCAAGTTCTTTTCTTGAAAGAACAATCACTTTTTCTACATACCTTTCAAACAAATCCTCATTAAAGGCAGTCAGCATTTTTGCCTTATTTGTAAATTTAAGTAACTCCCTCACCTCTTGTATTTTGTAGAATTCCTCATTGGTGGCAAGCGTCAGGGTTTCAATTTGCTGACGGTAGGTTTCTGTATCTTTATCCAGTTTCCTTAATTCCATATTAAAAAGAGCAGGTTCAAGATACTTTTTAGCCATAAGCTTTATCAGCATCTCTTTCTGCTCTGAGATTTTTCGTATTCGATTTTCAAGTTCTTGCAGTTCTCCGGTGTTTTCTGATTGGCTCATTGCTGTTAGGTTCTCCAGTAATGGTTTTAAAATAAACTTCCGTCCAAAAATCAGCTTATTCATCATAGTTACAAAGGCTTGTTCCACTTTATCTTCACGGATAAAAAGCATGGAACATTCCTCTACCTGTGACAAATGCTTTGAACAGCACCAGGCAATATACTTGCCCTGGGTTCTCCTCTTAAAGGTACTCCCACATTCACCACAGATGATTTTCCCCGAAAAAGGATAGCGATTTTTATGTTTTCTCTTATCTACACTTTTTTTCTTTCCCATGCTGATGGATGATAGCGGCAGCCCCTTCGAAGTCCTCACGGCTAACAATTGCTTGATGATGGTTTTCAATATAATATTGGTCCTTTTCCCCTCGGTTGATGTGCCTGTTAAACTGACTGTCTGTATAGCTTTTCTGCAAAATGGCATCACCAACATATTTTTCATTGAACAAAATACCCCGAACCGTGGTTGCTCTCCATTTGCCACCCTTAGAGGTTGGAACACCTCTCGCATTTAGCTCATTAGCAATTTTCTGTGTACCTGTACCCATCAATACTTCTGCGAACATCCATTTTACGATTTCTGCCTGTGCTTCATTAATCACCATATCCCCATTAATATTGTCATAGCCATAAGGTGGTGTAGAAATTTTATATGTACCATTCTTGAAGCGTTTTTGAATGGACCACTTGCTGTTTTCCGCAATAGATACAGACTCACTTTCTGCAAGTCCGCTTAAAATTGAAAGCATTAACTCGCTCTCCATGGACTGGGTATTGATATTTTCCTTTTCAAAATAGATGAGAATGCCCAGGTCTATGAGTCTTCTAACCAATTCTAAACAGTCCATGGTATTCCTTGAAAATCTACTGATAGACTTGGTTATAATGAAGTCAATCTTCTTGTTTTCACAGTCTAAAATCAGTTTTTGCAATCCTGCTCGCTTTTCCTTTTTAGTACCCGTAATGCCTTCGTCATAATAAATACCTACAAATGCCCATTCCGGATTGGCCTTGATATAGGACTCATAATGAGATTTTTGGGTTTCAAGGCTAAGCAACTGCTCACTGCTATCTGTAGACACTCGGCAATAAGCCGCTACTTTTAACTTCTCCTTGAAAATCAAGTCCGCCTTGTTTTCTGCTATTTTTGTTATCCTTTTCATCATCTCAACCTCCGTATTACAGGTCACATATTACCTCTGAAGTTCCACTATATCAACCATTAGTGGGCATGATCTGTGCTAAATTTGGAGAGAAAGTTTGCCTATTTAATAAGGTAATTTTGTTGAATTCATCCTCTGTAATTAACCCATTTTTAAGCATAGATTTTGTTATTTTTTCTGCCATAAAATAATCATATTCCCTTTGTAGTTGCTCCTGTGTCATATAAGTACCTCCATATAAAAAAGGCTGTGGAATTCCAACCTTGAAACCCCACAGACCCTATTATTTAACCTTTAATTCAGCTGATACACTATTTACTCAGCACTGCCACATTTCCATTGCTGCTGATTTTATACCCTAAGGCATTGGCGATATCCCTAATAGCAATAAAATTCGTCCCGTCTTTTAGGATTCTTTTTACCTCCACTTCCTTGCCGTTAATTATTATCTTGCTGGTTTCTACCATTTCATCATCTCCAAGTCCTTCTTTAAACTGCTGCCACAAGTTTTCATTTCTTACAAATGGTTCAGGACAGTTTTTCCCAGTTACATCGTAGTGCCTTAGAATATTTCCTATTGGCACACCATACTTTTTCATCAAGAACATTGTAATCTCAATAGCATTTTTAATAGTTTCTTCCTTAATATAATAATTGCCGGCACTATCTTTTCTACTGCACATTTCAATTCCGATACTATTATTATTTCTGCAATATGCATGAATATATTTGCTTGCCCCACAATGCAATGCGGTATCACTGTCTTTAACCACTTGATAGATTTCATTTTCATCTACAAAATAGTGAGCAGACGCATTTCTATCTGCAGAATTAAAATAATTTGCATTTCCCTGTGCCGTATCTCCGTTGTTAGCTGTATAGTGAATTACGATATACTGAATAGGCTTAGTTCTTCCTACTGTAAAATTTGATTTATCAGCAATTCTTGTTTTTATATTCATTTACTTTCCCTCCATAGCCCAGATTTGGGTTGAGTGTATTTACTCGTTATTCTTCAACTGTACAAGAACATCTTTCAACTTCTCCGGCACTGGCAGACCAATGATAGTGGCATTCTCCAATATTGAAATCCCTTCATTGGAAATATAAAAGAATATCACTGCCGTTCTTAAAACACTACCTTGGCCAATCAGTTGTGTGTCAACAATCTGACCAATGGCAACAAAGGAGAAAATCAGTACCTTTTTAAATATCCCTCTGAAACCAACCTCGCTGGATAGCTTTTTCTCCAGGATTGCCACCATAATTCCCGTGATGTAATCAATAACTACAAACACCAAAAGGGCATAAAGAAAGCCATCAAAGCCACCGAAGAAGTAGCCAAGACAGCCGCCAATACTTGCGAATATCCACTGTATTACATCTGTTATATTTTTCATTTTATCATCTCTCTTTCAACTAAAAAAGCAGCTACCTATTTCGATAACTGCTTACTCAACGGTAATTATACTTCCATTTTTGTCATAGCCTCTTTCTGAAAGTAACGCTATAACAGCATTCCGCCAATTTTCAGGAACTAACTTTACACTTTTATTGCTTTCATCACAGGTGCGTTTTCCATTAATTACAAGCTGATAATACATTTCTGCCATATCACTCACCCCCAAGTATTGTTTCATAGACTTCTGCCATGGTTTCCATTATGGTAAGATTATTGGATTGCTGTTCTTCATACATCTCTGCCTGGGTTTCCATCATCATCAGTTCACCTTCAGTTGGGCAATATTGGTGTGTTTCCTCTGGCACTTTTTCAACCGTAAAGCATCCATCTGTAACTGCATACTCTGTTCCATTGAAGGTGTATGTTTTTACACTCTTATCAACTTCGTATGACCCAGAACCACCATCAGCGCTAATGACAAAACTTTTAATGCAGTAATTGTTTTCTCCAGATGGCTCTACAATCTGTGTGTTTCCAAAATGTATTTCAAAAATCATATCATCTGATTTATAAAATACTTTATCATTTTCAATTCTAAACATTTAATACCTCCTGTTAGTATGTTGGTTGGTAAGTAATTGTTATATTACTAAACGGAAAAGATTGTGACGATGTATCGCTACTACTAGCACAGACAACCAATACAACTGGCTCACCCGCTTTGCAAAACATATAACATGTTTTACTTACAGCAACATTGTTGGTTGAAGTAATGAAAAACAAGGGTTCTAAATAGTTTGATAGTTGTGCGGATGTAGAATAATTATAAGTTGTAGCAGCTACTGTTGATAAATCATAAACGCTGGCTACACTAAGCCTGGTTGCTGTGGTATCGATACTGCCTACAGTTTTATAAAGGGCAAGGGGTCTTGAGGTAGAGCTTCCAGATGCGTTGGCTGTTGTATTTAATGTAACCACATACAATCCAGATATAGGTGCTATAAATTTTGCAATACATTTATAGCTTAAATATATGTTAAATGCTGTACTATAAGAAAATATGGTTGTTCCTGTTCCTGTTAAACTTACTTTTCTTTGTGATATCAAATATGAAGCTTTTTGGCTAAGGATGCCCGTTGAATTTGCAGTATTGTTTGTTGCTGTATTTGTATTAATTGTGTCTACATACCCCGCCCTTGCACTTGTCCAGCTTGTAAGCAATGCATTCAACTTTGACATAATGGTTCCGGCAGTTGCGGTACCCCCTGTTGCACCAGTAGCACCAATCAAAGTGCTTATGATATAAGTTAGTTTTTGGCTTAAAGTACCGCTTGCATTGGCGGAGGTGCTTGCAGTGGTATTAGTGATAACCGCATTCAGCTTACCGTTCACTGTACCGTCTGTTGTGCTACCTCCTGTATCCGTTTTTGTTCCAAGCAGCTTTTTTAAAGTTGCAAAAATGGCAACGTCCATAAAATCTCCCTCCTTTTAATTCTGTGCTATTGTACTTGTAATAGTACTGTCCGTAATAGTTGTAGTGGTAGTAGAGTTAAGAATTAAACTACTGCCGTTGCTGCTCCATGCCTTCGTTACACAAGTGATTATGGTGTCACCGACATTCGTGGTTCTCTCAGCAATTTTCGCACTGTGCATGATAATATTTTCCGTAATCACAGTATCCGTTATATTTGTTGTCACAGTTGCTCCAATACGGTAGGCAATATTGTCGAAGTCAAAAATCTGCAGTTCTGAAATATCGTTTAACACCCCTTGATACCACTCATTAATTGAGTTTTTCAGATGGTTAAACTCCGTCTGTTGATTTGCAAGCTGTGTATCCGTCTGGTTTTGCACTTGATTCTGATACTGCTGAAATGCTGTGCTGTATGCTGTGAAATAATCACTTGCCGTAAACCCAGTCAAAGTACAATACACGCCAACTCTTTCATCAGTAATATTGTATAGGGTAAGGCTTGTTGCTCCAGCAGCAACATAGATGGTTGCAAGAGGAATTTCATGGGTATCTGCATTTTGTGTTAATTTTGGCACTGTGGGATTACTTGAAGGAGTTCCCTCCACAACATAAACACCACACATACGGTTTACATAGTCGGCTCTTGCTACAACCCTGTCATAGCGGCCGTAGCTGATATTCCCTGTTGTAATTAGAATGTTTTCAGTTTCATCATTGCAATAAAATCTGCCATTAATAAAAAAAGAGCCTGCAGCCACGCTGATGTACATATTACCGTTTAAGGCGGTCACCTGTAATCCGTTACTGTCTGCTCCAAAAACACCGTTTGAGAACAGCTTGCTGAAGTACATGGCAAACTGCTCACTAGTGTAGGCTCTATCATAACTTCCATCTGTCTGCTTTACTGCATCAAATGGAAAGTAGGTTATACTCATTTTTATCACCTCATTTCTTTGTAAATATTGTTGGTATGGTATCCCCATAGGCTATTTCCATTTCATAGCTTTTCTCATAGAAATGGGTGATCTTCTCTATTGGCTTTGCCGTAGAAAGATTGCTGTCATAATCTATTAAAAGTACAGTATCACCCAGGAAATAGTCCTTTTTATATTCATATTGCTCCGACTGGCGGATGACAAACTCCGCACTGGTCAGTTTGTTTTTTTCAGCTAAACCCTCCAGAAGATTTTCAACATCACTTCCTTTTTCAACATACTCTCTGCGGTTAATTCCTATTGCTGTGGTGTCACCATACTCTGTATAACTTTCAGTTTCGGTATCCGTTTCTTCCTTATATAAGTAGGCAACATTCATATAGTCCGTTGTTTCCTCGTAAATATCTGTTTCAGAGATATTGTTGAACTTATCACCGAAAATAACTGTCTGGCTACGGTCAGTCACTTTTACGCATTGGAACACAAACTGCTTATTTTCAATATCATAATCAAGCCTAAAGCCAAAACCGCCTAGCTTGCCTATATACTTTAAAATAGAAAGACAGTCGTTTGGTTCATATTTTCGTTTTATGGTATTCACTTCTGTGAATCCATTTGCCTTTGAAGTGAAGTTTTCAAACTGCCTTTTTGCCACTATTGGATTTATAAAGTTTTCATCCACCAGTCTTAAACAAGCATTCTCGTAGGTTTCACCCACAGATACTTCAAAACCTTTAACACACCGCCAAGAAAGCATGTTTGTAATATGACGTCCTGTGATTTCATACTGTTTTAAATCCTTTGTGTCTGTTTTATGCTTGTTTTCCACCATATAGGCATTTCCATTAACCACTAGAAAGTCTGAAATATTGTTGATATTCATATAGATATTTCTGTCAGTAAATGTTAGTTGAATTTCCCCAACATCACGGATACACTCTGAAAACTGCAGACTGCTATAGGACTGCAAAATGTCCTTTAATACAAAGGCTGAATAAACATCAACTCTCAAAAAATCACTTCCTTATTGTAAAGTAATAGCACTTTATATCTTATATCTTATAACACCAACGGACTGTAATTAAAAAACACCTCAAGATTGGTTACGTTGTTTTCTGCACCATATTCTATCTCGTTTTCGCCTACAAAAAACTTGAAAAAGCTGCTGTTTACCGCATCAAGAATAGAAAAATCCTTAACACCATTTTTGAATACCACAGGCTGTTCCTTTGTAAAATCTACCGTTATGAAATCGCCTTTTTTCAACGCAGCGTTGAAATAGATGCCTTCATTTGTTTTCCGGTTGATAATATAAGGATTACCTACAGAGCCAAAGGAGGCAATAAACTTCACTATCCAACCGCTGTCAGCATCTCCTGTGTTGTTTACCTTTGTTACAAGTTGTGCCACACGTATTCCGAAAAGAGTGTATGGTTCAAAATACTGAGGAAAAACAAGGGACGGAGTCAAGCTTGCAAGGTTATCTACAACCTCATTTTCTTTCCAGTACACGCCGTGGCAGATGAGTTCTATTCCCACCATCCCTTTGCCACCAGAATAGGTTATTGATGGTATACTTTCAGGATAGCAGGATATTGTTTTTGTATATTCACCATCCACAAACTTTAATTCTCCTTTTGTTTTTGGATTAAACACACTTTTGATATGCTTTTCAAAAAGGCGGTAATTCTTATCTGTCTGAAAAACTGCCTTAATATTGATTTCCCTAGGCTCCAAATCAAGGTTTTGAAGTGTTTCGCCATCCTGCCCATTGTTTTTATCTGTGTAGAAGTTGGTGTCAACATCTTCACTAAAGCCAATTGGAACTAAATCGGCATTAAAGGAGATGTTTACACTCTGCTTTGTGGCCATATTTGTATAGGTCAGAATCTCACTGCTTTTCATTTTCTCACACTCCCGTTAAGCCAAGTTTTCTAAAGATTCTCTGCAGCTCCTTTTGTTCCTTTCGCGCTGTGTTTTCACTGGAATTGTAGAAGTTCTGGGTAACTTCAACACTAGTATTTCCGCCATTATTCGTTGTGCTGTGGTCATTGTAGTTTTTGTTCTCACCCGCCGTCAGTACACGCTCGCCCTTATGGAGGATTGCTTTGTAGCCATCAAAAGGCACATAGTCAAGACCTCCTGCGTGTGAACCGTCTGCATCCTCATCCATTTCATCTTTTGAAGATCGCCAGAATGAAAGTGCATCCTTTACGCTTTCAATACAGTCGTCCAGCCAACTCCATAGACTATCCCAAATGGAAATCATGCCATCCCACAGGTTCGAAAATAGGCTTACTCCGGCATCAAAAAATCTACCGGCTAAGCCTGTAATGAATGAAACCATTTGATTGAATTTGTCACTTACATCTTGCTTTATGGACTGCACCTTTTGAGAAATACCTATTTTGATACTTTCCCAAATGGATAAGAGTTTAGGATAAAGTACGTTTGTTATTAGGTTTAAGATACCATCTTTTAAAATGGTGAAGTAGCTGATGATACCGTCCTTTAAGCCGGTTACTATATTTTGAATATCCGTACTAATGGCATCCCAATCCCCACGGAATAGGTCCGCAAAAAGCTGAACAATATTTATAATCAAGCCTAAAGCCGTATCAATAACTACCTTAATGGCATTCCAAACAAAAGCAAAATTTGTTTTAATGAAGTCCAAGGTAGTAAAAAAGAACTCTTTTAATCCATTCCATATCACTTGAATATTCTCTCTAAAGACCTCATTATTTTTATACAAGTCTGCAATAGCAATCCCGATACCAATCAGTGCTGCCACAATAGCAGCAATAGGGGCAAGTGGCAGAGAAAGTGCTGCTGTCACTGACCCTATAACTGGTAAAAGCGTTCCCACAGCAGAAACAACACTACCAATCATCACCAACAACGGACCTGCCGCTGCAATGACTGTTCCTATAATAACAATAATCTGCTGTACATTTGTGGGTAGGCTTGAAATCCAACTGCAAAGTGCTTGTATCTTTTCTGTAAGTCCAGAGATGATAGGGTCAAAGGTATCCAGTATCGTTCCACCAAGTATAATAAAGGTGTTCTTAACGTCATTGACTGCTTTGTTGATTTTATCACTATTAGTCTGCAGCTTTTCAAAAGCCGTATCTGTTGCTCCTGTGCTGTTTCGCATTTGCTCCAACGTGCCGTTAAACTCATCGGCACTATCTCCCAAGAGAATTAAACCCGCTTTGCCAGCTTCGGCACTGCTCCATAAATCACCAAAGGCAAGTCCCTGATCATCTGCGGACTGTTTTACAATTGCAAGAACGTCAGCAAGACTGGCACCATCCTCCATAAGTTCAGAAAAACTCTTTCCTGTTTGTTCTTTTAATATAGTAGAAACTCCTGTGCCACTTTTTCCAAGCTCGTTAAGCATAGAGTTCATATAGGTGGTGCTTTCGGCAGTTGCAACGCCATTTGCCGTCATTTTGGCATATCCGGTACATAACTGGTCCAGTTCAACATTATAGGCATTTGCCGTTGGTATGATTTTACCCATAGAGGATGAAAGTTCAGCCACAGTTGTTTTACCAAGGTTCTGTGTCTGCACCAGCATATCAGATACATTATTTACCTCGCCCGCCTCAAGACCATAGGCATTCATGATGGTAGTTAATACATCCAAAGCTGCCCCAGCATCGGCAAAGCCCGCCTTTGCAAGTTTGGTAGAATTGGCTACAAAATTCACGGCATCGCCGGTTTTCTGTCCTGCAGAGATGGCATCATATACATTATCAGCAATCTCCCCAGCAGCAATTCCCGTTTCACTGGACAACTTTAAAATTTGAGTTTTCAAGTCATCAATGGGTACTTCTGTGGTGTCCGCAATGGTACTGACCTTAGCCATAGCATCCTCAAAATTTACCGCAGAAACTGCTGCTGCTACGCCAAGACCTGCAACTGCACCAGAAATAGGCAGTATGGCTTCCCCCACAGAGGAAATTTTGCCGCCAGTTTCCTTTAGTTTTTCACCCCAAGAATTCATTGTGGCATTGGACTGGGATGCCTCACGTTCCAGTTCCGCCAACTGGTTTTTGGTGTTTATCAACTCTCGTCGAAAGGCTTCATACTTCCCCTGGTCAATCTCACCGTTTCGATATTGCTGCTCTACCTCAGCCTGTGCGTCCTTTAAGGTTTGCAGTTTATTCTTTGTTTCATCCACTTTTTCAGTTAAAAGTCTGTATTTCTGTGACAACAGTTCTGTATTGGATGGGTCCAGTTTCAGGGCTTTTTCCACTTCATTCAGTTGCTTTTGTGTTGCGCTGATTTCCTTATTGGCACTGCTCATTGCCTTGCCAAGGTCAGTGGTGTCAGCACCGATCTTTACGGTAATGCCTTTAATATCATTTGCCATGGGTTTCACCTCCTTTTGGGCAACAAAAAAAGGATTCAACAATGAACTCCTTTTAATAACAAAAATGAAATTTGTATTGCTAATAGTTATACAAAGTAATATAATAAATGAAAAAGAAAGGTGGAATCGTTATGGCTAAAACTGCAAATATACTCGCCCGAGTTGAACCAGAAATTAAAGAACAAGCTGAAGCTATTATGTCTGAAATTGGGGTACCAGCTTCCGTTGTAATCAACATGCTTTATAAACAAATTATAATGACGAAAAGTATTCCTTTTTCGCTATCCGTTTCTAAAAGACCTGTTGCCTTTGATGAACTAACTGCGGAAGAATTGAATACTATGCTGCAAAAAGGCTTTGATGAAGCAACAGCCGGAAAATCTCGTCCTGCTGATGAAGTTTTTGCACAACTAAGACAGGAGCTATTATAATCTATGGAAACGACATATCATGTACACATCACACCACAGGCTCAGCAACAGCTTAAAGAGATTTCAGATTATATTTCGACTGAATTAAAATCCAAGGAAACAGCACTTCGTTTATTGGATATCTTTGAAAAATCAATTAGCTCACTATCAATGTTTCCTCACCGCATACCTCTAACAGAAGAAGAACCCTAGCACAGTAAAGGTATTCACAAAATGCCAGTTAAAAATTTTCTGGTGTATTTCTGGGTTAATGAAGATACTAGCACAGTGCACATAATTGCTGTCATTTACGTAAAACGGGACCAAATATTCCAACTTTCAAAAATGAATTTAGAATAATATTAACAAGTCCATTAATTTTTTGGACTTGTTTTTGTTGTAACAATTAATATTCCCCAAACACTTCCCTAAGCCTTTTTATATCCGGCTTTTTTTGCTGCATGATATAAGCATCCTTTAGATATTTCCTGCCTTTTTCGCTTTGCTCACAGTTGTAAATAAAGGCATCCCTACGGTACATGAGCCATTTATCCAAAGGGAATGCTTTCACTTCAAGTATGCTAATTCTGCAGTAATCCGCAATCATTTTGTTGTTGTAGCTGAAAATCTCCCAACTGTATGCCCTCGTATCCTTTATGGGATAGTAGGGCAGTGTCAGTTTGGGTTCTTTTGAATGGAGAGGATGAAGTCCATATAGTCTTTTGCAATAAAATCCTGTATTTCACTTACATCATATTTCAAAACTTCCTCACGGCTGATTTTCACGCCGTTTTTATTTTGATTCAACAGCTGATGAAATACATCATAAATCAGCTTGATACTTTCTGCTTCCTCTGCGTACTGCATCTTTCCTATTGCTTCCAGTACATAACCGTTTGGCGGCAAAAGTACAATGACCTTGCCGTTTTTTAGCTTTGCTGGAAGAGTTTTTTGTTTTGGCTTTGAAAAATCATACATCTGTTATCCCTCCGTTCCAACCTCAGCACCCACACTCCAGTTAATTAGCAGCTTATGTCCCTTACTGTCCAACTTCTCTGTGGCCTTGAAATCCAAATCACAAACCGTCATACTGTCTTTTTTCCGCTCAATGGTAAACCCACCCTCAAGCTGACCAATGACCATTGCCGACATACTTCCGTCTGCCGCGACAAATACCACTGCGTAATATTTATCCTTATAGTTTTTTATGCCACCGATAAAAATATTGGCACTGCCGTCTGTGCTGTCAGCAGAAATCTCTGAGTTTGATGACATAATGCCAAAGGTATCCGCCATAAATGTGCCGATACTGCCTTTAATTCCGATGTCCTCACTGGATAAAATCTTTCTTGTAATTTCCTCCATATCATCCTTATAGGTATCAATGGTAGGCGTATAATAAATTGATGCACCGCCAGAAAGGTAGCCTTTTCGGTTTGCTTCCACTGCGATTTCAGAAATTTTTGGAATGACACTGCCTTTTTCATATTCCTTGATATACATATATCCAGAGCCAATGGCAATGTCCTCTGTCTGTTTTTGTGATGTTTCCGGTATATTCATACGTTACCTCCAATCTTTTTATAAAGCCTTACATTATAATAAGTAACAAAAATACCGCTTTCCTCAATCCACACCGTTTCGGCTGTGAAATCAATTCCGGCAGTATTTAATAAATATTCTATTTTCTTTTCAGCAGCAATGTCTTTTTTCTCTGTATAAAGTTCCACGTTGTAGTCAAACCACATCAATAGATTTTTGTTATCCGCACCCTCTGTCTGTTTAGACTGGGTAAAGCAGATAAAGGGCGGTGTTCGGTTGTCTGGAAAATGGCTATAGGCAACGTCAAAGCCTGTTTTATTAAGGAAATTCCTAAACTCAATCTCGTCCATTTTGGAGCACCTCCTTTATCCGGCGTTCAACCTCAGTTTTTGCAATGACTTCATTTCTTTTAATATGGGGAAAGGAACGGGTTCTGCCACCTTTGGTATGCACCTGTTTTACTTTGCCCTTAGTTGTACCAACAAAGTTCTGATGTCCAAACTCTAAAAGGTGAGTCAACTGCCCTTGGGTATTATACACCTCATATTGAACATAGCCATTTCTTGAAGTTTTCTTTATCTTCCAGCTGTTGGCATACTTATTTTTACCATTTCTGCTACCTTTAGGACTATCAGCTTTTAACCTTGTTTTTGATTATCAGCTTCATCTTTACAGACTTCAGAAATACCTTCTGCAGCAGTATCTGTATATTCCTTAATGCAACGCAGAATGGTTTCCGTCATTTGCTGGGGTGTAATGATTTCAGCCATTAAACCACCAACTCTGCTTTGAATTTAATCGACTTCTTTTTGAAACCCATTAAATCCACATATTTGATGTTATAAGTCTTATTATTGAAGGAAATCCGGTACTCCGTTGAATTTACGCCTACTGCCTTTTTACAGTATCTCACTGTAAAAGAAAGGCTCTCATTTTCAGCCACATCCCCTTTTTCATCTTCACCGCCACTTGCATTACTGATAGTGGCATAACAGGAGAAATAATCCTCCCATCGCAGTGTGTAATTACCAACCTCATCGCAAACACTGTTGCTTTTTTGAATAGTAATGCGGCTGTTGAGTGCTGAAATATCCATTAAAACACCACCTTTCTGGAACCAAATAAAAGAGAACGGAGTGTGAGCATTAACTCTTGGTGGTTTGCATCTTCCCTGTGCTCGTAGAGATAGGAAACGGTATACATAACGGCTACCTTTGAATTTTCAATGTTATCAAAATCCTCTGTTGTTTCAGCCCTTGCCACATCCCCACAGATTTTGTATGCCGAGGCAATGAAGCTTTCAATTAACCCATCATCTTCATCAAAGTCCACACGAAGATATTTTTTCATTTCCTCTAAAGAAACCATTTGATTTCACACTCCCTTTTATTAACTCATTTTTATCAAGCACCCATTTTTATTAAGCACTCAGCTTCAAAATCTGTACCGCTTCCGGCAAAATCAGCTTACCATCCACACGTTCTTTTGCCAAATATCCAATCATACCATTGCCTGCAAATAACTCCCTAAGTTCAGAGAAAGAACGGCTGCCACGGTCGCCGATGTTATAGTAGCTGTAATCACCAAATGCAATAGCATCCAGAGGTGCATAAGCAGAAGTGTGTACCGCATAGCCTAGCAATCTATCTGGTTCACCTACTTGATAAGATGGCTGCCAAATGTAAGCACCATTGTTGTCTTTCAGCTTACGGATGGTGGCAAGGTTCTGGTCATTGATAATAAAAGCGGCGCTTTTTCTGTAGGGACGCTTCAGTGCATATATCAGATTCATCATATCATCCGCCTTAATTGCCGCAGTAAGAGTACTAGCAACAGTGCCGCCACCTGTAGCATCAAACAAACCTAGCGGCTTACCTACACCATCACCATTAAGAAAGGCGTCCTCCTCGGCATTAGCCAGTGCTTTGCCAAACTGAGCAAGGATGTAGTTTTCCAGGTTAAAGGCATTGTCATAAAGCAACTCTTCGGTTACTTTAATTGCCACATGAAGTTTATGGGCATCCAGCAAAATTTGAGAGAAAGTAGCATCTGAAAACTGTAATGCACCGCCTTCTTCAATCCATGCCGCTGCAGGCTTGGTAGCCGCAATATTGATTTTATGCTCGCCACTAGTAGTAATTGGGGTACCCAGTTTACGCATAATATTTTCTTCCTCAAGAACATCAATTAAACGATGGTCATACTCCGCAGGAACCAAATAACCGCCATCTGCGTCTACACCCTCTTGAAGAACGTTGCTAACACGCTTGAAGTTGGAACGAAAAGCATCCAACATGGCGTTTCTGTATTCGTCTGATGCACGACCAGTTTTCTTCTCTGGCTCTTTTCCGCTAAATGGCTTTGAAGTAATAGGGCTATTTACAGGCTTATTCAGTTCTGCATCCAACTGCTCCTGTCTTTCCAAACGGCTGATTTCCTTACCCAAATCTGAAATTTCCTGTTCCATTTTGGAATAGGTGGCATCATCCTCGGCAGTTAAAATGCCTTTTTCAGTACGATGGGAATCTAAGAATGCCTTTGCTGCATTCCAAGCTGTATTTCTTTTTTCTCTTAATTCTAAAATCGTCATAGGTGTTTTCCTCCTCTTAAATATGTTGTTTAATAATATCCAGTCGTTCCATAAGGGAATCTACAGTACGGCCTTTGATTTCTGGAACAATTAATTCCTGCTGAATGGTGTGTTTTTCCTGTTGAATACGGCATTTCTCCACCAACTTATCCCTCAGGGAATTGGTCACTTCCACCTTGGAATACATCATAGAAACCTGTGGTTGTTCCATATTTTCGGTTTCAGATGGCCTGGATAAAATGCCATCGGCAAAGCCTAATTCCATGGCCTTATTGGCGTTCATCCAACTTTCCGCATCCATGAGGTTGGACAGCTTTGCACGGCTCATGCCTGTTTTGATTTCGTAGGCATTGATGATAGATTCTTTTACTTCGTCTAACATGGAGATGGCCTTTTGCATTTCTCCGCTGTCCCCAAAGGCAATGGTAGCGGGATTATGCACCATCATCATTGACACCGGTGACATCAAAACCTTGGTGCCGGCCATGGCAATGACACTTGCTGCTGATGCTGCGATGCCGTCAATCTTTACTGTGACGTTGCCTTTGTAGTTAATGAGCATGTTGTAAATCTGTGCTGCAGCCACGCAATCTCCACCGGGTGAGTTGACCCAAACGGTAATGTCACCACTACCAGAATGCAGTTCATTTTTAAATATCTGTGGTGTAACATCATCGTCAAACCAACTTTGTTCTGCGATGGTGCCGTTTAGAAACAACGTCCTCTCCTGTGTCTGCTCCATTGTTTCCTGGTTGGTCACCGTCTGGTTCTTCCACTGCCAAAACTTCTTCATTTTCTTCTTCATCTCCTTTAACAGCTGTAGCTGCAAATATACCGGCGTCCTCCAACTTGGTCATGTTGCCATTAATCAAAAGCAAATTTCCACCTTTTTCTTCAGGGATAAGGTCCATGTTCTCAAGGCTCCGCACATCATTCGCTGACATCCAGCCATTCTGTCTGCCTATGGCATAACCGTTCATACGGCTTTGGTAATCTCCCCTAAGCAACCCATCCACATTAAACTTAATAAAATAATCCTGTTTTTCCTTTGGTGAAAGTAATGCGCGAACCATGGACTGTTCCCACCGTACCAGCCAAGGCTCTAGTGTGTATTTTACAAACTCCAGGGACTGCTGCTCTATATTAGAAAAGCTCGATTTCTCCAGATCACCAACCATGTGGGGCGGGATACGGAAAATTCGAGCAATCTCGTTAATTTGAAATTTTCTTGTTTCTAAAAACTGTGCTTGTTCTGGTGAAATGGCAATGGGCGTATATTTCATGCCCTCCTCCAAGACAGCTACCTTACTGGAATTACTACTGCCACCAAAGGTAGCATTCCAACTTTCTCTAATACGCGCAGGGTCTTTCAATGTTCCCGGATGCTCCAGTACACCACCAGGTGCAGCCCCATTTGCAAAAAACTTTGCACCATACTCCTCACAGGCAATGGCCATGCCGATAGCATTTTTAGCCATTGCAATTGGACTATACCCAACCAATCCATCAAACCCAAGACCTGGTATGTGCAGCACATCCGATGGTTTCAAAATAGCATTGGAGCCTTTCACCGTAGGTGCATCATCCCTACCCATTTGATAACTGTAATAAAGCTGTCCTCTTTCATCCCTATCCACCGTCATGCGGTTAGGCATCAACGGATAAAGTGCTACCACCTGTCCTTTGCCATTACGAATAATCTGCGAATAGGCATTACCCCATAAAAGCAGATGGGTCATCATAGTTTCTCTAAAAACAAAGGATGTCATTTCCATGTTTGGTTCATCATGTAAAAGGAAGTACAGTGGATGGTCAATAGCTTTTTCCTTTCCACCTGTATCTGTATACTTATAAAGATGAATAGGTAAGCCAGCAACTGCCTCAGCTAAGATACGTACACAAGAATACACAGCAGTCATCTGCATAGAGGAACGCTCATTCACAGGCTTGCCTGCTGTTGTGCCACCAAAGAAAAAGCGATAGGCACTGCCAGCGGTGCTGTTGGTAGGTTTATCTCTTGACTTAAAAAGTCCGGTTAAAATGTTCATGGTTTTTCACCATCCTCTCAAAAATAGACATTAAAAAAGCACCTCCGAAGAAGTGCTTAAGTTACTAAGGTTACCTATTATCAAATAAAACCTTTACTCTCTTTATCACTATAAAAATATTTAATAGAACAGTTAACAATAAATAATAAATCAAAAAGCTAATAAATTTTAAAAACCAACTCATTGTAAAGTCATTCATAAATAACAAAACAAACGAAACCATTAAGATGATAATACATAGAACCATCTCAAAAATAATTGTGTTATATGTTTCTTTTAAAAGTTTGTTATAATTTGGGTTTCCATCTTTAACTGACATTTCTGATAATACACTAAGCATGGCAAAAAACATAGACATAAAAATAGAAATTACGATATTCAAATTGTTTATTATATCTTTATCAACACACTGAATATCTATAATCCCAATTGCCATTAATAATGGGACAAAAATAAAAATAATTTTTTGTAATGGTGCATTTTCGAAAATTTGAAAATGTTGTTTGAAAATCATTTTAACGTCTAAAAAATTATTGTTTTTCATAGTAAAGCAGGTTATAAGTGCACATATAGAAATTGCAAACATTATTTTTGATAAAGAGATTTGCGTAAACAATATCATCACCCCCTATTTAATTTGCAAAACCATTTCACTTAAGTATTCATTAGCTACTGTCTCAATATGTGTTATTAATCTTTCTTTATGTGGATGTCCATCAGCCATTTTAATTTCATCTGGGATACTTTCAATAATGCTTAAATTTTCTACATTATGCAAATCAATTGTACGAATTCTTCCACCAATTTCAACGATTAGTTTAAGAGTATTATACTCTATTTCTTCAAATTCAAATAAATTACTTTTTCCTTTTGTCACATATATTATTTTGTTAAAAATTCTATCCCACAATCCATCATTAAAATGCAAATCTGATAAAACTCTTGTCTCTGCACCATATCCTTTTCCAACATTATCCGAAGTGTCCCCTGACTTGTGATTTTTAACCATAACAAACCGTTTTATAGAATCTCTCTTAATAACTTTCTTTACAAACAATTCTGAGGAAATAGTTCTAAGATTCAAAGTAATATTAAACTTTGTTTTAAAAAATTCTTGCATATACTCCTTCGTTATAGTTTTTACACCATAAGGTCCAACATTCTGAAATATAAGCATTCCTTTATTTACCTTAACTGTATCTGTATCTTTTGGAATAATAATAAATAAATAAAATGGTCTTACTTCTGCCTCATTTGCTGATTTTATATACTTCACTTCATTTGTTACTACATCGCATATTTCTGAAGAACTACCATAAATACCAGATTGGATAATTGTATATATATATCGATAGCTATCCGTTTCACCCGAATAACTTTCTTCATATTTACAACTAAAAATTTGTTTTTTATCATCATTATTGATTGTATTACTGTACGTAAAAAGAAATTCCTTGAAAAATTCTAACACATTTTCAAAGCTGCTTTCTTCAGAAGGTTCAATTTTGTCATTAAGATTAAATATTTTTTCTATACTTCTTGATCTAAATTGTTTTATATGAAAACTACAAGCAGTTAAACTTATATTAAACACACTTAGCACCCCTGTCATATTGTAATTTAAATATTATATATTAAATTACAATATATTTCCACACTATGCTTAGTTTTAATTCTTAAATAAACAAAATCCCCCTATCATCATACACACTTGCACCGCCGTCATTCCCACACCGTATAGCTCTATCCAGTCCCATAATGGTTGCAATGGCACCGTCAATTTTCTCCGTGGATTTTTCTTTGTCAGCTTTGATATTGCCTGCTGGGTCAGTTCGAATGAAAATGTTATCCATCATCCATCGAAGAACCGGATGCCCACCGTGTGCAAGCTTCTGCTCCAAGGTCAACTTCATCAGTTCCTTAGTTGGCGGTGACATATCTTTAAATCCTTGGCCAAAGGGAACCACGGTAAACCCCATGCCCTCCAAGTTCTGCACCATTTGCACTGCGCCCCATCGGTCAAAAGCGATTTCCCGGATGTTATATTTTTCACCCAACTTTTCTATAAACTTTTCAATGTAACCGTAATGGACTACATTTCCTTCTGTTGTTTGGACAAAACCTTGTCTTTCCCAAACATCATAATTTACATGGTCACGTCTTACGCGAAGCTCCAGCGTTTCTTCCGGTATCCAAAAGTATGGCAAAACACAAAATTTATCATCTTCATCTATAGGTGGAAACACCAATACAAACGCAGTAATGTCTGTTGTGCTAGAAAGGTCTAACCCACCATAGCAGATACGCCCTTCTAGGGATTTTTCATCAACTTCAAATGCACAGGCATCCCATTTTTCCATAGGCATCCAACGGATTGCCTGTTTCACCCATTGGTTTAACCTTAACTGTCTAAAACTGTTTTCTTCACCTGGATTTTCCTTTGCAGATTCGCAGGCGGCTTTTACCTTATCCAATCCAATCGTCTCTCCAAGTGAGGGATTAACCTTTTTCCACACTTTTGAATCTGTCCAATCATCGGTTTCATCGGCGCCATAAATAACGGGATAAAATGTGACATCGTGTTTTCTACCCTCCAAAAGGTCCTTGGCTTTTTGGTGAGTTTCGTAGCAGATAGAGTTGGTATCTGTTCCGGCTGTAGTAATCAAGAAATACAACGGCTGTGTTCTAGCATCGCCTGACCCCTTGGTCATAACATCAAACAGCTTTCTGTTTGGCTGAGTATGAAGCTCATCAAATACTACACCATGGATATTAAAGCCATGTTTACTGTATGCCTCAGCCGACAATACTTGATAAAAGCTATTTGTGGGTTGGAAAATAATCCTTTTCTGTGAGGCGAGGATTTTCACTCGTGGATGGGTTACAATAAAGTAGACATATTTTTCAAGGAGATGATATAATAAAAAACAAAAAAGGAGAATACCCATAGGAAGGAAATTAGCACGAAAATATA
>DPJA01000028.1:0-17282 GCA_003543235.1 Lachnospiraceae bacterium
TTCTTTTTCCATGAAAAATGCTCTGTTTCATCAATTGGTCTTTCTCCTATTACAATATCTGCTTTTTGGTCAAGAATGGGTCTAACAAGCTTTTCAATGTCTTCACCGCAATACTGATTATCTGCATCAGTATTTACAATAATATCTGCCCCAAGATGTAAACATGCGTCAAGCCCTGCCATAAAGCCCTTTGCAAGGCCCTTATTTTGCTTAAAACTTACTACATGATGAAAGCCAAGTTCACGTGCAACCTCAACAGTTCTATCGGTGCTTCCATCATTAATTATAAGATATTCAATCTCATCTATTCCTTCAATATGTTTAGGTAAGTCGTTGTATGTAATACCCAACGTTTCTTCTTCATTAAAGCAAGGTATTTGTATTATTAGTTTCATTTTCCCCAGGTTCCTTTCCATATATATGTTTCTTTACTTTTCTGTCTTAAAATAAAATTTTTCAACTTTGCCAACAACATTAGCTCCCACAGTAATTAAATCACTGTTAGTATAGACTTTCGCAAATGATAACTTTTCTTCAGCAATTTTGATACCCTTATTATAAATTTTGCAATTTCCATTATCAAATATTATCTGCAAATCATTCCATTGTTGAAAAGGAATCTTTTCTTTTGATATCCATATTCCTTCTACATTGTTACCATCATTTGAAAACAAAAAACCATACTTTCCTTCTTTTACAAGCAAAGCAAAGGACATATCATTGGCCCAAGCACTCCACTTTGTTACTATTGTAGAACTATTAATATTATTTGAATTTTCATCCAGCCAGAGCTTTAATCCATAATCAAAATATTTTCCATCCATCTGATTATTTTCAATAAAATTAACATAACCCTCACCATTAAATATAATTTGATTGTTTTCAAAAGCAACATTTTTAGAATTTTTTACTTTATTATAACTAATATTGTCCATTGCCTCATCAACTGTATTTTTTTTAATCTCTTTATCATTATAAAAGCATGAATAAACATCTTTTAAAGCGAGTTTTTTATCATTTGCGGATGTTTTTATTTCCAAACAAATGTACTCAGTATTTTCAGGTAGTCCTATTTCATATTCAAACAACTTATATTCATCACAATTCGGATTAATAATATAGTTTTTTTCTTCTAAGACATTGTAGTCCTTGTCTTTTGAAACAACATTAAGCATTGTATCTTGTTCAGAATCATTTGAAGAACCATCCGCTCTTACATAAATATTTAAATATACACTATCACAATCATTTTTGTTTGCTAGTTCAACTGTATATGATTCATCATTATTTACTTCCAAATAATTTTCACTTCCAAGTATTTTTTTTTCAGTTTTTAACTCAAGATTTCTATCATCAAGTAATAAATTATAAATATTATTTGTTTTATCATCTTCTTCTCGTAAATCAGCAATCATATAGTATTCAGTTTCATAAAAAACAACTTCATTCTTCATGATGTTTTTAACCTCTGTAGCAATATCCTTGGTTTCACTTATAACAAAATTTGATGGTGGCCAATTTGAAGCATTAGTCCTCATATCAAAATATGGAAAAATTACAAATTCGCATAATTTCTTTTCTTTAATAGTTTTTAAACTAGTAGCCAATTTTTTAGGATCACTCTCTGACTGAATATTTAAAATATCATTAGGAATATATTCTTTTGCAGTCGCAATTGCCTTATCACCACAGCCTGAATAGGTACTGATACCCAAATTATTTGTAACCAATGGGCTTAAAAAATTATTGCTGCTAAAGTTATATGAACAAAAAACACATCTGTCATTTTTATTTAGGTTTAGGTCTAATTCTTTAATTTCAGTAATTGAATGTTCAACAATTTCATTTAAAGTTTTAATCTTATTTTTTCCAACGTTAAAATCAAATATGTTTAAAGGTACAAATTCTATTATGCTAACTGCACACAATAAATATATTACTATATTATTTTTTATCTTTTTCTCAACATAAATTTGTTGAATATAATATGTAAATAAGAGTAATAAAAACATTTTAGTCAAAACAATCCATCTATATACGGCACGCATTGAGCTAAGTGGGAATACTTTAAATATAAAAAACCACGGAAAGACAAAAGCTTTATCTAAGGAATATAAATACTGACTGTATGAAATATATGCTGTCTTTTCAATTAGGCCTTTAAACTTGAAGCTAGGTCCAAGAGAAATGAAAAATGTAGCTAAAGCAATAATTATAAGTGTTTTTCGAACTAAAATATTATTAATTCCTATTTTATTAGGTTTATTACCACTCTTTTTATTTCTTTTAAACTCTTTAAATGCAGAAAAAACTATTGTAGATATTATTGTATAACCAATATAGTTATACCACATTGTTCCATCTCCTGTTAAACTAAAATCACCAATAGCCTGTTTTACAGAGGGAATAAATTTAGTAATAAATTGCTTATTCATTGGAAGTAATAATGTGATAAAATCTACTGAAGTTCCAGAATAAAAACTAAGTGAAGATTTATAAGATGCAGCACTGCTTGGGGTAAGAAGCAAGATAACAAACATACCTAATATCCATGGCAATATAATAATATAAATATAATTATATATTAAATTTTTTATATTATAATTTTTTCTTATAAAAAAGAAGTAAATCAAAAAGAATAGACAAGATCCTGTTGCATATATTACTGCTGTATACCATCCCATTGATACAGTTATAAGACGAGCAATAATGCTTAAAACGAATAAATGTCTTCTTCCTTTTGATATGAAATTTTCATTTTCATGAAATTTTTGTAGATAAATAAAATCTATAAGTATGCTGAATGGAAGCATCATTATACCTACAAAAAAAGCAGTTATACCATGTTGTGCCGAAAGAAACGGATCAATATAAAACAATATCATAGCAGTTAAAATAATAATTTTATTTTTTGCAAATTTATTTAATAATAAAAAAAGAGATGTAAAAGATACAACATACATAATAAAATAGCTTATCGAAAAAGATAAAACTTCTGATATTCCCATGGATAAGAAAAATTTTAATATTAATATCAATCCAAACATTTCATTAAATCGGTATCCAAATGGAATTAAAATACTATCTCCTGCAAAAGAAAACATTTCTCCGCCATTAGCTTGCTCAACCGATCTTCCCAATACTGCAATATTAATATCTGTTAAGGGAAATCCTAAAAAAGGTATACATTGTAAATAAATACCTAATAACATGAATATTCCTAATATAATCGCAATATACACAAATGTTTTAACTCTATTCATTCTATCCTCCAAATAACTGCAAATGTTTGTTTCGTTAAAATTTACAATTATAAACAATAATCAAATAATTAAAAATTATAAGAAATTTATCTTCCAAAATCATCATCAAACCTAATAATATCATCCTCTGAAAGTATGCTTCCAAGAGAAACCTCGATTACTTCAAGATTATCATATCCTTTATTAGCAAGACGATGTCGTTCCCCAATTGGAATATAAGTACTTTGGTTTGCAGTGCACTCCATTATTTTCTCTCCAATTGTCACTTCCGCCGTTCCACTAACAATTGTCCAATGTTCACTTCTAAATTTATGCTTTTGAAGCGACAATCTTTTTCCTGGATACACAGTTATCCTTTTAACCTTATAGTTTTCTCTGCTAACTACAACCTCGTAAAAGCCCCACGGTCTATAAATTTTAATATCATCATTAAAAAACTCACCCTTGGATTCCTGATGCTCATTAATTATATCCTTAATTTTTTGTGAACTACCTTTAGCTGTAACATAAATTGCATTACTAGTGTTTGTAATTATTAGGTCACTAATATCATTTGCAACCACAATCTTATTTACTGTATCATTTATTACACTTACATTTTTACAATTGTTAATTATTGTGTTATCTCCAATTAAACTATTATCATTTTCATCCTTGCTAAGCATATCACATAATGCTTCAAGTCCACCTACGTCATTCCAGTAAAAATCTGATGGGACAACCTTCATTTTTTGAGATTTTTCCATAACAGCATAATCAACACTTTCAGAAGGTATTCGTATCATATCCTCTTTAACAAGGTTAATAATTTTATCTCTTTTAATTTTACTTACAAGTTGTTGGCATGAATCAAAGATGTCACCTCTGTATTTTTTTAGTTCATCCAAAAACACACAGCTTTTAAACATAAACATACCACTGTTCCAAAGATAATCACCTGAATCAAGATATTTGTTAGCCGTATCGTGATCGGGTTTTTCTTTGAAGCTCAAAACGTTATTAGCATTATATTTAATATATCCATAACCTGTATGGGCAGAAGTTGGTTTTATTCCAAAAGTCACAATATTGCCTTCATGTGCTAACGCTTCAGCATTTTCCAGTGCTTCCTTATACTTTATTTCATCATGTATTTGGGCATCTGCAGGAACAACAAATAAAATATCCTCTGGGTCACTAAGCATTGCTGCAATAGTAATTGCTGGAGCGGTATTCCTTCCAATGCTTTCTAGTAAAATTTGATAATTATTTATCTCTAAGCTGTTAATTTCTTTTTCTGCAATAAATCTATAGCTGTCATTTGTAATTACCATAAACTCATCACAGAAAATTTGGTTTCTAAAAACTGAATCTGCAAACATTGTTCGAGATCCGCCCAATTTTAAAAATTGTTTTGGATAGCCCTTTCTTGATAAAGGCCATAATCTAAGACCTCCGCCTCCTGCTAAAACTATACACTTCATCTGTCCCGCTCCTTTACAAAAGCATATCCTCTAAAACAACTTTTTTAGCCGTCTTATCCGTAAAATGATTTTCAATAAATAATTTACAATTATCCGAAATTTTTTCTAATTCATAAAAATTCTCGTATAAATTGATAATGGCATCTGTCATTTCATCGCTGCCTTCAGTAATAACAAATGCATTTTCAGACAGGCTAAGCCCCTCTGCACCAATAGGTGTTGTAACCAAAGGAATTCTGTTATACACAGCCTCAACAACCTTACCCTTTACACCTGCCCCTACCCTTAATGGAACAACTGCCATTCTGCAACTATCATAAAGCTTATCCAGTTCATCATCTGGAATAAACCCTGTAACAATAATATTATCACAAGCCAGCTTCAAAATATTTTCTGGTGGTTTTGACCCCACAATGTACCATTTCATATCTGGATATTCATTTAAAACCTTAGGTAATATTTCCTGCGCAAACCACAGCACTGCATCTACATTAGGAGGATGCCCAAAGCCTCCTACAAACATAATATCTTTTCTTTCTTTAAAATTAGTATTTACATATTCTTTTAACCCTTCATATATATAAACAGGTATATTTCTAACAGGTTTTTGCTGAAATTCCTTTTTAATTATTTCCTGTTCATAATTTCCAACAGTGTATATTATATCAGCTTTATTAAAGAGTTCAAATTCTTTTTCTTTCCATCTGTTTGAGGACTTTAATAGCTCAGGGTCACCTTGAATTTCATACTGGCGGTATTCCCTTAAATAATGAAGATCATGGCCAAAGTAAATAATTTTAGCTTCTGAAAATCGCCTCATTATGTCAATATATTTTTCAGCAATATGTGGTCTATTAAGATATGCAAAATCAAAATAATTTCCATTTTCTCTAAACCACTTCTTCCAATTCTTGAAATAATAGTTTCCATATAGAACCTCCACACCCATTTGATTAAGTTCAGTTGTATATGGTTCATGCTTGAAAAAGTTATCTCCTATGAAAGTAACCTTCATTCCCAAACTAACAAATAATTTTATATACATAAACGTACACTTGCCGCCTGCATCTTTATCATGGTTTGGTACATAATGATCCACTACAAGCATGTGCTTTTTAAATCTGCTTCTGTCCTTAGCAACAAATAAATTTTCTCCGTTTGAAAAGTTTTCTTTTTCTAGAATATCCTTCCACTTTTCATAAAACTTTTTCTGGTTAGTAACCTGGTATGCTTTTTGACCCTCATTAACATCTATACCGTTAGAAATCCCTTCAAAGTGAACAACCACTGAAAGAGGTTGATACATAACCTTGTAGCCACGTTTTCTAACTTCAAATGCCAAATCACTATCTTCATAATATGCAGGTACAAATATCTCATCAAAGCCTCCAATTTCATTCCAAAGGAAGCTTTTAATCATTATTGCCGCGCCTGAAATATAATCAACTTCTTTTACATAATTATATTCAGGGTCATTAGGTTCTGAAAGGTGGCCATAGTTCCATGCACTTGCATCTCTCCAGAAAATCCCTCCAGCCTCTTGAAGTTTGCCATTCGGATAAACCAGCTTAGAACCAACCATTCCTATATTTTCATCGCGTTCAATAAGCTCAATGAGCGGCTCAAGCCAATTTGCCTGTACCTGGGTATCATTGTTAAGGAAAAGAATATACTTACCCTTTGCAAATTTAGCAGCGTTATTGCAATTTTTTAAGAATCTCAAATTTTCTTCATTTTTTACAACGGTAATATTTTTAACAACTTTTTCAATCTCAGTGGTTAAGTCCGTTGAACAGTCATTGGCAATAATAATCTCATAATTCACCTTACCACTGTTTTTTTGTATTGATTTCAGGCAATTGTATGTGTATTCAAACTGATTGTACACTGGAATAACTATAGATACCTCTGGTTTTGAATATTTTAAAAATTCTATAGGCTTATATTCCGTTATTTTTTTGTGCTTTGTTTGGTTATCAAGTTGTGAAATATCCAGTGTTATGGGTTTAATCTCAGAATCCTTAAGACATTCGTCAACCCTTCTTGAAACTCCGGAAAGCCCTTCTCTTTTTAGATAGTAAAAAAATTGGCGTATTCGCTTTATGCTAAGCTTTCTTAGCAAACCGCCAGGGGATTTTAGAAACTTAACTGCAACTTTTAAAATTAGTCTCCTTTTGCTGCCTATTGGAAAAAATATACCCATCCCCTTGCGGAAGAAGCAAAAAACCCTCCACTCCCATGATTTTTTTATTCTTTCCAGTTCACGCTCACTTTCCAGAAGAAGCTCAATATGCCCCTCCTTGTTTCTTATTTCTTGCTGTAAATTGCAAATAATATTTTCATTCTCCTGTATTTCTATCCTTTTATTATTAATATCATCATTCAATTTTAAAGTTTCTTTGTCTTTTAACCTTGTGGAATTCTCCAAACTTTTTATTTCCAATAGTTTTTCGGCAATAAATTTATTGTTTTTTTCATTTGTATTGTGATTTGAAACAGCCCAGTCTAAAAGGCTATTATATCTTCCGTCATCTCTTATATATATTCTTTCGTTAATTTCAGGCAGTTCAAAATCCGAACACACTGCAATGATATACTCAGCCTTTTCAAACTCAAACCCGTTATCCACCTCTGCATACCCCAGCTTGTTCTCCACAATTACATTGCAAACTTCAAAATGCTGGCTATAAAGCTTTACTTGCTTAAAGTTGCTTTCAAGAAATGTCTTGAATTCTTGGAACGTAAATTCCTTAACATGGAAATGGTTTTCACCTTTTATTTTATAAACATCATGGTTAGGGGTAGATATAACTAAAATCCCATTATTTTTTAAAACTCGTTTTACTTCCTGTAGAAATTTATTTTGAACCTCACCATGAACATGCTCTATTGTTTCAAATGAAACCACGCCATCAAAGGAATTGTCTGCAAATGGAAGTTCTGCAATGGAACCCACTACAAAATTAATATCTTTATTTAAATAATTCTCTTTGGCATACTCTATTGCTTCTTCTGAAATATCCAGACCAACGACATTATTATTGTTGGACGACAAAATGGCAGTTCCGTATCCAGAACCGCAGGCCGAGTCTAAAATATTTTTATCAGATAAGATATTTTTTGCAAAAATATATCTGTTTATATGCTCTATTTCTAATTCCTTATCAACCTTACCTAATAATAATCTTTCACCAGTAAATTTCATAGCTATACCTCGTTTACTATAAACTTTTAAATACCATTATATATCTTAAACTCAAAATTATCGCCAATGTAAAGTATTCCTGGTAGTTGAAAATCCCTCTGGGATACTTCAAATATTACGGCATCATGTATCCAACATAGTTGTATATGTTCTGCAAAAGTTCCTCTAGCAATCGCAGGAGATATGGTGTACTGCCCTGCATTTAACATAGGCATTTCAAATTCAAATCTGTACTCATTTTCGGATTCCCCTGTATCTGCACTTTTATTTAAAATCAAAGAATTTATTCCAAATACATCTTCTCCCAATCTGTTTTTAACAGATACACCTGCAATTAGGTTGGCTTTTATTTCTTTTATTTGTACCCTCATTGCAAATGTATATTTTTCACCTGGATTAACAAAATGTGCAGGAACACCCTTAATGTCAAAAAGACCACATGCAATAATATCTGCGCCGCCCTTTCCTGCTTTTTCAACTTTGTCATCAAGCTTTGTTAAATTCAAACAATTCTTGTCTATCTCTGCCTCTTTCAAATCTACCAAGGCTTCATCGTGCTTATCCATCATATTTAACAAATGGGATTGATACTTTTTTAGTGCTGTTTCGGCCTCACCGTCATACATTATTACCCCTTTTTCTATCCATATAACTCGTTTGCAAAAACGCAGTATAGCCCCTGGATCATGGGTTACTAATACAACAGTCTTGTTTTTCATAATAGATTCCATTGCTCTGTAGCATTTTTGCTGAAACCGCATATCTCCTACAGAAAGTGCCTCATCAACTATTAGTATATCTGGATCGGAATAAATCTGGGTTGCAAAAGCAAGTCTAACAAACATTCCACTTGAATAAGATTTTACAGGTTGGTTTATAAACTCACCAATATCTGCAAAATTTAATATATCTTTCAGCTTTTCTTGAATTTCTTTTTCTGAGTAACCCATAATAGTTCCGTTCAGGTAAATATTTTCTATCCCTGTATATTCGGGGTTAAATCCTGCACCCAGTTCCAGCAATGCAGAAATTTTTCCATTTGTTTCTATTTCTCCTTCAGACTGACTTAACACCCCTGTAATTATTTTTAAAAGAGTGGATTTTCCTGAGCCATTTGTACCAATTATACCAATGCTCTCACCTTTAAAAATTTCAATATTAATATTATTTAGTGCATAAAATTCCTTATGATAAACCTTTTTAAAGGGACTTAACGATTCCTTAAGCCTATCTAAAGGCTTATCATACAGTTTATACATTTTAGAAACATTTCTTATTCTTAATGCATAATTATCCATTTTTATTCCCCTCTATATCATATCTGCAAAATGCGGACGAAGTCTTTTGAATGTCACTGTTCCCAACACAAACACTATGCATACAACGCCCCAAAAATAGAAGTTAATCGTTCCTCTCTGCCAAAAATAAATGCCTGTAATAAAACAGTCTCTATAGCCTTGAACAACATAATACATTGGATTAAATTTCAAAACCGTCAACACACTTTCAGAAATACTGTCGGGTGACCAAAAAATAGGTGTTAACCAAAACCCTATTTGTAAAGCAATATTAACAATTTGAGCAAAATCCTTAAAAAATACAGAGATTGATGAAACAATCCACGAAATTCCAATAATAAGGCAAAAAGTACAAAATGAATAGTAGATTGTCTGAAGCCATATAATCTCAAACTTATATCCATAAATAAAATACATAAGCAAAACAAAAATAATAAAAAACAAGTGAATTAGTGTAGCAGAAAGAACTTTTACTATTGGTAAAATACTTGTTCTAAATTTCATTTTTTTTACAAGATAACTGTACTCAAAAAAACAGTTAGCTGAACTAATAACCCCATCACTAAAATATATCCAGGGAATATATGCAGCAACAAACCATAAAATAAACTCAATATTGATAACAGGTGACTTCTTAAACCCAACTTGAAAAACAAACCAAAATACCAGTATTGTTACAAGCGGCTGCATAAAAGCCCAGAATATACCAAAAAAGGACCCTGCATATCGTGATTTTACATCATTTTTTGCTAGATTTATTATAAATCTTCTCCTTGCATATACATCTAATAAAAATTGATATAGCTCGTTTATCTTCATTTTATCTCCTTTTTAAACACAATACACTTAACACATATTTAAACTAATTCCTTAAAATATCTTTCAAGTGCATTTTGCCATTTAGGCAATCTATTAAACCCTGCCTTATCCAATGATTCTTTTGATAGCTTTGAGTTTGCAGGCCGTTTTGCTTTAACTGGGTATTCCTCTGATGAAATTCGGTTAACCTTACATTTAATGCCAGCATACTCAAATATTTTCTCGGCAAATTCTGCCCATGAACAATATCCCTCATTTGTGGCATGGTAAATACCATATTTTTCAGTCACCACCATGTCGCACAATAATTTAGCCAAATCCGCCGTATATGTAGGTGAACCGATCTGGTCTGCTACAACATTTATTTCTGATTTTTCTCTTCCAACCCTTAGCATTGTTTTAACAAAATTATTTCCATTCTTACCAAATACCCACGATATTCTTACGATGAAATATTTTTTAACCAGTTCCTTAACCAGGTTTTCACCCTCTAATTTTGTTTTTCCGTAAACACTAAGTGGTACTGTTTCGTCATTAATATCATACGCCTTTGTTCCAGTTCCAGGGAAAATATAGTCTGTGCTTATATAAACCATTTTTATATTCAGCGTTCTACACACAGTAGCTATATTTTTAGTACCCTCCACATTTATTTTTTCACAGATCTCTGGTTCGTCCTCAGCCTTATCAACAGAAGTATATGCTGCACAGTGAATTACACCATCAGGCATATACTTCTCAATAAAATTTTTTGTACTTTCAAAATCCGATACATTAAAGTCCTTTGAAGAAACGCCAATATTTTGTATATTTCTTATATTCAGTGTGTTAACAACGTCATATCCCAACTGACCAGTAACACCTGTAACAAGTATTTTCATAGTAACGCCCTTTCATTATAAATATATAAGTTGTCCCAATATTCTAACAAAACCATTTTTTACGGTACCAATGCTTAATACGGTAAGAATTCTACAAAATTTGTTTTTGTCAATTAACTCTGCATATTGCTTCACTAATTTTCTATCTTTTAGTTGCAGACTGTTCCCATAAATATTATAAAAAGTTCTGGCCTGCCTATATGAATCCTCTAACGCCTGTTTTATTGCTTTTGAATTCCTGCTAAACTTAAAAACAAATTTTAAAGACCTCATATTTCTTACTCCAACCACATTTTCCCTGTGCTGCCTATACAGTATAGTTGCCTTATCAACATAATCTATCTTTCCAAAAGCACTTGCTATAAGCATTATCCACCAATCGTGCATTACCATGAACGAAGGTTCAGCTTTTATTAAATCAGCAAGTCTTCTGTTATACATAGCTGTGCATCCAGTAAGGGTATTTTGTACAATCTCATTTTTAAGTTTTGTTTTGCTATAATCTGAATTAACAGTTGAAATTAAAGATTCAGAAATAGTCGCAAGATGTTCATCTACAATTTTTAAATCTGTATGCACCAATATTGGAGTATGTATACCATATTTATTTTCCATTTGTCTAATTTTATTATATGTTATTTCTACTTTGCTTTCAAGCCACACATCGTCTTGGTCACAAAGCATAATGTAGTCATCTTTATGCTTTAACATCATTTTCATAAAGTTATATTTTGCATTTCCTGAATTTTTTTCATTTCTTGTAACTTTAATTTTTTCAGGATATTTTGCCTCAAAATCCTTTATGATTTCATATGTTTTATCCGTTGAGCAGTCATCGTTAATATAAAGAATAAAGTCCCCATACGTCTGATTTATGACAGACTCTATTTGCTGGGCAATATATTTTTCACCGTTATAAGAGGCCAATAAAATTGAAATCATAACTCACTATCCTTGCTTTCTCAAAATTTTCTGATAAAACCATTTTGTTGCACACGTCGGCATAAAACACAGAATGACCTGTAATATGGAAAGTAATAAAAAATCCCAAAATGAGGAAAATCCTCTTCTCCAATTCAGATATCTAACATATATAAATCCTTTTGTATTATTCCAGTTTTTTCTCCTGTCAAAAGTATCCTCTGTTAGGCGGTAGTATAAAAGGCTTTTGGAAATATTTTCGCATACAGCTCCACTCATAATAAGCCTAACTGCCAAATCATAGTCCTCGCACCTTTTCATTCTTCTATAGCCGCCGCATGCAATAACCTTTGATTTTTTATACATAACCGTAGGATGATTAAATGGGTTTCTTCTTTTTGCATAGCTTTTTATTTGGTGGTTTGTTAGAGGTACTTTTCTAACTGAGACTACATTTCCTATATCCCCAATAAATTCCTTAGCATAACTTCCTATATAATCAAGTTCAGGATTTTCCTTAAATCTTAACATCTGAATTTCGCACCTTTTAGGCAACGAAATATCATCAGAATCCATTCTTGCAATAAACTCATTTTCACAAAACTCTAATCCACTGTTTAATGCATTCCAAAACCCAGAATTTTCTTTAATTCTTACAATAGTAAATAATCCTTCATTGCTTTTTTCAAAACTGCTTATTATGCTATTATGAGAATTCTTTAATTTCCCATCGCAAACAATTACTATCTGACTTGGCCTTAACGTTTGGTTCAGCATACTTTCTACCGCTGCCCTAAAATATTCAGGCTCATCATTTATATATACAGCCATCAATACTGAATATTGGTTCAAGACTTTACTCCTTATCTTCCAACATACATCTTGTCATAATATTTCTGATACTCTCCGCTAATAATATTTTCCCACCAACTTTTATTATCCAGATACCATTCTATTGTCCTTTTAATACCTTCATCAAACAAAGTTGTTGGTTCCCAGCCAAGCTCGTTTTTAATTTTTGTAGGGTCTATGGCATATCTCATGTCATGGCCTGGCCTGTCAGTTACATAAGTAATTAAATCCTCACTTTTACCAAGGGCATGAATAATGGTTTTTACAACCTGCAAATTTGTACGCTCGTTATGACCGCCAATGTTGTAAACCTCGCCAACCCTTCCATCATGAATTATTAAGTCAATAGCACGGCAATGGTCCTCAACATATAGCCAGTCACGTACATTTTCACCTTNNTTTTCAGGAAAATGATACGGGCCATAATTATTAGAGCACCTTGAAATAGTAACAGGAATTCCGAAAGTTCTGTGGTAAGCCTGTACAAGTAAATCTGCAGCAGCCTTGGAGGCAGAGTAAGGGCTTGATGTATGAAGAGGTGTTTCTTCTGTGAAAAATAAATCAGTTCTGTCCAAAGGCAAATCTCCATAAACCTCATCTGTAGATACCTGATGATACCTTTTTATCCCATATTTGCGGCAGGCATCCAGAAGTACACCAGTACCAATGTAATTTGTTCTAAGAAAAACCTCAGGGTTGTCAATAGAACGGTCTACATGACTTTCAGCCGCAAAATTCACAATAATGTCGGGCTTTTCTTCCTCAAATAGTCCATACACAAAATCCCTGTCTGCAATATCCCCCTTTACAAACTTGAAATTAGGCTTTTGCACAACTGGCTTTAGGGTTTCAATATTACCTGCATATGTTAACGCATCTAAACAAATGATTTTGTCTTGGGGATATTTGTTTACCATATGATGAATAAAGTTTCCGCCAATAAACCCTGCACCACCTGTAACTATTATTTTCATTTTTTCACCTCATAAGTAAAATACTCATTTTTTTCATCATCAAAAAATGGTGCCAAAGAATCCTTATCTGACACAATTGGATTTTTAATATACCAGTCAACTCCTATTTCAGGGTCGTTCCAGCGTATGCTGCCTTCACTTTCAAAGTTATATAAATTATCTGCCTTATATAAGAACTCCACCTCGTCCGTAAGTGTTAAAAACCCATGTGCAAATCCACGTGGAATCATCAACTGCCGCTTGTTCTCCTCCGAAAGCTCTACTGCCACCCACTTTTTATAGGTAGGTGATCCCTTACGAATATCAACAGCAACATCTATTACCGCACCCTTGGTGCACCGTACAAGCTTGGCTTGGGAAAACTCCCCTTTTTGGAAATGAAGACCTCTTATTGTACCTTTTGTGCTTGAAAAGGACTGATTATCCTGCACAAAATCATAAAATATGCCTGCCTCTTCCATTTTCTTTTTGGACCAGCTTTCCATAAACCAGCCTCTTTTATCTCCAAACACCTGTGGCTCTAAAATGTATACGTCCAAAACATCTGTTTTTATCACATTCATAATTTCAAGCACTCCTAATATAATATTTTGCCTTGAGCAACTCTTTTTAAGTGATTGCCGTATTCAGATTTTCCGTACATTTCAGCTGATTCCAAAAGCTTTTCCTTTGAAATCCAGCCGTTTATATAGGCTATTTCCTCTATTGCAGAAATTTTAATTCCTTGCCTGCTTTCGATAACCTTAACAAACTCCGTAGCATCCGCCAATGCATCTATTGTACCCGTATCCAGCCACGCAAATCCTCTTCCAAGGGTAACAACATTTAACGTGTTATCTTCAAGATACATTTTATTTAAATCCGTAATTTCCAGCTCTCCTCTTGCAGAAGGCTTTACTTTTTTTGCCATCTCACACACGCGGCTGTCATAAAAGTAAAGCCCTGTAACACAATAATTCGATTTTGGATTTTGAGGTTTCTCTTCCAAAGAAATTACTTTGCCGGTTTCGTCAAATTCAACAATACCAAACCGTTCAGGGTCATCTACGTAATAGCCAAAAACTGTAGCACCATTTTCTCTTGCTGCTGCTGCTTTTAAATGTTTTGTAAGCCCACTTCCATAAAATATGTTGTCGCCAAGAACCATTGCACAGCTTTCGCCTGCAATAAATTTTTCTCCTATAATAAAAGCCTGTGCCAGTCCGTCTGGCGAAGGCTGCTCCTCGTAACTTAAGTTGATTCCAAATTTTGAACCATCACCTAAAAGCTTTTCAAAATTGGGCAAATCCTGTGGAGTAGAAATAATCAAAATATCTTTAATNNCCACCTGCTAAAATTATTCCTTTCATATTCCAACCTCCTAATTTAAAACAATAATTGCTCTATTATATCATATAATTTTGTAAAAATCTAACTTATATATTGTAAATATACATTTTTATATCTGTTTTGTGTAAATTCTTATATAAAACAAATACTTGTAAAAATGTATTAATTTTTTGCAACATTGATTGTGTTTCGTTCTCTTTGGTAAAATTAAATAGCTCTTTTTGCTCCCTTCCTTCTCTTGACTTTAAAAGAGATACGTAATGTCTCTCACACAAAATAATATCTAAAACACTTTTTAATATTCTCTATAGATGTAATTATTATGTGTCAAATCTGCTACCCTTTACTTATTACCCAGATTGGAGAGGATTTCTTTGNNAGGGTCTGACTGTTAACAAACTGGCAAATCAAGCTGGTATCTCCCAAAGCTTTCTGAGAGAAATTGAATTAGGCAACAAAAAGCCTACTATAGAAACCCTGTCCTTAGTATGCAGTGCTTTGGATATTTCCTTACATGATTTTTTCGATGATTCCTTTCAGACTAACTTGGAAAATAATGAATTATTGCAAGAAATTTTTCGTCTTACCCCTGAACAAATAAAGCTTTTGACTCAATTTTTAAAAAGCTTACATTAACATTAATAGCCTCTTCCTATTGTAATTTAGGAAGAGGCTCTATATATCAATACCTCTCTTAAGCCCCCGTGCAAAAGCAGCAAACAAAATCCATTTGGGTTACATTTTGCCTTCATACTTCTTCAAATTTATTAAATTCTTCATGCTCATAGAAACCCATTCCTTATATAAAATGCGATTCCCTTCTATGTAGGCAATTTCATTTTCTTCTTTAATAACACGCCATGCGTAGTCGTTATATTCATACTCTATATTATCGCCCATTTCCCCATCTCTTTGAACTCCAAATTCTGCTTCATAATAGTACTTTACTGCATTTGGATCTATGGCACTATAGGCAGAACCAATTATTAGTAATACTAACACCCCAAGATTAATATTAAATATTGAAGTATCCCTGTATTTTCTTGCATCTTTTTGTTCTGAAACAAACCTTTTCAATTTTTCAAAGTATAGCTCATTAAAATTGTATCCTAAATTTACACACAAAATAAATATCCAGGTACTTAAGGCAATGTACCAAAAAAGTGAAAACAAAGTCATACTTTCTAACGAAAGAGCACTGATACCCATAACTTTACACAGGTGCAAATAGCCTGGATACCCAATCCGAGTTAAGGCAATCATTATTATGGGATTTCTAAAATACTTAAGAAGAATAGAAAACTGTTTTCGATACAGACAATACAAAAAGTTAAACAAGCATGCCGCCCAATTGAAGCCACCGCCCTTTCCAATCTGTATGCTTCTGAACCTCTTTTCAAAATAGTTTCTACTTGTGTCAACATAATCTAAAACTTGATCTACAATATCTCTCTTTATTTCCTGCCCTTTTCCTGGTCTTTCTTTTAAGTAATTGCCGCAAACAGTGCAGATATCCGCATCATCAGGCAGTTCAGCATCGCAGTATATACAATTCACAATAACATCCCCTTCCACTTTATATTCCTATAGTTTCTGAAACCATATATNNCTCCCAAATATCCTTGAAATATAACCGTATTCCCTTGAACATCCCAAACCGAAAGTTGAAACCAAGATTGCTGTTGCCCATCGGCATACATAGTCATGTTTAAATTGTCATCTATCAAAACAGTAATCCCATCCCCTAAATCATAACTCCCAATAATGGCATTTTGGATGGCTTCATCTACCTCAATCCCTGGATTATAAGTGTTATATCCATAAACAACTTCATTTTCTTCAGCTTTTTCTCCCACTTCTTCTACGCTACCATAACTATTAGAGCTGTATAGCGCTGGAAAGACCTGTGTTTTCACAATAGCTACAACAGGTAAACTTAAAATGNNGATAACCCCAACCAAAACATCGTCCACGTTAGTAACACCTCAATGTCAATGTTTCCATCAAAAATCTGTATGGTCATTCCCATGAGAGCAATAAAAAATCCAATTAGGGGCACTTTAAAATACTTCCACAAAATATCATGCTGTTTTCTGTACACACAATAAAGAGGACCAAACCACAATGCCACCCAGTTAAAACTCCCCTTTTGTCCCGCAACAACGTTGGAAAATTCCCGAGAAAAGTAGGCGTAATTCTTTCCAACGTAATTTGCAACGTCGTTCTTATTCATCACTTGCTTTAAGTAACCTTCTTCCACCTCATTTGAACAATTGG
>DPJA01000028.1:17332-17836 GCA_003543235.1 Lachnospiraceae bacterium
TCCATAACCATCCTCTTTTCTTTTTATAAAGTTAAACTTTAGTAACTACCATGTTCCTTCCTCAACCACCCATTTAAAAGCCCACAATGATTTTTAAAATCACCCCCTCTTTCAACCTATTTTAGAAATAAGTATTAATATCTTTAGATATAATATCATANNATGTCACCACCAAAATCGTCACAAACCGTTTCTTGCCGTTAAACAGCATTGCCTTTGCCCCAATGACTTTCTAATATCTTTAGATATAATATCATACATCTAAAGATATTTCCACATTCTTCTATTGAGATTCTTTCACTCTTCTATAAAAGGTGTTTTTCTTCATTCCTAGTATTTCCATAGCCTTTTTTGCTGTAATTTCACCCCTCTGCAACTTACCATATACTTTTTGAAAATTAGGGGATTCAATGCGTTTTCTTCCCCTATACTTTCCCTGATGTTTTGCCACAGCAATTCCTTCCCGTTGCCGTTGAAGTATATATTCCCGCTCCAGCTCTGCCA
>DPJA01000028.1:17858-30331 GCA_003543235.1 Lachnospiraceae bacterium
AAAATATTTCATCCACACCCAATTCCTTCATTAGAACTTCTTGCCTTAATGTATTCTGCTCTTGGGTGCTAACACGAATATATCCAATCCTCATTTTTCAAACCTCCCTTGCAAGTTTTAGAGGTAAAAATTTGCTTCTTAAACAAAATAGTGTCAATAGAGTCTTCTCACCTTTTGCAACGTTGCAAAATACAANNTCACTGGGCTATACCCTATTGAAACGCTCTAACCCTTTCTAATACTCGCACTAGTACAACAGTTCTTCTACCTCATCCAGTGTATACCCTTCCTTATATAGCACTTCCACTTCCTCTGGCTCAAAACCAAAGCAAGCCGCCATCCATTTCAGCTCTTCCAATCGCTCCTGCTCCATGTCTGTGCACGCACTTTTATAATAGGGTGTACAGTCCAAATAAGGGCGGTATCTTTCCATAAACCATAGGTCGTCTAAATTGTTATAGGAAAAACTCCCTTTTGTAATGCCTCCCGTTGGGGAAATTTTTACTATATCGCCACAACTAACATTCAACTTTTCCCCTCTTTTGGGCATATACAAACCCATATGAGAAATAGCCATCTTTAAAATCTCCTCCGTTGAGGCATAAATATAGAACCCTTCCTTTTCATATTGGTAAATGCAAATAGGATTACTTCNNCCTGTTCCGCCATAAATTTCAGGCTTTCGAAGGTAAGGGCTTGCTTTTTCTGCAATAGCTGAACTGCAACATAACTGTCGGTTTGAATGTCGGTAGACGGTAGCTTTTCCGTTACACGCAGGCTTTTGTCATTATTTAATACCCCATTATGAGCAAGGGAAAACTCCATTCCTCGAACCGCTCCATGAAAGGGATGGTTGTTCCTGTTTTTCTTCTCACTACCCTGAGTAGTCATTCGGGTGTGCCCCATAATCACCATAGCCTGTGGGGGAATCCGAAACCGCATGGCATGGGCAGGAAGAGGTGCTTTTATAATCTTCATACCACCATTAAGGTTATAGGCAATACCTGTAGCATCCGTTCCTCGAGCTTCACATTCCTTTGCTAAAACCGCCAACACTCTATTTTTCTGCCTTGGGGTAAAATACCCTTTGTAATCAATCAGTCCAAATAAGCAACACATATTTAATCATCCTCCTCTGTTTCAACAGGTTCATTTACGTATAGTCTTCTTTCTTTTAAATAGGTAATTAGCTCTGGTTGGTTTAATCGTTCCAAAAATCCATGCCAGCTCATTACCGACAATTCACTTTCAGACATTAAAAAAGCCACGTTACAAATCTCANNGCCCTGATTTTTTTGCATGGTCTAACACATCTTGGGGTCTTTCCTTCAATCCATATCGTGCCGCCCAACGGTTCACTTGGTATTCTGTCCTTCTGGAAAACCTCAACAATTCATCCCAAAACCGTTCCACGAAAAATAGTACTTTCCCGATGGTAACTTCCTGCTCCTCTGGCGTTGCTCCTAAACTGGTTCGGTTGACATGACAATGCAAACCTGTGGTAGTGGTTTGATGAGATTTATACCCCAACTCCAAGGCTTTATTTACAATTGCCTGCCATGGAGTTTGTGTCATGTGATATTCCAAGGTCATTGGATGAGTTACAATCTCCAATCCATCGTCCAAACTTCCGTCGGTCTTTATGTAAATCAATTCCTCTTCACCGTTAGCAACTTCACATATTTTCTGTGCATTAAAAGAGCTTTTTCCGCCTCTATCAATTTCTAATTCCACCCCTAAATAGCGGTTACCTTCTCCATAGAAAATCGGGTCTGGGCGGTAGCTATAGCCGTGCAGACTGGTGGAATTATCATACTGAATATGGCAGTTGTAACAATATGGCTCGTCCTCATCGTCATCTTCATAATAGGCATCATTTACATGAATCAGTCTGTCACAACGACTGCAAGTGGTGTAGTTTCTGTCGTAGCAGCTTTGGCAAAGACTGATATTTTCATCTCCAGCATCGTTATCTGCCCAAATCCGCTCTCCGCAGTCTTGACAAACCACCGTTAAATCATCAATACAGTTACAGCAATAAATCTCTTCACCCATTTCGTAGCCATCACAAATTTCATGCTCCTCACCGCAGTGAGGACAAATAAATACTTCTCTTTCTTCCATCAAATTTCCCCTCCTTAGTATTCTTCCGCCAGTAGCATAGTAGAATGGTCAGTGTCATCAATAACAAATATTTTTGCCGTAAACTCCTTTTCTCCGTTTAAGGGCAATGTAACCTCATGGCAATAGACTGGTTCCTCCTGTGTGTGGATGATATGTAAATCACCTTTTTCTCCTTTTAGACGAAACACCTGAAGCCAGTCTTTAGGCTCTTCCATAGCGTCAATCATTACCCATAAAACCATTTGTATCCAAANNTATGTTGATTATTTTCTCATAATAAAGCCTCCCCCTAAACATCTTCATAAACCCTTTAGACCAATTACATCCCTTTTAGGCGTAAGACGTACTTGCCCTAAAAAATGCAATCATCTGTAACAGCACCGTTTTCACAGCTTTTAATAGCAATTTAAACCAACCACCACAACTCATTAGTAAAACCTCCTTTAAATAAAATATAGAAAAATAGTAGGCTTTTTCGGAAAATTTACACTTAAAAATAGCTCTCCTAATAAAAACCAAAAAAGAGCAGAGGTCAAAGGAAGCTTCAATTCCCTTGTCATCTGCTCTTTTCNNCAAAAGAGGTGATGGAGATTTTAGGTATCTCCAAAAACACCCTGTATCAGTTGATTAATAACGGAAGTATTCCTGCCACAAGACTTGGACGTAAGTTGTGGAGAATACAAAAACAAGCTCTGCTGGACTTTCTGGCTAAAAAATAAGATATCTATTCAACAAGCGTTTTACTGATTTTTTTCAGTAATATTAAGGCTGAATTAAAGGCAATAAACTATGTGGATAACAATATTGCTTATTAAATAGCAGAAACAATAAGGAAAAGGGTTGAAAATAATATATTTACTTACGAATGGCAAGAAATAAAAATCACATCCTGCTTTGGAATATGTACTTTGCCTAGTGATGCCGTAGATTGGAAGGCAAATGACATGATTTTGCTTGCAGATAAGAAGCTTTATGAGGCAAAACACACTGGACGAAATAAGACTGTTAAATAGAAATAATCATACTTTAAGCATATTTTTATATTTTAAACAATCAAGACAAAGGCGTTGGAGATCAAATTGCATCTGACGCCTTCTTTGTATTAACGTAAGATGTGGATTTCGTCTATTTATTTTTGACATGAAGTACGAGACTTTTTCTTCTGCTTTTGATATAATGTTAAATATAGAATGGTAACCACATTATTTGATTATCCTACAATGGGTTATGAAAAAGAGGACATAGCGTAGATATGCAAGACTAGTGTTTAATGATTAAGGAAGGTGCTATGAATGGAAAAAGAATATTTAGAAATTAATCTTCCCGCATATTTGCAGGAAGATATAGATAATCTTGTTGAGGGAAGAAAATTAAACTTAAGTCTGAGACTGGATGCTTTATACAACGAGGTGCAGAGTTCTATCAATATTGCTATGTATGGCGGTCAAATTGATGAGGAACAGGCAAATTATCTGCGTGACAAATATTTGCACTAAGACTGGAGGTCGTTTCATGTCAATTGATTTTACAAACTGTGAGCTGAATAAGTTTAAAGTTTATGGCGGTGCCAATGGCTCCAAACGAGGTATTCTATATAATGGAGAAAGCTATATGCTCAAGTTCCCTGCTGAAACAAAAATAAATAAGGGAATTAGCTATTCCAACAGCACAGTATCAGAGTATATTGGTTGTCATATTTATAACCTGTTGGGTATTCCTGTGCAAGAAACGCTGTTGGGCATTTACGAGCATAAAGGAAAAACAAAGACGGTTGTTGCCTGCAAGGACTTAGAATCAGATGGATACAAATTAAAGGATTTTGCATCACTGAAAAATACTATTATCGACAGTGTGCGTGGAGGATATGGTACAGACCTTTCTGACATCCTTCAAACAATAGAGGAACAGCACTTTGTATCACCTTTGGAGCTGAAAAAGTTTTTCTGGGATATGTTTGTGGTGGACAGCCTGATTGGAAATTTCGACAGGCACAATGGTAACTGGGGATTTTTGGTCAACGAAGAGAAACAGCACATTCAAATATCACCTGTCTATGATTGCGGTTCCTGCCTTTTTTCAGAGATGGATGATGAATTGATGCAGAAAGTAATGTCAAACAAAGCAGAGCTGGAGTACCGATTATATGTTATTCCAAAATCAGCAATTATGCAGGATAATAAAAAGATTGGATATTTTGATTTCCTGTGTTCCAACCAAAATGCCGACTGTACCAAATCGCTGCTTGATATATCCCAAAGAATGGATGAGGCGGCAATCAATCAGGTGGTTGATGATACTCCACTCATAACAGAGACAGAAAAAACTTTTTACAAGTTCATGCTGAAGCAGAGAAAAGAGCAGATTATAGATAAAGCTTTGGCATTGGTTTCAGAGCAAAGTTAAACATTAGAAAATTAACAAAATTAAATCAATCCCGATACCAGGACTAAAAACCTTGTATTGGGATTTTTATACTTTTAAAAAGAAACTGTGACATTTTCTATTTTATCAATGTTCTTTAAAATATTACGAGAGTGCCATAAGTTGAACAATAAACCGTGAGCATATATTTTCCGCAATTTGCCTTGCAGCCTTATCATCATAAATATGTGACGTTGCATTACGAGCATCAACCATTTCAAACCATATCTTTTCATCAGATATTACGTAGCTTTCGTAAGCTGTTTTTAAAACCTGCTTGGGAAATTGTAATTCCTTTTTCATACCTTGGTCAATTAAATACTCCTCTATAGCATTCCATGAAAGTTCAAACGTAGATTTAAATCTCCAAATAACACCATCTCGTATAATGGTGTCATTTGGATTTTCATTATACACTGTTATTGCTTCATTGAGGCGAATAACTGCTTTTAAAAAGTTATCTATCTTTTTCATAAAGTGCTACGCAATCCCTTTCCTTTAAATAATTTATATCATTATCATATTTCTCATCAAAGGCATACATTAAGTTAAGCATAACCATAAAGCATAAAAAAAGCAATAGCTAACAAAGAAAAAAGAGGTGTACCCTGTAACCTAATGATACCGAATCGCTCCACTTATCAGATATCCAACATCTAATAAGTGGAGCGAACTTCATCTTTTAGTATTAAATATAAGCTGTTATACTTAATTTTCATTCTTATACCTAATATAAAATTACTACGGTTCTTCTTCAAAAACCAAAACAAACATTACCCACCCAATATGTGAAACATTTAAATCTTCTATTTTAGACGGTTCTGGAATAAAACATTCTTTACATTTTTCATTCAAAATGGTTTTAATTTTTTCCATTCCAACCGCTAAATCATGTACATCAATTGCTATTTCATCAAAGTCTGGGGAAGTTAGGTGATACCCCTCCTGTTTTTTCTCCACAATAATGGGATACATCAGTTTTTCTGTGGTTTTACACATTCCCAGTGAATACAAGTCGTCCATAACTTTAATTTCTTCTTTCTTATGACTACTTAACACATGGGTGTAGGTGTCCAAGGTAAATGCTACGGAATAATGCCCCATAATTACAGATAATGTTTTGGAATCCATGCCTCTTTCCATTGCCCTTGTAGCAAAAGTATGCCTTAGGGCGTGGAATGTAAACCGCCTCAACCCTGCTTTTTCAAGCATTCTATGATAATAATCACGAAAGGTTTTAGGCTCCATATAGCTTCCCAATTCATTTGTAACAACAAATCCGCTGTCTTTATAGGCACTGGACGCCAAAGCCTTATCTTTTAGCTGAATCTCTTTCCACTTCTTAAGGTCCTCCATTGCCCCTGCAGAAATTGGTATAACACGGGCTGAATTTTTACTTTTAGGTGTATCCAAAACAATTTCTGTTTTATTCTTCCCTGAATATGTATTAAGTCGGTTCAGGGTTCTTTTTACTGAAATACAGGAGTTAACAAAATCCATGTCTTGCCATTGCAATCCCATTAGCTCTCCTATTCTAAGTCCTGTTACAAACACCAGCCTTATAAATATCCCATAACGGTGGTGATAGCTCTCTTGTATCAACTTCTTCTGTTCATCCAGTGTAAACACTTCAATTTCTTTATATTCACCTCTTGGAATACGTACTCCGTCGCAAGGATTGTTTAAAATCAATCCCTCCTTTTGGGCTTGGGACAACGCCTTATGTAAGCAGTTATTCATATTTTTAATGGTTTTAGGCGACAATTTCTCCTCTTCATATTTGTAATTATACAGCCCTTGAATTACTTTTATTGTAAGTTCTTTTAACTTTATATCAGCAATTCCGTTAAAGTGGTTATTAATATAACCTCGGTAACTGATAAAAGTGGACTGCTTTAAAGAGTTTTTCATGTAGGTCTCCAACCATTCCTCCAGCCATTGCCCCAGTGTAATAGTTCCAGTGTCGTTGGTTTGCAGAAATTTTGTTTTATAAATTTCCTTTTGCAATATTGCTTTTGCACCTTCTTTATTTGCTGCATAAAAAGAAGCCCTCTTGGGCTTTCCAGTTTTGTAATCTATGCCAGTTGTAATTCGAACCTCATATCGTCCGTCACTTCTTTTTCTTATACTGCCCTCATTTGTACCTCTTCTGCCCATTGTAATTCCCCCTAATTTACAGTTTGAGCGGCATTGCCAATCCACTCAATAAATTTATCTCTGGCAACCAATTTTCGACTACCTATTCTTATGGTAGGGAAATCCTGTCTGTTAAATAAGGCATAGGCATTTGTTCTGGAAATCCCCAAAACACTGCTAACAGCCTGTGCATTTAAAACGAGGGGTAGTTCTTCATAACTTTTATACATATTTTCCATAAAATCATCTCCTTAATTTTTTTACTTACTTGTAGCCCCCATAATATTTTTTTATCTACAGAAATAATATTTGTTTAAAAATTATGATTTTTACTGTTGTTCATCAATTAAATAAAGCAAGCTTGGCAGTTCCTTTAACCCACTTCTTTCACCAAGTGTAATGGGATTAATGTCATTCAAATAAAGAATTTGCAAAACTTTTTTAATTTGGCTTTCCTTTGCAATTTTTTCATTCACCAAAATTTTCTGAGCTAATCTCAGGTTATGATGGATGGATGTTTGACTTATTATAGATACTGCAATTTTCTTATATTGATCCTTAATATTTAATGCTTCAATCTTTTTAATAGCATTTTTATACCTGTAGAATGTTCCATCAGTTAAAAACTTTTTGGCATATTTCTTTAAAACACTTTCACTGTTTTCAATCATTTCGCATATGCAACCAATTTCACTAATATTGTTTTCCTTGCACATTCCCCTAATTTGCCCCCGTAAGATATAGTGGCGTAGCTTCACTTCCATTCTAAGTGTACCAAACTTATAACTTGCTTCTTCCTCCGAATAACCAATGTCCAGCAATTGCCTATATTTGTTATAAAGCGTAAACTCCGTACTTTTTGATACTGCATCAAAGGAATTTTCAAATTTGATATTTTTTAAACCCGCCTTATATTTGTTACGGTAGTTTTTGTCTAGGCCTTTTCTTTTCGCCAATGCTATATATGCCATAACTTCTTCATCACTGTCCATTTGTATATCTACCGTAAAGTCAACGCGGCCAATTGAAAACTGACTCAGGTTTAAATTCAAATTCTCTTCTTCAAAAGCTATATCCGTTGCTAAAAAGACCGAACTTAAATTTTGAAACTTAGGGTTAAAAAGTATGTTACCATCACCACCATTTGCAGCATTCAAATTAATTATTACCCTCATTAATATTGGCGGTTCTCTTCTAAACTGAAGAATAAGCCGAATACCAGGATGTTTCAAATAGCAGTGGTACTCATTTCCGTTTTTTTTATAATTCTTAAATTCTCCTTTAGTAATACTCATAAGTTCTTGACTCTCGTTCCTAGTCATAACCCTAATAAATTCTATTGTATGTATTGAGAACAAGTTTCTCATTTTAAACGCCTCCTTATAAATTATCTTTTATTTAAAATCATGTTCTTCACGTATAAAAAATAATTACTGAGGTGCGGCTATCCCTAAAGATAAGAATGCCATGGAAGCGGTTATAAAAAAATGGCAAGAGGATTAGTTTTTCCCTTACCACCTACACCAATATATTAAATTTAAAACTTGATTTTATAACGAATTTTACCCTTTTAAAATGTTATATGAATTTATATTACACCTGTTAAAAATAAAATATTATTAGTGCCACAACTATAATTTAATAAAGAGATATATGTCAATTCCACCACAAACCCCGCACTATTAAATATTTTTAATATTTCCATCTTTTTATCATTTTATCTTTTTACTAATTGTATAGAATTTGATATAATGGTTTTATACAAATATTCTTATTCCCATGGAGGAAATATAATGTTTTCCATTGACGATTTTTATGAACATTTTAATGATTATTGCGAAAGCAACGACTTAATTTATAGACTTTACTCTAATGATAATTCCCCTGAGGTTTGGTCTTGTATAGATGATGACGAAGCTCGCATTGCCAAATGCTTTATACAAGTTACCGATGTATACAGGATAAAAAAGAAATTAATTGTTTGCTATGTATTAGAACTGGATTCCTACTATAACGAAGTAAACGGTGCTCTTTTAAAAAGGCAAATTGTGTTCCCTCTTCATTTGGCTTCAGACATAAAGTCAACTCCACTTGATCGTAAAGAAATTGACGATTTAGTTAAAGTAATTAAAACAATTGACCCAAATTTAATCTATAATGAAAAATTTTTTAGAAAAGCGGTAACTCAATATATCAAGTTTGCATTAGCAGTTTTTGTTGGTTCTGACACCTTAGCTCGATGTAAAATTGGATGGACTTTAGACAATGAAAATAAATGGGTGTATATTGGCGTTACACACGAACCCATTGGCAACGCTACTCAAATTGATGAAACTCTTTTTCAAATTAAAGACTTTGATTTTGAAAACTTGGTAAAAGATAATGAGCTTTATCTATTGGAAGATATAGAAAATTCTTCACAAGAAGAAAGACATATCCTAATACAAGAATCAATGGAAATAGTTCTAATAGAACTTAAGAAAAATCCAGATTTGTGTGTCCTTTTTGCTTATGATATTTTAGCCTTAACCTATTACTACTTGGATACCCCCGATATAAAAAGATTTCCTATTGCTGTTTGTGGAAAAGGGAATGCTGCAATGGCAAAAATTGTTGCAAATGTTTTTTGTAATATGCAACTCTTCGACCCATCAAGACCAAATACTATTGCAAAAGATACAAATATTCAGTATACAAGCATTTTTTGTAAGCTAGATAACTATGTTTGCTATGCCGACATCACAATGCTTATGCCCGTAAGAGGAAGTCTTTACAAACGTAAAGACTATACATTAGTTAAAATCATATCCGATACCATGTTGGATGAAATTAATTATTTTCCAGTGTTTGTTACAGATAAAGAATCAAAAATTAGGGAAATCATCGATGTTGATGTTTCAAAATTTAAGAACTTTCCTTGTCAGAGAAATTCCAAAGAACTAATTGATTTAAAAGTATCCATTAATCGGTTATTATTGGAATATATTCTTTTTAATTGCAAAGCTGCAAGTTTATGTGATAAGGGAGACCCTCATACCATTAGTCTTAAAAACAAAATTAGACTGAAAGCTTCTAAGCAAGTTGTAAACTTTAAAAACTCAAAAAATTTGGATGAGAATGTGGATGAACAATACATTCTATACCTAGAGGCAATGAACTACTTTTATCAATTTTTAAAAATTAGCGACTGCAAAAATTTAGCTAACGATTTACACCAGCTTTGCTTCAAAGTGTTTAAAATGCGAGCCTCAGATTCGGAAACCACGCCTTCTGATGATAACATTGTAATTGAAAGCTTTAAAAATTATATATTGACTATATTTGAAAATAAGGAATTAAAACCAAATTATTTTTATGTCGAAGGAGTAGAAAAACGAGGTAGAAAGGAATACTGCTATTACTTAGACTTCAACAAGTTTTACCCACATTTTTTAGATATTAATCCAGAAATATCAATTGACGAAAGAGGCTTTTTGCATATTCTAAAGTCCTTTGGTCTTATAAAGACAAAGGATGATACATGTTATGGGGTGGAACGAAAATTTGAAGGGATGGAAAAAAAGATATATGTTCTAGCTGTAATTAAGGAAAAAATAAATATATTATAGAGAAGACGCAAGGTTTGTTTATTTTAATTTTTCCTTGCAATATTTCAATCATTGAAAAAGGAGTGCGGCTATATCTGCACTCCTTCAAAAACACACTTTTATAATCTTTAAGAGATTATTTGTTCAATTTTATTCCCCTAATGCAATAATTAGTTAGTGTATTTACTGCCTGCTTTAACATTGAAAATGACTCAAATAGATTATAAAAAAACATGGGTTCAAATTCATTCAGCTCCATCTGCCCTGCCTCTGCGGTCAAAGTAATGGTGATATCATTACATATTGCACGAAAACGCCTGATTTACCTCCTCTAGAATTACAGTATTTATTTTGCATGGCATGATAGACGAGGCATTTTGACGTTCTGGTAAAGGATTTCCCCAATTATCGTTTTGCCCGCTGGATACCAGCCTTAAGCCTGTCAACTCCATATATTATTAATTCTATGCGTAAAAATATACCCTTCTTTAGCAATAACTATCATTGGGGTTCCATATAACTTTAGTATTTTATTCGCATAGAACCACATCTCCTCTTGTCTTCGCCAATTCCATTAATTCCTCTGTAAATCCGTTAATAGCAAACAAAATAAAATGCTCTTTTCTAGTTTCCTTTTTCCATTCAACAGACTTTGATTTTTGCTCCAACACATGAAGAACATTAACACCAACTTTTCCTTCCCAGTATTTACATTCCCCAAAAATAATGTCCACTCCATCGTTGTCAAACGCCACAATATCAATTTCCGTGTCATTATTCCACCATCGACCTACTCTATCAAAAGTGAAATTCCACTTTTCTTCCACATTCAGCTTCCACATTTTCTCAATACAAATATCTTCATATACATAACTAATATGACCATCTATTAAACTAGCTTTTATCTTTTTCATAGCAAGTTCTTTGTTTCCAGACTCAATAAAGCTTAAGTTAGGATAGACAAACTTAAACCAGAAAAGAATAAAATTATCTTTAATCTTATAGAGTCCTCTCTTGCTTTTTTCAGGGTTTTCTTCTGTTATTGGAACTTTTCTTTCCAAAATGTCAAGATCAATTAAGGTTTTTAGGTATTTTGTTAACCCAGTTTGTTTTAATTCCAATATCCCTGCTATTTTACTCAACTTTTGGTTCCCTGCTGCTATGGCTTTTATCACAGAAAAATAGCTGCCTACCTCTGTAACTTCACGCTGCAATAGAAAATTGGGTTCATCATAAAGAAAACTTTGTTTAGACAGAATATTTTTATCAATTGCTAAATAAATATCCTCACTATCATAAAAAAGTTCTATATATTTGGGCACACCCCCTGTAACCGCATAATATTCAATTAATTCCTTACGATTCTTTTGAGGGAAAAATTCTTGATAATAAGAAAATGGGATTTGTTTCAACTTTATTTGTCCTGTTCTTCTGCCGTATAAAGGACTTGTATAATTTAACGTCTGACTTTCCATCATTGATATCAGCGAACCGCAAAGAATAACCATAATATTTTTATCTTTCAGAATAGTATCCCATATCTTTTGAAAGATAGATGGAAAAGCCAAATTTGATTTTCCTAAATACTGAAATTCATCTATCACTAAAATTAATTTTTCATCAGTTATTTTATCTAAAAGTGTTTTAAATAGAACTTCCCACTTGTCAACTTTTGCATTTTTCAATAGGTCGTTATCACAAAATTCTGCAACCGCCTCCTTAAAGGCATTCCTATTTTGCAGTTCACTTTCTTCGGTAACAAGAAAATAGAATGCATTTTTGCCCTTCATAAAAGCAGTCGAAAGCTCAGTCTTACCCACCCTACGCCTACCATAAAGAATCACCAATGAAGAATCTCTTCTATTGTATTCATCATTCAAAAATTGGATTTCCTGCTCTCTATCAATAAATTTTTCCATTAAATCACCTCTTAATAATTATACTTTAAATTATTATAATTTCAAATATAATTATTTCTATTTTTGTCGCATATATGCCAAAATCTAAATATTTTTACAACAAAGAACTTTGTAAACATTAAATTTACAAAGCTCTTAAATGTTGTTACTTTGGTTTTTTCAAATACCTTGGCTGCATTTCTTTTTCATTAAATAACTTTAACTAAAACGAAATCTGCGGATAATGTGCGAGCGAAATGCTTAAAAATTTTTATGCTTTGTTCATACTAACTTATTACATGGTTTT
>DPJA01000028.1:30350-30491 GCA_003543235.1 Lachnospiraceae bacterium
GCCAATTGAGCCACATCGGCATATTCCATTCGTTTTACGGCAATTAAATACGCCTAAACTCAATAAAGAGATTATACCACAAAAACTTCTTTTGGTCAATCACTTTATCCTTGGGGTACTTTCTATACCTTCAAAACTAAA
>DPJA01000003.1 GCA_003543235.1 Lachnospiraceae bacterium
TTAAAAGTTATGAACACAGCTGAGGCAGTTAAAAATGCAGACATTACAATGATACTTGTAAACGATGAAACACAGGCACAGCTTTATGCAACAGACATTGCACCAAACCTTAAAAAAGGCTCAACACTTGCATTTGCACATGGCTTCAATATTCACTATGGTCAGATTATTCCTCCTGCTGATGTAGACGTAATTATGGTTGCACCAAAAGGCCCAGGACACACAGTAAGAAGTCAATACCAAGAGGGCTTCGGCGTTCCAGCACTTATTGCAGTATATCAAGATGCTTCTGGCACAGCAAAAGAAACAGCTCTTGCTTACGCAGACGCTATTGGTGCAACACGTGCAGGCGTTTTGGAAACAACTTTCAGAGAAGAAACAGAAACAGACCTTTTTGGCGAACAGGCAGTTCTTTGCGGTGGTGTTGCAGCACTTATGAAAGCAGGCTTTGATACACTTGTAGAAGCAGGCTACCAGCCAGAAAACGCATACTTTGAATGTATACATGAAATGAAGCTTATTATTGACCTTGTTGTTAAAGAAGGACTTTCATTTATGCGTTATTCCATTAGTGATACAGCTGAATTTGGCGATTATACAGCAGGACCTAGAGTAGTTACAGAAGAAACAAAAAAGGCAATGAAAGGCATACTTACAGACATTCAAGAAGGTAACTTTGCAAAGGATTGGATTTTAGAAAATAAAGCTAATCGCCCTCACTTCAGTGCTATGAGAAGAATGCAGAAAGAGCATTTATCAGAAAGCGTTGGAGCTGAATTAAGAAGCCACATGAGAGCAAAATAAACAATGTATGAATAAAAATACCACCTTGCCGTTTATAGCGGTTGGGTGGTTTTTTATTCAGTCTGCTTAGATTGCAGATAGGGAGAATTATTAGGCATAATTTGCTATGCAAAGCTAAAATCTAGCGTATAGGGTTAGCTTTAGTTTTTCCACTTTTTGCTTTTCCCTGTATTTCAGGTACAGGGTCAACATCATTTTTAGGAATTTTATTCTTGTGGTTACTTTCTGTTCCATGGGAGTCTTCTGGGTCGGGTCTTCGCATTCCGGCTTTAGCCATTTATATTACTCCTTTCAAATTCCATACTTTTGCACTTTTCTATAAAAGTTTTCATATTCTTTTCTTCTGCTTTTACATCTGCACCTTTTCTTCCTAGACGGTCACTTAAGCCCAAAAGAGCAATTTCATTTATGTCGCAGTTATGTGTCATTTCCTTCACCTTGGCAAAAGGCAGGTCATTTAACACAAATAGCATTTGCATATGAAACTTTACCAGCATTGCAACTTCATCAATAAATTTTTCATCATCAGTAAATTGATGTAGGAATTTAATTGCAAGCTTTGCCCCAACTTCTTCGTGGTTATAAGAGGTTATTCTGCCTTTACGGGTTGTAGTTGTTTCTGGCTTGCCAATGTCGTGTAGAAGTGATGCCCACATAAAAACTTCTTTGTTTTTACTTTTGTCCCTTAGTTTAGCGGCTTCGTCAACTACAAGCAGGGTGTGGTTCCACGCATTACCCTCAGGATGGTGAATAGGGGATTGGGGTGTGGATTGTAATTTTAGCAGAACATCAAAAGGTTCAACGGCAAGCAAAGGCATTTGGGCAATCAAAAATTTTGATGGAGAGGCATCGTTAATTAGATGCTGGGTTATTAAATTGAATATTTCTGCTTTGTTATTCATAAAAACCTCTTAATATTGGATTGGGTTACATAATTATTATTTTATAAAAATAAAAATTTATTCATAAAATATTTTTTCAATGTTTAATAAACCCTCGGGGCGAGTGCTGTTGGCTGCATTACATATAATGCGTTTAACGCTGTCAGGTGAAAGGTTTGGTGAATGCTGAAGAATAAGGGCAGCTGTAGCACTTACAATAGGTGTTGACATAGATGTACCACTCATACGTATATAGTAGTTATCAATTACACTTTTCCCACTTCGTTTTTTACCTTCAAAAGAAAATTCGTCTGCCTTGCAGGAAATTATATTTTCACCAGGAGCAAAAACATCGGGTTTATAATAAATAGTATTGTCAGCTTTTATACGGAAACGAACCTGTTCTTCTATACTTCCAACAGTTATAATTTTTTGGCTTATTCCTGGTGATGCAATGCCATTTCTTTCGTCGTTACCTGATGCTGCAACCACCACAACTCCATTTTTCCATAAATTATTTACTTCTTCTATAAGTGGTGAAGCTATAGTTTTATCATTAGTACCTATTGAAAGGTTTATAACTCGTATATTGTAGGTATCCTTATTTTTTGCAACCCAGCGTATTGCATCAAGGGCGGAAGAAGAAGAACCACGACCAAGTTCATCTAGTATTTTAAGGCAGATGAGGTTGCTTTTTGGAGCAACACCAGCATACTTTTTATTGCTTAAATAGCCGTTACCGCAGGCAATACCAGCTACGTGGGAAAGGGTTTGCAAATCAAAACATTAAACGCATTAAATTTTTATTTTTGGGAGCTTAGACATATGTTTACAAATTGTTTAAAATTTCTACATATCTAATTAACAAATATAATATATATTAGTATTTGTAAACGAGATACAAATAACCTCTTAAAAAGAAATTCATAATACCATCCTTCCTAAAAGCCATGTTCCCAAGCATGGCTTTTCCCCTGTTTAAAAATAAAAATGCACATTAAACCATGAAAATTTTAAGCTATCTTTCTTATAGCAATGTTATTGCAAATATGGTAATATAGTCTAAAATTAATAATAAATTGCCTTGTAATTAAGGAATATTTGTTTGAAACGTAAATGAAAAGTAAATATCTTGTTTTATATTACAAAAAATTGTATACTACAAAATGATGTTTATACTATTATTTATAGTATAATTGAAAAGTGTTTAAATATAAGTAAAGGTGCATAGATGGGTTTTTAAATGTCTTTATAGGCACAGTTGCAAACAAGGTGATGGATAATATTATATTTCAAAGAACTAGCGTTGAGGAGGAGTTTTGATATGGTAGGAGAAAAAGTAACACTTCATGTTATGATGAAGGGAAGCGACGGACATTATGTAGGTGGGCTTGTTAATGGTGCAAAAATTGTGCATTATTGGGGAGATGTCGGTACAGAATTAATGGTAAGAGTTGACGGAGATATCAGTCTTTTCCTTGGCTATGAAGAAATAAACTTTACAGCACCTGTTTATGTAGGCGATTTTATGGAATATGTTGGATGGATTGAAAAGGTAGGCAACACCTCATATAACTGTAAATTTGAGGCATATAAAGTAGCAACAATGTGTAACAGACTTCATTCAGAAGAAAAACTTTTAAGTACAGCCGCTACAGCTTGCATTCCTCCTGTTCTTTGTGGCACAGCAACTGGAAGTCTTTGCATTGGACAAAAACTACAGCGGGGAGAAACAGACCCAGTTTTTGCACACCAACACGTTAAAATTAATTGAAACTTAAATACTTATGAAGCTTAAGAGGAGGAATTTAATATGGTGGGTAAAAAAGTTGTACATCATTTAATGATGAAAGGTTCGGATGGACATTATGCAGGGGGACTTGTTAATGGTGCAAGGATTGTTGATATGTGGGGAGATGTTGGGACAGAACTAATGGTTTACGTAGACGGTGACATCAGTCTTTTTCTTGGATATAAAAATATTGTATTTACTGCACCTGTATATGTAGGTGATTTTATGGAATATCACGGATGGATTGAAAATGTAGGCAACTGTTCATATACTTGTAAATTTGAGGCTTATAAGGTAGCAACAATGTGTGACAGAACGGATATGGATATGACCCATGTTGCTTCAACTGCCGCTACAGCTTGTATTCCGCCTATACTTTGTGCAACTGCAACAGGCAGCCTTTATATTAGCAAAGATTGTCAGAGAGGTCCTCAGGAGTCATCATTTAAAAATGCAGTGCATACATCGAAATAGGACAATAAAATTGACTAAAATCAACATAAAAATAGCAGTAATAATATGTAGAAGTTTGTCTTGTTTTTTGTGGTAAAGTGCGATTGACAAAACATAACGGATGATGTAGACTTTAAATGTTAATACTTTTACGCTTTTATGCGATAAAGTTTTGATGTTTTGATGTTTTAATTTGCTAAAGAAACATTTTGAGAAGAGGATGATTAAAAATGAAAAAATTATGTTCAATTATTATGACACTTGTACTTGTAGGGTCACTTGCAGGATGTGGAAGTTCTTCAACAAAGAAGGAAGAAGCAACAACACCAGCAGAAACCGAAAAGGCTGCCGAAACAAAAACAACTGAGGATACTGTATATAAAATAGGTGTTCTTCAGCTTGTTCAGCATGAGGCACTTGACGCATCTAATAAAGGATTTTTTGCCGCACTTGATGAGGCAGGAATTAAATATGAAGCAGACCAGCAGAACGCATCTGGTGACCAGTCATCATGCCAGACTATTGCTGAATCTTTGGTAAATAACGGAAATGACCTTATTTTGGCAATTGCTACACCAGCAGCACAGGCAGTTGCAGGTGCAACAAGCAAAATACCAGTTGTTGTTACAGCAGTTACAGACCCTGCGGCTTCAGGACTTGTTGCTTCCAATGAAGCACCTGGCGGAAATGTAACAGGAACATCAGATTTAACACCTGTTAAAGAGCAGATTGAGTTATTGAAAAAAGTATTACCTGATGCTAAAACAGTTGGCATACTTTACTGTACATCAGAGTCCAACTCAGATATTCAGGCTGCTATGGCAGAAGAAGCTTGTACAAAGTTAGGCCTTGAAAGCAAGGTTTATACAGTTTCAAGCTCCAATGAAATTCAGCAGGTGGTTGAGTCTATGGTTGGTAATGTAGACTGTATATATGCTCCTACAGACAATACAATTGCAGCAGGTATGACAACAGTTGCTATGGTGGCAAACGAAAATAAGTTACCTATAATTTGTGGTGAAGGCGGCATGGTTAACAATGGTGGTCTTTGCACATATGGTATAGATTACTATAAGCTTGGATACCTTGCAGGTCAACAGGCTGTTTCAATTTTAAAAGGCGAGGCTACACCAGCTGAAACACCTATCGGTTACTTATCTGCTGACCAGTGTTCATTAACTGTAAATGAAGAAGTTGCAGCAACCTTGGGTATTGATGTAGCTACAATAAAATAAGTTAAAACAATTTACAAATTTTAGTTTGAATATTTTGAGGATGCTCTAAAAAAGAGCGTCCTCTTTGGCGTTTATATTAAGGAGAGAAAAAATATGAGTTCTTTTTTACTGTCAATTCAGGGTGCGGTTTCCCAGGGCGTTTTATGGGGCATAATGGTACTAGGCGTTTTTATAACATATAAAATTTTAGATATAGCAGACCTTACAGTAGATGGAAGCTTTGCTCTTGGTGGCTGCGTGTGTGCCGTTTTGGTGGTAAATAAGGGGGTTAACCCTTGGGTGGCACTGCTTATTGCAACCTTTGCAGGAGCTATGGCGGGTATGGTTACAGGGTTCTTACATAATGTATTTGAAATTCCGGCTATTTTGGCGGGCATATTAACGCAAATCGGTCTTTGGTCTGTTAATTTACGTATTGTTGGAAAAAGTAATATTCCATTACTTAATGTAAGTAATATTTTTACTGATGCCGTTTCAATTACGGGGCTTAAACAATCTCAGGTATCTCTTATAACGGGTATTATTATTGCGGTTATAATTATTATTATGATGTACTGGTTTTTTGGCACAGAAATTGGAAGTTCCCTTAGGGCAACTGGAGATAATATAGATATGATACGTGCCCTTGGTGTAAACACAAAGTTTGCAAAGATGCTTGCCCTTATGGTAAGCAATGGGCTTGTTGGTTTATCAGGAGGACTGGTTTGTCAAAGCCAAAAATATGCCGACATTGGTATGGGTACAGGTGCAATTGTAATTGGTCTGGCGGCAATTGTTATAGGCAATGTGCTTATGAGCCGTTTTAGGTCTTTTTCAAGTAAACTTATATCAGCGGTAGTTGGCTGTGTTGTATATTTTGTAATTCGTGCAGTGGTTCTTCGTATGGGAATGAATGCGAACGATATGAAACTTTTATCAGCAGTGATTGTTGCACTGGCACTTGGTGTACCTGTTATTGCAAACAAAATAAAAAGTAACAATTCCTATTCACAAGGGGGCAACGAATAATGTTAAAAATTATAAATGTGCAAAAAACCTTTAATAAGGGTACTATAAATGAAAAAAAAGCCCTTTGCGGAATAAATCTTCAGCTTAACCCAGGGGATTTTGTTACAATAATAGGTGGTAACGGTGCAGGCAAATCTACTACGCTTAATATGATTGCTGGAGTTTATCCTATTGATGCGGGCAAGATAGTTATTGACGGAAATGACATTTCAAGAGAGCCGGAATTTAAGAGAGCAAAATATATAGGGCGTGTTTTTCAAGACCCTATGCGAGGAACAGCGGCTGGTATGGAGATACAGGAAAATATGGCACTTGCTTATCGTCGTGGTGAGAAAAGAGGGCTTAGATGGGGGATAACAAAAGAGGAAAAAGTATATTTTGCCGAAAAATTAAAAATACTTGACCTTGGTCTTGAAACCAGAATGACATCTAAGGTTGGGTTGCTTTCGGGAGGACAAAGGCAGGCACTTACATTGCTTATGGCAACCCTTAAAAAACCTGACTTATTGCTTTTGGATGAACATACAGCTGCTCTTGACCCTAAAACAGCTCATAATGTACTTAACCTTACGGAAAGTATTATAAAGGAATTTCAACTTACAGCTCTTATGGTGACACACAATATGAAGGATGCCATAAGGCTTGGAAATAGGTTGATAATGATGCACGAGGGGCGGATAATTTATGATGTGGCTGGAGAGGAAAAAGCAAGGCTGCAGGTAAGCGATTTGCTTAAAAAGTTTGAAATGGCAAGCGGTGGCGAATTTGCCAACGATAGAATGATGCTCGCAAAATAAAAGATAAAGCATATTCAAAGAGTATTTATACTTGGCGAATATGCCTTTTTTATTGTGCAAATTATAATTAAATAAACCACAATTAGGTAAGTTATTAACAAAAGTGTTGCAAAAAAGGTAAAATTTTCTTGCATGATGTTGAGTTTAGGGATAAAATGAAACTAATAATATATTAATACGTTACTTTTTTACGTGAAAATGCAGGGAAGCATTATAAATTTAATGACAAAAAAGGGGGAAAGTAGCTATTAGTTGAAATATGGTATGAAGATAAAGAATTGATTTAAAACAAAAAAAAGAAAAAGGAGTTTTTGTATGATTAAAAACATTAAAATTGGAAAGAAACTTATTATTTCATTCATAATTGTAGCAATAATTTCCAACATAGCAACGGTAGTATCATCAATAGCAATAAGTAAAATTAATAGGGATGCAGAAATGGCTTTAAATAATTATGGTTTTGCATCAGGGAGTATTGCGTCGGCATTGGTAACAGTTGCTGATTCACGTCGTGCAGTTCGTGACGCTGTAAGCTTTGATGAGAAAACAAAACGCAATGACGCAAAGAAGGAACTATATGATGTAATAGTACCTAAGTATGAAAAATATTTTGCTGAGGTTGAAGGAACTATTAATAGCGAAGATGAACAAAAAATGTATGACCAGATAAAGAATAAAGTTAGTATATACGATAGTATACGAGATGAATTTGTAACGGCGGGCGAAAATGCAAATGATGAACAGCGTGTTATTTTGACTCAAAGAATGACTGATGAATTGGACCCTGCATATCAAGATTTATATGATGAATTTCTTAATTTACTTAATCTGAAAAAAACTGAGGGCCATGATTTAACGGAAAAGCTTGAGTCACTTGGTCAAAAAGCTTTGGTTTTAAGCATCGGAATGGGCTTTTTATCTATAGCTTTAGCGGTTATTCTTGGCATGTTTATTGCACGTTCTATTGCAAAGCCTATAGGGCAATGCACGGACCGTATACAGCTTCTTGCAGAAGGCGATTTGCATTCGCCAATACCAGAGATAACATCAAAAGATGAGGTTGGAATACTTGCAGATGCAACTACGAAAATTGTAGAAACGCTTAAAGCTGTTATTAATGAAACAGACAGAGGGTTAGGGGCTCTTGCGGCGGGAGATTTAACACCAGAATCCGATATGGTATACCCAGGCGAATTAGCACAGCTTAAGGTGTCTATGGAACGAATTTTTATGAACCTTAACGCAACAATGGGTCAGATAAACCAATCAGCAGATCAGGTTTCTAGCGGTTCAGGTCAAGTGTCGGCGGCAGCACAGGCACTTAGCCAGGGAGCTACCGAGCAAGCATCTTCTGTTGAAGAGCTTTCGGCAACAATTAACGATATTTCTAACAACATTAAGCAAAATGCTGACAATGCAATTCAAGCAAATGGACTTGCTAGTCATGCTGGTGAGGCATTGCAGTTTGGGTCACGTCAGGTGGCGGACATGGTAAATGCAATGACTGAAATTTACGAAACAACAGGGCGAATTGGAAAAATTATTAAAACTATTGATGATATTGCTTTCCAAACAAATATTCTTGCCCTTAACGCAGCGGTTGAGGCGGCAAGAGCGGGCGAAGCAGGCAAAGGCTTTGCTGTTGTAGCCGATGAGGTTAGAAACCTTGCACAAAAAAGTGCAGAGGCAGCGAAAGATACAACGGAGCTTATTGAAAATACGGTGAATGCAGTTGATAACGGAAGAAAAATTGCAGATGGAACAGCCCAATCAATAGCCCTTGCCGTTGAAAAAGCTCAAGAGGTAGTGGAAAAATTAGATAATATTACCAATGCTTCAGTTGAACAGTCAGATGCAATTGCTCAGGTTACCCAAGGTGTAGAACAGATTTCTGCTGTTGTACAAACCAATTCTGCTACAGCGGAAGAGAGTGCTGCATCTAGCGAGGAGCTTAGTGGACAAGCACAGTTGATGAAGGACTTGGTTGGAAAATTTAAGATTAAAGGCATGGAAAGAAAAGTTTATGAAGTACATAATGAATACAATGAATACAATGATTTTTCAGCAGATAATAACTCATCCCATAATGACACAGCATATAATGACTTCACAGATATGTCGGGTGATAAATATTAATAGTAGCCTAATTTAAGAGTTAATAAGAAAAGAAATTAAAGCTTAAGTAGAATAATAAAACATACAAAAATATATAAAACTTTGTGAGGTTGAACTTTTGACCTCACATTTTTTATAAATGTGTGAAAAAAATTAATATAATGTGTGGTTTATCTTGCTTTTGTTCATTAAAATAAAATGTAAAAAAACGGTTAAACAAAGCGACATTTTGTTGAAATATAATGGAAATTATGTTAATATCTAGTTTGGTTAGGTGACTTTTGTTTGTTTTGCAAATTCCAAATATTTTGTGCTCAGAGCTTATAGGGATGGTAGGAATACAACCTTGTATAATATGCAGTCAAGCTGTATTCCTTAAATAAAAAACTGTGCATAAATAAACCAACAAAAGTATCTTTTTATCTAAACCAAATAAGAGAATTTACAAACTAATAAGGAGGTGAATGTATGGGTATAAATACAGTTTCTTCGGAAAGCAATTTAGCCGATAGTAAGTATACTGAGGCTATGAAAAAAAATAAGAATGACACCTTCAAGTCGTTAATAGATATTGCGGCAAAAAACCAAAGCGATGAAAATATTGAAAGAACCGTGGATAACAAAACTGACAATAGAACAGAGCCAAAAGCTGATGCCCAATCGAAATCAGAAACTACTGAAAAAACTGATGTCAAGGCAAAAACGCAGGCTACAGATAAAGACGACGGCGACAAAAAAGATGAAGCCTTTGAAAACGAAAAAACCAATTATATGGAGCAAGCCTATTTGGCAAGAAATGCAGTTGATATGGTTGTAGTTGAAATTGAACCAGTTCAGGCGGTTGTTTCAACAGCAGCAGTTGATGTTGCAGTGGTTACGCCACAGGTAGAAAAGGCTGTGCTAAATCCAATTGGTCAAGAAACGTCAGTTGAAAAAGGGGCTGAGGTTTTAGTTGAAGAAGTGCTGGATAATACAAAAAGCTTAAAAACACCCACAAAAATAGGTGCTCCAATAGGTGTTCCAGAAGATGTAAAGGAAACATTTAAGTTGGAAGATTCAAAGCCTAATATTGTGGTTTCCGAAGAAAAGGTTAATGAAACGCAGGTTAACATAGCAAATCCTCAAAATAAAACGCAAACCAAGGATTATGCTTTAACGCAAGAGGCAGCTTCCCCAGTATCAGTTGAAAGCGAAAAAAGCGATGTAAAAAAGAATAATCTTGAAATCAATGCCGAGGCACAAATCAGTGTTCCACAGGAAAAAGACGTTATTGTTATTAAAGTTGGAGATGCTGTAACGCCATCTACAGGCAAAGACCTGGCGGAAAAGCTAGGCAACCAGATAGTTGTTAAGTTGGACAGCGGTAAAAACGAGTTTAATGCAGTTTTAAACCCTGAGGGCATGGGCGAAATCCATGTTAAGCTTTCTATGGATAGCGGAAAAGTTTTGGTTTCCATGACGTGCAGTAACGAATCTACAAAGACTTTGCTGGAAAATAATATGTCTAGCCTTGTAAAAATAGTTGAGGGCAGAATGGGTCAGCAAACAATTGTTAATGTTTACAATGAAAAAAGCAGTGGTCAGGAAAACTTTGATGGACAGGGCAATAAAGGTCAATATCAAGGTGATACACAGCATAACCAGAGGGATAACGACCAAACAGAAATAGACTTTATACAAAAATTAAGACTTGGCATACAGGGTATGGAAAGTGAAGAGGTGTAAAAATTGAGTGACATTATGACAAATATAAACACAAGCACTTTGTCAACACAATCTATGTCAAAAAACTCATCAGCAAGTAGTTCGTTAACTACGGATGACTTTTATCAGCTTATGGTTGCACAGTTTAAAAATCAGGACCCTACAAACCCAACAGATTCAGGGGACTATTTAAACCAGATGATACAGATGGCAGTTATTGAGGCTATTGACACAATTAATACAACATCAATTACTTCATATGCAGCTTCACTTGTTGGCAAAGAAGTAACCGTTGCCGAAAGTGACAGCAAAGGTAACATTAGCGAGGTTGCTGGGGTTGTGACTGCAACAGGCACGTATTCTGGTGAGCAAATAATTATTATAGATGGAAAAAGTTATAAGCTTTCTCAAATTATGGCTATAGGCAGACTTGAAAGTGCAGAAAGCAGCGGCGAATAAGACAGCCATTGAGCAATGACGGCAAGCACCTAAAATTGTTATTTTTAGGAAGAAATGTTGGTGTGAACATAACACAGGCTGTAGACAGAAAGGGGTGCTAATATGATTGATAAAGTTAGTAATGTAAAAATAAACGCATATCAGTCTAAAAATGCGGTAAGCCCTTTAAGGACCTTTAACAGTAAACAGATAAGCTTTGAAGCGGTTTTAAACCAGCAATATGAGGAGAAAGGTAAAGAACTTCAGCTATCCAAACACGCCAAGGAACGTGTTTTAGAAAGAGGGATAGACGTTGATACACAGCTTATGACAACTCTTAACGAGGCAGCTCAAGCCGCAAGGCAGAAGGGTGCAACGAACACAGTTTTAATAGGTCAGGATGCCGCATTTGTTGTAAATATTCCCAATGGAATAATTGTTACTGCCATATCGGCAGAGGAACTGAAAAATAATGTATTTACAAATATTGATAGTGCTGTTTTAATTTAGCTGGACCTTTTAGGAGGCTAACATAAATATCCGATTGATATTATGGGCAGCAAAAAAAAGAAGGGAGTAACTCATGGTAAAATCTATGTTCTCAGGTGTTTCAGGATTACGTGCTCATCAGCAAAAAATGGACGTAATAGGTAATAATATTGCCAATGTAAACACAACTGGGTTTAAGGCATCAAGGGTAACTTTTACAGAATCCTTGTATCAGGCAACAGGAGCTTCAAGTGATGGTTCAGATACATATGGCGGTACAAATGGTTCTCAGGTTGGTTATGGTTCTCAGGTTGGAACTATTGATTTACAGCTTTCAACAGGTTCATATAATCCAACTAGCAGTGCAACGGACTGTATGATTGATGGCGAAGGATTTTTTATTGTTGGTACAAAAGGCGAAGGCTTCGCTGATACAGGTGAAGAAGCAAGCACAGGAATTTCCTCCAAATTTTTATCCAGAGCAGGTAACTTCACTCTTGATGGCGATGGCTATTTGGTAGATGGACAAGGAAATGTTGTTTATGGTTACAACTACGAAGCTGGTGTTGCAGGCACAGGTACAATCTCGCCAATAAAAGCATTTGAAGACGGTGATACTCCTTATTCATACACAGGTGTAACAATAAATTCGTCAGGTGAGGTTACTCTTACCAAGGGTGATGAAACAACCATGGTTATAGGCAAAATTGCAATAGCAAACGTGCCTAATGCAAATGCCTTGGAAAAAACATCAAACGGTTATTACAAGGCAGTTTCAAATACAGGTACTATTTTGCCTTATGCACCTGGCAGCGGCGGAACAGGAGAACTTTTGGCTTATGGTCTTGAAATGTCAAATGTTGACCTTGCACAGCAGTTTACAGATATGATTACAACACAGAGAGGTTTTCAGGCAAATTCAAAAATTATTACTGTTACAGACACAATGCTTGAAGAACTTGTAAATCTTAAAAGATAATTAAATAAGTACAATATGTTTGTTTTTTAATTAGCTGGAAATGTCCCTAAGAAAGCTTTTTAAAATATTTGGAATTTGCAAGGCAAACAGTTTTTAGCTGAGTAAAATGGAAATATGCAATATATTCTATTTTGAGAGGAAAGATGTATATGATTAAGCTTACAAAATTAAATGGAGAAACGTTTGTTTTGAATTGCAATCAAATTGAGGTAATAGAGTCAATTCCAGAATCTAAAATTATTTTATTGAATAAAGAGTTTTTTATTGTGAGAGAAAGTCCAGAAGAAATTATTGATAAAGTTATGCAATATTTTGCAAAGATAGATTTGTTGCACAGGCATACAGTTATCATAAAGAACGGTAACGAGTATTAATTGATTTTGGAGGCGTTATATGGATTTAACAACAATTGCAGGCATAGGTGGCGGTTTGGTTCTGATTGTAGTCGGAATTGGACTAAGCAGTATTGGAAACTTTATTGATATACCAAGTGTTTTTATTGTATTGGGGGGTACTGTGGCAGGGCTTGTTGCCAGCTATCCTGTTCGTGTTTTAAAGCTTGTACCTAGGGCTTTTGCAAACACAGTTAAGACAAAAAACTATAATGTTATGGCAAGTATTGAACAATTGCAGGAAATGGCAATTATTGCACGTAAAAATGGTTTGTTGGCATTGGAAGATAAAGCTAACGAGGCAGAAGACCCATTTTTTAGGCAGGGGCTTATGCTTATTGTAGATGCAACAGCACCTGAAAAGGTAAGGGAGCTTATGAACACCGACCTTGAAAATATTCAGGATAGACACGGTGAAATAGTTGAGTTTTTTGAAAAGGCAGCGGCATATGCACCAGGCTTTGGTTTGGTTGGGACATTGATAGGCTTAATTAATATGCTTAAGTCTATGGGTGCCGATGGTGGTGGCTCTGATGCCCTTGCAGCCAATATGGGCGTTGCTATGATTACTACGTTCTATGGCTCAATTTTTTGTAACTTAATATTTTTACCTATTGCAAAAAAATTGGCAGTAAGAAATGAAGAAGAGGCACTTTGCAAAAGAGTTATTATTGAGGGTATTCTTTCCATACAGGCTGGCGAAAACCCTACTTTTTTGAGAGAAAAACTTATAACTTTTCTTCCTCAGTATGCACGTAATGCTGAAGGGAAAGGTAAAAAAGGCAGCGGTGACGAATAGTACTTTGTATGAAAGCAGGGTGATATTATGGCAAGAAAAAAAAGTTCAGGCGGCGCAAATGACTGGATGACCACTTACAGTGATTTGGTTACATTATTATTCTGTTTCTTTGTGTTGCTTTATTCTATGTCCTCTGTAGACGCTGGCAAATGGAAGATACTTGTTAAAAGCTTTAACCCTGATGCCAATCAAGAAATTCAAGAGATAAAGACAGCTCCTGGAGATGGCGGTACAACCGATGAGCAGGAGGAATTTGAGGAATTATATGCACAGCTTTTTGAGTATGTTGAACTTGAGGGTCTTGGTGATGACGTAGAAGTTACCGAGGGTGATGGATACACCTTTATAACTTTTAGAAACAATGTCTTTTTTGATGGGGATAGCTATATCTTAAAACAAGAAGGCAAGGTTATATTGGACAAACTGTGCGAAATTATTAGCGGTGTCAGTTCATCGGTGCAGGAGATACAGGTGCTTGGGCATACGTCACAAGCAAGCCCTACAGAGCCTAATGAGATTAGCAGCGACAGATTTTTATCATCAAACAGGGCTACAGAGGTTTTAGTTTATATGCAGAAAAAAAATATAATGGACCCATACAAAATGGTTTCTAGTGGGTTTGGTCAGTTTAGACCTATAAGTAGTTTTGATACAACAGAAAGCAGAGCAAAAAATAGACGTGTGGAAATTATCATTACCAAAAATGATGGAATTTCTGGAACCCTTGATAAATACTATGAAGAGGTTTATGGAACTGAAAATTAAAATAATGATATAAGTACAACGTTGGATGTAACATTAGCCAAAATTGGAAAATATAACAAGAGAAAATATTCAAAATTTACAATGTTTTTACACACAAATTGGTGATTATATGTTATTATTACAAGAAAACCGAAAATAATACAAAATATTTTAATAACATCTTAAAATCAGGGTTATGGGTTACCTTAATAATCTAAATAAATGATGCGGGAAGGTAAAACTATACATGGCAGAAGTATTAAGTCAAAGTCAGATAGATGCACTGCTTGCATCAGTTGTGGCTGGAGGTGGTGTTGAGCAAGCACAGCCTGAAAATGAAGAGAAAAAATATCGTAATTACGATTTTTATAGCCCTAAAAAATTTACAAAAGATAAACTTAATATTTTAAAGACTTCGTATGAAAGCTACTCAAGAATGGCTTCTTCCAGAATAAACAGTCTTTTGCGTATTACAAGTGAGGTTGAGCTGGCAACAGTTGAAGAGGAGCGATACTATGAGTTTAGCAACGCTCTTACAGATACAGACACACTTACAGTTATTAATGCAAAAATTCCCGAAAATGACGAGGTCACACCTATTTATATGCACATTTCGGCACCAATAATGCTGAATATGATTGACCGTATGCTTGGTGGAACTGGTGAAGATAATAAAGATTCTTATTCGGGCTATTCATATACAGATATTGAACTTTCGTTATATGAAAACATTGTCAACTATCTGGTTGAAATAATGGGCGATGCTTGGTCCAATTACTTAAAGGTGGATTTTGAAGTTAATAAATTTGAAACCTCCAGTGGGCTTTTGCAGGAAATACGAATGGATGAAATTGTTGTCATTGTTGTTTTAGAAATAGAAATTAGCGGCAGCACTGGCATGATGAACATTTGCATTCCCGCCACGTTGTTATCCAGTATGTTTGCAATAGTAGAAAGCAAAAAAGTGCAATACGGAAAATTGATTGGAAATGAAGATAAAACGGAACAGCAGATTTCTGAATTTATCAAAGCTTCAACATTGGACGTTACCGCAAAAATTGGAGATGCGTCTTTATCTTTAAGAGAAGTTTATAATTTAAGAGAAGGCGACATTATCAATATGAGTGTGCCAAAAAACTCTGATGTAGATATTTTTGTAGATGAGAATGTCTGGTTTAAGGGTAGGCTAGGAGTGCATAACAAAAACGTTGCTGTAAGGATTAGCGATGTTTGCAAAAAAGTATAAGTATCATGAAGGGAAGAACTTAATTTATGGGGTCAAATGTTTTTAGCTCTCTGGAAATAGACGCAATTGGCGAAATTTTAAATATTAGTCTTGGTGCTTCAGCCACTGCGATTTCAACTATGTTAAGCAGAAGAGTAGACATTACCATTCCCGTAGTGCAGGTTTGCAGCAAGGATGAGTTTGAATTTACCGGTATGGAACCTGCTGTAGGTGTGGAAATAGTTTACGTATCTGGGCTTGATGGAAAAAATGTTATGCTGTTAAAAAGGCATGATGTTAAAGTTGTTGTAGAACTTCTTATGGGTATGGAAATGCCTGATGAAGAGTTTGAGATGAATGAAATAAATACAAGTGCTGTTTGTGAGGTTATGAACCAGATGATGGGTGCTTCATCTACGGCTTTGTCTGAATTTTTGGGCGAGGTTGTTAATATATCTCCGCCAAAATCTTTTGAAATCAACAATATTGCTGATTTTAAAGAAAAATATCTGGGGGAAGAAGACCAGATGGTTGTTATAAGCTTTTCTCTTAACATTGAAAATGCTGTAGAAAGCGAATTTTTAAATGTAATGACTTTAGATTTGGCCAGAAAGCTGTTATCCTGTGTTGGGTTAGGTCAAGGGCAGAGTGAGGAAGATGCAAACATTGTTATTCCTAACTATAGTTCAGAGGATAAGGGCGAGGAAGAGGCACAGGAAGCGGTTGGTATTATGTCGCAAGAAGAGATAGAAAAGATTATTAAAGGCAGCTCAATACCGACAACAGAACCACCAAAACCATCAGGAGGAACTTTATCTCAAGAAGAAATAGAAAAACTCATTAATGGCAGCTCAGCACCAGCACCAGAACCACCAAAGCCATCAGGAGGAACTTTATCTCAAGAGGAAATAGAAAAACTTATTAATGGCAGTTCAACACCAGCACCAGCACCAGCACCAACACCAGAACCAGAACCACCAAAGCCTGTTTATCAGCAGCCAGCACCAGAGCCGAAGGTCATTAGTGTAAGCCCTTTTGCAAAGGAACCGTCGGTTAACATGGTTCGTGAGGAACGTCCTGAAAACTTTGATATGCTTATGGATGTTGCTCTTGAAGTATCAGTAGAAATTGGACGAACAAAAAAGTTTGTAAAAGAAATATTGGAATATACACAAGGTTCATTGGTTGTTTTGGACACTCTTGCAGGTGACCAGGTGGATGTGTTTGTTAACGGACAATGTATTGCTAAGGGCGATGTAGTTGTTGTAGACGATTGCTTTGGTGTAAGAATTACTGAAATTTTAAACAAAATTTAAATATTAAAATAAAACAAGACTAAAACAAAAATATACATAAGATTGGAAGGATGGATTTTAAATGTCTAAAATATTAATAGTGGATGACGCAGCTTTTATGAGAATGATGATTAAGGACGCATTACAGAAAAACGGGTTTACAGACCTTTATGAGGCAACAGATGGAGTAGACGCTGTTTCTAAGTTTAATGAAATCAAGCCAGACTTGGTTATTATGGATATAACTATGCCAAATATGGATGGACTTTCTGCATTAAAAGCAATTAAAACCATTGATGCAACCTCAAATGTTGTTATGTGTTCTGCAATGGGACAAGAAGCCATGGTTATTGAAGCAATCAAGTTAGGTGCAAAAGATTTTATTGTTAAGCCTTTTAAGCCAGACAGAATTTTGAAAACTGTTACAACTGTTTTAGGCTAATTGCTTTTAAATTATATGACGAGGGCTTGATTTGTGCCTTTAACAGGTGTAAATAAAGCCATTTGTTGTTATGGATAAAAAATTAAACTTCTTTAGTACATTAGTGTATAAGCAGAATGTTTTATTATGCACATTGTTGTTGAAAGGAGCGTGAACAGTTTGGCTGATATGATGCCTTTATTTTTTATGTTTGTAATTGTTGTTTTAATTTTATATTTTAGCTATGTAACCACAAAATGGATTGGCGGCAAAGCTGTTCTATCTCGTGGCTCAAAATACATGAAAATTGAGGATACCCTTGCCATTACCCAAGATAAATCTATTGTTATTTTGCAGGCAGATAAAAAGCACTTGCTTTTGTCGGTGTCCCCAACAGATATAAAGCTTATTACAGAGCTTGAAAATTTTGTTCCTCAAAGTATGGATTTGGAGGAAAAATCACCTTTTTCCAAACAGGAAGAATTTAAAAAGCTCATGTTTAAATATTTAGGAAAACAAAAGTAGTGGCAACTGTTTGTTTTTACCAAGGAGCATACTATGAATGAATCGTTAATTAATATAAATGGCAACGGTGTTCAGTCTTTAGAAGTTTTGTTTATGCTGACCTTTCTTTCTTTGTTGCCATCTATTGTTATTATGACAACATCCTTTACAAGAATAGCAATAGTGTTGTCTTTTTTAAGAAATGCCTTAGGTTTGCAGCAAACACCGCCTAACAATGTTTTGGTGGGTATTGCCATTTTTTTGACGCTTTTTATTATGCAGCCTGTTATAGATGAGATAAATACCTCAGCATACACACCTTACAAAAATGAAGACCTGACTCAACAAGAGGCTTTGGAAAAGGCGTCTGTACCCCTTAAAGAATTTATGCTTAGGCAGACAGAGGTGGATACCTTGGATATGTATATGGATTTTGCAGGAGAAGAAGTTCAGAATGATGAATATTTGAAATTGCCTATGACGGTAGTTATTCCATCCTTTATTACTTGCGAGCTAAAGCGGGCATTTACTATAGGATTTTTGTTGCTTTTACCATTTTTGCTGATAGATATTGTGGTTTCAAGTACACTTATGTCTATGGGTATGATTATGTTGCCACCAGCTACAATAGCACTACCATTTAAAATTTTGTTGTTTATTACCGTGGATGGATGGCAGCTTTTGTTCTCTACTTTAATAAAAGGTTTTCAGTGAAATAATCTCCAAAATAAATATTTATGCACGGTGTTTTAGAAATGGGTGGGTAGAATGACAAATTCAGAGGTAGTTGAAATAATGCAAATGGCAGTTGTTGTTGCCCTTAAGCTGGGTGGGCCTATACTTATACTTAGCATGGTTATAGGTGTATTTATATCCATTATTCAGGCGGCAACACAAATTCACGAGCAAACCATTACGTTTGTACCAAAGGTTGTTATAATTGGTTTTTTCCTTTTGGTGGGCGGTACTTGGATGCTTGAAACATTGCAAGATTTTTTGTACCAGCTGTTTCAAATGATGCTGTAAAAAAAGAGCAGGCTTGGAGGAATTGGAATATATGAATGATTATACCAATTTTATTTTTCTCTCATTAGTATTTATGAGAATGTCGGGCTTTGTGCTTTTAAATCCAATTTTTGCAAGGCAAAACGTACCTACACAAGTGAAAACAGGTTTGGTTATAGCACTTACGGCAATTGTATATACTGCAACGCCTGTGCCAGATATTATGCCAGCAACCTTTTTAGAATATGGTGTATTGCTATTGAAAGAATTTGCGGTGGGTTATGTAATAGGGTTTGTTATTACTTTGTTTTCCTATGTAATTATTTTTGCAGGAGATTTTATAGATATGGAGCAGGGCATTTCTATGGCTAAAATTTATGATGCCCAAAGTAATTCATCAATATCAGTTAGTGGCACCTACTACAATGCACTGTATATACTTTTGTTTTTTGCAGTTGATGCACACGTTGCATTGCTGAATATTTTGATTACATCTCACAAGGTTGTACCCTATGGAAGCATAGTTTTTGGTCAGAAAACGGCACAAAGCATATTAGATATGTTTTTGATGTGTACAGAGTTTGGAGTAAAAATGGCATTCCCAGTTGTGGCAATAGAATTTCTTTGTACAATAGGAATGGGCATTTTGATGAAAGCCATACCTCAGATAAATATATTTGTTGTTAATATTCAGCTTAAAATTTTTGTTGGACTTTGCCTAATGCTAATGCTGTTTACACCTATGACGGATTTTGTGCAGCAGTTAATAGTTATTATGATAGAACATTTGCGTAGTGCGTTACAATTTATGATTTAATTTCTTTAGGACGATGAAGGGGGGGATGACTGTTGGCAGGTAGTGATTCCAAGACCGAGAAAGCATCGCCTAAACGACGGAAAGATGAGCGAAAAAAAGGTAATGTACTAATGAGCAAGGACGTTATTGCCATTGTTTCAATAATAGGTATGTTCTTTTCCCTTAAAATCATATTCCCGTTTATTGTAAATACTTTAAAACAGGTTATTGATACGTTTTTTGATATGGCGGCAGTAGAAACAGAAATGACAGAAAGCCTTCTTAACGACATAACAAAAGAACTGATTTTTGCATTTATAAAGATGGCATTTCCATTGCTTATAGCATCAGGAGTTTTGGCGATTGTGGCAACAGTTGCACAAACAAAGCCAATGTTTGTAGTGGATAGTTTGAAACCGAAGTTTAACAGGCTTAATCCTATTGAGGGCTTTAAGAGGCTTTTTTCCTTTAAAAGTGCCTTTGATGTAATTAAGGGTACAGTGAAAATAACTATTTTATTAGTTATATTATACAAATTTGTTTCAAATAGTATTTTGAACTTTGCAAGAATGCTAGACATGGATTTATATTCATCAATAGTTATACTTTTAGATTTGATTATGGGGCTGGTTTTTAAGGTTTCATTGGCGTTTTTGGTAATATCGATATTCGATTTTGGCTTCCAGTGGTGGGAGTATGAACGACAAATTAAAATGTCTAAGCACGAAATGAAGGAAGAATATAAGCAAACAGAGGGTGACCCGCAAATTAAGGGTAAAATCAAAAATTTGCAAAGAAAGATGGCAATGGCACGTATGATGCAAGCTATACCAGATGCAGACGTGGTTATTAAAAACCCTACGCACTTTGCCGTTGCACTTAAATACGATGGTGAAAAAAATGCTGCACCTGTACTTGTTGCAAAGGGTCAGGACTACTTGGCACTGCGTATTATTAAAATGGCAGAAGAAAATGACGTGGTTGTTGTTGAGAACAAGCCTTTAGCAAGGGCAATTTATTCAACAACCGACTTAAATAGAGAAATACCAAAAGAATTCTATGGCACAATTGCCGAGGTTCTTGTTTATGTATATAAATTGAAACATAAGGTGTGAGTATAGTTAGAGATGGTGTGAGATATGAAAAATCTTTTTAAAAGTTCGGTATCTTTGTTTGTGGTAATAATTATATTGCTTTTGGTTATTCCGTTAAATACGTTTTTGTTGGATATTTTATTCATTGTAAATATTTCACTGTCATTAATTATTCTTTTAATTACAATGAATATAAAGGAATCACTGGAGTTTTCCATTTTTCCATCACTGCTTTTGATTACAACATTGTTTCGATTGGGGCTAAATATTTCCTCCACAAGGCTTATTTTAACACAGCAAGGTGCGGCGGGAAAGGTTATAGAGGCATTTGGAACATTTGTGCTGCAAGGCAACGTAGTTGTTGGTGTTATAATATTCCTTATTATAGTTTTGGTACAATTCATAGTTATTTCTAAGGGTGCAGAGCGTGTTGCAGAGGTTGCCGCAAGGTTTACACTGGATGCTATGCCAGGAAAACAGATGGCTATTGATGCCGACTTAAATTCTGGGCTTATAACAGACCAAGATGCAAAAATAAGAAGATACAAGATACAAAAGGAAGCTGATTTTTACGGTGCAATGGATGGTGCTACAAAAATCGTTAAAGGCGATGCCATCATGTCTATAGTTATAACCGTTATAAACTTTATTGCAGGTGTAATTATAGGTGCGGTGCAGTCTGGAATGGCTTTTTCTCAGGTGTTGCAGGTATATTCCATTGCTACTATAGGTGACGGCTTAGTTTCACAGATACCAGCACTGTTAATCTCTACAGCAACGGGCATGATTGTTACACGTGCTGTTTCGGATGGAAGTTTAAGTGCCGATGTTACAGGGCAGTTTCTTGCTCAGCCACAGGCAATTATCATTGGTGGAGGCTTAGTTGGAGTGTTGGCATTCCTTCCTGCGGCACCAACAATACCGTTGGCAATAACGTCGGGAATGCTTTTAGCACTTGGCATAACAGCAGATAAAAAGATGAAAGCATCTGTAGAACAGGAAGAAAGTTCCATTTCCATACCAGAAAGTACAAATCAAGCACCAACAGAGGATGACTATTTCAAGGACATAAATAATATTTATTCGCTGCTTAATGTTGAACCAATAGAGATGGAGTTTGGCTACAGCTTAATTCCTTTAGTTGACGAAGGCAGTGGTGGAAAGCTTATTAACCGTATTGTGATTTTTAGAAGACAATATGCACAAGATATGGGGTTGGTTATACCGTCTATACGATTGAGGGACAGTGCTTCTCTTAATACAAACCAATATACCATTAAAATTAAGGGAGAGGTTATCGCCAGCGGAGAAATTTTGGTTGATTATTATTTGGCACTTGAGCCACCAACTCCTGCAGGTGAAATTGACGGCATAGACACAATTGAGCCAGCATATGGCATACCAAGTAAATGGATTTCCCCAGAAAATAAGGAGCTGGCGGAAATTTATGGCTACACTGTTATAGACCCTCTTTCGGTTATGCTTACCCATATGTCCGAAACTGTTTCAAGACATTCCTACGAACTGCTATCAAGGGCCGAGGTAGTGCAGTTGATAGATAATGTGAAAAAATATTCACCTGAATTGGTGGATGAGGCGTTTCCAAATATTGTTACATATGCAGTTTTCCAAAAAATTCTATCCAATCTTTTAAAAGAGGGTATTCCTATAAAGGATATGGTTACTATTATAGAAACTATTATTGATGCTTCAGCTACAACAAGAGATGTAGATACTATTACCGAACGAATAAGAGTGGCACTTAAACGTACCATAACCAGAAAATTCTGTGAAAATGGACAGATGAAGGTGATTACGTTGGATGCAGGGCTGGAAAAAAATATTATTACCAGTATGTCTAAAAGTGAGCAGGGCATTTATTTATCCCTTAGCCCAGAGATATTGCAAAAGGTATTATCACAGCTTGAAGACAACATTAAACGCTTTAATGAAATTTCCAATAAGCCAATAATTTTAACAAGTCACGTTATTCGCATCTATTTTTACAGGTTGATAGAACAGTTTTACCCTAACATTTATGTTCTTTCTTTTAATGAAATAGCCAACAATGTGCAAATTCAGGCATTAGGAAATATTAGTAGTTAACATGGGAGAAATTGTATGGACCGTAACGAAAAATACGTGGGCATAACAAATGAAGAGCTATTCCGTATATACAAAAAAACGGGTAATATCAGCATTAAGCACGAGCTTGTACTTAGATATTTACATATTGTAAGAAGTATTGCAATCCAGATGCGAGGGGTATACAATGATTTTACGCAGTTGGATGATATTGTAAATGAAGGCGTTTTAGCAATTATTGGTGCTATAGATAAATTTGATATAGAAAAAAATATTAAGTTTGAAAGCTATATTTCCAAGAGAATGAGGGGTCTTGTTATAGATATTGCAAGAAAAAATGACTGGGTATCCCGAAATACAAGAAAGAATGCAAAAGATATAGATAAAGCTGCAAATACACTCTTTACCAATCTTGGAAGAATGCCTACCCATGAAGAAATTGCGGATTACCTTAATGTTCCAATTGAGAAATATCAAGAAAATTTAGGGAAATCCAATGTAATGAACGTACTCTCATTTGAGATGCTTTTGCAGGAAACAATTGAGGGACGAATGAGTGGTCAGGTGCTTAACTCAGATACGGACACTATGCCAGAGGTTTGCCTAGACCGCACAGAGATGGAACAAGAAATTAAAAAAGCACTTGGTAAGCTTAGAGAAAGGGAGCAGTTGGTGGTTTCACTGCATTATGTGCAGGAGTTGAGCATGAAGGAAATTGCAGTTGTGCTTGGTGTAAGCGAACCAAGGATATCTCAGATTCACTCTAACGCTTTGCGAAAGCTGAGAGTATATATGCAACAGGAAAATAGTCTTTGTTAGGAGGAGTAACGTGTTTAAAGGATATTATACATTAACGTCCAGTATGCTTACGCAAAACCGAAATATGGATGTTATAAGCAATAATTTAACTAATATTTCTACACCGGGCTATAAAAAGGAACAATTTGTTTCAGGCTCATTTAAGGATGTTTTGTATTCTCAGACTGCAAATAATGTTAAGGGTGCAATTAATCAGGACATTGGCAATGTATCTATGATTACTGCACCATACGAAACGGTTACAAGCTTTGATGTAGGTGCGTGGGATGAAACAGGAGGCAACCTGGATTTTGCCATTAAGGACAAGGGCTTTTTTAAGATTAAAAGTGATGATGGCGTTAAATATACCAGAAATGGCTCTTTTGTAATTGACGATGAAGGATATTTGTCGCTTCAAGGACAAGGACGTGTGGAAGGTAAAAATGGCGATATATATATGTCTACAGATAATATTAATGTAGATAAAGAAGGAAACATTATTAGCAGTGACGGACAGATATTGGGGACTCTTGATATTGTGGATTTTGCAGACTATACTCAGCTTGAAAAGGCAGGGGATGGAGTTTTTACTACTAATACGCAGGAAATCCCTGTGGCAGGAAATTTGATGTGGAAAACAGTTGAAGCATCTAATGTAAATGCAATAGATGAAATGACAGCAATGCTAAGCAGCCAGCGTGTGTTGCAAAGTGCGGCACAGGTGTTGAAAATGTATGACCAGTTAGCCAGCAAGGCGGCAACGGAAATAGGCAGGGTATAGTAAAAAAAATGGTGCAAAAATAAAATTATTTTGGGATTATATGACATTTTATGGTATACTTATAAGTGGACAAAAAAGCAAATAATTTTCTTCTAATTAACGGTTAACAGGGGGATTGTTAATGAATTTATCATTTTATTCTGCATCTGTTGGGGCAGCAGCACAGCAGGAAAAGTTGGATGTTGTAGCAAACAATTTTGCTAATATAAATACAGAAGGTTATAAAACGAAAAATTCCACCTTTGCCGATTTATTGTACACAACAACAACTGGAGCACAAGGCGGAAAAGTTCAACGTGGAAGCGGCACTAAGCTGGACAAAACCGATACTATTTTTGATGAGGGAAGCTACATAGATACAGACTCTAAGTTGGATTTTTATATTAACGGAAGAGGATTTTTTGCGTTGAAGGAGCCAGCAACAGGAGAAGTTGTATATACAAGAAACGGAAATTTTTCCATGTCACAAAAGGGTGATGACTTTTATTTATCATCCTGCGATGGATATTTTGTGTTGGATAAAAGCGGAAACTACATTAAATTAAATAATTTAGAAGATGATGAAATAAATCCTGCGGTATATGATTTTTCAACATTAGATGGAATGAGATGTGTTGGCGACAGCAATTATATGCCAACTGAAAAAAATGGAGAAGCAATTTTAAGTGATGTTGAAACAAGTCAATGTAGGCTGGAAGGCTCCAATGTGGATATAAGCAAGGAAATGACCAAGGTTATAGAAGCACAAAGGGCATACCAATTTGCACTTAAAATGGTTCAAACTTCCGATGAAATACAAACTACAATAAACAGTTTACGAGGATAATGAAAAAAGGGTGAACCCTAAAGTTTAGCGGCAAAGCCCTATAAAAAACATTTAGAGGGATGGTATTGTGGAGATTAAAAGTTATGATGAAATGAACAAAGAAGAATTAGAGGTTTTTCGTGAGATAGGAAGCATTGGTACAGGCAATGCAGCAACTGCACTTTCAAGCACGCTTTCGGCAAAGGTTACTATGTCATTGCCTGAGGTAAACATTATGGACTACAGCACTGCAAGTTCATTTCTTGGTGGACCTGAAAAAATAATTGCAGCTGTTTTGGTACATATTTCAGGCGATATTGAAGGCATTATGCTATATCTTCTGGATTTGAATTTTATTAACTTTGTTTTAGAGAAGCTAAACTTACAGCCTATAAATAGTTATGAAGACCTTACAGATTTGGATAAATCTGCTATTTCAGAAGTCAGCAATATTATTATATCCTCCTATGCGAGAGCAGTATCTCAACTTGCGGGCATATCCACAAGGTTATCTGTGCCGGCTATGGCAATTAATATGCTAGGGGGCATTATGTCTGTGCCTATGAGCGAATATGGCTACGTAACAGACAAGATAATGATGATAGGCGGAAATTTTGTTTACGAAAATCAGGAAATGACCAGTAATCTTATTATGCTGCCTGATATAAAATCTTTGAATTTTTTACTGAGGAAATTGGGTGTTATTTGTGAGCAGTAACATAGTTGTGGGTATTGCGGATATGAAGATGGTGAGAAATGAAGGAGTTCTTGTAACATATGCCCTTGGTTCATGTATTGGAATTTGTTTATATGACCCAGGTATTAAATTAGCGTCAATGATACATATTATGCTGCCCGTTAAACTGGAAAATTCCAATGATAATGTTTTTAAGTTTGCTGAAACAGGCATACCCGAAACCCTTAGAAAAATGGAGGTTTTTGGTGCGGTACGAGGACGTATTGTTGGGAAAATAGCGGGAGGAGCAAAAATGTTTGATATTCCAGGGAACGGCAGTTTAGGCAATATAGGGCTGAGGAATATTGAATGTGTAAAGCAAACCTTGCGTACACATGGTATTCGTATTTTGAAAGAAGACGTTGGTGCTAATTACGCACGGACATTATATTTTGATTGCAAAACGGGAAACGGTGTTATTAAATCTTATGGAAGACCTGAGATTATATTATAGGTGCGTATAGAAAAACGAAACACCAACCAAGGGGGATATGATATGAAAAAGGCTGAAAAAGGCGGAATTTTACTTGAAACTGGCACTAATGAAATGGAGATTATGGAGTTTAAAATAAACGGTAATCTTTACGGAATTAACGTGGTTAAAGTGCGTGAAATTATGATGGCGGCACCAGTTACGCCTATGCCTCATTCTCACCCAGTAGTAGAGGGAATATTTAAACCACGTGACCAAGTTTTGACGGTTGTTAATTTGCCTAAGTACCTTTATGAAGATAAAGCCGAGGTTGGTGAAAAAGATTTATTTATTATTACAAACTTTAATAATATGTACATTGCATTTAGGGTTCACAGCGTTGAGGGTATAGTTCGCCTTTCTTGGGAGGATATACAAAAACCTGATAAAACCATAAGCAAAGGTCAAGAGGGTGTTGCAACTGGCATTACACAAATTAATGGAGATTTGATAACTATATTGGATTTTGAAAAGATTGTGGCTGAAATATCACCATCAACAGGTATTCAGGTTGGGGATATAGAGCAAATGGGGCAAAGGCAGCAAAACACTTCTCCTATTTTAATTGCTGAAGATTCTATAATGCTAGCTAAAATAATTACAGAGTCTTTACATAAGGCTGGTTTTAGCAATATAAACAAGTTTGATAATGGACAAGAAGCGTGGAATTACCTTGAATCTATTGAGAATGAACCTCAGCTTAAAGATAAGGTGGCTATTGTTATTACAGATATTGAAATGCCTAAGATGGACGGGCATCGCTTAACAAAACTTATTAAATCAAACAATAATTTGAAAAAGATACCTGTAATCATTTTTTCATCTATGATAAATGGTGAAATGTATGTAAAGGGTAAACAAATTGGTGCTGATGAACAGATTAGCAAGCCTGAAATTCATAGGTTGGTAGAGGTTATTGACTATTTGTTGGGAAAGCACAACGAAATAGAAATGTAAGAATGAGCTAGATAATTAGAAAATACCATTACACATATAAAAACCGCCTTATTTATTGTCATAAATGAAAAGGCGGTTTTGTTATTTTGAATTTGGATAATATTTAATGGTTGGAATTAACTATTTTTTATAGAATGATTTATCACCACAAATTTTTTTGCTTAGCATTTTATCAATAGAAATTAGTTTTGCAGCTACACTTTTACAATCCATAAAAGTGGAATATATCTTTAAATCTTCAGCAGGAATATCATCTGCAATAACGGCATCTTTTTGCATATAGTATTTCGCACGTTGTGCTTTTTGAGGTTCAAGTGCAGTCAAAATTTCTTCCCTATTTTCGTCTATTTTTTCAATTTCCAACAATACGTCAGTACGCATTGCTAAAAGTATTTTGAAAGAAACCATATCATTACGACTTATGCAATCTTCCATTTGCTGTGTTAAATCTAGCAATTCACTAATTCTATTATATTTTTTACGTAAATTTATAGCAATATTCAACATTTCGTTATCCAATGCAGTACATCCCCTAAAAAATAAATTATTTTTTCCCGATACTTATTTTGTCCGCTTCCTTAAAGCTGTTTCTTAAATTTAATATTAATGGGCGTATTTCTGTAATAAGCTTGGTGTTTCTTCCAGCTTTAATTCGCACAAGATGAAAAAGAAAGAAGTCATAAAGGCGTTTAAGCTCTGCACTAATGGCATAGCTTTTATCAAGGGTTGAATTAAGATATTTTATTATTTCTGAAACTCTGTCTATGGAAATATCGAAGGTTACATAATCCTTGTCCTTTAAAGCAATTTCACTTCTGCTTAATCTTTTTAACGCTTCATCATATAAAACAATAAGCATTTCGCCTGAGGTCATTGTGTTAACAGACTGCTGTTTATATTGTTGATAACCGTAGCTATTCATAATTTATAATCCAACCTTTCATGTTTGTTGATTTTTAAAGATCGCTAAATATTGTACTTTGATTGTTCATTTTAGATATTGCCACTTCTAATGCAGTAAATTTAGATTGATAACGAGTCTGCTGACTTTCAAGCTTGTCTTGCAAATTTGAAATAGTATCATTTATAAGGTCCATTTTTGTTTGTATACTGTTTTTTATAAGTGATGTTGCAGAGGCTTGGTTGCCAGCAATTTCAATAAGGATACCTTTAGTTGAACCTGTTGTTTTTGCATATTTATCCAGAATAGTATCTAACTTTGTCATTGCACCTATGTTTGTTGTTGTTGTTGAGCCACCCGAAGTAGTGGTTGTACCAGTTGAGGAAAACAGTTGTTTTACGCTGTCTGGATTAGTTTTCAAGGCGGTTGTAAGTGCAGTTTCATCTATAGTTATTTTACCGTTATCTTCATAGTCGCTGGAAGTTTTTATGCCAATGCTGCTCCAGCTAAGACCATCGGTTCTGTTGTAGGAAAAAACACTACGCAGTTCGTTAGAAAGATTCATAAGGGTTGAGTCGCAGAAAAGCGTACCTGTTTTTGCCTTATCATTCCATGCAGTAATTTCAGATTCAGTCATATCTTCCTTTTGTTCTTCAGTAAGAGGTGAATAATCTCTATCTGGTTTTTCATTGTAAGCGGAGTAAACTGAGGAAATAATGGTGTTGTATTGTTCTACCATGGATTTTATTGCATCAACAATGCCATCAGTATTAATTGATGAACTTATTTCTACTCCTTGTGTACCCGCTATGTAGTTACCGTCAGTGTCATATCCATATTTGCCGCTTACGGAAACGGTAAGGTCGTTTACATAAAATTCGTTGGAGCCACGAGTTATTTCAACGGCATCCTGACCACCAGTTCCGTCATAATCAACAAGCACAATAGCATCTTGACCTGCTACAGATACACCGTTATAGACACCAGCTGTTGTACCAAATAATAAAGCGGAAAGGTCATTTCCCTCGGCAGGTGCAGTTAGTTCAACTGTGCCAGAAGCACCATCTTCATTAGATGTAATAGAGAATTTATCAGAGGAACTGGAATAGCTGATAGTAACATTAGCAGCAGATTTATTGATTGCATCCATTATGTCGTTAAGATTGGTGGTGGCATCAAAGGCAACAGTATTTCCCTCAGCATCGGTATAACTAGAGATAGTTGTACCATTTATTGTAATAGCGTAATTGCCTTCAGCAACGTCGTTTGCAAGACCACACTGAGCAAGTGATGAACTTACGTTTATACGATTGGAAGTGCCAGTAGAAACGCCAAATACACCAGTTGAGCCAAGCAAACCAGCCGAACCACTTGATAGTTTTAAAACAGATGAAGTGTCAGCGGCACCTGTTGAGGCAGAGGTTGTTGTGAAAGAAATTCCACCTTCAGCGGTTACTTCGGCGGAAATTCTTCCACTGCCAAAGGAAGTATCAAGCTTTGTTTGAATAAAATTCGTAAGAGATGAAATGTCGGTTAACGCACTTTCATCGTCAAATGTAATTGTTTTAGAAGTACCATTATAGTCAAAGGTAAGGGTCTTTCCAGAAATTTTCTGGGCAAAAGTAGATGTAGTGCTAAGGGAAGCAGTATCAATGACATTTCCACTTACACCAGTGCTTGTAAGGACTGTTTCTGCAGATTCTAAACTGCTTAAGCCCATGGCTGAGAGTGCAGTTGTGGAGCCGCCTGTAATTTTAATGGAGTTTGAATTTCCGCTTTCTGCTGTGAAACAAAGAGAACCATCAGCATTAGCACTTACAGTTAGTACATCTGCAAGGTTAGATCTATCTTCAGTTTGGCTCTTTAAATCTGTTCCAGCAAGAGCTTGGTTTATTAAAGTCGCAACGTCGTCTGTACTTGTGCAAATGGCTGATTCAGAATCAAGAGTAACGTAATATTTATCAACACCATAGGTGAAGGCTATGTATTTGCCAGCTATTGTTGAAACATCTGAGTCGGCGAAGTTTATAGCACCTGTAGTAAGGGTCTGGGTTGAAGCTGGATTGCTTGATGTAAAAGACGCATCAGAAGCAAGCTGTTTAACAGCGGCTATGGTTACGCTTGACGAAGAAGAAGTAGAACCAGATACCGAAACATTGCTGCTATTTGTGCTGCTAGCCACACTTGATGTATATTTTGAGTAAAAGCTGGAGCTGCAAAGGTTAGTGCTTGAAGAATAGGAAGTATAGCTGTTTGCAAAAGAAATAAGTTGTGAGCTTATTGATTGGTAAGCGGTTTGCTGCCATCCTAAGGTTGTAAGTTTTTGTTTATTTGATGCAATTTTAGACCTTGTGCCAGTTGTCATTGCTTCAATTATTGCGTCGGTGTCTAATCCACTGGAAAGACCGCTGATACCGCTGCTAACGTATGCTGATGAACTACTGGTAGATGTGCTGGATGTAAGACTGGATAAACTAGCCATAGTAATCCTCCTTTTATTCTTGTCAATATATGAAAATATTTGTTTTATTTAAAATTATCTATACTTATTCATCGACATATAGTATACTTTTCATAAGAGTAATTTGATAATTTTGCAGTTGAGGTGATATTTTTGTCTATAATAATTACATTAACGAACCAAAAAGGCGGAGTTGGAAAAACAACAACTTCAAGCTCTTTGATAACAGGGCTTTCCCTTAACGGATATAAAGTCCTTGGTGTGGACTTGGACCCACAAGGGAATTTGGGGTTTTGCCTTGGTGTGGATGTAGAAAATACAACTACAATTTACGAAGTGTTTAAGGGACAGGCTACTATTGAGGAAACCATAAATAAGACGGAATTTGGTGATATAATACCATCAAACATATTGCTTAGTGGGGCAGAACTTGAATTTAACCGTGCGGGCAGAGAATTCCTTTTAAAAGAATATTTGGAGCCTTTAAAGCAAAAATATGATTTTATTGTTATAGATACGCCGCCAGCGTTGAATATTTTAACTGTTAATGCCTATGTAGCATCGGACTTTTTAATTGTGCCTATGATACCTGAGATATTGAGCCTTCTTGGTGTAACACAGCTTAGAGAAACAGTTGAAACCGTTAAGCGTTTTTATAACGAAAAGCTAGAGGTTATGGGGTTGCTGTTAACTAAATTTAATGGAAGAACAAACCTTGCGAAAGAGGTTTGCGAGATGGCAGAACAAATAGCCGAACAGCTTGATACAAAAGTTTTTGAATCTAAAATAAGAAATGGCGTAGCGGTGGCAGAAGCTCCAGCACATGGCGAGTCTGTTTTGCTGTATGCCCCAAAAAGCAAACCAACGTTAGATTATGTTAATTTTGTTGAGGAAGTTTTAAGGAGAATAAAACACCATATAAAGATGATGAAAGCAAGGTCATAATGTCTATAGTACGGATTTGGGATTATATTGGTAAAGGAAGATGATAGCATGGCTAAAAAAACTAATAAAACAGAGCACGTATTAAGTTTAATTTCTAAGGCTAAGGAAACAAACCAGACAGAGGATGACGACGTAGAAATTCAAACTATAGATAGCAAGGTTACACAGGATTTGTCTTTTGTAGATTTACATATGGAAAATGAAACTGAATTGTCAGAAAAGATTAAAGAAAAATTGGTACAGGATGACCAGCCCGTTCAGGTTCAGTCAATACATGAGCCAGCAAACCTATTGGAAAAAGTTGTTATGGATGCAGCCAAGACCGCTGTAGGCGATAATGACCCAAGTTTGGTAGATGAGCATACTGCTAAAGATAGAGAAGAGCCTGTTAAAGAGCAGGAAAGTTATGTAATTAAAAGCAACCACAAAGAGGTTCAGATAGAGTCACTGCCTGATTTGGATGCGTCAGAAACCTTTGTAACGGTCACCGATACGGGAGTGGTGAAAAGCATTGATGAGCATGATGTAACGAAAGCATCAGGACAGGATTATTGTTACATTAATGTACTTGAGTCAATTGTTAAAGATAGAGTGGAAACATATATGCGTAGGTTTGGCGTTTGCACTTGCCCAAGATGTATTGCAGATACAATAGCATTAACCCTCAATGGGCTTCCATCAAAATATGTTGTAACAGACAAGGATTCTGTTTCACCTATGGTTAACTATTTTGATACACACTATTCAGGTGCTGTCACAACACAGCTTTCACGGGCGTGTGTTATAGTTAAAAACAATCCACATCACTAAAGAAATAAAAAGTATGTATTTTTTAATGGCTTAACTGCCATAAGAATACATACTTTTTTTATTTACTTTTTACCTATGGACCAGAAAGGACCGCCGTTGTTAGCACCATATTTTGCCTCAGATATAATAACGTCAAAATCCCATACTTTTTGGCTGTTTTCTAAGCTTTTGGCATCAGCAATAAGCAATTCATTATTTTCTGTAATTCCACGCAGAATTATAAAATGCCCGTCTGATGTGAAATGTCCCTTATCCATTAACGCAACAACTAAATTGCCTTTGGCAAGCTCGTCTTTAATAGTTTCCTTGGTTGGCATTATAAGACTTTTGGCAGTAAGACCATAGTTTGCAGCACCATGGGTTATTATGGAATGGTACGAACCGCCGTTATTGGCAAACTCACCATTTTCGTATGCCCATTCAGCCACTTCGTTGGGATAGACAATGGTATCTGTTAGGCTTGAGGCAAGCATTGCAACAGTTGTTGGGCCACAGCCATATACTGAAATTGTGTTGTCGTTGCCATAAATAATTTTGCCCCATCGGTGGTCTTCTTGAGAAAAATAGGTGACCTTCCCTGAGCCACTGTTTAATATAACTTCTGTTGTATTAATAATATCCTGTGGCGTGGAGGCAATGGGTACTTCTTTGGCCGCCATAGCATTTTCATGTTTTTCCTTTGCCGCATCTATTAAATCAGTTATTGCTTGGGACGTCAGTTGAGAAGCATTGACTGCCAGAACACTTACGTTTTTAGCCGAATTTTCAATTTTGATTTTTGCATATTTTTTGAAATAGCCAATATCATTTGGGGTTACATATACAGAAAAAAGCACAAGAAAAACAGTAAAACTCAAAAAGGTGGTACTAAAAACCGTTGTAAGTAAGGTGTTTAAAATACGCCCTCTCAGCGGACTAAAAGACTTGCCATTGCCACGCCGACGGTTATATTTATTCAGGTTGTTGTAGGAATTGTTCATAATACACGCCCATATTTACCTTTCGTAACATCTGATAATATTCGTCCATCTCGTATGGTGATAACCCTTTTTTTCATTACAGTTACAAGTTGGGTTGCGTGAGTTGCAATTAGCACCGTTGTGCCAAGTTTATTTATGTCGTTAAAAATATTCATTATATCCCAAGCAGTTTCGTAATCTAAATTTGCAGTGGGTTCATCAGCCACTACAATAAGTGGATTATTTACAACTGCTCTTGCCATAAGCACCTTAAACCGTTCTCCCTCAGATAGTTCAGAGGGATATACATACATTTTTTGTTTTATGCCCACTAACCCTAATGCTTTTGGTATTTTTTCTTTTATGGTTTTTGTTGGCTGTTGGGTAACACGCATAACAAGCTCTAAGTTTTCATAAACTGTTTTGTTTTCCAAAAGCCCTATTTCTTTTGTAATTATTCCAAATATACGCCTATAGTAAGGGAGCTGCTTTTGTCCCAATTGGCTTAAAAGTAAATTTGATACACAAATGTCACCTGAGGTTGGGTTTATATCTTTTGTTATAAGTTTAAGAAGAGTGCTTTTGCCTGCACCACTTTTGCCTACAAAAAATACAAACTCACCAGAATCTATTTCAAGTGTTATATTTTTCACTCCAAATTCATCTGTATAAGAGTTGTTGTCATATTGTTTAGTAACTTTTTCCAGATGTATCAAAACGCTAATCTCCTTAATGCTATAAAATAATTATGCCTTTAATTTAAAATATTTATGCGGTTAGTATATCATTTAATTGACAAATTGCATATCTTTAAGACGAAAAAAGGCGAATTTGAGAAAAAAATAAAATTTAAAAATAATTCCAAAAAAAGTATTAAGTTTATTTTTTTTATTCCGATATAGTAAGGGTAAACAATAAATGACAACCCGGGTTCATTTATTAAAATATTTAATTTACATTACTTATTGCAAAAGAGGAAAAGGATTTCCTCTTGGTTACCACAAGGAGGTACTCAAATTATGAGAATTCAAAATAATGCAGCTGCTAACAATGCTCTTGGTAGATACAGTGCAAACAACAATGCTTTATCAAAGAACCTTGAAAAATTATCATCAGGTTACAGAATTAATCGTGCTGGTGATGACGCAGCTGGTCTTGCTATCTCTGAAAAAATGAGAAGCCAGATTACAGGACTTGAAAAAGCAACAGACAATGCTAACGATGGTATTTCTTTAGTACAAACAGCAGAGGGTGCTTTAACAGAGGTTCACTCAATGCTTAACCGTATGACAGAGCTTGCTACACAGTCTGCAAATGGTACATACGATGACGAAACAGACCGTGCTAACCTTCAGGAAGAGGTTGATTCTCTTTTATCAGAAATCGACAGAATTTCCGAATCTACAAACTACAATGGTATCAATTTGTTAGATGGTTCTATTGGTGGAGGCAAAGCTGGTAGTGCAGATGGCGTTGTTTACACAGGTGCAAACATTGCCGATTTTGATGCAGCTGAAGTAGATGGTGTTAATTATAACGGTGCTGACTTTACTACTGCATCTATAGAAACTAAAGACACATTTATTGTTGATGGACAGAAATTAGAAATCGACTGGTCAAAGGGTGATGCAAAGACTATCTACGATGCACTTGTAGCTAAAGATGGTTCTGCAACTGAAACTAATGACTCAACTAAAGATTTAGCATCAAAATTAACAGATTTATTTAATAGCCAGATGGAAGAACAGGGACTTAGCGGTTCTGTTAAAATTACAGCTGAAGCAACAACATTAAACTTTGCAAGTGTAAGTACTTCATCAAGTTCAGAATTTTCTTATGCTGGCACTGACCTTGCAGATACAGCAGCAACAGACAGTTTAGGTGGTATGTTGTTTGGTAAAGCAACTACTGCAACTGGTACAGGAGTTACTTCTACTGCAAAAATGACTTACAGCGGTGAAGACCTTGCTACAGGCGATACTTTCCAAATGGAAATTAACGGAACAACAGTTGAAGTTGCATTAACAGCAGACCTTGATGATGGTGACACTTTAGATGATACTGCTTCAACTGCTATTCAAACTGCAATTGGAAATGCTGTTGCTGATTATAATACACAGCTTGGCTTGGTTGCTGGTACAAAGGATACAGAAACAGGCTTAACAGGTCTTACAGCTACAGATTTTACAGCAGAATTTAGCAGTGACGGTCAGTTAATTGTTAAATATGATGGCGATGTTGAAGATGTAAAATTCAGCTTTAGCGATATTGGAGATAAAACAATAGCAGCATCTTTAGGTCTTGGCAGTGGTTCAAGCAAAGTTGGTGGCGGACGTGGTTTAAATCTTCAGATTGGTGATACATCTGAAAAATTCAACAGCATTGCAGTAAGTGTTGACAGCATGAGTTCTTCTTCACTTGATATTAACAATGTTGATATCAGCACACAGGAAGGTGCTACAAATGCTATTGATAAGATTAAGGCAGCTATCAACTCAGTTTCTTCAACAAGAGGTAACCTTGGTGCTATCCAGAACAGACTTGAGCATACAATCAACAACCTTACAGTAACAACAGAAAACATCACAGAGGCTGAAAGCCGTATTCGTGACGTAGACATGGCTAAAGAAATGACAGAATATACACAGAACAATATTCTTTCACAGGCTTCACAGGCTATGCTTGCACAGGCAAACCAGTTACCACAGGGTGTTCTTCAGTTATTACAGTAATACATACAGTAACTCAAACAATAAGTTTTTACAGGGTGCAGACATTGTCTGCACCTTTTTTTGTTGTTAAAAACTTTGGGCGTTGCCTAAAGCCCTCAAGGTTCTGCCTTTATTTATACTTTTTCTGTTTAAAAAGTTATGTTAATAGTCTTATCCTTTTATGAAAAGTGGTCGATATATTAAGTATATAATATATTTTAACAAATGGTTTAAATGACGAGGAGAATTCCTATGAAGATACAATCAAATCAATACTATAATTTCCAATCAAATACGACAAAACGGTCAAATTCGTCTAAAAATGAAAACATCACAAAATCAGTGTGTCAAAAACGCAATTTTGATGAATTAGTAATTCATTCAAGACCTGCTTCCGTTACAGATGAAAGTTTTGCGGCAGATTTATCAACGGAAGTTTCATCCCAGGTTAGAGCTGTAAGCAGCGACGAAAAATTGGATAGCTTAAAAGCACAGATTGAAAATGGAACTTATCAAATAGACTTGGATGCTATTGTTAAAAAAATGTTGCTTGGCTAAACCTGATTGGAGTGTATAAATAAACATGAATACAATAGATAACCTTAATCAACTTACCGTTGAAATAACAGAATTTCTTGATAATCTTGCAGATGTTCAGCAGGAAAAGTTGAATGCTGTGCATAAAAAAGACCTTATTGCGTTGGATAAATGTATGAAACAGGAGCAGGCAGCTGTAATGAAATCTAAAAGCCTTGACAAAAAACGTGAGGGAATTCTTTTGGATTTAGGGTTTGGTGGCTTATCCTACAAGCAAATTCTTGAAAAAATTTCTGAAGAAAAAAGAGCAGTAGCAGCCCCACTTTTTGACAAGCTTAAAACATCAACAGATAATTTTAATGACTTAAACGGACTTATAAAAACGGCTATTGAGGTGAATTTACACTCAATAAATAAAACGTTGGAAAGATTACACAATACAGGTGTAAAAAACAGTAATAAGATAAATAAAAATAATGGCAAAGTTACTTTTACAGACAGAATGGTATAGATTTTATTTTTGTATTTATTTAAGGAGGGGAAACCCATGCGTTCCACATTTGCAGGCTTTACAACAGCTCAGCTTGGATTAAGTGCAAGTCAGCAAGCACTTAATGTTACGGGTCAGAATATAACCAATGTCAATACCGCAGGTTACACTCGCCAAACACTTGACCAAGTAAGCTTAAATCTTAACGGTTATTCAAGTACCAGTAGTGCAAAGATTGGCTATGGTGTCCTTGTTACAGGTGTTTCACAGTCACGTGACCCATATCTCGACATTCGTTTCCGTAACGCAGTAGCAAAGGTTGGTGAGGCCGATGTTAAGGTGGCATCACTTCAGGAACTTGAAGATGTATTTGATGAGGTTTCAAAAACAGGCTTACAAGATGCGTTTTCAGACCTTACAAGCTATCTTCAAAATCTTTCAAACAATGTAGGTGACCAAGAATTTGATGGTATGGTTCGTTCTTCAAGTGATTCCCTTTGCCAACTTTTCAACCAATATGCAAATCAGGTTGAAACTATCAGAGAAGAACAAGAAGATGCGTTAGTTAATGTTGATGTTCCAGGTGTAAACAAGCTTATGGAGAACATTTCTAACCTTAGTAAAACAATAAAAACCAGCCAAATTAATGGCAATGATGCTCTGGAGCTTATAGACCAACGAAATACTCTTATAGATGAGTTAGCAAGCTATGTAAAGATAGATGTGCAGTACATAAGTGAACCTGTTTCCTCTACGCTTTCTATTGATAAACTACAGATAAGTCTTGTAGGCAGCGATGGCAACAATTACACCTTGATTAATGGAGAAAAGAGCGGCAAGTTTACAGTAGTTAATAATATAACTACAGACCAGCTTGAAATGAGTCTTACAGATGCTAACGGAACGGAAATTAAAGACTCGGGCGGTATTGTTGCTGATAATATGGTTAAATATTTGTCTACAGGTTCATTAAAAAGTTCCTTCGCTATGCTTAACCAATCGGGTGCTTATGATGACCCTGTTAGTGAAGAAAAGGGTATCGGTTACTATGAAAAATGTCTGGATTCTCTTGCTAGACAAATAGCAACAGTATTTAATGAAATTAATAACAGAGGCGTTACCCCGCCAACTACAAACGACTTGTTTGCGTCAAGTGACAGCGGCTATACTGGTGATGTTGCTGATATTACAGCTAAAAACCTTTGCATAGCCAGCGGTTGGAGAGATGGAACCTATGGCATTAATGCGGCTTATGATTCTACAAGCTCATCCTCTGTAAATGATAATGTTATGGCTATGATAAGTGCCTTTGATTCAGATTATATATATAAAACAGATGATGGAACACAACTTTTTGAAGGAACGTTCAGTGAACATTTTGCTGATATTGGCAGTACACTGGGACTGGAGATTAAATCTACAACTTCTAGCTTGAATAATTATGTTTCGGTTACGGACGAAATTTCAGATTCCAAAGATGCTGTTTCAGGAGTGTCGTTGGACGAAGAAGGTATTGATTTATTGCAATATCAAAAATCTTATGCTGCTGCGGCAAGACTAATGACAACACTTGATGAGGCAATGGAAACCCTTCTTGGCATGGGCGTTGTTGGCAGATAATATATAGAAGGAGTTGATTATGGATGCGAGTTACAACAAGTGCTGTTTTAAGAAATTACCAAACTGGTCTTAGCAAGGCAACTATACAATTAAACAGCGACCAAAACAAAGTTCTTTCCCAGAGGTCATTTAGCACATCTGCTGAAGACCCAGCTGCCGCAGCACAAGCATTTAAACTTAGAAAAAGCTATGCCTCAACTTGCGATTATATATCAAATACTGAGGGAGCCATTTCAAAATTAGACACTGTAGAAAGTAGTGCGGTGGAAATGAATACGGTTGCTCAAAGTGCAAAAGAGCTTATACTTCAGGGCGTTAATGGTGCTACCAGTTCTGAAGGCAGAGCAACCATAGCGGCCAGTCTTAGGGCGTATCAGGAAACCTTGGTTTTGGCTGCAAATGCAAAGTACGGTGATGATTTTATATATGGTGGTGCAAATACCAGTGAAGTGCCATTTGAACTTGTTAATGGAGAGCTTCAATATTATGGCATAGATGTTAATACCACCGATGTGGATGAACAGGCAACTCTTCATAAGCTAGCGTCAGAAGAAATTTTAACTGACATTGGTTTTGGATTAGAAGTTGATGGTACAAGTTCTGTTACAAGTGGAACTGCTTTTTCAATTTCTTTTTCAGGTCTTGATGCTTTAGGATACGGTAAGGATGAAAATGGAAATGAAGCAAATTTGGTAAATTTATTGGGAAAAATTGCCGATGAGCTTGAAGCTGATGGTTTTGATAATACGGAAACTTCAGAACTAAGCCTTCAGTTTGATTCTGCGTGTTCAAAGCTTTTGAATTATGTTACAGGTCTTGGGACAAAAAGTAACTATTTACAAACTACATTAACCAGATTAGAGGATAACAAGAGCATAATAACAGAAAAAATTTCTGGGTTAGAGTCTGTAGATATGGCAGAAGCAATTACAAATTATTCTTGGTCACAATATGCTTACAATGCTGCATTGAAGGTTGGTAATAGTATTTTAAGTCAGTCTTTTATAGATTATATGAGTTAAGACGTGCCTGAAAAAGGGGGGAAGGCAATCTCGTGGAACCTTTATTAAGTATTACAACTATACCCATCTCTATTGAGATGAAAGTAAAAGATGCTCAATTGCAATATAAAAATTCAAAGGCAACTATGGAAATAACAAGAGATTCTGGAGGACTTCACATTAAAAGTCAGCCTATAAAGTTGGATATTGACCAGTCCAAGTGCTTTAGCTCGCTGCGTCCAACTGCTATGGAAAGCACATATCAGAGTGCAGAAAAAGGCAAAAAGGCTGCGTATGAGGCAACTGCAACATATGCATCGGAGGGAAAACTATTGTTAAATGCTAAAATCGGAGAAGATGTTTTAGGTCAAATTATAGAATCTAGGTTAAATGATGTAAACACAAACGTGGGGATACAATTTCTTCCGTCATCTTCGCCAGAATTTAATTGGTCTAAGCCGGAAATCAACATTGAATATGAAATGGATAAATTAAATTTCGAATGGAAAGTTTTAAATGGTGACTTTGAGTTTATTCCAGGAGATATTGATATATCAATTACACAAATGCCAGAGGTGCGTATTGAATATACTGGAGGTCCGATATATTTTCCTGCAAGTTCTGACCCAGAATATGTTCCAATTACTGACACACGTGCATAAAGCAAAATGAGGTGATACAATGGAAATAAACTCAAAATATTTTTCAATGATTGAGTATAGCAAGGAAGATATAGTTACTTTTGATGATGGGCTTTATGGATTTCAAGATAAGAAAAATTTCATTCTTATTTGTTTTGAAAATACAAATGATAATTTTCTTTGTATGCAAAGTATTGACGATGAAAAATTAGCTTTTCTTATGATAAATCCATACCATTTTCTTGCAGACTATGAGGTTGTTTTATCTGATGAAGATACTCACAGCCTTAATATTACCAATGTAGCTAATGTACGCACTTATGCAGTGTGTGTTGTTGGTGATGATGCAAATAAAAGTACAGCTAATTTAAAATGTCCAATAATTATTAATTCAAAAAACAACAAGGCAAAGCAGATTATTTTGGATGAGTCGGCATATTCCTTCTATCAACCTTTCACAACAGCGTTAGCTAAGGAGGGATAATGTGCTTATTTTACAAAGAAAAGTAGGGCAATCCATACTAATTGGTGATAATATAACCATAACAGTGCAATCCATTTCTGCTGACAAAGTTAAAATTTCCATTGATGCACCCAAAGAGGTGCAAATTATAAGGGAAGAATTGGAAATTGCAGAAAAGAGCAATCGTGAAGCAGCAGCGGTTTCAAATTCTACGGTGGATGCCTTAAAGAAATTGTTTGAAATATAAACAAAACCCAACAAATTACAATATTTGTTGGGTTTTTATATTATTATAGGTAAATTAACGCCCTACAGTGTTGAAAGATACTTTTGAAGAACTGAGGGAATATTTTCACAGGAAGCTTCTATACATACGGCACCAATATTATTAGCAACCATTGGCATTCCATAAACAACACAGGACTCTTTATTTTGCCCTATGGTATAAGCTCCGTTTTTACGCATTTTAAGCAGACCGTCGGCACCATCTTTGCCCATGCCTGTCATAATAATGCCAATTGCCTTGCTTTTAACATTTTCGGCAACTGATTGGAAAAGTACATCAACCGAAGGGCGGTGACCACTTACTTTATCAGCAGGAAACACTTTAACTACATAGTTTGTACCTTGCTTTACAAGTTTCATTTGGCATTCTCCACCAGGGGCAATAAGTGCAAGACCTCGTTTAACAATGTCGCCGTCTACGGCCTCACGAACTTCCATTTTGCAAAGCTTGTTAAGTCTGTCTGCATACATTTTTGTAAAGCCTGCTGGCATATGCTGAACAATAACTATACCAGGTATGTTTTCGGGCAATTCCTTTAAAACAGCAAGGGTTGCCTCTGTTCCGCCAGTTGAGGCACCAATAGCAATTATAGTAGAATTTAATGCTAATGAATTTTTAAGCATTTGAGGTGGAGCAGGTTTATTTACAGGAATTGACGCAGGTGTGGCAGAGGGCTTAACTGATGAAGTATGCACCGTTGCGTTGCTTGCAATAACAATTTTATATTGAAGTTCCATGATAAAAGAAGAAATATTGCCAAGCTGTGAAAGCTCTGGCTTTCGTACAAAATCCACTGCACCAGCAGATAACGCGTCAAATACATTTATATTTACTGAAGAAACCAAAACAACGGGAACAGGATGAATAGGCATAAGCTGTTTTACAAATTCAATGCCATTAAGTTTTGGCATTTCAACATCAAGCGTTACAACATCTGGATTAAGTTTTGGTATTTTCTCTTTTGCATCAAAGGCATCAATTGCATAGCCAATAACGTCTATGTTGCTATATTCTGAAAGTTTATCCGAAAGTAATTTCCGAAAAAAGATAGAGTCATCTACAATTAGAACTCGGATTTTTTTTGTCATAAAATATCACCTCTCTAAGCTGTCACAAATTATTTTGTGCAAACTTTTACCTTAACTTGTGTTAAGGGTTTCATACAATAAAGTATGTCAAATCTTTCGATATGTTGCTGGCATAAGATATTTGTAAGGAGTTGTTACTTTGTTCAGTGCTTCGGAATGACCTATAAGCAGATAGCCACCATTATTTGTTGCACCGTAAAAACGATTAACAAGTGCATCCTTAGTTGGTTGGTCAAAATATATCATTACGTTGCGGCAAAACACAACATCAAATTGCAGCCTAAACTTAATAGGGTCCATAAGGTTAAAAGTTTTAAAAATGACAGAGGATTTTAGTTCTGGTGTTACTTCAAATCTTCCATCGTCTAATTTTTTAAAATATTTTTTAACCCATTTAGTTGGCATTTCTTTTAAAGAATCAGCAGAATAAATGCCAGCTTGTGCCTGAGTAAGTACGTTTTGAGATATATCTGTTGCCAAAACACGTGTATCCCATTTAGCAGCATTATGACCAAGAAATTCTTTCATAAGAATAGAAAGAGTATAAGGCTCTTGTCCTGTGGAACAGCCAGCACTCCAAATGCTTAAAACCTTATCCTTTTTCTTTTCCACAAGGTATGGAAGTATAGTATCTCTAAAATAATCAAAGTGCATTTGTTCTCTCATAAAAAAAGTATAGTTGGTAGTAAGCTTGTTAAGCATAACATCAATATCATTTTTGTTTGCTTTTGTAAGAATAAAATCAACATACTGAGTAAAATTGGCAAAACCGTTGGAAAGCAATGTGGACCCAAGGCGTCCTTCAATAAGTTGCTTTTTTTTTGAAAGATTTATACCGTAATTTTTATGAATATATGTATAAAGACGTAAAAAATCTTTTTCAGTTAAAGTCATAACAATATCACCCAAATCTTATTATTTTGAATTAACGAGAAGTTTGCAGTCCATGCAGAAGATAACTGTTCCATCAGCAAGAGTAGTCATTCCACTTATAAATTCCTGACTCTTTGATGGCGGAGGAGTAACCTTGTTTTCAATATCAAATACTTGAAGAACTACGTCTACAAGTATTCCTATAGCAATGGAATCAACCTCTAAGATAATTACACAGCTTGAAGATGATGGCTCTGCGGCAGGTTTATTCATACGAAGACGAATATCTATAATAGGTATAATTTGTCCACGAAGATTTATTATACCTTGTACATAGTCAGGCACACGTGGAAGCATGGTTACGGTATGGTTGGTAATGATTTCTATTACATTATCAATAGGAATACCAAAAACAAGGCCATCTGAAATAAATGTGAGATATTTTTTGGAGTTGTCATTGGAAGTACCCAATGTATCTATATCAAACTCATTTATATTCTTTTCAGCGTAAAGCTCGTTTGTCATAATTAAAATCCTCCTTAAAATGCGTACATTGAAGCGGCATGAAGGTTTAAAATGTCCAGAATAATGCTGATATTGCCATCACCTAGAATTGTACAGCCTGCAATGCCTGCGTCTTTGATGTTGAAGCTGTTAAGGTAAGCTGGAAGTGGTTTAACAACAACCTGCTGTTTACCTATCAAATCATCTACAAACAGACAGTAAGATTTATCACTGGATTCAACCCAGACAAAAATTCCGTCTTCTACATCTACCACCTGTGTACTTATGTTGTAAAGGTTATGAAGTCTGACAATAGGGTAAAAATTACCCATGCGTTCAACAATTTCGTTGCCCATTGAATCTAAAATAACGTCCTCTTTTGACACCTTAAAGGACTGGCGGATATGTGTAATTGGAATGGTAAATATAGAGTTGCCAACTGCAACATCCATGCCATCTACAATTGCCATGGTTAAAGGGATTTTTAATGAAATACAAGTTCCTTCGCCCAATTCGCTGGAAATAGAAATAACTCCGCCAACCTTTTCAATATTCTGCTTTACAACATCCATACCAACGCCACGACCAGAATATTCCGTTACAACCTCGTTGGTTGAAAAGCCAGGTGCAAGTAAGAGATTTAAAATTTCACGTTTTGAATATTCGCTTTCAGGCTTTGTTAATAAGCCGTTTTTCTTTGCCTTTGCAAGCACCTTAGTAGTATCTACACCTGTGCCGTCATCTGTTATTGTAATAATAACATCGCTGCCAGTGTGTTGGGCCTCAAGGATAATTTCGCCTTGTGTATCTTTGCCAAGATTAATACGGTCTTGTACATCTTCTTCAATGCCGTGGTCCATAGCGTTTCTCACAATGTGCATAAGAGGGTCGTTGATGCTGTCAACAATGGTTTTATCAAGCTCGGTGTTTTCGCCTATTATTGTAAGACGAACATCTTTATTTGTTTTTTGGCACATATCTCGCACAATACGGTTCATTTTATTAAAAACACCAGAAACAGGAATCATTCTTATGGACATGGTTATATCTTGAAGTTCATCCGTAAGTTTTCTAAGTTGTCTAGCGGATTTTGTGAAGTTATCAAGCTTTAAGCCTTTAAGTTCTGGTGAAGCTGTAACCATAGATTCGGTTATAACAATTTCGCCAACAATAGCCATAAGGCTGTCCAACTTGGAAAGGTTAACGCTAATTATGCTTTGTTTTGTCTGTGTTTGGTGATTTGGTGCTTTGCTTCCAGCCTTTTGAGCATTATCTCCAGAGGAAGTATTTTGCAGAATTTCTTCTTTAACCTCTGTTTCTTCAATCTTTTCTGTTTTTATAGTTGCTTTTTTTACGTTAGGGTTTAAAATAACCTCAAAAGAGGCAACATTAAGGGCTTCTTTAAGCACCTGAACAACTTTTTCAACAAATTCTTCTTTTTGGATACAAAGGAAAAAGCCATGGTCTATTATGTAGTTGCAGGTTTCAGAATTTTCTTCAATATCCGCAGGGATACAGGTAAAGTCTTCACCTATCACTTCTTTTACAGCGGTTTTAATCATAAATGCACGAAGGTGTTCCATGCCACAGCCGTCGTCAAAGAAAATCTGTATAAGATAGGCAGCATCGGATTCTGGCAAATCAGTATTAATATCTTTAGGTTTCAGGTCAGATATAGGGGTTTCAACAATGGGTTCGACTGTTTCTACGGGATTTCCTTTCATTTTTTCAATAAAGGTATTAATATCGGTTATAAATTGGTCGATATTATCTGAGAGGACTTCGTTATTTTCGATTTTTTCAGTTTGGCTACGCATAAAATCGTTTGAACGAAACATAAGGTTAAAAAGTTCGGTTCGCAACTCTTCGCTGAAAGACTCGACGCAGTTATTTTCTCTGAAAATAAAGAATAAATCTTCGATTCGGTGAGCCAGTTTTGCCAATGAGTCAAATTCCATCATAGCAGATGAACCTTTTATTGTGTGCATGATACGGAATATTTCATTTATACTATCTGTACTGAAGGATTTCTCTTTTTCGGATTCAAGCATGATTTCCTCAAGTTGTTCCAAAAGAGTGTTGGTTTCGAATAAAAACATATCCAACATACTTTCCATGCCATTGTTCATAAATTGCACCGCCTTAATTATAGTTTTATAATGTAAATTAAACATAAATTAAAAAATTCACTTGTCTTATGTTTATTTAATCGACAAGGTTTTGAAAAAAATAATAGTTTTGTGAAAGAAGGTGAACATCGTGTCAGATGTTTTAAAGGTTTCTACACCGTTATCGGGGTATGAAAATACAAGTAAAGGCAACCCCATTTCTACCACAGATGCAAACATAAAAAATGTAAATGATGTTAGCAAGGTTACAAGACTCGATGGTCAATCGTCAAATGCGGATTATAGTGAAAATCAGCTTTTATTGCCACATAATTCAAATTTTGATGGTTTCATAAAAGCGTTAAAAGGCAATCCATTTGTTACAGATGTGATGAAAGACCTGCTTTTTGTTGAAATGGAAAACCTAGTAAAATCCGGTATTAACGAAAACTTTGCAGAAGAAATATCTCAGTTTTTGGAAATGATTAAAATATCAGAAGATAAGCTGCCTGATTTTTTAAAAACCCAAATGCAAGCTTCAGCAAAATTTCAAGGTCCATTTTTTCAAATCTTACGCAGAGCATTGTCAGAGACAAATTCTTCAAACCTTTCATTTAGAATACTAGAATTTATTAAAAAATACAATGATTTTACATCGAATGGTCACGTTTTAAATGAAATTTTTTCAAATTTAAACAATATAACCCAATATATGCCCGCAAGTTTTGCCAAAAATTTGTTGAATATTATGGAAAATCTTGATTCCAGTGCCCCAAATACTGATTTATCTTCTAATACCGAAGTGTTAAAAAAGGAGATTATCCCTTTTTTGTCCCAATATGTAAAGACAACTAACGATTTTGGAAAGGTGAGGGACTTGATTACAGCCCTTACCCTTAATATTGCAAGGTACGAAAATGGAAGTAAAGAGGGTTTTTTAGGTGCATTTAAAGAACTTTTAGGTTATAATACTATAAAAGAAAAACTTGGAAATGGTGATGCTGATAAATTGATGGGGATTTTGATGCAGATGGAAGGGAAAAAGTCAGACGCAAATCCATTGCAGGACAAGCTGATTTCTATTTTGAAAAAAGGAATAAATGGTGATGCAGGATATGAAAATATTGATAATTTTAAAAACATTCTTACATCTACTTTAATTAACGAAAGCGTTTATATGCCACTTTTGCACACAATGCTGCCGCTAAATATAAATGGAAATATGATGTTTTCAGAACTTTGGGTGGACCCAGACGATAAATCTGGAAAGGCTGCACAGGGTGATAAGAAAAAAGAAAAGTTTTTAATTAAATTTGATATTAAAGAAGTTGGCTTTTTTGACCTTATTATTTTACATGACAACGGAAATGTTGATTTGCAAATTTTCTGCCCTGATAAGCTTATGGGTATGGTAAAAGTGATTCAATCGGGACTTTTAGGCATTATTGAACAAAATGGAATGTCTGTAAAATCCCTTTCGGTAAAAAAAGGCAAGGAACCCATAACCATTTCAGAGGTGTTTCCTAAAATCTATGAAAGGAAAAATGCCGTTAATGTCAGGATATGATGAGAAATTTAAAAAAACAGCAGTAGCGTTGAAGTATGAGCAGGATAACAGTACCTCTGCACCTATTATTGTTGCATCTGGTATGGGCTATACTGCCGAAAAAATCATGGAGGTAGCATCTCAAAACGATATACCAGTGTATGAAGATACTTCTTTGGCAACAATGCTTTCTAGATTGAATTTAGGAGCAGAAATACCACCAGAGCTTTATAAGGCAATTGTGGATATATATATATATTTTCTTAATTTTTCACCTAATAAGCTTAGTAATAAAGAAACGGATGTAAACAAGGACTGAGGGATTAAAAGGACTACTGGGGGATAAGGGATTATGTCAATTAGATGTTTAATATTGGATGAAAAAAACAGTATAACAGATTATGCAGAGTTAAACTATCCACCTGAAGGTGGAGCAACGATAGTACCTTTTGCAGCTGAAACTGCAGAAATGTTTGATAAGGGAGATGTTGTAAAATTTCAGTACGAAAATAAATTTGATAAGGTCTTTGATGGTGTTGTTAAGAAAAATAAAAAAAATACACTTTATTTAGATAACGTAAGGTCCATAACAAACATATTGCAGGAAGATTTAAGAATTGAGATATTTGTAGATGGAGTTCTTACATTTGAACAAAAGAATAAAGAGAAAAAAGAAGAGAAAAAAGAAAATAAAGATGAAAATGGAAATGTAATTGAAGATGAAAATGAAGATATAAATGAAGATGGAAATGAAAGTGAAGAGGAAGAGCTGAATGAAGAGGAAACTGAGGACGAAATAGAAACATTCAGCGTTGATATTACTGTAAAGGATGTAAGTTCTGGCGGAATGGGTTTTTATTGCAGAGAAAATTTGCCTATGGACAGGATATATGAATATATTGCTGAATGGGGGGCTACACCGATTATTACAAAAGTAAAGCTTTTGCGTAAGGAGAAGCTGGATAGCTATACCTATTCTTATGGCTGCAAATTTGTAGATTTGTATGCAGATGAAGAAAGTATATTAAGAGGTGGAGTTTTTGCTATTCAGGCGAGAAGATGCCAGGACAGGAAGAGGCGAGAAAATGATATTGTTTAAAAGGGCAGGCTTAAAATTCGCAAAGCAAAGTGTGGCTTGTCTGTTAACGGCAAGCATTGTTCTTTCAAATATGCCCGCAATACCTTTTTTAAATTATGGAACAAAGCAGACTATGGCGGCAGAGTATAACATGGGTACTGAAAATCACTGGGCAAAATCATATATGCTTAATCTGTATGACAGAGGGCTTATGCGTGGCGATTTAAACGGTAATCTAAATCCTGACAAAAATATTACACGTGCAGAGTTTGTTTCCATTGTAAACAGGGCATTTGGATATACTTCAAAATCAAGCAAAAATGCGTTTAAAGATATTTCGGGAACCGAATGGTATGCAGATGATGTTAACACTGCATATGAACAAGGCTATTTTGCAGGTGACGGCAAGGGTAATTCCAATGCAAAAAGTGAGCTTACAAGAGAACAGGCAGTTGCAATTATTTGCAGAAATCTTAATGTAGATGAAGAGCAAGGTGAAAACTTCTCCTTTAAGGATAGCAGAACTATACAAAACTGGAGTAAGGGCTATATAAATACAGCCACACAAAAAGGCTATATTTCTGGCTATAAGGACAGTACCTTTAGACCATCCAAAAGTATAACCCGAGGCGAAGCGTCCAAGGTGTTATCAGACGCATTGGGTGAGATTATAAATCAGTCTACAGAAAAATCACTGGGCTATTATCATGGCAATGTTACAATTTCAGAGTCTGGCGTAACTTTAAAGGATAGCGTTATAACAGGCGACCTTTATATAACAGAAGGCGTTGGACTAGGACAAATTTATCTTAACAATGTTAGTGTTCTTGGGCAAATAATTATAAGCGGAACTGGTGAAAGCTATGCAGGTGAAAGCAGTGTTAACTGCACTGATTGTTATGCTGCTGAAATGATTATAGCAGGAAAAAGTGGAAAGCCAAAAACTGTTAAAATACAGGGAGATACAACTGTGTCCAATGTAAGGGTTTCTTCAAATGCTTTTCTTGAGGAACTTTCAAACAGAGATGGCGGATTTCAAGAAATTGAGCTTGAGGGCGAAGAGGGTACGTCCCTTCAACTTTCAGGCGATTTTAAAAGTGTTACAATTAAAGGAGAGAAAAACTATCTTTCACTTAATTCGGGAACTGTAGACAAGGTTATTGCAGATGAGCTTGGTGCAGACAGTACAGTTTATTTACAAGAAGATACATATATTGACCAATTGCTGCTTGACGTTGCCACTACGGTAAACGGACCAGGTGAAGTTGGATATTTAAAAGTAAATGCTTCTGGGGTAACAACGCAAATGATTCCTGAAGATGTTGAGATAAGACCAGGTCTTAATGCTACAGTTGCAGGGACTGTTATGGACAGCAACGATGCCGAGGAGTCATCATCTTTCCCAATTATTTTATCAGGCTATCCTTTGGCTAAAGACATTGGCACAACAGATGCAAATGTTGTATATAAGGTTAATAAGCCAGCAACACTTTATTGGGTTGCAAGCCTTTACGATGCCGGAAAGATAGACTCTGATGAAATTATATCACCAAGCAAAAACAACATAAAGATAATAAAAAGTGGAAGTATTACGGTTGATTCATCACAGGAATATTCAGTTAAAGTGTCGGGACTTAAAACAGATACTGAATATGTTATATCGTCGGTTATTGTTGATGACAAGAACGATATTAGCAAGAAAAAGACAGAAATATTTACCACTGTAGATAGTGCAAAAACTGGATTTATGTCGGGTTATCCAAAGGTTAATGAATTGGGCAATACATATGCAAACATTAATTATGTTACAACAAAGGACGACAGCAAGGTGTATTGGGCAATTTATCCAAAGGGAACATACACAGTGCCAACAGCTGCAAACCTTAAAAAACAACAGCTTTTTGGTTATCTTAAAAAAGGTGAAGAAACAGCAAGCACTAAATATAAGGAATATACACTTAGCATTTCGGGCTTAAAAGAATTGGAAAGTTATGACATTTATATGATGACAGTTGATGATGCTACAGAGTCGGCAGTTTCAAAATTACAGATAACCACCAAAGATTCCACAATTCCTTATTTTGTAACAGGGTATCCCTATACGGAAGCTGGAAAAAATGATACTTCTGTTAACGTAAAATTTAGGGTTAATGAAGATTCAATGGTTTACTGTGCATTGTATCCAGAGGATACCACATTTCCTATTGTTACATCGGGAAGTTCTGTTACAGAAACACTGGATAGTGATGAAGCTAAAAATCAGGTTGTAAGTGCAAAAAATGCAGTTCTAAAGGGAACAAGTAAAAAGACAAATGCTGATACAGAGGAAACACTTACAATATCAGGTATTAAAGCAGATATGGCATATGATATGTATGTGGTTGCAAAGGATTTGACTGGGAATATTTCTGCTGTTAAAAAGTTATATATTCCTGCAAAGCCAAACTTCCTTAACACATACCCTAAAGCAGCCACCATTAAAAATGATTCGGTGGATATACTTGTTGCCCCAACAAAGGATTGTGCAGGGTATTGGGCAGTTCTTCCTAAGGGTAGTGTAGCACCAAGTGAAGTGGCACTTAAAGGTCAGAAAGTTGCTGGAGCCGTAAGTTTTGGCAAGGTTGAAAATTTCCCTAAGAATATAGAAAGCACTGTACAAGCAACGGGGCTTAAAGAGCTTACGGATTATGAATTTTACATATTGCTTAGCGATACTCAAAACACATCACCAATATCTGTTGTTAAGTTTAAAACACCAGATATGACACCGTCGGAATTTTCAGATGGATACCCTATTATGGGTACGGTTACAGATAAAACTGTAGAGGTGCTTTTAAGGGTAAGCGAAGGTGGAAGTGTTTACTATGCACTTTGCAAAAGAGGTGCAGTTTTCCCTAAGCCAGAAGATGGAACAACTGATTTGCCAGCTTTAGACAGCGATACAGCAATACGACAGGTAATAAGTGGAAATAACGCATACAAAAGTGGGAAAACAACGGTAAAGCAGAATACTGAAACATCCCTTAACCTTACAGGGTTAACAGAGCAGTCTGCTTACGATTTGTATCTTGTGGCACAGGACGCATCAGGAAACAATTCAGCAGTAACAAAGCTTTATGTTAAAACGGCGGATTACACAACACCTACAGCAGCGGTGGAATTTGAAGATAAAATTGACGACGAGCCTGTTGTAAAAAGTGAAATACGTATCCGTTTCAGCGAGGAAGTTGTTAACACAAAAACAAATTCTACAATGACTGAAAGTACACTTCCATATAACATCGTACTTTATGATATGTCATCGTTAAAAAGAACAGCAGTGGCAATTGACTATGCACAGGTTAAGGTTGAAATTGAAGAAGGAGCAACGGTTGTTATATTCCCTAGTGAGTGTATAAGCCTAAACAGTGGAAATACATATGAGTTTGAACTTAACTATATTGGCGACACATCAAATAACAAAATGAGCCTTAAAACAATTTTGCCACAGTTTACAACTGTTTCACCTACAGTAGAGTTGGTGAAATCTGTTGCACCTGCTGATATGGATATGACTTTTGAGTTAAATCCACAGGAGGTGCAAACTGCAGACAGTGTATTGTTTGATATTATTTTTCAATCTAACCAGACAATTTCTTTCGAGCTTTATAAAAAGAACAGTGCTGGAGAATTTGAGAATATCAATAACACTAGTGTTAGCTATATACCTCTTGTTATGAAGGACGAGGCAATTACGCTGCATTATATGTTGGACAGAAAGATAAATGGGCAATCGGATTTCAGCTTTGAACCATTTAATCAGCTTACAAATGAGGAATATGGAATTAAAATTATTGCTATAAACGGCAGTACAAATCGTGACGGATGGGATAAAACTGTTAAGATGAACATACAATGTGTTGCTGGTTCACGAACTAACCTTGCAACTATTGCAAGCAATCCTATAAACAACCTTGAACTGGGTATAGCAGAGGGTGCAGCAATCGTTAACTATCCAAAAACATTTGAACTTATGGCAACCTTTACAGATACAATTATACCTGAATTTATTGAAGGTTATCCTAAGGTTACAGATGGTGGCGTAACAGCCGATACATTTGTCAGTCCATTAGTTAAAACAACAAGAAAAGGTACTTTCTACTATCTTATTGCACCAAAAGGTGTTGTAACCAATCCTAATCCTATGGATATACTTAATGGTGCTTTAAAGCCACAGGGCAGTGTAACAGGTAGTTTTGAAGTTACCAACGGAAATACAGAGTTTTTGTTTCAGATTGACGGGTTAAAACCAGAAACAGATTATTCGATTTTCTGTTTCTTAAAGGGAACACCGCCAGAACTTGGTGCAATGAAAACTTTTGACTTTAAAACAGCACAGATAAGCCCGCCTAAACTGGTAAGTGCAGTTGTTATTGGAAAAAATGAAACGACGGCAACTGTGAAAATAACTCTGGATAAAGGGGCAGGGGTAGACTGGATTGTTTATAACAAGCAGTCATCACCAGCTACAACCAGTGTAACCTCTGAAATTATAAGAAATAGACTTGAAACAGCAGAGTACAAGCCTATTGATTATGGTTCAGCAAATGCAACAGTGGCAACAGGTTCAACAGATGCAACAGTTACAATAACAATTAGCAATCTTGAAAGAAATGCGTACTATAATTTCTTTGCAGTTGCAAAAAGCAGCCTTGGCGGCGGAGATTCAAATATTATACAAGTACTTAATATTACTCCAGCTGATACAACAGCACCTACTGTTTCATTAAATACTGTTATTAAAAATGCAGGCATATCGTCTGCGGGCAATCCTTATACTGGAAATGTTATGCTTACATTTTCTGAGCCTATGTTCTATATAGTGTCTGAGGGTGCAGATGACGGAAGCGGTGACCTTGAGCTTAATGCGTTAACACCAGCAGCGTTTAGTGAAGGTGTTGCTTGTACAGGTGCGTCTATTACGGTTTCGTCTTTCTCTGGAGTTCCAACAGAAACAGGTAGTGCAATCAAAACAGTAGGAATTGAATTCAGTGATGTTTATAAGGGGGAAACCATTGTATTTGACAAGGTGCTTACAGATGCCAGCACAAACATAGCAGGTTCACTTAAGCTTACATTTGTTGATACAGAGTATACTATGGGCGACCGTTCCGAGTCCTATTGGGTAGCAGAATTCTATAAAGAACAGTAACAAATTACATTAATATTTAAGAGAGAACTGTTTGAGGTTCTCTCTTTTTTTGTTGAAATTAAAAATTAGCTTATAATATATTGGATAATATTGTTTTTTTAAAGGAAATGCAGTAAAATATTGTCTGAAGTATTAACATTTGTTGATTTTTGACGCATTTTAAAATATAATGGCTTGTGTAAATATAAACTTGAAAATATAATGAACATTTTATATGCTGGTTAAATTTTGAAAAAAACGGAGGCGAATGATTTGTTTAGTAATTCGGTATATTCCGCAGAAAAAATGGCGGATTATTTGTGGGAAAAGCAAAAGATTACAATGAACAATATAGCCAATAGTTCAACACCAGGCTATAAGGCACAATATGTTACGTTTGAGGATGAATTAAGGGAAAAACTGCATAGTGGTAAGACCTCTGAAATAAGAGAGGATATTGCACATAGTAGGGTGCGTGTTGAAACAAAACAGGACGAGAGTACAAGAATGGACGGCAACAATGTCAATGTTGATGTTGAGGAGGTTGAGCTTGCAAGCACAACAATACAGTATCAGTATGCTTTAAGAAGCATAACCGATGACCTTGCAAGGCTTAGGAGCGTAATTAAGTAAGGAGGATACAAATGGCTTTTTTAAGTGCTATGAATATTAGTGCATCTGCCTTAACGGCACAAAGAATGCGTCTTGATATTGCATCAGAAAATATTGCTAATGTAAATACAACAAGAACAGAAAGTGGAGAGCCGTATAGAAGAAAAATGGTTGTTTTTGAACCAATTGAACAATCCAATTTTCAAGCGGTTCTTAATAGAACAAAAAGACTTCGCACAACTGAACAAAAGGGCGTTAAGGTAACTGAAATTATTGAAGATACCAGTGATTTTAAAATGGTCTATAATCCATCTCACCCAGATGCAGATGAAAATGGCTATGTGCGGATGCCAAATGTAGATTTATTGAAAGAAACAGTTGATAGTATGGAGGCATCAAGAGCCTATGATGCAAATGTTACAGCATTTAATGCCATTAAAAACATGGCGACAAAGGGTCTTGACGTAGGTAAATAATAGTTTGCATTATAAACATAACAGGAGGAATTAAGTTGAATATAGTACCAATTCAGAAATTGAACACACTGGAAGATTTATCAAAGGTCAACCAAAAGGGGAAAATTGACAATACCCTTAGCTTTAAGAATATTTTTGAAAATGCAATAAACGATGTAAAAAGCACTGAGGATACTTTGGCAAAAGAACAGTATTTATTTGAAACGGGACAAACTGACAATACACACGACATAACAATTGCGGCCTCAAAAGCACAAATTTCTGTGGATTTGTTGGTTCAGCTTAGGAACAAAGCACTAGATGCTTATAACGAACTAAATAGGTTGAGTTTATAGGAATTTTTTTGTGTGTGAACAAGAAAACTGACGGTAATTTATACTGATGGAAAATTAAATGGGGTTTTATTTTGAATGCAAATGAAAAATTAAATGATATAGGGTCAAAAATAAAGGCAAATTACAACAAGATAAGCCCAAAATTAAGAAAAATAATTATTATTGGTGTTATTTTGGTGTTGGCTTTTTCCGTAGGAACGGCGGTTGTTTTAAACAAGAAAACATACGATGTTTTATTTTCTGGGCTAAACCAAGAAGAAGCAACAGAAATTATGGGGTTATTACAGGAAAAAGTTGTTGATTATAAGTATAGCAATGGTGAAATTTCTGTAGATAAATCTGTGGTGGAGCAGGTTAGGGCAGAGTTGGTTTATGAGGGTTATCCTAAAAGCGGATTTACATATGATGTTTTTAAGGATAACATAAATATGACAAGTACCGATTTTGAAAAAAACAGTTACAAAATTTTTGAACTTCAAAACAGAATTGGTTCTACAATACGTCTTTTTGATGGAGTTAAGGATGCAAAGGTAACAATTGCGGCTACCGATGACAAAAAGTATGTTTTGGATAAAAATAGTACGGGTAAAGCAACAGCATCAATTGTTGTAATCATGAACAATGGTGGTTCACCTACCAGCGAGCAGGTTAAAGGCATACAAAGGCTTGTTGCAAAAAGTATACCCAATATGGCTCTTGAAGACGTTGCAGTTTTGGATGGAAACGGGAATGAAGTTTCAACATCAGGCGATAGCACAGCAGAGGGTGCAAATAAGCTAAAAATTGAATTTGAAAAATATATGGATAATACCTTAAGGGACAAAATATTAAATGTATTGACCCCTATTTATGGTGCAGACAATGTTAAGGTTTCGGTACGCACTACCGTTGATGTGGACAAAAAAATAAGAGAAATTATTAATAATGAGGTGCCAACTGAGGGAAGTACTAAGGGCATACCTAGCAAAGAGTCTACCGAAACAGAAATATCAAAAGATGGTGCAGTTGCAGGAGGAGTGCCAGGAACAGAATCAAATGCAGAAATACCTACATATACACAGACAAAAGCAGACGGTACGGAAAATTACTATAGAACTCAGTATGATGTAGACTACTTGGTTAATCAATTAACTGAACAGGCACAAATAGATTCGGGAAGTATTTCAGATGTAACGGTTGCGGTGACAATAAACGGCAAGGATACTGGAAACATTTCTCAAGATGACGTGGTTGCATTAGTTGGTAATACTGCGGGAATAGAGAAAAATTTGCAGCAAGCCAAGGTTACAGTTGTAGCAGCACCTTTCTACGACCCAAATGCAAATGCTGCGGATACTACACCAGAAAAACAGGGCTTAAATAACTGGATTATTATTGGCTTAATTGCCACTGGCGTCCTTTTGATTTTAATTATTATAATTATTATTATAGTTGCAAGGCGAAAGAGGAAAAAGAAGAATGCTGAAAATGAAGAAAACTTAGCATTAGAAAATAATTTTGATATTTCGGGAATGAGCAACAATGATGACCAAGAACTTTATCTTAAAAATCTTTTGGCAAAACAGCAAGACGAAAGAGAAAATCAAATTCTTAGCCTTAATAATGAAAGAGCAATGGACTTAAAAAATAAGGTGAGAGAGATTACAGAAGAAACGCCTGAAATTGCAGCTCAGCTTATTAAGACTTGGCTAAAAGGAGGCGAATAAGCATGGGAAGTCAATCGAAAACCACAAATGACGAGATTAAATCCGAGGATAAAGCAGCGGCTATAGTTGTATCTCTTGGTGTGGAAAAGGCATCTGAAATTTATAAATATCTTTCAGAGGAAGAAACAGAACAGTTGACAATTGCTGTTGCAAAGCTGGGTTATTTGCCGCCAGAAACAACAGAAAGTATTTTAGATGAATTTTATAAAAGCTGTATAACTCAAAAAGTTGTAACTGAAGGCGGCATGGAATATGCCAGAAGTGTTTTAGAAAAGGCTTTTGGTCCCGATATGGCTTCGGACCTTTTAAACAAGGTTTCAAAATCTTTACAGTCAAAAGCTTTTTCGTTTTTGCGTAAATATGATGATAAAACTATATTTTCACTGCTTCATAACGAGCGTCCGCAGACTATTGCCTTGGTGTTATCCTATATGGATTCAGACAGGGCGGCAAGTATACTTACGCAATTGCCTGAAAGAAAGCGGCTTAGAGTTGTTGAGTCGGTAGCTAGAATGGATAGTGCTTCACCAGAAGCCATGAAGGTTGTGGAAAGAAAAATAGAAAGCCAGTTATCCACTGTAATGACAACTGATTATACTAAGGTTGGCGGCATAGATTATATTGCAGAAGTTATGAACTATGTTGACCGTTCAAATGAAAAATACATATTTGATGAGTTGAGTAAAAAGGATGCAGTTCTTGTTGACGCAATACGTAAGAAAATGTTTGTATTTGAAGATATTGTGTCTATGGACAATATGTCTATACAAAGATTTGTGCGTGATGTTGACCAGAAGGATATTGTTTTTGCTTTAAAAGGAAGTACGCCAGAGGTATCGGCGGTTATTTTTGCAAATATGTCTACACGTATGGCAGAGGCTATCCGTTCTGAATTGGAAATTACAGCAAATGTTCGTGTTAAGGATGTTGAAGAGGCACAGCAACGTATTGTTGGTTTAATCAGAAAGCTTGAAGAAGCAGGTCAGCTTGTTATTGCTAAGGGTGGAAAGGATGATATTATTGCATAGCACTGGCGATGTTACAATAAATCCTTATAATTTTAAAGAGAGTTTTTATGAAAAAGATGAAAACGGAACAGGAAAAGAAGACGGTCTGTTTGAAGATTTTAATAAAGAAGAATCCAGCCAAGACGAGAGCAAAGAAGAACTTTATGATGAATATAACGATATACAAGAAATAATAGACGCCAAAAACAATGAAGATGAAGAACGTGAACGGGCAGAGGCTCGTATTGAAGAAATGCTTGAGCAAACCAAGGAGCAAATAGAGCAAATGCTGAAGAACGCAGAAGCTGAGGCCGAGGAAATGAAAAAACAGGCACACAGTGATGGGTTTGAGCAAGGGCAAAAGGAGGGCTTTGAAAAAGCACTTCAGGAACACAAGCAGGAATTGAAAGAGGAAACGGCAATGTTCCTTATAGCGTTTAGAGATATGCTAAAGGCATTTGAACAGGAAAAGAATGCACTCATTGACCAAAATATTGATACCCTTAAAGATATTTCAGTGGCTGTTGCTGAAAAGGTTATTCATGTTGGGCTTAAAAGCAGTGGCGATATAATTAAAAAAATGATAGTTGCTGCTACTGAAAAGCTTAAACGTAAGGAATGGATAAAAATATATATATCCAAGGCAGATGCGTCTATGTTTGTTGAAGCTAACACAGACATTGCAAAGTCCCTAGTGCATTTATCCCAAAACTTAAAAATAGTTGCTATGGAAAACGGAGCACCCGGAACGTGTATAATTGAATTGCCCGACCAGATTATTGATGCAAGTGCAAACACACAGCTGGAAAATATCCGCAGTATTTTAAGAGGTGCAAGGGGATATGGAGGGGACGAAAATGTTTGATGGACTTGTGGATGTTGTAAAACGGTCACAAACTATAAGCCATATTGGTAAAATAGAAAATATAGTTGGCATGGCAATTGAAGCTTCAGGCAGAAAAGCAAGCATTGGCGATATAAGTATGATTTATAACGAAAATGAAAAAAAGCAAATTTATGCTGAAACTGTAGGGTTTAAGGATGATAAAATTTTGCTTATGCCCTATGAAAACATAAAAGGTATTTCGGCAGGTAGTTTTGTAAGGAATACAGGAGAGTGCCTTAAAATACCAGTTGGAGATTTTTTGCGTGGACGTATTATAGATGCCATGGGCAGACCTATGGATGATTTGGGAGATTTTAAGGTGGATTCATACTATTCAGTTGATAAATCCTCCACAAATCCTTTAACAAGACCAGCAATTGATGAGAAAATTGAATTTGGGGTTAAAGCCATTGACGGTCTTTTAACCATAGGCAAGGGACAAAGAATGGGCATTTTTGCTGGAAGTGGCGTTGGTAAAAGCACATTGCTTGGTATGATTGCAAAAAATGTAAAAACTGATATAAATGTAATTGCACTTGTGGGCGAAAGAGGACGAGAGGTTAGAGAGTTTATAGAAAAGGATTTGGGCGAGGAGGGTCTTAAGAGGTCTGTTTTGGTTGTTGCTACCTCAGACCAGCCGGCAATGCTTCGTATGAAATGCCCTATGGTTGCAACTGCCATAGCGGAATATTTCAAAGACCAAGGTAAGAATGTGTTGCTTATGATGGATTCCCTTACACGTTTTGCCATGGCACAGCGTGAAATAGGTCTTGCCATAGGCGAGCCTCCTATTGCAAGGGGATATACTCCTTCAATCTACGCCGAAATGCCAAAACTTTTGGAGAGAAGTGGGAATTTTAAGGAGGGGTCTATAACAGGCATTTACACAGTACTTGTTGAAGGCGATGACACTAATGAGCCTATAGCAGACACAGTGCGTGGTATTATTGATGGACATATTGTTCTGACTAGAAAGCTTGCTAACAGCAACCATTTCCCAGCTATAGATGTTAATGCAAGCATATCCCGTTTGATGACATCTATTGTTTCACAAGAACACAGGCAGTGTGCCTCTAAGCTACGTGATATTCTCAGTATATATGAAAAAAATAGCGACCTTATTTCCATAGGTGCTTACAAAAGCGGAACAAACCCGAAACTGGATTTCGCTATTTCAAAAATTGATAAGATAAATGAGTTTTTGATGCAGGGAATACATGAGAAGTTTTCATATGAAGAAACACTTGTACAAATGCAGGATATTTTAAAATAGCTATTGTGTAGTTTGAAATATTTGGGTGGTGATTAAACATGAAAAAGTTTGCGTTTCAGTTAGAAACTGTAATGAATTATAAAAATCAGAGGCTAGAAAGCAAGCGTAATGAGCATGGACAGGCTATTGCTAAGGTTAACAAGCAAAAGGAAAAGATGGCTGAAATAGCTAGAAAATATAATGAGGTTAATGTTGAGTTTAACAACAAAAAGCAGCGAGGCATAAGAATTGTTGAGGCTATGGAATATAGTGGTTTTTTACAAAAACTTGATGCACAGCTAAAGCAGGAGGAAGCCAGCCTTGCAGAGATGAAAAAGCTAGAGGAAAAAAAACGTGTTGAGATGGTAGAGGTTAAAATTGAAACTTCGACGTTGGAAAAATTGAAGGAAAAAAAGTTTAATCAGTATAAAAAAGATATGCAAAAAAGCGAAGAGCTATTTATAGAAGAATTTATTACACGAAAATGGATTTGATAGAAATTAAAGGGGTGACGAATGTTTGGATTTGTCACTTTTTTTGATGGCAAGTTGATTTAATTTGTATATGAGGTTATAATTAAAAGGAATATAAATGAATATGATTTTTCCACTACAGAGCTTCTGCTAGTTACAAATAGTCATAATTAGAGGAGGAATTTCTTGAATGAGTAGATTAAGTATCATTACACCCAATAAGGCTCAAACAGTGGTAGAGAGTCTTTATAGGGAGGTTGAACGAAGAATAATCGCCAGCCCTCCAGGTCTTTGCCCAGTAGACATTGCATCAGCTTTTTTAAAACTTTGCCATGCCCAAACCTGTGGCAAGTGTGTTCCTTGCCGAGTTGGCTTAGGTCAATTAGGGTTTCTTATAGATTCAGTTTTGGATGGGGAAGGAACCATGGATACCATTGCCCTCATTGAAAAAACAGCAAGGGTAATAAAAAATTCTGCCGATTGTGCCATTGGGTACGAGGCTGCAAATATGGTGCTAAAAGGTGTTGTTGGGTTTAGAGATGATTATATTGAACATATAGAAAATAATCGTTGTCTTTTCAGCCTACACCAGCCTGTTCCTTGTGTGGCACTTTGCCCGGCAGAGGTGGACATACCAGGGTATATTGCCCTTATTGCAGACGAAAAATATGCAGATGCAGTAAGGCTTATTCGAAAGGATAATCCTTTTGTTGGTGCGTGTGCAATGGTGTGTGAGCATCCATGTGAGGCTCGCTGCAGAAGAAATATGGTGGATGACGCAATAAATATAAGAGCACTTAAAAGATATGCAGTAGATAACGCAGGAGTTGTGCCTGTGCCAGAGTGTGCACCATCTACGGGCAAAAAAGTTGCCGTTATAGGTGGAGGCCCTGGCGGACTTAGTGCGGCATATTATCTTAGCCTTATGGGTCATCACGTTGAAGTGTTTGAAAAACGCTCAAAGCTGGGCGGTATGCTTCGTTATGGAATACCAAGCTATAGACTTCCAAGGGAAAGACTGACCGAGGACATTGATGCAATACTTTCAACAGGCGTTGTGGTACACAATTGTGTGGAGATTGGCACCGATGTAACCATTCCGCAGCTTAAAGATGATTTTGATTGCATTTATATTTCCATAGGTGCACATACAGATAAAAAGATTGGCATTGAAGGCGAAGATAAACGTGGAGTTATTTCTGCTGTGTCTATGCTTAGGGGAATTGGTGATGGTTCGTTGCCTGATTTCAGCAAAAAGCGAGTAGTAGTAGTTGGTGGCGGAAATGTTGCTATGGACTGCACAAGAAGTGCAAAACGCCTTGGTGCCACAAGTGTAACGTGTATTTATCGTAGGCGAAAGATGGATATGACTGCCCTTCCTGAAGAGGTTGAAGGTGCAATAAGCGAGGGCTGTGAATTGCTGTGCCTTCATGCACCACTGAAAATTTCTGGTGATGATGATGACAATGTAACAGCACTGTGGGTTCAGCCACAAATAGTTGGCGAAATGGATAGCAGTGGACGTCCTCGTCCTGTTAAGGCTAAGGCACCAGAGGTTCGCATACCTTGTGATATTATTATTGTTGCAATTGGTCAAGGCATTGAAACACAGCCGTTTGAAGAATTTGGTGTGCCAATTAAGCGTGGTGTTATAGATGCAATGGCAGGTAGTGATTTTGCCAACATAGAGGGAGTATTTGCTGGTGGAGATTGCGTAACGGGCCCAGCAACTGTAATACGTGCAATTGCTGCGGGTAAGGTTGCGGCGGCAAATATAGACGAATATTTGGGATATAACCATACTATAGAGGTGAATGTAGAAATACCACCTGCAAAGCTGGAAATTAAGTCGGCTTGTGGCAGGGTTAATACAACTGAGCGTGATGCAGGGGAAAGAAATACTGACTTTAATCTTATTGAATGTGGGCTTACACATGAAGAAGCAATGCAGGAAAGCAGCAGATGTTTACGTTGTGACCATTACGGATATGGAATACTTAAGGGAGGTAGGGTTAAAAAATGGTAAAGCTTATTATAGACGGACAAAATGTAGAAGTGCCAGAAAATACTACTATCCTTGAAGCTGCCAGAAGCATGGATATTAATATACCAAGCCTGTGCTACTTAAAAGGTATTAACAATATAGGTGCGTGCCGTGTTTGTATTGTAGAGGTAGACGGGGTAGATAATATGGTATCCTCATGTAACAATCCCGTTAAGGAAGGCATGGTTATACACACAAATAGCCCAAGAGTGCGTGAAGCAAGAAAGACTAATACGGAACTTATTTTATCTCAGCATGACTGCAAATGTGCAGTCTGTTCACGAAGTGGAAACTGCACACTGCAAACAATTGCCAATGATTTGGGAATTTTGAGCATACCATATCCAATGAAAGTTCCACCTTACAAATGGAGTCCACGCTCACCACTTATTCGTGATGCTTCAAAGTGCATTAAATGTATGCGTTGTGTGCAAGTGTGCGACAAAATACAAACACTTAATATATGGGATGTTGAGGGTACAGGTGCAAGAACCACTGTGGATATTTCTTTCAACCGAAAAATTATGGACTCTGACTGTTCTTTCTGTGGTCAGTGCGTTATCCACTGCCCAGTAGGTGCATTAAGCGGACGAGATGATACACCAAGAATGTTTGAGGCTCTTGCTAATCCTGAAAAGGTTG
>DPJA01000012.1 GCA_003543235.1 Lachnospiraceae bacterium
CTCAAGGCGACACTGGTGCTACTGGCCTGTCTGGTCCAGCAGGTCCTAAAGGTGATACTGGTGCTACTGGAGCCACTGGAACAACTGGCAATACAGGTCCTCAAGGTGACGCTGGTGCTACTGGTCCGTCTGGCCCAGCAGGTCCTAAAGGCGACACTGGTGCTACTGGCTCGTCTGGCCCAGCAGGTCCTAAAGGTGATACTGGTGCTACTGGAGCAACTGGAACAACTGGCTCTACCGGTCCTCAAGGCGACACTGGTGCTACTGGTCCGTCTGGTCCAGCAGGTCCTAAAGGCGATACTGGTGCTACTGGTCCGTCTGGTCCAGCAGGTCCGCAAGGAAACCCTGGTGCTACTGGTACTACTGGAGCCACTGGCGATACTGGTCCTCAAGGTGATGCTGGTGCTACTGGTCCGTCTGGTCCAGCAGGTCCTAAAGGCGATACCGGTGCTACTGGTCCGTCTGGTCCAGCAGGTCCGCAAGGAAACCCTGGTGCTACTGGTACTACTGGAGCCACTGGTGCTACCGGTCCCACTGGTGCTACCGGACCTCAAGGACCTGCAGGTGGCATATTAAACTTTGCAGATTTTTTTGCACTAATGCCACACGATAATTTAACAACTGTTGGCGTTGGAACTGATGTAAGTTTTCCACAAAACGGACCTTCTAGTGGAATGTTAATTATACGCACCAGTGATAGTACATTTAAATTATCTTCTATTGGTGTATATCAGGTGTTGTTTCAAGTAAGCGTAGATGAACCTGGTCAGTTAGTTTTAACTCTTGATTCAGGAGCGGGAAGTTTCGAACTACCAGAAACTGTGGTAGGTCGGGCAACTGGTACCTCTCAAATAGTTGGAATTGCTCTTATCAAAACAACGGTAGTCGACTCAATACTGACGGTACGAAATCCAGCTAGTGAATCAACGGCTCTAACAATTACTCCTCTTGCAGGTGGAGCCGAACCCGTATCCGCACATCTTGTAATTATGCAAATAGCATAGAGTAGAATACTAAAATGATGTGATACCCTTTGATGATACCTTCTCTAATTTGGAAGTATAGGCCTCTTAATTTTTCTAAGAGGCCTATATCCTATATATGAAGAGTATGGTATTGCAGATTATGAAAAGAAGTAACTGCTAATGGAAAATGATATTTTAAAGCACTGCCTTTGGCTTAAAACGTTCCCTTAGCAAAAAGGTTGTCCTTATTTTATTATATATAAATATTCCGTCTAACGGCGGTCTCTCAGCTATTATTTATAAACTTTCTCTTACTATTTTTGCCGCTTCCACTAAATTTTTAAGGCTGGCTATGGTTTCTGGTATCCCTCTTGTTTTTAAACCACAATCCGGATTTACCCATAACTTATTCTTATCAATCTTTTCAAGCATTTTTTGCAATACCTGTACAATCTCTTCCACTGTGGGTATTCTTGGTGAATGTATGTCATATACCCCTGGCCCAACCTCAGTTTCAAAATTATTAGCCTTTAAGGCATCAATAATAGTAAGCTTAGAGCGTGATGCTTCAAATGAAATAACATCTGCATCCATATTATCAATATCTTTCACAATTTCTTCAAATTCACTGTAACACATATGCGTATGAATCTGTGTTTCTGGTTTTACTCTGCTATGGCAAAGACGAAATGCAGGAATTGCCCAATCCAGATATTCGCTGTACCATTCATTTCTTCTGATAGGAAGTTTTTCCTTCAAAGCCGCCTCATCAATCTGAATAATTTTAATTCCTAATTTTTCCAAGTCACAAACCTCTTCACGAATAGCAATACCTATCTGATATGCCATCTCCTGAAGACTTACATCTTCTCTTGGGAATGACCAGTTAAGAATTGTTACTGGCCCAGTAAGCATTCCCTTAACTGGTTTATTAGTTAAGCTCTGTGCATATTTAGAATATTTAACAGTAATTGGTCTAATACGTTTTACATCTCCAAAGATAATTGGCGGTTTAACACATCTTGTACCGTAAGACTGCACCCATGCTTTCTCTGTGAAAACATAACCCTCAAGATTTTCACCAAAAAATTCTACCATGTCATTGCGTTCATATTCACCATGTACTAATACATCCAGTCCTAGTTCTTCCTGTTGCCTAATACACGCCTCGATTAATTTAAACACCTGTTTTTCGTATGTTTTCTCATCTATTTCTCCAGTGCGGTAATTGCTCCTGTTCTTCTTAACTTCCTGTGTTTGTGGAAAAGACCCAATAGTGGTAGTTGGAAATAACGGAAATCCAAATTCTTTTTTCTGAATTTTCTCTCTTTCCTTTCGGTCTATCTTTCTAATGAAATCTTTCTCTGAAAGTGCTGCCACCTCTGCTTGAATTTCTTTACTTTCATATAATCTTACGGCTTCAAAAACTTCTCTATTCCTTTTATATTCTGTCAATGCTTCATAATCATCGCTTTCTGTAATATATGAAAGTTCATGGATTTCACTAAGTTTTTCCTTTGCAAATGCAAAATGTTTTTTGACGTTTTCTTCCATCTTTGTTTCGTTTTCAAGGGTATATGGGTTATGCAATAGCGAACATGACGTTGAAATTACAACATTTTTTGCATGTTTTTTTATTTCTGATAGCATATCGAGAATTCTCTTGTAATCACATTTCCAGATATTCTTGCCATTTATAACACCAGCAAATAAAATTTTATCCTCTGGAAAATTATTCAACCTCAATAATTCCAGATTTCTCTTTCCTTCTAAAAAATCTAATCCAATCCCATCAAATTCTAAATCCATAATATCCTTGTAGCAATCTCTTACGTCCCCAAAATAGGTCTGAAGTAAAACTTTTACATTGTTTTTGTTACCCAAAATCCTTTTATACAATGCTACAAAAAATTGAATTTCTTCTGCTGTTAAATCTGTTACTAATGCAGGCTCATCAAACTGAACCCACTTTGTGCCAAGTTCATTCAACTTATTTAAAATATCCCCATATGCCTTAACTAGCTGTTCTGCATAATTAGCAGCTGTATTTTTACCGTTATATTTTGCAAGCTTTAAAAATGTAAATGCTCCAATAATTACAGGCTTTGTTTCTATCCCATATTCTTTAGCTTCTTTATATTCATGAAACGGTTTATTGCCACACAGTGTAATCTTTGTATCATCATTAATTTCTGGTACCATGTAATGATAATTGGTATTGAACCACTTTTTCATTGCAAAAGCTTTTACATCGCCCTGTTCGCCCTGATATCCTCTTGCCATGGCAAAATAAGTCTGCTGTTCATTTAACCCTAGCTTTTGGTACTCTTTTGGGATAGCATTTAACAAAACTGTTGTGTCCAGCATACCATCATAAAAGGAAAAATCATTGGATGATATGAAATCAATCCCAGCCTTTTGCTGTAACTGCCAGTGTTCTTTTCTTAATTCTTTTGCTACTACATCTAAACTTTCCTCTGTTATCTGACCACGAAAATACTTTTCAGATGCAAACTTTAGTTCTCTCAGTTTTCCCACTCTAGGGAAACCAATGACTGCACTTTTCATAAATAACCTCCATATTAGCTTTTTTATTTTTTCTATTTACCAGTATAGAGCAGTTTGATTGCCTTGAAAAATACAAAAAAATATGTGTTTGATATAGCTTTAAACTATTTCAACCACATATTTATACATCGTCGCTATGCCAAATTCTATAATACAAATATAATACATTCCATTTTTCATTGAGTATATGCAAATATATGCCTTTTTAACGCTTCAATATATGCCACACCATACCTGCTAAGTGCCACGTTTTTTTGCTTTATAATCCCAACTCGCATATATTCATCTACTTTTAGTGGTTTTGCAATGATATTCTCACCATTTAGCTCCTTGCTGATTACCCCTGTGCTAACTGTATATCCATTCAATCCTATGACCAAATTAAATAGCGTTGCCCTATCTCTAACCTTGATGTTTTTATTTCGGTCAAGGGTACTAAGAATTTCCTCAGAAAAGTAGAAAGAATTATAATCTCCTTGCTCAAAGGAAAGATAAGGATACTCCTCAATCTCATTCATGGTAATTTCTCTTTTTTTGGCAAGTGGATGTTTTGAACTAATAAAAACATTTGGATTTGCTATAAAAAGTTCACAAAATACCAGACCTTTCTGCTTAATAAGCTTCATAATTACCTCTTCATTTTTTGAAGAAGTATAAATAATACCTATTTCACTTTTCAATCTGTTTATATCTTCTATAATCTCATAGGTTTGGGTTTCTCTCAATGTGAAGTCATATTGATTTCCCCCAAATTCACGAATTACATCTACAAACGCATTTACGGCAAAGGAATAATGCTGGGTCGAAACAGAAAACCTTGTACTTTGTTTCTTCACATTTAGAAACTTTTCTTCTAAAAGGTTTGCTTGTTCAAGAACCTGTCTGGCATAGGCAAGAAATTCATCACCTGTATTTGATACTACAATTCCCTTATTGGTTCGGTTAAATATTGTTATCTGCATTTCATTTTCCAGTTCTTTAATGGCATTGGTAAGACTTGGCTGGGATATGAATAACTCCTTGGCAGCATCACTAATTGTTCCCTTATCGGCTACTTTTACCACATATTTTAGTTGCTGTAAAGTCATTTTTACCTATCCTCTCCTTTTGCTTATACGCTTTAGTATACATATATATTTTATTAATAATTATTATAATATATATATTCAACTTCTGGTGCTTCACCATCTGTTATGGTAACATCCTTTAGAATTGGTACCATATAGCCATTGTATTCATATTCCGATATTGTCCCTGTTACTGTAATCCATTCATCATCTGTTAATTCACTTCTTATATCACTTTCACAAACAATTCCGTATCCAACCAAGTCTGCGGCACAGCATACCATAAAATATCTTCCTGCCAAAAATTGATTAGCTTTAAAATCTTCCATTGAATATACTTGTGCTAAATACTTACACTTTTTTCCAACAAAATCATCAAGATTATCATATACATCGCCATACCAATCTGCAAATATATCATCGTTGATAACCAAAACACCATCAACTTCATATTGAGAATATTTTTCATAGGCATTACTTGTTTCTTCCACCTCATCATTTTCTCCCTCGCTTTGCTGAGTTGAAGCTGTTGCATCAATTATATCCGTTGGAGATTTTTCGCTTGTAATATTCTCGTCATAATATCTATCTGTATTAGTATTGTCTATGGTATTAGTATCTGTTTCACTATTTGATGCAACAATATCACTATTTGCAATAGTCATATCCTTACTATTAACGCCTGTGGCTGGAAATAATAATGCCCCTAACAACGGAATAGCAAAAATTATATAATGTCTTATGTTTACATTGTGTCTAGCTTTTTTAATTTTTGCTATTAGACTTACTGCAAATAAAATTAATATAATAATTGAAGTCCATATTCCCACATAAAATCTAGGGTGAACATAATAATTTACTTCCTTGCTAACCATTGCATATATTAATAAACAGGCAATAGCAATCAATATAAATATTTGAACTATTGCTTCCATATTCTTTTTTCTACCCATGTCTGCCTCCTTACACAAAGAATGATAAAGTACCAAAAACTATGGCACTTTCTATGATTACAAGAGTTGCAAGAAACAGTAGAAATCTTTTCTTTAGAATTTCCGAAAGCATTACCATGTTCTTCAGGTCAAGCATTGGTCCCATGACAATAAATGATAAAATTGGAACTGTTGAAAAATTATTAGAAAAACTTCTTCCAATAAATGCGTTGGAAGTTGAGCAAGTAGACATAAGCATCGCTGCTACAGTCATAACTACAAACTGAATAATAATATTATTGCCAATAAAACTTTTCATAGTTTGTGGCATAATAGTCTGTAAAACAGCTGATATTAATGCCCCAACTATTACATATTCTGCCACCCTAAAAAATTCAACCTGTGCTCCAGCAAAAACTGCTTCAATTTTTCCTTTTGTTCCATCATACTTTAATTCCAAAACATCTTTTCCAATGCTCATGGTTCTCCGATTTCCTTTCGTAACATCCTTTGTTTCAAGTTTCATTAGTTTCAATATAATCCCTGCCATAATTCCAATAATTAAACCTGCTACAACCCTTACAACTGCAAGATACGGCTGTTCTGGAAATGCGTAAAGCATAGAAATAATAACAATAGGGCTTACTGCTGATGATGATAACCAAAAAGTTATCGTTTGCGGAAGAGGTGTTTCTTTCTTTAAAAGCCCAGATATAATTGGCACCATTCCACAATCGCATATTGGCATAAAAAGTCCTGCTGCTGAAGCAATCACAAAGGAATACCAACTTCCTTTTGATATTTGTTTCATAATCCATCCTGTTGATGCAAATATCTGAATTCCTGCTGAAATAAAGGCTCCTAATAAAATAAATGGAATTGACTGCATAAGAATACTCAAAAACACAGTTACCATGGATTGTGTATGCCTGTATGCGTTAGGAAATTCAATTATTAAAAACAGAGAAAAGCAAAAGGCTAAAAAAATTCCTATTTTTAAATTAATCTTTAAAATCATAGAAGTATTTTCAGGATTATTGACTGTCAGAAAACGCTCTTTTAGTATCTTGTCTGTTTCAATCTTATTTGTGAACGTTACACTAGTTCTGGGATTAATATTTTTAATATCTCTGGTCAACTTTTTTTGCATTCCCTGATGAAGTTTTTCAAATCTGTTAAATATAACAATGTCACTATTTAAAATATGTGGCTGCATAACCGTTGCCATATTACTTAACTGATTTCTAAAATTTCCCGATTCACTTACAAAAACAACATTTCTAAATTTATATTCAAATGGTGTTTTTAATCCCAATATTTCAGAAATATTCCATGTCCCATTATATTCCACAAGTATGTAATCGGGAGAATATTCATCTTCGATTTTTATAAATAAATCATCATTTACATCTGATTCATTTTCCACCGTCAGAATTTCAATATTCATTTCCTCTAATTTTTTTTCATCATATTCTGTAAAGCCCTCTTCACAAATAACTAATATGATTTTTTCAAATTCTTCTAAGTAATCGCTTTGTAATAATTCGTTTATGACAGTAGTTTTTCCACTTTCAAGAAGTCCTGTTATAATATCTATATACGTTGCCATAGCTACCTCTATAATTCAAATAGAACTGAAAGAGCGTCCTCGTTTATATGCTCTCCAATTACACAAATACGCCCAATACAATCAGGTATTGTATCACTGATTATCACTTCACCCGGTACATAGTCAAATTGAACCCATTTCTCACTTTCTGTACTAACAATTCCTTTTGCACGTAAAATATTACCTTCTATATTATTAAGACGATTTAGAATTTCATCTATTTTTCTTAGTTCAAACACTTTTGCTGTTTCTCTTCCCCAAACATGAAATACTTCGTCTGCATGATGATGGTTTCCATGGTCATGGTGGTGGTTATGCTCTGGTTGTTCCAATAGTGATTTTAAACCAGGTATTTCTTCGGAAGTTTCTGCTAATTCAATTATTTTTTTACCGTCAACATTTTTCCAGTCCGTTGTTACAACATGGGCTTTGGGATTGTATTTCTGAACATCCTTTAAAGTATTTTCAATTACTTCTGATTTAGTATTTTGAGTTCTGCTGAATATAATGGTTTTCGCATTTGTAAGCTGATTTGCATAAAACTCTGTAAAGTTTTTTAAATAAACCTTATATTTCATGGCATCCACCACTGTAATGCACATATTCAGTTCTACTAAGCCATCTTTTAAGAACTTTTTGCATCCATTTATGACATCTGATAATTTACCTACCCCAGATGGTTCAATTATAATTCTGTCGGGATGATAAAGTGACAATAATTCTTTTAATGCAGAGCTAAAATCTCCAGCTATGGTACAGCAGATACATCCAGAATTCATTTCCTTTATTTCAATACCATAATCTTTCAATATGGAACCATCTATTCCTATTTCACCAAATTCATTTTCTATTAAAACTATTTTTTCGCCGACAAAAGCCTCTTCTAAAAGTTTTTTAATCAGAGTCGTTTTCCCTGCTCCTAAAAAGCCTGATATAATATCTATTTTTGTCACTTTGCTTCCTCCTTATATATCTAGTAATCAGCATATGTTCATAACACATAATAATGCTCTTTTATTTAAATATCAACTATAAAAAGAAAAAAGAGAAAAGTATTCCGTTTATCAAGAAATACTTTTCTTTTTATAAAAATATAATACTTAATATTATTCTTTATTTCATAGCCTCTGCCATTGTCTGTGCCATTTTTTTCATGTTATCAATATAGTCTGGAGCTAATGGTGCAAGTTGAATTGTTTTACCGCCTATTTCTTCAGCAAATGCTTCAGACTGACTGCTATCAATTTCTTCCTGGTAAAAGATAACCTTAATATTTTCTTTTTTCGCAAAATCTACCATGTCCTGTAAATGTTGAGGTGCTGCTTCTTTTCCTTCTTCTTCAAGTGCATACATTTTAAGTCCATAGTCATCTGCAATATATCCAAAAGCAGGATGATATACAATAAAGCTTTTGCTTTCAACACCATTTAAAGCATCTTTAATTTCTTGGTCCACGTCATCAAGCTGTGCTATATAATCTGCCGCATTCTGCTCGTAAGTTTGCTTATTGTCTGGATCTAATTCACTCATTTCCTTTGCGATTGTTTCCACCATTACTTTTACTCTTTTTGGTGAAAGCCATATGTGTGGATCTCTTTCTCCAGATTCAAATGTTCTATCTTCATAAACAGCAGCAACCTCATCCTGCAGAGATACAACTTTTACATCACCTACATTAGGCAATATATTCGCTTCTTCTGTAGGAACTCCTATTGAAAAATAAAGTGACGCATCGCTGAATTTCTCCATCTCTTGTGCCGTTGGTTCATAATTTTCAGGGCTGTTTCCTGAAGGAATTAATGTAACGATGTCAACTAAATCTCCGCAAACTGCTTTCACAAAAGTCTGTTCCGGCACAATAGATACGGCTATAACTGGCTTTTCCTTAACCTCTTCTTCTTTTGCTCCATTACTACATCCAAATAAGCACATTGTGCCGAGTACCATTGCTACTCTAACTACATTTCGAATTACTTTTTTCATTATTATTTACTCCCATCTGCATTTTTATAGATATATTATTTGCAAATGCAACTCATTTGCATTTAAGATTATATTTCTAATATGGTTGTATGTCAATAACTATTTGGAATAAAAGTGGGCAATTGACCCATCCACTCTGTGCCTTTTTCATTTTTACCCGTTGCATTAATTACTTCTGTCCAGTGCTGTAAAACATATTTACCTATGACGGGGTCATACATTGTGCCGATATTTTTCTCTATTTCATTGAAACAATAGTCAAAATCATATGCTTTTCTGTAGCTCCTATCTGAGGTTATTGCATCAATAGAATCACATATTGCAATAATTCTTGCTCCAATTGGAATCTTTTCACCTTTAAGCCCTAGGGGATATCCTTTCCCATCAAACCTTTCATGATGATACAGCACAATATCTTTAAGCTCGTTTAAATGACGTGACTTATTCAATATATCCGCACCGATTTGTGGATGATTTTTCATCGCTTCCCATTCTTTATTATCTAATTTAGTTTCTTTGTTCAAAACTGCATCTGGAACACCAATCTTTCCAATATCATGCAAATGCGCTGCAATATGTATTTTCTCTATCTCTTTTTTCTTAAGCCCTAACATTCTACAAACTTTTAATGCCATGTCGCTGACTCTTTGGGAATGTCCTGCTGTATATTGGTCTTTGGCATCTAATGCACTTACAATACATTCTATTATTTCATGATAATCAATCACTTGATTACAATAATCATGTTTAAGCACTTGTTCTCCTCTCTGTATATTATCAAATATTCGTCATTAAAAGCTGATATTAATGTGAGCAATGACCGCCACAATGCTTACAATCTCCACCACACACTACAGACTTTCCTGCCTTTTTGTCTTTTATCATACCTTTCACAATGAAACCAATTACTGTTAGTAACATTACTCCTACTAAAAATGTTCCCATAGACTTTTACCTCTTTTCCTATGAGTTTTAACAAGTCAATTATAAATTTGCTTTATTAACACTTGTTTTTACATCCACCATTAATTTATTACTTTCTTTATATGGTCTGAATATGAGATATAAAAACACAAATATCATAATAAATGCTACAGCTGTTCCAACCCCAAATACGCCTCCAGCCATAAGTGTTCCAATCTGAAATACGCAAAGTGATGCACAGTAAGCAATTAGTGTCTGGTAGCCAATTGCAAACCAGAACCATTTTGCATTATTCATTTCTCGCTTGATTGCTCCCATTGCTGCAAAACATGGTGCACATAACAAGTTAAATACAAGGAAAGAGTATGCTGCAATGGCTGTCATACTAGATGCCAATGTTCCCCATATTTCACTTCCATCTTCTGCTACTTCTCCAAACCCATAAAGTATACCGAATGTTCCGACTACGTTTTCTTTAGCTACAAGTCCTGTAATAGCTGCCACTGCTGATTTCCAATCGCCCCATCCAAGTGGCGTAAAGATTGGTGCGATTGCACCACCAATTGCCGCTAAGATACTATCGTTCATGTTTTCAACCATGGCAATACTCCCATTTATAATGCCAAAACTTTCTGAAAACCAAATAAATATAGTTGAGAGTAAGATAATTGTTCCTGCTTTTTTAATAAATGACCATCCACGCTCCCACATACTACGAAGTACATTCAAAAGAGTAGGCATATGATAGGACGGTAATTCAATTACAAACGGTGCAGGGTCGCCTGCAAACATTTTAGTTTTCTTTAAAATAATTCCAGAACAAATTATTGCGGCAATTCCCACAAAGTAAGCACTTGGTGCTACCCAAGAAGCTCCATCAAATAATGCACCAGCAATTAAAGCAATAATAGGAAGTTTCGCACCGCATGGTATAAATGTTGTTGTTATAATCGTCATTTTACGGTCACGGTCATTTTCAATTGTTCTTGATGCCATAATTCCTGGTACACCACATCCAGTGCCAATTAGCATTGGTATAAATGATTTACCTGACAAGCCAAATTTACGAAAAATTCTATCCATAATAAATGCAATTCTTGCCATATATCCGCAAGCTTCCAAAAACGCCAAGAAAATAAACAATACTAGCATTTGTGGCACAAATCCAAGTACTGCACCAACACCACCAATAATACCATCTACAAGTAATCCAGATAACCATGGTGCACAATTTATTGCATCTAGTCCATTCTGTGCAGCTGGAATAACCCATTCGCCAAACAAGGTATCGTTTGTCCAATCAGTTAAAAAGGCTCCCACTGTTGTAACAGATACAAAATAAACAAGAAACATAACTCCTGCAAAAATTGGAAGTGCAAGCCACCTATTCGTTACAATTTTATCAATTTTATCTGAAGTGGTAAGTCCTCCTCTATTTTTCTTTACGCAACAATCTTTAATTATGGATGAAATATAATTGTACCTTTCGTTTGTAATGATACTTTCTGAATCATCATCCATTTCTCGCTCACAGTTTTTAATATCGTCTTCGATATGGATAGCGATTTGTTTTTCAATCCCTAGCTGTTTAATTACTTTGTCATCTCGTTCAAATATTTTAATGGAATACCAACGCTGTTGTTCTTCCGGCATATTATGTAGCACTGCTTCTTCAATATGAGCAAGTGCGTGTTCCACACAACCAGCAAATCTGTGTTGTGGAATCATACCAATTTTATTTTTAGCAACTTCTATTGCTTTATTAGCTGCCTCCATAATGCCCGTTCCCTTTAGTGCAGATATTTCTACCACCTGACAGCCTAATTCTTTTGCTAAATTCTTAGAGTTTAATTTATCACCATTTTTTTCTATAATATCCATCATATTAACTGCTGCTACCACTGGAATACCAAGTTCAACAAGTTGTGTTGTAAGATATAAATTACGTTCCAAATTTGTTCCATCAATAATATTAAGAATAGCATCTGGACGTTCTGTAATTAAATAATTTCTAGCTACAACTTCTTCAAGTGTGTATGGAGATAAAGAATAGATTCCTGGTAAATCTGTAATTATAACATCTTTATTCCCTTTCAGTTTACCTTCTTTTTTCTCCACCGTAACACCTGGCCAGTTTCCCACAAACTGATTAGAACCAGTTAAAGCATTAAATAGCGTTGTTTTACCGCAGTTTGGATTACCTGCTAATGCAATTTTTATTGACATCGTTTTACTCCTTCTTTGTTTGTTATGTATTACTTTTATTAGTTGTCTCTAACCAATGTTTAAAAAAATTACTCCACCTCAATTAATTTGGCATCTGCTTTTCGTAAGGATAATTCATATCCTCTGACAGTTACTTCAATTGGGTCACCTAATGGAGCAACTTTTCGTAAATAAATATCTGTTCCTTTTGTAATTCCCATATCCATAATACGTCGTTTTACAGCACCTTCGCCTGATAATTTTGTCACTTTTACAGTTTCGCCGCTCTTCACTTCTTTTAAAGTTTTCATCGTTCCTCCTACTAAACCATTATTTTATTTGCCATTTCTTTATTAATTGCAACTCTAGAATCTTTTACATTAACAATCATGTTTCCACAAATTTCTGAAACTACAACAACTGCACTTCCTGTTACAAAGCCCAGATTTTCTAAAAACTTTCGTGTTTCTTCATTGCCGCCAACTTTCTTAATAACATTTACTTCACCTGTTTTAACCATCGTCAAAGGAATCACATTCATCTTCTTTCTATTTTTAATATTTTATAAATTATTATGGTAAGGATTATCATTTCTTTTGTAGGTTAGTATATACTAACTCATATTAGTTGTCAATAACATTATTGATAAATTTTTTCTTAATTAGTAATTATATATTCCTCTTTTGTTGTTTAATTTGAATTTAACTAATTCATATGATATACTAACTTCAGTTATTCAAATAAACTTTGATATTTTAAAATGAGGTGTTTCACATGAAAATAAATGAATCTGTGGAAAATTATTTAGAGACTATATTCCTATTAAGCAAAAAACTTCCTGTAGTACGTTCTGTAGACATAGCAGAGGAGCTTAATTTCAAAAAATCCAGTATAAGTGTCGCAATGAAAAATTTGCGTGAAAACGGATATATAACTGTTACCGATTCTGGTTTCATATATCTAACTGATTCTGGTAGAGAAATTGCTGAAATGATATATGAACGACATGACTTATTTTCTTCCTGGCTTGAAAAACTTGGTGTTGATGCAAAAACAGCTGCTGAAGATGCTTGCAGAATTGAACACGTTATTAGTAAGAAAAGTTTTGAAGCTATAAAAAATCATGTTATGAAATAGAACATTGACAGGTGGTAAAAATATATAAATAACTGAATTATTTAAAGTGTGGCGAAGTTACAAATAACACCGTCACTCTAATTTAAAAAGACTACCGTGAAAAAGGTAGTCTTTTTTTGTTTCATTTGCAATCATGTCATTTTATATTCAATTCATTTACTGGTGGCAAGCAACTATGATTGTTGCAAACATAATAAGTGGTTTTATCATTAATAATCTGGTACTCATCTGTAGGTCCATCTAATACTTTGATAATGCTATCCAGTGATACTGTAAAAGGCAAATCCTTAATATCGTCTTTATTCTTCATCACTACAGTTATCATTTGTGAAGGTTCAAAATAATCTGAAAGTGCAATTAAATACATAGCATACCCGATAGGATAATGCTTTGCCTCTCCATACAAAAAGTCCATCTGCCCTTTGAGTATTCTATCAAATTCATTATCAAAATTAAGCTGAGATAGCCTTACAAGATTGTATGCCATAACGGAGTTGCCGCTGGGAATTGCCCCGTCATAGCTTTCCTTTGGCCGCATAATTAGCGTTTCGTTATCCTTGCCGTAGAGATAAAAACCACCGTCTGTTTCATCAAAAAAATTACTAATGGCTTTCTTCATTAACTGCTTTGCTTTTTCAAGATAACTGAAATCAAGGGTTGCATCATACAATGCAAGCAATGCAAAAGAATTATTTGCATAATCATCAAGGAAACCATTTTGATTTCGTTTGCCGTTGCGAAAGCTTACAAACACAGTTCCATCTTGGGACAACTGCTCCTCTATAAACTTCTGTGATTTTTTTGCTGCGTTTAGATATTCATCGTTTCTGCTAATTCGATATAACCAGCACATAGCTGCAATCATCAGAGAATTCCATGAAGTTAATATCTTATCATCTAAATGAAGCTTATTCCTTTTTTTTCGATATTCGTAGATTTTTGGCAGGTATGCGTCAAACTCTTTTGAGGTACTAGGATTATTTAAAAGATTGGGAATATTTTTCCCCTCAAAGTTACCATTATGTGTAATAGAATAATATTCGTTAAAAGCCTGCCCTGTTTTTTCACCAAGAAGTGAAATGATTTCCTCCGATTCAAAAACATAATATTTACCTTCTTCACCATCGCTGTCAGCGTCTTGTGCACTGTAAAAGCCGCCTTCAGTTGAGGTCATCTCACGAAGAATATACTGTGCTGTTTTTTCTGCAACCTCACGATAAAATGAATTTTGAGTAATCCAATATGCTTTGCAATAGGCAAGGATTAATAAGGCGTTATCATAAAGCATTTTTTCAAAGTGTGGCACAAGGAAATATTTATCGGTGGAATATCTGCTAAACCCATATCCAATGTGGTCAAATATTCCGCCCTTGTACATTTGAGTTAGGGTATGTTCCGCCATTTTTAAAGAATGCTTATCCCCACTTTTTTCATAATGTTTTAGCAAAAACAACAGATTATGTGCAGTTGGAAATTTAGGTTCTTTACCAAATCCTCCGAATTTTTCATCGTAGCTTTGATTATATAATTCTACTGCCGATTCCATTAGCTTTATATCTGTTTCAGCTTGAGAAGTACTTTTTCTATTTAAAGTAGCAACAATAGTATCAGCCGACTGAAGCAATTCATAGCGATTTTTTTGCCATTTCTCATAAATCCCAGAAAGCAATTCTTTGAAGCCAATCATACCATGTCTAGTTTCCTTTGGGAAATATGTCCCTGCGAAAAATGGCTTTTGCTCTGGTGTCATAAAAATACTTGTAGGCCAGCCACCACTTCCTGTATAAGCTTGACAAACTGTCATATATATGCTATCTATATCGGGTCGTTCTTCTTTATCCACCTTGATAGAAATATAGTTTTGATTAAGAATTTCCGCAATTCCCTCGTCCTCAAAGCTTTCATGTGCCATAACATGACACCAGTGACAGGTACTGTAACCAATACTCAAAAAGATTGGCTTGTTTTCAGTTTTTGCTTTTTGAAAAGCTTCTTGACACCAAGGATACCAGTTAACAGGATTTTCCGAATGCTGTAAAAGATAAGGACTAGTTTCATTACTTAAATGGTTACTCAAATATACCCACCTCATTTATTATAATTAAATCACATACTATAATTATTATTATGATATTTGAGAATATTATTCAATTACGCTAAAAAACCAAAGAAATTCTTTTTCTTTTCACGCCCATAAAGTATTACCTTTAGCCAATAAAAATTATTTTCTCCCATTTTTTAAATTGAACATTTTTCATTCCCCTGTAAGCCTAGTCAAATAATTACGCAGCACTTCCATGGTTTTTTCCTTATTTTTCGCACCATATGCCTTTTCTTCCACCAAGTTTTTCAGAAAATCCCAAAATGCACCAACCATGTTCCCCTCACTCATAACAAGAACCACAGGAGGTTGGGAGGTCTTTGCTACAATGACGCCACATTCCTCCCGAACATAAACAAAATAATGCTCAATTAACGGTCTTTCAACTAAGTGGACATAATAATTTTCATAGGAATCAAGAAGCACAAGAATTTGCTTCAGATGGGTGGCAAACTCCCTTGGTGTATAGTATACAGCCCCAACCCCAATAATATCCGACATAGGTACCTTAACAACTCCATTTTTTACGTCTTCAATATCTGGTAATGATATAATTTCTGTAAAACGATTGGACTGTAAAAGCTTTAGAAAACCTTTATAACGGTTTCTGTGCATAAAAATCAAGTTAGAATTTTTAATATCGGCACGGCTGAGAATTTCTGCAAGGAGGCTTTCCTGCATGGTCAACGAAGATAGTGATTCAGTTTTAACCAGCGAATCTGCCTGATGTCGCTCAAATTCTGCCATGGCAACATAAAACTGCTCCTTCTCCCGTTCCGTAAAAATACGCATCAGCGGACGGCACAAATTTAGATATTGCAAAAATTCATCCGCAAAGGATTTAACGGCATCCCTATGACGATATAGGACATTTGCAGCCACAAGCTCCTGATTGCCCACAGAATTTGAAATCACTGCCGCCGTTTCAGGTGCTATAAAAAGGGTGCGTTTAAAAATTCCATCCCGTTTCTTGGGATAAAAATACGGTTCAATGGAGCCGCTCATGTAAAGAGGCATCCAATGGTTAATGGCATTGAGCATTTCATCCAAATCCCTGCTGATGGTATGGATAATTTTAATTTTATTTCCCTTTGCCAACACAAGCTGCATTAGCTCTGCCCAACGGCGCATAAAAACAGCATCCTCAATCATCCACCCTGTTCCTTCATCGCTGAAAAGAAGAAGAGTCTGCGGTGTTTTCTGTGCAGCAACCTCAGAAAGAAAATACTCTGCAGCCTGTTGCTTTCCCTTAATGCCGTAATAAACGGAAATATCTTTGTCCAAAAAAGGAAGACGGTATTCCTCTGATGAACGATACTCCATTTGCCCTACGTGTATATCAGGAAACTCCCTTAAAAATTCACCCACCTGTAGGGAATTTTCCAATCCATTGTAAAGCAACCAGTGGATTAGCTCTTTGGCAAGCAAATCACTATCATCAGGAAAAATCATGAGCTTCAGCGTATCTATCAAGGTCTTCTTCTGGTATTCCTCCGTAAATCTGTGTGCCAAATAATTGGCCATGCCATGAACAATTTGTCTATCCTTAGGCATTTTTCGCCGCCCATTACGCAAGCGGCTGATGTAGGAAGCATCTAGTCTTATACTGTGTGCCAAAGCACTATTGGATGTCTTTGTAATATTCAATAGAAAATCAAGTTTTTGGTCAAAAGTCATGATGATTCCCCCCCCTTTTTTCTTTAACATATCAAATTATTCAAACAATTGCAAGAATAACGGCACAAATCATGCCATTATTTTGTCATTGCCAGTTTATTCCTATTTATTGTTTTGTCCATCCCTTTATAGTAAGCTTTGTTCGAGACGATCCACGTGGATTTTATGCTCCAACCCCCATGGAGCGAACAAATTTTACATTACCAAGATGTGCAAATCGTCAAAACTAAACTTATATTATTCAAATAAGGAGGAAATTAAGATGAAACCGAAAAAAATGCTTTCGATTTTGCTATCCCTGCTGATGCTATTTACCACAATGCCAGTAACCGCTTTAGCAAACACCAGCGAACAGCCTTCCGTTTTTCAGGATATGCCGGACAACTGGTCTACCAATGCACTGAACTGTGCAGTAATAAACGGGCTGTTAAAAGGCTCTGAGAATAATGGCAACACCCTAATTATGCCTGATGCTCCCTTGAAAAGAGCAGAAATGGCTGCGGTTGTCAACCGTGCCTTCGGTGCAACGGCAACCACAGAGCTTGAAAATGTCAAAGATGTACCCTTTTCAGCTTGGTACGCCAACGACATGGCTAAGGCCGTTCAAATGGGAACCTTTGTATTGGATAAAAATATGCGTCCCGAAAGCAACATTACCCGTCAGGAAGCATTTACTGTCTTGGCGAGGGCTTTTAAAATTGCATCCGCCGATACAAGCTTCACTTCATTAAACAAATATGCAGATGCTTCGGACATTGCGGACTGGGCAAAAAATGCTCTGAATGCCATGGCGGAGGAAGGCTATATCAACGGCGGCACAGACGGAAAGCTCAATCCAAACGCAAATATAACCAGAGCCGAATTTGCCGTAGTAATGGACAATTTGGTAAAGCAGTATATTGACACTCCTGGCGAGGTAACTGAAATAGTTGCCCAAGGCAACGTAATGGTGCGTGTACCCGGCGTTATTCTTAAGGGTGTCACCATTAAAGGCGATTTAATTATTGGTGACGGCGTAGGAAACGGCGAAGCAACCCTTGACGACATCACAGTAGAAGGCAGAACTGTTGTCAGAGGCGGTGGCGTTAACTCCATTATCGTCAGAGGTAATTCCTCTATTGGAAAAGTTATTGTTTCCAGAGCCGACGGTAATGTCAGAATTGCTGTAGAAGACGGTGCCGATGTAGAATATATTTATGTAGACGACGGTTCGGACGATGTAATCGTAACAGGTCACGTTGGAACCTTGGAGGTTTACGGAGAGAATATTACCGTAAAAGCTACCAATGCAGTAATTGATAACGGACTGCTCAGTGGAAAAAATTCCAAGCTTATTGTAGAAAAAGGCTCCTCCGTAGACCTTATCACCATTCAAGGGGCAAATACCCAAGTATCCGGTGAGGGAGATGTAAAGGCGGTAAAAGTAGAAGAAACGGGAGATTTCGCCAAAATTTTCACCCCAAATACCAAAATCGAAACCAGTCCCGACGTTGAAGGTGTTACAGGCGGTGGTGGAGATTCCATTGACCCAGGAACCAATGACACCAATAACAATAGTGGAACAGCTCTCGTTGATTCTACGCCAAGCAATGGTGACAGTAGTAGCAGTAGTAGTAGTAGTGGTGGCGGTGGTGGCGGTGGTGGCAGCACCGTATCTGTATCCTCCATTACAGTTAGCGGCGAAGGCGATGCCTCTGCTATTACCACACCAAGTGGTACCTTGCAAATGACGGCAAGTGTAGCACCATCTAACGCAACAAATAAAAATGTAATCTGGTCCGTAATTAACGTTACAGGTGAAGCAACCATAAGCTCCACAGGCTTATTGACGTCAATCCAGAACGGAACTGTAACCGTCAGAGCAACAGCAGCTGATGGTTCAGGAAAATTTGGTGAAAAGGAAATCTCTATTTCAAACCACGAACCCATCCTATCCACTACCTCTACCATTGACAATGGAGATGTGAATCCGACTATCGTGGTAACCTTAGCAAATGATACCTTTACGGCAGATGCCGAGCTTCCCATCAATTGGACTGGTTCCGTTGGAACTACCCAGTTGATTGGAAACACCATAACACGAAACAGCGATACTCAGATAACCTTCCAATTAAGTGGCACGGCAAGTGCTGGAGCATTAACCTTGCAAGCCAATGCAGAGGCTCTAACAGGCGGTGTCGCAAGCAACATCCTCACAATTACAGTGCCGGATGCTGATGCACCTCATTTGCTCTGTGCAGCCACAAACACAGAAGGCACGGAAGTTCACCTCACCTTTGACAAGGCTATGGCTGAATCCAACGGAAAACACGCTCAGTTTACAATAATGGTAAACGGCAGTAACAACCCTGCCACAGCAGTGGCAAGAAAAATCGGGGATAACAACACCCTTGTGCTGACATTGACCAATGCCTTAACGGGCGGTGAAACCATTACCGCAGCATACACCCAAGGCGATGTGGAGGCAACTGACGGTGGCATTTTAAGCACCTTCTCCGCCACAGTAGTAACAAATCAGTTTACAGCTACCTATTCCGTTTCCTACAACGGCAACGATGCAACAAGCGGTACTGCTCCAACTGATTCCACAAGCTATCACAATCTTGATGAAGTAACGGTTTTAGGAAATACAGGCAGTTTGGAAAAAACAGACTTCACCTTTGCCCACTGGAACACGCAGGCAAACGGCCAAGGTACAGGCTATGACCCAGATGACACCTTTGACATCAGCGGCAACACAACACTGTATGCAATATGGGAGAGCAGTAATGCAGGCTTAACCAGTGTAGCCGCTCAAACAGATTCTACCCCAGCAGGGGGCGACGGAAGTCAAACCATCACCCCTATTACTTGGTCAATCAATGTAAGCAACGATAAAACCTCTTTGGAATTGACAGACATTGTGGCAGCCGATGATGCAGCCTTTGCATTATACTCCGATGCAGCCTATACAGCAGAAATCCAAGGTGCAAGCACCTTACCTCTTGAAATGGGCGGAACAATAGCTTATATCAAGGTGACAGCTGAGGATGGCATTGCAGTAAAATATTATGCTGTAACAATTTCCAGAGCACTACCTGCACAGAGCGGTTCACCCGCCTTTATTGCAGGCACACCAGCAACCTATGATACGCCTCTTACGGTAGGAGTAGGTACACTTGGCATTCAAACCAACCTGACCTATACCTGGTATCGCTCAGATGATTTAGCTTATGCCAACGCCCTTGGCAGCGGAACAACCTACACACCTGTTTCGACTGACATTGGCAAATACCTTATCGTTGTGGCAATCTCCCCTGACGCATCAGGAAACGGAACTGTTGCAACCCCAACAACCATCGCAAAAACTTTAGGGTCTGCGTTTACTGCTGACTATGCAGGTACATTCCCTGTAGCGGCAACCTCAATCAACCTTACAGGACTTGGTGCTAGTGCAACCAATCTTGAGGCAGCCGTAGCCATTGATGGAACGACTTATGACACATACATAGACTTAATTGTTGATGGTGATGGAAAAGCTGATATGTCAGAACTGACAGGCGTTACCACCTCCACCAAGGTGAAGGTTAGAATTAAAGAAACAGCAACCCATCTGTCTGGAACGGAGAAAGAAATAACCGTTACAGAGGAAGTATTCACCGACGCTACCATCAGCCCAACAACTGCAGACTTTGACAAAAAAGTAAGTGCACAGGCTGACGTAGAAACAACAATTACATGGAACTCCGCTGCCAGCGTAGCTTCAGTAAAAAATGGTGAAGACACTTTGACTGAAACAACAGACTATACCATATCAGGCAGCACTTTAACCATCAAAAAGGAATACTTGGAAACCCTAGATGACGGAGCAACAAGCCTATCCGTTGAATTTAACGCAGGCAGTGTCGCAACCCTCATTATCACCATAAGTAATACAACACCGACAGCACCTACAGGAGATTTGCTGGATGCAGTAGGTGGCTCAAACTTTACAGGAATGCTTTATGCAAGAGGTGGCAGCATTTACTATAACGAGGTTGATACTTCAGGCACATGGGGAACAGAAACCTTAATCGGCACAGGTACCGAAGGCAGCCTGTCTATGGACAGCTCAGACCATCCTCATGTTGCATACACCACCTCAGGAAATATTGGTTACAGAAGCTTTAACGGAAGTGACTGGAGCGACGAGGAGCTTCTTTCAAGCAACAACGGTGGCAACTGCTCCAAGCCTGATATTGCCGTAGATAGCAACGGCAATGCTCACATAACCTATACAGATTCATTGGGTGATACAGGCATCTATACAAAACCGGATATTATGTACGCAACGAATACCTCTGGTAGCTTTAGCAAGGCCATTGTTTACAGGGGATATTATGATAATTTGTATAGTTCATGCTATATTGGTACTTATTACAGTAACGGCTCCTTTATTGCAGTGGATTCAAATGATGACTACTATATCATTACCCACCAGCAAGATTATTACAAGCCTGATATGCAGATACCTGAAAGCACATACTCTGTTGTTGTGAAAAAGAACCCTGTTGACGCTTCTATCCATGACAGCATCGGCAGTGTTGGAGGAACATCTTCAAATATCTTAGGTATTTTCGGGTTATCCTTTAGCAACGGCAAGCTTGTAGCACTTTATAAGCACAGCACTTTCAAAACGTCAGAATTGACTGACAACAGTGGAACTATTACCTTTGATAACATTGTGGATATTAGTGGCAGTTATGTTAGCTCTGTTGCTACTGACGGAATGGATGTTTTTGTAGGCGGCTTAAGTTCTGATAAGCTTCTTGTCAACTTGAATGGCTCAGAAACAATTTATAATGATATCACAGTAAAAGGAACAAAGGTTTCTGCTGTTTACTTCGGTATAGACTTCTACACTGTATATACTGATAACAGTGACGGAATCATCAAAGTAAAAAAATATATGGATTTGTAACAACTTCACACGTCAGTAAAAAAATTAAACCACCAGCTTAGCTGGTGGTTTTTTCTGTGGCTATAAGTAACTGTTCCCTGCTTTCCGCATTTCATGTGTTAATGGTAAGTTATTATTGTAATGTTACGTATACGTTGTAATATAGTATTTTGCTGCCGTCTTCAGATATTACTTTAATCCATAATAAGCCGTCACCTGTGAAAGTATAGTTTGGTGCTAAAACGGCATAGGAGCCACCCCCTTGACCCGTATAATCAATATAAGCAGTTACATTTGCATTCTCAGTAACTGGAACGAATACTGCATTATTAGCACTTTCTGCTGGAATTGTAACGGACAACCAAATAGCATCTAATTCTGAAGTCCCTAAGTATCCTGCACCATCATCAGTTAACACAACGCCTGCCAATTTTGTTCCTGTTTCAGGTGTTATGTCAAGTGTAGCACTTGAACTAGCCACATAGCTGCTGGTGTCATCTGTTACAGCTACGCTTGCATAATTAGCAGATTCTGCTTCGCCTTCTGCATTCTTTGCTACAACAATAATATATTGTGTATACGCTGTATCGGCATAAATTTCCAACTGACTTGTTCCTACTGCTTCCGTACCTAAAAGATTACCTTTTGTAGTTCCATCTTCCGATGCGTAAACCACATAATGCGTTATATTTGATGTATCTGCCGGCTCAGTCCATGTTACAAGCCCTCCAATTTGGCTTGTATTTGTATCAGTATCTGTAAATTGTACATTTGTAACAGCTACTGCTGGTACCGATGGCGTTGCAGCTTTTTCAGCTATTGTTAGTACTTCATCCATTGCTGCAATTGCTGTTTCCTTTGCAGTTGTTACTCCTGCTGTATCAGTTGCATTATCAATAGCTGCATCACCATCAGTTTTTGCTGTTGTTAATGCTATCCACTCTTCAGCATCATAATCACCTTGTGTGTAACTTGTCAATGCAGTTGTCAATTCTTGTTTTGCATCAGTTTTTGCTGTTGCTAATGCTCCTGCAACTGAATTTATAGCCACCTTTGCCGACTTGTTTGTTACAGTCAATCCAGTTGTTGAATATGGCTTAATCACTCTTAAATCAAATGAAGAACCGTCTGATATACTCGAATTCTCAATATTAATAATTCTACCATCAAATCTAGAAGATGGGATAGAAATGCCTAACGAATATTCATACTGTTCAACATTATCTTTTGTCACTTCAAAAATATATATTGCATCGGAAACAACATCTTCCGCAAGGGTTATTTCATATGCGTCATTCCCTGTGTTTTCCACTGTAAAAGCTGGTGCAGTTCCTGTAACAGTAAATGTATAGGAAATATTCGCAGTAACTTCACGGTTAACATAGCCGCTTTCAGCTAAGCTCGTTACTTTAACCTTATTGTAGGTTGTAGTTCCACTGATAAATCTAGTTAAATCATCAATACTGCAGAAGATATCAGAATCCACACTGCCTTCATATGTATTCCCCCATGTTGCTCCTCCATCTGTTGAAAGCTCAACTCTAAATGCTTCAATACCAGTAAGATTTGTAGGCTGGTCGAACAATACATCAATGCCAGTATCGTTTTGTGTTAATCCAACATGAATATTAGACACACCGGCAACTGCTTTCGCCGCAACAACCGCTCCCGTTTCATCACTTATTGCAGTTGAAGCATCTGCTCCGCTAATAACAACTTTAATTGTCTTTCCTACCAGAGATGCAGGAATTGCAAAAGTTGCTGAAGTTGCATTTGCAATGTTCTCATATACTCCATTTGTTCCTGTGTTTGCCTGCCATTGATAAGTAACATTTGTTGCACCAGTGTTTGCTGCTGCTGTTAAGTTCTGACCTACTTGGGCTGTTCCTGTGATGGTTGCAGAGGTAACTTTTACACCTATAACAACCTGCACTGGATCACTTCTCAATATTGATCCAACTGTTTTTACCCTTACAAAATAAGTTCCTGGAGCTACCGTTGTTGAAAAAGCAGTACAACTTACATAGGCACCATCATTCGACGATGCTAATTTATATTCCATAGCTATGGTTGTACCCGTAATCTGTCCATCAGCAATAGCAGCTCCTGTTGCTGCTACGGTAACTAAATTTGTAGGTGCTGCAGACTTTGAGCAAATTGGAATTCCATCTGTTGAGGTTACCATACCACTACCAGTATTAGTTATGCTTCCGATACTAGAGGCCGAACCTGTAATTGTTAAATTAGTATTTCCTATAACTTGAACTTCTCCAACAGTTCCACTTCCTGCAAAGGTCAGTCCTGCACCTGTCAAAATCAGACCAATATTAGCTCCAACCCCTCCAGTAAATGTTCCACCTGCTGCTCCTGCATCCACATTAAGTTGTTGAACCTGCGTATCACCTGCAAAATCAAGCTGTGCATTTGGTTGAAATACACCAATCGTTCCAAACGTACCAGTAAACCTAATTGGCTCATCTGTATTTACAAAAACCGGCGGAGGTGGGCTAATGCCAAAGGTAACAGCAGGGAATTCCAAGGTTCCCGGACCTCTTAAATCTACCAAAGCAGCTACATCATCTTGTACAAACGTACTGTGGGAAACTGCCCAAATAGTAATTGTGCCGCTAACCTGAACGTTATTTACAACATGAGCATTTTCTGCATCAATCTCAAGGTTTGCAATGCTTGCCCCTGCACCCCCCACGCCACTGTCATTCAAAGTAATTGCCGTTACCGCCGCTGCAGTAATCGACACATTACCCATGGTATATGCACCAAAATTAATGGTTAAGCTTCTGCTTCCAGTACGAGTTGCATCAATAGAATCGGAAATATCTCCTGCTACATTAATCGTTGTGATATTATTATCTGCTACCGCTGCTTCAAATTGTGCCTTAGTAGAAACGCTTGCAATACTAATTACAGAAGAACTGCTAGAAGAAGAACCACCACCACTTATAGTTGCTTTGGTAGGTGCATTTACTCCGCTTGCTGTTACAGTTTTGGAAATAGTAAGACCAGAGGTGTATGTAATATCTCCTACATTTGCTTCCAATATGGAAATAGTACCGCTACCACTCAGTGCTGTTTTTCCATCGACAGTAAGTGTTGACACTTTTGCAGCTTTGTCCAATTCTAATTTCGTTCCCGCTGCATCTTCATCCACAACAACTTCTCCAATGGCTTTTTTAATCAAGAGATTTGCTTTTTCGTTTACATATAAACTATCAGCAGGCACGTCGATTGTTGTTTCATCAGAAATTTCCGCTGTGATAGTGATTGTTCCTACTTCGCCTGAAAAATTCCTTGAAGAAAAGTTGCATACTTTTTTAATTTCTACTTTAGAAAGGTTTGTTTCTCCTGAAACTTGAAGGCGAACATTCTGCTTATCCAACAGAGTCTTACCTTTGACAACAACATTATCAGTATAAATAGAGTCATCTCCGCCGCCTTGAATAATCAAATCGCCTTTAATTTCAACATTGCTTAAATAAACCTCGCCATCTCCTACTTTTTCGGAAATGGTTAAATTCCCTTCAATAGTTTGATTTTCAATCTTCGTATCATCCTTATCAACAACAACGTCCTTTTCGGTTACCGTTGTTTCTTTTGTTCCAGCTTCCATGATTCTATTTAAGGTAGAAACCGCTTCTGCTCTGGTTAAAACTGCATTTGGATTAAAGGTTCCGTCTGGATAACCACTCATGTAACCCTTTTCAACAATTGCACCCACTGAGTTCTTTGCCCATGCAGGGATATCAGAAGAATCCGAAAAGTCTTCAACCGAACCGCCTGATGCTCCAATAGCATTTGCAATAAATACAGCCGCCTGAGCTCTAGTTATTGTTTCGTTTGGCTTAAAGCTCCCGTCTGGGTAACCAACTGTGTATGCTTCTCCCAATGCAATGGCAACATCATTATAATACCAATCACTGGCGGAAACATCGGAAAAAGCAACCTTCCCTTTGCTGCTTAACCCTAAGGCTTGATTCATAATGCGGGCAAATTCAGCCCTTGTTGTTGGTCCATTAGGCTTAAAGGTACCATCTTGGTAACCACTAATCAAACCCTTATCTTGCCATTCGGTAATTGACTTTTCTGCCCAGTGACCATGAATATCAGTTGATGCAGCTAATACTACATTAACAGGTGCAACTAGCATTGAGGCAGCTAAAGCCATAGATATTGCTCTTCCTGAGTTTTTTGATTTTCGTTTCATTATTTACCTCCTTTTTTTAAAACCAATTAGTTTTAAATACCATTTATATTATATCACTTACTGGTATAATTTTCCACAAAAGAGCCTAGTAATTAAAAATTTATTATATAAATATTAAGCTAAAAATTCATAGCCAATTATTCAATCCTTTCAATTAAAAAAAGCCTAATTCTTTATCAGAAACAGGCTTCTTTAATAAAATTATTATAGGCTTTGCAAAGTTCAAAGATGTCCGCTACCTCTTTGATTGTGTTTGTCGGTAATTATAATAAACACATTGCCTCTGAACCAGTCCCAGCAGTTGTAGGGATGGTATCATAGGCGGAAGATATTTTTCAATGATTTTACCCATATAATCGAAAATTTTTTATTTAAAGTTCATATTAGGCTCATCAGCATATTTTCCATTAGGGAAGAATTCCTTATCATATTCATCTTGTTTATCAACATCTGCTATTTCCCAATAGTCGTCACCAACTTCATCTGTCGAGGTTATCACAACCGTTTGGGTTTCACTGTTCCAGTTTACATTGTAGCCGCAAAGCTCAGCGATAGCACGTATAGGAAGATATATACGTCCGTTTTCTATTACAGGAGCTGTGTCCATTTCATAGAAAAATCCGCCGCCACCAGCTTCACGTGGCAGAAGGTTTGAGAAACTTTCTGTACTCTGTGTATATTTAGCTAAAAATTCCCAAGAAACGCCATTGCTGTATGGCTTTAAATACATCATTGATTGCATGTATTCATTCATATTCCCATTAGCCTCGTTTGCATATTCATTAATATATACAGGTTCTAGCAACCGTACTATTTTGTAATTTTGGTCCCAACCAACCTCACACCCAAGGGCATTACCTACGGCACGTAGCGGCAACATTGTACGACCTTCTTGACTTATAAAAGGCTTTGCATCTGAAAATTCCATAGCCTTTCCATCAACAGTAACATTAAGTTCTGCTGCAAATGCAGGCACACTTAACAAGCCTGCAAATATTGCTAATAAAAATATTTTAGAAATAAATTTTTCCATGATAAAACCTCCCTTTGTTTAATATTTGTAAATTGTACCATATATTCAAAAATATTACAATGTCAGTTTTATATAAAAATAAACGACGTTTTTCTTTGATACAACATTGACCCCTTCTAATAACAATTCTTTTAAAAAGCTTTTAAATTTTCTCTTGACAAAATGGATTTTTTCTAACCACAAAAGAGTAAAGATAGGGATATTCCAAACGCAGATGCCTCATATATTCCACCCATTGAACTAGCAGAGCCTTTAAGGCTCTTTGAATATCATTGGAAATATGCTCCATATCTTCTTTATTTTCAACTTCAAATGTATCTCTAGCTATTAATTCTTCCGTAACATGAAAAACACTAAGAAGCATATCTGTAAATGTATCATGCTCAAGGAGATTGGGATTTTCAAGCAACCTAATCAAAAAATCCCTCTTGCTTTTCATCAGCACTGTCAAGTCCTCAAGCTGATTAGCACCACATTCAATCTGTATATTTATATTTTGAAGATATTTCGCTGTTTTGAAAAACATATTGTCATTCCAATCAGCCTGAATGTTCAACATTTCGCTAATTTCGTGGCAATTCTTACTAAACCCTTTTAACACTATAATTATATCTGTTCCAGCCTCACTGAAAAATGCGTTTATTACAGTGTTTATTTTTTTGAGTCTTTCAGCTTTTTCACGTCTTTTAAGGTAGCTACCCAGCACGACTGTAACAATAGCTATCTGAAGCGGCAGAAAGGCAAAATCCTGCAAAATATAAAAACACGTATCCCTTGGAGAATGAAAAACCATAATTTGAGCCACATATATAAGACCCGAAAGCAGTGCCAAAATTAAAGCTATTAAAAAACTTGAGATATTTTTTTTCATTTCGTATCCCCTCTGTTTCAATCTATTTGTTAAGTTACCACAATTGATAAGTAATCTAACTCGATGTCGCAATATTTATCAAGTCATTTTTAATTTCCCTAATCACTTGAAATTCAAATTATTTACTCACCCACACTTCCGTCACCATCACTGTCTATCATGTATTTATATAGCCAATGATTGGAAGTTATTGGCATACTATACCCAGCATTTTTAGCTTCCGAAATAGTAACTACTCCATTTCCATTTGTGTCAATCTTTGATAAATCTACTTCCGTTACCACCGGTGAAACAACTTTTGGTGTTGAAGTAATTATTTCTTCTTGTGAGCTTTTTGTCGATATAGATTCATCTGGATTAATATTCTCAAATTCATCTACTATAACATTTCCCTTTAAAGTATATGTATATTTATATTTGCTTGGTATTTGAGTTTGCGTATTAGGGTAGGTTATTATAGCTTCAAAATTGGTACATCCACCTGCATCTCTAATCCACTTCTCCATATATGCTTGATCTCCTTGACGATTAAGTATGCTATTCTGTGGCGTTATATTATAAGCATTGGACACTCCGCCTAAACTATCTGCAATCACGTGTCCTTCATCTAGGTTTGAGCTTTCTACCCCAGGGACTTTTGCTTCGTCGGAATAATACCTTCCTGTAGAAAGGACTGGTTCTACAGATTTATCTTGCAAAATAATTTCATCAGCAATTACTCGTACAAGCTGTCCAAATTTGTTAGTAAATGCGTAGTATTCTCTATTTCCATAACCAATGTCCACTACTACATTTGGCTCTCTATGACCTGACAAATTTCCGCCATCAACTTCAATTAAAGTATATCCATCAAAAATATCATGTTTACTTTCTATTTTAGTATTTATATAAAAAGTTCTAGTTGAACCGTCCCAATCTACATCTGCACCTGTAGCCTCAGCCACAAATCTTCCAGGTACAACAGTTCTTCCATCTATAATTGTTGCGGGTACATCTAGTATCACAGTTTTGTCATTTACTTTAGCTTCCTTATTATCTATTTGCAGTGTTATAACTAAACCATCTTTAGTACCTGTAATTGTTCTTGTGTTTCCATCCCATTCAACGCCTAGCCCAAGTTCTTCAAAAATAGTTCTAACAGGTAACACCGTTCTTCCATTTATAACTGTAGGTGCTACATCAAACTCAAGTTTTTTTCCACTTAATACTACATTAATGGAGTCATCAGCATAGGCATAACAATTTAGAAATACTGCGAATGTTATAAAAAACAATATGAATTTTTTCATTTTCTCTGTTCCTCCTCTTGTTTAATAATTATTAATGTTGGACGATACTCTTTATCTACCATATATAATAACAAATTTTACCTAATATTTCAATAAATGTAATGATTAATCTTCTATACTTGTTTAAGGGTTCTAGTTTAATTTAATTCATAGAGCATCAGCTTATTTTAATTGGCTTTTAAGTTTCAAATATGGTAAACTGTTTTAACTAAGAACAAATATATACATAACCGTGTTTTAGGAGGTAGAAAAAGTGACATCCTTTAAAAATAAAGAACTCAACAAAATTATAATATATGTTTTAATAACAATAGCAACAATTACCCTTGCAACTGGCATCGGTTGGATATTCCGCTATGTTGGGTTTCCTGAAACCAATATCGTTATTGTATATCTATTCTCTATCTTAATGACCACGCGTTTTACACGGGGATATTCTTACGGAATTGTGGCATCGGTAGTTGCAACCTGTGCATTCAACTATTTTTTTACAAAACCTTACTACACCCTTTCCGTCAACGATGCCACCTATCTTATTACCTTTGGAATTATGACAATTACAGCAATTATCACCAGTGCTCTTACTTCAAAAGTGAAGCAAAACGCTTTAGAAGCACAAGAAAAGGAAGCCGAAACAAGTGCTCTTTTTCAGCTTACAAACAGACTGACTGACGCCTCTGATATTGCTAATATTGCCAGCATAACCACAGATACCATAAGCGGTATAATGAATTGTCGTGCCGCGTGTTTATGCTTTGATGAAAGCGGCCAGCCACAACATAGCTTTATTCAACAACAAAGTGTTGAAAAACAAGTCCGACGAAAAGTGAATGATGCTTCCGCACTTAAATACCGCGTTGAAGGTCTACGAAGTGGGTATATGTTAGGCAATGAGTTTTGCGACTGGCCAATATACGGCAGAGAATCTATACTGGGTGTTTTAAGGATACCTAAAGAAACCGCTGTTTCTATGAGCCAATCTCAAAAACGCCTGTTACGTTCTATGATTGAAAGCACAGCACTTGCTATGGACCGTTTTCGTAGTGCACAACAACAGCAAAAATCAAGAGAGGAAGCGGTTCAGGAACGATATCGCAGTAATATTTTACGTGCTATCTCTCATGACCTCCGCACACCTCTTTCCGGCATTATGGGAACATCGGAAATGCTTATGGATATGACTGATAGAGAAGATATGAGATATTCCTTAGCACAGGGTATTCATAAGGACGCTGATTGGCTGCATTCTCTAGTTGAAAATATTTTAAGTCTTACTCGCTTACATGATGGAAGAGTGGCAATCACCAAGCAGTTGGAAGCGGTAGAAGAAGTTGTTGGCGGAGCAGTCATTCATATCATGAAACGGTATCCAGAATATGAAATCACAGTCCATGTTCCTGATGAAGTGCTGATGGTTCCCATGGACGCAAGATTAATTGAACAGGTGCTTATCAATTTACTGGAAAATGCCATTAAGCATTCATCTCCGGATTGTGAAATCTGCATTTCCGTAAGCCAAAAAAATAACTCAGCTGCCTTCTCTGTTGCTGACCTCGGGTGCGGAATTGCTGCTTCGGACCTACCAAATATTTTTCAGGCGTTTTACACCACCCGTTCAGAAGCAGCTGATGCACAGCGGAGCGTGGGCTTAGGACTACCCATATGTGAAGCGATTATTAAGGCACATGGCGGCACGATTGAGGGTCATAACCGTTCCAGCGGACAGGGCTGCGAATTTATATTTACATTACCAAAGGAGGAACAGAATCATGCAGAACAAAAATGAACAAATCTTAATTGTTGAGGATGATTCCCAAATCCGAAATTTTATCTGCTATTCACTTAGGCAAGAAGGGTTTCCCTATACAACTGCGGCAACGGCACAAAGTGCTTTATCAACACTTGTTTCCGAACAAATTGACCTTTTGCTCCTTGACCTTGGTCTTCCAGATTTTGACGGAATGGAAGTTATCAAAAAAGTTCGTGAGTGGTCAGAAATACCTATCATCGTAGTTTCTGCTCGGGACCAAGACAAGGAAAAGGCGGCAGCTTTGGATAGCGGAGCAGATGATTATCTAACAAAGCCATTTTCGTCCACAGAGCTTATGGCCCGTATCCGAGTTGCACTTCGACACTTGTATAAAGCAAGAGGAATGAAATCTCAGACAAGCCTGGTTGTAGGTGGGCTTAGGATTGATTTTGATAAACATTTGGTTTATCTTGACAACGCCGAACTGCATACAACACCATTGGAATATAGTCTGCTTTCCTTATTTTTTCGGAATATAGGAAAGGTACTAACTACCAAATATATTATAAAAGAAATATACGGCATAGGCTATGGCTCTGATACCCAAGCACTTCGCAAACTGATGGCTGGCTTGCGGCGTAAAATTGAAAACAACCCAGCAAAACCACGATACATTCTGACTGAAATCGGTGTAGGATACCGGCTTTCAGATGTATAATCGAAATTTTATTATTCCGTAAAGACCGCTTCGGTAACCTCCGTTGCGGTCTTTTTGCATCCTCACAGCATTCTCACAAGATTTAAAGTTTCCTCACACCCCCTTCACAGATTATTTGTTATGATAAGCATGTAAAAACCACAAAGGAGGCGCAAATAAATGGAGAAAAAAAATGTATGTGAAAACAAAGATTATCTCAATTCCCTCTGTAGAACTGTCAGGGAATTGATTGGTAATCAGGACTATGGAAAAGGTGAAATTCTAATTTGTGATGCAATGGGAAGATACCCTCATGCACCAGCGCCACATAATCTTATTGGAATACTTCTTGAAAAAACTGGAAATCACCTTTCCGCCATGAAGCATTTTCGTGCAGCTTTAATGCTTGACCCTACTTACCTGCCTGCACGGAAAAATCTTGAAGGCTACGGTACGTTTTATTCAAACGGCAAGTGTTTTTATGATGAAAATGATTGTATTTTAGATGAAAGCACAGGAAACGGCAGTAGCTGTAAAATCGAATATGATACACACGAAACTGGCCGAATTATCAGGAGGAATACATATGAAACGATTAACAAGCAAACAAGAATATGAGAACTACACAATCATCGTCGGTTGCGGTAGATTAGGGGCAACTCTTGCAAATACACTTTCAGACAGAGATGAAAATGTGCTGATTATTGATAAAAATAAGGACTCTTTTCGTAAGCTGTCACCATCCTTTGGAGGGCTTTCTATCATTGGAGATGCTACCGACATTGATGTAATGTTGGAAGCACAGATTGGTAATGCAAGTGCCGTTATTGCTGTTACCAATAATGATAACGCCAATATTATGGTGGCCCAGATTGCACGAGAAATGTTTCACATTAAACGTGTCATCGCAAGGCTTTATGATCCTGAAAGAGAGTATGTTTATCACGAATTTGATATAGACACCATTTGCCCAGCAATTTTATCTGCAAAAGGAATAGATAAAATATTATCCCAGAATGTTCTGCAAAAAAATGTAGTTAAGGAGGAAGAGCAATGAAAACAAAGGTGCTGCTTATTGGAGGAAGAAGCAAGACAAAATCCCTTGCAACCTCTTTAATAAAAAAGGGATACAGTGTAACTGTAATAAATGATAACTATGAAGACTGCTTGAAACTGGCTGAAATCCACAAGCTAACTGTCATCAATGGGGATGGGACTAGGCCGTTTGTGTTGGAGGATGCAAACGCAGTAGATGCCGATATTGCTATTGCAATGACTGCAAAAGATGAAGATAATCTGGTTATTTGCCAATTATGTAAAAAGAAATTCCACATAGCTAAAACTGTGGCCCTCTTAACAGACCCAAAAAAGACTGATTTTTTTTACAAAATGGGGATAGACAGTGTTGTCTGTGCCATTACTGCCATCACCGGCATTATTGAGCAGCAGGCTTTATTGGACAAAATTACAACATTAATTCCTATTGGGGAGGGACGGGTTAATATTGCCCAGATTCCTATTCCTGGCACTTCCCCCGTTGTGGGGAAAAAACTATGGGAAATTAACCTTCCCAAGGAAGTTGTTATCGGCTGTATTCTTCGCAGCGATACTACAATGGTTCCAAGAGGTGACACCCGCATTCTAGCAGGAGATATGCTTATTCTCATATCCTCCGATAAACAAGAGATGGCGGCCATTCAAGAATTGACAGGACGGTGATAGCATGACTCGTAAATTCTCAAATCGCAGTAATTATGGAAAACTCATGCTGCTGATTGGCCTTCTTGTGGCTATACCCTTAGTGATAGTGCCTTTTTATCCACAAGATTCTGTGTTTGCTGTTTCTTTTATATTTCCTTCATTATTCTCCATTTTAGCAGGCAGTATTGTCTGTTTGGTTGGAAAAAAGAAGGACTCAGAGTTTGAATGGCGTTCTTCCATGCAACGCAGCAGCATCACAGTCCTGTTCGCATGGGGGTGGGGAGTTCTAATTGGTGCCATACCATTCGTTATTAGCGGTCAACTTACATTTGTTCAAGCACTGTTCGAATCTGTCAGTGGCTGGACGACCACTGGTCTTTCTGTTATGGATGTTTCGGCTACCCAGCATATCTTTCTGTTTCATCGAAGTTTTATGCAATTTTGTGGTGGATTAGGCTTTGTGATGATGATGATTATGCTTGTGCAAGATAAACAATCCATGAATTTGTACAATGCCGAAGGTCATCCTGACAAGCTCCTGCCTAATTTAAAAAAGACAGCTCGGACGATTTGCTTGATGTACAACAGTTTTCTATTTGCAGGTATAGTAGCTTATGTCATTGCGGGAATGAGTTTGTTTGACGCAATAAACCATTCGATGTGTTCATTATCTACTGGTGGATTTTCAACCAGACTAAACAGTATTGGGGAATATAACAGTTTTTCTATTGAAATTATTACAATAATTTTGATGTTAATAGGCACAACAAACTTCGCTATTCTATCTCTTCTAACAAGAAGAAAATGGCGGCAAGTTATTAGAGTAAGCGAGGTCAAATTCATGTTCCTTCTGCTTTTGGCTTTTGTACCAATTACGGCTTTTTCTCTTATAAGCGACATGAATATGAGCATTGGTGAAGGATTACGTCGTGCTTTATTCGATGTTTCATCTGCCCTTTCAACCTCAGGCTACTCAAGTATGAGTTATGCCTCCTGGCCACCACTTTCAATCGGTATGCTTATACTGACAATGTTGATAGGCGGTGGGATAGGTTCAACAGCTGGAGGAATTAAACTGTCCCGAGTTTATTTAATGTTACGCATCACCATGCAGAATATACGCAAACGTCTTTTGCCACCTAGGAACGTAGAATCACCTTATTATTTCAGAGCACAAGGAAAAACAAAAATTGATTCCGAACTGGCTATGGATACCACTGGTTTTGTATCCAGTTATCTTTGTCTTTATATCATCGGCACATTGCTCCTTACAGTAACTGCAGACTGTTCTTTAGCTGAAGCTATGTTTGAATTTGCTTCATCTCTTGGCACAGTAGGATTATCTATTGGTCTTACCTGTCCTTCTACAGGTGCAGCTACTCTTGTGGTGGAGATGGTTGGAATGATTTTTGGAAGACTAGAGATTTTCATTGTGTTTATAGGTGCTTATTCTATAGGCTCTGCACTGAAGCAAAAACTTGAAAGAATTAGAAAATTAGACTAACAGGATACCCTAGAATTTTGAGCAGATAAATAATACAATAACCACTCAATTGAAATGTACTTTTCAAAAGTAAAAATGATTTATTTTATGCAGGCCGACTGAAGTTTAAAGTTGACCTGCTTTTTTCTCTATATTCTTCGGTAAGGCTTATCTTTGTCCGACCTCTTCCATATTGAGGCGGAGAACTTTTTATTTGAATGTAAAGGGGTCTTTGCTTTTATGTAAAATGGAAGTAATATCCATGATATTCATTGACTTTGATTTTTTTGAATGCTATAATCCGCCTTGTAATAAACAATTATATGAACTTTAAAGATGATTATTAGGAGGAATTAACAATGTTTAAGAAAAAAGTAATCGTTACAGCATCAGTAGCTGCAATAATTGCGTGTCAGCCATTATTTGCTATTGCTGGGGCAGCACCAGATGGAAAAACCCTTGCACAATTCACATCCGCTGCGGCAAATGGTAAGTATGATGCCTGGGAAACTGAATGGTCAAGCATAAGTAAAGATTGGACACAGGTTTCTTTGACACCTGGTTCAGATGAAACAAAAATAAACTTTGCGTGGTATTCAAAAAGTGGTTCCAATGAAGCTTTATCTTATGGTACATCGCCAAATCTTGATTCGTCAACTACAGTTACACACACACAAACGAAAGCACAGGAAGGATATGTTTCTAACAAAGCAACAATAACCCTTCTTGAACCTAATACAACATATTATTATAGAGTTGGCAATAGAGAAATTAACTCATTTAAAACACAGAATACATCTTCATTCAGTTTTGTTTTTGTAGGTGACCCACAGATTGGTTCTTCCAATGCAATGAAAGCGAAAAAACCAGAAGATATTGCTGTTCCAGAGTTTGCTACTGCACAGTATGAAGCAGTGGAAAGTGATACTTTTAACTGGAATAACACCCTTGAAATGGCTATAAAGCAATCAAAAGAAATGCCAAGCTTCATTCTTTCAGCCGGAGATCAGATACAGACAAATGCAAAAAAAGTTGATGATATTTCAATAAGTGAAATTGAATATGCAGGTTACTTAAGCCCTGATATTCTTGAATCATTACCTGTTGCAACAACAGTTGGTAATCATGATTCAGATAATCCAAACTATACATGGCATTTTAATACACCAAATCTTAGCACTCTTGGTTCAAACAATATTGTTGGCGGTGACTACTATTTCCGTCATGGAAAAGCACTTTTTATCATGCTGAATACACAGGATACAAATTCTGCAGAACATAAGAAATTTATTGAAGAAACAGTAAAAGCGAACAAGGATTGTAAATGGAAAATTGTAACGCTTCATCAAGATATTTATGGTTCAGCAGAGCATTCCAACGAACCTGAAATTACAAATCTTCGTTATGAGCTGGTTCCTATATTTGAAGCAAATGACATTGATGTTGTTTTAACTGGACATGATCATGCTTATTCAAGAAGCTATATCTTAAAAGGCGGTGTAAAAACAACAGAATATACAGATGACGAGTTTGATTCACAACTTGAAAAAGATCTAGAAAATGGCGAAAGTAAAGCAACTCTTACGGTAGGCCCTATGAATATTTTATACACAACAACAGATGCAGATGAAATAACATACCTTACGTATCTTCGTGAAGTAATGGATAAAAAGGCAGTTGTATCTACTGAAAATACCGTAGTAAACCCAGATGGTATTCTTTATATGACAGCAGGGTCCTCATCAGGCAGTAAATATTATGACCTTTCACCAAGAAAACAAACTTATGTTGCCAACAGATGGCAGGAAGATATTCCTACTTATTCTTTAGTAGAAATTGATAATGATTCATTTACCATTAATACATATCGTACAGATACAAATGAAAAAATTGATACAGAAATGTCAATTATTAAAAAATAATACTCAGGAGTGTTTTGCTTGAAACAACTAAAGAAACGTCAAATAATATTTATTATCATAACAATATGTTTTATCGTGCTGCTGTGTTTTGTTAACCGAATAGAAAGAGTCTCTCTTTATGAAAATGAAGGACGTAGTTTTGAAAAAGCAACTGTTTTACAAGTGACCGAGGACAATATACAGGAATCCGGACAATATTTAGGTCAGCAAACAGTGATTCTTCAACTTAATTCTGGTGAATATAAAGGGACAACTGTTGAGGCATATAGTTCATCAAGCTACCTTTATGGTGCACATTGCGTTCCCAACATGAAGGTGATTGCTTCTGTAAATGATAGCGAAAGTGAATTGTATGTAAATGTATACAGTTTCGACAGAAGCTATATATTATATGCAATAGTTCTGCTGTTTCTTATTACAATATGGGCACTTGGTGGAAAGCAAGGACTTAATTCAGTATTTAGCCTTATATTTACGTTTGTATGTATAATACTATTATTTATTCCGCTTATATACAAAGGAATATCACCAATTATCGCTGCCATGATTGTTTCAGCACTTACTACAGTTGTAACGATGTATCTTATAGGTGGAGTATCAAGCAAAACATTTTCAGCCATTTTAAGTACCATTATCGGCGTTGTCCTATCAGGTGTGCTTGCAGTTATATTTGGATGTTTTACGAAGATAAATGGATTTAATGTTTCGGATATTGAACAGCTGGAATATGTAGGTCAGATGACAAATATCAAAATCGGTGAGCTATTATATGCAGGCATACTGATTTCTTCTCTGGGTGCAATCATGGATGTTGCTATGTCGGTTGGTTCGCCAATTCATGAAATACATTCAAAAATTCCAGAAGCAGATTTTCATGAGCTTTTCAAATCTGGAATCAATGTTGGCAGAGATATGATGGGAACAATGTCGAACACACTTATTCTTGCATTTACAGGCAGCTCAATTAATACACTGATATTCATATACGCTTATGGATATGGACTGAATCAGCTTATTAATATGTATTCAATAGGAATAGAAATAATTCAGGGGGCTGCAGCAACACTTGGTGTTATTCTTACAGTACCGATTAGTGCTTATATAAATTCCATGATGATTTGTAAGAAAAAAAGAAAGAGTGAAGAAATCTCTGAAATCAGCCTTCAATGATAACATTTTTGGTGTCCAAGGGAAGATTTTAGTAACCAAGTTATATAATTGAGACCATTTCAAATTCCGTGTAAACTCAAAAAACTGATATAAGATATTCAATAGCTTAAGATACCGAATTATGTGAAATACATTGATTACCTTATTGACTACAGACTTGATTTGTGCTGAAGCATCGTTCTGAGTGAACTCATGCTGGGCACACTCAAAAAAATACTCCCTGAGTATAAACTCATGGAGTATTTTTTTTGTAAGCTTATGCGTTAAATCGCTGGCTATAAAGTATTAATACTTACTTCCGCTATTGACTAAAGTACTATGATGGTTGTCAAATATATAGCCATTTTTTTCAACGTCATCATCTTTTAAATATTCCACGTTTTCAAATTCTACAAGTTCAAATTTTGCAATAAGCTCTTGCAAAATATTAGCTTGACCGGATAATTCCTCACTTGCTGCTGCACTTTCCTCTGCAGTAGCCGCATTTGTCTGAACAACAGCTGAAATCTGTTCTATACCTTGATTAATTTGAATAATAGCAGTAGCTTGCTCCTGCGAAGCTTTCGCAATATCATCAATCAAAGCAACAACTTCTTTAGTTGCGTTGGCACTCTTATCCAAGGACGTTGCTGTTTTGCTTGTAATTTGTGAACCATTCTCAACTGCACTAATAGTTTCTTCAATTAAAATGGTAGTCTGCTTTGCTGCTTCGGCTGACTTACCGGCAAGGTTTCTAACTTCGTCAGCAACAACGGCAAAACCTTTACCCGCCACACCTGCACGAGCTGCTTCCACAGCTGCATTTAGTGCAAGAATATTCGTCTGGAACGCGATGTCATCAATAATCTTAATAATTTTGGATATTTCAGACGACTTAAAATTAATCTGTTCCATAGCTATCATCATTTCACGCATTTGGTCATTGCTGGAAAACATTTCTCTTTCTGCAAAATTAGCCTTGTCATGTACTGATTTTGCATTTTCTGCATTTTTTCTTATTTGTTCGGTAATTTCAGTAATAGATGCAGATAATTCTTCGATTGAACTAGCCTGTTCAGTTGCTCCCTGAGAAAGAGCTTGGGCACCATTTGCCACTTGCCCAGCACCACTGTCAACCTGGTCAGCAGACTGATTGATTTGCATCAATGTAGAATTTAAGTTTGAAAGTAGCTCCTGCATATGTTTTTTTAATTTTTCAAACTGTCCAACATATTCCCTATGCAGCTCAACTTTCAGGTTCCCCTCAGATACGTTCTGTAAAGCATCAGAAATTTCATCTATGTAACCTTGATAATTAACCAGCCTCTCAATAGTTAGATTAAAGGCTTTGGCAAGACGACCGACTTCATCTTTTGATTGGACCGAAAATTCCACATCAAAATTCCCCTCTGCAATTTGCTGTGCCGCCTCTGTGACTTTTTGAATAGGTTTGGCAATTCCAGTGCTGATAAAAAGCGTGATTACAAACGCAAGAAGGAGCAAAATCACAGTCAATATTACCACAGATTTGACTGTTGAAATCGTTCCTTCATCTAAAATATTATTTATAGATTCCATTGGCACGCCAACAAAGTAGATGCCAATTATTTGATTGTTATTATCATACAAGGGTGTATACCCTGTCATATACTGAGAGCCCAAAATATCAGCTTCACCAAAGTATAAATTACCTTTCAAAATTTCCTGATATGCTTGTCCGCTTCTATCAAGCTCTGTACCAATTACTCTTTCTCCTTTATCATCCTTTACGGTAGTTAATACCCTAATAAACTTATCGCCATCTTTGGCAAAGACAGTTGCAACGACATCCATGTCCTCAGAAAACTTGTCTATGTACTGAAATTTCCCTTCTATGGGCTGCTTATTTTTATCTATCAGTTCACCGTTTGTATCCAAGGCAAGAAAACCAAACTGTTCATCCAGATAAGTTTTCAGCATATTGTTGCTGCTGGTAAGTCTTTCCTTAACTAAAGTGTTAATAATGTTATCGGTGACACCAAGGCTCTGAAATAATACCATGCTTACTGATATTAACACCACTATTGAAATCAAAGTAAGTATCATTAAAACAAGTTTTCCCTTTAAAGTTTTCATTTGTTCCCCCTATATATCATCACAAGACATCGGTATGTAAAAATAATAACCCTTAATTTCATCGTATCTCAGCTCTCGTAAATATATAAATTTCTCCTAAGTCTCAACTCCTTCCGCTAGAACCTTAATGCTAAGATTTTCTGCAAAATATAAGGCTCCTCATTGAAATCCGTGCTTTAAGTAAGTTCTTTTTGAATGTTTTTCGCAAAGAGTTCCGGTATCAATCAAAATCACTTTGAACTGACAAATAAATTCACAATTCTTTAGCTACACTAAGGATACATTTACAGAGTACATTTGTCAACTCAAAACTGTCTGTACCCCCTTTATTATACTTTTTTGTTGCATAAAACATTTAAGAATACCTTCATATAATGTTGGACACAATGTCAACAAGGTCCCGTTTATAAAGGTGCTACAGCAAAATGTAACCAAGGCTGTAAAGGAATTCGATACTAAATCAGTGGAAGGCATCAATGAAAAGCTAGTAAAACCCTAATGCAAAAAATCATCGTCTTTAATGACCATTTTGCTGTTGAATTCAAAGCCTGTGTTAGTGTTGAAATCGAGTGGTAACATCAGACAGCACAGAACCCTTCCAAAGCCTAAACTTCCTTTATTCCTATATCCTTCAAGTAGTTGTGAACGCCATCATAAAAATCAGGCTGCATAGTTATATCATTTTCATCACCAGTTGGTACAAAAATAACAAAGCCTTGTCGTGCCCTTGTTAAAAGAACTCTATAAGCATTTTTCAAATAAAGAATATTATCTTCCTTATTTATATTTTGCCACTTTGTGCCGTTGAAGTTATAGTACTCAAAATGATTGAGATTAAATCTTAAATTTGCATCCCAGCAAACAATTGTCCAATCAAGCTCTAAGCCCTGTATGTCAAATTCTGTAGCTGTTTCTTCTAAGAAATAAGACGCCCTTACATCATCCTTATCATTTAGAAACCAATTTGGAGCATCAACTTTATTTTGTACCCATACCCCATATTTGCGCAAACGTTTAGCACCAGAGCTTGCGGTCATTCCATAACGCTGTGAGCCCTTCGATTTTTCTCTTACCCATTTTTTTGCGGTTTTTAAATCTCTCGTAATGCAGATAGGATAATCCTTGTTAAATTGCTTATATAATTCTTTTGCTACAGCTTTGTCTACATCTAAAACCGCCTTAACAAATGCTGCTACATTTTCACTTCTGAATGAACGTAAAGATACAGACAGATGCAAATTCTCTATGATTTTATAATTAATACCTTCCGCCAATTCCTCAAAGGAATTACCTTTAGAATATTCCTCATCTGTGATTTTGTCTGATATGTATACATTCCAATCAGGGTAATTATTTCTTAACGATTCAAACCAACCAGATATCCCTGCTGACTCACCTTTATTTATCTCTTGACCACCACCAATTAAACACACAATAGTAGACCATCCCTCATGACGGTTTAATATGCTTATTAAGAATTCAGGTTCTGACATATTAAAATCCAAAACACCCTTTTTTCTTTTCATAAAATCAGTAAGATTAGGCTCGTCCCATGCTCGCTGTGCTTCATCAAATATAGCAACTCTTTCAATAGGTGGCGTATCAACAGATATAGCATCGTCACGAAAATGATGAATTATCTGAATAAACTCTTTTGCCTTTCTCATTGCTTCAGTTTTTTTAGTACCATTTCTTTCTACATCATCACGTGCCAATGCTTCTTGTAAAACATCAACTAATGGGCCATTACCAGACAAGAAAACAGCGTGCTCGTTCTCATCTACCTTTTGACGCTCGATAGCAATATTAAGTCCTGCTAAAGTCTTACCTGCTCCTGGTACGCCAGTAATAAAACAAATTGACTTTTTGTTATTTGCTTTGCTGTAATCGATAATTTCGTTTATAGCTTTTGTGGTCTGATTAAGATTTTTTGCACTAGCATCATTTCTTGAAATGTCATCAACATTGTGTCCCATATATAGAGCCTGTGCTGCTTCAATAATTGTAGGCGTCGGCATATACAACGAATTAATCCAATTATCAGGATTGAAGCTGTCCCTATGATACTGAGAACAAACTTGGAAAGGCAACATATTTTTGGACAATATTTTAAAGGAGAGATTGCCTATACTCAACAGGACTTTTGTATCCGAGTGTTCCATGAATTCTTTTGTTGTTAAACCAATAAACATAAGCTGACAATTCTCGTTTTAAATGTTCTAAATTCTCAAAGTGTCTTGAGCTAACAAACTCAGTTTTGACAATTTTGAACTGAGCTTCAGCAACTGAGCTTCAGCAACTGCGTTAT
>DPJA01000031.1 GCA_003543235.1 Lachnospiraceae bacterium
GAAATTAACTATGGGTTTAGTTTAAAACGTTATTCATTTTTCAAAGTTCAACAGTGCGAGATTTATTATAGCAAGCTTTTCCTGGTTTGTCAACACTATTTTAAAAAGTTTTTTAAAAAGTTTTTATTCCATTATTTTTTCAAAAACATCACCAATATTCATATGTATACAAAGGTTAGCTCTGTCATCAAAACTGGTAACGGATTTATTAATCAAAACAAGTTTTTTGCCTCTATAATAATTTATAAGTCCTGCTGCGGGATAAACATTCAAGCTTGTCCCACCAACAATAAGCACATCTGCTTCAGAAATATATCTTATAGCTTTGCCCATCACTTCTTCATCAAGACTTTCCTCATATAATACCACATCAGGTCGAACAATACCAGAACATTTTTCGCATTTTGTTATACCTTTGCTATTTTTCACATATTCAAGGTCATAAACCACACCACATTTTATGCAATAGTTCCTATAAAGTGTGCCATGTAACTCCAATACATTTTTGCTTCCAGCCTTTTGATGCAGGTCATCTATATTTTGCGTTATCACTGCTTTGAGTATTCCTTGTCTTTCCAGCTTAGCTAAAGCATAGTGTGCTGCATTGGGTTTTGCGTCTGGATATAGTAAATGTTTCTTGTAATATTCAAAAAACACCTCTGTATTTTTAATAAAAAAACTGTGACTAAGTATTGTTTCAGGTCTAACACCATATTCGCTTACAGTTTTAAAAATACCTTCTTCGCCTCGAAAATCAGGTATTCCGCTTTCTGTGGATACACCTGCACCACCAAAAAATACTATGTTTTCACTAGTCTTAATCCATTCTTTCAATTTTTGTATATTCATAAAAATCCCCTTTTTTTATATTTTACCATAAATTTTTAGTTCTAACAGATATATTTGTTGCAAAAAATGCAGTATGATTTTTGCTTTACGGGAAATAATTATTATCGAGGTGATAATATGGAAAAAAAATTTCCAAGTGTATATAATTTAGTAGATGAGGATGCTACCGCAAGAAAATACTATAACTCACTTTCCCCGCAAGTGCGTACAGGCATTGAGGATAAAGCAAAATCTATTTCTACATTTGATGACCTTAAAAGCACCGCCGAAATGCTGATGAAAAAAAGTTAAATAATCAAAAATAATTTCTGCATCAAATTATATTTTTATTCTCTTCAAATTAAAAGACTGCGTTTTCATGTTGAATAAATTAATTATTCCTAAGAAAACGTAGTCTTTTTATGTTGTAGTCTTAACTAAACTTATCACATAACCTGTTGATGGCTATTTCCAGCCTTTCTAATTCTGTGTTGTGTCCACCCTTACTATCTTGAACCAACCTCTGTAACCTGTCAGCCGCAGTTTGAAGGTTTGCAAACGCCTCGGCACTCCTACCTCCATTTTGGCTTTTATCTCTATGTTCAATAGGTATTTTTCCACCATCTTTAATTACGTTGTTTGTAACTAAATCATATATGGCACCGCTGTAAGGGCAATAAACGTCATACCCATATTCACTCCTTAGGCATTCCCCAAATTCTTCAATAACCAAATCATCTCCATGCACAACAAATACCTTCTTGGGCTTATTTTTAAAATTATTAACCCATTTTAAAAGTCCCGTTTTGTCAGCGTGTCCACTAATTCCCTCCAGCTTTTCAATGTTTGCTCTCACCTTTATTGTTTCGTTAAACAACTTAACTTGTTTTTCACCATCAACTAATATTCTGCCAAGACTGCCTAATGCCTGATATCCAACAAAAAGAACAGTGCATTCTGGTCGCCAAAGATTATGCTTTAAATGATGGCGTATACGTCCCGCATCACACATGCCCGATGCCGAAAGTATAATCTTTGGATCGTTGTCAAAATTTATTGCCTGGGATTCCTCTGCCTCAACTGCAACCTTAAGCCCTTTAAAACTGATTGGATCAACGCCTTTTTGTACAAGTTCCAACGCCTCATCGTCAAAACAGTTATCAATATTTTCATTAAACACTCTTATGGCTTCAATTGCAAGAGGACTATCAACGTACACCTTAAAATTACGGTGGCCCTTAACAAGCCCTTCTTCTTTGATTTTTCGTATGAAATAAAGCATCTCCTGTGTTCTTCCAACGGCAAATGCGGGAATTATAACATTTCCTCCTTTGTCAAAGGTAGACTGAATAACTCGAGCCAACTCTCCAACATAGTTTGGCACCTCCCCATGATAACGATTACCATAGGTAGATTCCATAATAACAAAATCCCCGTCGTCTACATACTGAGGATCATCAATAATAGGCTGATTTATATTTCCTATATCGCCCGAAAACACTACTTTTTTTGTTATACCGTTCTCTGTGAGCCACAGCTCCACACTTGCCGAACCTAATAGATGTCCAACATCAACAAAACGCACTTTTATTTCATCGCACACATCAATAATTTCGCCGTATGCACATTCGTGAAAATTCTGTAAAACTCCTTCTGCATCTTCCATGGTATAAATGGGTTCAAATAAGTCACGTCCTGCTCTCTTGGCTTTCTTGTTACGCCACTGTGCTTCAAACTCCTGTATATGAGCACTGTCACGAAGCATTATTTTACAAAGGTCGTATGTTGCCGCTGTAGTAAAAATTTCACCTTTAAATCCATTTTTATATAAAAAAGGAATAAGCCCCGAATGGTCAATATGGGCATGGGAAAGAAAAACATAATCAACATCTGCCTCACTTATAGAAAGCTTCTTATTTTCATATGTATCTCTGCCCTGCTCCATACCACAATCAAGTAAAATATTTTTCCCACCAACCTCAATATGATGGCAACTTCCCGTAACCTCATGGTCAGCACCTAAAAACATTAATTTCATTTGTAGCACCTCCTATTTTGTGTATATTATATCATTTTATTTACAAAATAACAATATTTTAGTAGTTTTCAACAAAATTTAAGTTACTGAAAACAGTTTTAGCTAATAACAGTTCAATAAATGGAATGCAGTAGCAACCCTTGCATCAACTAATGAGGGTGTTGTTTTTATTATATCCATTATTAGTAAAACTATTTGTCACGCAGACAATTTCTACCTTGATTTCCATTATAAATTGCATATTAAAAGGGTGGGATTAAAAAAATCAATCCCACCCTAACTATCTTGATAATTCTATACTAGCTCCTAACAGTTTTTCTCACCTTTATTGTCTGCAAAGCAAACATTGTCAATACAAGTACAATACCAACAACATCGGTTACAACCCCTGGTATAATAAGCATTATGCCACCAAAAAAGCAAATAACTCTCTCGTAAAGTTTGAGCGGTGTATTCATATATCCCTCCATGCCAGTTGATATACCAACCATCCCAATAAATGCAGTTATTAATGTAAATATAGCTTGTGGAATAGAACCACCAATCAATAATAAATCAGGATTGAATGCAAAAATATAAGGAATAATAAATGCCGTAATAGCAATTCTTGTTGCCGTAAGTCCCGTTTTAAATGGATCGCTGTGAGCAATTGCCGAGCCTGCATATGCTGCTAAAGCAACAGGAGGTGTAATATCCGCAACAATACCAAAATAAAAAACAAACATATGCGCAGCAAGCATAGGTATACCCAGCTTAATAACAATTGGAGCCGTAATGGTAGCCATAATTACATAATTAGCTGTGGTAGGTACACCCATACCAAGTACAATACAAGCAATCATTGTAAAGAAAAGTGCAATAATCGTAACACCGCCAGATAGGGTTAAAAGACCTGTTGCCAGCTTAATCCCCAAACCTGTCAGAGTAACAACACCAACAATTATGCCCGCAACGGAGCACGCAACAGCAACACCCAGTGTATTTCTTGCACCATTTTCCAGCGCTTCAAGAAAAGATGAAAAACTCATTCTTGTGTCTTTTCTGAACATACTTACCGTAATAGCTGCAATAATAGCATATACCGCACTCATAGATGATGTAAAACCATTCATCATGCAATAAACAAGCACAAACAATGGCAAAAGGAGATATCCTCGTGTTATCATAAGTGAAAAGAATCCTGGAATTTCATCCTTGCTAAGCCCATTTAAACCAAGTTTTTTAGCCTCGAAGTGAACCATTAGGAAAATTCCTGTAAAATATAGAGTTGCTGGTAAAATAGCCGCAATAACTATGTTAGAGTAAGGAACACCTGTCATCTCTGCCATAAGAAAAGCAGCTGCACCCATAATAGGCGGCATAATCTGTCCACCTGTTGATGCAGCAGCTTCAACTGCAGCGGCAAACTCAGGCGGATATCCCGTTTTTTTCATCATAGGTATTGTAAAACTACCACTGCCAACTGTGTTTGCAACTGAACTGCCACTTATCATACCCTGCAATGCACTTGCAATAACGGCAACCTTTGCAGGTCCTCCAGTAGCTGCACCAGCAATAGAGTTGGCAATTTCAATAAAAAAACGACCAACGCCCGTTTTATCTAAAAATGCTCCAAATAAAATAAACAGAACAATAAACGTTGAACAAACCCCAAGTGGTGTTCCAATAACTCCCTCCGTTGTATAAAAAAGATGAGAAATTACACGTCTAAGTGAAAAACCTGCAAAAAATGCGTAAATAATAAAACCAGTAACTACCACAAGTATAGGTATACCAACAACTCGTCGGCAAATTTCCATGAGTATAAGTATACCAATAATACCAATTATCATATCAAGCTGTGTACTTCTTCCTGCTCTTGCCACAATGGCTTGAAAATTAGCTATATAATAGAAGAAACAGCCACCACCAACAACGCCTAATAAGAAATCATACCATGGCACATAATTAATTTTTTTAGCGGTATTCTTTCTTGCAGGATAAAGAAGATATGCCATAAATATAACCACACCAATAAATGATGCACGTCTTATTTGTTCTGGTAAAGAACTGAAAATATTCATCCATAACGTGTAAATTGAAAATGCCACAAGCATATATTTAACAATAGTGTTGGGAATACCCTGAAAATGTCTTGTATTGCTTTCACGGTCAAACTCTTTAAGAACTTCTTTCATTCTCTCTTCGTCCTCGTGAACAATATGCTCAGTAATCTCCGTCTTTTTTTCAAGCTCGATGTGCCTTTCTTTTGCTGCTTTTTTTCTTTCATTGTCTGAAAATTCCGACATTATTTTACCCCCTATTTTACCTTATTTCACAACCTCAAACCTTACTGTACTATTACGTCCACATAAATCCCTTAGGCTTATTTCTTCACCATCAATCTCAAGTATATGGTCTGAAACAGTACCCACAATATAAGATAATCCTTCAATTCTGCGATTAAATCCAGATAAAAACATCTCTCCATCCTCAGTGTAGGTTAAAGATTGACCCTCCTCCACCTCGGTTGCAACGCCAGCCCCAAAATCGCTGTATAAACAGCTTTCAAGATATATTGCCCCATCTTTAATTTCATAAGCTTCTTTAACACGAGTTTTGTTTACCGAATGAATGAAAGAGACTGAAAATGTCATGCCCTGGTTCGCCTCATATTTTGCATATATTTTTCCACTTTCACCATCTTTTAAAATCAATACTTCTTTTCCGGGTCGAAACAGTAAAAAAACAAGCAGAGCCGCAACGGCGATAATCACCATTGCGGCTGTGCCTGCCGCTTTTAAATTAGTTTTGCAAAAACGCATTATTTGAGTACGCCGATTTCCTTAAAGTATTTTTCTGCACCCGGATGAAAAGGAACTGACACGCCTTCAACTGCATATTGAGGGTCAATTTCTGCACCCTTTGAATGTCCAGCAGTAATATCTTCTTTTCCTTCAAAAATAGCTTTTGTCATGTTGTATACAACGTCCTCTGGAAGGTCTGGTTTTACAATAATTGTTGCCTTAACCGCAACTGTTGTAACATCTTCCGCCATACCTTTGTATGCGTCTTTAGATATTGTGTATGCTGTGTAGAAAGGGTATTTTTCAATAAGTGCTGCAGCTTCTGCACCATCTACATTAAGAATTTTAACATCATTTGTACTTGAAAGCTCCATAACAGCAGTTGTAGGAGTACCTGCTGTACAAAAGAACGCATCAATTTTGTTGTCTTTCATAGCATTTGCAGAATCTCCAAAAGAAAGATTTTGCTTATTAATATCATCAAATGTAACGCCATAAGCTTCCAGTATTTGCTTTGCATTAAATTCCACACCACTGCCTGCATCACCAACAGATACTCTTTTGCCTTTGAGGTCAGCAATTGTTTCAATTCCAGCTGATGGATTTGCAACCACCTGACAAACCTCTGAGTACATAGCCACCATAGCATTAAAGTTATCTGTTTTTTCACCTTCAAAAAGGTCTGTTCCATTATATGCGTAGTCCATAACGTCGTTCTGAACAATAGCCATATCAACTTCACCATCAGCAATTAAACCAATGTTAGCTTTAGAAGCACCTGTTGACTGAACGTCAAATGTAATACCTGTTAAATTAGTAATGGTCTGAGCAATTACTCCACCAAAAGCATAGTATGTGCCTGAAGTTCCTCCTGTAGCAAACTTAATGTTAGTTTTTTCAGTTGCCTCACCTGTGGATGAGTCTGATGATGAGCAAGCTGAAAGTGCCATTGTAAGTACAAGAAGACCTGCAATTACAGCAAACATTCTTTTTTTCATAATTATTCCTCCATTGTTCTTCTTTTTTCCCATGTAATTCTTAACTTACATATATAATAACGATAATCAACTGCTGAATTATACTATATTTTTGTTGTTTTTTCAAGCAAAATTTGTTTCATGCACGAAATGCTTAATATGAAAGTCATTTTTTCTTAATTTTTTGCATATTTTCCACTTTTTAAACTCTACAATTATTTGTATTTTTGCATAATAAAACAAGTAACAATATGAATAATTATCACAATTTATGTATATTTATACCTTTGTTTTGTCGGCTGTATATATTAAAGCATTTGCAATTGCGGCCGCAACATTGCTACCACCTTTTCTACCTCTGGCAACTATATAAGGCACTTCAAGGCTCATAATAAGTTCTTTGCTTTCCACAACATTCACAAATCCCACTGGCACACCTATAATCAACTGAGGCATAATTTTCCCTTCCTTAATGAGCTCATAAAGACGTATAAGTGCTGTAGGGGCATTGCCTATGGCAAAAATACAGTTCTTACCCTTTGTTGCCGCCTTGTTCATGCTTGCCACTGCCCTTGTTGTTCCGTTTTCCTTAGCAGCTTTTGCCACATCTTCATCCGCCATGTAGCAAAAAACTTCTCCTCCAAATTTGCTTAAAACCATTTTATTTATGCCTGCACGTCCCATATTTGTATCAGTTATTATATCTACTCCTCTATGTATAGCCGCTAAAGCCTTTTCTATTGCCCCATCAGAAAACACCATTGTTTCAGCATAACTAAAATCTGCTGTAGTGTGTATAACCCTTTTAATTATAGGTTTTTTTTCATCATCAATTGGAATGGTAAGTTCACTTTCAATTATTTCAAAGCTACGTTTTTCAATATCCTTTGGTAAAACTATTTCAAGTTTTTTCATAATTCAATTCCCTTTCTAGCGGTGATTCCCCTATCGTAAGGATGCTTTATTTTTTTAATTTCCGATACATAGTCTGCCGCTTCAATAAGATACGCCTGAGGATTTCTCCCTGTCATAACAAGTTCTATAAGTTGCGGTTTTTTCTCAATAAAGTCTTTAAGTTTTTCACAGTTTATTAAGTCAAAATTAATGGCATGAGTAATTTCATCCAGCACTAACATACCCTCCGAGCCTAAATATTTCAATGCCTCATCTATAAGGGAATTGTGTATTTTAGTAAGACGATTTTTTTCTTCTTCTTTCATGGTTGAAAAAAAACCAAAATTGACATCGCTTCTAAATACACAAATATTGGGTAAAAGTTTAAGCATATCTATTTCACTTGTTTCGCATCCCTTCATAAACTGAACAAATGCAACATTCATTCCGCTTCCTGCCGCCCTAACAGCAAGGCCAATGGCAGTTGTAGTTTTGCCCTTGCCGTCACCACAGTACAAATGCGTTAAACCTGTCATTTTTCCATCCCCAATATTTCATATATTTTTTTCATGTCTATATTATTTCGTACAGTATCCGCCAAAAGATTATACTGACTTTCCTTGTATTTTTCCAAATCAAAACTGTCAATCTCGTTCATATCAATGCCTTTTCTATTGCAAATTACATCTATTATTCCATCTGCAAAATTTCCTGTGTCAAATATGCCATGTACATATGTGCCAAAAACATTTCCACAGTAGGCACCATCATTTTTTGCATTTTCTCCATCTGTAATCAATGCAAATCTTGTACCATCAGCAACTGTGGTTTCACCCATATGTATTTCATAACCCTCAAAATTTAGGCCGCTTAGTAATGAAAATTCCCCATCAATATTACTAATCACACCTGTCACTCTAGTTCTAGTTTTATCTTTTTCAAAAACAGTTTTTGTTGGCAATAAACCCATTCCCCGCATCTTTCCGCCACTCTCAATGCCAAATAGGTCGCTCAACTCTTCTCCAAGCATCTGGTATCCGCCGCAAATTCCCAATATTAGAGTACCCCTCTTTGCCTGCCTTGTTATTTCTGCCTCAAGGCCTATTTCTCTAAGCCATTTCAAATCTTCCATAGTATTTTTTGTTCCAGGAAGAATAATAAGGTCAGGATTTTTCAACTCTTTTCTACTCTTTACATATCTAACAGATATACCGTTTCTATATTCAAGGGCATTAAAGTCTGTAAAATTGCTAAGCTTTGGTAACCTTATAACAACAATGTCAATAGCCGCTGTTGTTTCTGTCTTTTCAAGACTTTCACTAAGACTGTCCTCATCATCAATATCAATATTGATGTATGGAATAACCCCAACAACAGGTATGTTTATCTTTTCCTCAAGCATTTTAAGCCCCGGAAGTAAAATTTCTTTATCTCCTCGGAATTTATTTATTATCACGCCCTTAATTCTGCGTTTTTCCTCTTCCTCCAGTAACTCAACTGTTCCGTAAAGCTGTGCAAATACACCACCTCTGTCAATGTCCCCTGCAAGCAAAACAGGTGCGTCTGCCATTTTTGCCATACCCATATTTACAATATCATCACTTTTAAGGTTTATTTCAGCAGGACTTCCCGCACCCTCAATTACTATTATGTCGTACTCATTTTCAAGACTTTGGTATGCCTTCATTATATCTGGTATTAGACTTTTTTTCTGTTTGAAATAATCCACCGCAGCCATGGTAGCCTTAACTTCGCCATTTACAATAACCTGTGAACCCATGTCTGTAGTAGGCTTTAGCAAAATCGGATTCATATTTACATGTGGCTCTATGCCTGCCGCTTCTGCCTGCATAACCTGTGCCCGACCCATTTCAAGTCCCTCTCTGGTTATAAATGAATTTAACGCCATGTTCTGGCTTTTAAATGGTGCTACCTTATATCCATCCTGCTTAAACACCCGTAAAAGTCCTGCTACAAGAAAGCTTTTGCCTGCATTGCTCATAGTTCCCTGTATCATAATTGCTTTCGCCATAGTATTCCTCATTTCAATTTTTTCCATGCCTTAATTAATTTTATATTATCTTCATGACCCTTTATTGCAATTCTAAAATAACCTTCTTCAAGGCCCTTGTAATTACTGCAATCTCTTATAATTATTCCACATAAAAGCATCTTACGGGCAAAATCTTTTTCTTCTTTAAAAAATATATAATTAGCAGCTGAACCATATATTTTATATGCCAGCAATGATATTTCTCTCAATAAATACTCTTTTTCTTCCTCAATAATCCTAAGGGTTTTTTCTGCAAAATACATATCCTGTGCAGCGATTACCCCAGCTGCCTGTGCCACTACCGATACACTCCACGGCTGCATACACATATACATTTTTCCCAATAGCTTAATATCACTGCATATACCATATCCAAGACGAATACCCGCCATTGCATACATTTTTGTAAAAGCCTTTAATATAAAAACATTATTTGCAAAACCAATTTCTTTTATGGAAAACCTTTCATTGTGGCTTATAAAGTCATTAAAGCATTCATCAACTACAAGCAAAATATCGTATTCAAGGCATTTTTCAATTATTTTAAGAAACATCTCAAACTCCACTAACTGCCCCGTGGGATTATTGGGATTACAAATAAAAATAATATCACATTGAGGTGTAAGCACATCTAAAAACTGTTCATCTATTTTAAAATCATTTTCTTCTTTAAGGTAATAATTAGTTATTTGGCAGTCAACAGCATTCAACGCCTGCCTATATTCCTGAAACGACGGACATATAACCACAGCATTTTTTGGCTTTTTTGCTATGCACAATACAAAAATCAATTCTGCCGCACCGTTTCCACAAATTATGTTTTCCTCTGGAATATTCTCTCTTTTGCTTATTGCTTTTTTCAGCTTTGTACAATTTACGTCAGGATAAACGTTTGAATAGTCCACTGCGTTTTTTGCTGCCATAGCAATATTTTCAGGCATACCCAATGGGTTTATATTTGCAGAAAAATCAAGTTTTCCCTCATTTGTGTATATATCACCACCATGCTTATGCACAGCAACATCTCCTTTTAACAAATTCTTCAATTAACATTCTGTTTTTATTCTAATTATTCAAAATCCTACACTAACAACCAATATGCCAAACATAGCTAAAAATGCTGTCCATTCCATAAGCCTGTTTGCACTTACAATATCCTCTATCTTAATTTCTCTAAGACTATCGCCAATAGTTTTCTTCTTGTATAGCTTTCCAAAGTACCAAGCATCCCCTGCAAGCTGAACCCTTAATGCACCAGCACATACCGCCTCTGTCTGTGCAGAATTTGGGCTGGCATGGTTAAACCTGTCACGCTTAAAAATATACCAGGCATTTTTTCCATCAAGACCAATAATAAATGATGCCACTATCATTAACAACCCCGAAATTCTTGACGGAATAAAATTCAAAACATCATCCAGCTTTGCAGCTGCAAATCCAAAATATAAGTACTTGTCATTTTTGTAGCCAATCATGCTGTCCATGGTATTAATCGCCTTGTACACATATCCTAGCACACATCCGCCAATTGCCATATACACAATAGGTGCAATAACTCCATCACTTGTGTTTTCAGCCACAGTTTCCACCGTAGCTTTGGTTATTCCCTCACAGTTAAGGCTTTGGGTATCTCGCCCCACAATCATACTTACTGCCAACCTTGCCCCGTCAATGTTTTCCTCTTTAAGTTTTGTGTAAACCTTCATACTTTCTGTTTTAAGGGACTTCTGTGCAATACATTGCCAACACATAATGCACTGAACCGTAAATTGAAATCCTTTTCCAATCTTTCCCGCAATATATAAAATTCCTATAGACACTACCGCTGTAATAGAAACAACAAGCAATACTAAAATCAATCCGCCTGTTTTTTCCCACTTGGGCGTTTTAGGAAAAATATTCCTTATTAATTTATCATGGTAGTTAATAAACCACCCCATAGCACACACAGGATGTGGCAAACCATAGGGGTCGCCCAAAACCATATCCATAAAATATCCAATTATAAGTGGCAATAAAAACCTATTCATTAATTTCTCCCGTCACAACAAGCCTTCCAAATTCGTAATTTGTAATAAATCCGCATCCGTTTTTAGATTGAAAATCGTAAAAATTTGTATTTTCTGTCAACTGGCTTAAAATAGCCATTATACTTCCGCCATGGATAACAAAAGTAATTTTTTCACAGTCTTGTGCCTTTGCTATGCACTTAAAAAAACCAGCTACACTTCTTTTTATAAAATCTTCAGGATTTTCTCCTTTAGGAAATGGTATTTTCCCTCCGCTATCAAGCCAACATAAATAATTTTTATTTTCTTTCAGTTCTTCGTAATTTTTGTATTCAAATTCTCCAAAATTCATTTCTCTTAAATCTTCCTCAATACATATAGGCATATCACCGTAGATAACACGTGCCGTTTGTAAGCACCGCTTAAGAGGACTTGTAAAAACCATCTCTGCCTTTGGATATTTAATTTTTAACTCTTGACTAATTATATCTTCGTCTGTTGTTCCAACATATCTTTTTTCTATATTTCCATTTGTTTTAAAATGACGTATAAAAGTAATTTTCATAGCTTTATCCTTTAATCTTTGTTGGTAACGAGCAAAAAATTCTCGTCACAGTATCTGCCTTTTTTGCCAACGCTGTACAGCATCTTCCACATTCTTCTCGCCACTGTCTTTCAAAAGAATCCATAGGAACAATACCGTTACCAATTTCATCACATATTATAATTTCAGCAGAAATTTTTCGGGTTTCCTCCAATGGAATAAGCCCATCTACCAACCACTGTCTAACAAGCAAATGAAAACCACATACAGCTCTTTTACCCTCTGGATTTTGTTCGTTGCAAAACAAAATTTCTTCATCATTAAGGTTGAATTTTTTACGAACATATCTAAGCTTTCCTTGATACGCACCACCAATTATCAGTTCCATTTCACACCACCAATTTATCAACAAATACTGCTGCAATCAATATAATCATTTCGCAAATCTGCAAAAAAAATCCTGCTAAATCTCCTGTCGCTCCGCCAAATGTTTTAATTGCAAAGTGCTTATAGCAATAATAACTCATAACAGCACCGCATATACAGGAGCATCCAACTATAAAATTTATTTCTGTCATAATTACGGCTACTGCAAACCCAAACACAATCAAAATTATTTTTACCACATTTTGCTTCGCTCCATCTGCAAAAGCCACCAATAAACCATCTTTTCGTGCTTTCTGTATTGTTACAGCACCATAACCGCTTAAAATGCGAGAAAGTACAAATCCAACGGCAATTATAATAACATTATTTTCATTTATTTCACTGCACAATCCAAAATACATAATAAAATAAGTAACTGTCCATATAATGGAAAATGCTCCCACATGAGGGTCTTTCAGTATTTCAAGACGTCTTTCTCGTGATTCATATGAAGAAATGGCATCGGCAGTATCAATAAATCCGTCAATATGTATTCCTCCAGTTATAAGCACAGGCACAACTGTAAGCATAGCCCCTTTAGCAATATTTCCAAAGGCAAATATATTGCTAAATCTAAAAACGCCAACGAACACCAAGCCAATAAACACACCAACAAAAGGGAAAAAACACATGGCATATTTCATATTTTTTTCGTTCCATTGTGTCTGTGGAACTGGTATTTTGGAATACATGGCAAGTGCTATAAATAATGATGAAAACATTACTTTTCCTCTTTTCTTTTGTGATATATAGGTATACCATATACCACCTCAATGACCTCGTCTGCAAGCCTTGCCAAATAACCATTAATTCTTCCAAGCAGGGCTATATATTTTACGGTTTCTTCATCATAAATAATTCCATCACAAGACACCTCATTAGAAACTACAATAAAATTTTCAGCTTTTTTATTAAGTATATCAATGCCTTTAATTATGGCTTCATAAGCATTTTCACTTCCTCCGCCATCACCAAAAACCTCGTTTGCAACCAAATTGCTCATACATTCCAAAAGCACAGTTCCTTCATCAATATTAACCAAGGCAAGATTTCTTTCCGCTTCAATGGTTTCAAATTTTTTATTCAAACGCATATTTCTATGTCGTTCAACTTTTTTTTGACTTTCTGCATCATTAACAGCCATTGTAGCAATATAATATTTTTTTGTTCCAAAATTCATGGCTAAATTTTCTGCAAATTCAGATTTCCCACTGCCACTTCCACCTATAATCAGGGTAATCATCTATTTTTCTTCCTTTTCAAAATCCTTATAATTTTCTATATCAATTTCCGCAAAGGTGCTCATTTGCCTGTACACTTCCACCGCCATTTTAAGTATCGGCAAAAATGCAACCGCCCCTGTTCCCTCACCAAGACACATATCGCAATTTATAAACGGGCGTAACCCCATAGCATCTAAAACTGCTTCGCCACATCCCTCTTTAGATTTATGTGATGCAAATATGTAGTTCTTAACCGTAGGGCAAATACCAACAGCCACCAACGCCGCTATTGATGAAATAAATCCATCAATAACAATAGGAATTTTGTGTACCGCACCACCTATAAACAATCCTGTTATACCAGCTATATCATACCCTCCAAGGCTGTAAAGCACATCGAAAGAGTCCTCTTTTTTCCCTTCGCTTTCAAAAAATCTTTTAACAGCTTTTTCCACTGCCAGTCGTTTTTTGCTAAACCCGTCATCGCATAATCCTGCACCACGCCCAGTGGTTTCTTCTACTTTCATGCTTAAAAGTACCGTCGCTATTGCACTTGATGGCGTTGTATTTCCAATACCCATTTCACCAGTGGCAACAATATCATACTTTTTGGATTTTAGTTCGCCAATTATATCAATGCCACACTTAATAGCCTCCATACACTGCTCTTGTGTCATAGCATTTTCTTTAACAATATTCTTTGTTCCCTTGTCAATTTTTCGGTCACAAAGTATGTACGGCAAAAGTTCTTTATTTTCATATCCATCATTTTTAATGCCAATGTCAATAGGAAAAACATCCACACCAGCAACTTTTGCCATAACAGTAACGCTTGTCTTAGCTTTTTCAAAATTTTCGGCCACCAAAGCTGTAACTTCACTGCCTATTTGAGTAACTCCCTCTTCAACAACGCCATGGTCACCACACATAATAACCAATGCTGGCTTATTTAAACTCACCTGGTCTGCCCCAACTATTCCACCCAGCTTTATAACTGCTTCTTCCAGTAAACCAAGGCTTTTCAATGGCTTCGCTATTGCGTCCCATCGCTCTTGTGCCTTTTTCATTTCACTGGGTGATAAAGGTTCAATTTCATTTATATATTCTTCAAGCTTCATTATATTCACCACATTTTTCCATAAAATTAAAGGTTGCCGCAACGTTGCTGTAAAAACAAAGATGGGGAAAACCTGCAAACACGTTTTCATCAGAATAAACGCACTGCCATTTACGATTTCTGTTAGGCTTAACCGCCGTACATGAACTTCCATTTTCGCTGCTGTCCCAATAATGAAATTCATGCCCTTTAATTTCTGTTCCAGCTTTACCAAAAATAGTATCCATATTAGTTTCAATAGTTATATATCCAAACCTGTTAAGTTTGTCGGTCTTAAATCCATAGCCACTTAAAAATTCCACCATAGGGTAGCTTATTCCATCTTCGCCCTCAAGACTTTGCTGAAGATACATGAACCCACCGCACTCTGCAATGCACGGCATTTTTCTGCTAAGGGCATTTTTTAAACTTTGCATCATAGCTTTGTTTTCACTAAGTCTTTTTGCGAACAGTTCAGGGTATCCACCACCTAAAATAATTCCATTTAAGCCTTCAGGCAGTTCATTGTCTTTTAATGGAGAAAAATAAACTATTTCTCCACCCATCTTTTCAATAAGCTTTAAGTTTTCCTTATAATAGAAGCAGAACGCTTCATCTAATGCAACACCTATTCGTACCTTTTTTGTTCCACAAGGTATGGCTATATTTTCAAATTCAATATGTTCTGCTTTGTCCCCAAGGTGTATAATTCCTTCTAAATCCACTGTTTGGCTTATAGTATTTGCCAGTGTATTCATTTCTTCCTTAAGGCTATCTATCTCGTGTGGCATAATCAACCCTAAGTGACGGCTTTCTAAAGAAATGTTTTTTAGTTCTGGCACATATCCAACCACACTTATTCCAATTTCATTTTCAATAATCTGTTTTATCTCCGTATACAACATTGATGAAATTCTGTTTAAAATAACGCCTTTTATGTAGCTTTCTTTCCTATATTCAACAAATCCTTTTATTTGAGCCACAATAGAAATGCTTGTGCCCTTGCAGTCAACGATAAGTATAACAGGTGTTTTGGTAGCTCTTGCAACATCATAAGCCGATGCCTTATCACTAATTCCACCAATGCCGTCATAATAGCCCATAACTCCCTCAATAACAGTTATGTCACTGCCTTGCGAGCCTTCACAAAGCAAGTATTTCACTGTGTTTTCATCACAAAAAAAGGTGTCTAAATTGCCACTTTTTGCTCCTATAACTTTGCTGTGAAACATAGGGTCAATATAATCCGGTCCACATTTAAAGGCACTAACTTTTTTACCATTGTTTATGAATGCCTGCATAATTCCGCAAGATATAAGGGTTTTACCACTTCCGCTTTTAGGAGCAGCAAATAAAATTCTATTCATATTTTGCCCCCAAGATTCCAAAGGATATAATAAAAACAGGATTTTGAGCTGTCATCAAATGGTACTTGCCCAAAAGTCTTCCCCGTGAAATTCCAAGCTGAATGATTTCGCTGTCCTTAATTTCAAAGCAATTTAAAATTTCCATTACATTAGCTATGGTTTCCAACGCAATTGCATTAATTACGACCCTTACTTTTGGATTTTTTTTAATTACAAGTTCAATTATTTCCTTCAAATTTCCACTGCTTCCACCAATAAAAACATGAGTAGGAGTTGGCAAGTTTTCCATTACAAATGGTGCATTCCCCTCAATAATTTCTATGTTTGAAGCACCCTGTTTTTTCATGTTTTCTTTTATCAAACCAATTGCCAGTGGATTTTTTTCTATAGCAAAAATCTTGCCATAGGTAGCTATGAGTGCACATTCCACACTTACAGACCCTGTTCCTGCACCAACGTCGTAAACAACCGCATTTTTCGTAAGTTGAAGTTTAGCTATTGAAACAGTTCGCACCTCATTTTTTGTCATAGGCACTTCACCACGTATAAATTTATCATCCGCAATACCCAATGAGTGTTGCCCTGCATTTGCGTTTTCAATAAGCATAACTGATAGGTCGTCAAAATTTTCATCTATAAAATCTGTAGCAAATCCTGTAGAGATTTTTTCATTAGGATAGTAAAGGTTTTCACCAATTGTAACCAATACATTAGTCATACCATAATTTTCAAGTGTTCTGCATACGCTCTGTGCGGTATTTCCTCCCCCAAGTAAAAGCAGTACACTTTCGTTTTCCCTCACTGCACCAATAAAATTTTCATCACGTCCGTGAATACTTACAGTTTTGGTATTTTCATAGCTTTTGCCTATTTTGTTCATAAAATATACTGCCGAAGAAATACCGCTTATGCACTCCACATTATATTTTTCAAGCTTGCTTCTTAGTGCCTTTGCCCCACTAAAAAATCCAATATCTCCCGAAAAAATCACTGCAATAGTATTTGCACAGCTGTTTTGAATTATTTTCAATATTTCATCTGCCTTATAAGCCACGGAAGTTTCTTTTTGAAAACAGCTTATTTGTTTCAAAATTCTATCTGAACTTATAACCAAATTGCTGTCCTTTATTGCCTGCGTTGCTCTTACAGTAAGCATATCTGCCTTGCCCATGCCTGCACCTATAATATATATTTTTTTATCTGGTGTATGTTCAAATTTTCCATCAATAGCACTTTTAACTTCCTCAAAGGAAAAACCATTTTCTTTCAGTCTGCCAATAATAATTGCCTTTGTGCCTGTGCTTTTACAAGCGTCAAGCTTTTCGTAAAACCCACCAACTTTACCGCTTTCCTTAGTCAACAGATATTCCGAACCAGTTTCAGTAATAATAACTTCATTCATTTTTGATGAAAACGGACCTTGCATACAAATTGTGTTTTGTGGTGAAAACCCAAGTTCTCTGCACACCCTAAGGTTGTCGGCATCAGGCAGAATTCTTATAACCAGTCTTTTTTCAAAATCCTTAACTGCAGTAAGTGCCATCAAGTCTTTACTTCCAGTTGTAACAAGAACACGCCCACTAACCTTATTTAAATATTCTATAGCCTCATTTATACTCTCAACATAAATGCAGTTTCCATATGACCTTTCCTCAAAATTCCTGAGCAGTCTTATATATTTAATTCCAACATCATTACACGCTTTTTTAATATTATCAGAAGCTATCTGTGCAAAAGGGTGGGTTGCATCTATAACCATTTCTGGCTTTTCCTCTTCAAACTTTTTCTCCATATGCTTTTTTTCAAGCTTGCCGCTTTCAACCTGTATAAATTCACCGCTTTGTAACAATTCCTCACCATATTGAGTTGCAACAAAAACATTTGTGTAAATTTTTCTTTCCTCCAGATATTGTGCCAATTTACGCCCCTCTGTTGTTCCTGCAAACAGTATAAGCTTTTTCATTGTGCACCCCCTTATATTTTGTAACCCCTTGGCGTAACCATCTTTCCGCCTATAACACGTGTTTGGCTGTTGCCTATAAACACTGTTGTAAACATATCTGCTTGATATTGGCTAAGTTCCTTAAGTGTGATTATTTCCATTTCTTCCCCTGTTCTGCCAATATTTTTAACTACGCCACAAACCGTGCTTTCACTTTTGCTTTCCATCATAAATTTACAAGCCTTTTTTAGATAGTCACCACGTTTTTTGCTAGATGGGTTATATATGCAAATTACAAAATCACCTTCCGACGCCATTTTAAGACGTTTTTCAATTTTTTCCCAGGGTGTAAGTAAATCACTAAGGCTTATCACCGCAAAGTCGTGAGTCAATGGTGCCCCAAGCACCGAGCCTCCGCTTAAGGCTGCGGTAATTCCGCCGACCACTTCAATTAAAGTTTGTGGATACTCTTCTCCTATTTCAAATATAAGTGATGCCATACCATATACTCCAGCATCTCCGCTGCACACAACAGCAACATTCTGCCCTTTTTGTGCTTCATTGAAAGCTAAAATGCACCGTTCCTTTTCTTGCTTCATAGGCGTAGATAAAAATTTTGCATTACCAAAATGATTCTTAATTAAGTCTACATATACTGTGTATCCAACTATTACATGGCATTTTTCAAGGCATTTAGCCGCCTTAATTGTCATTTGTTCATATTCCCCAGGACCAATGCCCACCACATATATTTTATTCAAAATCCACACTCCAACTTCGTAAGGCAGCGGCAACCGTTACCCCTTCGCCCTTAGTTTTTTTAATTATCAATTCTCCGCCACAAACAAAAACGGCAGCTCTTTCGCAAACATTATCCACGCCAGTAGTCTTTTTTACAAAATCTGATGAGGTAAAACATCCCTCTGCCTTTTTTAGTTCCTCTGCTGAAAAGCACCTAAGCTTTAAATTCATTTTTTTGCAAAAGTCAATAAGACCTTTTTCATTCTTTTTTATGTCAATAGTAGCAACCTCTGCTACTGCTAAAATATCAATGTTATATTCCTCAAAGGCTTTAAAAACAGCCTGTTCAATGTCTTTTTCCGCAGTTCCTTTTTTGCATCCAATGCCTAGCACCACCTGTTTTGGCACTAAGTGCAGTGTTTCCTTAAAGCAATTTTTCTTAACTATTGATATATTAAATCCCAAATCAGCATTTTCCATTTTGGCTAAATTTTGTGGGATATTTCCTTTTATTTCTATGTCGCTGTAGTAACCTATTTTTCTTCCGTTTAAAAGTTCCGCAGATATTTTTTTTGCTATTTCTCGTTCTTTAATTATTAAGTTGTTTCTTACTGCAAATACGTCCACAGCAAATACGTTATTTACATCCGTTGCCGTCGTAATAACAGCCTTTGCACTAATTGCTTGGCTTATTTCTTTGCCTATTGCATTTCCGCCACCAACATGACCACCTAAAATAGGAATAACAAATTCACCTTTTTCGTCTATAACAATAACTGCTGGGTCTGTTAGTTTGTCCTTTATATATGGAGCAATACTTCTAACTGCAATACCTGCTGCCCCAACGAACACCATGCACTGTTTTTTTTCAAAGCCTTCTGCTACCCATTCTTTAAGTCTGCATTTTGTTAATCTTTCATCTTCTAAAACTGAAAATCCATTAAACTGCATTTTTTCACACAAAATATGATTAAGATTATTTCCATTTTTTGTAAAGCTAATTACCCTTGTCATCTATTTCCCCTGCCTAAATTCTGTTGTAAAGTTAGGGTCATAAAGTAAGGACCTCTCCCCTTGACCCTTCAGTACATCTCCTATAATTATGAGTGCAGTTTTGGTTATGTTTTCTTCTTTTGCTCTTTGGGAAAGTGTTGATATAGTGCAATTAATCTTTTTTTCGTCTGCCCATGTTGCCTTATAAACAATTGCGGCTGGAGTATCAGCAGTGTATCCACCTTGAATAAGCCGTTGGGATAACTCCTCTAACATACCTGTGCTTAAAAATATAACCATTGTTGCCCCATGTGATGCCAAAACTTCAATACGTTCCTTTTCTGGCACAGGCGTTCTGCCCTCCATGCGAGTTACAATAACTGTTTGACTTACGTTAGGTAATGTGTATTCCAATTTAAGTGATGAAGCTGCTCCAAAAAGAGAACTAACTCCAGGGCAAACCTCGTAGTGTATATTAAGCTTATCTAGCTCATCAAACTGCTCTTTAATTGCACCGTAAATGCTTGGGTCACCAGTGTGCAAACGAACTGTTGTTTTTTTCTGTTCTTCCGAATTTTTCATAACATCAATAACCTCTTCAAGGGTCATAAATGCACTATTGTAAACTTGACATTCAGCCTTTTTACATTCCAGCAATTCCGGGTTAACAAGGCTTCCCGCATAAATAATAACATCTGCATTTTGCAATAACTTATATCCTCTTACCGTAATTAAATCTGCCGCTCCACTTCCTGCTCCTACAAAATATACCATTTTTACTCCTCACACTCCTTTACAACAACCGTTGTAAAATAGCCAAAATCATCATTTTCAAAATCTGTAATGCACCTTTCACTGTCCATGCCACAGTTGCTCATTCCAAAGATGCTAACTTTCTTGTTTTCCACTGCCTTTGTAATAGCCTTAACGCTTCCGCCTGCCTTCATAAATACCTTTGTTCCGTCCAATTCAAGGCTTTTAGTAACATCACCATGCACCGCTGGTATTATGTGCAACGGCTTTTTCATAGAAGTAAGACTTATTTTCAGCTTTGCGGCAACTGCACAAAAACTTGGTACACCAGCACAAATTTCCGTAAAATATCCCATTTTTTCTATTATACTATGTATATAAGAAAAAGTGGAGTATACTGATACATCACCCAATGTAAGAAAAGCAACATCCACACCTTTGTCAAGTATCTCTGCAATTTTACTTGCATTTTCCAAATGTGCCATCTTTAAAACTTGCTTATTCTTAACCATGGGAAAATCAAGATATATGATATCTTTTTTACTTATATTAATAGCCTGTGATGCAATATCCAACGCCACATTTTTATTGTCCTTGGTTTTTGGAACTGCCAAAACCATTGTATTTTCTATTATTCTAACGGCTTTAAGCGTTAAAAGCTCGGGGTCACCAGGCCCTACGCCTATTCCAAAAAATTTTCCTTTATTCATTTCTTCCTCCAAAATTCTTTAAAAGCTTTTGGGCGTTTTTTCCCACAGCCAAAAGTCCAAATTGGTTGCTAAACATAATTACTCCTGTTTCAACCTCGTTGTGTACCCTTTGTGCTGCATGGTATTCAGCTTTTTTAATAACTGATTGCATTACTTGTTCTCTTAATTTTTCTTTATCCAAAACTTCAACAACTTCATCTGTTGTTATGCACTTCATAATTTTTTTTGCATCTGCACCATACATTGCCCCATGTGCCGCAAGTATTTCCATTCTGCAATCTGCATACGAGGAATGAGTGTTCATAATTCCCCCAGCCAATTTCACAAACTTGCCTATATGTCCAATTAAAAGTAATTTCTTAAATCCAAGTTCCACCGCATAGTCAAGGGTATCGCCTAAAAAATTTGAACATTTAACCTCACTAATTCCTTTTAAGATATCCATTCCCTCAATAAATGCTTCTCCATAATTTCCAGGCGTTGCTATTATTTCTGTAATGCCGTTTTCTTTAAGCATTTTCATTTCAACATATATTGTGTCGCTTATGGCTTTAAGGCTTTGAGGTTCAACAATGCCACTGCTTCCAATTATTGAAATTCCACCAACTATTCCAAGCCTTGGGTTAAAGGTTTTTTTAGCCACTTCCTCACCCAATGGAACGGAAATAATAACCTCTATACCTTTCGTGTAGCCATTATTTTCACAAACCTTTAAAACTTCCTCTTCAATCATTTTTCTTGGCACAGAATTTATTGCGGCATTACCCACAGGCTGATTAAGCCCTTTTTGGGTAACACGTCCAACACCTATTCCGCCATCAATTATAATGCCATTTTCTGTTCTTTTAACCGCAGCAAATATTTTAATACCATGGGTTGCATCTATATCATCACCACCGTCTTTAACTATTGCACAGCTGACTTTCTTTGGCAAAATTTCAATATCTATAACATCTGCCCAAACCTCAATGCCTTTTGGCGTAGATATATAAATCTGTTTAACTGGTTTGCCCGTAAGAAGCATTATACACGCTGCCTTTGCAGCCATTGCGGCACAGCTTCCCGTTGTGTAGCCACATTTAAGGCGTTTGTTATTTTGGGTAATGTAGTATTCAAAAGGCATTTTCTTTTCTCCTAAATTTGCAAATATCTGTTAATATGTTCAAGGTATATATCCTGTATGCCCTGATATTCTCCTAACCCTTTCATAACAACTCTTGTTTCCATGCCATTTGCCTCAAAATATGTTTTCCAGCTTTCCTCATCATCACTAGCCATGTCATTTGTGGCATGGTCACCTGCCACAAGCATAAACGGCGAAAGTACAACCTTTTTGTAACCGCTGTTTTTCACCATCTTTGCTACATTTTCAAGAGATGGGTAAGCCTCAACTGTTCCCATAAATATATTTTTGCAGCCACGTTCCTTAAAAATATAATCCATAGCGGCATACACAGTATTTACAGGGTGTTCAGTGCCATGCCCCATAAAAACCAAAGCTTCATCTTCTTCAATTTCTATGTTGTTAGATATAATATCTGTAGCCAAAAACATATCCTCTATTGTATATAAAAGAGGTTTGCCTATTTTTAAAACCTCAAATTTATCTCTAAAATTCATGGCAAATTTTATAAGCTTTTCATATTCATCTCCTGCAATTATATGGGTAGGTTGAATGTAAACCTCTTTAACTCCCTGTGCTAAAAACATTCCCAACGCCTGTGTAACAGAACTTACTGCTTCCCCTCTTGACATAATAGTTTTTATAATCATGCTGCTAGTAAAAGCCCTTTTAACAACATAATCGGGGTAGTTTTCTTGAATTTTATTTTCAACAACAGCAATGGTTTTTTCTATGCTTTTTTTGTAGGTTGTGCCAAAGCTAACAACTAATATTCCTTTGTTTTTCATTAAACTTCTCCTTCAAAATCACTTTTAAATCCTCAATGTTTTTAGGCATAGTTTCAGTATATCCAAAAACGTCCATAATCTGGTATATAGTAGGTTTTTTTAACCCCGCTTTTTTTAGCAATTCATCATTCAAAAATATTTTTTCTGTTATATCATCAGCAATTATCTCCCCGTGGGAAAAAACAATTACCCTATCTGCCCATTTTAATGCAAAATCCATATCATGGGTAGACATAAGTATAGTTTTGCCTTCATTGCTTATGCTTTCCAGCACTCTTTCTAAAACGCCCACATTTTCGGTGTCAAGAGATGCCGCTGGTTCGTCAAAAATGTATATTTCAGGCTTCATTGCAATTATGTCTGCAATAACCACTCTACGTTTTTCCCCACCGCTTAAATAATGTGGCGGTCTTGAACTAAGGCTTTTTATACACATTTTTTCCATTGCATTTTCGGTGCGTTTTATTACCTCGCTTTTTTCAATGTTTAAATTCATAACACCAAAAGCAACCTCTGCCTTAACCGTAGATGCTATAATTTGGCTATCTGCATCTTGAAAAACTATTCCTGTAGCTTTTCTTAATTTCTCAAATCCTCTTTTGTCTAAAATTTTTTCTCCATTTAAGGCAATATATCCTTCAGCTTTCAAAACCCCATTTAGGCACAAAAAAAAGGTAGACTTACCTGCCCCATTATTTCCAATAACTGCTATCTTTTCACCCTTATTTATTTCCAAGGAAATATTTCTTAAAACATCTTTATTTCCATCAAAACTATAACATAAATTTTCTATTTTAAGTAATGTCACATACCCAGCCCCTTTAGTTTTATTATAACCATAATTACTGCCATAAAGGCTAAAAAAGCAATAACATATATGCTTTGCCGCAATGTAATCTTACTTTCTTCCTCTAAAAAAATAAGTTCTCCATCATATCCACGGCTTACCATGGCATCAAAATAATCCCCAGCTTTTTTAAATGATACTGCCAATAAATTTGCACCTATGTGAGTAAAACTAAAAAACGACTGCCTAATGCCGCTGTAGCCTAAACGACTTTCTGCTGAAACGTGCATCTGTGCCTGCATTTTAAGCAATATAAAAATATATCTGTAAATAAGAAACATTAATTCTATAACAACTTTGGGCAATCTGCATTTTTTCAATACCTCAATTATTTCATACATAGGCGTAGATAAACTAAGCATATATAGCGAACTAACCATACCCAATGCCTTGACGGAAACCCTTAAAGCTTCAAGTAATCCATTTTTTGTAACACATATAAAATAGGAAAATAAGGGTAAATTAATTACCCCTACTTTGGTTTTTGAAATACTTATTGCAATTGCCACTGTACCTAACACAATAAATGTAATGGGCATAAGCATAAGTTTTATATATGTTGATGCACTAACGCCACCAATTTTAATTGTAATAAAAGCCATGGTCATTGCAGTTATAGCAGAAAACAAAATATTGTTTTCCACCATAACCATAATAAGCACCGCTGTCGCCACTATACATTTTAGCACAGCACTAACGTCTTTTAATTTTGAATTCTGAGAAATTAAATCTATATCCAAAAACTGTCCGTGGCTATGAGTTTCCCTTTTTATCAATTTAATCACCTAAACAGTTCCTCTGACTCTTTTTCCTCTGGTTTAAATTTTTTTCTTGCAAAATAATATCCAAATCCAAAACATACAATTCCCGTACCAAAAGATGCCTGTAAAGCAAACAATAAACTTTCAGTTTCGCCACCTGGAGGAGCAATAATGCTTTCTGCCCATGGTTTATATTCAGGATTAATTTCAGTTATAACATCTTCTGCTGCACCATCCGAGCCGCCAAATTCTGAATTCTTAATATAAGCCAACGGAAAAGCTCCAATGAAAACACATAATATAATAAGTATTATAACAAGATTTTTCTTATTTTTCACTTAAAGTTCCTCCTTTAACATATATAGTTTCTTTAAGCTCACGAGAAGCATAGGTTTCAAGCCCAATTACCACAATTACGGCTAAAAACCCTTCTATAATAGCAAGTGGTATCTGCGTTACAGCAAACACTGCCATAAACTGTTTAACTGATGCCATAATTCCGCCAACTTGGTTAGGATATGCAACGCCAAGCTGAACACTTGTAACACAGTATGTAAATAAATCACCTATGCTTGCAGCAAAAAACACACCTACATATCTATTTACTTTAAGCTTTTTGGCAAGGACAAAAATCCCATAGCTTACAAACGGTCCTGCTATTGCCATGCTAACGGTATTTGCTCCCAGCGTTGTAAGTCCTCCGTGAGCAAGCAATATTGCTTGAAATAACAACACGATAATTCCAAGTACACTCATAACACATGGCCCAAATATAATTGCACCAAGACCTGTCCCCGTAGGATGACTTGATGACCCTGTTACACTTGGTATTTTCAATGCAGACAGTACAAAAGCGTATGCCCCCATCATTGCCAAAAGTAATAACGTTTTCCTGTGCTCGTTAACAATTTTGTTTATGTTCACCACACCAATAGCTAAAAACGGTAAACATATAACCCCGTAAAATAAACAATATTTTAACGGCAAATAACCTTCCATAATGTGCATAGCATAGGTATTTTGTGTTACACCAAAAACCATAGCCATCACAACTGAAAGCTTAATAAATCTTTCTTCTTTACTTGTCATTTTCTTTTCCTCCTTAGTTTTTTGTGCTAACACAAAAATGCCTTTTTCACAACGAAAAAAGGCATACCAATACTGTGCAAACACGTAATGTTACACCACTTAATGCTTCGTTAAGTGCGTAATCTATAATCAATAAGGCAGGTCTTCTGACTTTGAGTTATTTCGTCTGTTTTTCCTTCCCGTGTGTAACCACAGTGGTTTATAAACAGGCAACACCCTTACAGCGGCGGCACCGTGGGGGCATTCCACCCCACTTCCCTATTATCCCAAAGCATATGCCATGGGCACCTTATGATTTTTAAAATCTAACAAATTATACCTCTTTAATTGATATGTGTCAAATAAAACGCTTTTAAGCAGCATTACTATCTAAAACACTATTTTTTGCATAAAAACCTCCAAAGTAAGAACTGTGCTGTACCTAGTTCTTACTTTGGAGGTTAAATGTTTGCAATCCCTTGAAAATAAAGGGTTTATATTTAAAATTAATGTGAGCAAGTCTATAAGCCGGGTTCTGTGTTAAACGGTCATCTATCTTGGTACATCGTTACCGATGTCATCATGCGACCATGCCAAAGCCCCCTATTTACAAGGGTTTAGCACCATTTTCAGAATCCAAACATAGTATAATAAGTTATCTGTGAACCCGTCATACGGTTGGTTCACAGTTTTTATTGTACTATTTTTTATATCTTTTGTAAACTGTATTTTTACCCCACAACTTTTTCTTTTATTTCCTTAACATCACTTTCAATAATATTCAATTTTTCTGAATATCCTTTAATAACATCTATAGCTTTTTCTGTTGCTGTCCTTGATTTATCCAACTCAATATACAGTTTTTCTTTATCTGAAATCTGCTGTTCCCACATTTTCAAAATAAAAAGACCGCAAGCTATAACGCAAACAGTTGGAAAACCAAAAGCATTAATTAAATTTGTCATGTCCATTCTATGTACCTCTCTTTCTTATATTATGGATTGCTAAATGTTCCATAAACAGTTAAGTCACCATTCAATATGATATTACCTAATATACTCAAATTTTTACCCACGCCCATTGTAGCCGGACAAAATTTCTGTCAA
>DPJA01000002.1:0-7053 GCA_003543235.1 Lachnospiraceae bacterium
TTTCATCCTCATTAAAAAACTATTTTTACTTGATTTATTAAATCTACAAAAATATTATATATTTACTCTTTGAAATAAACAAGTTGTATGTCAAAATTAATTTCAATAAAATCTGTAATCTATTGTGTGCAGAAATCAATTTGAGACATTACTTCTAATTTTGGCATCATAAAAATTAATTAGAACAAATAATCTCTTTAGATGTTGTTCCATTTAAACCATGATAATTTAATGTATAACCATCTTGCTTTGTAGTATAAAAAAATAGCCAATCACTAGTTGAATTTTCTGGTCTTAAATCTTCGTCCACATATTCAAACCTTTTTTCCTCATCATCTAATTCTATCTTCTCAAATTTGCCAATGGCGAAAACCTCTGATAATTCTTTCTAATGTCATCGTCAGTCAAATGTAAATAAGCCTTTTCAGTTACAGTCACAGAACTATGCCCCAAAATTCTACTCAAAGTATAAATATCGCCACCTGACGTCAAGAATCTCTTAGCAAAATTATTTCTTATCTGATGAGGCTGAACTCCCTCTAGTCCAACTCTTTTGCCATAGTTTCTAAAGTTGGTTTCAAAATTTTCAATACCAAATATTAAGCCCATTTTTTACCAAAGTCTGACCTTTCTCTGGACAGTTGGTTCTTTTCATTTTGTCATTGCTTTCAAAAGTATATTTACCTCGCTCTTGAATGACCTTTATATATGTCCTTATCATTGTTTCTGTAACCTCAATTGCATCACTAATTGCATTATTATCTGCCAAATACCTTGCAAACAACCTCAGCGTTGCCTCATAGCTTGCCATGGTCTTCTTACTTAATCCTTTAGACTCACAATAAAGCATGAAATCGTCAATTTGATAATCAATTTGCTGCATAATAAAAAATTCCTCCTATTCATCGATATTGCTACCCCATGAATAAAAGGAATTTGTTGGTTTGGTCAAAGTATATTTATAGGTATAATTAATCTTTGTTGGTTTGAATTTCGTCAAAAATTAATTATGTGAACCTAAGTCAACTGCAGTTGAAAACATTCTTCAATTTGCATTATTTTCCCTCCAGTGAATTTTCCAATTTAAAGTCATTATAACACATAATTTTCCAAAAGTAAATGAAAAAATTCTCTCAGAAAATCAACGCAAATTATTATTTTTACAAAATTCAACCCTTGCGAGCCANNTTTTTTTATATTTCTGACAAAAAATCTTGCCAATAATTTAGGTGATTTCATTTCAATCATTTTATTATACACTAAATCCTTCATTTCATTAACTGAAATGTTTGGTAATGTAAACTTCCCATTTTCATAACAATGGCTACAATACATTACACTTATCTTGCCATTTAATTCAGTTCCTCCACCTTTTTCATCTTTGGCTAAAGGCATCCCACAACTTTGACAATTCTTATACTTCTTTTCCATTTCAGCATCCCTCTCTAAATATATTTTACGTTCTGATTCAGATTATGTTGTTTATTTGCTCCTATCAACTATTTTTCTACACATGTTGAACAGTATCGGAATAGCTGCCCTGTCATTAAATTTAACTTTAGCACAGCCCTTGCCAAATTTTGCATTAGGTAATAGGCTTTTTAATTCCTCAATCATTTCAAAATCGAGAGAATGAAAGGAAAAATGGTCTTTCGCTATTGAAAAGGCAATATACTTTCCATTAAACTTATACATAGGCATCTTATATGAAATCATCTCCCGAACATCAGGAAAATTTTCACGCATAAATGTAATAAAAGTTGTAAGCCACTCTTTTGGCACACCCTCAAAGTTGTTAATATAATCATTTACTGAATCCATAACAACACCATCTTTCATATGTTCCCATAATGCTAACCTCTATTTTACCATAGATTTAATTACTTCCTTAACTTGTACAACCGCTTTTGAAGTGCCTACTAGATAAGCAGTAGCTAGCATGACATGTCTTCCAATTTCAAATTTTTCTTCGAACTTATGTAAGTCATGATTTGAAGCCAGTGAAATGAATGGAATTATATTTGCGATTAATAAAGGAATAGACGCTAAGAAAGATTTATTTAGTAGTGCTTTTCTGTTAATATTACTTTTGCTACCATCCATTTTAAAACTATTAGATAACTCCTTTATTAGGGGTGTTGACATTGCAGAAACAAATACCATATAAACCACTTCTTCTTTACTTCCACCTCTAACTGCAGATATAGTAGGAGGAGCACAAAGCACAATTGCTTTAAGTACAAAATCAAGCTTACCATACTTATATTGTTTTATTGCAAAGTTATCTTTTTCAATGGAATTATTAAAAGCTGTCATTACTATTCTCCCTCAACAATTATATATTTGATAACTGGAGCCATTATTTCATCTCAACTGGTTCAATATGCGTTGATAGAAACTTTTCAATATCAGTCAATTCTCCAGGCTTTATCCTGCATCTTTCTATAACTTGGTATTTAATTCCCCAAAACTGAACTGTTACACTAAACAACAGGTTGTTGCCTTTTCGCTTATATGATTTAATTTCTGTCCAACTGAAATATTGTCCCCATATTGCAATACCTTTTTCCCCAATTCCATTCTTCATAAATGTATGAACACTAAGCTGCAATACAAGTATGATTAAGGTTAAAAACAAATAAAGGTAACTACTTGAAAAAATTTTTAAATATGCAGCCATATTAAATATTCCAGTCAGCAATAATAAAATGGTTATACTTATTTGAAATATGGCAAGAGGATTTGATGTCTTATAGACTAATTCAATATACACTTTTTTCTTGAAATACATTGTTGTAAAATCATACATAACGATAGCAGTAATCAATAACAAATAAATCATTATTTTCCCCTCCGATTCAATATAATTCCATTAGTTATATATACCACACTTTACCACAAAATTCAACCCTTGCAAGTCAACTCTCTCAAGGGCTACAGAACCAAATAAATTGTTATTTTATATCAATAAATCAAATACTTTCAATACTTCTAATGTACTGAAATACTGCTTCAAGTCTCTCCAGCACAGATCCTCTTATAGTTAAAATATTTTTTGAAGATACCTTTCCAATAGATTCATTAAGCAATCGACTTAATATTTTATCTTCTAAATTTCGGTGTTCCCCAATGCTTCTGTGTCCATCATCTTTACCATCAAATTCAATTGGCAAATATAAAAGCAAATCATATGGATTATTTGTTAAGTGCGACTTTATCATTCCAGAATAGTTTTCATTCAACTGAGGGTAATACTTTTTTGTATCTAATTCCCAAAAAGTCAGCATATCAAGTACAGACCTATCTGCTATGAAACCATCTTTACAATCTAGTTCTCCGCTGATACGTTCATTCAAGGTAGCATAGTGGCATAAAACATGTTTTGTAGGTTCGATAGGCTCGTTGAAATTTGAAATGCCTATAAGTTTAGCTATATCCCTGCCCTTGTTGGTTAATACTGGCATATTCAGTTTTTCCGCCAAAACATTACTTAATGTTGTCTTACCAGTGCCACACGCTCCACATATTGCTATTTTGAATCCTTTTTTCACCTAGTCTACCTCACATACATTGTCATTAATCTCGAACCATATTACAAACAAAAATATATAATTTATCAACCTCAAATTCAATTGGCTATATAGACATCATCTAATTCTATCTTCTCAAATTTGCCAAAGGTGAAAACTTTTGATAATCAGTTTGTTGCATAATAAAAATTCCTNNCTTATCAGCAATCATAGCAATAAATTCGCTATTAGTTGGCTTTCCTTTGCCGTAGTTTACAGTGTATCCGAAGATTGCATCGATTGCTTCCATTTGACCACGGCTCCATGCGACTTCGATTGCGTGTCTTATTGCTCTTTCAACTCTTGAAGGAGTTGTATTGTAGATGCTTGCGATTGATGGATAGAGGACTTTTGTGATTGAGTTTATTACATCAGTATCCTTTACTGCCATCATGATTGCTTCTCTTAAGTACTGATATCCTTTTATATGAGCAGGAACTCCAACTTCGTGGATTATTGAAGTTACTTCAGCTTCAAGGTCTCTTGATTTAGGCTGATATGCAACCCTAGGAGATAGCGCGGTTTGCTCCACAACGAAGTCCTTAATCATTGTACCTCTGAAGGTGTCCTTAAGCTGTCTTACCCTTGAAACTAAAACGTCCATGTCAAAGGGTTTGACAACATAGTATTCTGCTCCAAGGTTCATTGCCCTCTGTGTTATTTTGTCTTGCCCTACTGCTGAAAGCATAATAAACATTGGCTTATTTGGCATTGAAGAAGTATTTATTTTCTCTAATACACCCAAACCATCTAAATGGGGCATTATAATATCCAAAATTGCTACATCTGGTTGTAGTGAAGTTATCATATCTTGTGCCTCAAGTCCATCCTTGGCAACTCCAACCACCTCAATATCTTCTTGACTGTTCAGGTACTCTGATAATATTTCTGCGAAGTCCTTATTATCATCTGCAAGTACCACCTGTATTTTATCCTTAAACATTTTTATCCTCCTTATATCTTTTGTATTTTGTAGTAACCTTATTATAAAATTCATTCGACAAAATTGCAAGAAAAAGTTAATTAATTTTTAACATTTTTTATTAATTAAAGCTTGCAGCACACCCCCTTATCGAAAATATAGCATAATATTAGAAAATACTTAACTTCTAAAGTTTTAAATCTCTCCTTTCATTCACCTATTCTTCATAAAACTTTAAATACCTTCGAAAAAAGATATTATTAAGAACTAAATTGCACTAACCAAACTGGTTTTACAATTATTTACATTTAAAGTTTATACCATCATTTTACATTTGGCAAGTATTTTTTTAAAATTTTTTATAAAAATTTTAAAATGAATGAAAAATACTAGAAATTATGTGTCTTATTGGGCATAATATTAGTAGCTAATATGTATAACTTCCATTTTCTCTAAACTTATTAGTGTATTCGCTCCGACATCTTAACTTTTTTTGTTCTTAAGAATCTCAAAAAAGTTTTAATTGTCTTTTTTAACTAGAAAAAATGAGGTGGTATAAAAATATACCATCTCATTTTATCTTATTAATACTTTGAATCATAAGCTCTGAGAATATTCCATATCCTTTTGTAGGATCGTTTACAAAAACATGTGTTACTGCTCCTACAAGCTTGCCTTTTTGAATTATTGGACTTCCGCTCATACCTTGAACTATTCCACCTGTAATTTCCAAGAGTCTCTTGTCTGTTATTTTAATTATCATGCCCTTTGAATTTTGGCTATTTTGTTTAAACACCTTTTGTATTTCAATTGTGAAGGATTCTACCTTTCTGCCATCAATATTACTTAATATTGTGGCAGTCCCTTCTTCAACTTCGCTTCTAAGTGCTACTGGAATGGCAGCATTCTTTGTTAATCCACTATCACTAGTAACCTTTCCATATATCCCGTGTTCATTGTTTTCAGCAATAACTCCTTTTTTAAAGTCCTCATTTAAAAATATACCTTTTAGTTCACCAGGATTTCCTTTTACACCCTTTTTCACTGAAATGATACTTGATTCTAATATGTCACCCTTACCAACGGCTAAAATCTTTCCTGTATCAATATCAGTTATTCCATGTCCAAGTGCACCAAACTTATTGGTGTTTGAATCATAAAATGTAAGTGTGCCAATTCCTGCAGTACTATCCCTAACCCATAAACCAAGTTTATATTTACTATCTGACGATTTTATGGGTGTTATCTGAGCATCTTTAATATTCTCATCATGTTTTACTTTTAGGTGCAAGGTCTTTCCATTAGAACCCTGTACAATTTCTGAGAGGTCATATAATTGTTCAAGCTTTTTACCATCAACCTCAAGAATTGTATCTCCTTGATCAATTCCTGCATCGTGATATGGCTTATAATCTTTTCCATCATCCCCGTGTACCTTTGAAACTCCAACTATAAGTACTCCATCTGTAAATATTCTTACTCCAACTGTATTACCACATGGAATAACCTTAGTTTCTGGAACAACATTTATAACAACATCTTTTAAAGGAATTCTCCCAAAAAGCTTCAATCTTAAATTAAACTCTCCTATTTCATCCGATTGAAGCCTAACAGGCGAAAGTAAACTAACCTTAAAATTTTCGGATATTTGTTTACCATTAACTTTAAAGATACCGCTTCTCTCAGGTGTAAGAGCTACATTAATTGGCGTATTAAAATCAAAAGTATACTCTTTACCCTGCATTATAAGTAAATTTTGAGGAAAAAGAAACGCAGTTCTAGCATAGGCTAACAAAAGAAGTATAGTAAAGGTCATAGCTATAGTGAGTAGCCTTTTTTTAAGTTTAAAAGCCTTCAAATTTATCACTCCCTATTATAACATTGGCTAACTTATTTCTATATCAATAAGTTGTCCTCTATAGAGAATGACTATCCTGACAATAAATACGATTAATGGTAAGGAACTATTTACAAACATCATAAGTCCCCGCATTATACCTAATACTTATTATTTACACTTGTAGTATTTTAATGGGATGCTAAATTTTCCCCATTTGGATTAATAGCACTATCTGGATGTATTGGTTCATCTTTGTATTTTATTATAAGTTCTCTAAATTTACTTGCCTGCATACCAGTATCTTCAGCAAATTTCTTGAAAACCTGACTAACTTCTCCTTCTTTAATCCTTTTTGAATACATTTCATAATCACGAACAGTTTCTTGTGCATTAAGCCAAGCTCTTTCCAAACAATCATAAGCATCCATACTATAAACCTCCAAAAGTTTTTTTAATTAATATTTTTTCTTCAACCTATACTCAAAAATGTTCTACATCAGTTTATTCTCCAGAATTTTAATAATATCAACTGGAGAATAAACTGGATTCACACAACCTTCATCCTTGCATATATAGCCTAAAGGCGATCTTTCAGTACTATAACCACTAACCTTGATTTTCTCACTGTCTTGGTTAACATCAAACATTTGAATATTTTTAAACGGTATAAAAATTTTAAGACTCTCAAAAATCATGTCTGAAGTTTTTTTATCATCAATGTC
>DPJA01000002.1:7208-12357 GCA_003543235.1 Lachnospiraceae bacterium
TTTTTTGTGCTTGATTTATATAATAATGATACATTCCATGTTCTTCGTTAAAACAATTTTTTATTAAGAATGTTGCTGCTCTTTGAGCAATACTTAGGAAATTTGCATCCTTTAGAACATAGTAAGCTCTTGTATATGCTGAAATAGCCATTGCATTCCAATCAGTATATATTGTGTTATCAATAAGTGGAGCTACTTTAATTCTTCTATCTTCCTTAGCCAAGCTATAATAATATTCGTCTGCAGCTTGACTTCCATAAAATGCTCCACTTTTTGTATCAAGAAGGTTGTTATTCATGTATTTTATAATTCCAATAGCGGTATTTTCATATTTACCTTCACTAGTTAATTGAAACATTTTTAAATATATGTCAAGAAGTTTTGCGTTATCTTCAAGCATTTTTTCATAATGAGGAATGCTCCAATCACGAGTAGTAGAATACCTAAAGAATCCACCTTCTTCGTCGTCATGTATTGCCCCATTTGCCATAGCGTCAAGTGTTTTAATTATCATTTTGAACATATCTTCTTTCTTATTAAAACACCTAAAAATAAGATAGTCTAAGGTTTCTACATTAAAGAACTTTGGTTCAACACCAAATCCACCAAAGTGAGAATCAAAGTGAATATCTATCGCCTTATCAATATTGGTTAATATTTCCTCGTTAATATCATTTGTCTTTTGCAAAGTTGACTCAGTGTTTTTCATTTCTTTCTTGTTTATAAGACTTCCTTTCCGTTTATGTAGCCTGTAATACCTGCTAGTCTTTGCAAGGAAGCTATAAAGTGTCTTATCAGGCATGTATGTGGATCCATCTAATATTTCTCCTTTAGGCGTCAAAATAACTGTAGTAGGCCAGCCACCCATATTATAGCGTTTATTTATATCAGGGTTTTTATCGTTGTCAACTCTTATAGGAATAAACTCATCGTTTATAAAATTAATGTTAGGTTTGTACGAATAGGAAATCTCATCCATTACATGGCACCAGTGACACCAAACTGCACTAATGCTCAGTAGCACAAGCTTTTCCTTTTCTTTAGCTTCCTTAAAAGCCTCCTCGCCCCATTCTCTCCAGTTTATTTCATGTGCTCTGTTTTCCCTTGGCGAAAAATGAAATTTACCTGACATATAAACACCTCTTTGAATTTTCATGTATAGAGATATTATTTGAAAAAATCAAAAAAAAATTCAAAATTTATAAATTTTGAATAAAGTTGATTTTAGTGGGATAATGTGGTATTATTGTTTTACTATTATTTTGGAGGAACATAAATGTTTGACTTAAAAGACAGCCTAACCCCCTTTTATGAAAAGGAAGATTGCATTGGAGGAACAACCGGTCCTAAAACAGCAGAAGATTTATCAAAGCGAGCAAAAGCTCAAGAAAACGATATACCATCTTTATCAGAAGTAAAATCGAATCTAGATGAAGCTCTGGCTATGATCAAGACTATAGCAGCAAACTCCGCCCTCAGTGAAGAACAAATAACTGATATTAAGTCGTTATGTGGAACAATAGACCGTTTAACTCACACATTGATAAGGGCCCATGATATAGAAAAAGATTTTGAACGTTGGGCTAAAAAACATTGCTGATGATAATTATTAAAAAACTTACTATTTACTTGTTCAATTATATTGATAAAAATAAACCCCATCACAAAAAAGTGTTCAGCCTTAGCTGAACACTTTTTTGCTCTACTTTACTATCTTTATACTCAATATCTTATCCCCAATTTCCATCTTGTCCACTAATTCCATTCCTGTAATAACATTTCCAAATACTGCATATTGACCATCTAACCATGAAGCATCTGATTTTAGAATATAAAACTGTGAACTTGCTGAATTTGGATCAGTAGACCTTGCCATTGCAAGGGCACCTCGAATATTTTTTAAATCTGGACTTGTCTCTAAAGTAATCGTCTCGTCCGAACCACCTGAACCATTTCCATTCGGGTCACCACCTTGTATTACCCAATCTTCAACTCTGTGAAAATTCAATCCATTGTAGAAACCACTGTTTACAAGCTTTGTAAAGTTTCCTACTGTTATAGGCATTTTTTTGTTTTCAAGAGATACTTTGATTGTTCCCTTAGATGTCTGAATTTCTGCCATTGAAATTTCATCTTGGCTTTGCGATTGTGACTGAGGTTTTGGCGGTGGTATTGGCTGAATTTGTTCACCTGACTGTTCTCTCCACACAACGCCTCCGACTATTGCCATAACAGTCACTAGAATTATTGATGTCCAGATTAGCATTGCACCTTGGCTCTTTTTGATATCCTCTTTTTTGATTTTCTTTCCCATAATCCACCTCTTTATCTTTTGTTATACATATAATTATAATCTAGTGAGCAACAGTGTCAAGTATTAATATTTGGTATTTATTGTCTTCATGGTTAACGGAGTACCGGTTCTGGTGTTAACACGCTGGTGTTAGCACATCTACACTACCGCCCCTAAAAGCATTATACTTACATTCTTTTTGTAAATTTCTTCAAACTGTGACATAGGCAACGGATTCTCTCCCAACCCGACTTCGACTGTAAATCCAGGTCTGTTAAATTTGTTAATAAACCAATCTTTGTATCCACCCACAGATGCAGCACCAGGTGCAATCCCCATTATTCTGTAGCCACTTATATCTCTAAACTTTTTTGCAATATCATGTGCCTCTTCTGTAGCTTTATTTGCAAAGTCCCAATAAATTTCTTCTCCCTGACTATGAAAAGCAATTACAAGTCTGAAGTCATGGGCCCTCGTAAAATCAGCTAAAGCTTTTGTTTCAGGCTCAGACTCGGCATTTTCTCCCGAATGTTTAGATGCACTAGGACCAAATATACTATATTTAGGCTCCTGTTTTCTTGAAACCTCCCAAAATGCATCATAATTATGATTTAGATCAACTCCGTGAATATTTGCACTCCAATGTGTAAAGTCATAACTCCCATTGTTCCACTTTAAAAGTCTATCATGGTACTCCATATTTTCGCTTGTCAAGCCTCTAATATTTAGGTTAACGCCGTCAGGATTAACCATTGGTACAATGCGAATTGTAGTATTGTCAAAAATATGTTGCAGATTAAATCCATAAAAATTCGTTCCCATTGAAAAATATGTTGAATAATCTTCAATAAATTTCATTAATATCAACGAGGTTATCCACTCTGCTCCATGATGAGATGCATTATATGTAACTTCATTTTGGCCATGCCCTATAGATATTGCAAATATTTCTTTGCCTAATACAGACTTACCTATTGTAGTAACATTTAGAAAAGGAAATGCGTGAACCAGTCCATGTATATCACTAAGCATCAGTTCATATGTGTAAGGCTGAGAGGCCTTAACTATATTCTCCGCATGTTTCAATCTCCATTCCTCCTATCTTGATTTCTATATAGTTCAAATTAACAATCTTGTGTTTCTGCTATCTGCCTATGGCTATTGGTGAAAAGTAAGTTGTACTGGGTATCCCTCACCTAGCTTGAGCATCTCTGTACTCTTTTCTACAACATACTTAACAAGAATTGTATAGATTATATGTCAAAATTCAAACTCTAAGAACTTAACTATATAGCTGACATAATAATTTTGCATTTCTGCCATCGGGTGCATCTACTCTCAATTAAACAGTCCTCAAAAAAACTGACACCGTAAGATAAACGATGTCAGCTTGGCATTTGTTCAAGATATTTCACTATAGCACTTTTTGTTTTGTGTACATTCAACAGGGCAATAAATTATTAAATATTAGTTGATTTTCTTTTTGCTCTAAATTTACCGATTACAATAATAATCAATTGGATTTCTTTCAAAGAAGTTTCCTAGTATGCCATCGTTAGTAATATTCATAAAGTTCTCCCTATAATTGACCTTATTATTTAAAACTGTTCACCCGCTCCGAAACCTTCCCGAGCATTTCCTCATACGTAACTCTCTTCACCTTCTCCTCTTCAATCTTTTCCTTCGGCGCTTTGCTTACAAATCCTTGGTTTGAAAGCATTTTATCAATTCTTTCAATCTCTAATTCAAGCCTTTGCTTTTCTTTCGAAAGCCTTGCAAGTTCCATTTCTCTGTCAACCAAGTCCTCTAGTGGTAGATACACTTCTGCATTTGGAGTTATTACCGAAACTGCGTTTTCCGGAATTCCTTCTTTATTATTCTGAATTGTAATTTCANNCTGATGTTTCTTATGGCTTTAATTGTTGCCATTATCATTTCCATTTGATCAACTACATTAACTGTTGGGGAATGCATTTGTGAATTTGATGTAGCACTTGAGGCAAGTATATTCACATTATTAAACTCTAATTTATTTTGATAAACTGGCCATTGTGAAATCATGATGCTGTCACCTTCGTNNTTCAATATACCAATCGCAAAAATCATTCCAAACGAAGTCGTACAGTTTGTGTGCAGCTGTTGCTGTTTCGAACTTTTCAAGATTCTCAGTAACTTCTTTTACAACGCTATTATATCTGCTTAAAATCCATTTATCTGCAGGAGTAAGCGTATTTAAATCAGGTAGTTTATTTTCAGTTACTTCAAGATTCATTTGAATAAACCTTGCAGCATTCCAAATCTTATTTGCAAAGTTTCTTGAAGCTTCGACTCTCTCCCATTGGAATCTCATATCTGTTCCTGGAGTGTTGCTAGATGCCAGCATGAATCTTAATGCATCTGTGCCATGCTTTTCAATAACCTCAAGTGGGTCAATTCCGTTCCCTAGGGATTTACTCATCTTTCTTCCCTGTTCATCTCTCACAAGAGCATTGAAAATTACGTATTTGAACGGTTCTTTACCCATAAACTCCATTGACGAGAAAATCATCCTTGCAACCCAGAAGAAAATTATGTCAGCTCCAGTAAATAAAACACTTGTAGGGAAGAAATACTCAAGATCTTCAGTTTTTTTCGGCCAGCCTAATGTAGAAAATGGCCAGAGTGCAGAGCTGAACCAAGTGTCAAGCGTATCTTCATCTGCTTTTACGTTTGTGCTTCCGCATTTTGTACATTTTATTATAGGCTCTTTTGAAACCATTAACTCATCGCAATCCAAGCAATAGTAAGCTGGTATTCTGTGACCCCACCAAAGTTGCCTTGAAATGCACCAATCCTGAATATTTTCCATCCAGTTAA
>DPJA01000008.1 GCA_003543235.1 Lachnospiraceae bacterium
AATTAGACCCTAAGAGATTAAAAACACATACTGGTAACTTTTGACACAAGAATTTGGCGATTTGGATTTTTAAGCCTAAATAAATATTTTTGCTCGTCAGAGCTGCACATGGCACGTTGACATTGACTATAACATGAAAATGTGAAATAATGTATATATAAATTATGAAAGGTGTTGATTTGTGTGAGAGTGTTGTTTGTTAAGGTGGTTTTTCTTTAATTTAATATTAGCGTAAAAGGTTTTTTACTAGAGCAGATAATGTATCTGTTTGTTTGTGTTTCCTTTTACTAATTAGGAATAATCTTACAGACTGCATATTTGATACAGGCAGCACGATATGGTTATCGTGTTTTTTTATATCCATTTTTTAGAAACTATTGGATATTAAAGTAGCTAATCTTAATTATGACTTATACATTACATTTGATACACAGAGGAAAGACACAAAATAAAAAGACACTTCAATTAAGGCAATATTATAATAATCATGGAGGAATAAAATGAAAAATAAAATAGACTTAAATTATTGGGGATATAATGATTTCTTTTGTAAACAAACTAATTTATTCAGTAATAAAAATTTAATTCCTGCAAGGATAATCGCTGAATATAAGGAACTATACCGTATTATTACTGAACATGGCGAAAAAACAGCAAAACTTAAAGGTTCGTATATGTATTCAGCCCAAATTTCAGAAAACTACCCTTCGGTAGGAGACTTTGTAATGGTAAATTATAACGAATCAGGTGATGCTGTGATTCATGAGATGCTTGATAGAAAAAGCAAGTTCTCGCGTTTATGTTCAAAAGGACGGGAGGATAATAGAATGTCAAATGAGCAGGTTGTTGCAGCAAACTTCGATTATGTATTTATAATGTCTTCACTGAATCACGATTTTAACCATAGACGTATGGAACGCTACTTGACTGCCTCATGGCAAAGTGGAGCAATTCCGGTCATTATCCTTACTAAATCAGATTTGGTTGAGGATTATACAGAGCAGATTCGAGCTGTAGAAAAGGTTTCTTTAGGTGTTGGAGTTTTCACTGTTAGTGTCAAAACAGGATGTGGGATAACCGAATTATCCAATTATCTTACACCAGGCAAAACGATTGTCTTTCTTGGCTCTTCAGGTGTCGGTAAGTCAAGTCTTGTTAATGCACTTGCAAAACTTGACGGTCACGAGGAAGAAATCATGGAGGTAAATGAGATTCGTGAGGATGACAGCAAAGGTCGTCACACCACTACCCACCGACAGCTTATTAAGCTCAATAGTGGTGTTATGATTATTGATACTCCAGGTATGCGTGAGCTTGGTATGTGGGATGTAACAGTGGGTCTTGGACAAAGTTTTGCAGATGTTGAGGAGTTCTTTGACAAATGTAAATTTACCGATTGTAAGCATCAAAGTGAGCCTTGCTGCGCCATAAAAGTAGCAATTACAAATGGTGAATTATCTGAAGAGCGATGGAACAGTTATTTGAGGTTAAAGCATGAAGCTAAGTATAGCGATGACAAAGTGAGCTATTTATATGAAAAGCAGCAATGGCAAAAATCCATTGCGAAACATAAGAAAGAATTCTGAATTACCCCTAATTTTTAATAGTGAATGGTAAAAATCATATCAATATAAATTCTACTTTTAAAATTATTACAAAAAGTAAAATTTATATTGACAAACTCATAATAATTTTCTAAACTAATACATAGATATACTATGCATAGTAATTCGATATCTTATTAAGGAGGAATTTTATGAAGATTAGTAAAGAACTTATGAAAGGAAGTACTTCAAGTTTAATTTTAAGTCTATTGAACCGAAAACAGATGTATGGATATGAAATGATTAAAGAAATTGAAAGAAGGTCTGATGGGGTTTTTTCTTTTAAGGAAGGTACGCTTTACCCGATTTTGCATTCACTGGAGTTTGAAGATATGATTGAGTCTTATTGGGATGATAACGAAGGTAACCGCAAAAGAAAATACTATCGTATTACCAAGAAGGGTCAAAGTCATTTGAAAGAGAAAGAAGAAGAATGGACAGTATTCCGTAAATCGGTAGAAAAGGTTTTATGGGAGGGGAGCATATGGGCTTAAATAAAAATCATAAGGTTCAAGAATATATAAACAGTGTATGCGTTCAAATAAAAAATCGTAGGGCTCATAAAGAAATTCAAATTGAACTTTTAGGTCACATAGAAGAAACATCCTTGGAGTACTTAGCAACAGGCGCTACGGAAGATGAAGCTGCTGAGAGGGCGATTAAACAGATGGGAAATGCGGAACTTGTGGGTAGACAGCTTAACAAAATTCATAAAACTCAACCTGAATGGATAATATTGCTGATAACGATATTATTTGCAAGTTTCGGTTTATTGGTAATGTATTTTATTGATATCAAAGGTACATTGTACAGTAACATCCACGTATTTAAAAAAAGTTTAGTTTTTACCATTGTAGGTATAACTATGATGGTTGGACTCTATTTTGTTGATTACAGAAAAATTCAACCTTTCTCTAAATATATTTACGCAGGGACTGTACTCATCTTATTATTTGTGGTGTATTGTAGTATTCCAGTTAATGGGGCAAGACGATGGCTGAGTATTGGACCTTTTAGTATAAACTTTGTGGACATTAGTCCAATTTTATTTATTATTGCTTTGTCAGGCCTTTTGGAAAATTGGAACTGGACTAATCCTAAAAAAATCATATATGGGTTGGTTTTAAGTGTAGTCCCAGTTTTTATTATATTGGAGGCACCTTCGTTTTCTACCAGTGTTGTATATTTAATTGCTGTTACAATATTAGTAATTGTTTCAGGTATTAAATTAAAACATTTACTTTTAACATTTGGATTTGGAGTTGCAATATTTTTATTTAATTGTATAACTCAACCGTATAGACTTGATAGATTTTTAGACTATATATCACCAGACTCGTATGGATCAGGCTGGATGGTTAATCAATCAATCAAACTAATACATTCAGCAGGGCTGTTTGGAAATGGGTTTACTTTTAACCCAAACATGTTAGAAAATGTAAATACAAGTTTTGTTTTTGCATACATNNGTGGGAGTTTTTGCTGTTCAATTTGTATGGAATATATTAATTAATTTAGGTCTAGCACCTGCTGGTGGTGTACAACTGCCTTTTATAAGCTATGGTGGATCGCAATTTATTGCTAGTATGTTGGAAGTAGGAATAATAACGAGTATCTATAAATGGAGAAATGTTTCGTATTTATCTACTGAAAGTAAAAATATATAGTTTTAGAAAATTTAAAAATCTGACGGTCTGACAGTTTGCTGTCAGATTTTTTACGTCCATCCCTCCCGTCCTTAAATCCCACAAGTCTGAGTTCAGACCGTTTTTTAAAAACTCCTTTAAATTTCACTTTAAAAATGCTATAATGTCTCTAATTGAAGTTGGAACGGAGGAAACATATTGCGGATACTTGCAGTTGGGGATGTTGTTGGGCGGCCGGGGAGAAGAATTCTTCGGGAAATGCTCTCTAATATAAAGCGTGAACTTAAAATTGATATATGTATTGTTAATGGAGAAAATGCAGCTACTGGCAATGGTATTACAGAAAAGGTTGCAAGGGAGATTTATTCTTTTGGAGCGGACATAATTACACTTGGAAATCACACTTGGTCCAATAATGCAGTTTATAATTTTATTGATGGGGATGAATGTATTGTTAGACCTGCAAACTTTGCATCAGGTTTGCCAGGAAAAGGATCTACAATTTTCTATATGGGTAGCAGTAAGGTTGGTGTGATTAATTTGTGCGGCAGAGTGTATCTTGAGGCGGCACAATGTCCGTTTGAGTCTGCGCTTTCCGAGATTGAAAAGCTAAAGGATTATACTGACATTATAATTGTAGATTTTCATGCGGAAGCAACTTCGGAGAAGATTGCTATGGGATGGTATCTTGATGGTAAGGTTAGCGCTGTTTTCGGTACTCATACGCATGTTCAAACTGCAGATGAGAGGATACTTCCTAATGGTACCGGGTTTATTACTGATATTGGAATGACAGGGCCGTATAATTCAGTAATTGGGATTGATAAAGACGTAATTATTAAAAGATTCACTACAGAGGAGCATGCTAAATTCCTAATACCTGAAGGCGATATGCAACTTAATGGTGTTTACTTTGAAATTGATGAAAAATCAGGGAAATGTGTTAGACTCGAAAGAATTAGATACTTTCTTAAGGGATAATCAATAAATTTTGAAAAACATACAAAAAAATTCTAAAAAAGAGGATTTTATGAATCCTTGTAGAATATATTTCCAACACAATTTGTTAGGAGGTATATAACGTGGAAGTTTTAAAGGTTTCAGCAAAGTCTAGTCCAAATGCTGTAGCAGGTGCTTTGGCAGGTGTGCTGAGAGAAAGAAGTAAGGCTGAGGTTCAAGCCGTTGGTGCGGGATCAGTCAATCAAGCAGTCAAAGCTATTGCTATCGCAAGAGGTTTTGTAGCTCCTTCTGGAATTGATTTAGTTTGCATTCCTGCATTTACTGATATAGTGATTGAAGGTGAAGAAAGAACGGCTATTAAATTAATTGTAGAACCAAGATAATGAAATGAGAGTGGCTTGCGCCAGATCAACCCCCTGACCCCCAATCTTGGGGGAGTTTCGTCTTCGACGACTTAAGGGCGTGAGCCCTTAAGAATCCAGATTGTCTATTGCGGAAAAAGTATACAAAAAAATGACTTGCTGAGGCAGGTCATTTTTTTGTATACTTTTTCCCCTTCTTTTTGGGAAAGAGAGGGGTCGGGGGGTGAGTTCGAATGGTTATATTTAGAATTATTTTTAGCATTTTTGAATATCTTTAAGTATAGGTATTCTGGGGGGATTCAATGATAATTTTAATTAAGAGGAAAAGTTTGTTTATTTCAATAATGGTATTGCTTATATGCTTTTCAACAACCAACTTTATCTATGGAAGAATACGTGAAATTATGCTTCCGTTTACTGGGCAAGTAATAATAATAGACCCTGGACATGGAGGAAGAGACCCAGGTGCTGTTGGTAAAAATGGAAAGTCTGAAAAGGATATAAACTTAAGTATATCAAAAAAATTAAAAAAACAGCTAGATCACAGCGGTCAGGTTGTTGTATTGACAAGGGAAAAAGATGAGGAGAATTTGAAGGAAGGGTCAAAGTGGATGCAAGCCGTGGAGCTTAGAGCAAGAAAAAAGATTATTGATGAAGCAAATCCCAAAATGGTCATTAGTATTCATCTAAATAGTTTCACTGACCCGAGTGAGCATGGCGCTCAGGTGTTTTATGCAGGTGATTTTACTGAAAGCAAAAGACTTGGAGAGATAATACAATCAGAACTGAGAAGTATGATTGACCCAGAAAACAAAAGGGAAGCCAAGGCTACAACAAGCCTTTTTGTAATAAAAAACTTAAAGGCTCCTGCAGTATTGGTTGAATGTGGCTTTTTAAGTAACCAAACTGAAGAATTGAAACTGGCAAGTGATGATTATCAAGATAAACTTGCCAGAGCTATATTTAGTGGAGTGAATAAGTTTTATGCGCAGCCATCGATTCAAAGTCCTCAAGAGATAGAAAGGTAGACTAACAACTTATGCTTTAATTAGATTATTCATTGAATATAGTCCTGCTGGCTTATCGTGAAGAAATTTGATTATTTTTATTGCACCTTCAGCAAATACGTTTTTAGATAACGCAGAATGCTTTATTTCAAGAACCTCATCATTACCTGCAAAAATCACAGTATGATCGCCTACATAGGTTCCACCTCTAATTGAGTGGAAACCTATTTCTTTTTTTGTGCGCTTATTTCTTTGTGAGTGTCTATCATATACAAAGTTATACTGTTCATCNNTGTGATGCTTTTCTATAATTTCAATGTCAAAATCTTTACCAAGCACTGATGCTGCTTTTTTTACAACCTCTAGCAAAAGATTAACACCAAGAGATGTATTGGCACACTTGAAAATAGGTATATTTTTTGATGCTTTATGAATTTTTGTAATTTGTTGCGACGAATGACCCGTGGTTGCTATCAATAAAGGCTTTTTCTTTTTCAAGGCATATGTAAGTAAGTTATCTAATGATTCTGCCTTTGAAAAGTCAATTATTACATCAAAAGTTTCTTTGCATTCATAAATATTTTTGAATGTTGGATATTGCTGTATTTGTTCGCTATTAGGACTTACACCTGCTACAACAGTTACTTCTTTATGCGCCTGAAGAAAGGTGGATATTGTCTGACCCATGCGGCCATTACAGCCATTCAATAAAATTTTTATCATTTGAGACACATCCTTTATTTTTTTATCCCCTCGCCTGATGCTATACATGCTACACATTATTGGGAGGTAACTGGTAATCGAGCGACAAGCCAACCTTGTGCAATATCATGAAGGCGCCTTAAACCGCGCCATGTTACTATTACGCCAGGCTTGCCATCACATTTGCGGGCAAGGAATCCTCCAAGCTTTGCAATCATCAAAATAGCTTCCTGTAATGTAGGAGGTTGCGTTGGCGGAATAGGTGATTGATTTATTACACAGTAGAGTGCTTGCCACTCGTGTTCCTGTAAAACTATATCACAAGAAACTTCTGGATTTTGCTCAGATTCAAGCTTAATCCATAGAAGTTTCCAAGCTACTATAGAATATATTGCAAGTGCGTTCTGTAAGCTCTCTACAGACTCTAATTGTAGGTCTTCAACCTTACAGCCGCTCTTTAAAACGAGGTGATAACGTTCAATTTTCCAACGTTGTTTGTACCACTTGATTTTTTCAACAGCTTGATCAAGATTTTCTACAGGTAACGTTATAAGCAGTAGCCAATATATAGGCTCTGCATCTTCAGGAGGATTCACTTCCTCCGCTAAAACTAAATACAGATTAAGATTGGGTAAATTCTTTGAATCTTTACGATTCAAAGGAGGTTTTATTCTAACTGGGCAGTATTTTACTGTTAATGTTGCTTCTCTTGGAGGACGTTTGTTTTCAACGTTTCTAGGTATACTTGCAAGAATTTGTCCCATGATGGGTTTGCTTTCGATTTTATCAATCAGATATTTCCCATCTTCTAATGCTCGCTTTTTTTGAGCAACTCTTACAAGTACATGTTTTTCTTCTGATACTGCTTTGTTGAAGAAATCATAAATGTCAGCNNGGTCACGTGTCCAAACCTGTTGTGATAGAACTCCAAGAGGATTACCTTCAACTGTAGTAGCAAGTGAAGTATGGCAAAGCAATCCAAGTGAATCCTCAGTAGTAGAACAGGTACCTAAACCCTGTGTTGCAGGGTGATCCTTATAGTCTAGGGTAGTTGTATCCTCTAATGATAATACGGTATCATACTTTTTCATACGTTCAATAGTTTGTTCTCTATGCCCCATTAGTAGTGCCTCCGGGTTTATTCTGCCATTATCAAAAAATCTATATGCTGCCGTCGTAGCTGCATAGCTCCCGCAAGCCACAGGTATTGGACTTCCTGGATTACTATAAAAACAATCAGCTATTTTTTGTAGACGGTTTACAAGTCTATTATCTGCTAATGGAGCATCAGAAAATTCATTAATTACCCAATTATTTATATACATCATAGTTCCCTCACAATTCAATTTTAGGCTTCTATGAGTATTTTAAAGTATTTAGTTT
>DPJA01000010.1 GCA_003543235.1 Lachnospiraceae bacterium
TTCCATAAACAATTATACCTACATTTTTTTGTTCTGCATCCTTAAGTAACAGCGTTTGAAAAGACGTAGGATCAGATAAATATTTGCGTAATAAACGTTGGAATTCTAGTTTTGATTCACTTTGTACATAACTAAGAAATGTGGTAACTAATTCAGATTCTATCTGAGATCGAGTATTATTAATATGAAATAATGAACCAGCAAGCCGACGAGGTTGATAAAAATGCTCATGTATTAATTCATCAACTCGTATAATTAAATCGACTGGTCTTAAAATTGATATACCAAAATTATCATAAATATTTTCTGCTTCATTCAACAGAACGCTATCTCTGGTTATAAAAAAAGGCACTTCAGAAACAATAGTTTTAGCCGTTTTAGCCAATTGACGAAGATCTGATTCATCGCTAGCTCGTTTATTGTGATTTGGATAATAAACACGCAATTCATTAACAATATTTTCAATATCCTTATAATAACATTTGAGTATGTTAAAATTATCCGCAAACTCTCTGTGTTGTTTGCGTTGTTCTAAGTCTTTATTTCGATTTATCTCATTATAAATTTCATCCGTCAAGCAAAGAATTATAGAATATTGTAACCAGTCGGCCATTAGAGACTTAGATTCAAAACTATCAGAATCTTCACCAGATAATAAATCAAAAAATACATTNNATACCACCAATATGTTAGACTTTTACCACTAAAACTTCTTCCTACTTTTTCCGTTACCGCAACAAACCCCAATTTGGGCCACATGCTACTAATCTCATAGTCTCTTCGACACGAAAGACCTATACCATTTAGCTTTTTATGAGACTGATGAAGACTTTCTACCAAAGCCTTCGCAATATTTTTCCCCCTATATTGTGAATCTACACATAAATGCACAATAATACACCTTGAACGTGAAATTCTATAAATCGAGTATCCAACACATTTATCATCTGTATCAATTGCTACAATAATCCAACGTTTAGCTGCATAGTCGGCAAATGCACCATCAGCAAAAAAACCTAAAGTAGCTGAATTCTTTCTCCATAGTTTTTTTACATCTACCAGGTAAGGTGAAGAATTATCTATGCTAATAATTTTCACCATCATCATTCCTTTCTTGTATAATACACATATATTTATAATTATTTATCATTAATATTTTTGACTAATTTATTGCATTAAATCCTGTACCCTATCACCAATTCTAACTTCCATCGGCTTAATACCTCACACTAACAAAATATTTTTATTACCGTAGACAGGTTTATGGACGACTTTAATTGATTTCAGCTAGAAAAAACATGACAAAAAAGCCTTTATCCTGTTAATGGTGCTGCAGTATTTATTCCTACTTAAACGAAAACGGAAGGACGGGGCAGGCTTTGGTTACCTATATTTTTCTGTCTGACCAGTCAGAGTTTAAAACTTTTAAGATAAGCCTCTAAAATCCTTCATTTAAACCGGAAAATAAAGGTAAGGTTCGGATCCCCCGTACCATATACTATGATACGATAGCGAAGAACATAACGTCGAACATACCAGCATTTAATCAAAAACTTTCCATATAGTCGCCATGAATAGCTACACTTGCATTGTTAGAAGTGTTCGTAATATAGATCATTTTTAGCAACATCATCTCTCAATTTTTTCATACTCCGCGCAAGCTCATCCAGCATATCCGATCGGCGAGGGTATATTTAATCAAGTGGTCTAGCAAGTCGGTAAGTCTTGTATGTTTGGCATGGTTTCGGTACTTCTCAAAAATCATCTTATCATCTACAATACGAACCTCATCCTTTGTTCGACCACTGTTCACACTGTGCCAATACATACTCTGTCGCATTCGGTATCTCCTCGGGGGGATATTTATACCGTTTCAACAGTCGCTTGACCATTGAGCGCATTTCACTTCTTGCCATTTCTCTCTTATTCCAATCAACAGACCTGTTTTTTCTCAGCATTTCTGTTAGCTCTTTGGTTATGGCAATCAGCACGTCATTGCTATAGCAGTCCTTGAGTGCTTCTGGTTTTGTTAGGGCATCATAGAAGGCTTTCTCCTCCCACGTCAGGCCGAGATTTTTCCCTTCATTATGATCATCAGCAATATCATGTGCCATTTTTAAAAGTTCTTCAATTACTTCTACATTTGTAATCTGACCATTACGGTAGGCATTTAGAAGCCTCTTAAGTTTTTCTGAAAACAACTCTGATTTTACAAGATTAGTCCTTTGATATACTGTCACTTGTTCCTGTAAAAGTTTTTTCAGAAGCTCTACCGACAGGTTTTTCTGTTTCATGGAGGCTATTTCCTTTAAAAACTTTTCATCGAATATGGAAAACTCAGCAGTCTCATCCTTAAATATATTGATGATACCCTGGGATTTAATGCTGTGTTGCAACAGGGCATTGATTCGCTCATTGATTTCTTTTAGTGATAGCTTTTTGCTCTGAGTAATGCGAGTAATTGAAGTTCTTATCGCTTCAAAAAAAGCGAACTCCAAACGAAGTTCTTGCGAAAGAAGGCTTCTGCATAAGGTTTGAGCCTGTTTTAACAGCAAAGCCTGCCTGATGAAGGTGTTCTTCTTATCCTCAGTGACAATAATGAAATTAATTCCATCCACTATCAAATTAGCACGGTCAAGATCTGAACCTGTAATGAATTTGGAATAATCAAAACCATGGAATAAGTCCTTGCATACTGACAGCTTTTCCATGAATTTGGGCAATGCTGACTCGGCGATATTGGGATTCCCAAAGTTTTTTTGGTCACGTCTGGTGTAGTCACTCATTGCCTGTTTCAATGCAGCCGCGATTCCTACATAATCAACTACCAATCCGCCTTCTTTGTCCTTAAACACACGGTTTACTCTCGCAATAGCCTGCATGAGGTTGTGCCCCTGCATCGGCTTGTAGATATACATGGTGGCAAGTGATGGTACATCAAAACCAGTAAGCCACATATCCACAACAATTGCAATTTTCATTGGATCATGATCATCCTTGAACTTACGTGCAAGTGCCACTTTGTAGGCTTTTGAGCCAATAATTTCTTTCCATTCCTCAGGATCGCCATTGGAGCCAGTCATAATTACCTTGATTTTCTCACTCCATTCCGGGCGCAATCGAAGGATTTCCAGATAAATTTTAATTGCAATAGGTCTAGAATATGCGACAATCATCGCCTTGCCTGTAAGAATATCTGCCCTGTCTTCATAATGTGCTACAATATCAGCACAAAGCGTTCTTATGGTTTCTTCCGCACCAAGAATACTTTCCATTTGGGAAAGCTGCTTTTTTGACTTCTCGACATGATACTCTTCAGCTTTTTCTGCAATAATACCATATTCCACATCAATTTTATAAAGCGTTGCCTCATCCAATCCCAGATTAATAACTCTGTTCTCATAAAAAACAGGTTTGGTGGCACCGTCGGCAACCGACTGAGTCATATCATAACAATCAATATAATCACCAAAGACATCAATTGTGCTACGGTCGCTAAGCGAAATCGGTGTACCTGTAAAGCCGATATATGAAGCATTCGGCAGGGAGTTTCTTACAAGACGGGCATATCCCACAGTCACTTTTCCTGTCTTTTCGTCAACCTTTTCGTCCAAACCATATTGTGAACGGTGTGCTTCATCTGCCATAAGAATTATATTCTCACGTTTAGAAAGTGGCTCATCTGATTCCTCAAACTTCTGCATAGTGGTGAAGATAATTCCGTTTGCCTTTCTACCTGCCAGTAACTTTCTCAAATCATTACGGTTTTCTGCCTGCTGCGGTGTTTGACGAAGAAAAGCAGCACACTTTGAAAAAGTCCCGAAGAGCTGATCATCTAGATCGTTTCGGTCGGTTAAAATAACAATAGTCGGACTGTTTAAGGCATCTTGCAAAAGTCTCGCATAAAACACCATGGAAAGAGATTTCCCACTTCCCTGTGTGTGCCAGAAAATACCTCCTTTACCGTCACCACAGACCGACTTTTGCGAGCGATTAACCGCTTTATTAACTGCAAAATACTGATGATAACCTGCAAGTATTTTGTTGGTTTTTTCTGACTCATTAGAAAAGAGAATGAAATTTTTAATAATATCTAAAAGCCGCCTCTTCTCAAATATACCCTCAAATAAGGTGGAAAAAGAAGCAAAGCGCGTTTCCTCATAATCCCCTGATATGCTTTTCCATTCCATGTAGCGGTCTTCATCCGAAGTCAGAGTACCGGCCCTTGAAGTCACCAAATCCGACAAAACACAAAAGGCATTGTACTGAAAAATGGATGGGATTGCGTGCAGGTAGTTCCTCATCTGACGGTAAGCTTCCGATGCATCTGTTTCCTCCCGCGAGCAGGACTTTAGTTCAATAAGTACAAGAGGCAGACCATTTATGAATACAACCAAATCGGGGCGTTTTTCTTCCACGTCTAGTATTGTCCATTGATTAATTACATAGAAGGTGTTTTTATGAATATTCTCATAGTCAATAAGTCTCACGATGGCATTCTTTTGCTCACCATTGACTGTGTAGGTTACTTCTACGCCGTTTTGAAGATAGTCGGTAAACTTCTGGTTTATTTGCAGTAGATTATTAGTATCATAATGTGTGATTTTGTATAAGGCTTCTTGGATAGCGAAAGTATGCGACTTAGGGTTTATTGTTTCTAAACTCAGTAGCAACATGTCCTCATGGTAAGGTTTCCGGTAGTCCCTCGCCACATCCGGACCATAGCAATATGTATAATCCAGTTTATCTCGAAATAACTCAATGATGGCATTTTCATATTGCGATTCTGTATAGGACATATGGATACCTCCCTATTCAACAGGTTCTTCAGGTTTTGCTTTTAATACGTCGTCAATAAATATTGCTCTAGCTTTATCCAAAATAATCTTTGCTAATTTTTTTCCATCTGGGATAGAATATTGTTTAGTATCTCTTATTATAGTAAACAATTCACGCTTTATGCTCGCCTGTAATTGCTCCTTCTTATACCAATCCAAACTTGCAGTCGCTTTAAAACCATCAAATAGTTTAATACTCAAATCTGGATTTTCATTATTAAATAGACTATCGATAAATGATTGCAATTTATCCCAGTATGTGTCTGGAATTTTAATCTGAAAATTAATAACATCTGAAAAATCAAGTGCTCTTGCTTCTTGAATCATTTTTATAAACGTAGATACATCTGTTGTAAGTTTAAGATTACGTTGCTTTATGTAATTCATTTGGTGTTCAAGCTCAGGAAAAAGTGTCGCTTCGTTTATGTTGTAAAAGTCAAGTTCCTCCAATAACTCTTCTTTCTTTTGATAAGGAATAATAAAATATTCAGGCGAAAATTCATTTTGAAGGTTTTGAATACCTTTACTTATTTTTGTTTTTTCTAAATCATCTTCTTTAATAATATTAATGGCACCTGGTAATAAAAAGGCTCCACTTTGCCGTATTAGTCTCTCGTTATTTTGACTACAGGTTACAAAATAACTTCTCTGCAACATTGAAAAAAGTGTTTCTAAATCATTAGGATAAATATAATTCATACCATTAATACGAAGTGTATCAAAAAGCTTTTTTACCTCCGTTCCTGTACCAGTATCCATTTCTGCTAATAGAGAAATCACTTTTACAACGTCTGCATCAGATAAGGCAACATAGTCTCTTTTGAAATACACTGCTCCGTCACGTTCAATCTTATTGAACCTTATATTCCCATTCGTGTCAGTTTCTTCAATACACTCCAAATCGAAACTGGGCTGACAAGCAAAATATAATGCAACCAATGGATTTAGTGTGACATCTAATAAGCGGGTTGGTAAACCATAGTGCTGAAGCTTGGTAAGGCGTTCAAAAGGTGTAAGATGATCTTTAAAATCCTTAGGACTTCTTTCAAGTGCGAACTTAATTATTTTATGTTCAATACTTAAGAACTGGTTCCGGAATACACTAGGTGAAATAGGCCAAGTAAGGTTTTCTTGCCCTCTAAAAAATATTCTTTCATCCAAAGAAGTTGCTTCTTTTTGTAAATCTGAGTTATGCTTAATATATTGCGTTAAGTTTTTTATTTGAGGCATGTCCTCTCTTACTCTTACATCCATTCTATCAGTCCTCACTTACTTTAATCTCATCAGTTTTGGCAGTAGGATATCTCTAAGTAGTTGAAGAGAATCATTCTCTTTAATATTCATATTTATTTTAAGATAAATATCTTTCACAATATTATTAAACTCATCTAACACATCTCTTGAAGGAAGAATTGTTTTATATGATTTTACAGCCGTTTGGGTAATTAGCGGTTGAGCAGAGCCAGCAACAAAATTACTATAATCAATCTGCAACAAAATATTTAAAATAAACCAAAAATCATTTCCGTCCAAAGGTTGTGAAGCTATTGCGTTATCACTTACCCAACAAGGATCTATTAAATAATGAATTTCACCGTAATTAGCACCAACTCTACCTATCATTATTACTGGATCATTAAATAAAACTTCGTTTGTATAACCAATCACGCCATTAGAACCCATTATTTTATACTTGCCTGTTTCATCCCTATACTCACTTTTTATGCCTTTTCCATTCTTAAATGTTGCAAGTTTCTCAACTTCCCCAACCTTCCACCCCTTTGGAATTCTTCCTAATTCACTATCCTCAAACTCCCCATCCTTATACGGTTCAAAGTCGACAAACCAAGTCTTGAAAATGGCCTGCACTATTTCCTCTAGCTTTTTGTTAATTTGATTGTTAACCTCGATTTTGTCATCGAAGACAGATAGAATATCTGCAATAGTTTTTTGCTCAGGTATGGACGGGAGTGGTATGGAAAGAATATCAAAAGTTTTCATTGTTATCGTATTAAACACAGACCCATGTGTATTCCGTTTAATTTCTTCAATTTTACTTTTTAAAGCATAATAAATAAAATCAATATTTGAAATATTTTCAATCTGTTTTAACCCATAGCATGATTGATTAAACGCCATAGACCTTCCTAATTGTGCAAGTGCTCCAACAGTTCCCCTAGCAGAAATTACAATATCTCCCTTGTTTAATATTTTAGCTGAACTATTTGCTAAACCTAATTCAGTAATCATTTTTTCAGTTTCGTAAACACGTCTAAAATTGGTATTAAAATCCTTTACTGACAACCAAGGAATATCTCCGTTCCAATATTCTTCAACTGTTGTTTTTGGAGTTCCTCCACCAATTATTTCAACAACTTCCCCCAGCTTTACCTCTCTCCACTTGCTCACCTTTTCACCTTCTTCTCAATCTTTTTCAGTTCTTGCTGTGCCTCAAGGAAGTGTACCTCTATAATAGTCTGCAATTCCTTTGCTCGATCAAGATATATTTCATATTCTCTACGAGCATTTTCCAGTGCAGCCTCATGGGATACTTTACCTCTATGTGTGATCACCTCTCTATCACTTATTTTCAGGAAATCATCCAACTTAGTTGACCAATTATTTATATACATCGGTTTTCCATTTAATACTTGTAATTCTGCAAAATCAAGATAGATAGATAGATCCTATATTTTTCACCCAATTTGCACCAAAATATTTAGTAAATTATAGTTAAATTTATTAAGTAATACTTGGTATTACGGCTAATAAATATTACTTTAATATAAATACATCCATGGAAAAGTATATAATATATATTAAAGCATCCGTATTAATACTAAATAGCAATGTATTGCCTTAACCATAAAAATAATTTATAAGATAATTAACACTCTGGATCCATATTTTAGGCAACAACTACAAAAGACGGGATAGATACAATACGGTTTAAAACATCCAGTTCTCTATCATCCAAGTAGTTCTTAGCCACCTTGGCTTCTTCAAGACTTGGTTTTTCGCCAATAAAATTTGTCATGCCCATGTTCTGCTTGTTACCATCGGCCTTTCGTAGAATGACCTCTGCTGCTGTTAGACTTATCGCGTTGAATAAGCTCTGACAATTGATTTAGCGAAAGCCAGACTGTTTCACCTAATAAGTGCACATCAATTTTTGTCTGGCCATCCTCCGTTTGATATAAAAGAATTTCTGAGCTGTTATCAAAAACCATAGCCAATGCCCCCAAGCTGCCGTTTGATTTCTTCTTCCAATTCTCTGGATTTCTCAAACAAGCCTGAAAGATCACCAGTCAGTCTCTTCATTTTCTCATCGAAGGGTTCGCCATCGTCCTGTGCATCTTCAATTCCCACATACCTACCTGGAGTTAGGATATAATCGTGCTTAGAAATTTCTTCTATGGAAGCAACTGCACAAAAACCCTTGATGTCTTCATAACCCTCTCCATTTTGGAAGGCTATCACAGTGTCTGCAATTTTTTTTATGTCAGTATCGGTTAATTCACGAAGTCGCCGCGTGACCATGTTGCCAAGACTTCTGGCATCGAAAAAGAGAGTTTTCTCCTTCTGCTTTTTGTTCCGGTTCAAGAACCATAGGGAAACCGGAATACCAGTTGTATAAAAAAGCTGTGCTGGCATAGCAATGATGCACTCAACTAAATCAGCCTCAATGATATTCTTCCGAATTTCACCCTCACCGCCAGACTGACTGGAAAGAGAGCCATTAGCCAATACTAAACCTATTTTTCCATTAGACGATAAGTGATGAATCATATGCTGCATCCATGCAAAGTTGGCATTCCCTGCGGGTGGCAGTCCAAATTTCCAACGAACATCATTCCGCAATCTATCTGCACCCCAATCGGAAAGATTGAACGGCGGGTTTGCAAGAATATAATCCGCTTTAAGTGTAGGGTGACAATCCTCAAAAAATGTGTCTGCATTGAATTTACCAAGGTCAGCCTCAATTCCTCGAATAGCAAGGTTCATCATGCACATTTTCCATGTAGTGGCATTGGAATCTTGTCCATAAATAGAAATGTCATTAATTCTTCCTCGGTGTTCCTCCACAAATCTTGCAGACTGTACAAACATACCCCCGCTACCGCAGCAAGGGTCGTAAACCCTGCCAGTAAATGGACGAAGTATCTTTACAAGTGTTTTCACAACACAGGCTGGAGTATAGAATTCACCAGCAAGTTTTCCTTCTTGCTCAGCAAATTTGGACAGACAATATTCATAAGCCCGTCCTAAAACGTCCTTTGTATCACCTGGCTCAATCATTGAAATATTAGTGAACATATCTACAACATTACCCAGACGCCTCTTGTCCAGCTCTGGCCGACCAAAGTTTTTAGGTAATACACCCTTTAATCTGCGGTTGGATTTCTCTATTTCATCCATAGCTGTATCAATAGTTGCACCAACACTCTGATTGTGGGCATCCTTTGCAATTTCTGACCAACGAGCTTTCTCTGGAACAAAGAATACTCCCACTCTTATATATTCGTCTAAATCCTCTTCAAAGCCCTCGCCTTCGTCCATTAGCTCTTTGTAGCGAGATTCAAATTTATCCGAAATATATTTTAGGAATATAAGGCCCAGCACTACTTGCTTATATTCAGAAGCATCCATATTGCCCCTGAGTATACATGCAGCATCCCATAACTCTTTTTCAAATCCAACATTAGCAGTATTATTCTCAGCCATTTTTATTTCTCTCATTTCTCGAATTATTATTTTAGTTTAGATACATTCCGATGATAACCCGTTCATTCTTAAGTTTCACTGCAGCTCTCGGGATATTCCAATCAGAAGCATATTTCATTGCCCCCGGTATTCTTCCTTGCACACAAAGTAGTTGTACCCTCCGCTGCGAGATCCCCGATTTTTCAGCCGCCTCTTTGGCGTTAATGTAATCAAACAATTATATAATATTTCTGCAAAATCTTGTATTTCAGAAACATCAAGTTATCCTTAAGAAACTTGAATGCTTTATTTACCTCGTTAAACTCATTAACACCATAAAGTGAACAGTAAAAGTCATTTTCGAGATGGATATAGTCTGTTTAAATGAAGTTCTACGAATCTTTGCCGTATCCCTCTATCGAAAGCAATGTTAATGATAATCTCTTTAGATCTATAACCGCACCTAACATTATTAGCAAATCAAGCCCTAAAAGACCATTAATATTACCTTTTGGATCGATCACACCGAAATCCAATCTAACTTCCTTTAAACTAACATGACCTAATTTAATTTTTTCTACCTTCTTAGAGAAAAAGTTATGCAAGCTTCCTCCAACACCATAAAATGAATTCACACTGTCGTCTTTTTCAGCAAAAATNNTTTTGTACTCCCGCGAAAAAATATTTGGATAGAGGTGAACAAAAGTCCATCCTGAAACTGTATATTCATTAGATTGCACCCCTGAATCCAAATATTTGTTTAATTTGCACCTCAATCTTTTCTTTTCCAGTATGATAGACAAGAATATCATCTTTTGTCCGTACTAACTCCCTAGTTGCTTCCTTCTCATCATTAAAAGCCTGAATTACTGNNCATCAATATATCTTACATTATTTTCTATATAGGATTTTAGTATTTGAACTTTTACAAATCTATTAGGATATATTTTTCTAACTTCTTCCCATTTCATAATTCACACCACCTTTTAAGGTTTTCATATAATATCATACCATTTTAGCCTAAACTAAATTTCGATTTAACGGCCTGCAAAGTCTAGATATATATAGGTTTCTTAATCCTTTTTGATCACTACTTTCTCTAAATTATATTTCTTATTATTTATAAACTTTTAGCTAAGATTGGCTTTGCAGGTGTAGCATGACAGTTTTTTTAAGTCACGCTACATGAGATTTATTGTTAGCAGATGGCTCAAGATCAAAACTAAAAGTCTATATTTTTAAAACTATCTATAAAGGTTCGGTTTATTCCAAAATTTTTCTTGTATTGATCAATAAAATAATCATGGTTAAAAGAGTAAATAGAAATTTTATCGTTCAAAATTATAGTAACAAAAGAATGTCACAGAATAAAAAACCGCATCTTTCTTGATACCTGCTTTCTCATTAGTCTGCTGGAATACCTTTTCCTGCTGCCATGGATAATGATAACTTACTTAAATGTACTTCCACCTTTTGCGTCAATTTTCCTGCATTGCATTGTCAATA
>DPJA01000036.1 GCA_003543235.1 Lachnospiraceae bacterium
TTCGTCTACCGGACTTTCACCGTCTTTGGTTTGCTTTCCCAAAACAATTCGACTAACACTTATCAATACCTTACGCAGTCCGCAACCCCAGAGAACTAGGTTCTCTGGTTTGGCCTGTTTCCATTTCGCTCGCCGCTACNNGGTTTCCCCATTCGGATATCTCCGGATCAAAGGCTATTTGCGCCTCCCCGAAGCTTTTCGCAGCTTATCGCGTCCTTCGTCGGCTCCTAGTGCCAAGGCATTCCCCTTGTGCTCTTTATTGCTTGACCATTTGGTCGCTTATCTTTCGATAAGCTTATTTTTTGAGTTAATTACCGCATATACGTCATACACGCTTCTTAACTCGGAATGTAGTAGCGATACTACATGATTTTTGTCTCCAAAAATCTTTATTTCAATTAATTTATTATTTATCGATTTAATTGACTCTTTTTTCTCTTTATTTAGTTTTCAAGGTACAGTCCTTACTTACATCGTTGCCATTACTTTTGTTTTTTTGCTTCGGCCGTTTTCCCGACCGCTTGAATATACTAACACGCCACCAAACAAAAGTCAATACTTTTTCAAAACTTTTTTTACTTTTATGCAAAAATTCTCAAAATCATGAACAATAGTACATTTTTTTCATAGAAAAAAAGTCCCCAACGAGATTGGTTTAAAACTTCGAAAAACCCAGTAAATACAGGGTTTGAGTAAAATAACACCAGTACCATTCCAATAACCCACAGCACAATTATTCCTTGAATAAGCCCTGCAAAAAATCCTCCTGTTTTATTCAAAAAATTTATAACAGGCAGCTTTACAATCAAATCTAATGCAGCCAAAATAAATTTACAAGCTATAATTGTAATAACAAAAACAACTGCCATGCACAATACATTTAGGCAAATATTAGCGACATACCCTGCAATGTATTCCTGAATTTTATCAACACCCAAAACTTTGTACACTACAGGATTATTATTTTCCACCAATGCAGTTTTAAGAAAATCTGGCAGCTTCAGTGCATTTATAGCTTCGCCTCCTGCCAGTGAACTTGAAAATATGCCGTCCAAACCCAGTGATTTCTGTACTCCGTTTTTAAGACCATCATATATAAATGTGTTTCTAAGCAACTTACTTAAAACAGGATATAGCTGATTTGTAACCACAAGTCCTGCCACCATTGGAATAAAACTAAAACACGTCCTTACCAAACCCCTTGTTCTTCCCAAAATCGCAAAAAACAAAAGAATTACTATCACTCCTATATCAATGTAGTTCATCACATTACTCCTTAATTTATATTTATGATGTCAGCCGAATTGTTTGTAACACAAAGTACCCTTTCTGCTGAATTCATAATAATAATATCATTAATATCCTGCGTTGTTGTGTAATTCCATAGCAGTTTACCATTATAGCTAAGTGCCGTAAAATCCCTGTTGCTGCCTGCAACAATGCCATTTTCGTAAGCTTTCAAATATGCAATACTCTTGCCCACGCAATAGTCGTAGCTTTGATTTCCTACGGTATTCAATATTCTCACTGTACCATTTTCTGCACCGTCTTCGCCTGGCAATGCGTCACCCAATGCCATAACCAAATATTCACCACAAAATGCAATTTCATCTATTTTGTTGCTGATTTTATTGTTCCACAGCTCTTTTCCTGAACTATCCATAGCAAAAATATTAGTGTCGCCAACTGCCGTAAAAATTCCATTGTCCATGTATTTTATAGCCGGCACAATCTCACCCACCTTTTCTACTGATGCAAAAAAGTCACCAGATTCAGTGTTTTTTGTATCCTCATTCCCTGTATAAAAAAATAATATTTTAGATACCATTTCAATATCAGTAGTATCCAAATAACTTACTGCCAAAACCTTTTCGTCTGACGAAACATCAACTGCAATTGGATATACACCTTTGTTCTCGTCAAAACGCTCCATTATAAGGTTGCCTTTTTCGTTATATACTTGCACCTTGTAGCCTGAATCTGTTTTCAAAATAAGCCCTGTACCGCCACTACTGTTTACGGAAATTTGCACAACTGTTCCGTCTGCTGAAATCGAATACAATTCTCCTTCTTCACTGTAGACCTTCACACTTCTTCCCTGTGCCTCAGCAACTGCGGTATAACTTCCATCGTTGACTACGGATGGTGATGTCATTGTATATGTGGAGTTCCATTTTTCATTTTGGTCACCATCAAAATATTTCACACCATCTTTTGTGCAATAAAGATAGCTCCTCCCAAATCCAACAAATGTTGTTTTACTTCCACTTTCAATTTTAATTTCAGCATCATTTTCTGCTGCTGCAACCGTTTGGGGCGTTTGTTTTATGTTCTGCACTACATTAATTATCTTATCTCTACAAAAGTAAATTCCAGATGCAGCCAGTAAGGCAATAACCGTAAAAATTGCCAAAGCACTATGTGCGTACGTATTTTTAACAGGCACAGCTTTTCTTTCGTTTCGTTTTGCCACTAATAGTTCCAGTTTATTTTGCTCCTGAATATTTTCATCTTGGTACTCTGTATCATCTTTATCCATAGTTCCCCCTAAGAAACATAATTAGTATTTTAACTTTTCTATTATACTATAATCAATTGGTAAAGTCTAACAGTTATTAGTATTTAATTAACAGATATTTTAATTATTTCAAAGCACAAAAAACGCAGGACAATGACTTATCCTGCGTAAATGCTAATCTGCTAAAATAATATGTACTCTAACAATTAAACTTCCATCTTTACTATATCGTCATACTGCTGATACATTTTTTGTATCTCGTTTTCCAAAAAATAGTAATGACCTATGTACGGCACCAAAAGTACAAAAAACAGCAGTACCAGTGCCATTGTAAAATAATTGCACTCCATAAACATAAGCAACACCGACATAAACTCAAGCACTGCAACTGTTACAGTGACAATTAAATGTACCACTCTCTCATGTTGAAAAAATTCAATATGCACTAAATGCTGTTTTTCCACATTGTTCCAGTCCGTCGTTTTGTCCTCAAGTTCTAAAATACAGTCTATCTTCTGCCTGTAAAGTAGAATTGTTTTTTTCATTTTTGTCACTCCCTTTCGGGATTCATATGTCTATTATCCTTCTTTAATTTTGTTATAAACAGCAATGTATTCCTTAGCGGAATTTCTCCAGCTATTTTCCGATTTCATTGCATTTATAACAACATTGTTCCATTCATCAGCACCTTGATTGTATACAGAAATGCCCTCTTTTATAGCCCACATAAGTCCGTCTGCCGTGTAGTGTTCAAAAACAAAACCGTTGCCTTCTTTTGTTTCTCTGTTGTAATGATGCACTGTGTCACTTAAACCGCCTGTCTTTCTAACAATAGGCACGGTTCCATATCTCAGGCTAAACATTTGACCCAAGCCACATGGTTCAAAAAGTGACGGCATAAGAAACATATCGCTTGACGCATATATTCTTTGGGCAAGTGTGTCATCAAACAAAATGTTTGCACTCACTCGTCCTTTGTACCTCCACTCTAGCTCTCTGAAAAAGTCCTCAAAACGCCTTTCGCCTGTTCCCAGTACAACCAGTTGAATATCATAGTTTAATAATTGCTCTGCAACCCATGCCACAAGGTCAAGCCCTTTTTGGTCTGCAAGACGTGAAATTATACTAATCATAGGTGCATCCCCAACGTTCATGCCCAGCTGTTTCTGCAACTCATATTTGTTTTCCTTTTTCTTTTCAATGCAGTCCACGCCATAGTTAATCAAAATTCTCTCATCTGTTTCGGGATTGTTGGTTCTGTAATCAATGCCGTTTAAAATGCCGCAAAGCTTGTCGCTTCTATATCTCAATACACCATCTAAACCATATCCATATTGGAACGTCTTGATTTCCTCAGCATAAGTTTTGCTAACAGTGCTAATCATATCTGCATACATAAGCCCTGCTTTAGAGTAACTTAACTGACCATAAAATTCACAATTGTCAAAGCAATACCATGGCACGTCAAACATTTCAATAGTTTCTCTTGAAAATCTTCCTTGATATTGAAGATTATGAATTGTATAAAGGGTTTTTATGTCCTTATAAAATGTAAACTTGCTGTAGGTTTCCTTAAGCATCATAGGTATAGGACCCGTCTGCCAGTCATTGCAGTGTATAATGTCGGGGTAAAAATCAATAAATTGTAACATATCTAAAACTGCCTTACCAAAAAAAGCAAATCTTTCATTGTCGTCTTGGTATCCATAATATCCATCACGACCAAAATAGTAGTCATTTTCAACGAAATATGTGGTAACATCTCCTGACTTCTCAAGTATACCTGCTTTTTGGTTTCGCCAAGAAAGCGATACATTAAAATCACCTAAAAAATTAGTGTCTGAAAAATACTCTGTTTTAATTGTTTTATATTTGGGCAAAACTACCCTTACGTCAACACCTTGTTCTTTAAGCACTCTAGGTAAAGAGCCTGTAACATCGCCAAGGCCACCTGATTTGGCATATGGTGCAACCTCAGATGCCACTATAAGAACTTTGAGCGGCTTATTCTCATTCATAATAATTCCTCCCGCACAGAATAAAATCAAATAACTAACTCAATAATACTATGAAATACTTACCTTTTCAAGAAAAAACGTGCTATACTACGATATATATTATTTTACAAACATTAAAGGAGTGGAACTATGCCAACAAAAAAAATATTAAAACGCAGCGAAGTAGATGATAAATTCAAATGGTCACTGGAAAATCTTTTCCCAACTGATGAACAGTGGAATGATACCTACAACCTTATTTCAGATAAACTCTCCGCTCTTTCAGCATTTCAAGGAAAACTAGAAGAAAGCTCTGATTCCTTATTAAAGTGTCTTGCTTTATCCGATGAAATTTCAGTTACATTAGATAGATTGTATGTCTATTCAAATATGCGTCTTCATCAAGATAGCACAAATGCTTACTATCAAGCACAAAGCAACCGTGCCGAAATGCTTGTTATAAACTTTATGGGTCATACATCCTTTATTATTCCCGAAATAACCGAACTTAGACCTGAAGTCCTAAAAAAATTTCTAACTGAAAATAATAAATTAAAGGTGTATGAACATTTTATAGAAAATATAGTGCGTAAAAATACCCATGTTTTAAGTAAAAAAGAGGAGGCTCTCCTTGCAAAAACTGAAGAAATGAGTAATGCCCCACAGGATATTTTCGCCATGATAAATGATGCAGACATCAAATTTCCAAACATCAAAAATGAAGATGGTGAAGATGTTCAGCTTACAAAAGGACGTTATGTTACTATGATGGAAAGTAATGACGTAAACGTGCGTAAATCAGCTTTTGAAGCTCTTTATGACACATATATAAAACAAAAAAACACCCTTGCACAAACATATTATTCCAGCGTAAAAAAAGATGTTTTTTATGCACAGGTGCGTAATTATCCATCCGCACTTGCACAAGCCCTTGATGACGATAACATTCCTGTGTCTGTTTACGATAATTTGGTAGAGTCTGTGCATAAATATCTGCCTCTAATGCACCGCTATGTTAAAATTCGCAAAAAGCTTCTTGGTGTAGATGAGCTGCATATGTATGACCTTTATGCTCCACTTGTTGAAGATGCAGATATTACCATAAACTATGAAGATGCTAAAAAGAAGGTTGCTGAAGCACTTGCACCAATGGGTCAAAATTATGTAAATGCCTTAAATGAAGGCTTTAATGGTGGATGGATTGATATTTATGAAAACGAAGGCAAACGTGGCGGTGCCTATAGCTGGGGAACTTTTTCAGGTCACCCATATGTATTATTAAACCACGCCGATAACATTAACAGTATGTTTACTCTTGCCCATGAAATGGGTCACGCACTGCATAGCTACTTCACATGGAAAAAACAGCCTTACATTTATTCTGGGCATAAAATATTTGTTGCGGAGGTAGCTTCAACCTGTAATGAGGCTCTCCTAATGGAACATATGCTCAAAACCACTACAGATAAAACAGCTAGAAAATACCTTATCAACTATTTTTTAGAGCAATTTAAGGGTACTTTTTTCCGCCAAACAATGTTTGCAGAATTTGAACGTATCACGCATAAAATGGTAGAAGATGGTCAACCACTTACTTGTGAGGAATTATGCAAAATCTATCGCAGCCTAAATAAACAATATTTTGGTGATGATGTAGTTCTTGATGATAGAATTGATATGGAATGGGCACGTATACCTCATTTTTATAATGCGTTTTACGTATATCAGTATGCAACAGGCTATAGTGCGGCTATTGCCTTATCTCGTAAGATACTTGCTGAAGGTCAAACTGCAGTGGATGCGTATTTGGATTTTCTTTCTAAAGGAAATAGTGAATATTCCATAGACTTGCTTAAAGGTGCAGGAGTAGATATGACAACTTGCCAGCCCTTTGAAAACGCAATGGCAGTATTTGAGGATTTGTTAAATAAAATGGAAGCAGAGCTTTAAATAAAACATAAAAGTGGAGTTGCTTAGCAACTCCACTTTTTTAATATCTACATATAAGCCTTAAAAACTTCAACCATGTCTGTTTTCTCCCATGGTAAATCAAGGTCATTACGTCCAAAATGTCCATAAGCCGCAGTCTGCTTGTAAATAGGTCTTCTTAAATCAAACTTGTTAATTATACCCGCTGGTGTAAGGTCAAAATTCTTCTTAACAATATCCTCAAGCTTTTCATCACTAACCTTGCCTGTCCCAAATGTATCCACTAATATTGATACAGGCTGAGCAACACCAATAGCATAAGCAAGCTCAATCTGGCACTTGTCGGCAATACCACTAGCTACAATGTTCTTTGCAACATGACGTGCAGCATAACACGCACTTCTGTCAACCTTTGTTGGGTCCTTGCCAGAGAATGCTCCACCGCCATGGCTTGCATATCCACCATATGTGTCAACAATTATCTTTCGTCCAGTAAGCCCTGCATCACCCTGTGGTCCGCCTATTACAAATCTGCCTGTAGGATTAATAAAGTATTTCGTATCCTTGTCCAACAATTCAGCAGGAATAACCGCTTCAATAACATATTTAAGAATATCTTTTTTTATGGATTCATGGTCAACATCTGGTGCGTGTTGAGTTGAAATTACAACCGTATCAACTCTAACTGGCTTGTTATCAACATATTCAACCGTTACCTGACTCTTTCCGTCTGGTCTAAGATACGCTAATGTACCATTTTTACGTACCTCTGCAAGACGCTTTGTAAGCTTGTGTGCCAAGAAAATAGGCATAGGCATAAGCTCATCTGTTTCATTGCAAGCAAAACCAAACATCATGCCTTGGTCACCAGCACCTCCCACATCATCATTTGTTCCCATGGCAATGTCAGGTGACTGACCCTTAAGGGATGTCATAACAGCACAAGAATCCGCATCAAAACCAAATTTTGCTCTTGTGTAACCAATCTCACGTACAGTATCTCTAACTATTGCCTCTATATCTACATAACAGTTGGTAGTAACTTCTCCCATTACAAAAATCATTCCTGTTGTAGCTGTTGTTTCACACGCAACTCGTGCCATTTTGTCCTGTGCCAAAATGTTGTCTAAAATAGCATCAGAAATTTGGTCACATATTTTATCTGGATGTCCCTCAGTTACAGACTCAGATGTAAATAATCTTTTTGACATATTATTTTTCCTCCTTATTAATTAGTGCAAATTTTTCAATAAAAAAAGCCCCTCATGTGGGCCCAATTTCAACTTTAAACTTATCTTCCGTTTGAAACCAAACGGGGGAATTGGCACCGATGCAGTTTATATTGCCGGTTGCCGGGTGTCATAGGGCCCTGTCCCTCCACCACTCTTGATAAGTAAGTTCGACTTATTTTAACAGCAAAAAAATACATTGTCAAGTAGCTAGCCTCAGATTTTCCATAAACCATATAACCAGCCTATTGACATCTTTAATATTTTTTTATATAATCCGCTCGGATAAACTTATATTTTTCACAACTAAGATGCCCTTTGTAACGGGATGTTTCTAAACTACCGTAATAGTTCACTATAAAAATTATAACTTTTATTGTATAATTATAGTATACTACATATTGGTGGTTTTTTTATTGAAAAACAACATTGTATCCATTATATCAAACGGAGGTAATTAATTATGTATGATGTTTTGATAGTAGGAGCAGGACCTGCTGGAATTTTTACTGCTTTAGAGATGCTTCGCAACAAAAGTGAAAAAAAGATAGTTATAATAGAAAAAGGCATGGCTATAGAAAACCGTCACTGTCCAAAAACTAAAACAAAAAAATGTATGAACTGTAAACCCTATTGTCACATAACCACTGGCTTTTCTGGTGCAGGTGCATTTTCCGATGGAAAACTAAGCTTAAGCTATGAAGTTGGTGGTGAATTACCTGAACTTATAGGTGCTGATTTTGCACAGCAAATGATAAACTATACGGATTCCATTTATCTGGAATTTGGTGCAGACACAAAAATAGAGGGCATCAGTGAAACCGATAAAATAAAGGATATACGAAAACGTGCCATACAGGCAGGCTTAAAATTGGTAGACTGCCCTATCCGACATTTAGGTACAGAAAAAGCACAAGAAATCTATCACCGCATACAGATTTATCTTTTGGAACACGGTGTTGAAATACTGTTTTCACACTCCTGTGAAAATATAATATTAGATGAAAATATGTGTAAAGGTGCAGTTGTTAAAAATGTACTTACAGGTGAAAGCCAAACAATTTATGCCAACAATACTATAGTAACTGTAGGAAGACGTGGTGCTTTGTGGTTTGAAAAACTCTGTTTAGAACACTCAATAGGCCATCAGCCAGGCACTGTTGATATAGGCGTAAGAGTAGAAGTAAGAAATGAAATTATGGAAGCTGTAAACGATGTTCTGTATGAAAGTAAACTTATCGGCTACCCAAATCCTTTTCGTAATAAGGTACGCACCTTCTGCCAAAACCCAGGTGGATTTGTAAGCCAAGAAAATTACGATGATGATTTGGCCGTTGTAAATGGACATTCATATAAAGAACTTAAAAGCGAAAACACAAATCTTGCAATACTTTGTTCGCATAATTTTAACGAACCCTTTAACCAACCCATTGAGTATGCAAAAAAAATAGGTGAGCTTACAAATATGCTTGGTGCAAACAAAATATTGGTTCAACGATACGGTGATATTTTAGATGGAAAACGCACTTGGCAAAAAGAGCTTACTCGGTCTAATATTAAGCCAACACTGCCCGATGCCGTTGCAGGCGATATAACCTCTGCAATGCCATACCGTACTATGCTTAATATTATAAATTTTATACAGGCAGTAGACCATGTAGTTCCAGGCTTTGCAGGCACCGAAACCCTGCTCTATTCCCCTGAACTTAAATTTTACAGTAATAGAGTAAAGATGGATACAAACTTTAATACCAATATAAAAAACCTTCATAGCCTTGGTGACTCTAGCGGATGGACACGAGGACTTATGATGGCATCAGTAATGGGTGTACTTATGGGCAAAACACTTTCATAGTATTAAGAAAATTAAAAAGACTTTCATCAGACCAAATTTAAGGTTTGATGAAAGTCTTTATTAGATACATTAAATGTCTTTTTTTTCTTCTTTTTTGCTTGGTTTTTCTCTCTTTTTTCTGCGTTTATCTCTTTTTTCAGAACCATCCATAAATTCAATAAATTTTCCAGTACCAATTGCAACACAACTTACTGCATCTTCTGCAATCATTGTATTAATTCCTGTTCTCTTTGCAATTAACTTGTCTAAACCGTAAAGCAAGCTTCCGCCGCCTGTCATAACAATACCTCTATCAGATATATCCGCTGCAAGCTCAGGCGGTGTTTTCTCAAGTACCGCGTGAACAGCCTCAGTAATTGCAATGGCTGATTCTGATAAGGCTTCAAGCATTTCTTCGCTGTTTACAGTTATATTTTTAGGCAGTCCCGTTATAAGGTTACGACCTCTTATGTCCATAGAAACTGACATTGTACGTTCAAAAGTAGTTCCAATATTCATCTTCAATTGTTCGGCACTTCTTTCGCCTATAAGTACGTTGTGCTTTTTACGCATATACCTAACAATGGCTTCATCAAAATTGTCACCAGCAATTTTAAGTGAAGTGCTAACTACTGTTCCACCAAGTGAAATAACCGCAATATCCGTTGTTCCACCACCAATATCAACAACCATGCTTCCGCAAGCTCTTGAAATATCAATGCCAGCACCAATAGCTGCTGCAATAGGCTCTTCTATAATATATACTTTCCTTGCCCCAGCCTGTCTTGTTGCGTCCTCAACAGCACGTCTTTCAACAGCTGTAACCGCACTGGGAACACAAACCGCAATAGTTGGCTTCATAAACGGATGCTTGCCAATAGCAGCTTGTATAAAATGCTTAAGCATTCTTTCTGTCATCTCATAGTCCGAAATTACACCCTCACGCAGTGGTCTTATGGCCATAATATTACCTGGTGTTTTTCCCATCATAAGTCTTGCTTGCTCACCAACAGCAAGTATTGTGTTTGTATTTTTGTCCACCGTAACAACCGATGGCTCTCTTACTACAATTCCCTGACCTTTTATATATACTAACACTGTTGCTGTGCCTAAGTCTATGCCAATGCTTTCGCCAAAGCCAAATAAATTAAAGCCCATTTTATTTTCTCCTTTTTTCCGAAAAATCTACCACGTATGATTATACAATAAATTTGCTTTAATGGCAAAATATTTTTTATTAATATTTCATTAATATTATTCAAAATTTTCATAAAATAAAACTACGTTTTATTTGCCATAAATAATTGTAATATGGCCAAAAACGCAGTTTTCATATTAAAACCAAATATCTGCAGGTTTTAATTCTTAAATGTCTTTTTCTTCTTCAATTGCTTTTATTTCAATGCCCAGCTCGTTCAGCTGTATTAAATCAACCACGTTTGGTGCATCTGTCAGTGGACAACTTGCATCCTTAACCTTAGGGAATGCCATTACGTCACGAATGCTTGACGCACCAGTCATAAGCATTATAATACGGTCTAAACCAAATGCCAAGCCGCCGTGTGGTGGCACTCCAAACTTAAAGGCATCCAGTAGAAATCCAAAACGAGTGTAAGCGTCTTCTTCTGAGAATCCAAGTAAGCTAAACATTTTCTTCTGTATGTCATTTCTGTGTATACGAATACTTCCTCCACCAAGTTCAACGCCATTAAGCACCATATCATATGCCTTAGCCCTAACCTTGCCTGGGTCAGTTTCAATCAAATCCAAATCCTCGTCCATTGGTGCAGTAAATGGATGGTGAACAGCAACAAATCTTTGTTCCTCATCGTCCCATTCAAGCATAGGGAACTCTGTAATCCAAAGGAAATTGAAATCATCCGCCTTTGTAAGCTCTAAACGCTTTGCTATCTCTAAACGAAGTGCTCCCAATGAATCGAATACAACCTTGTCGCTATCAGCACAAATAAGTATTAAATCTCCTGCCTTTGCATCCATTGCGGCAACAATTTCAGCCATTTTTTCTTCTGTAAAAAATTTTGAAATCTGGCTTTTAATACTGCCGTCATCGTTAACTACAATCCATGCAAGACCCTTTGCTTTGTAGGTCTTTACAAATTCCACAAGGCTATCAATCTGCTTACGTGGAAAATGACCACAACCGTTAGCATTTATAGCACGTACACTTCCGCCGTTTTCCAACGCATTTTTGAATACGACAAATTCACTATCTGCCACAACTTTAGAAATGTTCTTAAGTTCCATGCCAAAACGTAAATCAGGCTTGTCAGAACCGAATCGCTCCATTCCCTCAGCATATGTCATTCTTTTAAAAGGAATTTGAACATCAACATCCAAAATTTCCTTAAACACATTTTGAATAAGTCTTTCATTTATATCTAAAATATCATCAACATCAACAAAACTAAGCTCCATGTCTATCTGTGTAAATTCAGGCTGACGGTCTGCTCTCAAATCCTCATCACGGAAACATTTTGCAAGCTGATAGTACCTGTCCATACCACTTACCATCAAAAGCTGTTTATACAACTGTGGTGACTGTGGTAAACCATAGAAATTTCCAGGATGAACACGGCTTGGCACAAGATAATCTCTAGCACCCTCTGGTGTGGATTTGCCAAGAATAGGTGTTTCAATTTCCATAAAACTTTCGTTGTTAAGAAACTTTCTTACAACCTGTGCAACATTATGTCTAATCTGAAGGTTTCTGAAAATATCAGGACGTCTTAAATCCAAATATCTGTATTTAAGTCTTAAATCATCCTTAACCGGACTGTTTTCCTCAATAGGAAAAGGAGGTGTTTCAGATTCAGCTAATATCCTTACCTCTTGTGCAATAATTTCAATTTTGCCTGTTTTCATTGCTGCGTTTATATTTTCTTCTGTTCTTGCGGCAACTGTGCCTTTAATTGCAACAACATATTCACTTCTTATAGATTCTGCCTTGGCAAAAATTTCTGCCTCGCTTGTCCCGTTCACAACAGCTTGAACAATACCTGTTTTATCACGAAGGGCAATAAAAATAAGCTGACCCAAGTCACGTCTTTTCTGCACCCAGCCCATAACCGTTACATTTTCACCAATAAGTGACTCATTCACATCACAACACATATGGCTTCTTTTTAAGCCAGTCATTGATTCTCCCATATATATTCTCCTTACTCTTCTATATATTTTTACGCTATCCATTATAGTAACAGAAAAGGTAAGAAACTTCAATATTTAATCTTTTTTTGTAAGAAGAATTCCAGCACAAACGGCCGTTAAAGGTGCAACACTAACCAAACCAAAACTTCCCACAATAGTATGAAGTATTTCTGAAGAAACATACTTGTAGTTTACTATGTTATCTATAGGCGTTCCCTGTGCCATAAAAACCATAAGTGATGCAACATATCCGCCTGAATATGCCAAAAGTAATGTTGTTGTCATTGTTCCCATTGCCGCACGTCCCACGTTCATGCCCGAAATTATAGCATCTTTAACACTTATTTCAGGTTTTTTTTCAATTACCTCGTTAACTGCGGAGGTAATATCAACAGCTAAATCCATAACCGCCCCAGATGACCCAATAAAAATACTTGCCATAAATATTTGAGTAAGGTTTAAATTTGAATATCCGCTGTATAGTAAACTTTCAGAATATGCCATAATTGCACCATGTATTTTAAATTGATTTGTAAATATTATACCCAAAACAGCCGTTACCAAAAGCCCTGTAACCGAACCAGAAACTGCCGTAATAGTTCTTTTATCAAAACCATAAACAAGTGAAATAATAATTACTGTTAAAAATGTTGTAATTATAAGTCCAACCAAAACAGGATTATATCCGTTAAGATAAGCAGGTATAAGCACTTTCCACAACATAAGTACCGTTATAACAAAACTCAAAATAGCCCTAATTCCTGTTTTTCCTGCAACAACAATAAGAAAAATGGCAAAAGCAGCTGCCAGTATCATCTCCATATTAATCCTATAGTGGTCTATCATGTTAACGGATAAAATTTTATTATCTTGATAGCTAATAACCACTAGTGCTTTATCGCCAATATTAAAAATTTTATCTGATTCAAGTGAGCCATTTAAAATGTTATATCCATCTGTAACGCTGCCTTTAAATTTTCCACCCAACAACTCAAGTTTACAGTCCTGCTCTCCGCTTCGTACCAACCCTGTATCAATTATATTATTGTTATTAACCTCAACAACTCTTGCCGCACAGCGGTCAGTGCCTTTATAAATCACTGCACCCTCATAGCCTGTTGGCATTAGCAAAAGAATAGCAAACAAAATAAAGCTTACTATTACAGGTCCTGAATTTCTAAAATTCAATTTCTTCATATTTTACTCCTCATATATATATAAGTAACTGCCATTCCAAAATTTAGGAATGGCAGTCCAAAAGGGATACATCAAGCTTTAGTTATTAGCAATTATTATTTAATGTCCAAAAGTGATGCAAGCTTTTTATAAATATCTGTGTTATCATAGTATCCATTAAAAAGTTCGGCTCCATCACCTTCTGCAAACACCCCAACCGGAAGACCTGTGTGGGAATATGATGCAAAGTTGATGCCGCTTTTGTTGTTAAGTATATGTGTAATAGTTACACTCAAAGGCTCGTATGTACCATAAAGTACATATTCTTCCTGCATTGTGTTGTTAACTTTGTCACCACTCATTGTTTTCTCGTAAGCCGCTTTAATTCTGCCTAATTCATAATCTGTTAAAATAAGCTTAGAATCCGCTGCAACTGTTGTATCATCTGCTGTTGTAAGACCAAAAAGATTCTTTACATCTTTTAATACATCTTCAAATGAAGTATTGTTTTCTTTGTATTTTGAAACGTAGTCACTATCAAATCTAGCATAAGAAATTTTTTGGTTAGAAAGATTTGAAAGGTATGTATTGTAATCGGTACCTGCATAACCAATTGTTAAACCACCTGTTTCATGGTCGCCAGTAACAATAATAAGTGTTTCCTCTGGATGTTGGTTATAGAAATCAATAGCTTCCTTAACGGATTCATCAAGAGCAATTGTATCTCCAATAGTGCTTCCTGCATCATTTGCATGGCAAGCCCAGTCAATTTTTCCGCCCTCAACCATCATAAAAAATCCATTGTCGTTGTCAAGCATATCAATGCCCTTGTCCACATAGTCAGCTAAAGACCATTCATCGTTCAATCTGTCGTTGTCGTAAGATAAAGAATCACTGTCTGCAAGTGTTTCGCCGATTACAATTGCTTTGCCATCATTTTCAGTCAGTTTTTTTGCCTCTTCATCAGTTTTAACTACTTTATAGCCAGCCTTTTTAGCTAAAGCATATAAATCTTCCTTGTTTTTGTCTTTGCCTGTTGTTTCTTTAAGCCCACCGCCTGCAAAATAATCAAAATCACTTTCAATCATTTCAAGACCAATTTCATAATAATTGTTTCTGCTAGGTTGGTGTGCATAAAACGCCGCTGGTGTTGCGTGGTTAAGGTTTACTGTTGATATAACGCCAACCTTATAACCAAGTTGATTTTTAAGTTTTTCAGCAATTGTTTCGTAAGTTTTTGTTTTGCTTTCGTCCATATTAATAACCGAGCTGTATGTTTTGTTACCTGTTGAAATTGAAGTTGCTGTTGAAGCAGAGTCAGGACAAAATGATGTTGAATCGTATGTAGTTGCACTGCCTGATGCATCAAAGCCCATAAAACTAAGTGCCTTTCCGCCTGTAAGAACTTTGCTGTTTTTATTTTGTGATGTTGATCCTAAATAGTCACTTGTTGCTTGTATCTGGGGATAGCTCATTCCATCACCAATAAACAAAAATACATATTTGGGTGGATTTTCAGTTTCCATTGTCCCAACTTCTGATTTAGCAGATGTTGTTATTGTTTTACCGTTGCTACCAAAAGCAATTGCAGTTGAAATAACCATTGTTCCAGCAATTGCAAGTGCTATGCCTTTACTAATCCAATTTTTCTTCATTCTTTTTCATCCTCCTGAAATTATTCATATTTTTGAAATTCTTCCATATTTCCCTTCGCAATAAATGTTAGCATATACAAAAGCCTCAAACTATCACGTTAGCATAAAGAATATATAAATCTTTTGTAAAATATATACAAAAAAGACAGAGAACTTAATCTCTGTCTTTTTTGTGCAAACATAAATGCCTGCTAGTGGATAACCTCCACAATTTAAAATTTATTATTAATCTACCTTTGTAATCCAACCATATGTATCCTCAACATTACCGCTCTGAATACCTGTAATAGTATCATATACAAGACGTGAAACTGGACCAATCTCACCATTGTTAATAATAATTGTTTCGTTTTCCCAAAGAAGTTCACCAACAGGTGAAATAACAGCTGCAGTACCTGTACCAAATACCTCTTGAAGCTTACCACTTCTTGAAGCATGATAAATTTCGTTAATAGAAACCTTTCTCTCGGTTACTTTGTAACCCTTGTCTTTCAAAAGTTCAATAGCACTTCTTCTTGTAATTCCTGGAAGAATACTGCCATTAAGTGCAGGTGTAATAATTTCGCCGTCAATAACAAACATAATGTTCATTGTACCAACTTCTTCAATAAACTCCTTGTTAACACCATCAAGCCATAAAACCTGTGTGTAACCTCTTCTTTCAGCTGTTTCCTGTGCAATTAAGCTTGCTGCATAGTTACCTGCTGTCTTTGTGAAACCCATACCGCCTTTTACTGCACGACAATATTCATCTTCAACGTAAATTCTAACAGGATTAATTCCCTCTGCGTAATAAGAACCAACAGGTGAAAGAATAACAATAAATTTGTATGTAAGTGAAGGGTGTACGCCAACGTGTACATCTGTAGCAATAACAAATGGTCTTATGTAAAGGCTTGTGCCCTCACCTGTTGGAATCCAATCCTTGTCAACTTCAACTAATTTTTTTATAGCCTCAACACAGAAGTTTACATCAAGTTGAGGAATAACAAGACGTTGGTTTGATGAGTTAAGTCTTTCCATGTTTTTATTAGGTCTAAAAAGTCTAATTTTCTGGTCTTTGCCCATATAAGCTTTAAGACCTTCAAATGTTGCCTGACCGTAGTGAAGAACCATGCTTGCAGGATCCATAATAAGTGGGTGATAAGGTACAATTTTAGGGTCGTGCCAACCAATCCCCTTGGTGTAATCCATTTCAAACATATGGTCTGTGTAATATTTACCAAAACCAAGGTTATCCATATCGGGTTTCTGTTTAGGTGTTTTTGTTAATTCAATCTTAATTTCCATAATAATTTCCTCCACATCTACTTTAACATCATTTTTTTATTTAAGGTCTGTATTATTTGCAGACTAAAATTATAAACTTTTTTCTCTTAACCAATTAATTTTTTCATTATACCCACAAGTTCTGTTAGTCTTGCCTGTTCAATCTCACCTGTTTCCATATTTTTAATAGAAACCAAATCGTTTTCCACCTCATCATCACCAAGTATAGCTGAATACATAGCTCCAATTTTGTTGGCATACTTCATCTGAGCTTTAACACTTCTGCCAACGGTGTCACATTCTGCAATTATTCCATTTTGGCGTAAGCCCAATGTAATTGCCTGAGATTTTATAAACCCTTTGTTACCAATAGAACCTAAATATATGTGTCTAACGGGCTTATATTCTGGCTTTCCATTTTGTGCTTCAAGCGTCAACAAAAGTCTTTCCATGCCAAGCCCAAAACCTACGGCTCCTGTTTTTGGTCCCCCACATTCTTCCACAAGGTTGTCATAGCGTCCACCGCCACAAACAGTTCCCTGTGCTCCAATGGTGTTTGTAACAAACTCAAAAACCGTTTTTGTATAATAATCAAGTCCTCTTACAATCATAGGGTCAATAGTAAATTTTATACCCATCTGTGTAAGAATTTCCTGTAGTGTATCAAAGTGATTTTTGCACTCTTCCCCAAGGCAGTCAATAACTGATGGTGCACCAGCAATAACCTCTTTGCATAGGTGGTTTTTACAGTCCAACACTCGCAGTGGATTTTTTTCATATCTTTCTCTGCACTCTGGGCAAAGCTTTGATAAATTGTCGCCAATAAAATCTTTAAGAGCTTTGTTATATTTGCCTCTGCACTCTGGTCCGCCAAGGCTGTTTATTCTAAGCTCAATGCTTTCTATTCCAAGGTTTTTAATAAGCTCATAGGCCACAGAAATGACCTCTGCATCAAGGGCTGGGCTATAACTGCCAAACATTTCTATTCCAAACTGATGAAACTGTCTTTGCCTGCCCGCCTGTGTATTTTCGTATCTAAATGTAGGTGCTATATAAAAAAGTTTGGTTGGCTGTGCATTATTGTGCATACCGTGTTCAATGTATGCCCTTGCCACACCTGCAGTACTTTCTGGACGAAGAGTAATGCTTCTGTTTCCCTTATCCTCAAAAGTATACATTTCCTTCTGCACAATATCTGTAGTATCACCAACGCTTCTTAAAAACAATTCAGTGTGTTCAAAAATAGGTGTTCTTATTTCTTCGATACCAAAATTTTTACATAGACTACGCATTTTTACTTCAATGTTCTGCCATGCTGGCATATCAGCACCAAATATGTCTTTTGTTCCCTTAGGAGCCTGTGTAAGCATAATAATTACCTCCAAATCATATAAAAAAAGAGCTTTCGTCACTGCAAAGGACGAAAACTCGTGATACCACCTTAATTCCTGCAAATAAACCAACTTTGCAAGCACTCATTAGCCTATAACGTAGCTTATACGTTCATATTTACTGCTATTTCAATATAAAAGCTCCCAAGCTACTTTCTTTGTATCATTTCCTAAAGGACCTTTCAGCTTTTAAGTCCTTCTCTCTTTAGGTTGAAAACAAATACTCCTCTTGTTCTTTGCCTTTTAAATTTTAAAATGTTATTTAGAGATTTTATACAAAGAAACCTCATTTGTCAATAGCATTTTGAATTTTTTTTGTATTTTTTTCATATAAACTTCTATTTTCGGTCAGACCGCTAAAAATTCAATCTAAAATCGAATATCTGGTGATATCTGACAAAAACTATGAAACTCCTACTAAAGGTTTGTCTTTTTAGCATAACACATTTATAATTCTACGTAAATATGCCAACCTGTTTTCTTTCCAACATTTCTTGAAGCCTTGAGGTATAGTCTTCTACGCTTTTTACATTAAACACTCTGGTAAGCTGATTTGTTTTACTGTCATAAACCTTCGTTGTTCCACCTGCACCAAGGGCAATTATAGTTTGCTTTTCCTCCATAATTTCAACATTATAGATGCACTCCATACCTTCACGGCAGTATCCCACATTTTCAAAATTACCAATCATATTTTTCTGCCTATACATATAGTATGGCTTCATATTCATTTTTTCTGCACAATTAGCACTAATTTCAATCATTTTCTCTAACAGACCACTCTCAGTAAGTGTATAATTATCAAACTTTTCTTTTAGTCTTGAAGCCCTTTTCACCGCCAACGTATGCACCGTAAGGCTGTCGGGATTAAGCTTGTATATTTCCTCCATGGTATGCACAACGTCCTGTATTGTTTCCTCTGGAAGTCCCAAAATCAAATCCATGTTTATGTTGTCAAAACCAACTTCTCTTGCCATTTCAAAAACTGTTCTAACCTCTTCCACTGTGTGCTTTCGGCCTATAATATCAAGAGTTTTTTGGTTCATGGTTTGAGGATTAATAGAAATTCTGCTCACGCCATATTTTTTAAGTATCTCAAGCTTTTCCCTTGTAATTGTGTCTGGCCTGCCTGCCTCCACGGTGTATTCCAAAGCAAGGTTGGTTGCAAAACTATTTTTAACCTCACAAAGCAGCCTTTCCAGCTGTGCTTCATTAAGTGAAGTTGGTGTACCACCACCTATATAAATAGTCATAAGCTTGCTTTTGTCCAACCTTTTAGCTACAAACGTTATTTCTTCAATAAGATTGTCCAAATATCCGTCAACCATTTTTTTATACTGGTTAAGGGGATATGATGTAAATGAACAGTAAAGACATCTTGTTGGACAAAACGGTATTCCTATATATATGCTGTAATCGCCTTTTGTATTTCTGGAAAGAATATTACGTTCTGCCTTAGCAACCTCAAGTGTAAGGTCTGCCTTTTCTTCGGATACAAAATATTGGTCAACAAGAAAACTCCGTGCCTCACTTTGGTCCCAGCCGTTGTCAAAAAGCTCATTCACTGTTTTTGCTGGTCTTATGCCTGTAATCATGCCCCATTTAGGAATATAGCCTGTCATTTCTTTAAGGCACATATATATAGACATTTTTATTACACGCTTTTTTTCTCTTGGTGTAATATTAAGGTTACTATACTCAACCATATGCTGTGCCACTAGTTCACCATTTTTGTAGACCTGGGCTTTAGACACAGTGTCACTAAGGTCGCTGATAACAGTAATTCCATCTGCCAATATTTCGTCTGTTTGATGGTAGTTCTTGTTAGCATAAAAAACTTGTATTATGGTCTGAACCTCATGTGCAAAAGTATGCCCTTTTAAAATATAATTTATCATCAATATCAACCTTTTACAAATGGGTTAAACTTTTTCTCAAAACCAATGCGTGTTTCTCCACCATGACCTGTATATACAACAGTTTCATCTGGTAAAGCATATAGTTTGTTCTTTATGCTGCTCATAAGTCTATCAAAATTTTCAGATGCTGGATATCCTATTCCGCCTTTTACTGGAGGATTAGGAAAATCAGTTCTGCCTACAGAAGCATAAAAAAGAGTATCTCCTGCAAATAAAACCTTGTTTTCGTTATCATAAAAACAAACGCCACCAATTGTATGTCCTGGCGTGTGTATAACCTTAAGCTTACACCCACCAACCTCAAACGTATCATCATCTTCAAATATAATATCTGGTGTAAATTCAATTTTACCAGTAATCATGCTAGAAAGATTTGCCCTTTCGTCAGCTAAGACAGGCACTTCCCAGCGATGTGCAGCCACAGGCCAATTATATTTTTCCTTAATTTCAGGTATAGCCCCAATATGGTCGCCGTGTCCATGTGTAAGCAGAATAGCCTTAACCTTAATTCCATTTTCCTCCACAAGACTCATTATTTTTTTTGCATCGTTGCCAGGGTCAATTACAATACCCTCCATTGTGCTTTCGTCATAGTAAAAATATACATTTTGGTCCATAGAACGCACTACGTGTTTAAATAATTTCATACATCTTCTCCTTAAAACAATTTTTCACTGTCCAATAAAATAGTAATAGGTCCATCATTCATAAGTTCAACCTTCATATCTGCCTGAAAAGTTCCGCTTTTTACCTTCATAGGTAATTTAGAGGCCTTTTCTATAAGACTTGTATACATTATTTCTGCTTCACTTGGTGCGGCAGCTGTAGAATATCCTGGGCGTCGTCCCTTTCGTGCATCACCATACAGGGTAAAGTTAGGCACAATAAGTAAATCACCCTTTACATCCAAAAGAGATAAATTCATTTTATCATTTTCATCATCAAATATTCTAAGATTAATAACCTTATCTAGCATATAATCCATGGTTTTTTCGTCATCTGTAGGCAAAAATCCAAAAAGAACCATAATCCCTTTTCCTATTTCCCCCACATTTTTGCCATCAACTTTAACGCTTGCATAACCACAGCGTTGTACAACTGCCCTCATTTTTGCCTCCGTTAACTAGTCACACGTTCTATTTCGTCCACGCCTTTAATGGCCATAAATTTTTTGCACAACAACTCAAGATGGTCTTTTCCGTTTATACGCACCACCACATTAAATATAGCCGTTCCATCTTTAAGGCTTCTGCCATTAAAACTTTTAACCAACAAATTTTCTTCCGATAATACTCGTGAAACGTCCATAATAAGCCCATTTCTATCACTGCAAACAAGACGCACCTCTGCGGAAAAAGCAACATCATTACAGTCTGCAACTGCAACATCCCATTCTGCCTCAATAAGTCTGTTTCTCTCTAATTCATCTAAATTAATTATGTTAACACAATCAGTTCTGTGAATAGAAACACCACGACCTCTTGTAACAAAACCAATTATTTCGTCGCCAGGCACAGGGTTACAGCAATGGGAAAATCTTACCGATACATCGCCAACACCCTTAACCACAACACCGCTTCCGCTCTTTTTGCGGTTGACTTCTTTTTTAGCAGCACTTACTTCCATCTTTTTAATAATATCTTCGGCAGTCTGAGCTTTCTTCTGCTCTCTTTGCACTTCCTCAATAAAACGGTTAATTACCTGTCCCTCTTTAAGTCCACCGTAACCAACACCCGAACATAGTGCATCCCATGTATTAAACGCAAACTTTTTGCTCACAATCTCAACCCATTCAGGTCTTAAAAGTTCGCTCAAAACATATCCCTTTTTCTTTGCATCAAGGGCAAGAAGTTCACGCCCTTTAATTATATATTCTTCTTTATATTCTTTTTTAAACCATTGGTTAATTTTACTTCTTGCCTGAGAACTTTTAACCAAATTAAGCCAGCCTTGGCTTGGTCCTTTGGAATTTTGGCTTGTTATAACCTCTATTCTGTCACCATTTTTCACTTGATAATCAAAGGTAACAATTTTACCGTTAACCCTTGCACCAATCATTTTGTTACCAACTGCACTGTGTATCATATATGCAAAATCAATAGGTGTTGCACCTTGAGGAAGACTTACAACATCCCCTTGTGGGGTAAAAGCATACACCTGCTCATCATAAATATTAAGGTCAGTTTTAATGGTTTCCATGAACTCCTTATTGTCGCTCATGTCTTTCTGCCATTCAAGTATCTGTCTAAGCCAAGAAAGTTTTTCTTCCGATTTGTCCTTGTTGCTTGCCAAAGCACTCTTTCCCTCTTTGTATTTCCAGTGGGCAGCAATACCATATTCACTTGTGCGGTGCATATCAAAGGTTCTTATTTGCACCTCAAATGGCTCGCCCTCAGGACCAATAAGTGTATTATGCAGTGACTGATACATATTTGCCTTAGGCATAGCAATGTAATCCTTAAACCTGCCTGGCATAGGCTTATACATATCATGCACAATACCTAGAACCGCATAGCAGTCTTTTACACTGTTAACAAGTGCCCTCACTGCAAATAAATCATATATCTGGTCAAAAGTTTTGTTCTGATTTTTCATTTTTTTGTAAATACTGAAAAGATGCTTGTTTCTTCCGTAAACCTTTCCGTCAACGCCCATCTCTTTCATTTTTGCACTTAATTCAGCCACAATTCTATTTACATATGTTTCTCTTTCTTCACGCTTCAGTTCAATTTTTTCAGATAAACTGTTGTATTCTTCAGGGTAAAGGTATTTAAAGCAAAGGTCCTCAAGTTCAACCTTAATTTTAGATATACCAAGTCTGTTAGCCAAAGGTGCATATATATCTAACGTTTCTTGTGCCTTTTCATTTTGTTTAACTGCCGTCATATAGTTAAGAGTACGCATATTATGTAGCCTGTCTGCAAGCTTAATAAGAATAACACGTATATCTTTAGCCATAGCCATAAACATTTTTCTGTAGTTTTCCGCCTGTATTTCTTCCTTAGAGGATGAAACAGAGTAAGATAAGCGGCCCAATTTTGTAACGCCGTCTACCAGTATTGCAACTTCCTCTCCAAATATTCTTTCTATGTCAAAATAAGTGTAAGGGGTATCTTCAACTGTATCATGCAGAATCCCCGCCACTATAGATTCCATGTCAAGTTCCATGTCCGCAAGTATATATCCCACTTTAAGCGGATGTATAATATACGGCTCTCCGCTTTTTCTAAGCTGACCATTATGTGCACTCATAGCAAGTCTAAAAGCATTTTCAAGCATAGAAAAATCCTTGGTTGGATGGTACTTTAATATTCTATTTTTCAGCTCTAAATATAAATCATTTTCAACTGACATCCACAAACCTCTCTCCCACACCTGTAAATTACCGAATCAATCTATCTTTTTAACATCAAATTATTCAGTATGTTAAAAAAGTATATAAGATATATTATAGTTATAGCTACTGTTATTTGCAAGAGGAGTTTTGTATTTTTGCAAAAGAAACCTTTAAATATGCTATTTATTTATGTATAATGAATAATGAAGTCAATTGTACCTATGGAGGATATTAACATGAAGCATCAAAAGCTGTTAAGCTACGTACGCCGTGCCGTAGAAGATTATAAAATGATAGACGAAGGTGATAAAATTGCCATCGGTATATCTGGTGGAAAAGACAGTATATGCACACTGCTTGCCCTTGCAGACTTACGCCGATTTTACCCAAAAAAATTTGAAATTGAAGCAGTAACAGTATCTCTGGGATTTAAGAATTCCGATTACAGCGACATACAGACACTGTGTGATAAAATAGGTGTAAACTATACAATAGTTGAAACAGATATTGGTCAAATAATCTTTGAAGAACGAAAAGAGAAAAACCCATGCTCTCTCTGTTCCAAAATGCGTAAAGGTGCATTAAATGATGCTGCTGAATCACTAGGGTGTAATAAAATAGCATTAGGTCATAATAAAGATGATATTGTTGAAACTTTTTTTATGTCATTGTTTTTTGAAGGAAGAATAAACGTATTCCCGCCTGTAAGCTATTTAGATAGAAAAAAACTTTACTCAATACGTCCACTTATGTATGTTCCGGAAAACGAAGTACGTAGCTACATACGAAAAAATGAAATAAATATTGTTAAAAGCCCATGCCCTGCCGATGGAAATACAAAACGTCAGGAAATCAAAGAGCTTATATCAAACCTTAGTAAGACCTATGATAACCTTGATGGTAAAGTTTTTAACGCAATTCAGCGTTCTCAAATAAAAGGGTGGAATAAAAATGGCTGAACAAAACTATTTTGAAGAGCAAAAATTAAAGGATACTAAGCATCTGCGTGAACTTACAGCCGAACTACCTCGTTTCATGGGCGAATTTTTCAGAAGCTTAAGCCAAAGTACATCTGTTAAAACGTGCATAGGTTATGCCTATGACCTTAAACTGTTTTTTCAGTTTATTTTGCAAAATCACGAAGCTTTTGCAGAAAAAACTATGAAAAGCCTTACAACTATGGACCTTAGATTAATTGAAAGTGAGGACATTGACCGCTTTATAGAATTTGTAACTTACTATCAAAAACCTAACCCACAAAATCCCAGCATTTTGGTAACATATAAAAATGATGAAAAAGGAAAAGTTCGCAAGCTCTCTGCAATAAGGTCTATGTACCGATATTTTTTAAAGCGTAAAAAAGTCATTGCAAACCCTGCATCCATTGTAGATGCACCAAAAATACATGATAAAGCAATTGTACGCCTTGAAGTAAACGAAATGTGTGACCTTTTAGATGAAGTTGAATCAGGTGAAAATCTCACAAAACACCAAAAAAAGTACCATAATCATACACAAAAAAGAGATTTAGCAATAGTAACCTTGCTTATGGGCACAGGAATGCGTGTTTCAGAATGTGTTGGCATAAATATAAGTGATATAGACTTTAGTATAAATGGAATAAAAATCACCCGTAAGGGAGGTAATCAGGTTGTTTTATACTTCGGTGACGAAGTACATGATGCAATATGTGATTATATTCAAGAACGAAAGAAAAATCCTGCCGATACTGAGGATGCACTTTTTCTTTCTATGCAGGGCAAACGCATCAACGTGCGTTCCGTGCAAAATCTTGTAAAAAAGTATTCCCAGCTTTCTGTAAAATTAAAAAATATATCTCCGCATAAACTTAGAAGTACCTATGGCACAAATCTGTATTGTGAAACAGGAGATATTTATTTGGTGGCAGATGTTTTAGGCCATAGCGATGTTAACACAACACGAAGGCATTATGCACAGATAGAGGATGACCGACGAAAGACTGCTGCAAAAATCATAAAATTAAGAAAGGAGTAACTCATGTACACAAAATCCCAGCTTTATAATATAAGAAAAACCTTTGCCCTTCACTCTCCTCGTCCCGAAGGATATGGTATACCCTCTGCGGTTTTAGTACCTCTTATAGATATTAATGGCAGCCTTAATGTTTTGCTTACACAACGCTCACTTCATATGAACCATCAGCCTGGCGATATATGCTTTCCTGGTGGACATGGTGAGAGTAACGAAACCCCTGTTGAAACAGCCCTTAGAGAAACTTGGGAGGAAATTGGAATTGAAGCAAAAGATATAACCATTATAGGTGAATGTGATTTTATAACTACTCATTTTGGAGTATATATAAAACCATTTATAGGTATTGTTGAAAACATTACTATTGATGATTTGATTTTTAGTCCTGACGAGGTAGAAAAAGTATTACTTATTCCCCTTGATTTTTTTATGGAAACTACACCTAGACTTTCCGTAGTAACCCTTGAGCCTATGTTTCCTCCAGATTTTCCTTTTCATTTAATTCAACGTGGAGAAAGCTATAAATGGGGAAAATCAAAAGTCAAATACTGGTTTTATGATTATAACGGAGAAATAATTTGGGGACTTACTGCAAGAATAATAAATAACATGAAATGTATCTTAAAATAAAAAGATAGCCGACACCTAAAATTTCCAGTGTTGGCTATCTTTTTATTTTATAATTCCACTTTCCTTAATAACCTGTACAAGTTCTTTCATTTCCTCAACGGATTTAACCATGGCAAAACGTACATAACCCTCTCCAAGAGAACCAAAAACACTTCCAGGCACGCAAAAGACTCCTGTTTTTTCAATAAGCTCTAAAACGAATTCTTCAGAATTTATATATCCATTAGGTAATGGAGCCCAAGCAAACATAGTTCCTTGTGACACAGCACCTTTCCAGCCAATACTGTTCAACCCTCCGCAAAGTGCATTTCTTCTGTCCTCATATTCCTGTCTGTTTCTTTCCACGCTTGTCTGTGGACCTGTTAACGCTGCAATAGCTGCTTTCTGAACAGGAACAAAAATACCATAGTCAATCTGACTTCTTAGCTTTTTAAACTGACTTATAACTTTTTCGTTCCCCAAAGCAAATGATATACGACAGCCTGTGAGGTTGTAGCTTTTAGAAAGAGAATTAAACTCTATACCAACCTCTTTTGCTCCCTCCATGCTAAGGAAAGAAAGTCCCTCTGCACCATCATACACCAATTCAGAATAAGCATTATCATGAAGAATAACAATGTTGTATTTATTTGCAAATTCAATAAGCCTGGTGTAAAATTCCTTTGGTGCAATTCGACAAATTGGGTTAGCAGGGTAAGAAACCACCATAGCCTTAGCTTTTTTTGCAATCTCCTCATCAATGGAATCAAAATCTATTAAATAATTATTTTCTATTCTCAATTCATAATATTCAATCTTAGCCCCATTAAGAGCAGGTCCAAGGTCAAAAATAGGATAACCTGGGTTTGGTGCCAACACTATATCGCCAGGATTGCAAAGTGTAAGACAAACTCTACTCAAGCCCTCCTGTGTGCCATAAAGTGACATTATTTCGTCCTTCTCCAGCTCAACTCTATATCGTCTTTTATACCAAATTTGTACCGCTTCAAGAAGTTCGTCACTGTCTGTAATGGCATATTTGTAGTTTTCTGCATATCTCGATGCTTCTGTTAAAGCATCAATAACGTGCTTATCTGGCACAAAATCTGGTGTACCAACAGATAAATCGTAGCATTTTTTGCCTTCACTCATTCTTTCTTTTTTAATAGCCGCAAGAGTTGTAAATATACCCTCTTTAAAACTATCCATTCTGTCCGCAAATTTTATTTCCATTTTCTAAAGCCTCCTAAATACAAACAAATCGATACAACAAATTTTGTTGTCAAAATGTTTGACCTGCCGAATCCTGTATATAAAAACATCCATTACAACTCTATTGAGTATATATGTTAAAATAAATTTTATCAACCGTTATTTTACAAAACTTGGTGAATATTTGGCTGCCAGTAAAATTGCTTCTATCATGCTTATTTCGCTAGCAAGATTTTTACCAGCTATGTCCATTGCCGTTCCGTGGTCTACCGATGTACGCAAAATAGGCATTCCGCCTGTAATAGCAATTGTTCGGTCAAAATCCAATGTTTTAGTAGCAATATGCCCTTGGTCGTGATATAACGAAAGTACGCTGTTGTATCTGCCTTTCAACGCAAGATGAAAAACCGAATCTGCACCTATAGGCCCATCTACTTTGTAACCCATTTCTTTCAATTTCTCAATAGCAGGAACAATAAATTCAATTTCTTCATTGCCAAACAAACCATGCTCACCACTGTGTGGATTAAGCCCAGCCACAGCCATTGTGCCACCACTGACGCCAAGATGTTTTAGAACTTCTGTGCACCGAACAACATAATCTATTATTCTTTCTTTGCTAACCATGTCACAAGCCTGTGCAAGAGAAATATGCCTTGTAAGAAAGAAAACCCTAAGTCCCCTTACCTCAAACATTGTAAGAGGGTCTTTTGTACCCGTAAGCTCTGCAAAAATTTCTGTATGACCAATATGGTTTATTCCTGCCATCCTCAACGCTTCTTTGTTAATTGGCGTTGTAGCTATGGCGTCCACCTTCTTCGCCAAAGCAAAGCTGATACTTTTTTCAATATATTCGTAAGCAGCACGTCCGCACATAGCTTGTACCCTTCCTATTTCAAAGGTATCCATATCAATATTTTTCAGGTCGATAAGGTTAAGCAGTCCTTCAGAATAATCACCATCTTGTGGATCATCAATCAAATTTACAATAAGGGTAGAACCCGTTATTTTAATGGCTTTTTCTATAATATTTTTATCGCCAATTACAACACAGCGTGCCGACCTAAAGCAATGACTGTCTGATAAAGCCTTAACAGTAATTTCAGGTCCAACACCCGCCACATCACCAATAGGAACTGCTATTAATGGTTTCATCAAAAATCACCCTTCAAAACAGATTTAATTTCACCTATACGATTAATGAACAAAACCGTACTAACTTAAAATTATATCACATTTATTTCCAAAATAAAAGCCCGTTTCCAAAGGTTATTTCCTCTGGAAAAGAGCTTAAACGTGTAGAATTTTAGATTATATTAAATTAATTTGAATTTTTTTGTAAATAGAATTGATTAAACCAATAGTCTATGGTAGCTGTGTTGGCTTTGCTTCCTCAGCAGTTGTTTTTGTGACTGCTTCTGTTATTTTGATGGACGCAATTCCAGTTATTCCTGCCTTTTCTTGGTCATAGCCATTTATAGCAACTTTATCACCCTTGGCGATTTTAATAACAGAAATATCATCCTTTGCGGCAATTTCAAAGAGCTGATTATATTTATCAAGCTGAAAATAGTAATAGGTATTTCCGTCTACTACAACATTCCAAATATTCTCAACAACTCCAGCATATTCCGATTCGTCTTTAACAGGAACAGTTGTTATACCATTGTCTGACATCAGCACCTTATAGTTTCTTTCACACTCATTTATACTATCGCCAATTGCAACAATTTGATATTTTTCAATGTTTACCATAGCATATTTTTTAACCAATCCCGAATCATCTTTCAACGCAAGGAAATAGGTTGGCTCTCCGCCCACATTAAGCAGCAATGGAAAAGTTGCCTTGTAACCTAAGTTCTGCACTTGTCCCTCTGCACTACCCATTGCAGATATTTCCTTTGCTCCTGAAATCTGATAATAGTTGGTTTCCTTAGTTCTCTGGTTCATAAGCACAAACCCTACAATAGATTCATCTCCTGTAACAGATGTAATTCCCGTGTATACCCAAACATCGTCACCTAGAGCAATATAGTTGTAACCCTCTGTTGTCTGTAAACAACCACGCTGACCAAAAATGCTGTTTAAATATCCATTTGCAAACACACCATGGTAGTTATACTGCTGCACTAAAAGTTCCGCATCATATACTTTATCAACCCATGTAGGCACTTCGCTAACATCATAATATTTGTGTTCACCAGTTATAGCATTAAGCAAAACTGCACCTTTAATATCTGTGCCACCAAAAAGGCCTATTTTCTTTGTAGCCACAGGGCAAATCCAGTAAGGTGTACCTGTGTCGTCAATTTCAAAGTTTTTGCTCCTAAACATAGCTGTTGGGTATTTAAAACGAAGAAATCTATCTAAATTTCTGCCAAAATGCTCACTTGGAGAAATTGTAATACCTTTTTCAAGCTTAATAAGCTCAACATCCTGTGATGTCATGTCTATTTGAATATATGCAGGTATTCCTGTGTTTCTGTTGGTAATCCATTTAATGACGCTGCCATATTCCAACGGAGTAACACGCATTGGCTTTTCTTTATAATTAATCTGTGAATAATAATTGCTAACCTCGTACTGACTAACCATATCAATCATACTTCCCATTTTTCTTTCAGAAAGTAAAGCGGCAGAGTCCTTGTCCAAAAGAGGTATCTGGCTGTAATTAACCTCTTTTATATCCTCGTTAAAATCACTAGTTTTTACCGTAAGTAAATTCTTGTATGCAGATGCACGTATAATAGGTGATGAAAAAAATGAACCACCACCGTAAATAATCATAAGTGCTAAAACCACAATAATTACTTTTTTAAATTTCTTTAGCCTTTCACTTATAGAAAAAGACTCTTTTTTTTCAACCATATTTTTTAAAACTGAATAGCTATTTATAACTGCCGCCACAACAATAAGACTTATGGCAAAACTCCAAAACTCTTGACTTTGTATATTCATTGCTGGTAAAGCAGAATAAAACATAATAAACCAAACAACTAGTGTAATGATAATAGAAATCAGTTTTTCTTTTTTCATTTTCTAACCCCTTTTCTGTTTTTATATTATGTAATAATACCACATTTTTCCCATAAGGTAAACTTTTTGCATCTATTTTTAATAACGTTTTAATAATTTAGCATTAATAACCTCTTTACAGAATACGTAATTATAATTATACTTAATTCGAGGGGAAGTGATAGTATGAAGATAGAAAAATTAAGTGATACCCAAATCAAACTCACTCTGTCCCGTGCAGACCTAAAAGAAAGAAACCTAAGTATAGAGGAGCTTATTAAACCATCCGAAAAAACTCAAGAGCTTTTTAGGAGGATTATGGAACAAGCCTTTAACGAATGTGGCTTTTCTTTCGAAAACACACCGCTTATGGTTGAGGCTGCACCTGTGTCAGTTGATGGACTTATGATTATTGTAACCAAGCTACCAGATAAGGAAACAAAAAAAGAAAAGGTCTCCCTTGTTTATCAAAATAAGGATTTGCACCGATACAAGAAAAAATCCATTGCTCACTATATACCAGAACATAGTTCAGATGAAGAAATTTGTATTTATTCTTTCAATACCATTGATATTGTTACAGATGTTGCCCTTCGTCTATACCCAATCTTTAATGGGTTCAGTGAACTTTATAAATACAATAAGCGATATTTTCTCTTGTTGCAAAATGATACCTCGGATGACAACATAGCAACTGATAAAATTGAGTTAATTCTCAGTGAATACGGGGAAAAGCATATATCAACTGTACTTTCCAAGTATCACCTTATTGAGCATGGCGAAAGACTTATGAAAAATCCAGCAGTAAAAACACTTAAACACATCTTTGAGTAGATATACATAAATAAGCCAAAAACGCAGAAATGTTTATGCAAACCATAAACTTACTGCGTTTTTTATTTTTTTATAACATAGAGCTAATCCCTTTCATATACTGAAAATACAAAGGAGGCTGAAAACAAATTATGAGATATCCAGATAATAATGAAAACCCCGATTCCATCTGTGATGCTGACAAAGCATATATACGCTTTTTTCATGCACTGCCAAATGACCCACCAGTCGCTGTAGACGTTTACATCAACAAAAAACTTATAGTTAAAAATTTCAAATATGAGGATTTTACACCGTATCTTACCGCACACGCAGGCACATATATTATTGAGGTATACCCTACGGGTAACAACTTAGACCAGCTTCTAAATATTCGCATAGCCCTTAACGCACATGAAATTGCTACAGCAGCTATTATAGGTACAGTTAGTCAAATAGGACTAGAGGTATTCTCAGACTATCCACAAGAGATTGATGAATCCCTTTCATTTATGCGTTTTATTAACCTTTCACCAGACAAAGAAGAAGTAAATATTTATATTGACGATACACCGGTTGTATATGAACTTGGCTTTACAGAAATTACAGAATATTTGTCCCTATTCCCAGGCAAACACACAATGAAAGTAGAATTAAGCGAAAGCAAAAAAGCTATCGTGTCACATCCAAACTTAATGCTAAAGGGTGGAAATTTCTATTCCACATATGTTGTAGGCTTCATGAACAGTACTCCACTCGTTGAAGTTCTTATACCTCTTGAAGGCGTAAGCTACCTCAAGTTTTAATTGGAAACTGCCCCATTTCAATTCAATGGCTTTGGGGCAGTTTATTTTTATCTATTCAGAACCTCCAACTTATCATAAACACCTAAATTTTATTGTAAAAAAACGCAGACCCAATTAAAGGTCTGCGTAAAAAATTTTAATTATAGAATACCGCCAATTGCTAAGAATAATGGTGCAAATACAAGAGATACAACTGTCATAAGCTTAATAAGAATATTAATTGATGGACCAGAAGTATCTTTGAATGGATCACCAACAGTATCTCCAACAACGGCCGCCTTGTGAGCTTCGCTGCCTTTGCCACCGTGGTTTCCTTCTTCTATGTACTTTTTAGCGTTATCCCAAGCACCACCAGCGTTTGACATAAAAATAGCCATAAGAACACCTGTAACAAGCGAACCAGCAAGAAGACCACCAAGTGCAGCTGGCCCAAGAAGGATACCAACAATAATCGGTGCAACTACGGCCATAAGACCAGGAACCATCATTTCTTTTAAAGCCGCTTGTGTAGATATAGATACACAGCTCTTATAATCAGGCTTGCCTGTACCTTCCATAATTCCAGGTATTGTTTTAAACTGACGTCTAACTTCTTCAATCATCTGAAACGCAGCTTTACCAACAGACTGCATTGTAAAAGCTGAGAAAAGGAAAGGAAGCATACCACCTATAAATAAACCTATAATTACTTTGTGATCAAGAATGTCAATGCTTGACAGTTCAACAACCTGTGCGTAAGAAACAAAAAGTGCAAGTGCTGTTAAAGCTGCAGAACCGATAGCAAAACCTTTGCCCATAGCTGCTGTTGTATTACCAACTGCATCAAGCTTATCTGTAATAGCTCTTACTGAACGGTCAAGACCTGCCATTTCAGCAATTCCCCCTGCATTGTCTGCAATTGGTCCGTAAGCATCAACTGCAACAGTAATACCTGTTGTTGAAAGCATTCCAACCGCTGAAAGAGCAATACCATAAAGACCCGCAAATCTGAAGGATAGAAAAATACCTACGCAAATAAGAAGAACAATACCCGCCGTTGATTCCATACCAATAGCAAGTCCGCTTATAATTGTAGTAGCCGCACCTGTTTCAGACTGGTTAGCAATTTTTTTAACTGATTTATAGTCACCAGAAGTATAAACTTCAGTAAGAACACCAATAAGAACACCAACAATAAGACCCGAAACAATGGCAATCGCCTCGTTAAATCTTCCAAAAAAGCTATTACTTAAAATAAATGATGCAATAATAACAATTACACTTGCGACATATGTACCAGTTTTCAATGCTTTATGAGGGCTTGATTTTTCATCTCCCTTAACAAAGAATGTACCAATAATAGATGCAAAAATACCAACTGCTGTAAGTACCAATGGGAATGATACGCCTGCATTCCCTGCGGAATAAGTAACCGCACCAAGTGTAAGTGCAGATACAATAGAGCCTACATAAGATTCAAAAAGGTCAGCACCCATACCTGCAACGTCACCTACATTGTCGCCCACGTTGTCAGCAATAACTGCTGGGTTACGTGGATCATCTTCTGGTATACCTGCTTCTACCTTGCCAACAAGGTCAGCACCAACGTCAGCTGCTTTTGTGTAAATGCCACCGCCAACACGTGCAAACAAAGCAATTGATGAAGCACCAAGGCTAAAGCCGAATAAAACACCTGTATTGTTAGTAATTGCAAAAATAACGCTAATTCCCAATAACCCAAGACCAACTACGCTCATACCCATAACAGCACCGCCTGAAAATGCTGTTGAAAGAGCTTTATTCATACCGCTCTCTTTAGCCGCATTTGCAGTTCTTACGTTAGCCTTTGTAGCCACGTTCATACCAAAATAGCCTGCAAGGGTTGAAAACAATGCTCCAACAACGAAACAAATAGCTGTAACCCAGCCAACACCTATGCCAATACATACAAATAAAATAGCAGCAAATACAACAAGAATTTTGTATTCCGCAAAAAGAAAAGCCTGTGCCCCGTCGTGGATAGCCTTAGCAATTTCCTTCATTCTGTCAGTACCTGCTTCCTCTCTTCCAACTTTTGATGCCAAGATAAATGCGAACACAAGTGCAATTACTCCCATTATGGGAACGAGATTAACCATGCTTACCATTTTTTGCATACCCCCATTTAAATTTTTAAGTAATTTCACGCTGCACACCAATAATGTTTCTAAAATAATCTCAAGGATTAGTGCATCATAAAATTCCATCTATTTACAATTATAAATTTTATCACAATGAACTTTGAATTTCAACTCTTTTATTATATATACGTGCAAAAAACCTCGAATTAAGAAGAATTCGAGGTAATTTTACACAATTATTACTTATTTTTTTTATACTTTGCTGTGCACAAAGTCAAAATGGCTCTCAAGTGCTTTTTGTGCTCCAGCGGCATTTCCTCTAATAATACATTCATACATATCTGTATGATATTTGTACAAAACGCTGGCTGTGTCTGGTTTTATAAGTATGCTACTGCGGTTAAACTTAACAGTCCTTTCAAGTATAAATCCCAAATACTCAAGAACCTTAATAAGCACAACATTGTTGCTCATAGAAAAAATCATCTTGTGGAATTTTATATCCAATTTTGCCCCTGTTTCCACATCATCAAGATTTTCGCCCATTTCATCAATTATTTTTTTAAGTTCCTTAATCCTTTCTCCATTTTCTTCAAGGTTCAAACAAACAAGCTTAACTCCGGCAATTTCAACAATACGTCTAAATTCCAGTAAATCCTCCTCAAAATTTCCCTCTTTGAGAAGTAGTGGAAGCATAAGTGCAATAAACGGCTGCACATCCAAGTCCGATACAAAAGAACCCTCACCCGGTCTTATATCAACAACTCCCATAATTTCCATAACGCTCAGTGCCTCTCTCAAAGATGCACGGCTAACATCAAACATTTCAGCCAACGCACGTTCTGGTGGCAATTTGTCCCCACATTTAAGGCTTCCCTCTCTTATAAGAAAAATTATTTGTTCAACAATATTTTTGTATATTTTTTTTGTCTGTATTGATTTTATTTCCATTTATTTTGTCCTCCTACAGCCCAAACCTAGTTACTATGTTATAATTTATGAAAAAACATAAAAGAACCTTGGCTACACTTTTAACATATAAACCAAGGTCTTTCGTTTTAAAAGCTTTTAAGTAAATTTCCAAATTTGGTATACTGACCAAGCCATGCAAGGTTAACAGTTCCCGTTGGGCCGTTACGCTGTTTTGCAATAATAAGTTCTGCTTGATTTTTTGCCTCAGTTTCAGGAAAATAATATTCATCCCTATATAAAAATGCAACAACATCGGCATCCTGCTCAATAGCACCAGATTCACGCAAATCACTAAGCATAGGTCTGTGGTCACTTCTTTGCTCACACGCACGACTAAGCTGACTTAATGCAATAACAGGTGCATCCATTTCTCTTGCAATAGCTTTGAGCGAACGTGAAATAGCAGAAATCTCCTGCTGGCGACTTTCTATTTTACCATCACCACTCATCAACTGTAAATAATCAATAAGTATAAGCCCAAGCCCTTTTTCAAGTTTCATTTTTCTACACTTGCTTCTTATATCCATAGGTGACACACCAGGTGTATCATCTATATAAATATCTGCCTGACTAAGCGGTCCCATTGCCTGTATAAGCTTTGGCCAGTCCTCATCCATTAGCTCACCCGTTCTCATTTTCTGTGCATCTATCATTGCCTCAGAACAAAGCATACGGTTAACCAACTGCTCTTTGCTCATTTCTAACGAGAATATAGCAACAGGCACGTTGTGACGTATAGCGGCATTTTGTGCAATATTTAAAGCAAATGCAGTTTTACCCATAGACGGCCTTGCAGCCAAAAGAACAAGGTCGCTTCTCTGTAGACCCGCAGTCTTTGCATCAAAATCTGCAAATCCAGTTGCCACACCCGTAAGCTTGCCTTTGTTTTTATATATATCCTCTATTTTTTCAAAAGCTGAAACAGTTACATCACGTATGTGGGACATCTCACCACTGGTTCGCCCGTTCATTATGTCAAAAATACCTTTTTCAGCATTTTCCATAATGGCATTAATATTGACTTTTCCGTCATAGCATTCCTGCGAGATTTGGGTAGTGGTTTTAATAAGACGCCTTAAAACTGCCTTTTGTTCAACTATCTGGGCATAATGCCTTGCATTTACAGAACTTCCCACCGCAGATGCTATCTGTGCAATATAGGCAATGCCACCAACCTGTTCAAACACACCTTTTTCTTCAAGTCTGCTTTTAACTGTTATAATATCTATAGGTTTTCCAGCTGAATATAGCTCCAGTGCTGCCTCAAATATAAGCTGATGGTCAGGTCTATAAAATGAGTCACTTTTAAGTATCTCAATAGCTGCAGCAACTGCTTCCTTGTCTATGAACATAGAGCTTAAAATTGCCTGCTCTGCCTCAACATCATGGGGCGGAATCTTTTGGAAATATGAATTTGTTCCATTATTCTGTTCCATACTTCCTCCTTAAATTAATCTTTTTATGCTTCAATAATAGCCACTTTAAGCTCTGCACTTACTTGTGGATGAATTTTGACAACAACTGTTTTTTCACCAACCATTTTAATCTGGTCATCAAGAACTATCTTTTTCTTATCCATTTTAATGCCTGCCTGTGCCTCTAAAGCCAATGCAATTTCCTTGTTTGTTACCGAACCAAAAAGCTTACCGTTATCACCAGTTTTCACTGCTATTTTAACTACCTTTTCTTCAATTTTAGCTTTAAGCTCTTTTGCCGCCGCAAGTTTCTCTGCCTTTCTCTTATCCTCGCTCTGCTTTCTAAGCTTAATCTCGTTCAAGTTTGAGGGATTTGCCTCAACCCCTAATTTTCTTGGTATAAGAAAGTTTTTTGCATAACCCTCACTTGCATTAACTGCTTCACCTTTTTTGCCTACACCCTTTACATCCTCAAGTAATATAACCTTCATTTTATTTATCCTCCTCTAAGTATTCATCCACGGCTTTTTTCAATTTAATAACCGCATCTTCTGTAGATATATTTTCAAGTCGTGCACCAGCCATTGTTTGATGACCTCCGCCGCCAACTTTTTCCATCAGTACCTGCACATTAACCTCTCCAAAACTACGTCCGCTAACGTGTACATCATTTCCAACACGACAAACAACTATAGCCGCTTTTATTCCAACAATGTTTAGTAATTCATCTGCCGCCTGTGCACTAATTACGCTTGCCCCTTCTTCATCAGATGGACAAACTGAAATAATAACACCTCCCATATAAATTTCGGCATTCCCAACGGTTATAGCCTTTATTTTAAATTCGTTAAATTCATTTCTGAACAATTGCTTAACTCTTGTGCTGTCTGCACCATTTCGCCTTAAATACGCAGCAGATTCAAATGTAATAGCCCCTGCTTTTATGCCAAAACTCTTTGTATCCACAGTTATGCCTGCCAATAACGCATCGGCCTCTAAATCTTTAAGCCTAACCCTATCTCCCAAGTGACGTATAACCTCTGTTACAAGTTCGCTTGTAGATGAGGCATAGGGTTCATGGTAAGTAAGTACAGCTTTTTCAATAAAATCCGCACTTTTTCTGTGATGGTCAAACACAACCACCTTTTTAGCTTTATCAAGCAAATCTTCATTTTCAACAAGATTTGGTATATAGGTATCCACTATCACAAGCAGCGTTTTTTCGCTAATTATTTCTAATGCTTCTTGTCCGCCTATAAACATTCCTCGGTAATCTTCATTTTGTTTAACCATGTTATAAATTGTTCTAATTCCTTTAGATACTTCATCTATAACAATGTAGCAGTTTTTTCCCAAATCTCTAGCTATACGGTAAATACCAATGGCCGAACCTATAGAATCAAAGTCCGCAATGCGGTGACCCATTACAAAAACCTCAGAAGCGTCTGCCAAGACACCTTCAAGAGCATCCGCCTTAATTCTAGCCCTTATCCTTGCGTTATGAGAAACCTCACTGCTTTTTCCGCCAAAAAATAAGTATTTTTCTCCCTCTTTAATAATTGACTGGTCACCACCACGGCCTAATGCTAAATCCAAGGCATTTCTTGCATTTTTCATGGAAAAATCAAGACTTTCGTAGCTTATGCCCACACCCATACTCAAGGTAACAGATATATGTTCTCCAGCTCGCAATTCCTTTATTTCGTTAAGAATATCAAACTTCTTTTCCTTTTCTTTTTCCAAGGCTTCCGTAGAAATAGCAAAAATGTATCTATCCTTTTCATACTTTTTAATAATTCCACCAAGGGACGATATATATGTGTTAAGCTTTTTGTCAATCAGTGCAGATAAAACAGGTGCTACTGATTCATCAACAACTTCCATAACTTCTTCGTAGTTATCCACAAAAATAAGCCCCGTAACGGTTCTTTCATTTTCCGCCTGCTTTTTAAGCTTTTCTCTTTCACTTATATCCACAAGACAAACTGAAAAAAGCTCCTTGTCACGTTCCTTATCCAAAATTTTGCTGCAATAAACATCGAAAATGCTGCTGTCTATTGATGCACTTTGCTTATTTATATGCTCGTCAAAACTGCCAAGCAGTTTTTCCATTTGCTCACCAGTAATGTCCTTATTAAACAGCTGTGCAAAGCGATTATTGTATACTATAACTTTTCTGTCTTTATCTGTAACCGCAAATGGCAGTGGTAAATTTATAACACGTTTTATATCTCCTAAATCAGCAAAATCATTAATGCAGTTTTCTCCATAGGTTTCTTCATCTTTAACAAACTCGTTGCCAAACACTAGCTTAATCAAAACCATAAGTACCACAGCAATTATCACCGTAAGCACTAAAAACAACACCAATACCGGAGATGAAAACAGCTTAAGGACTAAAAACTCTATAGCAATTACTGCCACAAGCACTTTAAGTAATTTAATTATAAATACTCGTTTATCATTTTTTGTACCTTCACTCATTTATGTCCTCCGTTTATTTCCTACTTAAGGGTATAATATGTACCCAAATACTTAAAAAAAGCTGTTTTTCTTTCAATCATTTTAATAGCATCACGTATATCCGCCGCATTGCTGCTTTCCATGTCAACATAAAAAACATACTTGCCAAGTTCATTTTTCATAGGTCTTGATTCTATTTTAGTCATGTTCAAGTCCCATATGGATATTATATCCAAAATTTTATAAAGTTCTCCTGGCTTATCCTCTGTGCTGAAAACAATGCTTGTTTTTCCCTCATACTTTGGATTTGCGTTATACTTTTTGGATACCACTAAAAACCTTGTTTTGTTGTGATTTTCATCTTGAATATCTTCTTCAAGTATTTCCAAACCAAAGGCCTCCGCTGCATCTGCTGTGCATATAGCTCCCCACGCTTCCATGTTTTCAGAAATCGTTTTTGCTGCTCCAGCGGTAGACCCAAACTGAATTTTTTCCACATTTTTAAATTTTGCTTCAAGGTACTTTTTGCACTGTGCCAATGCCTGTGGATGGGACAGTATTTTAACCAAATCCTTGGCCTTGGTGCCTTTTTTAGCAACCAAATTATGCCGTATAGGGTTAATAATTTCGGCTTCAATCACTACATCAACATCAAAAATAAGGGAATCTATGGTAAACGTAACTGTACCCTCTATTGAGTTTTCAAAAGGCACAACGCCTTGGTCCACATAACCATTTTCAACCGCCTGCAATACATCGGTGATTACAGGAAAAGCAACAAGTTCGAAATTTTCAAGTCTTTTTGTATATTTAAGTGCCGCCTGATGGGTAAATGTGCCCTCGGGTCCCAAGTAACCTATTTTCATTTTTTCTCCTTATATCTATGTAAAATAAAAATGTATTAAAGTTATCAATTAAATATTTTATCACATTCGGACTGTTTTAACAACATATCTTTATTGTAACTTCACAGCTAATTACCATATTTATTATGCAATCCATTTGCCTTTAAGACGTCCAACCATTCCAAAAAGCTTTATTTTTTCAACTGATGCTCCCGCAACAACATCTGACCTTCCAACTTCCTTTCCGTCTAAACTGTAAATTATTTCGCCTATTTTTCCGCCTTGCTCAATTGGTGCTTCCATAACCTCTTCAAGTATTACTTCCTCGTTTAGCTGCTTCTCTCCACCTTTTTTAACTGGTGCTTTAACCTTTGTTGCAACAATAGCTTTTACAAAATCTTCTTTGCCCTTGTAAACCTTTACTTCTCCACACTCACTGCCTTCCTCACGTCCTGAAAGCACCGTATAATTCGCAAAACCATAATCTAGCAACTGCATAACCTCTCTAAATCGTGTAGTAGAATCTGGTGCACCCATAACTACCGCCACTAAATCCAGCCCATCACGGCTTGCTGTACCCGATAAACAAAACATAGATTTTTGTGTAAAACCTGTTTTAAGCCCAGTAGCACCATTGTACCATTTAACAAGTTTGTTAGTATTTGTAAGACCAAATTCACTTTCTCCCTTGCGTGTTGTATGTGTTATTGTGTCCATCCATGTTTTGGTGAATTCTGTAACCTCACTGTGATTTTTAATCAGCTCACGGCTCATAATAGCAATGTCATTGGCACTTGTAACATGACCGTCAACATCCAGTCCACAAGCGTTAACAAAGGTAGTGTCATTCATGCCCAACTCTTTAGCACGGTTGTTCATCATATCCACAAAGCCATTTTCGCTTCCGCCAATATACTCTGCCATAGCTACCGCTGCATCATTTGCACTTGCTACAGATATACACTTTGTCATATCCTTAACTGTCTGCTGTTCGTTTGGCTCAAGAAAAACTTGGCTTCCGCCCATACTTGCCGCATGCTCACTTACCGTCACCTTATCATCCCACTTAATTTTTCCGTCGGCAACGGCTTCGTAAATTAAAAGTATTGTCATAACCTTAGTTACACTAGCTGGCGGAAGTTTTTCGTGGCTGTTTTCTTCATATATTACCTCTCCTGTATCTGCCTCCATAAGTATTGCCGATTTACTTTGCAAACTTAAATTTACAGTTGCTTTCTCCGCCATTACGTCAATTGAAAAGCAGGACATATGTAGTATTACAATCATTAAAATAGCTATGCCTTTGCATACTTTTTTGTACATAAAAAGCCCCCCAAATAGATTATTATTACTAATTTATGTGGGGGACAGGTTTTTTTATTACTTTTATTTGTTTCGGAAAAATTTAATATATCATTTCTTCATTAATTTCTTTTTTCAAAAATTCAACAATATCACTTTGATTTGTAAAAAGTGCATATGCAACCATCAATTTCGCATAGCATACCTCTTTTGACATAGCGACAATAGGTATTGCACCATGCCTTAACAATACACCTGTAGATGAATACATAGCTTCATCTGTAAGCAATTCCTTTTCAAATGGAGCAATAAAGAATTCAATGCCTTTTTCCTTGCACTTATTTATCATATACAACACAGATGAATAACCAATTTCATCGCCATCATGTAAAATATCCACACACGCTGTTGATGAGTGAAAAAGACCATGTATAACCGCTTTTTTACCATCAAGATTGTATGCCGAATAGTCTATGCCCACGTATGGCTCAACCATAAGTACATTGTTTTTAAGGCATTCTATTTGATATAAAAGCATTTCTCTAGTATTAGTTTTTCCAATATTATTAAACTTCTTGTAATCAATCATATTTTTGCTGTAAAAATCCCAAGTATAGTTTTGGCACTGGGTTATCTCTGAACCTTTATGTAAATACGTTATACCGTCACTATTTTTGTATATTACATAAATATTTGGAGCTATTCCATTTGCAATAAGCTCAACAGCTGCCTTAAAATTTTCATTTCCATTAGCACGTTTATCACTAAGGCTAAAATTGCTTGAAACCATAAAAATAGGCACCTTGCAACCAGCCATAACAATAGACAAAAGGCTTGCTGTATAAGCAAGGGTATCTGTTCCATGAGTAATAATAATACCCTCATAATCATCCCACTGCACTTTTGAAAGAACTTTCAATAATACATTCCATTTATCAACGGTCATATTTTCGCTTAAAATATCCAACGGTAACAATACCTCAAACTCAATGCCATCTTTGTCATTTCTTTTAAAATTATCTATAAGTAATGGAGCTGCCTTTTTTGGGTCTGAATTTTTGAATCCATCACTGTTTATAAAAGAGCAAATAGTTCCCCCTGTGAGCGTAAGTAAAATCTTTTTCATCAAATCATCTCCCATAGGGCATTATAATATATTTTCTTGCAAAAACCAACTTTAACCCTTCTAAATTATGCTGGTGTGTTAAAACTCTGTCTTTGCCCTGTAAGAATTGCTATTTTTTCCTCAATCTGCCTTATATAGTTTTTATTTGTGGTTACCCTTATATGGCTGTAAAGCATACGCAAATCCTTGCTTTTAGGTACTCTATGATGTTCTACATTATTTTTAATTACAACTGCAATCCGTTTGTGTCTTGTGTGCGTATGCAATTTAAAGTTGTGTGGGTTATAAACTATGTACTCATCATTAATTTTGGATTTCTTAATTTGTAAAATAAAAATCCCTCCATCCTAAAATTGTTGTCCATGTGATTTTGTAAGCCAAAACTTTAAGCAAAAAACAATGTTTTACACAAAAAAGGCCGTCATATCATAACGACAGACGACCACAAAAATACCATATTAACTTTGTTAATACCAAGCTAGAGGCAAGGCAAACCTGCACACAGATAAAATAAAAATTATCATTTATAAAGGCCATAATAATCCCTCCTCAACATTGGTTACAACCATATTATGTCGCCCACAAACTATAATGTCAATATAGTCTATGTAAAATTTTAATATGTATATTACAAAATGAAAAATTTTTTCTTCATTACAATTTTATTTCTATTCTTTTGCCAATGGAAATACTGTTTTCCTTTACTACACTGTTGTAAGCCATTATATTAACACCCTTTTTATTTGCAAGGCTTAACGCCGACGCAAATTCTTTGTCCATTTCTTTATTAGGCATAAAATGTTCAATACCATCCATCTGTATAAGCAATATAAGGTTCGCTTCATAACCCTCTTGCTTTGCCTTTATCATTTCATGTACATGGCGTAAACCCCTAATTGTTGGTGCATCTGGAAAAAGTGCCACACCGTCACGCTCCAATGTAACCCCTTTAACCTCAATAAACCCTTTTTTCTCGCTCTTTTCGTAGTAAATATCAAACCTGCTTTTGGAATATGTTACCTCTCTTTTTATTAAGGATACTTCACCTATTTCCAATATTTTTCCTTCCCTCAAGGCTTCAGCCACAACAGCATTTGGCACCTGTGAGTCCATGTTTATAAGCATATTCCCCTTGTATACCGCAATAATTGAATACCTAGTTTTTCGCTTTGGATTGTCGCTTTTTTCAAGTATAACTTTTGCACCTTCAGTAAGCAACTCTTTGCATCTGCCTGTATTTTTAACGTGCACAGTTTCCTCTTGGTTATCAATATTAACAATAGCTATAAATCTGTTTGGGCGTTTTAAAAAAATTGCCTGTCTTATATTCTTGTATTCCATATTTTTCTCCTATGCAACGGCAGTTTTTAAAAATCCATTTAATTTCTGGCAAATCTTTAAATATTGTACCATCTGCCACCTGTTTTTGCAAAGTCTTAAACCTTTCCATATGGTTGCTCAATCTGTTAAAGGTTCTTGAAAAAATGTAAACTCGCCTTTCAGCATTACTATGCCCCAAATATTAGTTGTTATAAGGCTAATTTTGAATTATAATATATTTTTAGAAAGGAGCACGATTATGGTAAATTTAGAAATGGAAAAAAGCATCACTTCATTATCGACAGAATATATATTTAACGAGGCTAAAGGCAGCCTGCTTTTGTTGCTTTTAAGTTGTATTGAGGATTTAGAGGAAAATTCTCTTTCAAAAACTCATGAAATCCACCCTGACATTCTCAATCTTAAAAAGCATATTCATAGGGCAACAATAAGTCTTAAAGAGGCTTTGGGAGATAAAGAAATTAAATTAGCGGCTCTTGAGGACTCATTTGGGTTAAAAAAACAGATTATTGCTATTTATGAAAACATCTACCGCTATTATGCACAATGGAATATAATATCAAGCATTATAAGTGATGAGGTTGCACTGCGTAAATACAAAGAGCAAAATAATACAGATAAAAAAATTGAACTTTCCATGTTTTATACCGACTGTATAGATTTTATACAAAGTGCCACAAGCATATCCCAGCAAAAAAATTTTATGGGTCAGCTTTTCAAGTGTGTACCTTTTAAAATGGCAAGGGATAAATATTTTCAACTTGTTACCGAAAGTTTGGTTCTTGCTTTTGGAGGTGAAAGTGAAGAATCCATAACCACATCACTTACAACATTTAAAAACACCTGTGCACCAGATAAATCACCAAATTACGGTAAATATTTTCCAACCATTGCAAAGTGTTTAAGTGATAAAATGTCTATCAAGCCTTCCTCGCTTTCAGATGAGGAACTTGATGAGCTTTATACTGACATGAATTCGCTTTTTGAAAATCTTTCAGAAATTGAAGATTACTGTCAAGAGATATTAAATGCCATTGACTCTCTTATTATTCTTTTTTATCTAAATTTCACCCTTGAGGATTTAACAGAAGAAAACTTTGGCTATGCCGATGTGTACCATAAGGTATGCGAAATTTTGAAAAATCCTGAGGACAATGTTTTTAACGAAACTGTAAAAAATCTTCTGGAAGAATATATTGAACCTATAATTGACAATGCAAATGACATTAATAAAAAAGAAATGAAGCTTTTGGAAAAGATAACAGATTTTTCTGACTTGTCTGAAGATATGAGCAAAACTCTTGCAACCGATGGCTTTGTTCGTGCAACGTTCTATGATGACATTAATGAAGCAATTTTTAACTTCAACCTCGACCCAGATGCACCACCAGCAAGCGAAGATTTTAAAAATATTGCTTTTAACAATTTTATAGAATTTATGAAGGAATATTTCTCGGCATTACCACTTTCTGTAAGAAAATCATCTATGCTTATGCTTCTGGGTTCACTTCCCATTGCCATGGATATTCATACACTTTTAGATTATATAAAAGATGCTATAGACAATGCCCAGACATTTGAACACGGTTTACTTATAATTGATAAAGCAGGTGCAACTTTCACCGATAATGGCTTTAATTTCCGAACAGAAGATGACGAGGACAAGCATCACATCCATGATGAAGATTGTGGCTGCGGTCACGACCATCATCACCATGACGAAAACTGTGGCTGTGGACATGACCATCATCACCACTAATAATGTAAAAAAGAGATACCCAGATAAAATTGTCTGAGTATCTCTTTTTTTGTGCCTAGCTAAAAACCAGAAATTATTTATGATGCTTACCTACAAAACAACAGTCTATAATTTCTAATAACTGCCCTGCATCTGTCACTTCTCTGTCTTTTCTTCTCATTTCAATCCCCAAACTAGGCATACTTTATTATTTCATCTGCTCAAGTCTTTCTTCAATCTGCTTAAGCATTGCCTTGTACTTGTCCTCTTTTGCCTTTTCCTCTTCAATAACCTTCTGTGGTGCTTTTGCAACAAAACCTTGGTTACTTAATTTCTTTTCAACTCTATCAATCTCTTTAATCATTTTTTCTTTTTCCTTGGTAAGTCGTTCAATTTCCTTTGCAATGTCCACAAGTTCTGCAAAAGGCATATAAATTACGGCATTTTGTATAACACAGCTTACAGCGTCATCGGCTATGGACTCCTTGTTTTCTTGCACGCTTAACTCGCTGGCGTAGGCAAGAGTTTTAAGAAAAACTTCGCTGCGTTGAAAAATCGCTCTTGTATATTCATCATCACTTACAACAAATACCTTTGCTTTTTTTGACGGCACAACATTCATTTCAGCACGGATATTTCTTATACTTCTAACAGCTTCTTTAATTTGGTCCATTTCCTCTTCGTTGTCTTTAAAATTCCATTCTTCCCTAAATTCAGGCCATTTGCTTATCATTATGCTTTCTTCCTCACTTTGAAGGTGCATAAATATTTCCTCTGTAATAAATGGCATATATGGGTGAAGAAGCTTAAGAGCATTTGTAAGCACCTTTTTAAGTGTCCAAAGTGCCGCTTTTCTTGTTTTATCCTCTTTGTTGTAAAGACGAGGCTTAACCATTTCAATGTACCAGTCACAATATTCATCCCAAAGGAAGTTGTGTATTTTATCAACAGCAAGACCAAGCTCGTAATTAGTCATGTTATCACTAACCTCTTTTGCAAGAGTGTTTACTTTACTTATAATCCACTTGTCTGCCGATGTAAGCATAAGCAAATCATCGCTCTCATCCTCTTCAAGGTTCATAAGCACAAATCTTGATGCGTTCCATAATTTATTTGCAAAGTTACGGCTTGCATCAAGTTTTTCCCAGTAAAAACGCATATCATTTCCAGGTGCATTTCCTGTAATAAGCATAAGTCTTAATGCGTCAGCACCATATTTGTCAATAACCTCAAGGGGATTAATACCGTTACCAAGGGACTTAGAGAATTTTCTTCCTTGGTCGTCACGTATAAGCCCATGTATAAATACATCTTTAAATGGAATTTCACCCATTTGCTTGCAACCCGAAAATACCATTCTTATAACCCAAAAGAAAATAATGTCGTATGCTGTAACAAGTACACTGGTAGGATAGAACTGCTCAAGCTCATCTGTATTTTCAGGCCAACCTAATGTAGAGAACGGCCAGAGTGCACTTGAAAACCATGTGTCCAAGGTATCCTCATCCTGTTTAAGGACTGTACAGCCACACTTACTACACTTTTCTGGTGCTGTTTTAGCTACTTCAATATGACCGCATTCTTGGCAGTAATATGCAGGTATTCTGTGGCCCCACCAAAGTTGACGTGAAATACACCAGTCACGGATATTTTCCAGCCAATGAAGGTAAACCTTGCCAAAACGGTCAGGAATAATGTTAAGTTCTTTATTTTTATAAGCTTCTATAGCAGGCTTTGCCATTTCTTCCATTTTAACAAACCACTGCAATTTAATTAATGGTTCAACAACCACATTGCAACGCTCATGCACGCCAACTGCGTGGGTAATTTCCTCAATTTTAACAAGCAACCCTTGCTCGTCAAGTTCTTTAACCATCTGCTTTCTTGCCTCATAACGGTCAAGCCCCTGATATTTTCCAGCATTTTCGTTCATTGTTCCATCATCGTTCATTACGTTTATTCTTGGTAAATTGTGACGCACTCCAACCTCAAAATCGTTAGGGTCGTGGGCAGGAGTAATTTTAACAACACCTGTACCAAAGTCCATTTCAACATATTTATCCGCAATAATTGGTATTTCCTTTCCAACCAAGGGAAGAATACAAGTTTTGCCTATAAGGTGTTTATATCTTTCATCATCTGGATGAACAGCAATGGCAGTATCCCCAAGCATTGTTTCAGGTCTTGTTGTAGCCAGCTGTAAAAAGTCATTTGTGCCGACAATAGGATATTTAATATGCCAAAAATGACCTGTTTTGTCTATATGATTAACCTCAGCATCAGAAATTGTTGTCATACATTTTGGGCACCAGTTTACAAGTTTTTCGCCTTTGTAAATAAGTCCCTCGTTGTAAAGACGTGTAAACACCTCAAGCACTGCATCACTGCAACCTTCGTCCATGGTAAAACGAACTCTGTCCCAGTCACAGCTGCTTCCCATTTTTCTAAGCTGATTTAATATAATGCCGCCATATTCCTCTTTCCATTGCCATGCACGTTCAAGAAAGCCTTCACGACCTACATCGTCTTTTTTAAGACCTTCCTTTGCCATTTTTTCAACCACCTTAAGCTCGGTAGATATGCTTGCATGGTCAATTCCTGGCATCCAAAGTGCGTTATATCCATCCATTCTTTTCCAACGGATAAGTATATCTTGAATAGTATTATCCAGTGCGTGTCCCATATGAAGCTGACCTGTAATATTTGGTGGTGGCATAACGATAGTAAAAGGCTTTTTGCTTTTGTCTACCTCTGTGTGGAAATATTTTTTTTCTAGCCAAGTGCTGTAAAGGCGTTCTTCAACCACTGATGGGTCGTAAACCTTTTCAAGTTCTTTAATCATTAATGTTCCTCCTAAAATTATTCTTATTAAAACCTTGAGATGTTAGTTGTCCTTAAAAAGATTAACTAACTTTCAACATAAAATATCATTATTCAAAATAAAAAAGAGCTTCCATCCAAACAAAGGACGAAAGCTCGTGGTACCACCTTAATTTCCGCCAAACCATGACAGACACTTTAAAGCCTTTAACGAAGCCACCCGTACGCACCTACTTTTCTTTTCAGTGAATCAATTCCCAAGCTACCTTCAACCGCCATAATCTTAGAAAATCTTTCAGCCATAGGATTTTCTTCTCTTTAAGCATGACCTGCCTACTCCTCTTGTTCCTCATCTTTTGCAATATTTTATAATTTTATTAGACCAATTTGGTTTTGTCAAGGAATTTATTCTCGGTTTTTCTGAAATTTTGATATATTGAGCAAAATACCCATTGCCGATAGTGTAAACACCAAAGCCGAACCACCGTAGCTTATAAATGGCAATGCCATACCAGTATTAGGCATTGTATTTGTAGCAACGGAAATATTAATTATAACCTGTATACCAATAAGTGCCACGATGCCTGTTGCTGTAAGGCAAGCAAACATATCCTGTGCATTCATTGCAATTTTTATTCCACGCCATATCAGTGTCATAAATAAACCTATAACAACTATTGCTCCAAACATACCCAGTTCCTCACATATTATAGCAAATATAATATCATTATATGGCTCAGGTACATATGTTTTTTGACGACTTTGCCCAAGACCAAGGCCAAAAAAACCACCGCTTGCCACAGCGTAAAGTGATTGAATAATCTGAAATCCCTTACCTGTAGGGTCTAAAAACGGGTCACGCCAATACTTAATGCGGTCAAAGCGATACGAAAACTGCGGCAATGATACTGCCACAAGACCAAGCCCGAACGCTGGAATTGCAGCCACAATAAAGTACCATACCTTAGGGCTTGCAACAAACATTACCCCAACACCTATGCCTGCTATAACTATAGCTGTACTAAGGTTTGCAACACCAACCAACACAACCGGTATTCCCAAAATAACCGCACACTTGGCAAATCCCTTAAGCGTGCCCAAAACACCTTTGTTTGATGAAATAAAATTTGCAAGATGCAAAATAACAACAATTTTAGCTACCTCTGATGGCTGAAATCCAAAACTTCCCACCCCAAGCCATCGCCTAGAACCATTTATTTCTGCACCAACAAAAAGAACAATTATAAGGCAACAAATAGTTATAATGTATGCCATTAGCGTAAAGTTTTTTATGTATTTATAAGGAAAGTTAATGAAAAAAGCCATAGCAAAAAGCCCTATAATGCTCCACATTGCCTGTCTTTCAACAAAATAATACATATTGTTGTTAAATTTAACATTTGTAAGGGCATAATAGTAGCTAGAACTGAAAACCATAACTATACCAAAAAGTATTAAAAGTATAATTACAAACAACAATGTAAAATCAAAACTTCCAGCAATAGACTTTTTCTTTTTTCGTCTGGCATTTAGTTCTTTCTCTTTCCTACTTGATGCGTTTACCTTTTGCCTATTAGGTTTCGTTTTACGATTTTGCTCTGGTTGTACACGTTCTCTTTTCAAACTTCTACTATTACCATTTTTGCTTCTTTCCCCCTCGTAAGCCATAACTTTTCACTTCCCCCATCATTTCATACCTTCTAAAAAGCTCTTACTATATCCTTAAATATCATTCCACGCTGTTCATAGCTTTTAAACATATCCCAACTTGCACACGCTGGTGAAAGCAATACGCAATCTCCCTCTTGAGCCAATGTTTTGCAAAGCCTAACTGCTTCATCAAAGGTTTCGCATCTTGAAATCTTATTAAACTCATATTTTTTACAGCATTCCTCTATCTTATCAGCTGTTTTGCCAATAAGCACAAGGTGTTTAACTCTGCCCTCAAAATTTTTAACCCAGTCGTCATACTCTGAACCCTTGTCATAGCCTCCACCAATAAGTAAGCAAGGCTTTTTCATTGCCATTATTCCCCTTATTGCTGCGTCCACATTTGTACCTTTGCTGTCATTATAATAGTCAACACCGTCAACGGTTTTAACAAACTCAATACGATGTTCAACTCCGGCAAATTCTTTAAGGGTGCTGACAATATCCTCCATGTCAATCCCTGCACAAAGTGAAATTGCAACTGATGCCATCACATTTTCGTAATTATGTACACCAAGTATTTTAAGGTCGTTTACAGAAATAACCTTTCCATCAAATGCTCCCCATTTTACAATTATATCGTCTTCCTTTAAATATATGCCTTCATTAATAGTATTTGCACTACTGAAAAAAAATGTTTTAGCGTCGGTTTTCTCTCCCATTTTTCTTGTTGCTTCATCATCATAATTTAAAACAACAAAATCCTTTGCGGTTTGGTTTGCAAACACCTTTTCTTTCATGTGCATATAATTTTCAACGGTTTTGTGTCTGTCTAAATGGTCTGGTGTAATATTTAAAACAGCACTTATATGCGGATGAAAGTCATATGCCGTTTCCATTTGAAAACTACTTATTTCCGCTACAACATAATCCTTTGCAGTAAGGCGTTGTACCTCGCCTGAGTATGGCACACCAATGTTGCCGACTACCGCAATGTTTGGATATTTTTTTTTCATTATCTCTCCCGTAAGGGCAGTTGTTGTTGTTTTGCCGTTAGTACCAGTTATTGCCACTATTGGACAAGGCGTAACAAGGTAGCTAAGCTCCACTTCGCTTATTATTCTAACCCCAGCTCTTTTTGCAACATCAAAAAAATTTAAACTTGTAGGTATGCCTGGACTAACTACAACCAAGTCCATATCTGCTATAATTTCATCAGGATTTTTACCATCATATATTTTAATTCCTGCATTTTCAATATATGCAATATCTCCCATGTCTTCTTTTTTCTTAATATCCTGCAACGTAACCTCTGCACCTGAGCTGTTTACAAGCATAGCCGCCGAAATTCCGCTTTTTGCCATTCCGCAAACCAGTATTTTTTTTCCATTAAAATCCATTTCAAAGCCTTCTTCCTAAAACATATATTTGCTGCCTAAAAATGCCACAAGGCACATAATTGCAGTAATAATATAAAACACCGTTACCACCTTTGTTTCGCTCCAACCGCAAAGTTCAAAATGATGATGAATAGGTGCCATTTTAAATATTCTTTTCTTTGTTTTCTTGTAATATCCTACTTGAATCATAACCGAAAGACTTTCAGCAAGATAGATAATGCCAACAATAATAATAAATATAGGCATCTTTAAAATTAAGGCACTTGCTGCCACAAACCCGCCTAGTGCAAGGGAACCAGTATCGCCCATAAACACTCTTGCAGGATATGCGTTAAAAATAAGAAATGCCAAAAGGCTGCCAATAACCGCACCGCAAACCATAGTTATTCCACTGTTTGCTGCCCATGCAATTATCATAAAAAATGCCGCTACAATAAGTGTAACACCACTTGCAAGACCGTCAAGACCATCTGTAAGATTAACTCCATTAACCGTACCAAGCATTACAATAACAAACATGGCCCAGTATACAATTCTTAAATCAAGCTCATATCCCCTTGTAAACGGAATATATATACCAGTACCAATACCTGTTTTATATACATAAATGCCAAAGGCAAATGTAACTATAAGCTGTAACAATAATTTTTGATATACTCTTAAACCAAGAGAACGCTTTTTAACTACCTTTATGTAGTCATCCAAGAAACCAATAATTCCAAACCCCATGGTAACAAGCACAACTGCTATTCCATCAGCATTGCCCTTTGCAAAAAGCAGGCTAGTTACAAAAAATGATGCTAAAATAGCCAAACCACCCATTGTAGGCGTTCCGCTTTTTTTAAGATGGCTTTCTGGTCCGTCTTCACGTTCCGTTTGCCCATATTTAAGCCTATGCAGTGCTGGTATAAGCACCGGGCAAAAAATAAGTCCAAGTATAAATGCTGTAATTATTGCATAAACTGAATATTCAAGTGTACCCACTTATTTCACCTCTTGTAATTTTTCCGCGGTTTTTTCAAAGTGCATACCTCGTGATGCCTTTATAAGTATTGTATCACCGCTTGTAAATATATCCTTTAAATTGCTTTGTAAAAATTCTTCTTGCGTTTGAAAATAAATTGCTTTCCCGCCATTTTCCTTAACACCATCATATATTTTAGCTCCATTTTCACCAATACATATGCTAAGTAAAACACCCTTTTTAGCCGCATATTCCCCAACTTCGTAATGCAGTGATGGTGCAAAATCACCAAGCTCAAACATATCTCCCATTATAGCAACAGTTCTCCCTTTTTCAGAACAAAGCACATCAATTGCCGCTTTCATAGATACAGGATTTGCGTTGTATACATCATTTATAAGTGTCAACCCAAAATCTGTTTTAATAACTGCCATACGCATTGCGGTAGGAACAAATTTTTCAACTCCACACTTTATCTGCTCCATACTAAGACCAAGTATTTTGCCCACAGCTGCCGCAGAAAGAGCATTAAGAACCATGTGCTCGCCTGGTGTAGGTATGGCTACATTTACTTTTTCATCTTCGCATACAATAGTGCATTTTATTCCCTCTAACCCCATTGGTGCAATATTTTCAGCATAAAAATCATTTTTGTTTTCCATTCCAAACCAAACTGTTTCAAAATCAAGCTTGCCACGTAATGTAGCAATCATATCGTTGTCAGCATTAAGCACGGCAACGCCATCTTTTTTAAGATATTCAAATATTTCACTTTTTGCCTGTAGAATGCCCTCACGGCTTCCAAGGTTTTCTATGTGAGATACTCCAACATTGGTAATAACAGCAATATCAGGCTTTGCAATTTTGGACAAACGCCGTATCTCCCCAAAGCTATTCATACCCATTTCAAGTACCGCTACCTCATGGTCATCTCTTAGGTTAAAAATAGTTTTTGGCAACCCTATTTCATTGTTAAAGTTCCCCTGTGTTTTAAGAACCTTATACTTTTCTTCTAAAACAGTGGCAATCATATCTTTTGTTGTTGTTTTGCCAACACTTCCCGTAATTCCAACAACCTTCACATTAAACAATGTTAAGTAATACATTGCAAGGTCACACAAGGCTTTTCTTGTATCTTCAACAAGTATAATTATTCCATCAGCTTCAATTTCTTTTTGGCTAAGGCAGCAAAGTGCCTGTTTTTCAAACGCCTGATTAATAAAATCATGTCCATCAAAATTGTCACCCTTGATTGGTATAAAAAGGGATTGTTTTTCTATTTCTCTTGTGTCTGTTGTAAGTTTTTCTGTTTTCAAGCTTTTGTCACAGGGCTTTAAAAATCTGCCATTAACAGCACTGCAAATTTCGCCCAAAGTCATTTCTTTCATTGGTGCTCCTCCTTAAAGGCATCTGCGATAACCTCTGCATCATCAAAATGTATCGTTTTATCTGCAAAAATTTGATAATTTTCATGTCCCTTTCCTGCCACAACAATAAGGTCACCTTTCTGCCACATTTTAACGGCAGTAAATATGGCCTCACGCCTGTCCACAATCTTAACGTAAGGGCAGTTTGTACGTTTAGTACCCTCTTCAACGTCTAAAATAATTGCATTTGGTTCTTCTGTACGAGGGTTATCGCTAGTAATAATACAATAATCAGAAAGTTTGCCCGCTATTTCTCCCATAATTGGTCGCTTTGTTTTGTCACGGTCACCACCGCACCCAAACACCGTAATTATACGGCCCTCAACAAATTCCTTTGCCGTGTTAAGTATGTTTTCCAGTCCATCAGGTGTATGGGCATAGTCCACCACAGCGTTAGCCCCTTTAGGACTTTTAATGGTTTGAAAACGTCCCTTAACGCCTTCAATTGCACCAATTCCCTTAATAATTGTTTCCATTGGTATATCCATAAAAAGACAGGCACCAATTGCTCCCAGTGCATTGTGTATGCTGAACTTACCAGGTATGTTTAAGTGTACTGGGTATTCCCTACCTTCATAATCCAACACAAAACTAACTCCATCGGCGGTTATTTTGATTTTTTCCGCCTTAAGGTCTGCATCTTTTTCAATGGCAGTTGTTATAACCTTCCCCTTGGAAACACTAATCATATATTCGCCTGCTGCATCATCTATATTTATAACTGATTTATTAGTTCTTTCAAAAAGCATAGCCTTAGCCAGCTTGTAATTTTCCATAGTTTTGTGGTAATCCAGATGGTCCTGTGTTAAATTTGTAAATATGGCAATATCAAAATCACAGCAGTCCACCCTATGCAAATCCAACGCGTGTGAAGAAACCTCCATCACCACGTCCTTTACCTCTTCTTCATACATAGTGTTAAAAAGTTTCTGTACTTCAAGGCTTTCAGGTGTTGTTCTTTCTGTATGAATAACCTTATCCCCAATTCTGTTTTCAATTGTACCTATTATACCTACCTTATGCCCAATCATATCTAAAACAGATTTTATGATGTAAGTGGTAGAAGTTTTTCCATTTGTTCCTGTTACACCAATAAGATTCATTTTTTTTGATGGTTCACAATAATAATTTGCACCCATTTGTGCAAGTGCAATTCTGTTGTTTTCTACCTTAAGTACTGTAACTTCCTTTGGCAAATCCATTGCCTTTTCAACAATAACAGCTTTTGCACCCTTTTCAACAGCACCATTAGCAAAAGTGTGTCCATCCACTTTAAAACCAGAAATACACACAAAAACGTCATTTTCTGCTATTTCTCTGGAATCATAAACTATTTTTTGAATCTCAATGTCATCGTTTCCCTGTAAAACCGTGTAATCAATGTTTTTCATAATAGCTGCTAATTTCATATTTGTACCGCCTCCCAATTTAAACAGTAATTATACCATAATTTTTACACTTTAGGGTTTATTTTACTTCGTAAACAGCATCATTTTTGTTCCCATATTTACTTCTTCGCCTGCAAGTGGAAATTGCTCAAAAACATTTTCTCCATCTGTTTTAACGTCTGCTTCTAATCCTGCCTCTTTTATAAGCTTTTTAGCCTCTGCCAATGTAAGACCTGTTACATTAGGTACTGTTGATTTTTTTACTTCATCAAGTTTAAGTTCTTCTTCAGTGTATACAGGCTTCACACCTATGTATGGAAGTATGTTGCTTAGCAATTCCTTCATAACCGGTCCTGCAACTGTTCCTCCATAATATACGCCTTGCGGCTCATCAATAAGCACCAATGCCATAATCTGTGGGTCATCTGCTGGTGCAAACGCCATAAAAGATGCAATATATTTTCCATTTTTACGAGGGAGCTTCTCGCTTGTAGCCGTTTTGCCGCCAATACGGTAACCAGGTATATAGGTCTTGTTGCCTGTTCCGTCAGACACAACGCTTTCAAGTATCATACGCATAGTATCCGAAGTCCCCTTAGATATAACCTGTTCGCCTTTTTCACTTTCAAATTTAGCAACCACATTTCCTTCCTGGTCAATAACTTCACTTGCAAAATGAGGAGTAACAAGGTACCCTCCATTTACTATAGACGATGCCGCACGCAAAAGCTGCAATGGTGTAATTTGAAAGGACTGCCCAAAACTCATCGTTGCTAACTCAACAGGTCCAATATTTTCAAGCTTGTGCATAATACCAACCGCTTCACCAGGTAAGTCAATACCAGTTTTTTTGTCAAACCCAAACTTAATCATATAGTTATAAAAGGTTTCTGCTCCAAGCCTTTCTGCAACAGCCATAAACACAGGGTTACAGCTATTTTGAACTCCCTCAATAAATGTTTGAGTTCCGTGGCTACGTGGATAACGCCAACATTTAATCATTCTGTCCCCTGCAATATAATATCCGTTGCAAGTAAAGGTATCAGTCACTTTAACCTTTCCCTCTTCCAGCCCTGCTGATGATGTAACAATTTTGAATGTGCTTCCAGGTTCGTAAGTATCATTAATGGCGGTATTTCGCCACATTTTGTTTAAGTAATCGTTTTGTTTATCTGTGCCAAAGCTATCCCAATTTAACGCCAACTCATCGTTGTTTATTTTAAATGGCGTGTTGAGGTCAAAATAAGGATAATTTGCCATGGCATAAATCTCACCATTTTTCGGATTAATTACAATAATTAATCCACTTTTTGCCTGCTTCGCCTCCACAGCCTTTGCTAATGTCTGCTCAGCATATTGCTGTATAACAACATCCATTGTTGTTACAAGGCTTCCACCATTTACAGGCTCAATACGTTCTTGATAATCACTTATTTCAACACCCTTGCTGTCTGTAAGCGTTAATATCTTCCCTGCCTGACCTTCTAAGTATTCATCATACTTTGCTTCCAGCCCTATAATTCCCTGATTATCCTTGCCAACAAAGCCAATAACCTGTGCTGCCAAGCTGCTGTATGGATATAACCGTTTTACATCCTCATCCACTACCACGCCTGGTACATTTGCATCACGTATTTCCTGTGCTATGTCTTTATCAACCTTAGTTTTAATTCTTACCAAAGCAACCCTTTGTGATACTTTTTTTAAAACAGTATCATAATCTAGGCTTAGCTTTTGGCTCAAAAATCTTGCCGTTTCTTCTTCGTCATGCACCTGTGCGTGTATAACACTTACTGCGTTAACCGATTGCGTAACGGCTATACCTACACCATTTCTGTCCAGTATATCCCCACGCTTAGGAGTAATAAGCCTATCCCTTGTTTGCTGCTCATATGCCATTTTTTGCAGTTCCTCTGCCTTGTATGTTTGTATGTAAATTACCCTGCCAACAAGCACGGCACCACTTAAAAAGCACATACCAAGAAAAAACATAAGCTTTCTTTTTACCAAAACCGAAACTCTGTCCACAAAATGCACTCCCCTGAATATATCTTATATATATTCTATTTGCGTACATGGTAAGTTATTCTCTACCTTAAGTTTCTTCCTACTGGGCACTTACGGTTACGGTAACCTGACTGCCTGTTTCAACTGTAATACCACTCATTGGTGAAACATCAGTTACAGTGCCTGTTTCATCACCTTTAAGCACAACCTCAAGACCTAAATCGCCCAAAATTTTTGCTGCTTCATCGTATGTCATTCCCTTAACTTTAGGTACAATAACATCTCCTGTTTCACCCTCGCCTTTTTTAACGTATATTATAACCTTACTACCAGCCAAAACTTCTGTGTCACCATGAGGCATCTGGTTAACAACAGTATTTCCACTGCCAACTAACTCATAATTAATTCCTTTACTCTCCAACTCGGCAAGTACATCAACCAATGTGCAGTTTGTATAATCATCAATAATAACTTTCTTTTCATCTTTGGTTGTTCCTGCCTCCACGGTGTAGCTTGGCTCAATAGATTTATATTTAATTATTTTTTCAAGCAAAGCTTTCATTATAGGTGAAACGGTAGTAACGCCATCCGTATAGGATTCAGGCTTATGAATAAGCGTAATTGCTATGTACTGGGGATTATCTGCAGGCAAAAAGGCAATAAATGAAACCGTATACTTAGAGTCGGCTCTAACACCTTGCTGTGCCGTACCTGTTTTACCACCAATAGTATATCCTTCTATTTTTGCCTTTTTTCCCGTTCCTTCCTCAATAGTGGCAATGAGGTCTTTTCTTACAATATCCGAGGTTTCTTGAGAAATAACTTTTCTTATTACCTCTGGCTTTGTTTCTTTAATTACATTTCCATTTTTATCAACTACCTGAGATACAATGTATGGACGCATAAGCTTGCCACCATTTATAACTGCCGCCATTGCATTAATGGCCTGCAATGCAGTTGCGTTAAAGCTTTGCCCAAAACTCATTGTAGCAAGCTCTGTGCTATTTATTTTATCTTCACTGTACATAAGAGATGATGCACTTACCTCACCCGGCAAATCTATACCCGTAAGCGACCCAAATCCAAAATCCCTTTGATATTTATAAAACAGGCTGACTCCCATTTTTTCAGCAATGTCCATCATACCAACATTACACGAATCCGCCAGAATATGTTCAATGTCAAGGGTGCCATGCCCACTTCTTAAATGACAGTGTATTTTTGCATCGGCAACCTGTTTATATCCCGAACAATAAAAAGTGTCGCTATTTTTTATGATACCCTCTTCCAGTGCCGCCGCAACTACAATAGGCTTATAAATAGACCCTGGTTCAAAGGTTGAAGAAATATTAAAGTTCTTCCATGTATTGTTAAGATATTCATATTGACTTTCTGAATCCATTTTGTCCCAATTAACCGAAAATTCTTTATTTTCAAGTGCAAGGGGCTTTGCTGGGTCATTTGCATCAAAACTTGGTGCTGCAGCCATAGCAAGTATCTCCCCTGTATTAGGGTCCATAATCATTGTTGCAGCGTTTTCAGGATTGTATTCCGCCATAGACTGCTTTACAGCTTCTTCAGCATATGTTTGCATTGTATAATCCAGTGTTGTTACCACTGTGTTTCCATCCTCTGCTGGTATCTCTTGACCAACAGCCCCATTTGTTACATCATAGGTAATGAATGAACGCCCCGCAACACCACTCATGTCGGCATTATACTGTTTTTCCAGTCCCCACATTGAATCTCTAATAAAACCTACAACCTGTGCAGCAATGGTTCCTGATGGATATTTTCTTTTTGTGTCTTTTTGATATACAACGCCTTTAATGTTCATAGCTTCAAGACTTTCCTTAATTTCACGACTCTGCTTTTTGGCTAAAACTTTCCAACTTGTGTCAAGCTTTGGCTTATTTGTAGTTGGGTCTATAGATATGTAATCCTTAAGCGTGGAATAGTCCACTCCCTCAATTGTATCACTAAGTGCCTTTATGGTTTTTTCTTGTTCCTCTGGTTTATAATGCACCAAAACTCTTGTATCCAAAACAATGTTATAGACTGTTGTACTTACCGCCAACGCTTGATTATTTCTATCAGTTATAGTTCCACGGTTAGGTGAAATAATGCTGTCATAACTACTTGTCTGCTGTGTTTTAGCTGCCGTTTCATAGTCTGCACCATGCACACCCTTAATATAAAACACACGAGCTCCAAGGCTAGTAAGCCCTGCTAACAATACAAAAAGAATAAAAGTAAGCTTTGCGTTTTTGCCAAACCCAACTTTTATTCTCTGCCGTTTTCTCATACTCATCAATCCTCTTTTTAATTCATAGGCATAAGCCTATTAGCTTTTGAATAGACTTACTATAGAAGCAAGGGAAAATTTGTCTTTCTGCTCGCTTTCATCTGCCCCATACTGCACTGTATAGCTTTGCTTTGGCACATCAATATACACAATTTGATAAGGCTGTGGCTCTGCCATACCAAGACGATTCACTGCTTCCTCTTCAATATATGCTAAATCAACTTTGTCCGAAATTTCGGCTTGTAAAGATGTGTTTTCATTTTGAATTGTAATCAGTTGGTCATTAAATTTCATATTTTCAACCCTTTGCTGCACCACAACAGCATAAGAGGCCATTGTAACAAAACAACCTAAAAAAACTCCAAGTACTGCAAAACTAAGCTTAGCTCTATGTATAATGCGTTCTCTTTTTTCAATAGCAGTTTCAGCTGGCTTTGCTTTTTTAATTGCAGCAGCCCGAGCTTTGTGTCTGTCGTAACCCTCTGTTAAAATAGAATTATCAAAGTTTGGCTCAAATGGTAAAGCCTCTGTCTGGTAAGCGTATGCAGCACTAGTTGAATTGTAGCTGTTGTGGTTATACATATATTTTCTTTTTTCCGACATTTAACTTCCCCTTTTCACAAATCTATTTTCTTTCAAGCACCCTAAGCTTTGCACTTCTAGCTCTGTGGTTAACTTCAAGTTCTTCTTCAGAAGGAACTATAGGTTTTCTTGTTATTACCTTCGCCAATGGTTTTTTGCCACATACACAAACAGGAAATTCATGAGGGCACGTACAAGGATTTTCCTGTTTCCTAAAAGCATTTTTAACTATTCTGTCCTCAAGTGAATGAAAAGTTATTATGCACAATCTTCCGCCCTTGTTCAACGCCTCAGTCATGTCATCAACGGTATGTTCCAAAATTTCAAGTTCGCCATTAACCTCTATTCTTATTGCCTGAAAAGTTCGTTTTGCAGGATGAGGTCCATCCTTTCTTGCACCCTTAGGCACTGCTTTTTTTATTACATCAACTAACTCAAAGGTAGTTTCTATAGGCTTTTGGGCTCGCTGTGCTACTATAAATTGTGCAATTCGCTTTGCCCAGCGTTCCTCACCATATTTAAAAATAACATCATTTATTGCCTGTTCACTATATTCATTAACCACATTATACGCCGATAGAGGATTAGTAACATCCATACGCATATCCAACGGGGCGTCGTGCATATAGCTAAACCCTCTGCCCGCCTCATCTAGTTGATGACTAGATACACCAATGTCCAACAAAAATCCATCAACCTTTTCAATATTAAGGGTATTTAAAATATTTTTTATGTTGGAGAAATTATCGTTTACAAAAGTCACCTTATCGCCAAATTCTTTAAGACGCTCTTTTGCCGCATTTATAGCGTTCATATCTTGGTCTATACCTATAAGCCTGCCACCCTCAAGGTGCTTGCAAATTTCATATGAATGACCCGCACCACCCAAAGTTCCGTCAACATATATGCCATCTTTGTCTATGCAAAGACCTTCAATACACTCATTAAGTAAAACCGACACGTGATGAAACTCCATTAAAACACACCCTCATACTTTTATTTGAATTTTATAAACAATTTAAATTGTTTTATATACCAAGCTCTGCCATTTTTTCTGCAAGCTCATTATCCACAAAGTTTTCCTCACTGTTGTAATTTTCCCATCTTGACTTATCCCAAATCTCTACACGGTCAACAACACCAATTGAAACTATCTGCTTTTCAAGCATCGCGTGGTCTCTTAAATTTTGAGGTATAACAATTCTGCCTTGGTTGTCCAGTTCACATTCAACAGCTCCAGCAGTAAAAAACCGTGCAAATTTTCTTACGTCTGCACTTGTCCATGGCAAAGTTTTAAGCTTTTCAACAAGAGTAACCCATTGTTTCTGGGAGTATACAAAAAGGCAGCTATCCAGACCTCTTGTAACAACAAACTTGTCACCAAGGTCCTCTCTGAATTTAGAAGGAATAATAATTCGTCCCTTTGTATCAATATTATGTTGATACTCGCCTATAAACATAACTACACTCACCATTCTCACGAAAACACAAATTCATGGATACTCCAACCACTTTGCTCCACTGTGAACCACTTTTATCCACATTGTATTATAATTTTAATAGAAATACAAGCATTACCAGCAAAAAAGTAAATTTATACGTAGTTAATTTTTGACACTATTTAACAATATTTTGCATTTCTATTACATATTTATGTCGAATACAATAATATTGTCGTTTTTAACAAAAATATGGTTGTTTTAACAACACCTCACTTAACTCAAAATAATATAAACAATATTTTGCTTAAACATTTCTTAATTGATAATTTCCCATTAATTTTCAGAATTAAACAATAAAAAAAGCGGTACCCAAAATTAACTTTGGATACCACCGAAATTCATACATTAGAGCCTATATTTTTCAAAAATTCTTTCTGCTGTCAAAATCCCATCTACTGCCGCTGACACTATCCCGCCTGCATAGCCTGCACCTTCGCCTGTTGGATAAAGACCAAAAACATTAATGCTTTCACCTGTTTCCAAATTTCTTTCAAGCCTAATGGGCGATGAACTTCTGCTTTCAACCGCCGTAAGCAAGGCATTTTCATCATCAAAACCTTTAAAACGCTTACCAATAGCAACAATTGCTTCTTTCATTGCCTCTGCCATAAATTCAGGAAAAAGCTGGTTTAGATCTGAGCATTTAACATCAGGTGCATAGGTATTTTTAACCTCACCAATTGCTGTACTTTTTTCGCCACGTAAGAAATCTCCAACTTTTTGCACAGGTGCATTGTAGTTTTTCCCTCCAAGTTCAAAAGCTTTTTTCTCCAAATCACGCTGAAAATACATACCTGCAAGTGGATGTTTACTTCCAAAATCATCTTCATTAATTTGAACAAGCAATGCACTATTAGCGTTTTCACCGTCACGACTGTAATAACTCATACCGTTAACTGCAACCATATTTTCCTCACTAGACGCTGCAACAACAAAGCCACCTGGACACATACAAAACGTGTATGTGCTTCTTCCAGCTTTTGTACGATAGGTAAACTTGTAATCCGCATGGCCAAGGTTTTTCTCCCCTGCAAATTCTCCAAACTGAGCTTTGTCAATAACCGCCTGCTTGTGTTCAATTCTTGCCCCAATTGCAAATGGTTTTTGGCGTATATCCACACCCTTATCATAAAGCATCTCAAAAGTATCCCTCGCACTATGACCAATAGCAAGGACAATATCACTGCATTCAAGTCTTTCACTTCCGTTAATCTCCACTGTTGCAACTGCATTGTTTTTAATCTCAATATCAGTCAATCTTGCTTCAAAGCGGATTTCTCCACCCATGCTTACTATACTTTCCCTTATATTTTTAACTACGTCACGTAATTTGTCTGTGCCAATATGAGGATTGTGTACATATGAAATTTCTTTTGGTGCACCATAATTTACAAACTCCGTAAATACTTTTTTACATCGAATATCCTTGCTTCTGGCTGTAAGCTTTCCATCAGAAAACGTACCTGCACCACCCTCACCAAATTGAACATTCGAGGCTATATCCAAAATTCCGTCTTTCCAAAATTTTTCTACATCCGCAGTTCTTTGGTCTACATTTCTTCCTCTTTCCAACACAATTGGTTTTAATCCCATTTGGCAAAGAGAAAGTGCCGCAAACATTCCAGCAGGTCCAAAACCAACTACAATAGGGCGTTTTTCCATACTGGCTTCACCGGCTGGTAATGTATATTCCACATCCATTGCCTTAGCAACATCCTTGTCTTTTATAGTTCTAAGCAATCTGCTTTCATGTTCAACTTTAACATCTACTGTATAGATAAAAAATATGTTTCCTTTTTTTCTTGCATCCAGTGACTGTTTTACTATTTTCCACTTCAACACGCTTTTTTTATCAAGACGCAGCTTTTTACACGCTTTTTCTAAAAGCATTTCTTTTTCTTCATTGGGTTTCAACTTTAAATTTTGAACTCTTATCAATTAATTTTCCCGCTTTCTTTTAGTAGCTCAATAATACAGAATTTCGTATAAAAAATAAAAAAGCCCCTATTCTAGGGGTTAGTGAGTGCAGACAATGGGTCTTGACCCACACCACTCGTTAGAGGATAAGAACCTAAACGACCTCAACCTCATTACAATAAGACTTATTGTAGCACATTTGATGCTAAAAATCAACACTCTATAAAATAAAAGCATTGGTAACTCTACCAAAATTATATTTAAAACTAGCATAAAATAATTTTTATCGCAAACACTACCAAAGAGGTGATTATTATGTCAAAAGACAGCCAGATTGACCCAAAAGAAGTTCGCAAACGTAAAGCAAAAGGCAACGCTACCATTGCAGAAAGTGCCCTTGATGGCGAAAGCCGTAATTCTAAAAAGCAATCAGGGAGCCGACATCAGCCTGGTGACGACAAAAAATAGCTTGACTTATGGCAAGCCGTTTATGCCTTTTCAGCAAAAAGAAAAACCCTTGTAAAATCCGCCAAGGCTTGATTTTACAAGGGTTTGATGAGTGCGGACGATGGGACTTGAACCCACACCACTCGTTAGAGGACAAGAATCTGAATCTTGCGCGTCTGCCATTCCGCCACGTCCGCATACATAAACACACCAACTTCCATTTCATCCGTTCTTTTAAATAGACCATAATCAAAATTAATGTAAGCAGTTTTCTTTGAAAAATTATACACCCAATCTTCTCTCCAGTCAACTACCATTTCACTAAATGTTCCCGAAAGTGCAAATCCGCAAGAACCATAATTCAAACTCCATAAAGTAAATTATTGTTAAACTGTTAAATTAGTGCTTGACAAATTAAGCAAAGTAATATAGACTATTCCTTGCATTAAATTTATTGCAAAAAGTAAAGAGCGTTGTGTGCGCGTAGCTCAGCTGGATAGAGCGTCTGACTACGGATCAGAAGGCCGCGTGTTCGAATCATGTCGCGCACATTAGAAAAGAAATCATCGTTTGATGGTTTCTTTTTGCTATACCGGCATATATAGTGCCTGTATAGCCCTTTACCACAACATTTTCTATATCACTGGACTCTGTTTTTTAAATAATATGCCACCTTGTAATATTCTATATCATACCCATACGACTTCAATTCCGAAGAAATTTTTCTTGGCCCTAATCCCTCTTCTATTAAATTATCTATTATCAATGACGCTTTTTCGTCAATTTTGGATTTTCTTTGACTTCCCTCACTTTCAGCTTCATCTGTTCTTTCCATTATTTCAAAAGGTATGTCCTCAACATCCACCACCGTTGTAATCTCTTTTTTGCCTTTAACGTCTTCTATTAATGGGGATGATGAATCTATGCTAAAATTAATTATATCCCTAAACTGCCTTACATTACGAGGGTACACAGCATCTAAAAGTGCCTGTTTTGCTTTGTCCGTAAATTCAACATGATATTCTATATTGTGGGACATACGTACAGCTGATTCATATTTTTTTATAAAATATTGAAAAAGCTGCTCCTTCTCTCTAAAACATCGTTCTTGTAGTGATGGTAAATACATCTCATATTGACCCAACCTTTGGTACAACTCAGGCAAAAGCACCTCATGCAAATTTCTGGTAGATGCGGCAATAATTATTACATTTATGCTAGTTTCCTTGGTATCACCTATTCTCCTTATTTTTCCTGATTCTATTGCCTTCAAAAGCATATTCTGATAATTTTCCAATGTATGAGCTTCATCCAAAAATAATATCCCACCATTAGCCTGTTCAAACAAACCTTTTTTTAGTTTACTTCCTGTATACGCCCCTTCTACGCTTCCGAATATTTCCATAGCAGCAATGTCAGGGTTGGTAAATTGGGCACAATTAATTTCAATAAATGGTGCATTTTTATTTATTACTCCTATTTTTTTTGCATAATTATAAATAAGGTTAGCAAGCATTGTTTTGCCCGTGCCAGATTCTCCTGTTATTATAGAATGTCTTGGACCACCCAAAGAACCCACAGTTTTTTTTGCTTTGTTAAAAACCGTATTCAGTGTTCCTCCAAAGTCCACCACAGCTGACATATTATCTTCAGGCTTATTAAGATTAATTTGCAATTCTAGGTACTTAACCTTTCTGTTTAGGTCGTCAATTTCCTGCACATCCCTAAATATAGAAAAAGCACCTAAAAATTCATTGTCGCTATAGATTGGAAAACTATTGCACATATATCTCTTTTTACCTATATAATGTATTTTTTCATTAAGCCGCTCATTTTTATTTTTAAGCACATATGAAAGCATGGCATTGGGATAAAATTTTTCTATGGGCATACCAATCATTTCATCAATGGTCGAATCACAGTAATCTGCTGAAACTTGATTTACAAAAATCAATATGCCTTTATTATCAATAACATTAACACCCTCATTACATCTGTTTAAAATTTCTTCGTATAATCCAAGCTTATATAAATTTTCTCTATTAAGTTTCATTCTAACCCCTCCATGTTATTTTATAACACATTTTTATATCATTCTAACACATTTTACAACACAATTCCAATGATTTTCTTATTTTTTGCAATTTTTATAGTTCTTTATGATAAACTTATTTTATTTTTTATAACTCATTAACAATGGCAAAAACCCCTTATTTACGTGGATTTTCTGCATACCTTAGTTGCTCTTTTTATATTTATTTTTCAAATTTATTTTTTTTGGCACGCAAATTGCTATATATATAAACAAAATAAATCTCAGGAGGTAATTTTAAATGTCAAAAGTTTTAGAAATTAGATGGCATGGTCGTGGCGGTCAGGGAGCAAAAACGGCTTCACTTCTTCTTGCCGACGTAGCTTTCAATACAGGCAAGTTTGTTCAGGGCTTTCCTGAATATGGCCCAGAAAGAATGGGTGCACCAATCACAGCGTATAACCGTATAAGTGATACTCAAATTAGGGTTCATTCAAACATTTATGACCCTGAGTATGTAATAGTGGTTGACGAAACACTTTTAACATCCGTAGATGTAACTAAGGGTTTGCAGAAAAACGGAGCAATTATTGTTAACACAGAAAAAACTTCCGATGAAGTAAGACCATTTTTAAACAGCTACGAAGGCAGAGTTTTCACCATAGATGCAAGAAAAATTTCTGTTGCGGCATTAGGTAAATATTTCCCTAATATGCCAATGCTTGCCTCAATTGTAAAAGTTGCAGAGGTTATGGATGAAAAAGCTTTTTTAGAAGAAATGAGAGGTTCTTTCAAACATAAATTTGCATCAAAACCAGAGGTTATTGAAGGAAACATGAAGGCACTTGAAATGTCATTACAGGAGGTGAAATAAATGTCTAAAAAAGTATCAGAAATGTATACAGAAACTTCTAAATGGAAAGAACTTACACCAGGTTGTGACATTTATGTAGCAGGAACATCAAAAGAATTTAGAACAGGTGATTGGCGTACAGATATGCCTATATTCATAGTAGAAAAATGTAAACAATGTCTTTTATGTGTGCCAGCTTGCCCCGACAGCTCAATACCTGTTAAAGACGGCAAAAGAGGAGAATTTGATTTAGACCATTGCAAAGGCTGTGGAATATGCGTTAAAGCGTGTCCTTTCGATGCAATTAAAATGATAAAGGAGGAGAAATAATATGTCTATAAGAGAAAGATTATCCGGAAATGAAGCCGTAGCAATTGCTATGCGTCAGATTAATCCCGACGTTATGCCAGCGTTCCCTATTACACCATCAACAGAAATTCCACAATATTTCTCATCTTTTGTAGCTAACGGTTTAGTAGATACCGAATTTGTTACAGTTGAAAGCGAACATAGTGCAATGAGTGCTGCAATTGGTGCCGAGGCAGCAGGTGCAAGAACATTAACAGCAACTTCATCATGTGGCCTTGCCCTCATGTGGGAAGAACTTTATGTAGCGGCATCAAACAGACTTCCAATCGCTTTAGCCCTTGTAAATAGAGCATTATCCGGCCCAATCAACATCAATGCAGACCACTCCGACAGTATGGGTGCAAGAGATTCAGGTTGGATTCAGATTTATTCTGAAAACAATCAAGAGGCATACGACAACTTTGTTCAAGCCTACAGAATTGCAGAACACGCAGATGTAAGACTTCCAATAATGATATGTCAAGATGGTTTCATCACAAGCCACGCCGTTGAAAATATCAATCTTTTAGAAGACGATATTGTTAAAAACTTTGTTGGCGAATATGAACCTGAAAACTACCTTTTAAACAACAAAACATCAATGGCTGTTGGCCCTTATGCAACACCAGCTTTCTACATGGAAGCTAAAAGAGCACAAAGTCAAGGAATGAATAATGCTAAGCAGGTTATTCTTGATGTAGCCAAAGAATTTAAAACAATCTCAGGCCGAGAATATGGTCTGTTTGAAGAATATAAATTAGACGATGCCGAAACAGCAATTGTTATCCTCAGCTCGGCTGCTGGTACAGCAAAAGATGCAATTGATAAACTTCGCAGTGAGGGTAAAAAAGTTGGATTGCTTAAAATAAGAGTATTCCGCCCTTTCCCTGCTGAAGAAATAGCACAGGCACTTAAAAACTGCAAAGCAATTGCTGTTATGGACAGAAGCGAAGGCTTTAACTCACAGGGTGGTCCTGTTTGTGCTGAGGTTAAAAGCGGACTTTATAATATTGACGAAAAGCCACTAGTTGTTAACTACGTTTACGGCCTTGGTGGCAGAGATGTTAAAGTTGAAAGCATTGAAGAAGTATATGCAGCCCTTGATAAAATCGTTGCAGACAAAACAGTTGGCGAAGGCTATCGTTACTTATCAATAAGAGAATAAGAGAGGTGATATAAATGTACAACTTTAAAGAAACAATGAACAAAAAGGAGCGTCTTGCAGGCGGACACAGAATGTGTGCTGGCTGTGGCGGTACAGTCGCAGTAAGAAACGTATTGAGAGGTTTAAAGGACGAGGACAGGGCTGTTATAGGAAGTGCTACAAGCTGTCTTGAGGTATCTACATTTATGTACCCTTACACAGCATGGGAAGATTCTTTCATTCACAATGCTTTTGAAAATGCTGGTGCAACCATGGGCGGTGTAGAAGCTGCTTACAATGTACTCAAGAAAAAAGGCAAAATTAATGATACATATAAATTTATTGCGTTTGGTGGCGACGGCGGTACCTATGACATAGGTTTCCAATCTCTTTCAGGTGCTATGGAAAGAAACCATGACATGGTTTATGTTTGTTACGATAACGGTGCTTATATGAACACAGGTATCCAGCGTTCATCTGCTACACCACAATTTGCAGACACAACAACTACACCACTTGGTTCAAATTCTAACGGTAAAGTACAAAGCAGAAAAGACCTTACACAAATTATGGCTGCTCATCACATTCCATACGTTGCACAAACAACATTTATTAAAAACTTCAGTGACCTCCACCAGAAGTCTGAAAAGGCTATCTATACCAAAGGTGCAGCATTCCTTAACGTAATGGCTCCATGTCCACGTGGTTGGAGATACCCTACTGAAGACCTTCTTAAGATTTGTGAACTTGCAGTAGAAACCTGCTACTGGCCAATATTTGAGGTTATAAATGGTAAATGGATACTTAACTACAAACCAAAGAACAAACTTCCTATTGAAGAGTTCTTAAAACCACAAGGCAGATTTAAACACCTGTTCAAAAAAGGCAATGAAGGTCTTATTGCAGAATTCCAGAAAGAAGTAGACGAGCGTTGGGAACAACTTCTCAAACTTTGTGGCGAGGAATAAGTTAGATACTAAAAAATATTTTTTTACTGAAGGACATTGGCTTAACCGCTAACGTCCTTCAGTTTTTTATATGTAATTAACCATAAAAATGTGCAATGCAAAAGAGGATGAACGCATAAGCATTCATCCTCTCAATGTATTTGTTCTTACTTAGTAAGCATCTGTTTAATAAAGCCGCTCACAATTTTATTATCGGCACGCCCTTTCACCTTCGGTGTAACGGCACCCATAACCTTGCCCATGTCCTTCATGGTTGTTGCTCCAACTTCATTTATAGTTTCCCCAACAATATTTTTAATATCTTCCTCACTTAACTGCTCTGGCAGGTACGCAAGCAAAATTTCAATCTCTTTATTAAGGTCTTCTACCAAATCCATTCTACCGCTTTTTTCAAAGTCAGGCAGTGAGTCACGGCGTTTTTTCAGTTCCTTTGAAATAACTTCAAGTACACCTTCGTCGTCAAGCTCAACTTTCTTATCTTTTTCAATCTGAAGTACTCCACCACGAACAAGCTGGATAGTATTCTTACGAATAGTTTCCTTATTTTTCATAGCTTCTTTCATATCCTGTAAAAGATTTTCTTTTAAAGACATAGCAATCTTCCTTTTTAAACTAAATTATTTAAATTTACGTTTTCTCGCAGCCTCTGATTTCTTTTTACGTTTTACACTAGGCTTGTCATAATGTTCTCTTTTACGAACTTCACCCATAATACCATCTCTGGCACAATTTCTTTTAAAACGACGAAGAGCGCTATCTAAGGATTCATTCTCTTTAATTTTTACCTCTGACATGAATTTCCCTCCCTTCGGTTGTTGAATATCCTTGTTGCAAGGGTTTAGAAAAAATATCCCATGCCACATACTATAGAATTATACACAATATTCAATCTGTAGTCAACTAAATTTACAATTTATTTGCAGTTTATTTGACCTAATTTATATTTTAATCATTTTTCTTGAAAATCGGTTTAAATACAGCAAATCCTAAAGGTGGAACCGTTATTTCAATGCTGTTTTGGCAACGATTACACGCCATATGTCTGTTTATTATTGTTTCGCTATTAACTCGCCCTGTGCCTCCATATTTAACATCGTCGCTATTAAACACTTCTTCATAGTCAACCTCTTCAGGCACACCCATTAAATAGCTTTCATAAGGTGTTGGCGTAAAGTTGCAAACCACCGCCAACTGCTGCTCACGTTTTTTACCTCGCCTTGTGAACGAAACAATGCTTCTTTCCTTATCATCACATTCTATCCATTCAAAGCCCTGTGGGTCAAAATCCATCTCCCATAATGCTGGCTGGCTTGTGTAAAAATGGTTCAAATCCTTAACATAATTATGAAGATTTTTGTAGTCATCGAACTCCAAAAGATGCCAGTCCAAACTGTTTGCCTCGTTCCATTCTGAAAACTGACCTATTTCATCGCCCATAAACAATAGCTTTTTGCCTGGATGACCATACATAAAGCCATAAGCCACTTTAAGATTAGCAACTTTCTGCCACATATCTCCTGGAACTTTATTAATCATGGCACCTTTCATATGCACAACCTCATCATGGCTTAACACCAAAACATAGTTTTCGCTATAGTTATACATAATGCTGAAAGTGATATAATTGTGGTGATATTTTCTATGAACTGTATCTTTTTTAATATAACTTAAAAAGTCGTTCATCCAACCCATGTTCCATTTAAGACTAAAGCCAAGTCCATTATCATTAGCACTGCGTGTAACACCTTCCCAACTTGTTGATTCCTCTGCAATCATCATAACACCATTATAACTTCCGCTTATAACAGAGTTCATGTGCTTAATAAATTCAACCGCCTCAAGGTTTTCACGTCCGCCATATTCGTTAGGCAGCCACTCACCGTCATCACGACAAAAATCCAAATAAAGCATACTGGATACCGCATCAACTCGCAAGCCATCAATATGATACTCGTTTATCCAAAAAATTGCATTGGCAATAAGAAAATTTTTAACCTCATTGCGTCCATAGTTGTATATATACGTGCCCCATTCCAAATGCTCACCACGACGTGGGTCTGCGTGTTCATAAAGTGCAGTTCCGTCAAAGCGGGCAAGGCCATGGGCATCCCTTGGAAAATGTGCAGGAACCCAATCCATAATTACTCCAATGTTGTTTTGGTGAAAAGTATCTATAAGTTCCATAAGTTCTTTAGGCGTGCCAAAACGGCTGGTTGGTGCATAATATCCTGTAGTTTGATAACCCCAACTACCATCAAAAGGGAACTCCATTAGTGGCAAAAACTCCACATGAGTATATCCCATTTCCTTAACATATTTAACCAACTTGTCCGCCGCTTCTTTATAAGTAATAAAGCGATTGCCTTCCTCTGGCACACGAATCCAGCTGCCTAAATGCACCTCATAAATATTCATTGCCACGTTGTATCTATCGGTGGTTTCACGCTGTTTTATCCACTTGCTATCTTTCCATTTATATCCTTCAATATCATACACAATAGAGGCAGTTGCAGGTCTTACTTCAGCAAAATTACCATATGGGTCGGCTTTATTCACAATGCCACCATCTTGTGCCTTAACTTGATATTTATAAACATCAAACTCTTTAATTCCTGGTATAAAAAGTTCCCAAATTCCACTTTCGCCAAGCAGTCGCATCATGTTGCGTCGCCCGTCCCAATTATTAAAATCGCCAACAACGCTTATGCTTTTTGCATTAGGTGCCCATACTGCAAAAGACACACCATCTGTACCATTAATTTGTTTAGGATGTGCACCAAGCTTTTCATATATGCGGTAGTGATTGCCTGCACCAAAAAGATACCTGTCATACTCGGTTACTGTCGGTTCAAAAGTATATTGGTCGGCAGTTTCCCATATGTTGCCGTCGCCAAAATCCACCTCAAGTGTATAGGCGAAATATTTAACACGCCGAGGAATAATACTCTCAAAAAAGCCATCGTCATGCACCTTTTTTAGGCTAAATTTTTTACCACTTTTTTGGTCTATAACATTAATAGAATGAGCATCAGGTATAAGCTGCCTTACAACTACGCATCTTTTATCCCCAATAACTACTTCGTGCATACCCATAACGCTGTGTGGGTCGCCGTATTCCGTTTTAATAAGTTTCGTAATTTCATTTACACTAAGTGAGCTGTTCAATAAACATCACCCTTTCGGCTCGTTTTAAATAAAGTTACTTTTCCTTACTTACACTGTGCGAATGCCTGTTCAAAATCAGCAATAATGTCATCTGCATTTTCAATTCCCACTGAAAATCTTATCATATCTGGTGACACACCACATGAATTAAGTTCCTCATCACTAAGCTGTCTATGAGTTGTGCTTGCAGGCTGAAGCACACAGCTTCTAACATCGGCTACGTGTGTAACGAGGGCAACCAGCTGAAGAGCATTAATAAACTTACGTCCAGCATCACGTCCACCTTTAACGCCAAATGTAAGAACTCCGCTTGCACCCTTTGGCAAATATTTCTTTGCCAGTTCATAATATTTGTCATCTTCAAGCCCTGGGTATTTAACCCATGAACACATTTCGTGGTTTTTAAGATACTTTGCCATTTTAAGTGCATTTTCAGAATGTCTTTCCATTCTTAAATGCAGTGTTTCACTACCCAAGTTCATCATATATGAATTAAAAGGAGAAGCTGTCATACCCATGTTTCGCATAAGCTGTACCCTTGCTTTAACAATATATCCTGAAGGAGAAAATTGCCTTGTATAGCTAACACCATGATAGCTTTCGTCAGGCTCTACAAGACCTGAAAACTTTCCATTATCCCAGTTATAGTTACCACCATCAATAATAATTCCACCCAAAACCGAAGCGTGTCCATCAATATATTTGCTTGTAGAATGAATAACTATGTTAGCACCCAATGTCAATGGTTTGCACAATGCTGGTGTGGCAAAAGTGTTATCTACAATAAATGGTACGTCCAAAGCCTTTGCCACTTTTGAAAATTTATCAAAATCAATTACATTAACAAGAGGATTACCAATTGTTTCACCAAAAATAGCCTTTGTATTAGGCTTGCCAAGTGCAATAATTTCCTCTGCACTAAGCTCTGGGTCAAAAATAATTACATCTATGCCAAGGTTTTTAAATGTTGTTGTAAACAAAGTAAAGCTTCCGCCATAAATGGTGCTTGAAGCAAGTATTCCATCACCAGCCTGTGCAATGTTAAGCACTGCCAAAACCGTTGCGGACATTCCAGATGAAGTTGCTAAAGCCCCAACGCCGCCCTCCATAAGTGCCATCTTCTTCTCAAAAGCATCTGTTGTAGGGTTTGAAAGCCTTGTGTACATATGTGACTCCTGTTCAAGGTCGAACACCTTAGCAAGCTCTTCACACGTATCATATCTGTATGTTGTGCTTTGTGTAAGGGGAAGCACTCTTGGCTCTGCATTTTTTGGCCAATATTCACCTTGCACCGCTTGAGTTTCTATACTCCAATTTCCTTTCATATTCTAAATCCTCCTTAGTTATGATGGTTAAACTCATTCAAAATATATTATACTTCAAGCCATCTCTTTTTTCCAGTAATTTATTGCATAGACATATATATAATGGTAATCTATATAAATAGGAAAAACTATATCAGGAGGTATACTTATGAACGATACAACTTGGAACCTTGATACACTGTACTCTTCATTCTCATCGGAAAAATTTAAAAACGACCAAACTACTGCAAAAAATTACATTAGCGAAATTAATGCTTGGTCAAAAACAAACCTCACAAATAATTTAAACGTAATTGAGAAAACCGAATATTATATAAACTTTATGAATAGTTTTGGTCAAATTTTCTCACTTCTTACAGAATATTGCCAGCTTACCCTAAGCACTGATGCCGAAAACGAAACAGCGTTAAAAATCCTTGAAAGCCTTGAGGAACTTGAAACAGAAATAACTCCGTCACAAATTGCGTTTGAACAATGGTTTGCGGCACAGGCTGATGTGGAAAATATAATAACCTCTTCACCTCTCCTTGTTGAGCATAGCTTTTATTTAAACCAAATATTAACCAATAGCAAATATCTGTTAAGCCAAAAAGAAGAAATAATCATTGCTAAAATGCGTAACACTGGCTCACTTTCTTGGATGAAGCTTTGGGACATTTTGTCCTCTACCACTTCTGCTTCAGTTAACAATAACAGTTATCCCCTTCCAGCAGTCCGCAACATGGCATATAGCCCTGACGCTGCTGTAAGAAAAGCTGCCTATGAGGCTGAGCTTAAAGCTTTGAAATCTATTTCTGCTTCATCTGCTGCTGCGTTAAACGGCATAAAGGGTGAGGTTATAACCAACTGCAAACTGCGTGGATATTCCTCTCCTCTCGATATGACTCTCTTAGATTCTCGTCTGGACAAACCTGTGCTTGAGGCAATGATAAGTGCAATGAAAGACTATCAACCTGTTTTCAGAAAGTATTTCCAAAAAAAGGCTGAAATATTAGGTCACAAAAATGGTCTTCCCTTTTACGATATTTTTGCACCTATAGGCACTGTAGATATGCAATTTAGTTATGAGGAAGCAAAGGGCTTTATAATAGAAAACTTTTCACTTTTTAGCAAAGAACTAGGGGATTATGCGAAACACGCTTTTGATAACAGATGGATTGACATATATCCTAAAGCTGGTAAGCGTGGCGGTGCATTTTGCTCTAACCTTCATTCAATTAAGGAAAGCCGAATATTGACTAATTTTAGTGGAAGCTTTAACGATGTAATAACCCTTGCTCACGAACTTGGTCATGGCTACCATGGTGCGTGTCTGGACAATGAAACATATTTAAATAGTGACTATCCTATGCCTATAGCCGAAACAGCTTCCACCTTTTGTGAAACATTGGTTAAAAATGCTGCTTTAAAAAAAGCAACACCTGAGCAGCAGTCATTAATTTTAGAAAACGATATTTCTGACTCTGCACAGATAGTGGTTGATATTTTAAGCCGCTTTTTGTTTGAAGATGCCGTATTTGAAGAACGTAAAAATGGCTCCTTATCCGAAAAAGCGTTATGTTCTCTTATGCTAGATGCACAGAAAAAAACTTATGGCAATGGATTAGATGAAAACTTTATGCACCCTTATATGTGGGTTGTTAAGCCCCACTACTACGATGTGGATTACAATTATTATAACTTCCCTTATGCCTTTGGTCTGTTATTTGCAAAGGGCTTGTACAGCATTTACCTTGAAAAAGGCACTGCTTTCTCTCAAAATTATGTTAACCTTTTAAGCTGGACTGGCAAATCAAATTTAAAGGACCTTGCACTTATGGTTGACATAGATATAACAGACCCTAAGTTTTGGCATTCTTCACTAAACCTGATAAAAACCGATATAGAAAAATATATTAATTCAAAAATATAACGGCATTTTTCAATAAATTAATATAATTTCTTCATTAAAATGTAGCTGTCACTTATATGTGAGCAGCTACATTTTTAAGCGGCTTAAGCCATTTAAAGTCCTTTATAATTCACGCATAAAATAAAATGTTCTAATTAAGTTCAACGCACCATACCCCCATTTGTAATTAGGATATTCCATTGTTTCAGTGCGATTGCAGCCTCTAATTAAATAAGCTTTTATTAAAGGTGTGCAAAACCCTAAATCGTGATTTTCTATAATTCCCCACTGAAGAAGTAATGCACACGCACCAGCTGTTATGGCAGCTGCAGGGCTTGTGCCATCCATAAATCCATATCCTGTAGGATAAAAGCCACCCACTTGATAACCTGGAGCTACTAAATCAGGCATATTGGGAGCTAGTCTACTAGGACCCCAAGAAGAATTTGCATAGAGGCTATTACGAATGCTATTGTAAGCACCGCAGTGTATAGGCCCCTGACCTGTACTAGGATATGTCATTGTGCCATATGGGTCTGATGACGAAAATTCAACGCTAGGTGCAACAAAACCTGTTGTTGGCAACCATGCTTGAATTGAGCCATCTATGATTATGTCACCATAAGCAGTAATGGTCCATATACCTGGAGAAGCATCTAATATTCTGACTATAGTAACTTGATCCCCACTGCCTTCAAGGGGATAATAATATGAAACAGTGATTACAGCAGGCTCAAGTACAAGCTTAGATGTGGTAGTTGATGAGGCTTTGGCTTGCACCCTTCCTACAAGTTCCCCTGAAGGAGAACGTACTGACACTGAAATTTTATCACTAATTAGATTTGTAATAACAATAAATATGTCACCTGCATTATCTCCTACCTTTATATCAATATTTTCAGGTGTATTATCTTTAGAAAATCTAGCAGAATAGTGATGTTTTGATGCACTCTCATTGCCTATTGAGGTACATATACATATTCCAGGTATATTTGCCATAAAAAACAAACATTCTTCAAGAGGACTGAAACCATCATGACTATCATAACTTGAGCTAAGTCCAAGGCAAACAACTGCTGGACGATGAAGTTCTACTGCTTTTTCCAAAATATACTTCAATCCAAACATAACCGAGGCACCACCAAAAGCATTTTCCTGCTCCGGTGGAACACAAAACCTATCAAGATAAAAAGGATAAGCTTTTTTCAGTTTTACCATTATTATTTCAGAGTCAGGTGCAGCCCCTACAAATGTTTCCGTTGAACGTCCTGCTGCTACTGAGGCTAAAAATGTACCATGACCTGCATTGTCCTTATGTGGAACAATGTCATAAGGCGTGTCAGAAGCTAAGGCAGCATTAATTTGTTCATTTGTATATTCTGTACCTATAGGAAAACCCTCCGGCGAATTTCCAGGGATACTTTGGTCATATATATATTTAATTTTACTCGTTCCGTCTTCATACTGAAAAACCTTTTGTGTATAATCAATTCCAGTATCTATAAATCCAATAAGCACATCTCTACCCGTAAGATTAAGGTAAGGTTGCTGCTGAACCTGCATTATTCCAGCGGCCTCCAGACTTTGCTGGTCTGAAAGTCCTAAAACAGTTGGAACACTATTTATAAAGTCACTCCCCATATAGTTACTCATTTCTATATAGTCAGCCACTTTTGCATAGCATATTATATATACATCAAAAACAGTGTTCGTAGTAATAATGCCTGGATGATTTAGTATATACCGTTCATAATATGAGCCTTTTCTTATAACAAAATCTACAATATCAGGTGAATATAGTATATCATCATTCATGAAAATGAACCTCCTGTTTGAATATATTCAAAGTAAAGCATATACATAATTATACTAGAAATATGAGTAGAATATGACGACAACAAAAACAGGTTTAGAATCACAAGGCATATAAAGTACTTTTACGTCATAATTACCATTAAAATTTATAATTTCTTCAAAATAAGATAAAAGTTTACAAATAATAATAAAATTTTCAAAAAATTTCTTGAAACTTTGTGAGTTATGTGTTAGTATGTCACTCGTGGGCAAGGGTGTTCAGATGAGGAATCTGTACGCCCTTTTTTATTTAAAAAAATTAAAAAACGAAAGGAACGGTTTAAATGAACTCAGGAGATACTGCTTTTATGTTAATTGCTTCAGCTATGGTGTTGTTCATGACACCAGGATTAGCCTTCTTTTATGGAGGACTGGAAAGAAGAAAAAATGTTTTAAACACTATGATGTCTTCATTTTTTATAATGGGGCTTTCAGCAGCAATGTGGGTGATGATTGGATATTCATTAAGTTTTTCTGGCAATGTAGGCGGAGTTATTGGAAATTTAAGGCATTTTGCTCTAAACGGAATTGGAAAAGAGCCTGGTATATATTCAGATAATATTCCAGGATTGGTATTTGTATCTTTTCAAATGATGTTTGCAATTATTACACCTGCACTTATTACTGGTTCTGTTGCAGGAAGAATGAAATTTAAGGCTTTATTTATTTTTATTGCTTTATGGTCTTTAATCGTATATTATCCGATGGCACATATGGTTTGGGGAAAAGGCGGATTTTTAGGTGAGATTTTAGGTTCTGTTGATTTTGCTGGAGGAAATGTAGTTCACATAAGTTCTGGTGTTAGTGGATTAGTATTATCCATCATATTAGGCAAAAGAAAAGGATATAACAAAGAATTATGTTGGACACATAACATACCATTTGTACTTTTAGGTGCATCAATATTATGGTTTGGCTGGTTTGGCTTTAATGCTGGCAGTGCACTGGCTGCAGACGGTTTAGCTGCTTATGCGTTTATGACAACAAATACTTCGGCAGCATTTGGTATGTTGTCTTGGATTGTAATTGAAACTATTGAAGATGGAAAGCCTACAATTGTTGGGGCTTGTACTGGAGCAGTTTTAGGTTTGGTAGCCATTACTCCAGGTGCAGGTTTTGTACCACTTTGGGCATCCATAATTATTGGTATTGTTGTTAGTCCAATTTGTCGCTTTACAATGTCAAAAGTTAAACACCATTTTGGTTATGATGATGCTTTGGATGCTTTTGGATGTCATGGAGTAGGCGGAATTTGGGGCGGAATTGCTACTGGTATTTTTGCTAACCAATCTATGAATAGCTCAATAAGATGGAACGGTTTGATTTATGGTGATTTTCATTTGTTTTTAGCACAAGTAATTAGTATAGTAATTACCATTGTAGTGGCTCTGGTTGGTACTATTATCTGTGCTTATATTGTAAAATTGTTTACACAGCTTCGTGTAAGCGATGAAGATGAAACAGTTGGTCTTGATGAATCTCAGCACGGAGAAAATGCTTATCCATCATTTGATTTCTTAGATTAATTTTATTTATTTATCTTTAATGCTTATGTGTTCATGTGGATACATAAGCATTATGTATAATTAGGATTGTACTTATGGTTCCTCTATAAATATCAGTACAAAAACAACTGCCAGCACTGCACAAGGAAAAAATATGGTTTTGTTTTCAAAAACATTAATAAGCAACACGCCAATGACTGCCCCCAGCATAAAAAAACCGATAACGCCATAGTATCTCAAACTCTTTTGCAAATCACTTTTATTTTTTGAAGTTTTATACTCATATAAACTTTCTGTTGCACTTCTCAAATTTCCTGTACACATAGTTGTGGCATAGGCATTTCCGTATATTTTTTTAAAACTCTGCACTTGCAGTGAACAAACAAATGATACAAGAATATTTGCTAGCATATTATTGTTTTTTGGAATGAAAGCAATAACCGCCAAAACAATAGTTTCAAAAGCAATAACTATTTGCCTCCAATGTATTTTATTATTATCTTTATATTTCCTTCTGATATATTCTGCCACAACTATACCCAAAAAAAATGATATAACTGGAATAAGATAATAAAAGCAATCTTCATAATCACCCTCTGCTATTTTAATTCCAAAAATAACAAGGTTTCCTGTTTGGGCATTTGCAAAAACACCGCCTCTGCATATATATGTGTATACATCTAAAAAGCCACCAACCATTGCTAACATTGCACCAATCAAAAGCGTTTCTGTAATTTTTTTACATCGTTTCACGTAAACCTCCCATTGCATTATAGCTAAAAACCTAGGCTAATTAATAAACAAAAACACCCTTCAGATATAATTAAAATTCTTATCTCTCAATCAAAAAAACTTCTTTTTTTTAAAAAAAACTATACACGCCGTTACTACCATTAAACATAAAATGATAACCCCAAGATAACCATATTTCCAATTAAGTTCAGGCATATATTTAAAGTTCATGCCATACCACCCTACAATAAGTGTCAATGGAAGAAAAATTGTAGTAACTACAGTAAATATATTCATTATTTTATTAAGACTATAATTTAAAGACGCATCTAAAGCTTCTCTAAGATGAATTAAATCATTATATAATTCTTGAGTATTATTGCAAAGATGTTCGGCTTTGTTAGCAAAAATACTAAAATATTTCAATTCCTTTTCCTCAAACAAGTCATTTCCATTTTCCTGTAATTGCACACCAATATCAAAGAGCTGTTCATAATAATTTTTTATTACGGAAAGGTCTTTTCTTAAATTAAATATATTTCTGTTTAAACCCTGATTTATTTTACCATTTACCAGATTTTGCTCCATTGTAATAATTTTCTTTTCAGTAGTTTCTATTGACTTATTCCCATTGACCAAAAGTTTTTCCAAGACACCAAATATAATTTTTTCCAAAGATGTATTTTGATTGAACCTTCCTATGGCATCTTCAAACATTTGTTTGCAACTGCCATCATCATCAATCAACTTAACTAAAATAAATTTATTTTTTTTTATTATAAAAGCCATTCTATCTTTTGGCTCGTGAACGTTCATAACATTTAATATATTAATTATTCCAAAGCTAAAATCATCATAAACATCAATGTCAGTACGGTAATGCGTTTGGTCCTCCATACAATCTCGAAGAATATTACTATTTATACCCAAATTATCAAAGTTAGCTTCTAATTCTTCTATTGTAAGATATCCCACGCTATTATTTTTATTATCTAAGTCTTTTATTTCAACTTTTTTTACTTCATTTTCATTTAGTGTATAAAACATATTTCCTCCGTTAAAAATTTCTTTGATAATTACAACTGCTGTAGTTATAAGATTTTTCAACCATCTATATTTTAAAATTACTCTTAATTTACTACTTTATTTATTATATATTCATAGTAACATACTGTCAATTTTTGTTAGAACAGCCTCTTTGAATTTTTTTTGAAAATAATTTGAAATTAACCTTGCATTATGATATTATTAAGGAAATAACAACCGTTACTCATGCAACTAATATGTAAAGAGAGGAAACCATATGAAATTGCAAGAATCTGGTGAAAATTATCTTGAAACCATTTTAATACTTGAACAAAAAAATGGAATTGCTCGTTCTGTTGATGTTGCAAATGAGTTGAACGTTTCTAAACCTAGTGTAAGTCGTGCCGTTTCCGTCCTTAAGACTGCTGGGTATGTTGAAATTGGTGCTATCAATCAACTTGTTCTTACAACCTCGGGTAGAGAGATTGCAAAACGAATTTATGAACGTCATTGTATACTTAAAGAATATTTAATATCTATAGGTGTTAGCGAAAAAGTTGCTGCTGAAGATGCTTGTCGCATGGAGCACGTTGTTAGTGATGAATCTTTTCAATGTATAAAATCACTGTTAAAAAAGTCATAACATTTACGCATTGATGGTTATTGCCTCAATGCGTTTTTTTACAATTATATTAGTTTTACACAACTATTGTCGCCACTAGGCAATACTATATTCACAGTTTATCCCCTTGAAAAATAAATAACCTCCTATATAATTTATTAATTAGATATAGGAGGTTATTTTTATTTTGTAAAAAGATTTATCGTTCCTCTCTGAAAAAGGCATTGCCAAGACTAGCAGGAGGTTGATTTTCTCGATTTTTCTTGAAACTTACTGCTACAAGCACTATAACTGTAGCAATATATGGGAAAATATCATATATCTGCATTGGAATACCCAATGGCACATATAAACGCATAACAGATAAAACACCAAAAACCAACGCACATATCATGGCACGAAGTGGACTCCAAGTGGCAAATATAACCAGTGCCAATGCAAGCCAACCATATCCACTAATACAATTGTTAACCCATACGCCAGAACAAGTCACCATAACTATATATAATCCGCCTAAAGCACAGATGCCACCGCCCATACAGGTAGAAATATATTTGTAACGAGTAACATTAATACCTGTCGCATCAGCAGTAGCTGGGTTTTCACCAACAGCACGAAGGTTAAGCCCTACACGGGTATGGCTAAGTATCCAGCTCATTATTACGGCAATGGCAATGGCTAAATAAACCATAACATTGTATGAAAAAAGCAGCGGTCCAACAACAGGAATAGCCGACAACCCTGAAATTCCCTTAGAAAAAGCCAACTTAGTTGTGGCAGAAACTGCAACGTATGAAGCTCCACTTGCGTTTCCCATAACCTCACCAAAAAAATTTCCAAAGCCAGTTCCAAAAATTGTGAGTGCAAGACCAGTAACGTTCTGATTAGCATGAAAAGAAATAGTCAAGACGCCATATATAAAAGCTCCAAAGGCACCACAGAGAAATGCACAGATTATTGCAATAGTTATGGATACCCAGCCAACAGGATTAATTACCAACTGTTCATAGTAATATGAGCCAGCAAGACCGACAACGCCTCCCATAAACATCATTCCCTCTACACCCAGGTTTAGGTTTCCAGATTTCTCTGTTAAAATTTCACCCACTGTACCAAAAAGCAGTGGCGTTCCCGCCAAAATAGCAGCTATAAAAAGCTTTATGATAATTTCACTCATTGTTTCTCACCCCCATTTTTGCTGCGAAAAATCAAGCGATAATTTATAAAAAATTCACAGCCAAGCATAAAGAACAATATTATACCCGTAAGCACCTCTGATGCCGAAGCTGGAATTTTGAAGTTAGTCTGTATTGTGTTGGAGCCTTTATCCAAAATAGCCAGAATAAAAGCGATAATAACCATTACAAAAGGATTAAGTTTTGCCAACCACGCAACAGTGATTGCGGTAAAGCCCACTCCACCCGCAGTTGACTCGGTCAATGTATAATCTGAACCACTAACAAGAATGAACCCAACAAAACCTGCAATAGCTCCCGATATGAACATTGTACGAATTATAATTTTATGAACGTCCATACCGGCATATTTTGCAGTACGCTCACTTTCACCTACAACAGAAATTTCGTAACCTTGTTTACAGTACCTAAGATATATAAACATGGCAAATACCATGATTATTACAAAAATCCAACCGATATGAACACCAAAAACCTTTGGCAGTCTTGCAATTTTTTCAAACATGGCAATCTTAGGAAAACTGCTTGCCGGTGATTTCCAAGGTCCATTTTGAAGATATTTCTCAACGCCTAATATTATGTAATTAAGCATAAGCGTAAATAGTGTTTCATTTGTGCCCCACTTTGCTTTGAATACCGCCGGTATCATTCCCCACAAACCGCCTGCAACAAAAGCCGCAATTCCCATGGAAATTAGCAAAACCACTTTAGGCATTGAATCATACTGAAACAATGCAAAATAAGAAGCAGCAATTGCACCCGCCATAATTTGTCCCTCAGCACCTATGTTCCAAAATTTCATCTTAAATGCCGGAGCAATAGCAATGGCTGCACCAAGAAGTGGAACTGCTATCTTGATTGTTTCTGCACGAGCAGTCTTTGTGGCAAACGAACCAGTTAGGATATCTGCATAGACTGCAATTGGATTGTGACCCAAAGTAAACACAAGAATACCACCTGTTATTAGTGCCAAAAGAACTGCAACGAAACGAATAAGCAATGCCTTTGAGGAAGAAATATCAGTGCGTTTAGCTATACGAACAAAGGGTTCTTTATTTTCTACAACAGTTTTACTCATTAACCGTTTCCCCCTCTTCTGCAATCTGAGTCATCATAAGACCAATCTGTTCCTTTGTAGCCGTACGTCCATCTACTATACCGCTAACCTTGCCACCGCAAAGCACCAAGATACGGTCACACAACTCAAGCAATACATCCAAATCTTCGCCTATATATATAACCGCAACTCCTTTTGACTTCTGCTGGTTAAGCAGGTTATATATAGTATAAGATGAATTGATGTCCAGACCACGAACTGGATAAGCCGCCATAATTACCGTTGGTGCAGAGGCAATCTCTCGACCAAGCAATACCTTCTGAACATTTCCACCTGAGAGTTGTCGTACAGGAGTGTTTATGCCCGGAGTAACCACCTTTAGCTTGCCACGCACCTCTTCTGCCAGCTTTTTGGGCAATCGACGGTCAACAAAAGCAGACTTACCTCTGCGATAACTTCTTAGCATCATATTGTCAACCATGCCCATATCTGCCACAAGGCCCATTCCAAGACGGTCCTCTGGCACAAAAGCAAGAGAAATACCCATTTGTCTTATATCCATAGGATTCTTGCCAACCAAGTCATCCACATTTTCATGCCCATCTTCACCACTATGGTAAAGTATTGAGCCTTCTTTTAAATGCTGAAGTCCTGCAATGGCTTCGCAAAGTTCTCTCTGTCCACTTCCTGCAATTCCTGCCACGCCAAGTATTTCTCCTCCAAACGCAGTGAATGATACCTTGTCCAGCACAGATAGTCCCTCATCACTAATACAAGATACATTTTTAATTTCAAGACGCTTGCTAAGTTTTTCACTTTTAGGTCTGTCTATATTAAGCGATACAGCGTGACCTACCATCATGTCCGTAAGCTGCTGTGGATTAGTTTCATTTGTATTTACTGTATCTATATACTCACCCTTACGTAGAACTGCAACCTTGTCCGAAATGTCCATAACCTCATTAAGTTTATGGGTTATGATGATAATTGCTTTGCCGTCTTTTTTCATATTGCGTAAAACTTCAAAGAGCTTGTTAGTTTCTTGTGGTGTAAGCACTGCAGTAGGTTCGTCAAGAATTAATATATTTGCTCCACGATAAAGCACCTTGATAATTTCTGCTGTCTGCTTTTCCGAAACCGACATATCATATATCTTACGATTTGGATCAAGCACAAAACCATATTTTTGACTAATTTTAGTGACCTCATCAGCAATAGTCTTACGATTAAGCTTACTCTTGCCCGTAAGTCCAAGGACAATATTTTCAGCTGCAGTGAATACATCCACCAACTTAAAATGCTGGTGTACCATTCCAATTCCAAGATTAAAAGCATCTTTTGGCGAACGAATGGTAACTTCCCTTCCATCTACACTTATTGTACCACTATCTGGAAAATAAATTCCCGATAACATATTCATCAAAGTTGTCTTGCCACTGCCATTTTCCCCTAAGAGAGCCAGAATTTCTCCACAGTTAACCGTCAGACTTACATTACTATTGGCAATCACGTTTCCAAATTTTTTGGTGATGTTCTTTAGTTCTATGGCACTTGTAATGCTCATGCAATCACTCCTCACATTTTTAAAACAATTGATGGCTATCTCCATCTTCAACAGGGATACCCATTAACTGTTTTAGTTGGTTTCATAAATATAACGCCAAAAGAGGAGCCGCAAATGCGGCTCCGCCTCTGGAGTCTAAAAAAGCAAGGATTAATATTATCCAAGAATATTGATACCCTTAAGAATGAAAGACCATGAAGGAGCACTTACTTCACTGCTTTCAGCATAATGATCTCCTGCTGCAACTACTTCTTTGCCATCAACATCATAAAGAGGACCTTCAAAAACATTTAATGTTCCATCCTTAATAGCTGCTGCCGCTGTGTCAATTGCCTCCTGTGTACCTTCAGCAGCAATTGCTGTGTTAAGAGGTGAAAGATATACAGCACCGTCAGCATAGCCCTTGCACCAGTCAACATCAATATTTTCTCCATTAATTACGCACTGAACCGCATATGTTAAATAGATGCTCCAATCAGAACGAGCAGAAATTAATGATGCGTTAGGAGCAGCTTCAATCATATCAGCGTTGTAGCCAACCTGCCAAACACCGTTTGCTTCAGCAGTAGTAGCTGTTGCTGTTGAGTCGGAGTGCTGACCAATAACATCACAGCCACCATCAATAAGTGCCTGAGCAACCTTAGCCTCAGTTGTTGGGTCATTCCAGCTGTTTGTATACATAACATCCATTGTCACATCAGGGTTAACGGATTTTGCACCAAGATAAAATGCTGAATAGCCTGAGATAACCTCAGCATATGGATATGCAGCAACATAGCCAAGTTTATTTGTTTTAGTTTTAAGACCTGCAGCAATACCTGTAAGGTAACGAGCCTCATAAATTGATGTGAAATAGTTATGAACATTTTTTAAACCTGAACTAGCAGCTTTGTTACCAGTAGCATGGCAAAACTGAACATCAGGATATTCTTCAGCAATGGCAAGCATATAGTCCTCAAAGCCAAAGCTTGTACAGAAAATGATGTTACAGCCAGCCTCTACAAGTTCACGAATAGCAGTGTCGCACTCTGAACTCTCACTTACATTATACTTGTTAATGATTTGGTCGTCTTTAAGCCCAAGATTTTCCTGCATCTTTTTTGTACCTAAATCATGGTTGTAAGTATAACCCATGTCGGATGCGTCTGAGATGTGAACAAATCCCACCTTAATATTTTCGGCAGTTATACCTGTTCCCTCCGCAGCAGGTTCAGTAGCTTTAGCAGGTTCAGTTGTCTTAGTTTCAGAGCTGTCTGTTCCTCCGCACGCAGCAAGTCCAAGGACCATAGCACTGATAAGAAGTAGAGTAATTAATTTCTTTTTCATGTTTTTTCCTCCTAAGTATTTTTAATATTTATTATATTGTTGTTTAATACAACAAATTGATACCCAAATTTCAATAAACCTTATACTATATATACTTCGCACATATTGTATCAAAAAAATCTTTCCTCGTCATCCATTTTTTACATAAAACTTACTTTTTTGCACAAAAACGTCACTTTTTGCCCTTTAACTCTAAACAATATCAAAAAAATTAACTAATAAAGTTAGTTTATTTCTTTACGCAAAGTATGATTTTGGGTATATTCTTATATTTAAATAATAACAGGAACTTTTGCCAGCTCCTGTTATATTTTAAAAAGTATTATTGTTATTTCTAATATTCATTTAATTTATACAATAACTGGCTGAATTTGTTTTCCATCTAAGGCTTTTTCCAGCGTATTAATAATTAATTCTGTATGAGCTATCATCGAGGTTGGCTTTTTTTCAGAATTATCCTGACCAAAAGGAACAAAATACATATTTTTAATGTTAAGAAGTTCTCCTATATTTTTAAAGTTTATGCCTAAAGCATCGTTTGTTGAAACGGAAATTACCAGTGGCCTCCCGTTGCGTATATGTGCTTTTGCAGCCATAAGCACAGAAGTATCTGTAATTCCATTTACAAGTTTTGCTAAAGTGTTTCCTGTGCAAGGAGCAATTATAAGAATATCAAGGTATGCGTTTGGACCAATTGGTTCAGCTTCTTCAATTGTTAGAATTGGTTTGTTCCCTGTCAGCATAGAAATTCGTTTGATATATTCCTTTGCATCTCCAAATCTTGAATCCATAGTTTGCACATTTTTAGAAAAAATAGGGAATACATTTGCACCCTCATCCACCAGATTTTTCACTTGAATTTCTATTTTATCAAAAGTGCAAAATGAACCTGTAATAGCTATTCCTACGTTTTTGCCATTAAGTTTCATATAAAATTCCTCCTTATAAACAACTTATAACTGCATGAAATAATATGTCTGCACTTGCCTCTGGTGAAAATTTGCCGGGAAGCCCAAGACACAAATTAGCGTTTATGCCTAAAGATTTACAATATTTAAAATCAACTCCGCCTGGGGTGGAAGAAATATCAATTATGACAACATCTTTCTTCATCAAATCAATAAAATCTTTTTTGATTATTAATTCTGGAACAGTGTTAATAATCAAATCAAACTCACTTATTATACCTTCTACATCTTTAATATTAACCGTTTCTAGTCCCAAAGAAAAAGCAGTAGCAAGCTTTTTGTCATTTCTTCCAGCAACAGTTATATGTGCATCAAGTGCCTTAAACTTTTGTGCAATAACTTTACCGCACCTGCCATATCCAAAAACCAGACATTTACTATTATGCAAATTTTTAGTGCTAAGTCGAATTGCTTCTGCAATTGTTCCCTCTGCAGTAGCCACTGCATTTTTTATGCTTACTTCCTCCATATCCATAAAATCAAAATACATAACATTCATTTTTTGAAGCTCACTTTTTATGTTTTGAGGAATAATCCCTCCAAAAACTGTATGCCTTGAATTGATATAACTTAAAAAATCTTCGATATTTAAATCATCCAGATTTTGTGCTGAAAAAATATTTTCTTTGTCTTTTGTGAAAGGCACAGGACATATTATTATATCTGAATTTTCAATTGCATTCTTTAATGAAAAATCGCTATTTGTATAGAAATAAACTTCTGTATTCGCCCCGTTTTTTTTAAGTTTTTCAGCTAAATAAAGTTGGCGTAAATCTCCGCCAAGCACCAAAAAGTTTTTCAATTACAACTCACTCCCCTCTTAGTTGTTAATATATGATTTTAAAAAAGTATTGGTGTTGAGTACCAAAGCTTATTTTTTTTCATAATATCTATTACTAAGAATTTTTGATGGGAATGATTTGTTTGAAAAAGACCATTTTTAAAGGTTCAGCAACGGCGATTGTCACTCCTATGGACAAAAAAGGTAATGTTGATTTTAAATCACTAAAAAATATTCTTGATTTTCAATTAAAAAATGATACAGACGCAATTGTTGTTACAGCAACAACAGGTGAAAATGCAACCCTTGATGACAATGAACATTTATCTGTAATAAAATATACAATTGATTATATTAATAAAAGAGTGCCTGTTATAGCAAGCACCGGCAGCAATAACACAGCTCATGCAATTTTTATGTCTAAAGAAGCAGAACAAATGGGTGCAGATGCACTTTTACAAGTAACCCCATACTACAATAAAACTTCTCAAGCAGGACTTATAAGCCATTTTACAACAATAGGAAATAGTATTAATATTCCTATGATTTTATATAATGTTTCAAGCAGAACTGGAATGAGCATTACGCCAGAAACATATTTAGAGCTATCAAAACACCACAATATTTATGCCACAAAGGAGGCTAGCGGCGACATATCCTTGATAGCAAAAGTTGCAGCGTTATGTGGTGACAATCTTACAATCTATTCCGGAAATGATGACCAAACTTTGCCTATTCTTTCTTTAGGTGGCAAAGGTGTTATTTCAGTTTTGGGAAATATAATGCCAAAAGAAGTGCATAATATGTGTATGTATTATTTTTCAGGCATGGTTGAAGAAAGCATGAATCTACAGCTTGAACTTCTTGATATTATGAATACGATGTTCTGTGATATTAATCCTATCCCTGTAAAAACTGCATTGGGATTGATGGGGCTTTGTGAACCAAATTGTAGATTGCCTCTGGTAAGCTTAAATAAAAAAAACAAGAACGAATTAAAAAAAGTAATGCTCAAACACCAGCTTATAAAGTAAATAAGATTTGGAGGCAAAAATATGTGTGGAATTGCAGGATTTTTTAATGCCTATGCAAATTACCAAAATAATTATGGGTGGGCTAAGGAAACAATAGAAAATATGAATAGCCAGCTTGTTCACAGAGGGCCCGATGATAATGGGATATATATTTCAAAAAACTTTGCACTAGGTCATAACCGACTATCCATTATTGACCTTTCAACAGGGCATCAGCCCATGATTAGAAATATAAACGGCAAAGCTTTTGGCATTGTGTATAATGGCGAAGTATACAATATGGATGAATTGAAAGATGAGCTTAAAGCCAAAGGTTGGGAGTTTAGCACCACTTCAGATACAGAGGTTATTCTGATTTCTTATTTAGAATATGGCTATGACTTTGTAAATAGGCTTAATGGAATTTTTGCTTTTGGAATTATGGATGAGCAGAAAAACGAACTTATTTTATACAGAGATAGGTGCGGAATAAAGCCATTATTTTACTCTGTTAAGGATGAATCAGTGGTTTTCGCCTCAGAAATAAAGGCACTATTTAAATATCCTGAAATAAAACCAAAGCTTGATATAAACGGGCTTAATGAAATATTTTCTATAGGACCATCTAAAACTTATGGCTGTGGTGTTTTTAAAGATATAAATGAGGTTTTGCCTGGAAATTATATAATTTGCAGCGATAAAGGCTTAAAAGAGATTGAATATTGGAAAGTTGAAAGTAAACCTCATGAAGATAATTTTGCAAAAACAGTACAAACCACAAGAAGTCTGTTAAAAGATGCTGTAACATTGCAAATGAAGTCAGATGTTCCAATTTGTACTTTTTTATCTGGCGGTGTAGACAGTAGTTTAATTTCCGCAATCTGTGCAGAAAAGTTATCTGAAAAAGGTGAAAAATTGAACACCTTTTCCTTTGATTTTGTCAATAATGACAAATATTTTAAAGCTAATAATTTTCAGCCATCTCAAGATAGACCATATGTAGAAAAAATGGTTAAATACATTAATTCAAACCACAATTATTTGGAATGTGATAATATTGATTTAGCAGATTATCTGTATAAATCTGTTGATGCAAGAGATTTGCCAGCTATGGCTGACATAGATTCCTCTTTGCTTTATTTTTGTGGCATAGTAAAACAATATAATAAAGTTGTTCTTACGGGAGAGTGTGCTGATGAGATTTTCGGTGGTTATCCATGGTTTCATAAAAAGGAATTTTTTGAAAAGGATACTTTTCCATGGATGCCCGATTTAGAGCCAAGAAAAATAATGCTTTCAGATGAATTTTTAAACGAGCTTAATATGGAGGAATATGTTAAAAAAACATATGAAAAATCCATAGCAGAAACACCTTCCCTTGACGGTGAGAACGAGGAAGAAAAAAGGAGAAGAGAGATTGCATACTTAAATTTAAAATGGTTTATGCAGACACTTCTTGATAGAATGGACAGAACAAGTATGTTTTCAGGCCTTGAAGCAAGAGTGCCTTTTGCAGACCACAGAATAATTGAATATATTTGGAATGTTCCATGGGAATTTAAAAATTATAACAACACAGTAAAGGGGCTTTTAAGAGAAGCCTCCAGAGGATTTTTGCCAGACGAAGTTCTTTTTAGAAGAAAAAGCCCATATCCAAAGGTGTATGACCCAAACTATGAAAAATTGTTGAAAGCAAAGTTGAGTGATATGGTTGAGGACACTTCTTCCCCAGTTTTACAGTTTTTAGATAAAAAGAAAGTATACAACTTTATTTCAAGTTCTTCAGACTATGGAAAACCATGGTTTGGTCAACTTATGGCTGGTCCTCAGATGATGGGTTATTTAATTCAGATAAATTATTGGATGAAAAAATTTGATATAGAGATAGTTGATGTATAAAGCTAACAATTTATTATTAACTACAAATTAAGTAAAATTATAATATAAAAAACGCCTATGAATCATTGCATAGGCGTTTTTTTGTCTTAAAGAATAGTATAAAATGAAATAACGAAACATATTCTCGTTTAATCTCTTAATTTATATGCCTTATTATTAAAAAAATCTTTGGCAGCAATATATCCTTGATTATATAGGAATTTATATGTATCATCATTTACACTAATATTAAAATCAAGAGAAGATATACCGTGTGTATCAATTATAATAGAGCGTTCTTTATTCAAAGGATTGCTCTCATAATTATGTTCCTGTATATATGAAGATGCGTGAAGCAAGCTTTCTATATATTTAAGTAAATTGTCTATATCGTTATGCTTTAGCTCACTCATAAAACGAACTCCCAAGGTTGTCATATTTATTCCATGGTAAAGACTAGAATTAAATTTTGGGTAATCAAAAATATTCAAAGGATAATTGTTCATCAATCCTCCATCGCAAAAGACATCTCTTACAAAATCACCGTAAGTATCTACGTCCTCTTTAATAACTGCCTCAAAAAACAGTGGTATAGACATTGATATTCTAACCGCCTCAGCAACTTCCATAGTTGGAGTTGTTTCATAAGAAAAAATTTTAGATGTTCTCATAGATATATTTGTTCCTATGATAAATAAATCCAAAAAAGGTCGATTGTTTTTATGCAAAGAAGGATTTCTAAAATCAGAAAAAGTGTATGGCGGAAGCTTCTTTGTATGGTCAAACTGGTCAGAAATCACCTCTTTTATCCACCTATAAAAATATTCTGTAGAAAACCATCCATAGTTATTAATAAGCCGATAAATGCAGTTGGCATCTCCAAACAACTTTTCAATAACCTCTTTTGCATCCTCTGGAATTTGGCTAATCCTATCAAATTTGCTTTTGGAAGGCACTTTTTTATAGTCTAAAGAATAAGCGATTTTTTCAATATCAGAAAATGGAAGGTTAAAACAAGTAATACAAGCAGTTATAGCTCCTGCAGATGTTCCAGCAACCCGAATAATATTTCTCATCCATCCATTATTAACTAGATAATCTAATACACCAAGATATGCTGTACCTAATATTCCTCCACCTTCAAAAACTAAGTTTTTTATATTTCTTATCAAAAAAATCACCCTTTATTATTTTAATATTAAATTATATTAAATAATTAGCAGTATAATTCATGCTTAGAGCAAACCTTATTAATTTTTATAAGCACCTTGTTAGCATATTATTAAAGAAACCTTCAATTTTTTATCTATTCATAAAATTATATAAAATAACAGCTGCTTGTTCCCTTGTTGCCACATCATTTGGATAAAACATCTCATTTAAGCCACCCTTAACAACGCCTAAACCTTGAGCAATTGCTACATACCCATAATACTGTGCAGGAATACTTTTCTCATCTTTAAAATTGCACAAATATATTCCTTGAAGTTCTGCTGTCTTTCCATATCCCGACATAGACAAAACAGTTTTTACTAACTCTGAACGTGTAATATTTTTATTGTCGTTACGCTGAGTTTTGGTTAATATGCCTAAATTGTATGCTACATTATAAAGCTCATCAACTTTATTTGCATTATCAAGAGGATTATAAAGCTGACCATTGGCAGAAACAAGCAGTGCTACCATGTCAAGCTGAGTTAGTTGTTTCGTCTTTTGAAATTTGCCTCCAGCATAACCAATGCCATAACTTGCAAGTGCAAGAATTTCCTTGTCTGTTTTAACATCAGAATATGTCAGTGATGTTATATTATTAATTTCGTTACACAAATTTTTGCCTGTTTTTGCATCAACTGCGTAAGGGATATTTTTTGCAGTTGCAGTGTACGCAAGTTTTAATTCATACAAATAACTATAGCCTTTTCTGATATACATATCATATTCTGGCATTGACAAATCTAATTTTTTAGGAATTCTAACATAAGATAATGTTGTATCAAAGGCATTAAAATAAGCTTTTTGTGCTTGCTCCAAGCTAACTATTCCTTCTTTAGAATCAAAAGTTACTTTACGGAAATTCCCACTAAAGCCATCAATTGAACCATTTATAGTATTTACACTAACCTGATAAGCATTTTCAGGAAAAAAATAACCATTAGCCTGCTGAGCGTAGGTAAAGCTCTCATTAAGACTATTTTCCACATGGAAATTGCTGTCTGTCTGTGTATATAATTTTGTTTGTGCAAAATTATCCTTCTTGTATTTTGCTAAAAATGCTTCCGCTTTTTTTTGGGCATCTGCCTTGGATATAGTTTCTTTTTCTGCGTTTTCATCATATGGATAATTTGTATACATAGAAACTAGTTCTGCCGATTTTGCATCTACATAAACATATTTTCTTGTAATTTCATTTTTTTCATCTGCCTTTGCATATGTTAAATTGCAAAAATAACTATCATCAGCATTTTTACTGTAATTTGTATCTGTAAGGGTAAATCCAGTCATATTCAGCTCGCTCATTGCCCTAACAGCAGCATCTAGCTTTTCCTTAGGTAACACGCCAGCAAGCTTATCTATTCCATCTTGTTCCGCCTTAGACAATTCAACTCCCAATCCACGAGTGGCATCGCTTTCTTTCACTGCATCTGTTTCAAAGCCTGCATTATCTAAATTGGTGTACAAATCATTCTTGTTAATTAGCTTTCCAGACTGAGCATCTACCAAATAATCTCCCGTAGATATAGGAAAATAGCGTAAAACACCTTTGTCATTCTCACCAGTATTTGAATTTATGTAATCCGTGGTATATTCAAGCTTCATCTTTACGGTATCATATAGTTTCTTAGACGCAGCATCCTTGGCAGTAGACGGTTTTTCACTAGGCACACCGCCAACATATTTAGTATTAATGTCACCTCTTGAAAAGCTGGTTACTGACTTGGTGGCTATATTCACCATTATTGAAAAGTCAATTGGTGAAGCCAAGCCGTTAAGTTTCAAATTTCCATTGAAATAGTAATTTGTTGTATTTTGAAGCTGAGCAGTGGAATTAAAATCACTAAATTCAACGGACTCTATTGACGTATCAATTACCTTATTAAGAAATTTTTGTGCAATTTCCTTTGCCTCGTCACGTGTTAATTTTGGGAATGATGGAGCAAAATTCGATTCATAGCGGTAATTTTCTGCATCAGACGAAAAGTTATAATTCATAATTTTGCCTTCTGCGGTTGCATTCACAGATAAACGGGCGTCATTATCTTCGTTTTCCCATAATAAATTCCAGTATTCATTAATGCCATTGTCTTGTGCTGTACCGCTAAAGTTTGTATATTCATTTCCAACGTCAATCTGGCTTTTCACTTTTGACGTTACACTTGTCAGCGTATCCCCAAGAGAATTGTCTGCCGCAAATACCTTAGGCACACTACCCAAAATCATAGTTGCTGATAATATCAGCGAGATTAGTTTTTTCATAATTTGACCTCCTTAAAATAATGAAAACTGCTACATTTATTCTTTTGACGACCGCTTAATTGATTTTGTTCCATTTATTTCTATATTTATTATAACCTAGTTATAACTAAATAGTATTTCATATTAAAATTTGTATACGATGCTTTTTTTCACCTCTTCAGCTGTTCTTTTATCTTCAAGCTTTTCAATTATGGCTAAGCTAAAGGCTATGGCAGTTCCTACTCCCCTTGATGTAATTACATTGCCATCTTTAGAAACCAATCCATCTTCAACCTCTGCCCCCTTAAGGTACTCCTCCATTCCAGGATAACAGCAAGCCTTTTTGCCCTTTAAAATACCCAATGTTCCCAAAACCATAGGAGCAGCACAAATAGCCGCCACAAGCTTGCCTTTGCAATTAAAATCCCATAACATAGCACATAGCCCTTTGTGTGCCATAAGATTTCTTGTTCCAGGCATTCCACCAGGAAGTATTAGACCATCATAATTGGCAACTATTTTTTCATCATATAACATATCTGTTTTAACTTCGATGTTGGTACGTCCAACTACATTCAAGCTGTCGTCGATAGAAACCATATTTACCTGAATACCGCCACGGCGGCATAAATCAACAACAGTAAGAGCTTCAACCTCTTCAAATCCATTTGCAAAAAAAACGCCTATTTTTTTCATAAACTTCCCTCCAAAAATCTATTTTATTTTATAAATTTATTGTATACGAAATTCATTGTTAAAACAATGCCATTATTTCTGTTATAATATATAAAAACAGGAGGTGCAATATGGAAATAGAAAAAAAATATCTTGCCACATCAATACCATTTTCTTTAGACTGCTTAAAATCCAAAAAAATATCTCAATGTTATATATCCGTTGACCCAACCATACGAATTCGCCAAAGCGACCAAGAATATATCCTTACGGTTAAGGGTAGTGGTTTAATTTGCCGTGAGGAATTCGAGCTTTTTCTTACCCATGAACAGTACAAAAAACTTCTTTTAAAAGCAGAAACACCAATTCTATACAAAACAAGATATTTTGTGCCAATTGAAAACAGCCTAACAGCAGAGATTGACATATACCAAGGAAATTTGCAAGGCCTTATTACCATAGAGGTTGAATTTCAGTCCGTATATGCCTCTGAAACCTTTACACCTCCGCTGTGGTTTGGCAAAGATGTTTCAAATAGCTTTGAATATACAAATTCTAACCTTTGCCTTCATGGGATTCCAAAATAATTGCAGACAGCATATTTTATCACAAATACAAACGGTAGTTGCCATACACCCTTTTTTCTGTTTTGACAACTACCATTCGTATTCTTTTTCTTCCCTTTTATCTTCCTTTGTTTCAAAATTACACTATTTCCATTACTCTTCGCCACTTTTTTCGATAACCCCCATATTTTTTTATAATATGTCAAATTGGTATTATTATTTGAGGTTTTATTCACGACTAGTAAAATATTTAGCATTATTTTGCAGAAAATTAGAAAAATTTTCCATTTTTTTCATCTACTATGCTTATTGCAAAAAAACAAATGACCATCTATAATATAACACATTAGGAAATGTTTGCCAGTTATAGTTAATAAATGGTATTTTACTTCTAAAAATAAAAATAAGTGGAGGGATTATTTTGAATCAAAATAGAATAAAAGTGTTAATTGCAGATGATAACAAAGATTTTTGTGACGTGTTAAAAAACTACTTGAATAACAAGGAGGACTTAGAAGTTGTGGGTGTTGCATATGATGGGACCGATGCCTTTAACAAAATTGTAGAAATGCACCCAGATGTAGCTCTGATAGATAGTATTATGCCTCGTCTTGATGGCTTAGGTCTTTTGGATAAACTTAACCAAAGCCAACTTGCAAAACGACCAATTTCTATCATTCTTTCATCTTTAAGCCAAGAAAAAATTTCTCAGCGGGCATTTGAACTTGGTGCAGACTATTACATAGTAAAACCATTTGATATGGGCTCACTTGTTAACAGAATTCGCCAGTTTAAAAACCAAACACAACCCTCAAACACAACATCTATAATGATTGCAAGATCAACAGAAAATGCAAAAATTGATTTGTGCAATGCCTATAATTTAGAAACAAAGGTAACAAATATTTTACATGAAATAGGTGTTCCAGCACATATTCGTGGATATCATTATATGCGTGAAGCTATTATAATGAGCGTAAATGACATGGATGTATTAAATTATATAACCAAAGAGCTTTATCCATCCATTGCCAAAAAATGTAATACCACCCCTTCTAGAGTAGAACGTGCTATACGCCATGCCATTGAAGTTGCATGGAATAGAGGTAAGATTGAAGCCATAGACACCCTTTTTGGCTACACAATAAATAACCATAAAGGTAAGCCTACCAACAGTGAATTTATAGCTTTGATAGCTGACAGATTACGCCTTGAGCAAAAAGCAAGCTAACATATTAATCTTACTTTACTTATAAAAAATACAAAAAGCGGGACGTATATTCGCCCCGCTAAATTTATACAATTATCTAAAAACCATTTCATCAATGATAAGCTTCAGGCTTTCATTATAATTTTAATATTTTTGCATCTTTAACAGCATTTACAATGTCACACACAATATCCGCCCTACTAAAAGGAGTAATTATATACAACCCGTCGCAATAATCTACCACTTCTTTTGCAATATATGTGGAAACCTTTACAGCCAATTTTCTACATTGTTCTGGAGTTTTATTTTCATAAAGCTTTATTATTTTTTCATCAACATTTATCCCCGAAATTTCGTTGTTCATAAAGCAGGCATTTCTATAGCTTACTACAGGCATAATTCCCGCTAAAATTTTTGCATCTAACTCCTCATGGGCATATTTAAGATTATCCAAACCCTTTTGTGTCATTATAGGCTGAGTAAGAAAAACCTTGACACCATTTTCAATTTTTTCTTTTGCTAGTTTAAGCTGAATATTAAAGTTAGGTGCATTTACATTAAGTGCACCGCAAATACCAAATGGAGATGAAAATATTGTTTGGTTTAGGTTGTCAATATACCTTGCCAACATACGAGAATTAAAGTTAAAAACACTTTTAACCTCATCCCTCTGTGCTGATGGTATTGGGTCGCCTGTAACCACCAAAACATTATCTACACCTTCAATATTAAGCCCCAAAAGCAGTGCTTTTGTTGCATTAAGATTTCTGTCACGGCACGTAATATGTGGCAGAATATCCATGTTAAGCTCCCGCTTAAGTTTACACGCCAGCAAGCTTGAGTCAACACGTGGTCTGCCTACAGGACAATCTGCAATAGTAATTATATCTGCTCCTACGTCCTTAATTTTTTTTGCATTTGTAATAAACTTTGTAATATCTGCGTTTTCTGGTGGGTCAAGCTCAACGGCAAGCACTTTCTGACCTCTTTCTAGCTTATTCATAAAATGATTTTCTCGCTTTAGATTATCCAGCTTTTCGCCGTCTTTAACTGATGAAACAATAATCTCATCACCTGTTACCTGCTTAGCCTTTATTACCGTTTCTCTTAGATATTCTGGGTTTGTCCCACAGCAGCCACCAATGATAGCTGCACCTTGCCTAACAATATCCGCCATCTGCAACCCAAAATATTCTGGACTAGCATCAAAAAGTGTTCTATTGTTAACAACCGTGGGATACCCAGCATTTGGCATAACCAAAAGTGTTACATTTTTAAGATTAAGCTCTTTTAAATAGTGTAACATATGGAATGGACCTGACACACAATTAAGACCTAACGCCTCAACATTTTTAACCTCAACCATTCTTTTGAAAATATCACGGCCAAAATATCCATCTCTTGTATATCCATCAGGCTGTACCGCAAATGAGGTTATAATGAAGGCATCTTTCACCTTTTGTTTAATATGTTTTGCAATTTTCTCTAAATGCTTATCATTACTCAATGTTTCAAAAAGGAAATTTTTAGCCCCAAGTTCAATAAAGCAGTCCACAACAAACTTAAATTCTTCAAACCCGTCAGCTACACCGTCTTCCTCCACAGGCCCAATGTCAGCAAATACAAAAATATCGTCGCCAGCCGCTTTGCAGGCAATTTCATAGCCACTTTTAATTAATTTTTTCAGCAGCTCCTCATCGCCGCCAAAATTAATTCGGTTTGCACCAAATGTATTTGTTTTTATTGCCTTGCATCCTGCTTCAATATACTCTCTGTGTATACTATAAATTACTTCCTGTTGTGTTAAATTTGCAAGCTCACATTTTTCCTGTGGGTTCACACTTTTTTTCATAAAATATGTACCCATAGCACCGTCAAATATAAGCAAGTGTTCTTTTATATATTCTCTTATATCCATCTAAACACCTCTATCCTAAAATTTCTTTCGCAACATCCACCGTTTTCTTTGCATCTTTTGCATAAAAGTCAGCACCTATCTGCATAGCATATTCTTCAGTTAAAACCGCACCACCAACAACAATTTTGCATTGATGCCCACTTTTTCTAATAGCGTCAATTGTTTCCTCCATGCTTTTAAGAGTGGTTGTCATAAGAGCACTTAAACCAACAAGCTTTACGTCCTCTGCGATTGCAGTTTTAACAACGGTATCAACCGCCACATCTCTGCCAAGGTCAATCACCTGATATCCATAATTTTCAAGTATAACCTTAACAATATTTTTACCTATATCATGTATGTCACCTTTAACCGTAGCAAGTATTACTTTTCCTCTTGAAACAGACTCACTTCCCTTTAATAGTATGTTTCTTTTGATAACCTCAAAAGCCTCGCAAGACGCATTTGCTGCATTTATAAGCTGAGGAAGAAATATTTCTTGCTTTTCATATCGTTCTCCAACCTTGTCAAGGGTAGGTATAAGCAATTCATTTATAATCTCAAGCTCGGATTTAGTTTTAAGAAGCTCCTCGGTTATCCTTGCCGTTTCCTCTTTCAAACCCTTACTAATTGCATAACCAATATCAATGGTTTTTTCCGTTTTTGTATCTACTATAGGTTCAGATGACTCTGTAAAACGCTCAATAAATTTTTCAGAATGTATATCCTCGCCATTTAAAACCTTAAATGCTGAAATAGCATCCATAATTGCCTTTTGGTTAGGATTTATAATAGGTAAATCCAGACCATTTTCCATAGCCTGAACAAGGAAATTACAGGTTATAAGTTCTCTGTTTGGCAGACCAAAGGATATATTTGAAACACCTAAAACAGTATGCAGTCCCAACTCATGTTTTACCTTGCGTACTGCATTGAGAGTTTCCCTTGCTTGCTCCTGTTGGGCAGATACCGTAAGGGTAAGGCAATCAATAAAAACATCCTCCTTAGGTATTCCATAGCTTAAAGCAGTGTTCAAAATTCTCTGTGCAATCTCAAATCTTTCCTCTGCTGTTTTAGGAATTCCTCTACTGTCTAAAGTAAGCCCAACCACTGCTGCACCATATTTTTTAACTATAGGCAGAATTTTTTCCATTACCTCTGCCTCTCCGTTAACGCTGTTTACAATTGCCTTGCCATTATAATATCTAAGCCCCGCCTCAATAGCTGTTACATCGGATGAATCTATTTGCAAAGGTAAATTAAGAACTCCCTGCAGCGTTTTAACTACCTTTATCATCATTTCTCTTTCATCAATTCCTGGCATACCCACGTTAACATCCAATATGCTTGCCCCTGCCTCTGCCTGTTCAATTCCACGGCTAACTATATATTCAAGGTCGCACTCTTTTAATGCCTGTTGGAAACGCTTTTTACCTGTTGGATTGATTCTTTCACCAATTGGTCTGACCTCATTAACAGGTACAACCATACTTGGCGTGCAAAGTACACTTCTTGGAGTGACATCAATTTTTGATACCTTTACTCCATTCATGATTTTTTTCATGCAGCTTATATATTCAGGGGTTGTCCCACAGCAACCTCCAATAATTTTGACACCTGCTTCAGCATATGGCCTCATATCCTCTGCAAAAATTTCTGGTGTTATATCGTAGCTATTGTCCTCGGGATTAGGCAGTCCTGCATTTGCCTTAACTATAATTGGTATTTTTGTATATGTGCAAAGTTCTCTTGCTATAGGCAAAATTTCTTTTGGTCCAAGGGAACAGTTAATGCCCATTGCATCAACACCAAGTCCCTCCATAACATATGCCATAGCCTCAACTGTACAACCCGTAAAGGTTCTTCTATTTTCTTCAAAGGTCATTGTTACAAAAACCGGAAGGCTTGTATTTTCTTTTGCCGCAAGCACACCTGCTTTAAGCTCGTAAAGGTCAGTCATTGTTTCAAAAACAATAAGGTCTGCTCCAGCTTTTTCCCCAGCAACAACCATTTCCTTGAATATATCATATGCTTCATCAAATTTAAGTGCACCAACAGGTTCTAAAAGTTCTCCAATAGGGCCAATATCCAGTGCCGTATAGGCATTTGTACCCTCACAAGCTTTTTTCGCACAGCCAACTGAGGCACTGATTATGGCATCCACGCTATAATTTGTACCCTCTAATTTGTGTGCATTTGCCCCAAAGGTATTTGTGTATACAATGTCACTTCCTGCATCTATATACATTTTGTGAATGTTTGATATAATGTCACTATTGGTTATTGAAAGCACCTCAGGTTGTTCCCCAAGCTTAAGCCCTCCAGCTTGAAGCATAGTTCCCATTGCACCATCCAAAAATATAAACTCTTTTTCTAGTAATTTTTTAATCACAGGTTATACCGTCCCTTCTGAATTGGCAGTTCATAAAATTGTTGCAATATTCGCAGCCTTTTTTCCGCTTAGTTACCTCTGTTTTTGAAAGCCCAATTATTGCCGTAACAGATTTTGACGGAACAAGCATACCTCCGCCGTTTACGTTAATTCCGCATTTTTTTGCAGTATCCAGCACCATACAAAAATCCCTTTGCTGCTCTATGGGCATATCTCCATATCCCGGGCTAAAACGGTCGGTTAAAAACCAACCTTTATGTACCCACTGTTCTTCAATAATTTTTTCTATATTGTTGCATATATTTTCAACCCCACTACTGCCACAGCTGTCTAATATAACAGCCTGTGCCATATCTTTTATCTGGGCTTTTCTAAGCATAGTTTCAAATTCAATGCCAAGTGTTGCTGCCATCATAACACATTTTTCACAACTGCAAAGCAACTCTGCAATGTCCTTACCTTGTGGCATAAACGTAGTTCCATTCAACAAAATTCCATTCTCTTTTTCAATGTCAAACACCTTATACGTATATCTTGGAACTGCAGTTTCTAAAACATTAGCCATTGCATCACTAATCATTTTATCAGTGACTTCGTCAATTTTTCCGCCCTTATAGCCCAGGTATTTAAGCACCTCGTTTTTATTTATGTCTGTCAATATTTTATCCATACAGTACCTCACATTTTTAGCTACAATAAGCTTATTGTAACAGTATAGTTATTTAAAGATAAAATGTAAAGAAGAAAAAGACGGTATTTGACCGTCTTTTATAAAACCATACCCATTATATGAGCTATTAAATTTATTATTATACAAATTACAATTCCAACAATGGTAGGCAAAGCAAAAGCAATTAATGTCCACTTTGTACTGCCTGTTTCTTTTTTTATAGTCATAAGTGTTGTTGCACAAGGAAAATGATTGAGTGAAAACATAGTAACACAAATTGCCGTAACCATTGTCCATCCATTTTGAGTAAATATTCTGAAAATCTCTGCATTTGATGAAATGTCCGTCAATGCTGTGCCATTGCTGTAATACATAAGCAAAATTGGCAATACAATTTCATTTGCAGGTATACCCAAAATAAATGCGGCCAATATCATGCCATTCATTCCCATTATAAGCCCAAGTGGTTCTAAAAAGCGAGAGAAATTAAGTAGCAAAGAACTGCCACCAAATACAACATTCTGCATAATCCATATAACTGCACCTGCCGGCACTGCCACCGTTACCGCACGCCCAAGCACAAACAGCGTTCTATCTAGCATACTATGCACAAGTATCTGTAATATCTGAGGTCTGCGATATGGTGGAAGTTCCAGTACAAAGCTGGACGGCACTCCCTTTAGTATTGTTTTAGACAATATTTTTGAGCAAATTAGTGTAATTCCTACCGATATTATTATAAGCAACAAAACCATTGCCCCTGCCATAACCGAACTGCTTGTGCCTCTGGCTATAAACACACTTACAAGCAATATAATAGTAGGAAAGCGTCCGTTACATGGCACAAAATTGTTTGTTAGAATAGCAATAATCCTTTCCCTTGGTGTTTCAATAATTCTTGCCGATGTAACGCCTGCCGCATTGCACCCAAAGCCCATCATCATTGTAAGCACCTGTTTTCCGTGGGCATCTGCCCTTTTAAACAGTCCGTCAAGGTTAAATGCTATTCTTGGTAAAAACCCAACATCCTCTAAAAAAGTAAAAAGCGGAAAAAATATTGCCATAGGAGGAAGCATTACCGCTACTACCCATGAGGCTGTTTTAAACATACCATCTACCAAAATGCCACTTACCCAGTACGGTGTATTTTCAAGCAATTCCTTTAACATTTCATTGGTAGCTGCAAACATATTCATTAATAACGATGACGGATAGTTTGCCCCAACAATTGTTATCCAAAAAATAAGACCAAGAAGTAAAAGCATTATTGGTATACCAAATTTTTTAGACAAAACTATGCTGTCTGCCATTGACTGAAAATCTTTTGCCTTGCCGTTGGAAACAACTGCATCTGCTATATTTTTAGCACGTTTCAGTGTTTCAATACAACTCTCTTCAAAACTCATGCCAATTAGGTTGGTTTTAATGGGAACACACTTTTTTTCTCCATTTATAATATTTACCATTTCATGTTTAATTTCATCTATCCCCTCGCCACTACGTGCACACGTTTCTATAACAGATATTCCAAGTAGTTTTGAAAGCATATTGGTATCAATAAAAATTTCTCTTTTTTTTGCTTCATCCATAAGATTTAGGCATAATATAACGTTATCAGCAAGGTCAGCTGTCTGTATACATAAATTCAAATTTCTCTCAAGGCACGTTGCATCAGCAACAACCAATACAATATCTGCCTGCTTACTACAAATAAATTCTTTTGCAGCGTGTTCCTCAGCAATATCGCTTAAAAGTGAATAAACCCCTGGTAAGTCCACCATTTTAAAAGATATTCCATCTGCTTTAAAAAAGCCCTCAGCATTTACCACTGTTTTACCAGACCAGTTGCCTGTATGCTGATTAAGCCCCGTAAACGCATTGAATACCGTACTTTTTCCTGTGTTTGGATTTCCTGCAAGAGCAATTATATATTCATCTTTCATTTTCGTCCTCCCTGAGTATTTGATTTATTAAAATCTTATCTGCCTCCTCTTTTCTTAGGGCTATAAGTGTTCCTTTCACCAAAAATGCTGTTGTCCCCCCGTATACTCCCTTATACAACGGTACAATTACACTGCTAGGCGAAAACCCAAGGTCAAAAAACCTTATTCTCTCCTCCACATTTCCCTCCACAAACTTAACTACGCACCCTGTGTGCAATGGCACAGCAGATAATCTTGCTTCTTCTGCCATTTACTTTGCCTCCTTCTTGCAGGTAGTCACTATTAATATATATTCGGGACTATGTTTTTGTTACCATTTGTTTTATAATAAAGGAATCTTTATATTGAAGGGAAGCTTATATGTATAAACATCATTATATTTTTAAACTAATTACTTTCATTAACAAAAAAAATAGCCTTAAAAAGACTATTCTATTTTTGGATACTTATTCTCCAAAGCTAGTTACTTGGATATTTTATTTTACCTTAGCATACCTAGCCATGAAACGGGATATTCGCATATTATATGTAGGGCTTATACCTTTAATTACTTTTTTGGTTGTTACCGTTACCCGGAATCTACTTAACCTAAAACGACCTTTTGAAGAACTTGCTTTTAAACCTCTGCTGCCTCACTCTGTGGGTAGGGCGTGTCCAAGCAGACACGCTGCAAGCTCAGTTATAATTACCTTTGCAGTATATTATATATGCCCTTCTCTTGGTATTTTCACAGGTATTTTAAGCATTATAATATGCTTTACCCGTGTACTTACAGGAGTACACTACCCTCGTGATGTAATATGCGGTGCATCCTTAGGAATAATTATAGGGTACATTAGCTTTTTCGTCTTGCTATGACAGTTTTCTCAAAATCATTTAAAACATCAAAAAAAGCCTTGAGAAATTGTATCAAACACTGTTTCTGAATAAAATCACAGTGTTTCATGGTTTCTCAAGGCAATATTACTTATTTATGAACACTTTCAGACTTTCCGTCACGCATCATTAGGTCCATTACCGCAACCCTTGCGTCTTTTCCTTCAAAAAGTACCTCATTAATTTCTTTTGTAATAGGCATATCCACATTATACTTCTTAGCAAGGTCGTAGGCAGCTTTAGCAGTATTAACTCCTTCAACTACCATATGAACAGACTCAAGCGTTTCGTCAAGGCTTTTTCCTTCGCCAAGCATAATGCCTGCACGTCTGTTTCGTGAGTGCATACTTGTACAGGTAACTATAAGGTCACCTATACCACTAAGCCCCATAAATGTATTTGCTTGACCACCCATAGCAACACCAAGTCTGCTTATTTCAGCCATTCCTCTTGTCATTAAAGCTGCCTTTGTATTGTCACCAAAGCCAAGACCATCGCTCATGCCTGCCGCCAGTGCAATTACATTTTTAAGTGCCGCACCAAGTTCCATGCCAATCATATCAGGGTTTGTATATAATCGGAATTTAGGATTCATAAATTCTTCTTGAACCATTTTGGCAACTGCCATATCCTTACAGCTTATGGCACACGCTGTTGGTATATCTCGCCCTACCTCTTCAGCATGACTAGGACCTACAAGTGTACACAAACTACATTGTGGAACGCATTCCTCAATGACCTGAGAAAGCCTTAAAAGACTATGATCTTCAAGCCCCTTTGCAACATTTACAAGCACCTGCTGCTTTTTTAAAAAAGGTGCAAATTTTTGCATATTAACCCTAACAAATTTTGATGGTATAGCAGTAATCACAATTTCTGCACCTTCAACAGCCTCTTGTGGGTCAGTAATAATTTCAATACTTTCACGTATTTCAATGCCTGGCAAAAATTCCTTATGCTCGTGGTCGGCACGTATACGCTGTGCCTCTTCCTCTTTCCAGCTCCAAATTGTTACTTGATGTCCATATTTGTCAAGCATAACAGCCAGAGCCGTTCCCCAACTGCCCGAACCAATGACAGTTACCTTTTTCATATGAAAAAACCTCCCCTATATATCATCAACGAATTATTTTTCTATATTCTTGCCAAAAAGTCTGTTTTCAGTTCCATTTTTAAGCCTATCTATGTTTGCACTGTGTTTATATATAGCCAACACAGCCATAACTGTAACAACAACTGTCATTTCTGCCTCTGCACCCATAATTGCACATACAATAGGTATAGAAATTGAAAACAATATGGACCCTACTGAAATAGTGCCAGAAAGCACAACACCAATAATTCCAGCCGCATATGTAATCAAAACTATCCATGGGTTAAAAACAACACCAAGTGCACCAATCATTCCTACAGTTGCTGCAATACCTTTTCCACCCTTAAATTTAAGGTAAAATGGAAAATCGTGGCCTAACACCGCACCAAAAGAGGCATATACTCCTGCAATTACGCTGCCAAAAAGCTTATAACAAATTGTAAATGAAATTACAGATTTTAAAATATCACACGCAAATGTAACTGCACCTGCCCTTTTACCCAAGACTCTAAGAGCATTTGTTGTGCCAAGGTTTCCACTGCCATGCTCTCTTATATCCACACGCATGACCTTGCCCACAACATATGCTGATTGAATACAACCAATAAAATAGCCTATCACTAAGCATAAAATTCTAAACATATGACTCTCCTCTTACTTTTCCTTACGTTCTCTTACAATAAAGTGGATAGGCGTACCTACAAAACCAAATGCTTCTCTAAACTGATTTTCAATATATCTTCTATAGCTAAAGTGCATAAGTTCTCTGTCATTAACAAACAAAACAAATGTAGGCGGCTTAACACTAACCTGTGTAACATAGTAAATTCTAAGCTGTTTACCCTTATCACTTGGTGGCTGCTGCATAGCTGTTGCTTCAATAAGCACGTCATTAAGCATACCTGTGCTTATTCTTAACGCATGATTTTCGTGTACCGTTTTAATGGTTTCAAGCATTTTAGGTATTCTTTGTCCTGTAACTGCTGAAATAAATACCCTTGGTGCATATGGCATATATGCAAGTTCATTTCCTATATCTTTAAGATGCTTATTCATTGTTTTATCATCTTTTTCAATCGAGTCCCATTTATTAACGGCAACAATAGCCGCCCTTCCACGCTCATGAGCAATCCCTGCTATTTTTGTATCTTGGTCAGTAATGCCCTCATTTGCGTCAATGACAAGTATTGCCACATCGCACCTTTCAACCGCCGCAACGGCACGGATAATGCTGAAACGTTCAATTTCTTCTTTAATCTTGCTTTTTCTTCGCATACCTGCAGTATCTATAAATACATATCTTTGCCCATCAACCTCAATAGGAGTGTCAATTGCATCTCTGGTTGTACCAGGTATATCGCTTACAATAAGTCTATCCTCACCAAGTATTTTGTTTATAAGAGAAGATTTTCCTACATTAGGCTTACCAATAATAGCAACCTTAATTTCATCATCATTTTGTTCTTCAACTTCTTCATCAGGAAATTCTTGTACCACTGCATCTAAAAGGTCACCCAAACCAAGCATCTGCCCTGCGGAAATAGGAATAGGCTCACCAATGCCAAGGCTGAAAAACTCATAAATTTCAAGATTTTCCCTCCTCATATCATCTACCTTATTAATAGCAAGCACAACAGGCTTCTTTGTACGTCTTAAAATATTTGCAACCTGGATATCATCATCAATTATTCCTTGCTTAATGTCGCACACAAAAATAATTACATCAGCAGTTTCAATGGCAATTTCCGCCTGTTGAAGTATCTGCTTCAAAATAACATCTTCTGCACCTGGCTCCATGCCACCTGTATCTATAAGGGTAAATTTGTGACTTAACCATTCTACATCAGCATAAATTCTATCACGTGTTACACCCGGTGTGTCCTGTACTATAGAAATTCTTTCGCCAGCCAGTTTATTAAACAGCGTAGATTTACCCACATTTGGACGTCCTACTACTGCTACAATCGGTCTGCTCATATTATATCCTCCTCTTAAAACCTTGGAACTTGTGTCCCAATCCATATAACCCTTTGTCAAGGTTTAATCCAAAATTGTCTTTACAAAATCTTCTCCGCTTTCCTTTGTAATCCTTATTTTAACATTAAGTTCTTTTTCTATGTCCTCTATAGTTAAATCATCTAATAGTGTAGTTTCTCCACTTCTTAAAAGATTCTGTGGTAAACATAAATAATCGCCCAAATCCTTGTTTTTAAGCTGACTTATTATGTCACAACCGCAAAGCAAGCCAGAAACAGAAATCTTACCGCCAAAAAATTCATTTATTATAGGAAAAACCTGAATTTTTACCCTCGGATATTTTACCATAATTTCTTTACAAAGACCATCTATAAATTCATAAGCCGCTGTACCTGTAGCAATGCTAACTGTTTTTTTAAGCTCCTTGTCGCCATTCAGCTCCTTCATGTAGGTGTAAAATTCATCTTTCATAAGGGAAATCATTCCAACACCATTTTCAATTTGAGGAAAATCTTCGTATTTATGAACATTAGGAAATTCTCTTTCAGCAGTTAAATAAAACTCATCTGCAATAAACACAAAGGAACTTCCTATTTCAGCTTTCAACTTTTTCTGCCATTCTTCAATAATGTCTATAACCGCCTGACAGTCTTCTTTTTCAAAAGGCTTCATAGGATACAGCCCTTCTCGATAGCGTGTTAAGCCAATTGGCACAACCGAAAGGCTTTTTGCATGAGGGAAAAACTTTGATAAATCGGAAATTGATTTTTCCAAAACAGCACCATCATTAATGCCTTTGCAAAGAACTATTTGCAAGTTCATTTCAATACCTGCATCTGCAAGAGCTTGCATATGAATAAGAACTTTGTCAGCATTTTTATTATTCAGCATCTTTTTTCTAAGTTCCATATCCGTAGTATGCACAGAAATGTTTATTGGTGAAAGATGATAATATATAACCCTGTCAATATCCTTCTGCTTCATGTTGGTAAGGGTAGCATAATTCCCTTGTAAAAACGAAAGTCGGCTATCATCGTCTTTAAAGTATAATGTTTCTCTCATGCCCTTAGGCAGTTGGTCTATAAAACAGAAAATACATTTGTTTGAACAGCTTTTAGCTTCGTCCATTAGACCGCTTTCAAAAATAATGCCTATATCCTCATCATAGTCTTTTTCAATTTCAGCTATACATTCTTCGCCTTGAATAGTTTTGATGGTCATTTCAATATATTCATCATTTATAAGGTAGCGGTAATCAAAGACATCCTCCACCTCTTTACCATTTATAGAAACAAGTATGTCGCCTGGTTCTATGCCCAGTTCCTCTGCTATACTGTCCTTTTCTACTTTAATTATTACATTTTCCTTTTTCTTCAATGTTAAACTCCTTAACTCTTTAAGCTGAGAAATGCCGCAAGACTTCCTCTTTCCTCTCCCATTTTTCGGTGAGAATAGAATAAATCATCGTGGCACATTGTGCAATAGTCTGTAACCTCTATGTTTTTCGCCAGTATACCTGCTTCAATCATAAGTTCTCTATTTATTCCCCAAAGGTCAATTTTAAACTTACCTTCTGCATTCTGGTCATTACGTATATATTTACTAGCAAATTCCATTTCCGTCAAGAATTCATCAACCACCGGCTTGTCCACCTGAAAACAGCATTCACCAATTGATGGTCCAATGGCAGCAACAATATCTTTGGGATTACATTCAAATACTGTCTGCATTTCCTTAACAGTTGCCTTAGCCATTTTTCTAACAGTACCTTTCCAACCTGAGTGAGAAAGGGCAATTACCTTTTTTACTGTATCCACAAAAAACAGTGGAACACAATCCGCATGAAATGTAACCAAAACTACATCCGGTTGATTGGTTATATACCCATCAAAACCATCAATATTGCTTTCAAACACCACTCCGCAACCGCAGTCACCTGTTGTAACATTTTTTATCTTGGTATCATGTATCTGCTTTCCAAAAACCATTTTTGTGTAGTCCATATCGTTGGCTTGACATATCCGCTTAAAATTTTCTGTAACACTTTCCCCATTATCGCCACAATTATAAGCCAAATTAAGGCTTTTAAATTTTCCCTCGCTAACTCCGCCAACTCTTGTGGAAAAGCAGTGATTTACAATTCCCGTTTTTTCTATATTTTCAAAGGTGAAAAACTTTACACCGTTTTTTTCACAAAGTTTCATAATTCAATTACTCCCCAAAAGCATTTTCTATGTGTCTATAAAGGGGCGTTTCGCCTCCTATTATTTCTATTACATCAAATCTGAAATCTGCATCATAAAGATTTTTTCTTTGTATATAATTTTTTGCGGTGGCAATTATTTTTTGCTGCTTTAGATAATTTACAGCTTCAGAAGGATTTCCTTTATCAATATTATGTCTATACTTAACCTCCACAAACACAATATACCCTTTCTGCTTTGCAATTATATCTATTTCACCTGTTCTAAGCCTAAAATTTTTATCAAGAATAGTATATCCCTTTCTTTGTAAAATTTTTGCTGCCAACGCTTCACCAATGTCGCCTTTTTTCTTATTTTCTTCTTTGCCAGACATATTTATCCTCACATAAAATTTTTCACAAAGCTACGTCTATGAATTGGACAAAGACCGATTTGCTTAATGGCTTGAATATGCTTAGACGAGCCATAGCCCTTGTTTTGTTCAAAATCATACTCAGGAAAAATTTGGGCATACTCCTTCATCATCCTATCCCTTGTAACCTTAGCCACAATGCTTGCTGCACCTATTGATATGCTTTTTGCATCGCCCTTTATAATGCCTTTTTGTTTTATTTCTATATTAGGTATAGTTACTGCATCAACCAAAATATAATCCGGTTTAACCTTCAGCCCACTTATACATTGCTGCATAGCCTTGTAAGTTGCCTGTAGTATGTTTATTTCATCTATTTCTGTTGGAGATATAATCCCAATAGCATAATCCACTGCTTCTTCTAGAATTATGTCATACAATTTTTCTCTTTTAGCCTCAGAAAGTTTTTTGCTATCATTTATTCCTTCAATAATTACACCTTGTTTAAGTATAACCACTGCTGTAACTACAGGCCCTGCCAGAGGTCCTCTGCCCACTTCATCTATACCCGCAACGTATGTGCAACCATTGTTGTAGCACTCTTTTTCGTAGGCTGAAATTTCTTCAAGTCGTATCAATTCATTCAAATGATTTTGATACCTCTTTTCGGCACTTGCCACAAGCTTTACAACGCCTTTGCGTTCATCAGCCTTAAATTCTGTAACGCCATCAGGAATATCCGTCACTGCCAAGCTTTCAAGTTTTTCCTTAATTTTTGAAATTGCCTCTGCCATTTTATTCCCGCCTTTCAGTTATTTAAGTATACACGCAAACACTGTTTTTGTCTACAAAAGCACAGCACATAAAAAGCCACTTTAAGGCAGTATTCACCTTAAAGCAGCTTTGTTAAAAGCATATTTTTTAGCAGTTACATCTCCCTTTACTACACTTCCATAATTATAGGAAGTATCATAGGGCTACGCTTTGTTGTTTGCCATACATAATCCTTAAGTGTATCTCTAATTAGATTTTTGATATAAGACCAACCAACTGTATTGGAAAAATCACATTTATCAAGGGCATCAGCAACAGCCTTTCTTGCACCTTCCATAAGCTTTTCGGATTCACGTACATAAACAAAACCACGAGAGATAATATCTGGCCCTGCAAGCATAGCACCACTTTGCTTTTCCATGCTTACAACAACAACCATCAAGCCATCTTCACTTAAATGCTTCCTGTCACGCAATACAATATTACCAACATCGCCTACACCTAAACCATCAACCAAAAGCTGACCACTTGGAACAGTTCCATTTATTCTTGCGTCTTTTTTAGAAACTTCAAGAACTTCACCAATACTCATCATGAAAATATTTTCCTTTGGTATTCCCATAGAAAGGGCAATCTTTTTGTGTGCCGAAAGGTGGATGTATTCGCCGTGTACAGGCATAAAATACTTAGGCTTTGTTAATGCAAGCATAAGCTTAAGCTCTTCTTCACAAGCATGACCAGAAACGTGAATCTCTTCCATACTTCCATAAACAACGTCTGCACCTTTTTTAATAAGTTCATTTATAACCTTTAAAATGCTTTTTTCATTGCCTGGTATACTGGATGCACTGATGATAATTTTATCCCCTGGTTTAACTGAAACCTGTCTATGGTCAGAAGATGAAATTCTTGACAATGCACTCATTGTTTCGCCCTGAGAACCAGTTGTAATAATTACAAGCTGTTCATCAGAATAGTTCTTGATTTCAGAAATGTCAATAATAGTGTTAGGCGGAATATTAAGATATTCCAGTTCGGTACTTGTTCTAACTGCATTAACCATACTTCGTCCAATTATAGCAACCTTACGTTTTGTTTTGTATGCAGAATTTATTATCTGCTGAATACGGTGAATGTTAGAAGAGAACGTGGCAACCATAATTCGATTTTTCGGTGTATCATCAAAAATCTTATCAAACACAGCACCAACACTTTTTTCTGATATAGTAAAGCCTTTTCTTTCAGCATTTGTACTGTCGCTTAAAAGCAACAAAACACCTTCCTTGCCAAGCTCTGCAAAACGGTGCAGGTCCAAAATATCACCATCAATAGGTGTATAATCAATTTTAAAATCTCCTGTGTGTACAATGGTACCAACAGGTGATGTAATAGCCATAGCAACAGTATCTGCAATTGAGTGATTTGTGCGTATAAACTCAACCTTAAACTGTCCAAGCTTTACGAACTCTCCAGGAACAACTACGTGCCTTGTTGTCTTTTCTAAAAGTCCATGCTCCTTAAGCTTGTTTTCTAAAAGCCCCAGTGTTAAACGTGTTCCAAATACTGGAACATTAAGTTCTTTAAGCACATAAGGCAACGAGCCAATATGGTCCTCATGTCCATGAGTAAGTAAAATCCCTCTAATTCGATCAACGTTTTTTCTTAAATAGGTAATATCAGGAATAACCAAGTCAATTCCAAGCATATCGTCCTCTGGGAATGCTAATCCACAGTCTACAATAATAATATCCTGGTTATACTCAAATACTGTCATATTTTTCCCGATCTCTTGAAGCCCACCCAGAGATATTACCTTTAGTTTTGGTCTCTTTGTAGCCAAAAAAACTCCTCCTTTTTATACATTAATTTTTTCCCGTCCATCACAGCTCTCTATAAAGCTTAAAAAGCCCCAAGAATCATCTGCGTTAATTTTATTAATTCCAAAAATACATTGTTTTATACATTTTAAAAACCCATCCGTCTATGGGTAATTTAATATGCCCACACAAATAAAACCGCCTTTAAACCACACCTAAAAAGACAACACCACACATATGCCGACTTTTTAATATAACTATACGGCCCAGCGTCTTACATCTTATCTGTAAATTAGATTATTTATCTAAAAGACTATGAATTAGTCCTCTATTTCAACATCATACTCATCGTTTCCATTCTGAAAAAGTTCTGCAATCTTATCGAATTCAGCATCGTCTTCAATAAGTTCATAATTTACTTCTTCGCCATCTTCAGCTATCTTTTTAAGTATCATTGCCTCTGCATTTTCATCATCCAAAAGTTCTGCTTCAAGTAAAAGTATATAGCTTTGTCCCTCTGTTTCAATTGCATCAATTATGGCAAACTCTACTTCTTTGCCCTCTTCGTCTGTTAACATAATTGTTTCAAATTCTTCAAAATCGTCTTCAAATCCCATTTTAATAATCTCCTTTTATTGTTTTATAGAGTTAAGATAGCCTTGCAAAATATATACCGCTGCCATCTTGTCAATTACGCCTTTTCTTTGTCCGTTATTTAAGCCTGCTTCCATTAAAAAATTTGCTGCAGCAACAGTACTCAATCGTTCATCCCATAAAATTACGGGTATTTTTGTAAATCTTCTTTCTATTCTTTCTTTGTAAGCCTCAGTTTTTTTGCACCTTTCACTAACAGAGCCATTCAAATTAAGAGGGTATCCTAGTACTATTGTATCCACTTCATATTCTTTTATCAATTCTTCAAGTCTACCAAGGCTTTGCTTGTATTCATTTTCACTGTTTCTTTTTATAATTTCGACTCCCTGTGCAGTCCATCCAAAGGGGTCGCTAACCGCAACACCAACAGTTTTGTCGCCATAATCCAAACCTAAAATACGCAAATTATCACACCTTATTCATTGTTCCTTGTAATATAATTTTCTACAAGTTCTTCCAACAATTCATCTCTTTCCAGCTTACGAATAAGCACTCTGGCATTATTATAGCTTGTAATATAGGTAGGGTCACCAGAAAGAATATATCCAACTATCTGATTAACAGGATTGTAGCCTTTTTCTTTAAGTGCACCATAAACAGTAAGTATAATTCTTTTAGCTTCGTTGTCAAGTTCTTTTGCAACTCCACTAAACTTCATCGTTTCATTCAAGTTTTTGTCCATATTAACCACTCTCCATATTTACCGGTGCTGTAAACTCACAACATATTGAATTAAAACATAATTTATATGAAACTAATGATAATATATATTGGCATATTATGCAAACACTATTTATTTTCATCAGCTCCGCAAAAGCACAGTTTTTTAACAAATTTCGCCAAAAGCTCTCTCACCATGGGCATTTGTAAGCTTCACCCTAAGTATTTTATTCTTTATATTCTCTTCACTTTTAACTGTAACATTTATATAATTTGATGTATGTCCCTCAAAACTCCCTTCATTGTGGCTCTGCTCAAAAAGTACTTTAACCTCTTTGTTTATATATTTATTAATAAAATCCTGTGCCATTTTGTCGCTAAGCTCTATAAGAATACGACTTCGTTCTGCCTTAACTTGTGGATCAATCTGGCAGTCCATTTTTTCTGCTAGTGTACCTCTCTTTGGAGAATATGGAAAAACGTGTATTTTAGAAAAGCCAACCTTTTGGGCAAATTTATAGCTTTCGTTAAAGTCTTCATCAGTTTCCCCTGGAAAACCAACAATTATGTCAGTTGTAATTGCCGCATCATTCCAATATTTTCTTATAGTTTCTACTGCCTGCAAATATTTTTCAGTGCTATACTTGCGATTCATTGCTTTAAGCGTTCTATCGCAACCACTTTGCAGTGAAAGATGAAAATGGTGGCATACCTTATCTCCACGGCTTAAAACTTCCATAAACTTCTCATTTACTATATTGGGTTCTATACTGCTAAAACGTATTCTTTCAATACCCTCAATATCGTGTATTTTTTCAACAACCTGCAATAGGCTGGTATTATGCAACTCTTTACCATAGCTTGCAACGTGAATACCCGTAAGCACCACTTCTTTAAACCCATTTTGTGCTAATATTTTAACCTCATTTTCCACTTCAGCCTCTGGTCTGCTTCTTACCGGACCTCTTGCATAGGGAATAATGCAATAAGAACAAAACTGGTTGCAACCATCCTGTATTTTAATATATGCACGAGTTCTGCCCATAAGCTTATGTATAGAAATAGGTTCAAATATTTTTTCAGTCATTATTTCGCCTACATGGTTAACAATGCCCATTTCAGCTCTATATTTTTCAACTTCCTCTACAATTTCATTTTTACCCTTAGTTCCCAAAACTATGTTAACGCCTTCAATTGCCTTTATTTCCTCTGGTGCTGTTTGAGCATAACAACCTGCAACCACCACTAACGCATTGGGATTTTGCCTTTTACACCTTCTAATAAGCTGACGGCTTTTTTTGTCACCAAAATTTGTTACTGTGCACGTATTAATAACATATACCTCGGCACATTCATCAATACTAACAACTCTGTAGCCTTTCTCTGCAAAAGCCTCTGCAATTGCCTCGCTCTCAACTTGATTCACCTTACAACCCAGTGCAAAGCTTGCAACACTCTTCATACAAATTACCTCATCTGTTATCAATTAATTTTCTGTATCAGTGCCAAAATAAACATGGCCGTTTCAACATCCTTGCCCGATGCCCAAATTACATATGGCCTAAGCTTATCCCACTTTCTTTTTTTTGTATCTACAGATATACATATTTCCTCTATTTCATCTATTTTATTAGTAATTTCTTTTTTTTCCAGCACACCAATTTGGGGTGTTTCATGAAAAAATCTACGAGCTTCATTAAACCCTGCATTCACGGCACAGCCCTTAACGCCTTCTTTAATATAATATTCCTTAAGGCTTTGTGGTTTATACCCAAGGTCTTTAAAAATCTCCAACCTTTTAATTATCATGTCTACATTGTTTCTCAAGGCTTCTGCAATTATGCCTTTTCCCTCGTAGGCAGAAATAACCTGCATACCTTCTGCAAATCCTTCTATAATATTAACATACTTAAAAAGCATGGTATTGAACAAATTTTCCATCTGTTCTGCATCATGTGAATATTTGCTCCACACACTTTTGCAATATAATATATCTTTATCTACCGCTTCATTAAGGTCATTTTCATCCGCCATTAGCTTCAACCCCCTTAAAAATATAGTATATCACATTTTTGCAATTCAAACAACCATATACAGTATACAACATGGCTTATTTCCCATTACATAACACAGTTAGTCACTTTTTAAATGAAAAAACCCCGAAAAAACTAAAGTTTTCGAGGTCTTGATTGTTGTAAAATATTAAATTGTAATCGTATCTTTAAACCTATTACTTTTAATTTATGTTAAATATCTCAAATAATTTCTCGAATAACAGCAGACCAATTTTTGCCCTTATAGGCATTATATCCTCGTGTATAGGCATAACCATAAATTTCTGTGTTTCCATAGGAATCATTTTCTAATATATATCCATATTTTGACTGATTAATAGCATTTTGAGCTGCTTTTAAATTCTTTATATTATCTATTAATATACCCTTACGACTTCGGCAGGCGATAACAAATCCTTCTTTGTTTATAATCCAAATATCTCCCTTTTCTCCAACCTTCGCTGAATCAATAATATCATAAATAAATTCCCAATTAAAACGAGTAGAGAAATAACCTAAAAGCTTATCGTCTTTGCTTCTTATAGGGCAGGTATACGCAACTGTATAAAAATTATCAAAAGAAGACAAATACAAGTCGCTAACTGATATAGAGTTTGCATTTTTTGCTTCAATAAACCACTCTTTGTCGCTTGTATCAGTTCCTATCAACTCTTTTTTTACACCAGATGCAATTATTTTACCTTTAGTATCAAGTACAAAAAGGTCAATGTAAACTTCATAAATATCAACTAAATTTTTTAAAAATGAGCAAGCATCTGAAATATTATCTGAAGTTGGAGCTTCAAGGCAATTAACTACTTTGTCAAACTTCGCCCAAGCTTGTGCATCACAATTTCTTTCAAATAAATTCCGCTCAATCTTGTCAATTGTATCATACGCCACATCAGCCGTTCTAACAGCCATTACTTCGTTTGCCTTTTTCTGAATTTCTTCAATAATTTTTCTACTTTCTTCCGTTGTACGCAGGCTCTCTGTTGCCAGCTTTTTGATTTCGTCTGATACAACACTGAATCCCCGCCCAGCTTCACCAGCTCTAGCAGCTTCTATTGCCGAATTTAATGATATCAGATTTGTTTGTTTTGCAATTTGGTGAATAGAATTAATAACCTTCCCCATACCTTTATTTGCAGCCTTTAGTTCACTCATCAAGGCTGACGAATCTTGCTCTAATGTTTCATTGCTTGCCATATAAAGTTGCCTCCCAAGTATATAATATTAAAAAAATTCATCCATTTTTTACACGTTTTATATATTATCATATATTATCATGCACTAATATATCTCTTTAAAATGAGATATGCTAAAATGTATATTTATTTTTCATTCCAATAACTGAGTATGGCAATCTACAAAATATAGTGTTAATGTCAAACAGATTTTCTTTAAATTTCATTAATGATTAAAATAAAAAAACCCCGAAAACACAAGATTCTCGGGGTTTACATTTCGTCTTAAATTATCTCTTGCTAAACTGAGGAGCACGACGAGCTGCCTTAAGTCCATATTTCTTTCTTTCTTTCATTCTTGGGTCACGAGTTAAGAAACCAGCCTTTTTTAAAGATGGTCTGTAATCTATATCTGCCTCAAGTAAAGCTCTTGAAATGCCGTGTCTTATAGCACCTGCCTGACCTGTGTAACCACCGCCATGCACGTTAACTAATACGTCAAATTTAGCTCCTGTTTCTGTAAGCTCAAGTGGCTGACGAACAATAAGCTTTAACGTTTCAAGACCAAAGTATTCATCAATACTTCTTTTGTTTATAGTAACGTTTCCATTGCCAGGTACTAAATATACTCTAGCTACAGAAGACTTTCTTCTACCTGTACCGTAATATCTTGCTACTGCCATTTTGCTTCCTCCTTCCGAATCCTATTAGATGTTGATTTCTAAAACTTCTGGTTTCTGTGCTGCGTGCTCATGTTCAGGGCCTGCATAAACGTGAAGTTTCTTAATCATGTTTCTACCAAGTGTATTTTTAGGAAGCATTCCCTTTACAGCGTGTGTAATAACTGCTTCTGGCTTTGTTTCCATCATTCTTTTTAAAGTAATCTGCTTTAAACCACCAATGTAACCTGTGTGATGTGTATAAAGCTTCTGTTCTAACTTTTTACCTGTTACAACAATCTTTTCAGCGTTTACAACAATTACAAAATCACCTGTATCAAGAAATGATGTATAAATTGGTTTGTTCTTTCCTGTTAAAACCTTTGCAATTTCTGATGCAAGACGTCCCAATGTTTTACCACTAGCGTCTACAACATACCATTTTCTCTGGATATCAGCTGTTTTAGCTATGTATGTTGTTCTCATAGTCATTAACCTCCTTAAATCTTAAACGTTTTCAAATTTTTCGCCTGCCGTCAGCGTGTGGGATGCTTTAAGCTTTAAAAAACTCAAAAACCACTACATTATTAAATTACTGTATTTAAAACTCGGGGCTAACGAGTTTAAAGTGGCACTCGAACAGAATAATTATAATACATTGACCCACGTGTGTCAAGCACAAAATCAATAATTTTCATACTTAATCTTCACTAAGGTCAATCCCTCTGCTCCCGCAGTCTTACCTGCTTTGGTTCTGTCACAGCTCAATAGTATCTCCTCAAGCTGTTGCTTGGATATTTTACCCTCTCCAACCATTATGAGTGTTCCTGAAATAATTCTTACCATATTGTATAAAAATCCATCTCCGGTAACCCTAATCGTAGCAAATTCGCCACTTTTTTCAACTGAAATGCCAAAAATTGTACGCACAGAAGTCTTTGAACTAAACCCTGAGGCCGCAAAAGATTTAAAATCGTGCTTACCCACCAGCACCTGTGCTACATCATTCATGGCTAGTATATCCAGTTTTTTATGATTAAATTCAGAATATTTCCTGTAAACAGGATTTCTAAATTTAGCATTATAAATTTTGTATTCATAGGTTTTACAAGCACAATGGAACCTTGGATGAAATTCATCATCCACATCAACTGCATCAACCACTACTATATTCTCTGGCAAAAACGAATGCAGTGCTAAAGGCAGTTTTTCTGTAGGTACTGTTGTATCCACCTCAATAGTTGCCCTCTGACCAAATGCGTGTACTCCTCTGTCTGTACGGCTTGCACCAATACAAACTATATCTTCCCTAAAAAAAGCACTTAAAGCTTTTTCAAAAGCCTCTTGCACTGTTGGAAATCTTTTATCAGCCTGCTTCTGCCAGCCATAATATCCGCTGCCGTCATATGCAACTGTAAGTAGTATTTTTCTTTTCATCACATCACCAACATAATTGTAAAAATGCAAACCACAAATAAACAAACAACTGCCATTGCATAGTAATCCGTTTTTTGCAATACCATAGTATTCATTCTTGTTCGGTTATCTCCACCATGGTAGCACCTTGCCTCCATAGCCATTGCAAGCTCATCTGCACGCCTAAATGCCGAAATAAACAACGGAACCAAAATAGGTACAAGACTTTTTGCTTTTTGCATAAGCCCACCTGTTTCAAAATCTGCACCTCTTGCCTGTTGTGCTTTCATAATTTTGTCTGTTTCATCCAGCAACGTAGGTATAAACCTTAAAGCAATAGTCATCATCATAGCTATTTCATGAGATGGCACGCCTATTTTTTGAAAAGGCTTTAGAAGATACTCTATGCCATCTGTAAGCTGAATAGGTGTTGTTGTAAGGGTCAACAGAGATGAGCTTACAATAAGCATTATAAGCCTAATAACCATCTTTGCAGCCATATGTACCCCTTCCATGGTTACAGTGAACCAACCTAGCTCGTACAATACATGAGTGCCCTTTGTTGTTAGCACATTTATTATTGCCGTTAGAATAATAATTATAAAAATACTTTTTATGCCTCGCATTATAAATTTAAGCGGTACTTTTGACGCTGCAATAACCAAAGCGAGAACTAATATAGAAAAACTGTAAGTATATATATCATTAATAGCGAATAAGCAAATTACATACACAAAGGTAGCAATAAGCTTAAGCCTTGGGTCAAGCCTATGTATGGGTGAATCAACCATATAATATTGTCCAATTGTTATGTCACGTATCATTTATTTCACCTGCTTCAACAGAGCATAAAGTACCTCTGTTGCCTCGTCAATTGTATAAACATCTGCTGGTACATCAAACCCTTTTTCTTTAAGTCCCATCATAACGTAGCTTACTTGTGGTGCCGCAAGACCAATGCTTTCAAGCATCTCTGCCTGCCCAAACACTTCTTTTGGCGTACCCGTAACAGCAATCTTTCCCTGATGCATTACTATTATACGGTCTACGAGTCGGGCAACGTCTTCCATGCTGTGAGATACAAGAATAACAATAATTCCAAGCCTTTTGTGCATTTCCTTTATGGCATTAAGTATTTCATCCCTACCCTTAGGGTCCAAACCAGCCGTAGGCTCGTCCAAGACAAGCACCTGTGGCTGCATAGCCAGTATTCCAGCTATTGCGGCACGTCGTTTCTGTCCACCACTCAACTCAAATGGGGATTTTTCATAAACTTCCTCGCCTAAACCAACCGTTTCAAGGGCTTTTTTAGCTCTTTTGTCAATTTCATCGCTGCTTAAACCCAAGTTTGTAGGACCATAGCAAACATCTTTATATACAGTCATTTCAAAAAGTTGATGCTCTGGATATTGAAATACAAGGCCAACTTTTTGTCTTATAGTTTTAAGCTTTGTTTTGTCTGCATTTATGTCTGCACCATTTAGCAATATTTCTCCGCTTGTTGGCTTAATTAGTGCATTAAGATGCTGAATAAGAGTGCTTTTTCCACTACCTGTGTGACCTATAAGCCCTATAAACTCACCATCGTTAATTTCTAAAGTTATATCATCAAGGGCTACTTTAGCCATAGCCGTACCCTCATTGTAAATGTGTGTTAAATGATTGATTTTAATTGACATACTGCACTTACCATCTCCTCTGGCGTAAGTATATCCGCCGGAATATTTATTCCTTGTTTTCTAAGATTGTAAGCAACCTCAGTTACCTGTGGAACATCCAACCCATAAGATTTTAGCCTATCTACTTGCACAAAAATCTCTCGTGGAGTTCCTTCCATTGCAACAACTCCATTATCAATAACAATAACTTTGTCTGCCTCAACAGTTTCGTCCATGTAGTGGGTAATAAGCACTGTTGTAATGCCCTCTTCCCGATTAAGTCGCTTAATTGTTTCTATTACATCTTTTCGCCCTTCTGGGTCAAGCATAGCTGTTGGCTCGTCCAAAACAATACATTTAGGCTGCATAGCCAGCACTCCAGCTATGGCAATTCTTTGCTTCTGGCCACCACTAAGTTTACTTGGTGCGTACTTTTTAAACGCACTCATTCCAACAGCTTTAAGCACCGAATCAACTCTTTTACGTATTTCTGAAGGCTCAATTCCAAGATTTTCAGGGCCAAAAGCCACATCTTCCTCTACAATTGTAGCCACTATCTGGTTATCTGGATTTTGAAAAACCATACCCGCACTTTGGCGAATATCCCAAATGAATTCTTCGTTTTTTGTATCATATCCATTAACCCATAAAGTACCCTCTGTTGGAGTAATTAAGGCATTGATTTGTTTTGCAAAAGTGGATTTTCCCGAGCCATTATGACCCAAAATTGCAATAAAACTACCTTTTTCAATATCAATATTAACATTGTTTAATGCTAAAAAGGTTTCTGTACGTGTTTCATTATTTACCTCAAAGGTTCTAACATATTCATATTTTAAATTTTTTGACTTAACCATAAAACCCATGTTATTCACCTTCCTTGCTGTATAGTTTAAAAAATAGAACAATGAAACATCATTATATTTTTTAAGCCATACCTTCAAATACTTAAATGGGGATTAAGCCAACTTAATCCCCATAATTAATGCCTAAAGCATTAAGCAGTTACTGTATTTAATTATACAAGCTCAAGAATAACCATTTCAGCTGCGTCGCCCTTACGTGCGCCAAGCTTAATCGTTCTTGTGTAACCACCCTTACGGTCAACATATTTAGGTGCAACTTCATCAAAAAGTTTAGCACACATGTCAACTTCTTTTGAAAGAGTTCTTGCTTTTCTTCCATCTTTAGGTACTTCTGTTACAGGGTAAAGATAGCTAAGCATCTTTCTTCTTGCGTTCAATCTTGAAATATTATCTTTCTTTATTGTTTTCTTAACTTCTGTGTATACAGTAACTTTTTTGCCGTTAACAGTTTCTTTAACACGGTTGCCATTAGCATCCTTCTTAGCAACTTTAGCTGTTACTTCAACTTCCTCGAAGTTATCTTTTTCTTTGATAGCAAGAGTAATCATCTTTTCAGCGATTCTTTTAACTTCTTTAGCTCTTGTATCAGTTGTAGTTATTTTACCATGGTATAAAAGGTTAGTAACCTGATTTCTTAAAAGTGCTTTTCTCTGTGGTGCTGTTTTACCAAGTTTTCTATATCCTGAACCGGTCATCTTAAATCCTCCTGTTTCTGCAAAATTTACCCCAAACAAACTGCACTTTCGGTCTTACGTTTGAATGCAATTTTGCGGCCAATAATAATAGTAATTATTCGTCACTTGGTCTTAAAACTAAACCAAGCTCTGCCATCTTGTTTAAAACCTCTTCTAAAGACTTACGTCCAAGATTACGTACTTTCATCATTTCGTCTTCAGTCTTGCTTGCAAGATCCTCAACGGTATTGATACCTGCACGTTTAAGGCAGTTGTAAGAACGAACTGAAAGGTCAAGCTCTTCAATACTCATTTCAAGAACTTTTTCCTTCTTTCCCTCCTCTTTCTCAACCATAATTTCCGCATTTTTTGCATTTTCGGAAAGGTCAACAAAAAGGTTAAGGTGTTCGTTTAATATTTTTGCACCATAGCTAACTGCATCGTCTGGTGTAATTGTTCCATTTGTCCAAACTTCTAGAGTAAGCTTGTCATAGTCAGTAATCTGACCTACTCTTGTATTTTCAACAAGAAAATTAACTCTGCTTACAGGCGTGTAGATTGAGTCTACAGGAAGCATGCCGATTGGCTGGTCGTCTTTTTTATTTTTGTCGCTGCCAACATATCCGCGGCCTCTAGTTATGGTGATTTCCATATAAAGCTTGCTGTTAGGTCCACCGCTTAATGTAGCGATATGGTGGTCTGGGTTCATAATCTCTATATCACTGTCTGCCTTTATGTCGGAACCCTTTACTTCCCCTTCGCCTTCAATGTCAATGTACGCAACCTTAGGCTCGAAGCTGTCACTTGTGTTTTTAATTGCCAGGCCCTTCAGATTCAGAATTATCTCTGTAACATCTTCTTTAACACCTGTAACTGTACTGAATTCGTGCAGAACGCCGTCAATTTTTACGTTGCTAACTGCAACTCCAGGTAATGAAGATAATAAAATTCTTCTGAGTGAATTGCCAAGAGTTGTTCCATATCCTCTTTCAAGGGGCTCAACAACAAAACGTCCATATGTTCCGTCCTGTGCCATTTCAGCAATTTCGATACGAGGTTTCTCAAACTCGAACACTATTCAAACCTCCCCTGTGGATTAAATTTGCTGCAAATGCAGCTTATAAACTTTACAAAGCAGGGAAAATCTTCCACTGCTAAAAAATAAAGAATGAAGCACCCTCCCCCAAAATGGGTGAGGGAACTTAATTCTAAAATTTTATTATTTTGAGTAGAGCTCTACGATGAAAGTTTCTTGAACTGGAATGTCAATGTCTGCTCTCTGTGGTTTAGCAACAACAGTACCGCTTAAAGCGTCATGATTTGCTGATAACCAAGCAGGAACAACTTTTGAACCAGTTGATTCAATAATGTCTTTGTATCTCTGTGCACTCTTATATTTTTCTCTAATTTCCACTACATCGCCAACTTTAAGCTGGTATGAAGGGATATCAACAGGTTTGCCGTTAACAAAAACGTGTTTGTGACGAACAATCTGTCTAGCTTCTTTTCTTGTTCTTCCATATCCAAGTCTAAACATAGCGTTATCAAGTCTAAGCTCTAATAACATAAGTAAGTTTTCACCAGGAATACCTTCTTTTTTAGATATCTTAACAGCTTTAGCATAGTAACCTCTAAACTGTTTTTCAAGAACACCGTAGATAAATTTAGCTTTTTGTTTTTCTCTCATTTGAATACCGTACTCGCTCATTTTCTTTCTTGTATTCAATGGTTGTTTTTTAGATTTTTTTTCAATTCCTAAAAAGATAGGATCAAGGTCGAGTGACCTACATCTTTTAAGAACTGGTACCATATCTCTTGCCATTTATTTTTGCACCTCCTAATTAGACTCTTCTGCGTTTTGGTGGTCTGCATCCGTTATGTGGAACAGGTGTAACATCTTTAATCATTGTTACGCTAAGACCTGCTGCCTGAAGTGCACGGATTGCTGCCTCACGTCCTGAACCAGGACCCTTAACAAATACTTCAACTGCCTTAAGACCAAAGTCTGAGCAAGCCTGTGCTGCAGTGTCTGCTGCCATTTGTGCTGCATAAGGAGTTGATTTTCTTGAGCCTCTGAAGCCTAACTGACCAGCACTTGCCCATGAAAGAGCATTACCTGCTGTATCTGTAATTGTTACTATTGTGTTATTGAAAGTGGACTGGATATGTGCCTGACCACGCTCTACATGCTTTTTGTCACGACGTCTACGAGTAGTCGCTTTTTTAACAGCTTTCTTTGCCATTTGACAATTACCCTCCTCTTACTTATTTCTTCTTATTTGCAACAGTTTTTCTAGGACCTTTTCTTGTTCTAGCATTTGTCTTAGTTTTCTGTCCTCTTACTGGAAGACCTCTTCTATGACGAATACCTCTGTAGCATCCTATTTCAACAAGACGTTTGATGTTAAGAGCTATTTCTCTTCTTAAATCACCTTCTACAACCTGTGATTTGTCTATTACTTCACGAATTTTAGCTACTTCATCATCAGTTAAATCTCTGATTCTTGTATCAGGATTAACCCCTGTTTCTTTTAAAATTCTAACAGCGCTAGAATGTCCAATACCGTATACATAAGTAAGGCCGATTTCAACGCGCTTTTCTCTTGGTAAATCTACACCAGCGATACGTGCCATGCGTACTTTGCACCTCCATTTAAAATTAAAATATTCTCTATATAGTCAATAGTTATTTTCTTCACAGTTGGCATTTTTAGGGAAACAGAACTAACTGTCAGCCGCCCCTAAAAAACAGCCCTCGCTGTTAACAAAATGACGGATTTTACCCGATTTGCTTTCAAGGTTTCATGCACCTATGTCAAGCCATACTAACTTGCATTTATCAGCCCTGTTTCTGTTTGTGTTTTGGATTCTCACAAATAACCATTACACGACCTTTTCTTTTGATAATTCTGCATTTTTCACACATTGGTTTTACAGATGGTCTAACCTTCATTGTGATTTCCCCTTTCTAAATCCTTGCTTATTTTGCTCTCCAGATAATTCTACCCTTTGTAAGATCATAAGGAGACATTTCTATGAGTACTTTATCTCCCGGCAAAATTCGAATGAAATTCATACGAAGCTTTCCGGAAATATGTGCCAAAATTTTATGCCCGTTTTCAAGTTCAACCTGAAACATAGCATTAGGTAATTTTTCCAATACGGTTCCTTCTACCTCTATTACGTCATCTTTAGACACGTTAGAACCTCCTTAACTATCTTTGGCCGAATTCCTTCAGCGCCTTTAAAATATCTGCATCCAACAGGTAGCTGTTGTTTTCAAGCTTTTCCTTTATATTATAACAGATATAGTTTGTTTTCTGAACATGCTTAATTTTTTTTCTTTTAGGATGTTCAAGGGTGCGTAACTTGCCATCTGCCAGTAATAAATAATCACCGTCAACGGATAGTACTATAAATGGCAATGTCTTGTCATGTCCGCTCTTTGAATAAACCACTTGACCTTGGGTGTATTCCATTATACTCACCTCAAATTGTGATTTTAAATAAAGCATCCTTTTTAAAGGGTAAGTAATTCAGGTTCTCCATCAGTAATCACAATAGTATTTTCATAATGCGCTGCATTACGTCCATCTGCTGTAATTGCTGTCCAACCATCCTCAAGTACCTCTAGCTTAAAAGTTCCAGCATTAACCATAGGCTCAATTGCCAAAACCATACCCTTTTGAAGCATTGGTCCACGACCAATCTGTCTATAATTAGGTATAGCTGGGTCTTCATGAAGATTTCTGCCGATGCCGTGTCCAACGTAATCTCTCACAACGGAGAAACCATTTTCTTCAACATACTTTTGCACTGCTGCCGAAATTTCATATAAATGACATCCTGCACGTGCAAACTTAATTCCTTCAAAAAAACTCTGCTTTGTAACGTCAATAAGCTTTTGATTTTCAGCCGAGATTTCTCCAACAGCGTATGTCCTGGCACAATCACCATGGTATCCGCCGATGTAAGAACCCATGTCGACACTAATAATATCGCCATCTCTAAGCTTTCTTAAACTTGGTATTCCGTGAACAATTTCATCATTAACGGAAGTACAAATAGAACCTGGGAAACCGCCATATCCTTTAAAGGAAGGCTTTGCGCCTTGACTCAAGATATAATCCTCTGCAATTTTATCAAGGTGCAAAGTGGTTACACCTGGATGAATTTCAGCTTCAAGTATTTTACCAAGTCTGCTTAAAATCGCTCCTGCAACACGCATCTTCTCAATTTGTATATCTGATTTTATTATTATAGCCATTAAGCTCGCTCTCCCAATTCGCCAGCAATATCATTAAAAATGTTGTCTGCACCTTTAAGGCCATCAACTTCAAAAAGATATCCCTGTGCGTTATAGTACTCTACAAGCGGTTCGCTTTGGTCGTGGAATGTCTTTAAGCGGGCTTTTCCTGCTTCAAGTGTATCATCCTTACGTTGTTCAAGCTTCTCACCGCATACATCACAAATTCCCGCTACCTTTGAAGGAATGGCAATTTTGTTATATGAAGCACCACATTTTGGGCAAGTTTCACGTGCTGTTATTCTTTCAAGCATAACTTCATCAGGAGCATTGATATATATTGCTTTGTCGATGTTTCCGATAAGTTCATCAAGCTTTTTAGCCTGAACAACTGTACGTGGGAAGCCGTCTAAAATAAAACCATTTTTGCAATCGTCCTCTTTAATGCGTTCTTTAACAATTGCAATTATCATTTCATCTGATACAAGTCCTCCAGAAGCCATAACACTCTTCACATTAAGGCCAAGTTCAGACTTTTTGGCAACTTCTTCTCTAAGCATGTCGCCAGTAGAAATGTAAGCTAAACCATAACGAGCAATAAGCTTTCTGGCCTGAGTACCCTTACCTGCTGCCGGAGCACCAATAAGTACTAATTTCATATGCTTTCCCTCTTTTCAACAAATTGTCTTCCGACCCCTCGGGAAATGCAGTACATTCCCCGAAAGTTCGGTATTAGTCATTTAAAAATCCTTTATAGTGTCTCATCAAGAGCTGAGATTCAAGTGATTTAACGATGTCAAGGCATACACCAACAACAATAATGAGTGTTGTGCCACCGAAACCAACATTAAGACCAAATGCCCACTGAAGAATTATAGGAACAAGTGCAACACCTGAAAACACAAATGCACCAAAAAAGGTGATTCTGTTTACAACTCTTGTAATATAAGCACTTGTTGGCTGTCCTGGTCTTATTCCAGGAATAAAACCACCGTTTTTCTTCATATTTTCTGCAATCTCGTTAGGGTTAATAACAATAGATGTGTAGAAATATGAAAATGCAATAATAAGAAGTACATATAACACAGTACCAATTGGGTGTGTCATAGATAATACTTCGATAAGCTTAGCAAAAGCTCCTGTTGCTGGAATAAACTGACTAACAGTTTGTGGGAATTGAAGTAACGAAATTGCAAAGATAATTGCAATAACTCCAGCTGTATTTACTTTAATTGGCATAAAAGTGCCTTGGCCACCAAAGGAACGACGACCACCCATTTTAGAGGAATACTGAACAGGAATTTTTCTTTCACCCTCATTAATGAAGATGATAAATACAAGGACAGCAACTAAAATTATAAGAATTGCTGCAACCTTTACTATTCCAGTAGTATTTCCACCCTGAGCATAATAAACAAGGCTCTGAATTCCGCTAGGTAAGTTAGAAACAATGTTAACAAAAATAATCATTGAAGATCCATTTGACACACCCTTTGCAGTAATCTGCTCAGCTAACCACATAATGAATGTAGTTCCGCAGATAAGAGCAATAACATCTGCAACAAAAATCATTTTGTTGTCTGTTAAAAACATACTCTTATAACTATAGATAATACCAATACCTTGAATGGCTGAAAGTATAACAGTTAGGTATCTTGTATAAGCAGTAATTTTCTTTCTGCCTTCCTCACCCTCTTTGCTAAGCTGTTCCATCTTAGGTATCGCTACAGTCAAGAGCTGAATAATTATAGATGCTGTAATGTAAGGGCCAATACCCATTGACATTATGGACCATCTTGAATTATACCCTCCTGCAATGATATTGTAAAGAGTTCCTGCAGAAGATGCACTCTGACTTGCTTTAATTGCAACCACATCAATTCCTGGAAGTGCAATATGAGCTCCAAATCTAACTACAGCAAGTATAAACAGTGTGTAAAGAATTTTATTTCTAATATCCTTAACTTTCCATGAGTTGATGAATAATTTAAACAATTAAATCACCTCTGCATTTCCGCCCGCTGCCTGAATTTTTTCAATAGCTGATTTGCTATAATAGTTTACTTTAACTGTTAATTTCTTTTCAAGTTCACCAACGCCAAGAATTTTTACACCATCCTTAGGATTGCTGATAAGGCCGATAGCCTTTAATGCGTCAACGTCAACAACAGCACCGTTATCAAAAGCGTTTAATGTGTGTACGTTAATGCCGATAATTTCTTTAGAGTTTCTACATGTAAAGCCTCTTTTAGGAAGACGTCTGTAAAGTGGCATCTGTCCGCCTTCAAAGCCTGCCTTGCCGCCGGTTCCAGAACGAGCGCCCTGTCCTTTGTGACCTCTGCCTGCAGTTTTACCGTTTCCTGAAGCATGACCTCTGCCTCTTCTCCAAGCTTTTGGTTTAGAACCTTCTACTGGTTTTAATTCGCATAAGTTCATTTATTAGCACCTCCTTCTTTTATATCTCTTCTACCTTTACAAGGTGGCTAACCTGGTTAACCATGCCTCTGATGGCAACGTTATCTTGTTGAATTGTGCTTGAGTTGATTTTTTTCAAACCTAATGCTTGAACCGTTTTCTTATGTTTCGGAATTGCACCGATAGTGGATTTCACTAATGTGATTTTTATTTCAGCCACTTAAATTCCCTCCTTAACCTAAGATCTCTTCAACTGATTTGCCACGTAACTTAGCAATCTTCTCAGGTGTTGTAATGTTTGCTAAACCTGCGATAGTTGCACTAACCACATTGCGTTTGTTGTTAGAACCTAAGGATTTAGTTCTGATATTACGGATGCCTGCAAGTTCCAATACCGCACGGGCAGGGCCACCTGCTATAACACCAGTACCTTCTGCAGCTGGCATAAGTAATACGCTAGCACTGCCAGAAACGCCTGTTGTTCCATGATATAAACTATCTACATCATTTCTTTCAATGTAGATGATGTTTTTCATAGCATCTTCTTTGCCTTTACGAATAGCATCAGGAATTTCTGATGCTTTACCAAGGCCGCATCCAACGTGACCGTTTTCATCTCCAACAACTACTAATGCTGCGAATCTGAAAGTACGGCCACCCTTAACAACCTTAGTAACACGGTTGATAGTAACTACATTATCTTTAAGATCGAGTGTACTTGAATCGATTCTTTTCAACGTCTTTTCCTCCTTGCTTAGAATTTTAAACCAGCTTCTCTAGCTGAGTCTGCTAATGCTTTAGTTTTACCATGGTAAACGTAACCTCCACGGTCAAATACTACTTCAGTAATGCCCTTTTCAAGAGCTTTTTTTGCAACAGCTTCTCCTACAGCTTCAGCCGCAGCAATGTTTGATGTTGATTCAAGCTTGCTAGCAATATCTGATTCCATTGTTGAAGCAGCTACTAATGTAGTGCTGGTTACATCATCAATAATCTGAGCATACATATGCTGATTAGATCTGAATACTGCCAATCTTGGCTGCTGTGCAGTTCCGCTAATTTTATTACGGATTCTGTAATGGCGTTTGATACGGGCAGCCGCACGTGATGGCTTCTTAATCATGTGGATTTCACTCCTTATCCTTCTAAATTAGTCATTTCCCGATATAAATATACTGAAACCGAGGCTCGGCTCAAAGCCGACCTACGGTTAAGTTCAATTATTTCTTACCGGTCTTACCAACTTTACGTCTAATATGTTCGCTAGCGTACTTAATACCTTTACCTTTGTAAGGTTCTGGTGGACGCTTTGTTCTTATTTCAGCTGCAAACTGACCAACTTTTTCTTTGTCGATACCCTTTACAGTAATTTTGTTCTGTCCTTCAAGAACAGTTTCGATACCCTCAGGGTCAATCATTTCTACTGGATGAGAATATCCAAGTGTCAATGTTAATTTGTTGCCCTGCTTAGCAGCTCTGTAACCAACACCGTTGATTTCGAGTAATTTTTCGTATCCTTTAGTAACGCCTTCAACCATATTGAAGATTAAAGTACGGGTTAAACCGTGTAACGCTCTATGTTTTTTTAAATCGCTAGGTCTTGTTACAACAACATGACCAGCTTCAATTGCGATGTTCATGTCATCTGCTAACTTACGTTCTAAAGTACCTTTAGGTCCTTTAACAGTAAGTAAATTGCCTTCTGCAAGGTTGATTTCAACGCCTGCAGGAATTTCAACAGGTAATTTACCAATTCTTGACATGGTCTGCACCTCCTACTAATATTCTATTATTACCAGATAAAAGCAACAACTTCTCCGCCGATGCCATTTACTCTAGCTTCCTTATCTGTCATCAAGCCCTGGCTAGTTGAAATAATTGCTGTGCCAAGACCTCCTAAAACTTTAGGTAATTCATCCTTACCAGCGAAAACTCTAAGACCAGGCTTAGAAATTCTCTTGATGCCAGAAATTACCTTTTCATTTTTGTCTTTACCATATTTTAAAGTTACCTTCATAGTGCTTTTAACTCCGTCTTCAACAACTTCGTAGCCCTTAATGTAACCTTCATTTGTTAATATATCAGCGATAGCCTTTTTCATTTTAGAAACAGGTACATCAACTGTATCGTGCTTTGCTGTGTTACCATTTCTAATTCTTGTAAGCATATCTGCGATTGGGTCGCTCATTGACATGTTAATTTCCTCCTTTCCGTTTACCAGCTAGCTTTCTTTACTCCTGGGATCTGTCCTTTATATGCTAATTCACGGAAGCAAATACGGCAAATTCCAAATTTTTTGAGTACAGAATGTGGTCTTCCGCATACTCTACAACGTGTATAAGCTTGGGTAGAGAACTTAGGTGCTTTCTCTTGCTTAATAACCATTGATTTCTTAGCCATTTTTGTCCCCTCCTTATTTTGCGAATGGCATTCCAAATAATCTTAATAATTCTCTAGATTCTTCATCTGTATGTGCTGTAGTTACAAAGATAATATCCATACCTCTGATTTTATCTATTTTGTCGTACTCAATTTCAGGGAAAATGAGCTGTTCTTTAACACCCATTGTATAGTTACCTCTGCCGTCAAAGCTGTTAGCCTTAACACCACGAAAGTCACGTACACGAGGAAGAGCGATGTTAATAAGTCTATCAACAAAATCATACATTCTGTCTCCACGAAGAGTTACTTTGCAGCCGATATTCATTCCCTCACGGAGTTTAAATGCAGCTACTGATTTTTTAGCCTTTGTAACAAGTGGCTTCTGACCTGAGATTATTGTAAGATCTTTGATAGCACCATCAAGTACTTTTGCGTTGTCTTTTGCTTCGCCAACGCCCATGTTGATAACTACTTTCTCAATCTTAGGTACAGCCATTTTATTTGTATATGAAAACTTTTTAGTCATTGCTTCTACAACTTCTGTGTCGTAAAATTCTCTTAATCTGTTCACTTAATGTCCTCCTTTCCGGAATTAATCGATTTTAGCGCCTGTTTTCTTGGCGATTCTTACTTTTGTATTCCCTTCGATTTTCACACCGATTCTTGTTGCTTTACCGTTAAGTGAATACATAACATTTGACGCATCAATAAAGTTTTCCTTTTTGATGATTCCGCCCTGTTGATTCATCTGGCTTGGTTTCTGGTGTTTGGAAACCATGTTGATGCCTTCAACGATAACTCTGTTTTTCTTTCTATCTACAACGAGGATTTTTCCCTCTTTGCCTTTGTCTTTACCTGTGATAACAACTACTTTATCACCGGTTTTTAACTTAGTACCTGACACTTGACACACCTCCTATAATACTTCCGGAGCAAGAGATAAAATTTTCATAAACTGTTTTTCTCTAAGCTCTCTTGCAACTGGTCCAAATATACGAGTACCCTTAGGGTTCTTGTCATCTTTGATGATTACAGCAGCATTTTCGTCAAACTTGATGTATGAACCATCTGGTCTGCCTACAGCCTTAACTGTTCTTACTACTACTGCCTTAACTACTTCGCCCTTCTTAACAACACCGCCTGGTGTTGCTTCTTTAACAGCGGCAACAATCGTATCGCCAACTCCTGCATATCTTCTGGTGGAACCACCTAAAACTCTAATGCAGAGAAGTTCTTTAGCACCTGAATTATCTGCTACCTTTAATCTGGTTTCTTGCTGAACCATTCTTAATCCTCCTCTCGCAACAGAAATTATTTAGCTTTTTCTACTATCGAAACAAGTCTCCATCTTTTATCTTTAGATATTGGTCTTGTTTCCATAACTTTAACACGGTCGCCTATCTGGCACTCGTTGTTTTCATCATGTGCTTTAAGCTTATAAGTTCTGTTAACAATCTTTCCATAAAGTGGATGTTTTACTCTATCTTCTACAGCAACTACAATAGTTTTATCCATCTTGTCACTAACAACTTTACCTGTTCTAATCTTACGAAGGTTTCTTTCTTCCACTAGGATTGCCTCCTTTCAATAATTACTGAGCTGTTCTTTGAGACTGTGTAATTACAGTCTGAATTCTTGCAATGTTCTTACGAACCTCGCTGATTCTTGCAGTATTGTCTAACTGATTTGTAGCATTCTGAAATCTAAGGTTAAACAATTCCTTCTTTGCAGAAACGAGGTCTTTATTTAATTCGTCTACTGACTTGTTTTTTAATATTTCAAAATAAGCTTTAGTTTTCATTGCTTTCACCTTCCATTTCCGCCTGTTGCTCTGCACGAGAAACGATTTTACATTTGATAGGCAGCTTGTGAACAGCAAGTCTTAAAGCTTCTCTTGCAATTTCTTCAGAAACGCCGCCGAGCTCAAACATTACTCTGCCTGGTTTAACAACTGCAACCCAGTACTCAGGTGAACCTTTACCGCTACCCATACGAGTTTCAGCTGGTTTTGATGTAACTGGTTTGTCTGGGAAAATTTTAATCCAAACTTTACCGCCACGCTTAATATATCTAGTCATAGCAACACGGGCTGCTTCAATCTGATTTGATGTAATCCATGCTGGCTCTAAAGCCTGAATACCGTAATCGCCATAAGTTACTTTATTACCTCTGAGGGCTTTACCTTTAAGTCTGCCTCTAAATTGTTTACGTCTTTTTACTCTTTTAGGCATTAACATGTTATTTAGCGCCTCCTTCCTTTTTTGCTGCTTTTACTGGAAGAACCTCTCCTTTATAAATCCAAACCTTTACGCCAATTTTGCCGTAAGTTGTATCAGCTTCAGCAAAGCCATAATCAATGTTTGCACGTAATGTCTGAAGTGGAATAGTTCCTTCATGGTAGCTTTCTGTTCTTGCCATATCAGCACCACCTAAACGACCAGCAACTGCAGTTTTGATACCTTTAGCACCAAACTTCATTGTTCTGCCCATAGCCTGCTTCATAGCACGACGGAAAGTTACACGGTTCTCAAGCTGTAAAGCAATGTTTTCAGAAACTAATTGAGCATCAAGCTCAGGTCTTTTAATTTCTTCGATGTTAACATTTACTTTGTGGCTTGTCATTTTTTGAATCTCGTTTTTGAGTTCTTCAATGGCAGCACCATTTCTTCCGATTACAATACCTGGCTTTGCTGTATAAACAGAAACCTTTATTTTATCAGAAGTTCTTTCGATTAATATCTTAGAAACGCCTGAAGCGTATAACTTTTTCTTAACAAACTTTCTAATCTTAACATCTTCAACTAAGTAATCAGCAAAATCTTTTTCAGCGTACCATTTAGTATCCCAATCTTTGATAATGCCAACTCTTAAGCCATGTGGATTTACTTTCTGTCCCATTGTTAACCTCCTTATCTCTCATTGAGGATTATGGATATATGACATGATTTCTTCAGTATTCTATATGCTCTACCCTGTGCTCTTGGGCGAATTCTTTTCATTGTAGGACCCTGTCCTGCGATTACTTCTTCAACATATAATTTGCTGACATCCATTCCTAAATTGTTTTCTGCGTTTGCTACTGCTGATTTTAATACCTTGCCAATAATCTCAGCTGCTATTCTTGGATTGTAATTAAGCAATGCTGCTGCTGTTACAACATCCTTGCTCTTAATCTGGTCTAAAACTATTTTAGCCTTAGAAGCAGGGATTCCAACGTATTTTGCAGTTGCCTGTGGTCTTCTATCTTTTGTTTCAATATTTCTTTCCTTCTTTATTTGGCTTCTATGTCCTTTTGCCATGACAAGCAAACCTCCTTCCAAACTAAAATTATCTTACCTTTGACTTTTTCTCTGCGTCCTTACCGTGTCCTCTATATGTTCTTGTTAAGGCAAACTCTCCAAGTTTATGACCAACCATGTCCTCTGTAACGTATACAGGAACATGTTTTCTTCCGTCATGAACTGCGATAGTGTGACCAATCATATCAGGGAAAATTGTTGAACGACGAGACCATGTTTTAACAACTGTCTTTTCACCAGCTGCGTTCAAAGCATCAATCTTTTTTAAGAGATGCTCATCAGCGAACGGTCCCTTTTTGAGTGATCTGCTCATGTTTTAATCCTCCTTTTATTTCTTAACGAATTAACAAGCTTCTCTATTAATCTCTACCACGAACGATATACTTGTTAGAAGCTTTGTGTTTCTTTCTGGTCTTGTAACCGAGTGCTGGCTTGCCCCAAGGTGTCATTGGAGATGGACGACCGATAGGTGCTCTACCTTCACCACCACCGTGAGGATGGTCATTAGGATTCATAACAGAACCTCTTACAGTAGGTCTAATACCCATGTGACGTTTTCTTCCGGCTTTACCAATTTTAATAAGCTCATGGTCAATGTTGCCAACCTGGCCAATAGTTGCTCTACAGTCAATAGGAAGTAATCTCATTTCGCCTGAAGGAAGCTTAACTGTTGCGTGCTTGCCTTCTTTAGCCATAAGCTGAGCTACATTACCTGCTGAACGAACGAGCTGTCCGCCCTTGCCTGGTTTCATTTCGATGTTGTGAATACTTGCGCCTACAGGAATAAATCTCATTGGGAGAGCATTACCTATACGAACCTCAGCCTCAGCACCGTTCATGATTGTGTCGCCTACAGTAAGACCAACAGGTGCTAAAACGTAGCTCTTTGTACCATCTGCATAGCAGATAAGAGCAATATTAGCTGTTCTGTTTGGATCATATTCAATTGCTGTAACCTTTGCAGGCACGTTGTCTTTATTTCTCTTAAAATCAATAATTCTGTACTTGATTTTACTTCCGCCACCTCTGTGACGAACTGTTAATTTACCCTGGTTATTTCTTCCTGAATTTTTCTTAATATGAACAACTAAGGATTTTTCAGGAGTTGATTTTGTAATTTCCTCGAATGTAGACACGCTCATGTGTCTTCTGGAAGGTGTATAAGGCTTATATCTTTTAATGCCCATCTTCTCCACTCCTTTCAATACTAACAATAATCTACACGTTTCCGTGCGTTTCTTTTCCAACTATAGTTTAAAGGGTTTTAATTACATCCCCTGGAAGATTTCAATTTCTTTGCTTTCTGCTGTAAGCTTAACAATAGCTTTCTTTTTAGCAGCAGTTTTGCCCCAGATATTGCCTCTTCTTTTTGGTTTGCCGTCGTAATTCATTGTGTTAACGCAAGCAACTTTTGCTCCGTCAAACATTTTTTCAACAGCTTCTTTAATCTGAATTTTAGTAGCCTTTGGATGTACTAAGAAAGTATATTTCTTGTCTTCCAAAATAGCCATACTTGCTTCAGTAATAACAGGTTTCAGTATAACGTCATAATATTTTAAGTCTGCCATTATGCGTACACCTCCTCAATCTTTGCTACAGCCTCTTTAGTCATAACTAAAGTGTTGTACTTTAATAAATCATACACATTTATAGTGTTAACAGCTGCTGTCTTAACTTCTGGAATATTTCTAGCTGAAAGCATTACGTTTTTATTGCTTCCGTCCATAACGATAAGAGCTTTACCTGCATTAATGTTTGCAAGTACTTTAACCATATCTTTTGTCTTAACTTCTGCTAATGAAAGCTCATCAAGAACAATAATTTTTTCTTCAGCGCATTTTGTTGAAAGAGCAGATTTAAGAGCAAGTCTTTTAAACTTTTTGTTAAGCTTGAAAGAGTAGTCTCTTGGCTTTGGTGCAAAAACAACACCACCACCTGTCCACTGTGGTGAACGAATAGAACCCTGTCTAGCACGACCAGTTCCTTTTTGTTTCCAAGGTTTTCTGCCGCCGCCTCTTACTTCAGCACGAGTTTTTGCACTCTGTGTGCCCTGTCTCTGGTTAGCGAGGTACTGAACAACTGCCATGTGCATTGCGTGTTCGCTTGCTTCTAAACCAAAAATATCTTCATTGAGGTCAATTGTTCCAACCTCAGCTCCGCTCATGTTATATACTTTAACGTTTGCCATGTGTAATTCCTCCTTTCGTAAAGTTTAATTAAGCCTTTACGCTATCCTTTATTACTAACACTGAACCCTTTGGTCCTGGAACTGCGCCTTTAACCAAAACAAGATTCTTTTCTGCATCAACACTTACAACTGTAAGATTCTGAATTGTTATCTTAACAGCACCCATGTGTCCTGGCATTCTTTTACCTTTTTTAACTCTACCAGGTGTTGTACCTGATGACAAAGAACCAACTGCTCTGTGATACTTAGAACCATGGGCCATAGGACCTCTATGCTGACCGTGTCTCTTAATAGTACCCTGGAATCCTTTACCTTTTGATGTACCACTTGCATCGATTTTGTCGCCAGCTTCAAAAATGTCTGCTTTAATTTCAGCACCAATTTCATAGCTGTCTGAGTTTTCAAACTTAAACTCTTTAATAAATTTTTTAGCTGTTACGCCTGCTTTTGCAAAGTGACCTGCTTCTGGTTTATTAACAAGTTTAGCTCTTTTGTCGGTAAATCCAACCTGAACTGCTGAATAACCATCATTTTCTACTGTTTTCTTCTGAATAACTACACAAGGGCCAGCTTCAAGAACTGTTACAGGAACAAGGTTACCTGCTTCGCTGAATACCTGAGTCATTCCAATTTTCTTAGCTATAATAGCTTTTTTCATTTTCCGCACCTCCTAAGTTTCTACAGCGGATTGCCTTTTTTAGACTTTAATCATCATAAAGGTAATCATACTAGTTTAATATAAGTTGCGTATACGTTTCCCTTATATAAACCAATTTGGGTTAATTACATAATTTTTAATGTGATATCTACGCCTGCTGGTAAATCAAGTCTGCTAATAGCATCAACAGTCTTTGGTGTAGGCATTAAAATATCAATTAGTCTTTTGTGAGTTCTCATTTCGAACTGTTCTCTAGAATCTTTGTACTTGTGAACAGCTCTAAGAATAGTAACTACTTCCTTCTTAGTAGGAAGTGGAATAGGTCCACTAATCTGAGCTCCTGTTTTCTTCGCAGTTTCAATAAGCTGCGCAGCTGACTGATCAATTAATTTGTGATCATAAGCTTTAAGACTAATTCTGATTTTCTGATTTGCCATAAAAAAAGTCCCCTCCTTTTCGTACTTTTGTTTCAGCACGACAAGTGGTGACTGCACACTTATCCGGGTGTATCCGTAATAATACGAACACACAGAATTAAACAAAGTTAATTCTATTCCCAATATTCAGTACAGTGACCTTGCCGCCCGGTTTCATGAACTGGACATCGCTCCGTGGAACACCCGCACAAGTTCTGCGGCAACCTCCACTTCATCGCTCTATGTCACAACAATAAAGATTATACATCACAAAAAACAATTTGGCAAGTTTTTTTTAATAAAAATTGTGTTTTTTTTATAAATTTTTTCACCAAATTTTATTAGCTTAAAAACAAATTTTTATGCACTTTTACCATGCCAACAATTATTTCTAAATTTCATATAAAATGTATAAGAAATTAATTCCGCATAATTTTGTCTAGTTTATCATTAAAATATATTATTTGCAACTATTTTATTTCTCAACATACAATAGAAGCTATAATTACGTTGTTTCCAACCTACCTAAATTGAATTTCTATTCTGAAACTCTAATTTTTTACTTTCAGCCAAAATTTCGATTCCCACACTTGCACCAATTCTATCTGCACCTGCTTTTATCATTTCAGCTGCAGTTGCATAATCTCGTATACCTCCCGCAGCCTTTACACTCATTTTCTCCCCAACAACTTTTTTCATAAGTGTAACATCACTTATAGTTGCACCACCTGAACTAAACCCTGTAGAAGTTTTTACGAAACTGGCTCCTGCATTCATTGCAGCTTTGCATGAAAGGATTTTTTCTTCATCATTTAGTAAGCAGCATTCAATTATTACTTTAACAATAGCTTTGCCATTAACTGCATCAACAACAGTTCTAATATCTTGGGTAACATATTCCATATCATTTGCTTTAACTGCACCAATATTTATAACCATATCAACTTCATTTGCACCATCTTCAACGGCTTTTTTTGCTTCAAAAGACTTTACGTCACTGTGACTAGCCCCAAGGGGAAAACCAATTACAGTGCAAACATCGCTGTCACATCCAACTAATTCCTTTGCCGCTAACCTTACATAACACGGATTAATACAAACTGTTCTAAAACCATATTTTTTTGCCTCAGCACAAAGCTTCTTTATATCACTAGCTGTTGCTTCTGGCTTAAGCATTGTATGATCAACGAACTTTTCTATATTTAATATTTTATCCAAGAGTCTCTTCCCTTCATATACAGTATTTATTTTTAATTATATCCTTTTAACCTGTATTTTCAACATAAATATTTTATTATCCAAATAAAAAAGCTCACAGACTATTAAAAGTCTGCGAGCAATAAAGTTTCTCTTATGCGAAAATTTCGATAACAGAACCAGCACCAACTGTTCTACCACCCTCACGGATAGCAAATCTAAGGCCAGGAGCCATAGCAACAGAAGTAATAAGTTCAATTTTCATTTCTACATTATCGCCAGGCATACACATTTCTGTGCCTTCTGGAAGAGTAATAACGCCAGTAACGTCAGTTGTTCTGAAATAGAACTGTGGACGATAGTTGTTGAAGAAAGGTGTATGACGTCCGCCTTCTTCTTTGCTTAATACATAAACCTGAGCTTCAAATTTTGTATGAGGTGTGATTGAACCTGGTTTAGCAAGTACCTGACCTCTTTCAATGTCAGTTCTCTGAACACCACGAAGAAGAACACCAATGTTGTCACCAGCCTGAGCCTGATCAAGAAGTTTTCTAAACATTTCAACACCGGTTACAACTACTTTACGGCTTTCTTCAGCAAGACCAACGATTTCAACTTCGTCCTGAACTTTAACTACACCGCTTTCAACTCTACCTGTAGCAACAGTACCACGACCTGTAATTGAGAAAACGTCCTCAATTGGCATAAGGAAAGCTTTGTCGATGTCACGTTCTGGAGTTGGGATATATTCATCAATGATTTCAAAGAATTCAACAATCTTGTCACCCCAAGGACCCATTGGATCCTGAAGAGCCTGGAATGCAGAACCTCTCATAATAGGAATATCATCACCAGGGAATTCATACTCGCTAAGGAGTTCTCTGATTTCCATTTCAACTAAGTCAAGAAGTTCTTCATCATCAACCATATCACATTTGTTCATGAATACTGTGATGTAAGGAACACCTACCTGACGGCTAAGAAGAATATGCTCTCTAGTCTGAGCCATAGGACCATCTGTTGCAGCAACAACAAGGATAGCACCGTCCATCTGAGCAGCACCAGTAATCATGTTTTTAACGTAGTCAGCATGTCCAGGACAGTCAACGTGAGCATAATGTCTGTTAGGTGTTTCATACTCAACGTGAGCAGTAGAGATAGTAATACCTCTTTCTCTTTCTTCTGGAGCTTTGTCGATGTTATCGAAAGCTACAGCTTCACCTAAGTGATATCTTTCGAATAATGTTTTTGTAATAGCAGCTGTTAATGTTGTTTTGCCATGGTCAACGTGACCGATTGTACCAATGTTAACATGTGGTTTTGTTCTTTCAAATTTTGCCTTTGCCATTTTGTAAATCCTCCTTTAAATTTATATGCGATTCTTTTTCTGCATTTGTAGTTGCCGATACAACGACAATATATTTCAAACTTAATTATATTAAAAAACCGTCCTCTTTGCAATAGTTTTGTTAAAAACTATCAGTAAATTTATTATTAAATTCATTCAAAGTATAAGCTTTTAATTGAAAAGTTTTGGTTAAATTAATCAACTTTTCTGCCCGCAAGAACTTTTTCTTGAATGCTCTTAGGACATGGTTCATAATGGTCTACTTCCATAGCATAATTGCCACGACCCTGTGTTCTTGAACGAAGATCTGTTGAATAACCAAACATCTCTGAAAGTGGAACGTAAGAATGAATAATCTTAGCACCATTTCTGTCATCCATACCTTCAATACGTCCACGGCGTGAGTTAATGTCACCAATAACGTCTCCCATGTATTGCTCAGGTACAGTAACTGTTACTTTCATGATTGGCTCAAGAAGAACTGCATCACCTTTTCTCATAGCTTCTTTAAAAGCCATGGAACCAGCAATCTGATAAGCCATTTCAGATGAATCGACATCATGGTAGCTACCATCGTAAACTTCTGCTCTAACACCAAGTACAGGATAACCACCAAGAATACCGCTGTTCATAGCTTCCTTGATACCTTTATCAATAGCAGGAATGTATTCTCTAGGAATTGCACCACCTACAACGCTATTAACAAATTCATAGTTATTCTCAGCATCTGTGCCCATTGGGAAGAATTTAACCTTACAGTGACCATACTGACCACGACCACCTGACTGACGTACAAACTTACCTTCAACGTCAACAGCTTTGCGGAAAGTTTCTCTGTAAGCAACCTGAGGCTCACCAACATTAGCCTCAACCTTAAATTCTCTTAATAAACGGTCAACAATAATTTCGAGGTGGAGTTCACCCATGCCTGAAATAATTGTATCTCCAGTTTCTTGGTCTGTATGTGTTCTAAAAGTTGGGTCTTCTTCTGCAAGTTTAGAAAGTGCAATGCCCATTTTGTCTCTACCAGCCTTTGTTTTAGGCTCAATAGCAACTGAGATAACGGGTTCTGGGAACACCATTGACTCTAGAATAACTTCATGGTCTTCATCACAAATTGTATCACCAGTTGTTGTAAGCTTGAACCCTACAGCAGCGGCGATGTCACCTGCGTATACTTTTTCAATTTCTTCTCTGTGGTTAGCGTGCATCTGAAGAATACGTCCAAAACGCTCTTTTTTACCCTTTACAGAGTTATAAACGTATGAACCTGCTTCACATGTACCAGAATAAACACGGAAAAATGCAAGTTTACCAACAAATGGGTCATTCATAATTTTGAATGCAAGTGCTGCGAAAGGTTCATCATCTGAAGCATGTCTAGCAACCTCGTCACCTGTGTGTGGGTCTACACCCTTAATTGATTCAATGTCAGTAGGAGCTGGCATATAATCAATAACACCGTCAAGAAGCTTCTGAACACCTTTGTTTTTGTAAGCTGAACCACAAAATACAGGAACAAGTTGACAAGCAATACAAGCTTTTCTCAATGCTGCTTTTAACTCAGGGACTGTAATCTCTTCACCTTCAAAGAATTTTTCCATAAGAACATCGTCTGTTTCAGCAATAGTCTCAACCATTGCATCATGGTATTCCTGTGCTTTATCAAGCATATCAGCTGGAATTTCGTGGATAGAAACATCTTTACCAAGATCATCATCATAGATAAATGCTTTCATTTCCATAATATCAACTACACCTGTGAAAAATGCTTCAGCTCCAATAGGAAGCTCCATAGGTACAGGAACACAGCCTAATCTATCTTTCATCATTTCAACTGCGTTGTAGAAATCCGCACCCATAATGTCCATCTTGTTTACGAAAGCCATTCTAGGAACATTGTAGTTGTCTGCCTGACGCCAAACGGTTTCACTCTGAGGCTCAACGCCACCCTTTGCACAGAAAACGCAAACTGCGCCGTCAAGTACACGAAGTGAACGTTCAACTTCAACTGTAAAGTCAACGTGACCTGGTGTATCAATAATATTTATTCTGTTACCTTCCCACTGAGCTGTTGTAGCAGCAGAAGTAATAGTAATACCTCTCTCCTGCTCCTGCTCCATCCAGTCCATAGTTGCTGTACCTTCATGGGTATCACCAATCTTGTAATTACGGCCTGTATAGTAAAGGATACGCTCTGTGAGGGTAGTTTTACCGGCATCAATATGAGCCATGATACCAATATTTCTGGTTTTTTCAAGTGGAAATGCTCTGTTAGCCAAAAATTACTCCTCCTTATTTCTGCGTTCACAAAAAAATTTGTAAACTTTCTATAAAACATTGCCTGCCCCCTAAGAAACCTTAAAGGGCAAACAAAACTTAAAATCTTACCACTTATAATGTGAGAAAGCTTTGTTAGCTTCAGCCATTTTATGTGTTTCATCTTTCTTCTTACAAGCACCGCCAGTGTTATTAAGAGCATCCATAAGCTCTCCAGCTAAACGGTCAACCATGGTTTTTTCGCCACGTTTTCTGCTGTAAATTGTTAACCAACGAAGACCTAAAGTACGTCTTCTTTCTGGTCTAATTTCCATTGGAACCTGGTATGTTGCACCACCAACACGCCTAGCTTTTACTTCAAGTATTGGCATGATGTTGTTCATCGCTTCTTCAAATGCTTCAATAGGATCTTTGCCTGTTTTCTCAGCAACCTTATCGAATGCACCATAAACTATTTTCTGAGAAACGCCCTTCTTGCCATCAAGCATGATGCTGTTGACAAGCTTTGTTACATTTTTGCTTTTGTATAATGGGTCTGGTAATACTTCTCTTTTTGTTACATGACCTTTTCTTGGCACGATTCTTCCCTCCTTAATAAATTTAAATCATAGGTACTCGTGTATACTTTACACGTTTCACGCCTTACACTTCCAAATATATATCACGCATTTGCAGACTGTATATCATTTGTACAAGGCATTACTTAAATTCAATTATTTCTTAACTTTTGGACGCTTAGCGCCGTACTTAGAACGACTCTGCATTCTATTGGCTACGCCAGCAGTGTCAAGTGTACCACGAACAATATGGTAACGAACACCAGGTAAGTCCTTTACTCTACCACCTCTGATAAGAACAACGCTATGTTCCTGAAGGTTATGACCTTCACCAGGGATGTAAGCTGTTACTTCAATACCGTTTGTAAGTCTTACTCTGGCAATCTTTCTAAGCGCTGAGTTAGGCTTTTTAGGTGTAGAAGTTTTAACTGCTGTACAAACGCCTCTTCTCTGTGGTGAAGAAATATTTGTTGTTTTCTTCTTAAGAGAATTAAGACCTTTCTGTAATGCTGGAGCTGTTGATTTTTTTTCTACAGTCTGTCTACCTTTTCTTACTAACTGATTAAATGTTGGCATCTAATGTGCACCTCCTTACAAAATTAATACGTTCTGCCTATGCAATTCCATCGCAACCGAATATGGTTAAATAACCACTTTGGGCATAATTAAAGATGCCCTAATTCAGACACCATAAAAGTGTACCACCGAAGTAATAAATTGTCAAGGTTAAATACAAAAATTGCATTTTTAATTACTATAATCCATACTATTGAAATTATGAGAATATTTTGTTGCACATAAAGGACAAATCATTTTGTTGTCCCCTTTTTTCTAATAATGTCAATTTAGAATATCATCCCATTACTGAGATTTTAACTAACATAACAAATGTTATGCTCATAATCCTGCCTGAATTTAAAACTTGCTAGCTAATAATCATGTCGATTAATGCTTGCACATGAATTTTCATCGTATCTAAACACAAAACAGGACTTTCTTTATCATTCAATAGCAAAGGTAATTCTGTGCAACCTAACACAATAGCTTGAATATCATGTTCATCCTTCATGTATTGAATAATTTTTTGGAACTGACAGAGAGTTTCTTTCTTTATTATTCCATGCTCTAACTCTTTAGAAATTTTATCGTTTACATATATAATTTCACTACTTTCGGGAGTTATGATTTCAATATTCTTTCGTTCAAAAGGCTCTTTAAAAAAGGAACCTGTCATTGTAACCTTAGTCCCTAAAAGGCCGATTTTGGTGAGGTCTAATCGAAGTGCCTCCGCACAAGTTGTTTCAATTATACTTACCAGTGGAATATTGGATTTACACTTCAATGCATCGAAAACAATATGCGGTGTATTTGCCGATAACGCAGCAAAATCAACACCACTTCTCTCCAAATTTATAATTGCTTTCATTAAATATTCCGTTAATTCATCATACTTTTTTTCTTCACATAGACGAAGAACTTTAAACACATTAACACTTTCGATTGTCAGCTCTGGGAAACAATCATTTCCTATCCTACTTTGAACACCATATACAATATCATGGTAATATGGAATTGTAGATTCTGGTCCCATGCCACCAACTAGACCCAATTTTCTCATGCTCAAGAATTTTCACTCCTTGCTTAATTTTATACAGATATAAATATCACCTTAGTCTATCATAAACAAAATAAAAAGTCATGTATGAGTTCAAATACTCATACATGACTTTAGTTTAGTAGCGGAAAAGGGATTTGAACCCCTGACACCGCGGGTATGAACCGCGTGCTCTAGCCAACTGAGCTACTCCGCCATATAAAATACCGTAAATCCTAAGATCTACGGTTAAAATGGGAATTACAGGGCTCGAACCTGTGACATCTTGCTTGTAAGGCAAGCGCTCTCCCAGCTGAGCTAAACTCCCATATTTATTAAATTAAAACGACTCAGGTGGGGCTCGAACCCATGACCTCCGGCGTGACAGGCCGGCGCTCTAACCAACTGAGCTACTGAGCCATAAGGCAAAAAAATGTCACAAATTTTTAAAATGAGTGGGTCTTCAGGGACTTGAACCCGGGACCGCCCGGTTATGAGCCGGATGCTCTAACCAACTGAGCTAAAGACCCATGATAAAAGGTAAGCCGATGAACGGACTCGAACCGTTAACCTGCTGATTACAAGTCAGCTGCTCTGCCAATTGAGCCACATCGGCTTAAATTGAATCTGGCAACCACCTACTTT